>NZ_CP025794.1:1200000-2400000 GCF_002906655.1 Vibrio hyugaensis | reverse complement strand
CCCGGTTCGCCTCGCTGCGCTATGTATTCACGCAGCGATACTAGCTTATGCTAGTGGGTTTCCCCATTCGGAAATCCCAGACTCAAGTGGTTTTTACTACCTAATCTGGGCTTATCGCAAGTTAATACGTCCTTCATCGCCTCTGACTGCCAAGGCATCCACCGTGTACGCTTAGTCACTTAACCATACAACCCGAAGGAGTTTCGAGTTGATGTTCAAATCACCAAAGTTGTCTCTCATTATTTGAATGAGCGAGAGATATTTCGATTTTGCCGGACTCAATTTCGAATAATCACTGTAAAAGTGATATTCCCAAGAACACTTGAATGTGTTTTTTGGTGTTTGTCATAAAGACAAACATTGAGAACTTTACAAGTAATCTTAAAGATTACTTTGTCAGCTTTCCAAATTGTTAAAGAGCAAATCACTTCCGAAGAAGGTCATTTTCTAAAGACTTTCAGAGTCGAAGATTCTAACCACATACGTTTTACTGAAGTGGTTTGGAATTCCTATCCAAAAATACTTAGAGAATGGTGGGCGATACCGGGCTCGAACCAGTGACCCCCTGCTTGTAAGGCAGGTGCTCTCCCAACTGAGCTAATCGCCCACATAAGTTTTAATTCTTCGTGGAGAAGAATGGTGGGTCGTGCAGGATTCGAACCTGCGACCAATTGATTAAAAGTCAACTGCTCTACCAACTGAGCTAACGACCCAATGGTATCCCGTAGGGGAGTCGAACCCCTGTTACCGCCGTGAAAGGGCGGTGTCCTAGGCCTCTAGACGAACGGGACACTGGATTGAAGATATTGGGATATCTTCGTCTCTTTTACTTATAAACCGTATCAATCTGTGTGGACACTCATCGTGAGTAATCATCGTATAAGGAGGTGATCCAGCGCCAGGTTCCCCTAGCGCTACCTTGTTACGACTTCACCCCAGTCATGAACCACAAAGTGGTAAGCGTCCTCCCGAAGGTTAAACTACCTACTTCTTTTGCAGCCCACTCCCATGGTGTGACGGGCGGTGTGTACAAGGCCCGGGAACGTATTCACCGTGGCATTCTGATCCACGATTACTAGCGATTCCGACTTCATGGAGTCGAGTTGCAGACTCCAATCCGGACTACGACGCACTTTTTGGGATTCGCTCACTATCGCTAGCTTGCTGCCCTCTGTATGCGCCATTGTAGCACGTGTGTAGCCCTACTCGTAAGGGCCATGATGACTTGACGTCGTCCCCACCTTCCTCCGGTTTATCACCGGCAGTCTCCCTGGAGTTCCCGACATTACTCGCTGGCAAACAAGGATAAGGGTTGCGCTCGTTGCGGGACTTAACCCAACATTTCACAACACGAGCTGACGACAGCCATGCAGCACCTGTCTCAGAGTTCCCGAAGGCACCAATCCATCTCTGGAAAGTTCTCTGGATGTCAAGAGTAGGTAAGGTTCTTCGCGTTGCATCGAATTAAACCACATGCTCCACCGCTTGTGCGGGCCCCCGTCAATTCATTTGAGTTTTAATCTTGCGACCGTACTCCCCAGGCGGTCTACTTAACGCGTTAGCTCCGAAAGCCACGGCTCAAGGCCACAACCTCCAAGTAGACATCGTTTACGGCGTGGACTACCAGGGTATCTAATCCTGTTTGCTCCCCACGCTTTCGCATCTGAGTGTCAGTATCTGTCCAGGGGGCCGCCTTCGCCACCGGTATTCCTTCAGATCTCTACGCATTTCACCGCTACACCTGAAATTCTACCCCCCTCTACAGTACTCTAGTCTGCCAGTTTCAAATGCTATTCCGAGGTTGAGCCCCGGGCTTTCACATCTGACTTAACAAACCACCTGCATGCGCTTTACGCCCAGTAATTCCGATTAACGCTCGCACCCTCCGTATTACCGCGGCTGCTGGCACGGAGTTAGCCGGTGCTTCTTCTGTCGCTAACGTCAAATAATGCAGCTATTAACTGCACTACCTTCCTCACGACTGAAAGTGCTTTACAACCCGAAGGCCTTCTTCACACACGCGGCATGGCTGCATCAGGCTTGCGCCCATTGTGCAATATTCCCCACTGCTGCCTCCCGTAGGAGTCTGGACCGTGTCTCAGTTCCAGTGTGGCTGATCATCCTCTCAGACCAGCTAGGGATCGTCGCCTTGGTGAGCCATTACCTCACCAACTAGCTAATCCCACCTAGGCATATCCTGACGCGAGAGGCCCGAAGGTCCCCCTCTTTGGCCCGTAGGCATCATGCGGTATTAGCCATCGTTTCCAATGGTTATCCCCCACATCAGGGCAATTTCCTAGGCATTACTCACCCGTCCGCCGCTCGACGCCGTTATCGTTCCCCGAAGGTTCAGATAACTCGTTTCCGCTCGACTTGCATGTGTTAGGCCTGCCGCCAGCGTTCAATCTGAGCCATGATCAAACTCTTCAATTTAAGATTTTGTTCGGCTCAACGAATACTGACTTCAAAACTCATCCTTACTCGAAAGTAAGAAGTAATTTTAAAGCTATTATCATTCCAACAGAATGATAATGAATTGACTGTGCCAAGTCCGAAGACTTGATTGGTCACTCAGTTCATTGAAACCTAATTTGATACCGAGGTATCTAATTGGATTATCATCAACGAGTGCCCACACAGATTGATAGGTCTATATTGTTAAAGAGCTTGGCTTTCAGTGCCTTAGCACTTAAGCGAGGTGCGTATGATACGCTTTTCACTTTGAAAGTCAACATAAAACTCTAAAATAATTTAGAACTTTATGGTGACTTGCTTATTAAATAAGCAAGTGCGAAATAAAGCCTGGCGATGTTCTACTCTCACATGGGGAAACCCCACACTACCATCGACGCTAATTCGTTTCACTTCTGAGTTCGGAATGGAAGTCAGGTGGGTCCAAATCGCTATGGTCGCCAAGCAAATTCTTTAATTCGGAAAGCTGTTTCTAAGTTCTTACACATTCAATCGTTCTTGCATTGAGTCCATCAAAACCCCTTGGGTGTTGTATGGTTAAGCCTCACGGGCAATTAGTACAGGTTAGCTCAACGCCTCACAACGCTTACACACCCTGCCTATCAACGTTCTAGTCTCGAACAACCCTTTAGGATACTTAAAGTATCAGGGAAGACTCATCTCAGGGCTCGCTTCCCGCTTAGATGCTTTCAGCGGTTATCGATTCCGAACTTAGCTACCGGGCAATGCGTCTGGCGACACAACCCGAACACCAGAGGTTCGTCCACTCCGGTCCTCTCGTACTAGGAGCAGCCCCCTTCAATCTTCCAACGCCCACGGCAGATAGGGACCGAACTGTCTCACGACGTTCTAAACCCAGCTCGCGTACCACTTTAAATGGCGAACAGCCATACCCTTGGGACCGACTTCAGCCCCAGGATGTGATGAGCCGACATCGAGGTGCCAAACACCGCCGTCGATATGAACTCTTGGGCGGTATCAGCCTGTTATCCCCGGAGTACCTTTTATCCGTTGAGCGATGGCCCTTCCATACAGAACCACCGGATCACTATGACCTGCTTTCGCACCTGCTCGAATTGTCATTCTCGCAGTCAAGCGGGCTTATGCCATTGCACTAACCTCACGATGTCCAACCGTGATTAGCCCACCTTCGTGCTCCTCCGTTACTCTTTGGGAGGAGACCGCCCCAGTCAAACTACCCACCAGGCACTGTCCGCAACCCCGATTAGGGGTCGACGTTAGAACATCAACACTACAAGGGTGGTATTTCAAGGACGGCTCCACACAATCTAGCGACTGTGCTTCAAAGCCTCCCACCTATCCTACACATGTAGGGTCAATGTTCAGTGCCAAGCTGTAGTAAAGGTTCACGGGGTCTTTCCGTCTAGCCGCGGGTACACTGCATCTTCACAGCGATTTCAATTTCACTGAGTCTCGGGTGGAGACAGCGTGGCCATCATTACGCCATTCGTGCAGGTCGGAACTTACCCGACAAGGAATTTCGCTACCTTAGGACCGTTATAGTTACGGCCGCCGTTTACCGGGGCTTCGATCAAGAGCTTCGACCGAAGTCTAACCCCATCAATTAACCTTCCGGCACCGGGCAGGCGTCACACCGTATACGTCATCTTACGATTTTGCACAGTGCTGTGTTTTTAATAAACAGTTGCAGCCACCTGGTATCTGCGACTCTCGTCAGCTCCATCCGCAAGGGACTTCACCATCAAGAGCGTACCTTCTCCCGAAGTTACGGTACCATTTTGCCTAGTTCCTTCACCCGAGTTCTCTCAAGCGCCTTGGTATTCTCTACCCGACCACCTGTGTCGGTTTGGGGTACGATTCCTTACAATCTGAAGCTTAGAGGCTTTTCCTGGAAGCATGGCATCAATGACTTCACTACCGTAGTAGCTCGACGTCGTGTCTCAGCCTTAAAAAGAGCCGGATTTACCTAACTCTTCAGCCTACGCACTTGAACCTGGACAACCGTCGCCAGGCCCACCTAGCCTTCTCCGTCCCCCCATCGCAATTGTAAGAAGTACGGGAATATTAACCCGTTTCCCATCGACTACGCCTTTCGGCCTCGCCTTAGGGGTCGACTTACCCTGCCCCGATTAACGTTGGACAGGAACCCTTGGTCTTCCGGCGAGGAGGTTTTTCACCCCCTTTATCGTTACTCATGTCAGCATTCGCACTTCTGATACCTCCAGCATGCTTTACAACACACCTTCAACGGCTTACAGAACGCTCCCCTACCCAATGAAGTAAACTTCATTGCCGCAGCTTCGGTTTATTACTTAGCCCCGTTACATCTTCCGCGCAGGCCGACTCGACCAGTGAGCTATTACGCTTTCTTTAAATGATGGCTGCTTCTAAGCCAACATCCTGGCTGTCTGAGCCTTCCCACATCGTTTCCCACTTAGTAATAATTTGGGACCTTAGCTGGCGGTCTGGGTTGTTTCCCTCTCCACGACGGACGTTAGCACCCGCCGTGTGTCTCCCGGATAGTACTTACTGGTATTCGGAGTTTGCAAAGGGTTGGTAAGTCGGGATGACCCCCTAGCCTTAACAGTGCTCTACCCCCAGTAGTATTCGTCCGAGGCGCTACCTAAATAGCTTTCGGGGAGAACCAGCTATCTCCAGGTTTGATTGGCCTTTCACCCCTAGCCACAAGTCATCCGCTAATTTTTCAACATTAGTCGGTTCGGTCCTCCAATTGATGTTACTCAATCTTCAACCTGCCCATGGCTAGATCACCTGGTTTCGGGTCTATATCCAGCGACTAAGTCGCGCAGTTAACACTCGCTTTCGCTACGGCTCCCCTAGATGGTTAACCTTGCCACTGAATATAAGTCGCTGACCCATTATACAAAAGGTACGCAGTCACACCACGAAGGTGCTCCTACTGCTTGTACGTACACGGTTTCAGGTTCTATTTCACTCCCCTCACAGGGGTTCTTTTCGCCTTTCCCTCACGGTACTGGTTCACTATCGGTCAGTCAGTAGTATTTAGCCTTGGAGGATGGTCCCCCCATATTCAGACAGGATATCACGTGTCCCGCCCTACTCGATTTCACTGAATGTGCGTTGTCAACTACGGGGCTATCACCCTTTATTGCCGGACTTTCCAGACCGTTCGTCTAACGCATATAAAGCTTAAGGGCTAGTCCAATTTCGCTCGCCGCTACTTTCGGAATCTCGGTTGATTTCTTTTCCTCGGGGTACTTAGATGTTTCAGTTCCCCCGGTTCGCCTCGCTGCGCTATGTATTCACGCAGCGATACTAGCTTATGCTAGTGGGTTTCCCCATTCGGAAATCCCAGACTCAAGTGGTTTTTACTACCTAATCTGGGCTTATCGCAAGTTAATACGTCCTTCATCGCCTCTGACTGCCAAGGCATCCACCGTGTACGCTTAGTCACTTAACCATACAACCCGAAGGAGTTTCGAGTTGATGTTCAAATCACCAAAGTTGTCTCTCATTATTTGAATGAGCGAGAGACATATCGATTTTGCCGGACTCAATTTCGAATAATCACAGTAAAAGTGATATTCCCAAGAACACTTGAATGTGTTTTTTGGTGTTTGTCATAAAGACAAACATTGAGAACTTTACAAGTAATCTTAAAGATTACTTTGTCAGCTTTCCAAATTGTTAAAGAGCTATGTTAGCTACAAGCTTGCGCTTGTGAACTATCAATCTGTGTGGACACTCATCGTGAGTAATCATCGTATAAGGAGGTGATCCAGCGCCAGGTTCCCCTAGCGCTACCTTGTTACGACTTCACCCCAGTCATGAACCACAAAGTGGTAAGCGTCCTCCCGAAGGTTAAACTACCTACTTCTTTTGCAGCCCACTCCCATGGTGTGACGGGCGGTGTGTACAAGGCCCGGGAACGTATTCACCGTGGCATTCTGATCCACGATTACTAGCGATTCCGACTTCATGGAGTCGAGTTGCAGACTCCAATCCGGACTACGACGCACTTTTTGGGATTCGCTCACTATCGCTAGCTTGCTGCCCTCTGTATGCGCCATTGTAGCACGTGTGTAGCCCTACTCGTAAGGGCCATGATGACTTGACGTCGTCCCCACCTTCCTCCGGTTTATCACCGGCAGTCTCCCTGGAGTTCCCGACATTACTCGCTGGCAAACAAGGATAAGGGTTGCGCTCGTTGCGGGACTTAACCCAACATTTCACAACACGAGCTGACGACAGCCATGCAGCACCTGTCTCAGAGTTCCCGAAGGCACCAATCCATCTCTGGAAAGTTCTCTGGATGTCAAGAGTAGGTAAGGTTCTTCGCGTTGCATCGAATTAAACCACATGCTCCACCGCTTGTGCGGGCCCCCGTCAATTCATTTGAGTTTTAATCTTGCGACCGTACTCCCCAGGCGGTCTACTTAACGCGTTAGCTCCGAAAGCCACGGCTCAAGGCCACAACCTCCAAGTAGACATCGTTTACGGCGTGGACTACCAGGGTATCTAATCCTGTTTGCTCCCCACGCTTTCGCATCTGAGTGTCAGTATCTGTCCAGGGGGCCGCCTTCGCCACCGGTATTCCTTCAGATCTCTACGCATTTCACCGCTACACCTGAAATTCTACCCCCCTCTACAGTACTCTAGTCTGCCAGTTTCAAATGCTATTCCGAGGTTGAGCCCCGGGCTTTCACATCTGACTTAACAAACCACCTGCATGCGCTTTACGCCCAGTAATTCCGATTAACGCTCGCACCCTCCGTATTACCGCGGCTGCTGGCACGGAGTTAGCCGGTGCTTCTTCTGTCGCTAACGTCAAATAATGCAGCTATTAACTACACTACCTTCCTCACGACTGAAAGTGCTTTACAACCCGAAGGCCTTCTTCACACACGCGGCATGGCTGCATCAGGCTTGCGCCCATTGTGCAATATTCCCCACTGCTGCCTCCCGTAGGAGTCTGGACCGTGTCTCAGTTCCAGTGTGGCTGATCATCCTCTCAGACCAGCTAGGGATCGTCGCCTTGGTGAGCCATTACCTCACCAACTAGCTAATCCCACCTAGGCATATCCTGACGCGAGAGGCCCTAAGGTCCCCCTCTTTGGCCCGTAGGCATCATGCGGTATTAGCCATCGTTTCCAATGGTTATCCCCCACATCAGGGCAATTTCCTAGGCATTACTCACCCGTCCGCCGCTCGACGCCGTTATCGTTCCCCGAAGGTTCAGATAACTCGTTTCCGCTCGACTTGCATGTGTTAGGCCTGCCGCCAGCGTTCAATCTGAGCCATGATCAAACTCTTCAATTTAAGATTTTGTTCGGCTCAACGAATACTGACTTCAAAACTCATCCTTACTCGAAAGTAAGAAGTAATTTTAAAGCTATTATCATTCCAACAGAATGATAATGAATTGACTGTGCCAAGTCCGAAGACTTGATTGGTCACTCAGTTCATTGAAACCTAATTTGAAACCGAAGTTTCTAATTGGATTATCATCAACGAGTGCCCACACAGATTGATAGGTTCTTATTTTTAAAGAGCTTTTCTAACATTTTCAGCAACTTAGTTGCTCGTCGTTAGGGGTGCGTATCTTACTTCACACCGTGAGAGAGTCAAGCATTTTTTTCAAATTCTTTTTTCTCTCTTCCCGACTCGCTGTGTGACTTTCGTCTCACTCCGTGTCGGTGGATGCGCAGTATAGGGGGTTGAGAAATTAGCACAAGCGTTTTTTGCAAAAAAAACTTTCAACCGCACAAATAACGAGCATTCTGCATAGATACTCAACGATCTTATCTAATTTTTCGGGTTGTAGAGGAGCTTTTTATGAAGAAACACCTGACTTCTGCATTAGAAGATCGCCGATTTATTAGTGATTTCGGTTGCTGACCTTATCTCTCTTCGTTCTTTTTTCTCTTTCTATCTATATAAAGACGAAAAAAAGAGCAGAACGATGACGAACTGCTCTTTGGTCTTTGCTTTTTACTTGGGGTGCTTCAGGTGAAGTCTTGGAAAAGTGTTTCTTCTATATAGAAGAAAAGATCAGAGCATCCTTGCCCTTTTCTTTACGACAGATTAGTTAAGGGTATATCTAAATGTCGTTATTGTTCGATGACGCATTGAGCTCGTAAGAGTGGAGCATGCTTGCATTCCCAATGGCGTCACCTTAAAGAGGAACTTAGTTCTTCAATACTTTTACGGTGTAGCTACCATCTTTTTGTTGGTATAGACCGTGAATGTCGGTTTCAAAACCTGGGTAATGCGCACCGATCTCACAAAGCATCTCTAGGAAGTCCAACACAGGGCGCGACTCTTGAGTCACCATTTCACCAGGAAGTACTAGTGGCACACCTGGAGGGTAAGGCAGAATCATGTTCGCACTCACACGACCAACCATTTCTTCCAGTTTGATTTCTTCGATGTTACCGCGAAGCTCTTCTTGCCATGCTGCGTGTGGTGTTACTTTCATTTCTGGAAGTACATCGAACGCTTTGTACATTAGCTCTGGTAGGTTGTATTTCTTAGTTAGGTCATGAATTGCTTGTGCGAGGTCTTGAACACGCATGCCTTCATAGAAGCTTGGGTCTTCGTTGTATAGCGAAGGTAGGAAGCTCTTAATGGTTAGGTTCAAGTCGTAGCCACGTTTAAATTCAGTTAGGCCGCGTAGCAATTGCATTGCTTTTGATTTGTCGATACCGATTGAGAATAGGAACAACAAGTTGTATGGACCTGTTTTCTCTACCACGATGCCGCGCTCGTCTAGGAATTTAGCCACCAGCGAAGCAGGAATACCTGATTCTTCTAGTTCACCTTCTTTATTCATCCCAGGAGTCAGTAGCGTTACTTTGATTGGGTCAAGATACATGTGGTTGTCATCCATGTTCTTGAAGCCGTGCCATGTGTCGCTAGGGTCTAGTTTCCAACATTCTGTGGTATCGATGTTGTCTGGTTGCCATACATCGAAGAACCAGCTATCACTTTCTGCTTCTAGGCGTTTGATCTCTTTACGGAAGCGGATTGCGCGATCGATAGAGTCTTGCATCAACTTCTTACCAGTGTTGCCGCGCATCATTGCCGCTGCAGTTTCAGTAGAAGCAACAATGCCGTACTGAGGTGAAGTTGATGTGTGCATCATGAATGCTTCGTTGAAAGATTCTTTATCAAAGTCACCTTTCACGTGGATCATTGAAGCTTGTGAGAACGCTGCCAACAGTTTGTGTGTTGATTGTGTTTCATAGAACACTTTACCTGGCATCGCTTCACCACTCATACCACATTTACCTTCGTAAATTGGGTTGAAGTTAGTGTAAGGCACCCAAGCACTGTCGAAGTGGATGTGTTTACAATCTAGCGACTCTTTGATGAATTGCGTGTTGTACAACAGGCCATCGTAAGTTGAGTTAGTCACTACTGCATAAGTCGGTGCTGTTGCACCTGGCGTTTTCGCAACTTTCTCTGCAATTACATCGCGGCTGAATTCGCTTTGTGGAATACCACCAAGGATGCCGTATGCGTTACGAGTTGGGCGGAAGTAGATTGGTGTAACGTCGCTCATCATCATTAGGTGAGTCAGAGATTTGTGACAGTTACGGTCAATCAGTACTGTGCTACCCGCAGGTGCTGAGTACATACCGACGATTTTGTTCGATGTAGACGTACCGTTGGTTACAATGTACGAGCTATCTGCATTGAATGTGCGTGCGATGTATTCTTCTGCATCTTTATGTGGACCAGAGTGGTCTAGCAGAGAACCTAGCTCTGGCATTGAGATTGATACGTCCGCTTTAAATGTGTTTGGACCGTAAAAATCGTAGAAGATGCTACCAGCAGGGCTTTTCTGGAATGCAGTACCACCCATGTGGCCTGGAGTACAGAAGGTGTATTTACCTTCTTCTACGTATTTGAATAGCGCTTTAGTGAATGGAGGCATGATTGCATCTTTGTATGCCTCAGTCGCTTGGTTGATTTTGATAGCGATGTCGTCAGCCATACCTAAAGCGTACTCGAAGAAGCTCACGTTTA
Source organism: Vibrio hyugaensis (assembly GCF_002906655.1). Taxonomy (NCBI): domain Bacteria; kingdom Pseudomonadati; phylum Pseudomonadota; class Gammaproteobacteria; order Vibrionales; family Vibrionaceae; genus Vibrio; species Vibrio hyugaensis. Next base: position 2,389,533 of record NZ_CP025794.1, on the reverse strand, counting down.
GACGTAGGTCTGTTAGTGAAATATCTAGAGTAGACTGTTCGTTAGCGAATGCGTGAACAGGCAGTTTTTCGTTGATTTGGCTAATACGTTCACATAGCTCTAGTGAGTATTTATCCCAGTCGAACAGCACACCGCAAATGCGTGGGTTCATCTCAATCATTTTGATCAAGTCTTTATCATCTACTGGGTAAACCACTTCGTAGCCCGCTTTCTCAAGAGCTGCGTGAAGTTGACGAACTGGCTCTTCTTTAAAGAACACACCCATGTGGTTCAAGATAGCGAATATATTCATTTGGACATCTCCAAGGCGAATGAGGGCGCTCTTTGCCATTTACAGGCAATGAGTAAGGTGAGCGCCGCGTGAATTTGGGTTTTATGGGCTGGCACCGTAGTGCCAGCGTTTTGGGGATTAGTTGCTTGCTTGGGCAGGCATGTCGTCAGCGTGCATTTTCACGTACTGAGCAAGACCTGCTTTTTTGCTGTAGAACATCAAGATAACAAGAGACACGATGAAGGTTGCTGTTAGCGTACCGCCCTCTGCACCCGCTAGTGCGATGAAGCAGAACAGACAAGCCACACCAGAGAACAGCATTACGAAGCCGTTGCGTGTTGTCATACCTTCGAAGCGAATCAAGTTAATGCTTGAGTAGAAGTAAGGCAGCATTGTTAGTAGAACCGCGTCAGTCGTTAACTGGTTGAATAGGTCTGATGCGTGTGCTGTTTTAGAGCTGAAGAACATCAGTACAACCATCAGTGCAGTCATCTTGATTGACGCAAGGATTAGACCTTTCTTAGGCACACCGTTTTTGTCAGTTTCGCCGTAGATTTTAGGGAAGTTACCATCGCTTGCAGCGCGTTTACCCGCTTCACCTACTAGCATCATCCAAGAACCTAGCGAAGTGAAACATGCTAGCGCTGTGAATGCTGATACAAATGGTGCTGTCCAGCTACCGAATAGCTCAGTCGTCGCTAGTGCAAATGGTGCACCTGATGCTGCGACTTCTGATGCTGGGAACATACCGCTGATCATTTGAGTTGATAGGATGTAAATCACACCTGCGATACCAGTACCCAACATAGTTGCCAGTGGTACTGTGCGTTTAGGGTTTTCTACCATACCAGTCGATACCGCTGCTGATTCCACACCAACGAATGACCATAGACAGATAAGAACCGCTGTTACTACCGCGTGGCTGTCAGTGCCTGCAGATACGTTCCAGTTTTGACTGTAAAGCGCAGTATCGAAGTGCGTCCAACCAAATGCAGCTGTACCAACAACAGGGATAAGGATAAGTACTAGACCAAGCGTACATAGACGGCTTACCCAGCTACCACCAAGTAGGTTGACGAAAGTGAAGATCCATACCGATGCAATCGTCGCAATACCTGCTGGGATTGGGTTATTAAGCACAGGGAAGAATACTGAAAGGTAAGAAACACCTGTAATGGCAATAGCCAGGTTACCAATCCAGTTCGCGTGGTAATAAAGAACGCCCGTTTGGAAACCAAATACCGGAGACACTTCGCCAGCATAAGCGATAGGACCACCTTCTTGTGGGTTTTTGGTTGCCAGACGAGCGTAAACGAACGCCAGACTCAGTGCACCGACCAAACAGATCAGCCAACTGAAGATTGAAACAGAGCCTACAGAGGCAAGACTAGAAGGTAATAGTGCGATACCACTACCCATCATGTTACCGGCTACGACACCCGTACAGGCAATAAGGCCGATTTTTTTCGCATTCGATGACATAACATCTCCAAATCTATTCTACTCGAGTCAACATGACTCAAACTGAATGGTTATTAGCGAGATGCTATGAGGAAGAACCTGCTCGACCTCGCTAAATTTCGAAGTGAAGACTACGCCCAAAAACTGGGAAAAAAATAAACTTGGGGTTATCAATAAAACAATTAGCCCATCGGTATAAAGTTGAGATAAACCTGATAAACTAAAAAACATAAAGCCATCAAATACAGCAACTTAACCTCCAACTCTAAATTACTCTGTAGAAAAAGATAAAAACATCAACCTCAGCAAATTTTCCATCAACCTTATCAACCGCTATCAATATTAAGCTAACCCTATCCTGATTACCCAAACTGTTGATGCAAGCTTTTCCTACCTTTATTCGTCAATTGACTTACATCAAGCTTCCTCCCCTATTTTACTCAGCCATGCATAAGTACAAGCGTCATTACGCATAAACAACTGCATGTTCGTGACTGGTTTTAAGTACGCAAGACCAAGGTCGGAACCCAAAGTTCGATACGAAGCTGCACTTAGGTAAGAAGTAGGATGCCAAGTTGGCGAGAATAGAGAATGAAAAGCCCTCTCCCCTTATATAACAAACGTTATTAGTAGGAATAACGCTAACAAACATACGCAAGAAGCAGATACAAAAAAGCCCCACACCGAAATGAAGGGCTAAGTATCTTACTTATCAAGAACTGGTTTATTACAACATACGTACTACGGAAGGGTGAACTGCGCGATACATGGCGTAATCAATCGCTTTCATGTTGCTTGGGAAAACCAAGTTCTCACACAACAGATAGGTTTCGACAGACGTATCTATATAGAAGGCTTCACTATAGGACTCACTTGCCCAATCCAAATCACCATCTAATTCAGCATGTTTGCCTCGAATCACATAAGACAAAACCGAGTCTCTCACCTCTAGCGCTTGATTCAAATGACGCTTCGCTAGTTCAATATCCCCAATAATGGTTTCATGCAAAGCCAAGGCTTCGTAGATACGAGGCTGAATTGGACCGACCATCGTCTTCGCATTCACTTCTAGCTTGTCACTTAACTGTTGTACTCTTCCCTTTCTTAACTCCAAAGCAGGTTCTAGCGCTTTTTGCACATGGTAGGCTATTAGCAATTCCGACTGCACATAAGCGTTGTCTGGTTCAATCTCTAGAATCTTCTCCATAAGGTCAATGCCGTGCTGGAATTGGTCGGAGTCTGATACATTCAAATAATGGTTGGCTTGAACGAACAACTCAAGCGCATCTGGGTTTATTGGCATTCCTGCCACCAGCACTTTTGATTTGAGTTTTGCATCAGGCACTTTAAGCACTCGCATCAAATCCAAAGAGGCTTGCTGCAAAACGGTTTTTAAATGGCTGCTAGTTAAAGCATATTGACGGCTGAACAACACCTTTTCTGAAGAGTTATTGCGGTATTCAACTTCTAAGAAGCTGCCACCATCATTCTCTCGAACTCGCACCACCACCGATTTGCCCGGAACAATACCATTAGTGAATGACGCCTTCTTGAGCATCACTCGGTAATCACTCACCTGAGCGATATCTGCCATGAGTTTCTGAGCAAAGCCGTCGGCTAAATCGTAACTCAACCCGCCTTTATTGAAATCATCTTGGAACTTAAACTCGATAAGGTGGGTATCAATGGCTTGTGTAATACGCACTTCCGATTGCTTATAAGTAAACACCCCCATCACGACCACCAAGATACTGATCCAGATGAAGTTCATGAAGCCTAAACGCCAAGGGCTAATTTTGTTGGGTTTGCGCGGTGCTTTTTTCTCTTTCGACATCTCGCATACAGCGCGAGTTAAAGGACCTGCTGGAAATGTCATAGCCGGAGCGGGAAGTTCAGATACTTCTTCTTCCATATCGTCAATGACAGGAGGAAGTTCATCAGTGCCACAATGGCGAGCAGCAAGAAACTCATCATGCGACAGCGGTGTCACATTCGCCACCAGCTTATAACCACGCTTAGGCACGGTGATCACGTAGCTGATGTTTTCTTCACGACCATCACGCAGTAGCTTACGCAACTCAAAAATCGATTGAGTGACAACTTGATCCGTCACAATCGCACCAGCCCAAACGTATTGGATCAGCTCTTCGCGATTGAAAACTTCACTCGCGTGTTCAGCAAGGAAATGCAGCAGATTAATTAAGCGTGGTTCAACGGTAACTTCCCTGTCTTGTCGATACAGCTTATTTTCATCAACGCTCAAAACCCAATCATTGATTTGAAAATAGACTCCAACCATGTATGAAAACTCTCGTATCTGATAGACAGCGTCGCTTTAGGAGTAGGGGGACTACAATTCTTACGGTCGACTAAAGGCGAGATTATAGGTGGGAAAGCGGCTTGAACCTAGAAAAGCAAGCCGCCAAAAATGCAAACTTAAGTTAAATGACGCAAAAATGAGACTATTCAAGGGCTGCCAAGATCGAGCAATGGCTGGCATCATCATTGTTATGCCCGCAACAAGCGTCATTTATCTTCTTCAAAGCCGTGCGGATTTTGCTGAGTTCAGCAATCTTCTCATCAATTAAAGTTAACTTTGCAGAAGTAATGGCTTTTACCTCTGCACAACTGTGTTCTGTCGCTTCTAATTTGATCCCTAGCAGCTCTTTGATTTCCTCCAAACTTAAACCAAGCTCTTTCGCTTTAAGAATGAAACGTACCTGTTTTTGGTTCTCTTCATTATATAAGCGATAGCCCGATTCACTTCGCCCTGCGGGTTTAATCAACGCGTTTTTTTCGTAGAAACGTAATGTATCGGCAGTCACACCACAACGTTTTGCCAGTTCACCAATCTGAAACATAACTTTCCTTATTAACTATCTCGTTACTTTTAAAGCTAAAGATCGAGTTTTTTGCAATTATTTTTGAGATGCCAAACGATTGCGCGAGCTTTTTTGTAATAAATTGGTTAGAATACGCGCCATCAAATAGTGGAGACTGTTTTCTTGATAAGAAAACACCCTGCAAAGGTTTTTACCAAAACTGGCCAATATTTTACCCTAAGAGGTGAAAACAAGTTCATTTTTGGCAAACATCTTTAACTCCGTGAATTTGAGGAAAATGGAAGCATGAACAACGCTCGCCCTATTCGCCGTGCGCTTATCAGCGTATCAGACAAAACAGGTATTGTTGAGTTTGCACAAGCTCTTGCTGAGCGCGGTGTCGATATCCTATCTACTGGTGGCACTGCTCGCCTACTTGCTGAGCAAGGCATCGCTGTAACCGAGGTCTCTGACTACACTGGTTTCCCAGAAATGATGGACGGTCGCGTTAAAACGCTTCACCCGAAAGTTCACGGTGGTGTGCTGGGTCGTCGTGGCCAAGATGATGACGTGATGGAAAAGCACGGCATCAACCCTATCGATATGGTTGTCGTTAACCTATACCCATTCGCAGAAACCGTTGCAAAAGAAGGCTGTACGCTAGCTGACGCGGTTGAAAATATCGATATCGGCGGTCCAACTATGGTTCGCTCTGCTGCGAAAAACCACAAAGACGTGACTATCGTAGTTAACGCAGGTGATTACGACCGCGTGATCGCAGAGATGGACGCAAACGACAAATCTCTAACTCTAGAAACTCGCTTCGACCTTGCTATCGCTGCATTTGAGCACACTGCGGCTTACGATGGCATGATCGCAAACTACTTCGGCACTATGGTTCCATCTTACGGTGAGAACAAAGAGGGTGACGAAGAGTCTAAATTCCCACGCACTTTCAACCAGCAATTCGAGAAGAAGCAAGACATGCGCTACGGTGAGAACAGCCACCAAGCAGCAGCATTCTACGTTGAATCAAACCCTGAAGAAGCGTCTGTTTCTACTGCTCGCCAAATCCAAGGTAAAGCGCTTTCTTACAACAACATCGCTGACACTGACGCAGCACTTGAGTGTGTGAAAGAGTTCGACGAGCCAGCATGTGTGATCGTTAAGCACGCTAACCCATGTGGTGTAGCGCTAGGTAAAGACATCCTAGAAGCTTACGACCGTGCATTCAAAACAGACCCAACGTCTGCATTTGGCGGCATCATCGCATTCAACCGCGAACTAGACGCTGCAACAGCAACCGCTATCACTGAGCGTCAATTTGTTGAAGTTATCATTGCACCTTCTGTTTCTGCACAAGCAGTAGAAATCGTAGCGGCTAAGAAAAACCTTCGTCTACTTGAGTGTGGCGAATGGACAACCAAAACTACAGGCTTTGACGTTAAACGCGTTAACGGTGGCTTGCTAGTTCAAGACCGCGACCAAGGCATGGTATCTGAAGATGACCTTAAAGTGGTTTCTAAGCGCCAACCAACCGCTGAAGAGCTAAAAGATGCACTGTTCTGCTGGAAAGTAGCGAAATACGTGAAATCTAACGCGATCGTTTACTCGAAAGGTGACATGACTATCGGTGTGGGCGCTGGCCAAATGAGCCGTGTTTACTCTGCGAAAATCGCAGGCATCAAAGCTGCAGACGAAGGTCTACAGGTTGAAGGTTGTGTAATGGCATCAGATGCATTCTTCCCATTCCGTGACGGTATCGACGCGGCTGCAGAAGCGGGCATCAAGTGTGTTATCCAACCAGGCGGCTCTATGCGTGATGACGAAGTTATCGCAGCAGCAGACGAACACGGCATGGCGATGATCTTTACTGGCATGCGTCACTTCCGCCACTAATTAGTTTTTGGTCCTCCCCCTTAATAAGGGGGAGTTAGAGGGGGTCTGTTGTACGCACACGACTTACCCCTCCCAACCTCCCCTTAATAAGGGGAGGAGCGAAATCAAAGGAAATATTATGAATATTCTTATCATTGGTTCAGGTGGTCGTGAACACGCACTAGGTTGGAAAGCGGCACAAAACCCAAATGTTGAGACTATCTTCGTGGCTCCAGGTAACGCAGGTACAGCACTAGAGCCTAAACTAGAGAACGTAAACATCGCAGTAGAAGACATCGCAGGGTTGGTTGCTTTTGCAAAAGAGAAAGCGATTGAGCTAACCATTGTTGGTCCTGAAGCGCCACTGGTTATCGGTGTGGTTGATGCTTTCCGTGAAGCAGGCCTGCCAATCTTCGGCCCAACACAAGCAGCAGCGCAGCTTGAAGGATCTAAAGCGTTTACTAAAGATTTCCTTGCTCGTCACCAAATCCCAACGGGTGCATACGCGAACTTCACTGAAATCGAACCAGCACTTGCTTACGTTCGTGAACAAGGTGCGCCGATTGTTGTAAAGGCCGACGGCCTTGCTGCTGGTAAAGGCGTGATTGTAGCGATGACACTAGAAGAAGCTGAAGACGCAATCAAAGACATGCTAGCAGGCAACGCATTTGGTGATGCAGGCAGCCGCGTGGTTATCGAAGAATTCCTAGATGGTGAAGAAGCAAGCTTCATCGTTATGGTCGATGGTGAGAACGTCTTACCAATGGCCACCAGCCAAGACCATAAACGCGTAGGCGACAAAGACACTGGTCCTAACACCGGTGGCATGGGTGCATACTCTCCAGCTCCAGTGGTGACACAGGAAATCCACAACCGCATTATGGAAGAAGTGATTTACCCAACGGTACGTGGTATGGCTTCTGAAGGTACCCCTTACACTGGTTTCCTATACGCGGGTCTGATGATCGATGCAGATGGCACTCCGAAAGTGATCGAGTACAACTGCCGCTTCGGTGATCCTGAGACGCAACCAATCATGATGCGTATGGAATCGGATCTTGTTGAACTTTGCCTTGCAGCAATCGACGAAAAATTGGATCAAGTAGAATCAAATTGGGATCCTCGCGCCTCTATCGGTATCGTGCTAGCGGCCGGCGGCTACCCAGCGGCTTACAACAAAGGCGATATCATTTCTGGTCTACCTCAAGTTGAAATTGAAGGCGAGAAAGTCTTTCATGCAGGCACGGGTAACAAAGATGGCGACATCGTGACAAACGGTGGCCGTGTTCTTTGTGCGACCGCACTTGGCAACAGCGTATCAGAAGCACAACAACGCGCTTATGAGCTTGCTAAACCAATCAGTTGGGATGGCGTATTCCATCGCAACGATATCGGCTACCGTGCGATTGCACGTGAGCAAGAAAAATAAAAACAACTTCAGTTGGCTAAAAAGACAAAAGGCGCATTCAGCGCCTTTTTTATTATGTTTTTATCGAGAGAGTTCGAAGCTACGTTTATTCCGAAATCAACTTTGGTCGTGGTACGCAATCAAAGTCATCATCATTGAGCATCAGCAATTTGTCGACGGTTGCCGTACTACGGGACTCCTTACCGATGAATGCAATGTAACTGTCCACTGACGCTAACCTATCAATCACAAACTTAGGCAGGGTCTGGTTAAATTCCAATGTAGCAAACTCACGCCCTTTGCAGGTTTCGAACGTTTCCCCATCCCAATAACCTTGGATTAGGTTCTGACCATCTCGGGATTGTTTCTTAATCGAAGCCACCATGTCATTTGCTTCTTTCTTGTAACGTTCGAGTTGATCTCGCTGTAAAGGTAGCACTTTCCCATTCACACGGTATTGCTGATAAATCGCATCACCATCTTTATTGAATCGAATGTGGATTTGAAAAGGCACCAATCCTTGTTTGGCATCGAGTTGCTCACCTTTTCGAATCAACTCTCTGAGCTCACCGTCATCCCAACGATAATCACTCTGATAAGAGCCATAGTCACCCATAGTAACGTAGTCAGCTGCAGTACTAACGCGCGTAAGACGCTCTGTCATCCAATATAAACTGGTGGCATCACCCATGATTTTCCCGCCAGAGAAATGGGTAAATTGTTCAAGGTTTGGGGTTTCTACAGAAGCACAGCCAAAAAGAGTCAGGCTAGATAAGAGGAGTGAAGTGAGTAGATGTTTTTTCATGAAATTGCACCGAGGCAGAATACCTCGGTGCATTTTAACTTAGTTTACTGATTCTTTCAGCGCTTTACCTGCTACGAATGCAGGTACGTTAGCCGCTGCGATTTGAATCTCGTCACCAGTCTTAGGGTTACGACCAGTACGTGCAGCGCGGTGGTTCACTTTGAATGTACCAAAACCAATTAGTTGAACTTGGTCACCCTCTTTAAGAGCGCCTGTTACACCCTCAAGAGTTGCTTCAAGAGCAGCTTTAGCTTGTGCTTTAGATAGATCTGCTTTCTCTGCGATAAAGTCGATTAATTGGGTCTTGTTCATTAGGTTTCCCTTCTCATATGTTATCGAATTCAACTCACTCTAAAACATAAATGCCCCATCTGGCAAAGGTTTGTAAGCGATCTTTCGATTTTCTGACGTAGTTTTAGCCATAATATGAGTAATAACTCACAATTTGTTACTACTTGCGCGATGAAAGCACTTGCTTTCTAATGCAATAAGATCGATTTATAAGGCACTTTTGCGGTTATAATCGCTGCAAATACCAACTATCACATTACATTCAAGGGCAACTATGCTGCTGTTATCCATTTATATCTCTATTGCTATCGGCATTTCGTTTATCTGTTCGGTACTGGAGGCGGTACTACTGAGTATCAGTCCGAGCTACATTGCACAGCTCAGACAGCAGGGGCACCCAGCTTCAGCTCAGCTAGAAAAACTGAAGTCGGACATCGACCGTCCATTGGCTTCAATCCTGACGTTAAACACTATTGCTCATACTATTGGTGCAGCAACGGCAGGTGCACAAGCGGCAGTTGTGTTTGGTAGCGAAGCGCTTGGTATCTTCTCTGCGGTCCTGACTTTAGCAATTCTTGTACTTTCAGAAATCGTACCTAAAACGATTGGTGCAACCTACTGGCGTCAATTAGCGCCAGCAGCAGCCGTATCGCTACGTTGGATGGTTTGGGCACTGACACCATTCGTGTGGTTCTCAGAGCAGATTACAAAGCGTTTAGCACGCAACCACGAAGCACCAAAGATGCGTGATGAATTATCCGCAATGGCGATTCTTGCAAAAGAAAGTGGCGAGTTCGCAGAAGGCGAATCAAAAATTCTGAGTAACCTACTTGGTATTCAAGATGTACCCGTGACTCAAGTCATGACACCTCGCCCAGTCGTGTTCCGTGTGGATGCTACGATGTCGATTAATGAGTTTCTTGATAAACACAAAGAAACACCGTTCTCTCGCCCTCTGGTTTACAGTGAACAAACGGACAATATTGTTGGCTTCGTTCACCGCTTAGAACTGTTCAAGCTGCAACAATCTGGCAATGGTGAAAAGCAACTTGGTGCCGTTATGCGTCCTATCCAAGTCGTACTAAACAATACCACTTTACCTAAAGTGTTCGACCAGATGATGAGCCACCGTCTACAACTGGCTTTAGTTGTCGATGAGTACGGCACAATTCAAGGTCTAGTGACACTTGAAGATATCTTTGAGCACCTATTGGGTGAAGAGATCATCGACGAAGCGGATAAGAGCACAGACATGCAGGAGCTAGCTTATCAACGCTGGGAAAACTGGAAAGAGAAGCACGGCGTGATTGAAAGCCGTGACGACGATGAAGAGGAAGAAGAGCTGGAGAAAGCAGAGAAAGAATCTGAAACTCAAACGCCAAACAAACCAGACTCTAAAGACGCTTAATCGTCAATACTAGACAGAAACACAAACAAAAAGGCATCCAACTGGATGCCTTTTTTACGTATTTCGGAGCAAGAAAAGTCGCAAATTAAAGCGCGATGCCGATGTTGCTCACAGCTTCTTCACGTAACTCTTCACGCAAATCTTTAATCAAGCTGATATCGCGCTCTACCGCTTCACGTAGTGGACGGAAGATGGCCCACTGAACATCCCACTCTTCACATACGGCTTCGTTTTCTTTCTGATTGTCGTTAGTGATTGGCTCTGCACCTTGCGCTTGCTCTAGATCAGCAACAGTTTGTACCGATTGTTGGCTCACTTTAAGCATTGAATCGAAAAGGTAGTCGCGATCCAACAGACCATGCAGCAATGTCGACAAGCTCTGACATGCATCCATTGCTGGATAAACAGCGTAAAAATCGAATTCATCCGCACTTGGAAACAACTCTTCTAACTTCTCTAATTGACGTTCGAAGTTAATTTTCGCGTTCTTAACCGTCAGAATTTCCCATACACTATCAAGAATCGCTCGGTAAGCACGTGGCTCAGCAAATTCTGTATTCTCACAAAACATCGCATAGTTTGGATACATGCGTTCACACAGACACGCCATGAAGGTAATTTGTTGCCAAGGTTCTAGTTTTTCCAAACGAACCTGAAGAGGATTCTTAAGCATAGTCACTCAATCATTGAAGAAAAAATCAGCGAAAGTGTACTTGATTCATCACAGGGAAAAAAGTTAATGCAGCATCCAAATCAGATTTTCCTGCTCTCTGAGCATCGCGACACCTACGAAACATTACTAGCGGACAAAAATCTGCCCGATCTGGCCATCACAAACAAACCTCAAGATGCTCAGATCGTACTGGCGGATCCACCATTACTATCACAAAGGTTAGACGAGTTTTCACAGCTTGAGTGGGTGCAATCGACATTTGCTGGGGTGAATGCTCTGATGATGCCGAATCTGCGCCGGGATTATGCCCTGACTAATGTTCGCGGTATTTTTGGGCCATTGATTGCCGAATACGTGATTGGCTATAGCATTGCTCACTTCCGTCACTTCATGCAATACCACCAGCAGCAACAGAGCAAGCAATGGCAGCCGCATCTGTATACCTCGCTACAAAGCAAAACCATGGTGATTCTCGGCACCGGCAGCATCGGCAGTCATTTGGGTAAAACGGCACAATTGATGGGCATGAAAACCGTAGGAATCAATCGTACTGGTATCCCTACTTCTGGCGGCGAATTCAATCAAACTTTTCATATCAATGAACTCGCTAGCGCCTTTCACCAAGCGGATATCGTGGTGAATACGCTCCCGAGCACGCCAGAGACGCAACGTTTGCTCAATAGTCAGGTGCTAAGCCATCTGAATCTGGCATTGTTATTTAATGTTGGAAGAGGCGATGTGATTGATGATGCGGGTCTGTTGCTCGCACTAAAAAATCGTTGGGTGGAACATGCTTTTCTCGATGTGTTTGAACAAGAGCCACTTTCACCGCAACATCCGTTTTGGAAACTTCCGCAAGTAACCATCACACCCCACATCGCAGCATTGAGTTTTCCTGAGCAAGTGGTCGACATTTTTGCAGACAACTACTTGAGTTGGCGAGACGGTTTCTCTCTTAATAATCAGGTCGATTTCGATAAAGGGTATTGAGCGCCTTATGTCTTTAGAAACATTGCTACAACAAGTGCGAGCTTGCCAGATTTGTGCGGATGATTTGCCTTTAGGCGCAAACCCTGTCGTACAAGCCGCAAAAGACGCACGCATCCTAATCATCGGACAAGCGCCGGGGACACGTGTGCACAAAACCTCGATACCTTGGAACGATCCAAGCGGCGATCGGTTACGTCAATGGCTCGATATCGACAAAGACACTTTCTACGATCCAAACAAAATAGCCATTGTCCCGATGGGCTTCTGCTATCCAGGCAAGGGTAGCTCTGGCGATTTGCCTCCTCGCAAAGAGTGTGCGCCCGCTTGGCATAAAAAGATTCTTGAGCAGTTGCCCAATATAGAGCTGACGCTACTGATTGGTCAGTACTCACAACAGTACTACCTCACAAACAAACCAAAGACACTCACGCAAACCGTTCAACAATGGCAGGATTGGGAACCGGACTTTATCCCGCTTCCTCACCCCTCTCCACGCAACACATTATGGCTAAAGAAGAATCCTTGGTTTGAATCTGACGTCGTGCCATACCTTAAAAAACGTGTTCATTCGATGCTTTAGGTTACCCATGATCTAATTGCTTGTTTATCTGTACAAGAAAATTAGCGCACAAGAGCCATGATCATAAGCCGTTGTTTATAATAAACTTTAATGTCTAACGTACAGTTTAAATAGCAATTAGATCATGGTAGACCAAATACTAACAGAGCTGTACAGCCTTGAGTTTCAGATAAAAAAATACCGGCACTGATTGCCGGTATTTGATTTCAAAAAGTCGAATTTACTTGTGGTACGGCTTAGATAGATCGTGTACCGCTTCCACAAATACGCCCGCGTTTTCTGGCGGCACATCCAAATGGATACCGTGGCCTAAGTTGAACACGTGACCAGTACCTGCATCGCCAAAGCCTTCTAGAATACCCGCTACTTCTTCACGGATACGCTCTGGTGAAGCGTAAAGCATTGATGGGTCCATGTTACCTTGTAGAGCCACTTTATCGCCGATACGCGCTTTCGCGTCTGCAATGTTGATTGTCCAGTCTAGACCTACCGCATCACAGCCCGTTGCTGCGATTTGCTCAAGCCACATACCACCGTTCTTAGTGAACAGCGTTACTGGTACGCGACGACCGTCGTTTTCACGAATCAGACCATCTACAATCTTGTGCATGTATTGCAGTGAGAACAGGTTGTAGTCACGAGGAGTCAGTACACCACCCCATGTATCAAATACCATCACCGACTGTGCACCCGCTTTAATTTGCGCGTTTAGGTACTCGATAACGCTGTCTGCTAGCTTATCTAGAAGTAGGTGCAGAGTTTGTGGTTCTGCGTACATCATCTTCTTGATCTTAGTGAACGCTTTAGAGCTACCACCTTCAACCATGTAAGTCGCCAGTGTCCATGGGCTACCAGAGAAGCCAATCAGTGGAACGTCACCGTTCAAGTCTTTGCGGATTTGACGCACTGCGTTCATTACGTATTGCAGCTCACCTTCTGGATCTGGCAGGCCGATCTTTTCTACGTCTGCTTTGCAAGTGATAGGCTTATCGAAAACCGGACCTTCACCCGCAGCAAAGCGAAGTTCTAAGCCCATTGCATCTGGGATAGTTAGGATGTCAGAGAACAAGATCGCTGCATCAAGAGGAAAACGGCGTAGTGGTTGAAGCGTTACTTCTGACGCCAACTCCGCGTTTTTACACAAAGACATGAAATCGCCCGCTTGCGCACGAGTTGCTTTGTACTCTGGTAGGTAACGACCTGCCTGACGCATCATCCATACTGGCGTGTAATCTACTGGCTCTTTTAGAAGGGCACGCAGATAACGATCATTTTTTAATTCAGTCATTCCGTAATTCCAATTGTTAGGCTTTCTTTGAAAGGGGGTATTCTATCACTGATTTAAGGCCAATAGCTGTGTGCTTTGCAACCTGGATCAAGTTATTAACTTTTAAATCAGTGCTTAATTTGCACCCAGTCGGTATCAGTGTTAAAAATTTGTTCGCTAGCGAAAACTACAATTATAAACTGAGTACTCGGTACTCAGCATCTCATAACGACATCTTACTTACCCCCTCCCTCTCGGAGGGTTTTTTTTATCTATTTTTCAATGAATTAAAAAGCCACCTTGCGGTGGCTTCGTATCCCTCAATCATGATTGGCAAACTTTTTTCATGACCCCTTCTACGTATCCTTTAGACAGGTAGGTCGGACACAATGTCTCCCGGACCGATTGAGATTCAATAATATAATTCTCAAAGTTTGTTAGTACCGTGTTAGCACAACCATCTGTTGCCACTTCTTTCGCCAAAGCAAACTGAGAATTACTTGGTCTATCAAGCGTATACAGCAGCGCGTTCGAAACCTTTTCATTTTCACAGTACTCTGGAGATTGCTTGATTGCAGCGGCATAAAAAGGAACAGCCAGAGACTTAGATACATTCTGAAAAACCTTCGTACCCTCTTCAAAGCTCACATTGCCCGCTGGAGAAAGCTCAACCAGTAGCTGCCCGTAGCTCTCGACACATCCTTCCATCGAATACTTGATACAAGATTGCGCTGCTGGAACTAAGGTTTTTACGAAACTTTGGGTAAAGTCATTGGATTCAGACAGAAACGCATACTCAGCAAGTAACTGCTGACCTAGACCAATTGCGCTATCCGCCGCCCCAGAAGAGACATAATTATTGAAAGCGCCGGTCGCAGCATCTGCCACAAGCGATTGCCATGCATCGTCTCGCTTTGATGGACGAATATCGTTAGCATGATAGAGCAACTCATTCCAACTTTGCGCTTTATGAAGAGCCGCTAAATCCTCCATAGAGTAACGTTCTTCAGCCGCATAAGCTGAAAAGCTCGATGCCACGGCAACCAAAGGTAATAATATTTTGTTCATTACCTTAGTTCCACGCTTGCTTTAGGTATTTCAGGGTTGAAGAGTCGTACGCCGCATTAGGGTTCAAAGCAACGTTAAGAACGCTGCCGCCATCATCAAGAGAGAACCCCGCTTTACGCGCCTCCACTGAATCTTGACCAACAAATTGGATTTGCTGAACTTTTTGGAATTCTTCTTTGTAAAGCGCGGCGTGTTCAGTCGTCGTACATAGCTTAACCATATCGTCATAGATGTTGTTGATTAAGCTACCAATCCAACCTGTGGTTTTTACTTCATCTAAACGGGCTTCTGCAAAGTCATAATCATCCCACGCAGCCCAATCAAAGCTCGTTTCTAGAACTTCATTACCACAAGCGGTTTGTACTTTTGCGACGTTTTCCGTCATCGTTTTTTCGGTCAACATGCGCTTCGCTTTAACTTCAATACTTGCCTGTGCCGAAACACTCACCAAAGAGAAAGACGCAATACCTAGCCATAACGCTGATCTGTATTTCATTAGACATACTCCTTTATTAATCATTGTGTCATTACAGAATTCTGTGCTAGGTCAGTCTAACAACCCCTTTTGTCTCAAAAGTGATTCTACATTTCCCTTTCATCGCTTTACGAGTAGGCTCTCAAGCCTGCTGAATATCACTAATTGTTTGCTCAATTAATGCTCGTGCGATCGTCCCTTTTGGCGCAACAGGTGGCATCTCATCAGTTCCAAACCATTGCGCATCTGCCAGTTCAGTGTAATCAGGGTTTAACTCACCTGAATCGTAATCGGCCAAGAACGCCATCATCATGCTAGATGGAAATGCCCAAGGTTGACTGCCAAAATAACGAATGTTTTTTACGTGTACGCCCGTTTCTTCGTGCACTTCACGAGCCACGCATTCTTCTAAGGTTTCACCCACCTCTAAAAAGCCCGCAATGACGGTGTACATGCCGTTTCTGTGGCGAGGGTGCTGAGCCAATAAGATCTGGTTACCTTTGCGCACAGCAACAATGATGCACGGGAAGATACGCGGATAGTGTAAGGTACGGCACTCACCACACTGCATTGCCAATTGATTGTTGTTGAGGAAGTTACGCCCGCCACATTGAGGGCAAAAGCGCAGGCTTTGTGTCATGTGGCCATATTGAATCGCTTTACTAATCAGCAAGAAAAGCGCCTCTGGGAAATGGAGACAATCACGCAAAGACACAAGCTCTAAATCATGGTCTAAATCACACAGGTTTATCCATATGACTGGGGCACCTTGGTACTCACCAATTTGCCTTGCACTCGCCTCTGGCAGTGAGAACTGCTCTGCATTACCAAATGGAATAGCACCATCCACCAGCCAGATATCACTTCCTGAGACAACGCACCAATAGGCGTTTTTCGTACGGTTAACTTCATCTTTTCTTAACATTACAGCGTCCCTTTGCTTGAAGTTCATCCATTTTACTGGCAATCTAATTTCATACCAGAGTTTGTTGTTCGTGAGATTTGCAACTATAAATTCTAGTAAGGACAAGAGTTTGTAATCACTTTACTAACTTTGCTTTGCAAAGGATACGTTCGCCAATGGGCGATCAGATCATGAGGGCATGGTCATGCTAAAAAAATTCAAACAAACACAGGACCAATGGGGTGGCTCAAGTGAGGTCATTGATCATTGGCTGGAAACAAGACAGTCTTTGATTGTCGAATATTGTAAGCTTGCAGCACTGCAACCTTGTTCGAAAACGAACGTTATTGAACTTCCTTCTCCAGACGAATTACAGCACTTCTGCCAACATCTCGTTGACTATATCTCCGAAGGCCATTTCAAGATATACGACATGGTCATGGATAAATGGAAAGCTACTGGCTTTGTCGCTACTGATGAAATTAATCAGGCTTACGCGAAGATAGTTCTAACTACCGAACCGCTTCTTAACTTTACCGATAAATACTCTGATGTTTCAGCCGAAGATGAACTGGCCGATTTCGATTCAGATATGTCTCTGATTGGAGAAATTATCGAAACGCGCTTTGCGGTAGAGGATCACTTGATTCAGTTGATTGCCGACAGTTTAGCTATGCCGCCTGGCGCATAGCGAGAAGATTTTTGATTCGGGATTCGGGATTCGGGATTCGGGATTCGGGATTCGGGATTCGGGATTCGGGATTCGGGATTCGGGATTCGGGATTCGGGATTCGGGATTCGGGATTCGGGATTCGGGATTCGGGATTCGGGATTCGGGATTCGGGATTCGGGATTCGGGATTCGGGATTCGGG
Source organism: Vibrio hyugaensis (assembly GCF_002906655.1). Classification (NCBI taxonomy): domain Bacteria; kingdom Pseudomonadati; phylum Pseudomonadota; class Gammaproteobacteria; order Vibrionales; family Vibrionaceae; genus Vibrio; species Vibrio hyugaensis. Next base: position 2,372,359 of record NZ_CP025794.1, on the reverse strand, counting down.
ATTCGGGATTCGGGATTCGGGATTCGGGATTCGGGATTCGGGATTCGGGATTCGGGATTCGGGATTCGGGATTCGGGATTCGGATTCGGGATTCGGGATTCGGGATTCGGGATTCGGGATTCGGGATTCGGGATCGGATTCGGGATTCGGGATTCGGGATTCGGGATTCATTTTGTCTTTTTAGGAACAAGTCCTGTCAACGCCCTCTTAGTCAAAATAATTTTCACGACTCTCCCAAGGCACAGTTCTCGATTTTGTAAGCGAAGCATTCCCGCATCTCGAAGCGCAGCGTTCTAACCTCTACTTCCAAGAACAAAAAAGGCACCCGAGGGTGCCTTTTCTTTTAAGCTCTTAACGATTACTCGTCAGAAGAGAAGCCTGCGTTTAGAAGTGCAGCTAGGTTATCTGTTGCTTGTTCAGCAGATGGACCTTCTTGCGCTTCAGCACGTTTAGCTTGACGATCTTGGTGGTATGCGAAACCAGTACCAGCTGGGATCAGACGACCAACAATTACGTTCTCTTTCAGACCACGTAGGTCATCACGCTTACCAGAAACCGCAGCTTCTGTTAGTACGCGAGTTGTCTCCTGGAACGATGCCGCAGAGATGAATGACTCAGTCGCTAGAGATGCCTTAGTGATACCTAGTAGCTCACGCTCGAAACGTGCTGGCTCTTTGCCTTCAGCTTCTAGGTTACGGTTAGAAATCTTAACTTGTGAGTATTCAACTTGCTCGCCAGGTAGGAACTCAGAGTCACCTGCGTGAGTAATTGTACACTTACGTAGCATTTGACGAACGATAGTCTCGATGTGCTTATCGTTAATCTTAACGCCTTGTAGACGGTAAACTTCTTGTACTTCGTTAGCGATGTACTGAGTTACAGCGTGTACGCCACGTAGACGTAGAATGTCATGTGGAGACTCTGGACCATCTGCGATCACGTCACCACGTTCAACACGCTCACCTTCAAATACGTTCAACTGACGATGCTTAGGAATCATCTCTTCGTAAGCGTCACCGCCGTCACGAGTGATTACTAGACGACGTTTACCTTTCGTCTCTTTACCGAAGCTCACAGTACCTGTGTGCTCAGCAAGAATCGCAGGCTCTTTAGGCTTACGAGCTTCGAATAGGTCAGCTACGCGTGGTAGACCACCGGTGATATCTTTGTTACCGCCAGATTTCTGAGGGATACGTGAAAGTGTATCACCCACACCTACTTCTGCGCCGTCTTCGATGTTTACAATCGCTTTACCAGGTAGGAAGTAGTGAGCTGGCATTTCGGTACCAGGGATCATTACGTCGTTACCTTGCTCATCAACAAGTTTGATAGCTGGACGCATATCTTTACCTGCTGCTGGGCGAGCTGCTGGATCAGTTACTTCGCTTGAAGATAGACCTGTTAGGTCATCTGTCTGACGAGAAACTGTAACACCGTCGATCATGTCTACGAACTGGATGCGACCTGCCACTTCAGTGATGATTGGCATAGTGTGCGCTTCCCAGTTAGCAACAACTTCACCAGCTGTTACTGCATCGTTGTCCGCTTTGCTTAGCATCGAACCGTAAGGAAGTTTGTGCTTCTCTTTAGTACGACCGAACTCATCAATGATAGTTAGCTCAGATGCACGAGACGTGATTACTAGCTTCTTATCTTTGTTGATTACGAACTTAGCGTTGTGCAGTTTAACTGTACCAGTTGTCTTCGCTTGGATGCTGTTCTCTGCTGCTGCAGTAGATGCCGCACCACCGATGTGGAACGTACGCATCGTAAGCTGTGTACCCGGTTCACCGATAGACTGAGCAGCGATAACACCTACTGCTTCACCTTGGTTCACTAGGTGACCACGTGCTAGGTCACGACCGTAACACTGTGCACAACAACCGAAGTCAGAGTCACAGGTAACAACAGAGCGTACGCGCATGCTGTCTACAGAGTTCTCTTCCATGATCTGACACCACTTCTCATCAATTAGAGTGTTACGTGGGATCAGAACATCTTCTGTACCTGGCTTAAGAACGTCTTCAGCTACTACACGACCTAGCGCTAGCTCAGTTAGTGCAACTTTAACATCACCACCCTCGATGTGAGGCATCATGTCAACACCCTCGTGAGTGCCACAGTCATGTTCAGTTACAACAACGTCTTGAGCAACGTCTACTAGACGACGAGTTAGGTAACCCGAGTTCGCTGTTTTCAGTGCCGTATCCGCAAGACCCTTACGAGCACCGTGCGTTGAGATAAAGTACTGAAGTACGTTTAGACCTTCTTTAAAGTTCGCAGTGATCGGCGTTTCGATGATTGAACCATCTGGACGCGCCATCAGACCACGCATACCCGCTAGCTGACGAATCTGTGCAGCAGAACCACGAGCGCCCGAGTCAGCCATCATGTAGATGCTGTTAAACGATTCTTGTTGCTCTTCTTCACCGTCACGGTTAACTACCGTTTCAGATGAAAGGTTTGCCATCATCGCTTTTGCTACGCGATCGTTGGTCGATGCCCAGATATCGATCACTTTGTTGTAGCGCTCGCCCGCAGTAACAAGACCAGATTGGTATTGTTCCTGGATTTCACGTACTTCTTCTTCCGCTTCTGCGATTTCAGTGTACTTAGCTGGCGGTACAACCATGTCGTCGATACCAACAGATACACCAGATAGTGCCGCGTATGCGAAACCGGTGTACATGATTTGGTCAGCGAAGATTACTGTATCTTTAAGACCAAGCTTACGGTATGCCTCGTTAAGTAGGTTAGAGATCTGTTTCTTACCTAGCTTTTGGTTAACGATGCTGTACGGTAGGCCCGATGGCACGATTTGCCATAGCATTGCACGACCGATAGTTGTATCAACCATCTTAGTCTCAGTAGTGCTGTTGCCATCTTCGTCTACAACTGTTTCTGTAATACGTACTTTAACGCGTGCGTGTAGCTCAGCGGTCTTAGTGCGGTATGCTTTCTCAGCCTCTGCAGGGCCAGAAAGGTACATGCCTTCACCTTTCACGTTGATCTTGTCACGAGTCATGTAGTAAAGACCCAATACAACGTCCTGAGAAGGTACGATGATCGGATCACCTGACGCTGGCGACAGAATGTTGTTTGTCGACATCATCAGAGTACGAGCTTCAAGCTGTGCTTCTAGAGTTAGAGGCACGTGAACCGCCATTTGGTCACCATCGAAGTCCGCGTTGTATGCCGCACACACTAGTGGGTGTAGCTGAATCGCTTTACCTTCGATTAGTACTGGTTCGAACGCCTGGATACCTAGACGGTGAAGTGTAGGTGCACGGTTCAACAGTACTGGGTGTTCACGGATTACTTCGTCTAGGATATCCCAAACGACTGCTTCTTCACGCTCTACCATTTTCTTAGCAGCTTTGATTGTAGTCGCAAGACCACGAGTCTCTAGCTTGCTGTAGATGAATGGTTTGAATAGCTCAAGTGCCATCTTCTTAGGAAGACCACACTGGTGTAGACGAAGGTATGGACCTACTGTGATTACAGAACGGCCAGAGTAGTCTACACGTTTACCTAGAAGGTTCTGACGGAAACGACCTTGCTTACCCTTGATCATATCAGCAAGAGATTTCAGAGGACGCTTGTTAGAACCTGTGATCGCACGACCACGACGACCGTTATCTAGTAGCGCATCAACAGACTCTTGCAGCATACGTTTTTCGTTACGTACGATGATGTCCGGAGCAGCTAGCTCTAGAAGACGCTTCAAACGGTTGTTACGGTTGATCACACGACGGTATAGGTCGTTCAGATCTGAAGTCGCAAAACGACCGCCATCTAGTGGTACTAGAGGACGTAGATCTGGCGGAAGAACTGGAAGTACAGTCAGGATCATCCACTCTGGGTTGTTGCCAGATTGAATAAACGCTTCTACCAGTTTCAGACGCTTAGTGACTTTCTTACGCTTAGTTTCAGAGTTAGTTGTTTCTAGCTCTTCGCGCATTTGTTCAGCTTCAGCGTGCATATCCATAGAACCTAGTAGGTCCTTGATAGCTTCTGCACCCATCTTAGCAGTGAACTCGTCGCCCCACTCTTCTAGACGATCCAGATACTCTTCTTCAGTAAGCATCTGAGATTTTTCTAGATCAGTCATACCTGGTTCAGTCACTACGTACATTTCGAAGTAAAGAACACGCTCGATATCACGTAGTGGGATATCCATTAGTAGACCGATACGAGACGGTAGCGATTTTAGGAACCAGATGTGAGCTACTGGTGATGCTAGCTCGATGTGGCCCATACGGTCACGACGAACTTTAGTTTGTGTAACTTCTACACCACACTTCTCACAGATAACACCACGGTGCTTCAGGCGCTTGTACTTACCACAAAGACATTCGTAGTCTTTAACTGGACCAAAGATACGCGCACAGAACAGACCATCGCGTTCAGGTTTGAACGTACGATAGTTGATCGTTTCAGGTTTTTTAACTTCACCGAAAGACCATGAACGGATCATGTCCGGAGAAGATAGACCGATTTTGATAGCATCAAATTCTTCGGTCTTATGCTGTGCTTTTAGAAAGTTTAATAAGTCTTTCACAATCAGCTCCTGTAAGGAGTTAAAAGGAGCTCACTCGCTAAAGTGAGCACCTTCTACCAAATAATCGCTTTTTGGTTCTCTCAACCTTGGTCAAGAGAAAAGAGATTACTCTTCGTCTTCTAGCTCGATGTTGATACCTAGCGAGCGAATCTCTTTCAACAGTACGTTGAACGATTCTGGCATACCAGGTTCCATGCTGTGGTTACCGTCTACGATGTTTTTGTACATCTTAGTACGGCCGTTAACGTCATCCGACTTAACCGTTAGCATTTCTTGTAGAGTGTAAGCAGCACCGTATGCTTCTAGTGCCCATACTTCCATCTCACCGAAACGCTGACCACCGAACTGAGCTTTACCACCAAGTGGCTGCTGAGTTACTAGGCTGTACGAACCAGTTGAACGAGCGTGCATCTTGTCATCAACAAGGTGGTTCAGTTTCAGCATGTACATGTAACCTACCGTTACAGGACGCTCAAACTGGTCACCCGTGCGACCATCAAACAGTTTTAGCTGACCGGATTCTGGTAGGTCTGCTAGTTTCAGTAGCGCTTTAATAGACGCTTCTGGTGCACCGTCAAATACTGGAGTCGCGATTGGTAGACCGCCACGTAGGTTCTTGATCAGAGTACGAACTTCGTCATCAGATAGAGAAGCAATGTCTACTTTCTGGCGAGTTTCGCCTAGGTCGTAAACTTTTTGTAGGAACTCGCGGAATTTCGCTAGTTCTTGCTGCTCTTTAACCATCTGGTTGATCTTGTCACCGATACCTTTCGCTGCCAGACCTAAGTGTACTTCTAGGATCTGACCGATGTTCATACGCGAAGGTACACCCAGTGGGTTAAGTACGATGTCTACAGGCTGACCTTTCTCATCGTATGGCATGTCTTCAACAGGGTTGATCTTAGAGATTACACCCTTGTTACCGTGACGACCCGCCATCTTATCACCAGGCTGGATACGACGTTTAACCGCTAGGTAAACCTTAACGATCTTCAGTACGCCAGGTGCTAGATCATCACCTTGAGTGATCTTGCGACGCTTAGTTTCGAATTTCTTATCGAAGTCAGCTTTTAGCTCGTCCCACTGCTCAGCAAGTTGCTCAAGCTGTGATTGTAGTGCATCGTCTTCTAGCGTTAGTTCTAGCCACTTCTTACGATCAGTTGTGTCTAGTTTCGCTTCAGAGTAACCACCATCGATCAGTACAGCTTTAACGCGGTTTAGAAGGCCACCCTCAAGAATCTGGAATTCTTCAGTTAGGTCTTTCTTCGCTTCTTTAAGCTGCATTTGTTCGATTTCAAGCGCACGCTTGTCTTTCTCTACGCCATCGCGAGTGAAGACTTGAACGTCGATAATCGTACCTGATACAGAGTTAGGTACACGTAGTGAAGTATCTTTAACGTCAGATGCTTTTTCACCGAAGATTGCACGTAGTAGCTTCTCTTCAGGCGTTAGCTGAGTTTCACCTTTAGGTGTTACTTTACCAACTAGGATGTCGCCACCCTTAACTTCAGCACCGATGTAAACGATACCTGACTCGTCTAGTTTAGACAGAGCAGATTCACCTACGTTTGGAATATCAGCTGTGATCTCTTCAGAACCAAGCTTAGTATCACGCGCCACACAAGTAAGTTCTTGGATGTGGATAGTCGTGAAACGGTCTTCTTGAACTACGCGCTCAGATACTAAGATCGAGTCTTCGAAGTTGTAACCGTTCCAAGGCATGAACGCGATACGCATGTTTTGACCAAGCGCTAGTTCACCAAGGTCTGTTGAAGGACCATCAGCAAGAACGTCACCGCGTGATACAGGTTCACCTGGCATCACACATGGGCGCTGGTTAATACATGTGTTCTGGTTAGAACGTGTGTATTTAGTCAGGTTGTAGATGTCGATACCAGCTTCGCCTGGTACTAGCTCTTCTTCGTTCACTTTAACAACGATACGAGAAGCATCTACTGACTGGATTACACCACCACGTTTAGCAACTGCAGTTACACCTGAGTCAACTGCTACGTTACGTTCAATACCAGTACCAACAAGCGGTTTGTCAGCTTTCAGTGTTGGAACTGCCTGACGTTGCATGTTCGCACCCATCAATGCACGGTTCGCATCATCGTGTTCTAGGAACGGGATAAGCGATGCAGCGATAGATACAACCTGGTTTGTCGCAACGTCCATGTACTGAGCGTGCTCACGAGGGTGTAGACCAGATTCACCTTTTTGACGAGCTGTGATCAGCTCATCTGCAAAACCGCCTTCTTCAGTTAGCGCAGCGTTAGCCTGTGCGATAACGAATTGGCCTTCTTCGATTGCAGATAGGTAATCTACTTCGTCTGTAACAACGCCATCTACAACGCGACGGTATGGTGTCTCTAGGAAACCGTACTCGTTACAACGCGCAAACGCAGATAGAGAGTTGATCAGACCGATGTTTGGACCTTCCGGCGTTTCGATAGGACATAGACGACCGTAGTGAGTTACGTGTACGTCACGTACTTCGAAGCCAGCACGCTCACGAGTTAGACCGCCAGGACCCAATGCAGAAATACGACGCTTGTGCGTTACTTCTGATAGCGGGTTGTTTTGGTCCATGAACTGTGAAAGCTGTGAAGAGCCAAAGAATTCTTTAACAGCTGCAGAGATTGGTTTCGCGTTGATCAGGTCTTGAGGCATGATTGCGTCAAGATCGCCTAGGCTTAGACGCTCTTTAACTGCACGCTCAACACGTACTAGACCTACACGGAACTGGTTCTCAGCCATTTCGCCTACAGAACGGATACGACGGTTGCCAAGGTGGTCGATATCGTCCACTTCACCTTTACCGTTACGGATCGCGATAAGCTTCTTCATCACTTCAACGATGTCTAGCTCGTCAAGTGTGCCTTGCTCTTGAGCATCTTCACGGCCGATAGAGCTGTTGAACTTCATACGACCAACAGTCGATAGATCGTAACGCTCTTCAGAGAAGAATAGGCTTTCGAATAGTGCTTCTGCAGCTTCTTTTGTTGGTGGCTCACCAGGGCGCATCATGCGGTAGATTTCTACCAGTGCAGAAATACGATCAACAGTGCTGTCGATACGTAGTGTTTCTGACATGAATGGACCGTGGTCTAGATCGTTGGTGAACAACGTTTCTAGTGATTTGTGGCCAGCCTGAGATAGGTTCGCTAGTGCTTCCAGGCTAATTTCCTGGTTAGCGTTAACAATGATCTCGCCTGTTGCTTCGTTGATGTAATCTTTCGATGCAACTTTACCAACGATGTACTCAACTGGTACTTCGATGTGATCAACGCCATCTTTTTCTAGTTGGCGGATATGACGAGCTGTTACGCGACGACCTTGCTCAACGTAAGTTTTACCGTTCGCTTCGATGTCGAATGACGCAGTTTCACCACGTAGACGATCAGGAACCAACTCCATTAGTAGAGTTTGGTCTTTCACTTCGAAGTTCACTTTTTCGAAGAAGATATCTAGGATTTCTTCTGACGTTTTACCAAGTGCACGAAGGATGATCGAAGCTGGTAGCTTACGACGACGGTCAATACGTACGTATAAGTTATCCTTAGGATCGAACTCAAAGTCTAACCATGAGCCACGGTAAGGAATTACACGTGCGTTATATAGAACTTTACCTGAAGAGTGGGTCTTACCCTTATCGCTGTCGAAGAACACGCCTGGGCTTCGGTGCAGCTGGGATACGATAACCCTCTCGGTACCGTTAATTACGAAGGTACCATTGTCTGTCATAAGCGGAATTTCGCCCATGTAGACTTCTTGTTCTTTAATGTCTTTTACAGTACCTGCTGGTGCGTCTTTATCAAAGATTACTAGACGTAGTTTTACGCGTAGTGGCTTTGAGTAAGTTACACCGCGGATTTGACATTCTTTAACGTCAAAAACTGGCTCACCAAGACGGTAGCTAACGTATTGCAGCTCAGAATTGCCGTTGTAGCTCTGAATTGGAAATACAGAACGGAAAGCAGCTTCAAGACCGTATTGACCTTCAGGATCCTGTTCGATGAATTTGTCGAACGAATCGAGCTGGATCGATAGCAGGTATGGAATGTCCAAAACTTGTGGACGAGTACCAAAGTCCTTACGGATGCGCTTTTTCTCGGTATAAGAGTAAACCATGGGGTTCCTCAGCTCGCTGATAAGTGACCCAAACCGTCCGCCCGCACCTAGTTACTTAAGGGGGGTAAGGGACAGTGACTAAATAGCTGTTTACTGTAGTGACATTTCATTGCGTAGGAATGAAATGTTTTTTGCATAGACATGAGACGCTTAAACAGCGGGAAAATTCGCTCATGCCCTACAGCGCAAAAAGGCCGGTGGTTAAAAAACCACCAGCCATTAGCCGTTAGGCTATGAAATTAAGTAATAATTACTTAACTTCAACAGAAGCGCCTGCTTCTTCTAGCTGAGCTTTAAGAGCTTCAGCTTCAGCTTTCTCAACGCCTTCTTTTAGAGGTGCTGGAGCGCCGTCTACAAGAGCTTTAGCTTCTTTAAGACCTAGGCCAGTTGCGCCACGTACTGCTTTGATAACAGCAACTTTGTTGCCGCCAGCTGCAGTTAGGATTACGTCAAATTCAGTTTGCTCAGCTGCAGCTTCGCCGCCTGCTGCGCCACCTGCAACTACTGCAGCAGCAGCAGTTACACCGAATTTTTCTTCCATAGCTTCGATTAGTTCAACAACTTGCATTACAGACATTTCTGCAACTGCGTCTAGGATTTGCTCGTTAGTAATAGACATAACAATTCTCTTTTAAGTCAACAATAAGTTTATTTTGCAACCAGTAAAAAGCAAGGCTTAAGCCGCTGCTTCTTCTTTTTGATCGCGGATAGCAGCGATAGTACGTACCAGCTTGCCAGCAGAAGCTTCTTTCATGCACATCATTAGGCGTGCGATTGCTTCGTCGTAAGTTGGTAGTGTTGCTAGTACTTCAGCGTCAGTTAAAGCGCCTTCAAATGCAGCAGCTTTGATCTCGAAGTCTTTGTTCTCTTTAGCGAAGTCTTTGAAAAGACGCGCTGCAGCACCTGGGTGCTCATTAGAGAATGCGATTAGCGTAGGACCAGTGAAAGTGTCAGTTAGACACTCGTACTCAGTACCTTCTACCGCACGACGAGCAAGAGTGTTACGAACAACTCTCATGTAAACGCCAGCTTCGCGAGCTTGTTTACGTAGAGAAGTCATCGCGCCAACTTGAACGCCACGAGAATCAGCTACAACTGCAGAAAGTGCACCACTGGCAGCTTCGTTGACTTCAGCAACAATTGCTTTTTTGTCTTGAAGGTTTAAAGCCATCTTGGATTTACTCCTGGTTGTCGTTACACCACTCACTATCATCACGACAGTGAGAGCTATTTAGGTGCTTCCCAGAAGAAAGTTAACTATTTACATAGAGCTTTCTGTCAGTTCGGGCACCATCTACGTAGGATAATTAAGCTTGTTTTGACACAAACACCTACGGTCTTGGACGGAGACTGGGTCTTAATTCATTTCGAACTAGGAGACAGTTCAAAGAACCAAAGTTCAGCCCCAACCACAAATATTAGGCGCAAAATTATACACAAATTTTGCGCCTAAGCAAATAAATTATGCTTGAGTGTTCAGGCTAGCCTGATCAACTGCAACACCAGCACCCATCGTAGTAGAGATGCTTACTTTCTTCAGGAAAGTACCTTTCGCTGAAGATGGCTTAGCTTTCTTCAGAGCAACTAGAAGTGACTCTAGGTTCTCTTTGATCTGCTCAGCAGAGAAGTTTGCTTTACCGATAGTAGTGTGGATGATGCCGTTTTTGTCGTTACGGTAACGAACCTGACCAGCTTTAGCGTTTTTAACTGCTTCAGCAACGTTAGGAGTTACAGTACCAACTTTAGGGTTTGGCATAAGACCGCGAGGACCTAGGATAGTACCTAGTTGACCTACAACGCGCATTGCATCTGGAGAAGCAACAACTACGTCAAAGTTCATTTCGCCTTTCTTCACTAGCTCAGCTAGATCTTCCATACCTACGATGTCTGCGCCAGCTTCTTTAGCTGCTTCAGCGTTTGCACCTTGAGTGAACACTGCTACGCGGATGTCGCGGCCAGTACCGTGAGGTAGTACAGTTGCACCACGTACGTTCTGGTCAGATTTACGAGCATCGATGCCTAGGTTAACAGCAACGTCTACAGACTCAACGAATTTAGCAGTAGCTAGTTCTTGAAGAAGAGCAACAGCTTCGTTGATTTCGTATTCTTTAGTTACGTCAACTTTTTCGCGGATTACGCGCATGCGCTTAGTTAGTTTTGCCATCTTATTAACCCTCTACCACTAGGCCCATTGAACGAGCAGTACCAGCGATAGAACGCTTCATCGCTTCGATGTCAGCACCAGTCATATCAGCAGCTTTAGTTTCTGCGATTTCTTGGATTTGAGCGTCAGTTACAGTGCCCACTTTTTCAGTGTTTGGACGACCAGAACCAGACTTAACGCCAGCAGCTTTCTTAAGAAGAACAGCAGCAGGTGGAGTCTTAGTTACGAACGTGAAAGAACGGTCGCTGTATACTGTGATAACTACTGGAGTTGGTAGACCTTTCTCAATAGATTCTGTTTTTGCGTTGAACGCTTTACAGAATTCCATGATGTTCACACCGTGTTGACCTAGAGCAGGACCAACTGGTGGACTTGGGTTCGCAGCGCCAGCAGCAACTTGTAGCTTGATGTAAGCTTCAACTTTCTTAGCCATGATATTTCCTAAAGTTTGGGTTCTAACGCTAGTCTGCTGACCAGCTCCCCGTTTACGTAAAAACTCTTTACTTCATGAGAAGTAAAAAGGCGCGAAATTATAGTCATAATTCGCGCCTTAGACAACCCTTAAAAAGGTGTTTTTTTAATCAAGTTTTTCAACTTGACCAAATTCAAGCTCAACTGGTGTTGCACGACCAAAGATCGATACAGACACTTTCAGGCGGCTCTTCTCGTAATCTACTTCTTCAACAGTACCATTGAAGTCAGCAAATGGACCTTCGTTAACACGTACCACTTCACCCGCTTCGTACATTGTACGAGGACGAGGAGACTCACTCGCTTTCTCAAGACGGTTAAGAATCGCGTCAGCTTCTTTATCTGTGATAGGTGCTGGACGGTCTGAGGTACCACCAATGAAGCCCATGACACGCGGCACACTGCGTACTAGGTGCCATGATTCATCGTTCATAATCATCTGAACAAGGACGTAGCCTGGGAAAAACTTACGTTCAGATTTACGACGCTGACCCGCGCGCATTTCCACTACTTCTTCAGTAGGAACTAGTACTTCACCGAATAGCTCTTCCATAGCGTGCATTTTGATATGCTCACGTAGAGATTGAGCTACACGACCTTCAAATCCAGAGAAGGCTTGAACTACATACCAGCGTTTTTTTGGAGCTTCACTCATGAATCACTACCCTCTATACCCCAGTTGCTAGAGCAACTAAACGAACCATGATGCCGTCAATTCCCCATAGCACTAGAGCCATTACAATACTTACAGCTAAAACAATCAGTGTTGTTTGCATGGTTTCTTGGCGTGTAGGCCAAACAACCTTACGAACTTCCATACGAGATTCTTTTGCAAAACTGATCGCTGCTTTACCTTTAGTCGTTGTCGCTGCAACGCCTAGGGCAGCTGCAATAAGAACAACAACGCCTGCAGCACGAACAACTACAGACATCTCACCATACAGGTAATTACCCACAACAGCGGCCGCTGCTAATACGAAAGCGGCAATCCACTTAAACGTATCTGCTGCGTTTGAGCTATCAGGAGTTTCAGCATTATTTGCTTTCATAAACCAACCTGTCACAAGTCTTAATATAGACGACAATAACCCCGCTGTTGCAGGGCAAACTCCATATCGCTGAAAAAATCAGCGCTACTCTCTTAAGATTAAGCTTCTCTGCCTAATCTTGCTCTACTCTCAACCAAATTCTGAACAAGAAAACAGCTAAAATAATGTTGAGCGCAGAAAAAGGGCATCAAATGATGCCCTTTTTGATACTGGTTCGTCAAATCTAATTCAAGATTTTCCGAAGACATTCGTTAATTCGTTAAGAATTAGTCGAAGATCTTAGCAACAACACCAGCACCTACAGTACGGCCACCTTCACGGATAGCGAAACGTAGGCCTTCATCCATAGCGATAGGAGCGATTAGCTCAACTTGCATTTGGATGTTGTCGCCAGGCATTACCATTTCTACGCCTTCTGGTAGAGAGATATCACCAGTTACGTCAGTTGTACGGAAGTAGAACTGTGGACGGTAGCCTTTGAAGAACGGAGTATGACGGCCGCCTTCGTCTTTAGAAAGTACGTATACTTCTGACTCGAACTTAGTGTGTGGAGTGATTGAACCAGGCTTAGCTAGTACTTGACCACGTTCAACTTCGTCACGCTTAGTACCACGTAGAAGTGCACCAACGTTCTCACCAGCACGACCTTCGTCTAGAAGCTTACGGAACATTTCAACACCAGTACATGTAGTAGTAGTAGTGTCTTTGATACCTACGATAGCAACTTCGTCACCTACGTTTAGGATACCACGTTCGATACGGCCAGTTACTACTGTACCACGACCTTGGATTGAGAATACGTCTTCGATAGGCATTAGGAATGGCATATCTACTGCACGCTCTGGCTCAGGGATGTATGAATCTAGCGCTTCAGCTAGTTCTACAATCTTAGCTTCCCATTGCTCGTCGCCGTTTAGAGCGCCTAGAGCAGAACCTTGGATAACTGGTAGGTCATCACCTGGGAAATCGTACTCAGATAGAAGCTCACGAACTTCCATTTCTACTAGTTCTAGTAGCTCTTCATCGTCAACCATGTCACATTTGTTCATGAATACGATGATGTAAGGGATACCAACCTGACGGCCTAGTAGGATGTGCTCACGAGTTTGTGGCATTGGACCATCTGTAGCAGCAACTACAAGAATACCGCCGTCCATCTGTGCAGCACCAGTGATCATGTTTTTAACGTAATCCGCGTGTCCTGGACAGTCAACGTGCGCGTAGTGGCGAGTTGGAGTGTCGTACTCTACGTGAGAAGTAGCGATTGTGATACCGCGCTCACGCTCTTCTGGAGCGTTATCGATAGATGCGAAGTCACGAGCAGCACCGCCGTATACTTTAGCAAGTGTTGTACAGATAGCAGCTGTAAGAGTTGTTTTACCGTGGTCAACGTGGCCGATAGTACCAACGTTTACGTGCGGTTTTACACGTTCAAATTTTTCTTTAGACATGAGTAGTCCCTCTAGGTACGGATTTAGGTGGCCCGAATTGACCACGCAACCAAAAAAGATAATTGGTAAATCTTATATCAAAAGGAAATAACTTTGAGAGCTGGTGCTGATAGGCAGACTCGAACTGCCGACCTCATCCTTACCAAGGATGCGCTCTACCACCTGAGCTATATCAGCACTCAAATTAGAGTGGAGCGGGCAGCGGGAATCGAACCCGCATCATCAGCTTGGAAGGCTGAGGTAATAGCCATTATACGATGCCCGCAACACGTAACTCTGAGAGCTATTTCCTAAAGAATATGGTGGAGGGGGACGGATTCGAACCATCGAAGGCAGTGCCGGCAGATTTACAGTCTGCTCCCTTTGGCCACTCGGGAACCCCTCCAAAATTTCATGCCATTCTTACTACAATTGCTTCTTAAAGAAGCAGGAAAGAATGGTGCCGACTACCGGAATCGAACTGGTGACCTACTGATTACAAGTCAGTTGCTCTACCTACTGAGCTAAGTCGGCATAAGTGGTGCGCATTCTATTGAATGATTTTCTAGGTTGCAATAGGTATTTTAAAAAAAATCGTAAAATTTAGCTTTTTAGATTCAATTGCTGCAAATTCATACAAACCTCACTTTTTAAAGCAAACTTTCGAGCTTTGTCGTTTGCTTTAAACGATGCTTGTTGTATGTTCTTGCTCTCTATTAAACCAAGGATCAAAGAGACTCATGAGTCCATTTTTGTCATTTGACCGTGCTGAATGGGCAGAACTACGAAATTCTGTCCCGATGACACTCTCTGAAGACGACTTAACCGCGCTTCAAGGCATTAATGAAAACCTCACTGTAGAGGAAGCGGTAGAGATTTACCTTCCTTTGTCTCGTCTATTGAACTTATATGTTCAAGCTCGTCAGAGTCGCAACTCAGTATTACAGCAATTTCTCAATACAGAAGAGCATGCTCCTCCATTTGTCATCGGTATTGCTGGTAGCGTTGCGGTAGGGAAAAGTACGACTGCGAGGCTGCTGAAGGCCCTTCTATCTCGCTGGGAGAATCATCCAAAAGTCGCGTTAGTGACAACCGACGGTTTCTTATATCCAAAGAAAGAACTGGAAGATAAGGGCATCATGCATCGCAAAGGCTTTCCAGAGTCGTACGACATAAAGCGTTTAGTTGAGTTTGTTTCCGATGTGAAAGCAGGTAAACCTGACCTTACAGTGCCAGTCTATTCCCACATTACCTACGACATTACCGAAGAGCTTAAAACCGTTGAGCAGCCAGATATATTGATCATTGAAGGTTTAAATGTTTTGCAAAGCGGTATGGATTACCCACACGATCCACATCGAGTGTTTGTGTCGGATTTTCTAGACTTCTCTATTTACGTTGATGCTGAAACAGAGACCGTCGAGCAATGGTACGTAGAACGATTTTTGAAATTCCGTCGAGGAGCATTCACCAAACCTGGCTCCTATTTTAGCCACTATACCCAACTCTCAGTAGAAGAAGCTAGGAACAAGGCGAAGCAGATTTGGCATGATATTAATGGACTCAATTTGGAACAGAACATTCTTCCTACTCGAGAAAGGGCCCACTTAATACTGCATAAAGGGCCAAGCCATTTGGTTGATAAAGTATCGTTGAGAAAGTAGTGCTGACTCGTTAATGTTAATCGGTTTTTCTTAAGGAGATCTCGCCGCCAATGTAGGTCTCCAAACCATTGTTGGTTTCTAGAACTACCCCACCTTGTTGATCGATACCTTTTACAATGCCATGAATCTCTCTTGGCCCCATAAGTAGCTTAACCGGACGGTCTATAAAATTATCTAAACGATTCCAACGATCAACAAACCCCGCCAGACCAGTCATTTCATATTCTTCTAGTGCGGTCTTCCAGTGTTCGATAAGGTTGAGTGCCAGAACGGTGCGGTCGATTGTTAAACCATCACTGACTTGATTCAACGTTGTCCAAGGCTGATCAATCTCAGGCTGTATGTCCGGCATCCCAATGTTCAACCCCATCCCAATAACAAGATGAGCGGCACCACCGGCTTGGCCTGACATTTCTACTAAAATACCTGCAAGTTTTTTATCTTGGAAATAGAGGTCATTGGGCCACTTCAACTTCACACCTTGAACGCCCATACTTTCGAGCGCTTCTACTGCCGCAATACCAACAACAAGGCTTAATCCCATTGCTGCAGCCATACCTGCGTCTAGTCGCCAGTACATAGACAAGTAGAGATTTGTCCCAAAAGGTGAAATCCACTGACGGCCACGACGTCCTCTGCCTTTAGCTTGGTATTCCGCTAAACAAACTCTTCCTTTGTCTGACTCATTCACCCTTTCCAGCAAATACTGGTTGGTTGAATCGATAACAGAGATCAGCTCGATTTGACTATCAAGTTTCGCTTTGAGTGTATCTCCGTCTAATAGTTGTAGGGGGTGCGCCAGTTGATAACCTCGGCCTTGGATACGATAGATATCCACACCCCACTCATTTAACCCTTTAATGTGCTTTGCGATTGCTGCTCGAGAGATGCCAAGGCTCTCTCCAAGTGCTTCACCTGAATGGAAGTCGCCGTCGCTTAACGCTTTGAGGATATGGAGCTTTGCGGTATGTTCTTTTCTCATCGAGCGGTCTCTATCTCAGAAAGGGTTGTCTCGGCATGACCATTCATAAAACGCACTTCATGCTCAAGCTCTATTTGATACTTATCCCAAACCGTTTTCTTTACAAGAGAAGCCAAAGTCACCACATCTTCCGCGGTACAGTTATCCACATTGGTAAGAACTAAAGCTTGTAATGGGTTCACTTGGGCGCCGTTAACCGAGGCTCCTTTTAGCCCACACTGATCAATCAGCCAACCAGCTGCCACTTTCATCCCACCTTTTGCAGGATAGGCGACCATGGTGTCATGCTGTTGAATGAGTTGATCATAATGATCTTGACTGATCACTGGATTTTTAAAGAAACTCCCTGCATTACCCACTTTGGTTGGATCAGGTAACTTCTCCATGCGCACTTGGCAAACTCGCTCAAATATTGCGTTAGGGCTAAGTTCTTTTTCAGGAATAGACTGTAGAGGGCCATATTGATTGACGGGTTGCCACGTTTTGGGCAGTTTAAGGCCAAGCGCAGTGATAAAACACTTCTCATACAGAGAATGCTTGAATATCGAATCACGATAACCAAACAGACATTCTTCTGCACTCATACGTGTAGTTTCAAAAGTCTCGAGGTCAAGAACATCGACATAATCACAGATGTTATTGAGTTCGACTCCATACGCTCCGATGTTCTGAATCGGTGCAGAACCCGCACAGCCGGGAATAAGAGCTAAGTTTTCAAGGCCACCAATATCTTGTTTTACACACCATTCCACTAATGCGGGCCAATCTTCACCACCATCAATATGCAGCTTGTAATACTCATCCGTTTCACTCACTTGTTTACCAAGTAACCGGTTGATAATCACAAGCCCTTCATAATGCTGAGTAAAGAGCATGTTACTCCCTTTACCTAAAAACAGTTTTGGTAATTCTTTAAAGGTGTCGTCCTTGAACAACTGTATGACATCTTCTACAGATTCAACAATTGCCAAATAGTCGCAAGTTTGCTCGATACCAAATGTATGAAAAGCCTTAAGGCTCGCGTGTTTCTTAATTTCCATAGTGGATTTGCAACGCCAGATGAGATTCTCTTAAACTATGGACATTCTACATTAGTTATCTTTTAGCCGCAGTGACAATACCAGACTCATTAATCATAGAAGTGTTAAATCCGATCAAACTTCCTCTCATTAAGAGGTTGTATAAAGCGCATTATCCGGCAGGCCGAGCTAAACGGGATGAGTTAATCATTACCGCCAGCGTGAATAATGGCATTGTTGCGCTATTACGAATGAAAACCATCGAAAAATCACGACTGCTTACTGGGATGCTAGTCGTGCCAGAATTTCGTGGGACTGGCGTCGGCAATGCACTGCTTACTTATTGCGAAAACACAGTTTTCGCCAGTGGTGATTATTGCTTCGCTTTTAAACATTTAGAGAATTATTACGCTCAGCATGGGTTTGAAACCATTGATAGCTCTGAATTGCCAAACTCGTTAAAAACTGCTTATTTACGGTACGTAGACAGTGGTAAAGATCTCATTCCAATGCAATTCACCATTTCTGACGTTCTAAACGACGTGGTTTTGTAGCCAGAGAATTCATATCTTTGGTAAAATACCAGGTTCGCAATATTGCACTTAATTAAGGTACTCACACCGGTATGATAGTAAGTAGGAACCCATTCGAACAGTTGCCAAGTCTCGCAGTCAAGCCTGAAGACTTTGAAGTTCTGCACGCAGCAGAAACTTTCAGAACTCGTCTTCTTGATGCGATCAGCAAAGCAACGTCGCGAATTTACCTAGTCGCTCTATATCTGGAAGATGATGAAGCTGGACGTGAAATTTTCACAGCGCTTTATGAGGCGAAACAGCGCAACCCTGGATTGGACATCAATATCTGTGTAGATTGGCACCGAGCTCAACGTGGTCTCATTGGTGCAGAGTCATCAGAGGGCAATTCCGCGCTATACAAAGCATTCGCTAAAAAATACCAACATTCGATTCCGGTATACGGCATTCCTGTACGAGGAAGAGAGGTCTTCGGCGTACTGCACTTAAAAGGTTTTATTGTTGACGATACCGTTATTTATAGCGGCGCTAGCTTAAACAACGTCTATCTTCAATACAATGGTCGTTATCGTTTCGACCGTTACCATGTGATTCAACATAAAGCACTTGCTGACTCCATGGTCGGTTTCATCCAGAGTGAGATGATAGCTCACCCAGCAGTGAACGACCTTGCTGGTAAGGACAAACCAGAAACTAAAAAAATCAAAGCCGCGATTCGTCAACTGCGTTCTTCTCTCGCTCGTGCTGATTATGAGTTTTCGCCAGAGAGTGCAACAGAAGAAGAGGTAAAAGTGACTCCTCTTGTTGGCTTGGGTAAGCGACGTAATCAGCTCAACATGAAAATCGTTAAGTTACTCGCTGCCGCTCAAAACGAAATCTTCATCTGTACACCTTACTTCAACTTTCCTAAAGCGATTCATCGTGAGGTAAAACGTGCAATGAAACGCGGGGTGAAAGTAACGATTGTTGTTGGTGATAAAACAGCAAATGACTTCTATATTGCTCCGGAAGAAGAATTTAAAACTATTGGTGGTTTGCCATATCTTTACGAATTGAACCTTCGCCGTTTTGCAAAAGCCAACGAAGCGAACATTGCAGCTCGTAAGCTTTCTATCCACTTATGGAAGCACGACAACAATAGCTTCCATCTAAAAGGTATCTGGGTAGATAAACGCTACATGCTCATGACAGGTAATAACCTGAACCCACGCGCATGGTCACTAGACTTAGAAAATGGACTATTGGTGCAAGATAACTACGCTAAGATGACGTATAAGTTTGAGCAAGAAGTAGCAAACATTCTCGAGCATACTCAACTTATCTGTACTTACCGACAGTTAGAAAAGGTAGAAGATTACCCAGAAAGCGTTCAGAAGCTTGTTCGTAAGATCACTCGCATCAAAGCTGACGGCGTACTTAAGCGTATCCTTTAGAAACTAATAAAACCAAATAAAGATTCAAAGCCCAGTATGAAAGTACTGGGCTTTTTTGTAGGTTGCAGATCATGGTTCGCCCAACGAACTAAATAGCCAAGTATTCGGATAGCAGACGCTTATTCTTCCCGAAGAAGAAAGAACCGAGTCTAAATGTAGGATAGAGCATCAAGTGAGTTAACGATCCAGCATCCGACACACTGATACTAATACGGTGGAATTGGGTATTTTCTAAAATCCAAAAGCAAACAACCCTCAGGCTCTCAACTGAAGCTTAGTATATAAAAGAGGTGGGCTGGGCCGGCACTCCGGAGATTCGATAATACCAATCTAAGTAAGAATATGATCTAATTAGCTTTATAACTTCTTGTTCGAGAATACTAGGATGGCCGTCATGCTGTCGTGATCATGGATGGGGCTGGATGGCATACAGATGACATTGCCGAGCAATTTAACAATGTGAGTATCATCAAGCTCCCACCCTATTCACCAGAGTTGAACCCAATAGAACAAGTATGGAGTTGGCTACGACAACACTATTTAGCGAACCAGATCTTTACGAACTACAACGATATTGTAGACAAGGTGTGCAGCGCATGGGATCGATTCTTGGAAAGTACTGATAGGGTGACAGATATGTGCAGAAGAGAATGGATTAACCTGACCAGTTAATTTTCCAGATTGGTATAAAACAGGTAGGAGATTTATGGCTCTAGAAACGACGAAAGCCTTGCTATTTCTAGCAAGGCTTTCTAAATAAGTGGCGGAGCGGACGGGACTCGAACCCGCGACCCCCGGCGTGACAGGCCGGTATTCTAACCAACTGAACTACCGCTCCGCACTGGTTAGACATTTAAGTCTAAATTTAAAGCCTGGCGATGTCCTACTCTCACATGGGGAAACCCCACACTACCATCGGCGCTAATTCGTTTCACTTCTGAGTTCGGAATGGAAGTCAGGTGGGTCCAAATCGCTATGGTCGCCAAGCAAATTCTTTAATTCGGAAAGCTGTTTCTAAGTTCTTACACATTCAATCGTTCTTGCATTGAGTCCATCAAAACCCCTTGGGTGTTGTATGGTTAAGCCTCACGGGCAATTAGTACAGGTTAGCTCAACGCCTCACAACGCTTACACACCCTGCCTATCAACGTTCTAGTCTCGAACAACCCTTTAGGATACTTAAAGTATCAGGGAAGACTCATCTCAGGGCTCGCTTCCCGCTTAGATGCTTTCAGCGGTTATCGATTCCGAACTTAGCTACCGGGCAATGCGTCTGGCGACACAACCCGAACACCAGAGGTTCGTCCACTCCGGTCCTCTCGTACTAGGAGCAGCCCCCTTCAATCTTCCAACGCCCACGGCAGATAGGGACCGAACTGTCTCACGACGTTCTAAACCCAGCTCGCGTACCACTTTAAATGGCGAACAGCCATACCCTTGGGACCGACTTCAGCCCCAGGATGTGATGAGCCGACATCGAGGTGCCAAACACCGCCGTCGATATGAACTCTTGGGCGGTATCAGCCTGTTATCCCCGGAGTACCTTTTATCCGTTGAGCGATGGCCCTTCCATACAGAACCACCGGATCACTATGACCTGCTTTCGCACCTGCTCGAATTGTCATTCTCGCAGTCAAGCGGGCTTATGCCATTGCACTAACCTCACGATGTCCAACCGTGATTAGCCCACCTTCGTGCTCCTCCGTTACTCTTTGGGAGGAGACCGCCCCAGTCAAACTACCCACCAGGCACTGTCCGCAACCCCGATTAGGGGTCGACGTTAGAACATCAACACTACAAGGGTGGTATTTCAAGGACGGCTCCACACAATCTAGCGACTGTGCTTCAAAGCCTCCCACCTATCCTACACATGTAGGGTCAATGTTCAGTGCCAAGCTGTAGTAAAGGTTCACGGGGTCTTTCCGTCTAGCCGCGGGTACACTGCATCTTCACAGCGATTTCAATTTCACTGAGTCTCGGGTGGAGACAGCGTGGCCATCATTACGCCATTCGTGCAGGTCGGAACTTACCCGACAAGGAATTTCGCTACCTTAGGACCGTTATAGTTACGGCCGCCGTTTACCGGGGCTTCGATCAAGAGCTTCGACCGAAGTCTAACCCCATCAATTAACCTTCCGGCACCGGGCAGGCGTCACACCGTATACGTCATCTTACGATTTTGCACAGTGCTGTGTTTTTAATAAACAGTTGCAGCCACCTGGTATCTGCGACTCTCGTCAGCTCCATCCGCAAGGGACTTCACCATCAAGAGCGTACCTTCTCCCGAAGTTACGGTACCATTTTGCCTAGTTCCTTCACCCGAGTTCTCTCAAGCGCCTTGGTATTCTCTACCCGACCACCTGTGTCGGTTTGGGGTACGATTCCTTACAATCTGAAGCTTAGAGGCTTTTCCTGGAAGCATGGCATCAATGACTTCACTACCGTAGTAGCTCGACGTCGTGTCTCAGCCTTAAAAAGAGCCGGATTTACCTAACTCTTCAGCCTACGCACTTGAACCTGGACAACCGTCGCCAGGCCCACCTAGCCTTCTCCGTCCCCCCATCGCAATTGTAAGAAGTACGGGAATATTAACCCGTTTCCCATCGACTACGCCTTTCGGCCTCGCCTTAGGGGTCGACTTACCCTGCCCCGATTAACGTTGGACAGGAACCCTTGGTCTTCCGGCGAGGAGGTTTTTCACCCCCTTTATCGTTACTCATGTCAGCATTCGCACTTCTGATACCTCCAGCATGCTTTACAACACACCTTCAACGGCTTACAGAACGCTCCCCTACCCAATGAAGTAAACTTCATTGCCGCAGCTTCGGTTTATTACTTAGCCCCGTTACATCTTCCGCGCAGGCCGACTCGACCAGTGAGCTATTACGCTTTCTTTAAATGATGGCTGCTTCTAAGCCAACATCCTGGCTGTCTGAGCCTTCCCACATCGTTTCCCACTTAGTAATAATTTGGGACCTTAGCTGGCGGTCTGGGTTGTTTCCCTCTCCACGACGGACGTTAGCACCCGCCGTGTGTCTCCCGGATAGTACTTACTGGTATTCGGAGTTTGCAAAGGGTTGGTAAGTCGGGATGACCCCCTAGCCTTAACAGTGCTCTACCCCCAGTAGTATTCGTCCGAGGCGCTACCTAAATAGCTTTCGGGGAGAACCAGCTATCTCCAGGTTTGATTGGCCTTTCACCCCTAGCCACAAGTCATCCGCTAATTTTTCAACATTAGTCGGTTCGGTCCTCCAATTGATGTTACTCAATCTTCAACCTGCCCATGGCTAGATCACCTGGTTTCGGGTCTATATCCAGCGACTAAGTCGCGCAGTTAACACTCGCTTTCGCTACGGCTCCCCTAGATGGTTAACCTTGCCACTGAATATAAGTCGCTGACCCATTATACAAAAGGTACGCAGTCACACCACGAAGGTGCTCCTACTGCTTGTACGTACACGGTTTCAGGTTCTATTTCACTCCCCTCACAGGGGTTCTTTTCGCCTTTCCCTCACGGTACTGGTTCACTATCGGTCAGTCAGTAGTATTTAGCCTTGGAGGATGGTCCCCCCATATTCAGACAGGATATCACGTGTCCCGCCCTACTCGATTTCACTGAATGTGCGTTGTCAACTACGGGGCTATCACCCTTTATTGCCGGACTTTCCAGACCGTTCGTCTAACGCATATAAAGCTTAAGGGCTAGTCCAATTTCGCTCGCCGCTACTTTCGGAATCTCGGTTGATTTCTTTTCCTCGGGGTACTTAGATGTTTCAGTTCCCCCGGTTCGCCTCGCTGCGCTATGTATTCACGCAGCGATACTAGCTTATGCTAGTGGGTTTCCCCATTCGGAAATCCCAGACTCAAGTGGTTTTTACTACCTAATCTGGGCTTATCGCAAGTTAATACGTCCTTCATCGCCTCTGACTGCCAAGGCATCCACCGTGTACGCTTAGTCACTTAACCATACAACCCGAAGGAGTTTCGAGTTGATGTTCAAATCACCAAAGTTGTCTCTCATTATTTGAATGAGCGAGAGACATATCGATTTTGCCGGACTCAATTTCGAATAATCACTTAAAAGTGATATTCCCAAGAACACTTGAATGTGTTTTTTGGTGTTTGTCATAAAGACAAACATTGAGAACTTTACAAGTAATCTTAAAGATTACTTTGTCAGCTTTCCAAATTGTTAAAGAGCTATGTTAGCTACAAGCTTGCGCTTGTGAACTATCAATCTGTGTGGACACTCATCGTGAGTAATCATCGTATAAGGAGGTGATCCAGCGCCAGGTTCCCCTAGCGCTACCTTGTTACGACTTCACCCCAGTCATGAACCACAAAGTGGTAAGCGTCCTCCCGAAGGTTAAACTACCTACTTCTTTTGCAGCCCACTCCCATGGTGTGACGGGCGGTGTGTACAAGGCCCGGGAACGTATTCACCGTGGCATTCTGATCCACGATTACTAGCGATTCCGACTTCATGGAGTCGAGTTGCAGACTCCAATCCGGACTACGACGCACTTTTTGGGATTCGCTCACTATCGCTAGCTTGCTGCCCTCTGTATGCGCCATTGTAGCACGTGTGTAGCCCTACTCGTAAGGGCCATGATGACTTGACGTCGTCCCCACCTTCCTCCGGTTTATCACCGGCAGTCTCCCTGGAGTTCCCGACATTACTCGCTGGCAAACAAGGATAAGGGTTGCGCTCGTTGCGGGACTTAACCCAACATTTCACAACACGAGCTGACGACAGCCATGCAGCACCTGTCTCAGAGTTCCCGAAGGCACCAATCCATCTCTGGAAAGTTCTCTGGATGTCAAGAGTAGGTAAGGTTCTTCGCGTTGCATCGAATTAAACCACATGCTCCACCGCTTGTGCGGGCCCCCGTCAATTCATTTGAGTTTTAATCTTGCGACCGTACTCCCCAGGCGGTCTACTTAACGCGTTAGCTCCGAAAGCCACGGCTCAAGGCCACAACCTCCAAGTAGACATCGTTTACGGCGTGGACTACCAGGGTATCTAATCCTGTTTGCTCCCCACGCTTTCGCATCTGAGTGTCAGTATCTGTCCAGGGGGCCGCCTTCGCCACCGGTATTCCTTCAGATCTCTACGCATTTCACCGCTACACCTGAAATTCTACCCCCCTCTACAGTACTCTAGTCTGCCAGTTTCAAATGCTATTCCGAGGTTGAGCCCCGGGCTTTCACATCTGACTTAACAAACCACCTGCATGCGCTTTACGCCCAGTAATTCCGATTAACGCTCGCACCCTCCGTATTACCGCGGCTGCTGGCACGGAGTTAGCCGGTGCTTCTTCTGTCGCTAACGTCAAATAATGCAGCTATTAACTACACTACCTTCCTCACGACTGAAAGTGCTTTACAACCCGAAGGCCTTCTTCACACACGCGGCATGGCTGCATCAGGCTTGCGCCCATTGTGCAATATTCCCCACTGCTGCCTCCCGTAGGAGTCTGGACCGTGTCTCAGTTCCAGTGTGGCTGATCATCCTCTCAGACCAGCTAGGGATCGTCGCCTTGGTGAGCCATTACCTCACCAACTAGCTAATCCCACCTAGGCATATCCTGACGCGAGAGGCCCTAAGGTCCCCCTCTTTGGCCCGTAGGCATCATGCGGTATTAGCCATCGTTTCCAATGGTTATCCCCCACATCAGGGCAATTTCCTAGGCATTACTCACCCGTCCGCCGCTCGACGCCGTTATCGTTCCCCGAAGGTTCAGATAACTCGTTTCCGCTCGACTTGCATGTGTTAGGCCTGCCGCCAGCGTTCAATCTGAGCCATGATCAAACTCTTCAATTTAAGATTTTGTTCGGCTCAACGAATACTGACTTCAAAACTCATCCTTACTCGAAAGTAAGAAGTAATTTTAAAGCTATTATCATTCCAACAGAATGATAATGAATTGACTGTGCCAAGTCCGAAGACTTGATTGGTCACTCAGTTCATTGAAACCTAATTTGAAACCGAAGTTTCTAATTGGATTATCATCAACGAGTGCCCACACAGATTGATAGGTTCTTATTTTTAAAGAGCTTTTCTAACATTTTCAGCAACTTAGTTGCTCGTCGTTAGGGGTGCGTATCTTACTTCACACCGTGAGAGAGTCAAGCATTTTTTTTCAAATTCTTTTTTCTCTCTTCCCGACTCGCTGTGTGACTTTCGTCTCACTCCGTGTCGGTGGATGCGCAGTATAGGGAATTCAGAAATGAGCGCAACCCCTTTTTTGAAAAAAACAATTCAAGCGCTCACTTATCCATCAAATGCGTTATATCTGCATATTTCTTCGTCACATTTGAGACATATCACAGCAATTGGTTGGAAAAACACCAACCATATACGTAAGATCCATGTGTCTACTTTGTTAATAGACAGACAATTTCTTTATCATCTATATGTAGTAATCAAAATGACGTCTAAAAAAAATCTGACCTTGTGTGCTGGGTTAGCGGTTATCGGGGGAGTTATCTTCTCTCAATTACCGGTTCCACCAGCCTTGAGCTTTGTTATTGGTGTTGTCGCTACTGCTTTTCTGTTTTCACTTTCTAGCAAGACACCTGTTATTCAACCTTCTGATTCCGATCCTTCGACCAAAACACTGTATGTCGGCAACTTGCCTTATAAAGCAAATGAGAGTCACGTTCGTGATTTGTTTGCGGAGTATGGGCAGGTTTATGCGGTGCGTTTAATGAAAGACAAACGCACCGGTAAAAGAAGAGGGTTTGGTTTTGTCGTGATGGCCGCGGCTGATGCCAAACCGGCGATCGCGAAACTCAATGAAAAGGAATATATGGAGCGAACTCTGAAAGTTCGAATTGCTAACGACCCTAAACATCCGGATGGCGGTAAACTTGAACAGGATTAAAACCTAGTTCTGCCAGACAGATATTCAGTGCATCTTCTTGCCAAGGAGGTGCACTGGCATAAATTTTCTTGCTCCCTTCCTCTTTACTCTCTTGCTTCATATCACTCATGAGTAACGCTTTTACTCGACGAGCAATCGCTTCACCAGAATCAACTAGCGTGACTTCTCCACCTAACGCTTGATTGATTTCATCTTTAATCAAAGGAAAGTGAGTACAGCCAAGTACTGCAACATCCACTTTATTGCGGAGCGGTAGAAGAATGCTTTCGAGTTCTACTAAAGAGATACTTTCCCCGCGCAGCTTTTCTTCCGCCATATCCACTAAGCGAGTAGAGCCTAGCAATTCAACAGGTTTTCCTTGAGCAAAATCGCGAATCAGTTCATGAGTATACTGACGAGTGACGGTCGCTGGCGTAGCAATGAGTCCGACACCTAGAGAGGCAAGTAAAGAAGCAGGCTTTATTGCTGGGACCACTCCAACCACTGGAATGGATAGATTAGCGCGCAAGGAAGGCAGCACAATGGTACTTGCCGTATTGCACGCAATAACCACGATATCGGCTTGATGCTCTTCCACCAATGCCGCTACTAACTGATTGACACGAGTGATCAGTACATCTTGATCGAGCTCGCCATATGGATAAGCTTCGTTGTCGAATAGATACAAGTAATCCATGTGTGGAAGAAGTCGGTGGATTTCTTGAAAGACCGATAGCCCTCCAACACCGGAGTCAAACACTAGGACTTTTTTCTTACTTGATGCTCGCACGAGTCTTACCTGCAAATTAGAGACTCGGCGATCATACTGGTTAGATTTGTTTTGGCAATGCTTTGGCTTGGTATCTTTGATGGCTGAATCGCTCCCCTATTTCCACTTCAAGCTTAGTCAATTCTATATGTCCTTGAAATGATGGAGTTGATGTCACCAATGTATGGAATTCGCCATTTTCTCCGCAGGGATCAATATGACCGGGTAATGACTCAATCAGCGCTTTGTCATACCAACGTCCACACCACTCCGACGGCAATACTTCTCCATCGGTGGTGATTAGCATAGTTTGAATACCACGCTCGACAATTTCAAATGCCAATGCCTTGCTCTCTTCCCCCAGTAATGGGAATACACATTCCCAACCGGCAGGCTCAATATAGCTACGTCGATAATCAGCTATACCATTGCAGAACATATCACCAAACGCGACAGCTTCTACATTCAGCCCACTATTTTCCAATGCATGAACGATGGTCGATTGATAAATGTCGTTACTCGGGAAGACTTCAGGCAGCTCGATAGTAATGAGCGAAAGACCAAGTAAGTCCGCCTGCATTTGCACAACCTCAAGTGGCGTTGCTTGGAAAGGTACTTCTTTATCAACATAAGTGGTGTACAAGCCAACCACCTGATAATGCGGACTTTCGTTTAGACGCTCTAACGTTAACGTAGAGTCTTTACCACTCGACCAGCTGATCACAACACGTTTTGCCTTTGTCATTTACTTGCCTCGTTACCGATTTACACCAGCTTCTTTGTTCACAATAAGAAAGACCGCCGATGTGGCGGTCTTATTAGACTCGATTAGAAGCGGTAGTCCGCCGAGACAAAGTACTGACGCCCTGGCGTCGCGTAACCTGAGTACATCTCGTAATCTTTATCGAAGGCATTACTTAGCTTCG
This sequence comes from Vibrio hyugaensis, assembly GCF_002906655.1. NCBI lineage: Bacteria > Pseudomonadati > Pseudomonadota > Gammaproteobacteria > Vibrionales > Vibrionaceae > Vibrio > Vibrio hyugaensis. The sequence continues at coordinate 2,344,358 of NZ_CP025794.1, read as the reverse complement.
CATTAACATCCCAGTTTTGGTTCACCGCGTAAGAAGCGGTGAAGTTCCATAGGCTGTAACTCGATAATCTTGTACTGCCATTAAAACGTTCACCTTGGTAAAGATACTGCGAGCCCAATGTCCATTGGTCAAACGTCGCGTAAGCATTCCACTTGGCACCACGTTTAGCGCGGTATGCCAGTTGAGTATCTTCTGCACCAGATTTATCGACTGGGTCTTTGTAATCTAAGTAAAACTCATGAGAAACGATATCTGTATCGAATTTCACCTCTAGTTCTACACCTTTGATTTCTGCTTCGCCGACATTTTGCATGCCCGCACCTTCCCAAATTAGCATGTTCTCAATTTGGTTGTAGTAACCCGTTACCGTCCAATCAAGGATCGATACAGCACCCGATAGTGACAGCTCGGTATTTTCTGATTCTTCAGGTTTTAGATTTGGCATTTCGTAGCCTGGATAATACAAATCAACAAAGCTCGGAGCTCGGAAGGCTGTACCGTGGCTTAGCGTTAATTCATAACCTTGGTAAAACTTCCAACCCGCAGCAGTTTGCCAAGTGGTGTTGTTACCAAATTGGTTGTTTTCATCGTTACGTACGCTCGCTTCTAATGTCCATACGTCATAAGCATATTGAGCAATTGCGCTAGCACCAAAGTTGGTTCTTGGGTTCTTTTCTGGGTCGTAATCTTTAGCAGGTCCCCAATCACTTGGGGCAATATAACCCTTGGCTAGCTTCTCAGTGCGGTAATCCAAACCTCCGCCCACGCTTAATGCTTCGCTAATGCTGTACGAGTTCAACCAAATAGCATTGAACTGCTCAATAGCGACGTGATCGCCTGTCGATTTACTTTGACCTGATTTGTGGTCGTAGTTGTCTTGTTGACCATAAGCCAGTTTCAATTCAGATGAGTACACGTCTTTGTTGTATTCCAATGATAGGTCTGCACCAACATACTCAACTTCACCGGTTTTCTTCTCGTGTTTATCAACGGTGCCCCAAGCTGGGTTTCCATAACTACTGTTGTCGTAGTCATACTCATTATTGTAAGCACTCAGACCAACGTAGCCAGATAAGTTATCAGAGAAGTTTTGTTGGTAACCCAATTTAAGGTTGAGCGTTTCAAAGCCGTGCTCATCACCGTCATTCACTCCTGGTAACGGTTTCACATTGAAACCATCGGTTTTCTCGTAACCTAACACGCCCTTAAAGTGTTTACCTTCACCGACTGGCTTAGAGACAACAAACGTTCCTTTCTTATGATTGTCCGAACCATAACCAGCGGACACACGACTTGCATCACTATCAATGTTCGCACGAGTAATAATGTTGATGACGCCAGAAATCGCTTCTGAACCGTAAATAGAAGCACGCGCACCACGAATGTAGTCGATACGTTCTATAGAGTTGATTGGAAATTGATTAAAATCGACGCCGCCCATTATCGCGCGAGGCATGCGCACACCATCGACTAAAACAAGAACTTGGGATGAACTACCACCTCGCACATAAATAGAGGCAGATTGACCACGTCCACCGTACTGAGCAACTTCAACACTCGGTAGTGTACGGAACACATCAAACAGACTATTCGCTTGCAGGCGCTCAATATCTTCTTTGGTTACCGTAACGGTTTGTGCGAGAACCGCACCATCAATTTGCTGGAATCGGTTTGCGGTAACCACAACCGTTTCGTCTGCAGAGGCTTCTTGAGCCTGTAAATAAAAGGTAGGTGAAAGCAGCGATGCACACGTGATCGCAAGAAACGTTTTTCTCATTGTATTGTCCTAATTCGCGTAATTCCTACCGAGCCCTACTCATCTTGAGTAGTCCAGTGCTGTGGCTCAGTTGCTGGCAGGTATTCGGACTCAAGAGCATGGCAGTACCACCTAATTGCTCGACTTCCCACATAAACTAATGCAGTGTCTTGATGAGCGTTCGTTCTCTTTTACCGCTGCGCGTCAGTTCTGGATTCTCACCAGATTCCCATTTCAGCCATCTAGATTGCTAGATAGCACCAGCTTGGGGCAAATACTATTAAGCTATTGATTATTTGTCCAGCCAATATTAGCCCTAACAATTGTAACGTTTTGGTTCATTTGCGTATCAACTGACACAGAACACACTATCTTTAAACCAAATAGAGTACAAAACTGGACATACTGTTGAGATTGAATAAAATCTGCGCTCTAAAATTGAATGCACCATAAAAGGTAAGATCATGGCTACTCTTGATGTAAATCCACAACGCTACCAAGAACAACTGGCTGAAAAAGTCGAACGTCTCACGGATATGTTCGCGCCATACAACGTGCCAGAGCTGGAAGTGTTTGAATCACCAGAGCAGCATTACCGTATGCGTGCTGAATTTCGTGTTTGGCATGAAGGTGAAGACCTGTACTACATCATGTTCGATCAGGAAACTCGTGAGAAATATCGAGTAGACCAATTCCCAGCAGCTAGCCGTCTGATCAACGACCTAATGCCACTCTTAGTGGATGCGATGAAAGACAATGAATCCTTGCGTCGCAAGCTGTTCCAAGTGGATTTTCTATCGACCTTAAGTGGCGAGATTCTGGTTTCACTGCTTTACCATCGCCAACTTGATGAAGAGTGGATTGAAAACGCAAAAGCACTTAAGCAACGTTTAAATGATGAAGGCTTCAACCTAAACATCATTGGTCGTGCTCGTAAGATGAAGATTGTCTTAGACCGCGACTACGTGATCGAAAAGCTGGACGTAAACGGTCAAAGCTACATTTACCAGCAGGTTGAAAATAGCTTCACACAGCCAAACGGCAAAGTAGCAGAGAAGATGCTGGAATGGGCGGTCGACTGCACTCAAGAAAGCACTGGCGACTTACTAGAGCTTTACTGTGGTAACGGTAACTTCTCTCTGGCGCTGGCACAAAACTTCGATCGCGTTCTTGCAACTGAATTGGCGAAGCCATCTGTGGTTTCTGCGCAATACAACATCGCAGCAAATGAGATTGATAACGTACAAATCCTACGTCTATCAGCAGAAGAATTTACTCAAGCAATCGAAGGTAAACGTGAATTCCGCCGCCTACAAGATGCAGGAGTGGATCTGAAGAGCTACAACTGCAACACGATTTTTGTCGATCCACCACGCTCAGGTATGGATGTCGATACTTGTAAGATGGTGCAAGGTTACGAACGCATCATGTACATCTCTTGTAATCCTGAGACTCTGAAAGAGAATTTGGACATTCTATGTGAAACGCACAACGTGACGCGTTTTGCTCTGTTTGACCAGTTCCCTTACACACACCATATGGAAGCGGGCGTTTTACTAGAACGTAAAGCGTAATCCACCAGCGTCAAATACAAAAAAAGCGAGCTCATTGGCTCGCTTTTTATTGAATTTGTTTTGCTTATTCAGCAGAAGCTTTCTTCTCCATAAAGCCCAGCTTTTTACCAACCCAAGCCAACAGAATCATTGAAACCAGAATCGCGAAGAAGTTAGAGCCGGCTTCTGGGTATTGTGCTTTGATGAAAGCAGAGTGGCCAAATGCACCGACAAAGAAACACGCCAAACCAACTAGCGGGATATCTTCTGATACAGGGTTGTTAAGGTATTCTTGGTAAAGCGCCTGTACTGCTAGCACGAGTGCAATCAAAGGGAAGATTGAGAAAGATACTTCACTCATGGTCAACCATGACAATAAAGCATCACCACACATACCTGCAACCAGTGCCAAAATCAGCGTTTTCTTTTCAGATTTATTTCCATTCGACATTATTCTATCCCGCCTTTTAATCGGTTACGTTCACGTTCTTTGCGATACCAATAGGCCCCTTTGGCTATCATTCGCAATTGCATGATCAATCGCTCGGCGAGTTCATCGCGCTCGCGTCGATCTAAATCTAAAACTTCAGCACCAGAACTGAATACCAAAGTGACTGACGCTTCTGCTTGAGTAAACGCTTCTTCTTTGGTCATGCCAGTGCTTATTAAATACTCGGTTAATTCTGCCGCAAAATGCTGGATTTCTCGAGCGACGGCAGTACGAAATTCAGAAGAAGTGCCAGAGCGCTCACGCAACAATAAGCGAAATACGTTAGGACTACTTTCAATGAATTCCATAAAGGTTTCAACCGAAGTTCGAATCACACTGCCTTCTTTGACAATACGCTGACGCGCTTGACGCATCAGTTGGCGTAACAACAAACCGCCTTCATCTACCATGGTTAAGCCAAGCTCATCCATGTCTTTGAAGTGACGATAAAAAGAAGTTGGCGCAATTCCAGCCTCTCGGGCGACTTCTCGCAAGCTGAGATTAGAAAAGCTGCGGTCCGCACTGAGTTGATTAAATGCCGCATCGATCAGTGATCGACGTGTTTTTTCTTTTTGCTGCGCGCGGATTCCCATCGATTTCATTCTTAAACTTGCTCTTTTTCTATCGGGTACAAGAACCTCAATATAACGCATATCGACCCCACGTATAAAGTAACGTTGTCTGCCAATAAGCGGCGAGCACGTTACTACTGGCATGCATCTAATTGCAATCCTCTCCATCCAAATAGTAGACATGCAACATACCAATTCGTTCTTTTGGTTGATTCTGCGTGATCACTTCCACTCTCTAGTCGGCATAACATGTTCCTCCTAGAGTAAATGAGTTAAAATCCCGCTACAGCAATGTTAAACAAATATAACAAGGAAGACATCATGGCGCATGCTAATCACTATGACGTGATCGTAATTGGTAGTGGCCCGGGCGGAGAAGGGGCGGCAATGGGGTTAACCAAAGCAGGCCTAAATGTTGCCATCGTAGAAAAGGAAAGCAGTGTTGGTGGCGGTTGTACGCACTGGGGAACCATACCATCTAAAGCATTGCGTCACGCCGTTAGCCGGATCATTGAATTCAATAGCAACCCGCTATTCTGTCGTAATAACACCAGCCTTCATGCAACATTTTCTGACATTTTAGGCCACGCAAAATCGGTCATCGACAAACAAACGCGACTTCGTCAGGGCTTTTATGATCGCAACTCATGCTCGTTATTATTCGGCACTGCGCGTTTTATCGATAATTACTCCATTGCCGTGATGCAAAGTGACGGAACAGAAGAAATCTATTCGGCAGATAAGTTCGTCATCGCCACGGGCTCCCGCCCTTACCAACCGAACGACGTCGACTTCTTGCACGAACGCATCTACGACAGCGACTCTATCTTGAGCTTAAAACACGACCCTCGCCACATCATCATTTACGGAGCTGGGGTGATCGGTTGTGAATACGCCTCAATCTTCCGCGGCTTAGGCGTGAAAACTGATCTGATTAATACTCGCGATCGCCTACTCTCTTTCCTCGATAACGAAGTCTCAGATGCATTGTCTTACCACTTCTGGAACAGTGGCGTGGTGATTCGTAACGATGAAACATTCGAGAAAATTGAAGGCACCGAAGATGGCGTTATCGTACATCTTCAATCGGGTAAGAAGATGAAAGCCGATTGCCTACTGTATGCGAACGGGCGAACGGGTAACACAGACAAACTCAACTTACCTGTGGTTGGACTTGAAGGTGATTCACGCGGACAACTCAAAGTAGATGGTAACTACCGTACAGAAGTGGAACACATCTACGCAGTCGGTGATGTGATTGGCTACCCTAGCCTAGCAAGTGCAGCGTATGACCAAGGTCGTTTCGTGGCACAAGCCATCACTAAAGGACAAGCTGACGGCAATCTGATTGATGACATCCCAACAGGTATCTACACCATTCCAGAAATCAGCTCAGTGGGTAAAACCGAACAAGAACTGACCGCGGCGAAAGTGCCTTACGAAGTGGGACGCTCTTCGTTCAAACATCTCGCTCGTGCACAGATTGCAGGTAAAGACATCGGCAGCTTGAAAATCCTCTTCCATCGTGAAACCAAAGAAATTCTTGGTATTCACTGCTTTGGTGAGCGCGCTGCAGAAATCATCCACATCGGTCAGGCCATCATGGAACAAAAAGGTGAAGCTAATACGATTGAATACTTCGTCAATACCACCTTCAACTACCCGACGATGGCAGAAGCGTATCGCGTAGCGGCATTGAACGGTTTGAACCGATTATTCTAATTCAATTGGGTTGTCATGATCCAAAAGCTAAAACAGCAGGTCTCGACCTGCTGTTTTTTATGTATAACTAGGCAAGGAAGCTTCCCTTGCGCCATTGATAGAAGAAGATAGCGCCGAGTCCAATCCCTCGCATTGCCATGAAACTGGTCATCGCAAACCACAGCGCATGGTTTTGCCAACCAGAGAACAAAAAGAAAATCGCGAAAAAGCAGCAAGTCGCCACGAACATACTGTTTCGCATGTCTTTACCTTTAGTAGCACCAACAAAAATGCCATCAAACAGGAAGCACCACATCGACGCTAATGGCATGACCACCAGCCATGGCAGATACACCGACGCTTGCTGCTGCACCGCGTCAATCGAAGTGATCATGGCGATCAAGTGCGATCCTGCCAAACCAAATACCGCAGTCAAACCTAAACAGATGATCAGGCTCCAAAAGAAAGTACCAATCAGCGAAGCACTGAGTTGCGCTCGGTCTTTCGCGCCAATCGCTTTACCAACCATGGCTTCCATAGCGTAAGCAAAACCGTCCATGCCATAAGAAATCATCATCAAGAAACTCATCAATACTGCATTGGCCGCAACCACGTCATCGCCAAAGCTCGCGCCTTGGAAAGTCATAAAGCTAAACGTAGCTTGTAAACAGAGCGAACGTAAGAAGATATCGCGATTGAGTTTTACGAAACGCCCTAGCCCATGTTGAGTATCGGTTAGCAGGCTCTTCGGAGATGGTAACTGACGTGCACGCCATGTTTTCCACACACACATCAAGCCAAACGCCATGCCTGAGTAATCAGCAATCACCGATGCCAGCGCTGCGCCTTCTACTTTCCAGCCCAAGCCAATCACAAACAGTAAATCGAGCGCGATGTTGGTCACGTTGGTGATGATCACCATCCACATTGGTGCTTTGGAATTTTGTGTTCCAAGCAGCCAACCCAACAAAACAAAGTTCATCAGTGCAGCAGGTGCACTCCATACGCGGATAGAGAAATATTCCATGCCATAGTGCTTCACTTCAGCACTGGCATCACTCCAACCAAAGATCAGGTCCGCGATTGGGTTATGAGCAATAAGAAAGACCAACGCAAACAGCAATGCCATTAGTGAGCCTTGCATAAGCACCAAAGCGAGTTGTTTTCGGTCTTCACCGCCATAAGACTGCGCCGCCAACCCTGTAGTCGACATACGTAAGAAACCAAGCAACCAAAACGTCACGCTGATCATGGTGCTACCAAGCGCAACACCGCCGAGATACCAAGCGTGTTCAAGGTGACCGATCACCGCAGCGTCAACCAAGCCCAATAGTGGAACAGTAATATTCGAAAGCACCATAGGGATAGCGAGCGCTAACACTTGGCGATGCACTTGAGGGTTCGATAAAGGAGAAAAGATAGAGTTTGTCACAGGCACCTCGTTGTTTAGATCAGCGAGTGTACCTGAGTACTAAGGGTCTGTTGACCTTTAGAGCTTATTTTTGCAGCTGTTTGTGGGTTCTTACTATTCAATCAAAAAAAGAAAAAAGTTTGAAATGCAGCAACTCAGTACAGGAGAGCCACAAAGCTGCCCAAAGGTTCGAGCTGGGCGCCCCCACTAAAAGCGCTTTACTCTTTGTTGATAGGTCATTTGCTTAGAGTGACTGGCGGCTAACAACTAGCCGTCCGCCTATCGTCGCGATTAAAACGCTTTTATCTCGAACAAAATTTAACCGCAAAAGGTAAACAGACCCTCGTGCCTATTCAATTACCACTTGATGTGAACGAGGACTGGCGTGAGGCGATGCTTCAACATTGGGATCTTATTCAGCCAACGTTGCCATGCTTTCCAACGCGAGCAGAACCGGTCGAATGGTGAGAAGGCTTTTACCCATTGTGCCCATGGTAACCAATGCAAGACTTGCTCTGCCGGAGCTTCAAAACCGTGAGCATAAGTGTCCGAGCCAAGCTTCTGGCCCCATTTACTTTCAGTTAGGTCGCCCGCGAGTACCATGCACACTTCTGCCGAAACAAAATGACGACCCAATGTCTGGATAAAGGTCGCAACGCGCGATTCATCGCAATCGAGTAAAGCCATCTCGCACAAAATCAGTACTGGTGCTTTTTCTGGAATGCGCAGTTCGTCCAACCAACTCATGTCTTCTACACTGCCACAACGATGTTCGTAACGTTCGTTTTTGTGGAATAAACGCTGACGCCAAACCAGATTCTCGGTGACATCCAGTTCAATCCAGTGACAACGGCCATTGTCCAAGCGGTAGAAACGCGTATCTAAGCCTGCACCTACGTTGATGATCCAAGCATCTGAGTGTTGTTGAAGAAAATGACTGACTTGCTGATCACACAACTGAGTTAAAGTCACGTGCAGTAGCTGCTTCTGATCGACGTCGCCACTGATGCAATCTGGCGCCATCTTGCAACTCAAGCACGCTTTTGCAGCGATCGGATCGTACACCAAGCCGTTATCGACCAAGCTTTCGCGGCTACGCAAAAATAACGGTTTCAACAGATGGTTAGGTACGTGATGTTGAGGCTTGGACATGGGCATTTCCTTGCGCCGAAAAGAAAATGGTTAAATGGAATTAGATGATAATAAATCTCAATATCACTTGCAAGTTTTAACGTAACAGCCAAAAACTCTGAGTCAGTGCGAACGTAACTATGCTTTGAAGAAAATAAAAATGGGAAAAGAAAGCGCAGAAAACACAAAGCCCAGCAGAGCGCTGGGCTTTAGTAGAATACTTGAGGTAAAAACCTACATCCAGTCAGTGTTGCGGATGATGCCAACCGCTAGACCTTCAATCGTCAGATGTTGCGACGTTAGGTCAACTTGGATTGGTGAAAATTCTTCGTTCTCTGCATGCAGTAGAACCGTAGAGCCTTTGCGCTCTAGACGCTTCACCGTCACATCGTCATCAACACGCGCAACCACAACTTGACCGTCGCGTACGTCTTGAGTTTTATGCACAGCCAGCAAATCGCCGTCCATAATACCGATGTCTTTCATACTTTCGCCGTTTACGCGAAGTAAGAAATCTGCTTTTGGCTTGAACATAGCAGGATCCACTTGGTAGTGAGATTCCACATGCTCTTGAGCTAGGATTGGCTCACCCGCAGCAACCTGACCAATCAGAGGCAGCCCCTGATCATCGTTAGCTGCATCTTCAAGTAGGATTCGGATCCCGCGAGATGCGCCTGGGATAATTTCAATCGCTTGTTTACGAGCAAGCGCTTTTAGGTGTTCTTCTGCGGCATTCGCAGAACGGAAGCCAAGCTCACGCGCAATCTCTGCACGAGTTGGTGGCATTCCGGTGTCTTCGATTTTGCTTTTAATCAAATCGAAGACTTGTTGTTGGCGTGGCGTTAACGGCTTCATATGTCACCTGTCTTTTTATACAGCTAACTGTGAGTATATCCAGTAAATGGACAAATGAAAACCCAATTGGTTGTTTTTTAATTTATTTCCGCCGCTTTATGAACGCCACCACAAACCTCAAGTTAACTGGCGTTTTAAACAGCGAAGATTTCCTTAGTCTAAAGAAAGCAACAACCTATGGGTTCGACTAATTTCCACTCAATAAAATTAAAAGGTTTGACCAGTTTCTGTTATCCTTGCAGCGCTTAAAATTTATCGCCTAGGCTTATTTCTATAGCCGTACCTATTTCTTTTCCTGTTGATGAAAAGGAAGCGGACACTGAAATAAGGTTAGGCTTGTTTGAATACCTATTGAGGCTGTGAACTTTATGTCTTCTGGACAATCATTTTCACGTTCATTACTAAAACTACCTTTATCGGTAATGGTAAAGGGCACCACAATCCCATCGAATCCGATTGATGATCTCAACATCGACCTCACTAAACCGATTGTGTATGCCTTGCCGTTCCGTTCGAACGTGGATTTGCTGACACTGCAAAAACAAGCTTTGAGTCTTGGTCTGCCTGACCCGCTCAATCCATTGGAAATCAATGGAAAGACATTAACTCGTTACGTATTTATCGCCTCTCGTCCAACCGTGATGAGCAACGATAACGATGTACCAAGCGAGTCTGTTTCTCTATTTACAGAGTTACTAGAACTGCACAAACTCGACAGCGAGCTTGACGTGCAAATGATCCCAGCAACTGTGCTTTGGGGTCGTAAACCTGGTAAAGAAGAAAACCATAAGCCGTACCTGCAACCAATGAATGGTCCGCAAAAAGCGAAAGCGGTAATGGGTGCTGGTCGTGACTGTTTGGTGCGTTTTAGCCCCGTAGTATCACTGCGCTACATGGCGGACTCTCACGGTACAGACAGCGCCATTGCGCATAAGCTAGCGCGCGTGGCTCGTATTCACTTCTCTCGTCAAAAGCTTGCCGCATCGGGGCCGAACTTGCCACAACGCCAAGTGTTGTTCGCACGTCTAATGAAATCCCCTGCGATTGAAAAAGCGATTGAAGACGAAGCACAAAGCAAAGACATCTCGATTGAAAAAGCGCGCAAAGAAGCGCACAGCATCATGGATGAAATTGCCGCGGACTTTTCGTATGGCTTAGTGAAAAATGGTGATCGTATCCTCGGCTGGCTATGGACGAAGCTGTACCAAGGTCTGCACATCAACAACGCATCAACGGTGCGTCGCCTAGCGCAAGACGGCCATGAGATTGTTTACGTGCCATGTCACCGCAGTCACATGGACTACTTGCTACTTTCTTACGTTTTGTACCATGAAGGTATGGTGCCGCCGCACATTGCTGCTGGTATTAACCTGAACTTCTTCCCGGCAGGTCCAATCTTCCGTCGTGGCGGTGCATTCTTCATTCGTCGTAGCTTTAAAGGCAACAAGCTGTACTCAACGATTTTCCGTGAGTATCTATCAGAACTGTTTGCTAAAGGTTACTCGGTTGAGTACTTCAGTGAAGGTGGTCGTTCGCGTACTGGTCGCCTGCTGCAAGCGAAAACCGGTATGTTGGCCATGACGATTCAAGCCATGCTTCGCGGTCTAAACCGCCCTGTAACACTGGTGCCTGTTTACATCGGTTACGAACACGTAATGGAAGTGGGTACTTACGCCAAAGAACTTCGTGGTTCGCGCAAAGAGAAAGAAAACGCCGGTCTTGTGCTGCGTACTCTGCGTAAACTGCGCAATTTTGGCCTTGGTTACGTCAACTTTGGTGAGCCGATTCAGCTAAACCAATACCTGAATGAACACGCTCCTGAGTGGACAAAAGACATCGATCGTATGGGTGGCAGTAAACCACAATGGATGAACCCAGTGGTGAACGGTCTGGCAAACAAGATGATGACGCACATTAACGATGCGGCAGCGACTAACGCGCTAACTCTATGTGCGACCGCGCTATTGGCTTCTCGCCAGCGTGCATTGTCTCGTGACTCTCTGATCAACCAGATTGAATGTTACCTGAAACTGCTTAAGAACAACCCATATTCAAACACTTCAACGGTTCCAACAGAAAGTGCTGAAGAGTTGGTGGATCACGCAATCTCACTTGATAAGTTTGTGATTGAAACCGACACCATGGGTGACATCATTTCGCTGGATCGTAGCCAGTCAATTCTGATGACTTACTACCGCAACAACATCATTCACTTGTTCGCTCTACCTTCATTGATTGCTCAAATGATCATCCGTCAGCGCAACGTGACCGTAGAAAAGATTCAAGAGAACGTTGCTCAAATCTACCCATTCCTGAAAAAAGAGCTGTTCTTAAGCTATAAGGAAGAGGATTTGAATGAGCTTGTGGTTAAGACGTTGAACGAGTTCATTGAACAGAAGATGGTTTGCCAAGACGGCGATAAACTGGAAATCAACCAGTCAAACAACCAATCCTTGGTATTGTTGGGTCGTACTATCACTGAAACACTGCAACGCTACTCAATTGCAATGAACCTGCTCGTTGCAGACCAAGAACTTGGTAAATCTGACCTTGAACAGAAGAGCCAAGATATTGCACAGCGTTTGGGTCGCCTACACGGTATTAACGCGCCAGAGTTCTTCGACAAAGGTGTGTTCACTGCAATGTTCAATACATTGAAAGAACAGCAGTACTTAGATTGTGATGGTAACTGTGACCTAGAAAAGACGCAGCAATTTGCCAAACTGCTGTTTGTTCTACTTTATCCGGAAGTGAAGCTCACCATCGAAGAGAGCATCCACCAACTTCACGCATAAATAGCAGAACCTCGATACAAACAGAAAAGGCATCCAATTGGATGCCTTTTTCATATCAGGACTGGCCACAGAGCGTTTTCTGAGCGCTTACCAAAATGCGATAAACAACCCAAGAGCGACCACCATTCCCACATAATTGTTATTGAGGAAAGCTTTAAAACATAAATCGCGATCGCGATGACGAATCAAATGCTGTTGGTAAACAAACAACGAAGCGGCCACCAAAATCATCCAATAGTAACTTTGACCAAGTTCATAGTGTTGGCCTAACAACACCAGCATTGCCAGCGTAATGAGCTGTAAGATCCCAACCACCAACTTATCGTGACGACCAAACAAAATCGCCGTTGATTTGATGCCAATCTTCAAATCGTCATCGCGGTCAACCATCGCATATTGGGTATCATAAGCAATAGTCCACAGTGCGTTAATCGCAAAGACAAACCATACAATCCAAGGCAGTTCACCGGTTTGTGCTGCCCATGCCATCGGGATTGCCCAGCTAAATGCTAAGCCTAAAAACAGTTGTGGTAAGTGGGTATAACGCTTCATGAATGGGTAGATGAAGGCTAAGAAGATGCCCGCGAACGAAAGTTGAATCGTTAGTGGGTTCATGGTGAGGACGAGTAAGAAAGAACTCACACCTAATACTAAAAACAGGCCAATGGCCTCTTTTGATGTCACCTTACCTGAGGGCAATGGGCGTTGCTTGGTGCGTTTTACATGGCCGTCAACCTTACGGTCAGCAAAATCATTAATCACGCATCCTGCACTACGCATCAGAAATACGCCCAACACAAAAACAATCAGAACGTTCCAACTAGGCATGCCTTGAGCGGCGATGACAAGCGCCCAGACTGTTGGCCACAAGAGCAATAGTGAGCCAATTGGACGATCCATTCGCATCAGTTGCCAATATGCTTTGGCTTTTTCTGCGGACATTTACACCTTCTCCTTAGCGTAAACTGGTGAATTAGGTAGGAAAACCTCGGCAACCAACATCGGCTTGTGATTCATCCACAATCGTGAGCGACGCGCCAAAAAACGGCCATGAGGTAGACTTACCCAGCCCATCTGTAATGCGTCACGCTCGACATTGTCAGCGCTAAATACCGTTAAGCCCAGCGGGATATCACCTTGCTGAGCCAAGTCATATTGCTGATCGACCAAAGTTGTACGTGGGATAAGCGTGCGTCCAATGACCCAATCCGTATTGTCACCACATAAAATCACCTCTCTCAATAGGCAATCTTGCTCAGACAATAGCTGGCTCTCATCCTGTTTTAACGTCTTAGCAGTGACGATCTGATTATGCAGCAATTCCACCGTTAAACGTTGGCAATGCTGACCTAAACGACGTGACAAAGAGCCCTGTTCTTCAAGCCAATGCTTGGCGAATTCGTTAGGGAATTCAAATTCTTCGGGGTTTTGCCACTCTACTTCCAATAAAGAAGTAAGATAGAGTGATGTCGGCTGATTCATACTAGTATTCAATTGGTGGCTTTATGCGTACAATAAAGCAACAACTTACCGTCTTATTGAAACTGTAAGTTCCGTTATTTGTTTTAGACGGTCTATTGTACCAAGACTGAAGCGATTCGAATATCGCGATCCAGAGAAAGAAAAGTTATAAATATGTACAAACGTTATGTAGCCCAAATTATTGTCGCGTTAAGCTTGCTTATTTCATCCCCTACATGGGCCGAAAAAGAAGAAACTGGACCACAGCTCGCGTACTTCACCTTAGAACCAGACTTAACCACCAACTTCTACACCAAAGGGAATAAACTGGGCTATGTGCAGGTACGTATCGATATTATGGTCATGAGCCAGCAAGACCTTGCTGTGGTAGAGCATCATCAACCATTAATCCGCGATGCAGCAATTGAACTGCTCGGTAAGCAAACCGAAGATACGATTAAGTCGTTGTCTGGTCGTGAAGACCTACGAAAAACGTTGGTCCAAGAACTCAACGAGACCTTACTACCAGAAACAGGCAAAACCATCATTGCCGACTTACTGTTTACCAAATACCTTTACCAATAAGTCCGCTTTTCAAAATAAAAAAGACCGCCAATCGGCGGTCTTTTTTATTGTCAGCAAAGCATCTCTATGTCAGTAACCTTAGAATGCTTTTACATACCTAAGCTTGTTGGTATTTCTGCTTACCAGAATCGAATACCGCGATGGCCATTCCAGAAATTAACCCCACTAAATGCGCCGTATTGGCAATGGCCATAAATGGTTGTACAAAACCTAATACCAGCCACACCAACATAAAACCAATAATCGGTTTTGGTAACGTTAATCCAAGGTGAGGTAAGCGGTAACCAAGAATCCATAAGTACCCCAACAAAGCGTACACCACGCCAGATAAGCCACCAAAGTTTGCACCTTCGACATAAAACTGACCTGCGCCAGATAGGGCAGCTGAGATAACAAAGAGCTGTAAGAGCTTACCGGAACCTAAGCGACGTTCAATGTCCCCACCAAATTGCCACCACCAAAGCAGGTTAAAAACAATGTGTGTTATCGAAAAGTGCAACAGTGCATGACTTATCCAACGCCACAATTGCCATTGCTGTCCTTCAAATGCAGGAAAGTGCAGCCAATCAAATACACCTCGTCCAAAACCGAGTAGTTGAAGCAAATAAATAGCAGCACAAGTGATCATTATCGCGAGCGTAACCGGACCTGCTTTCGCTTTGATCATGCCCATGATGCTTGGACTAGCATAATGAAACTTACTTTTTCGCGTATCGGCAACGTTCCACGAAGCGGCACTGTACTTAGGATCAGAAGGGTTGGCTAAGAACTGTTTGAGCTCTGCTTCAACTTCAACTTCGTGCTGCGCATCCGTCAACCAAAGCGCAAACTGCCCTTCACCTTCCGGCATGATTTGGATATCAACCTGGCGTGATGCCATGTAATCGATGAAGGCTTGCGCCATACGTGGGTTATTTAACGTTACCAATCTCTTCATTAACTTCTCACTATCGGTAGTTCTGCTCGTTGCCAGGCTTCAAAGCCACCATCAACACTGTACACCTGTTCGAAGCCTTGGTTAACCAAATATTGTGCTGCACCTTGGCTACTAATGCCGTGATAGCACATTACTAGAATAGGCTGTTCAAACTCGACTTCGTCCATAAACGACACGATCGAATCGTTAGTAAGGTGAAATGCCGATTCTGCATGAGCGACTGCGAAGGATTGAGGATCGCGGATATCAACAAGCCGAGCTTCACTTTGCTCAAGTAATGTTTGCGCGCCTTGTACATCGATATGCTGAAACTGGTCCATTTGCTTTCTCATTGTCTTATTAATATACCCAAGCAACCTCATGGCACCGAAATTTAGGCGCTTAAAGTCACTTGCGTATAGTGACGCCATTGTAACCTATCCAAAGCCAAACTTAGACACAGAGATAGTCCGGTCATTCTAAACTGTTCACATTCCAACCATTTGTGGATAAAGCTGTGAATTGCGTTGATAAAGTATATTTTGATCTTTTGATCCACAAGATGTAGTGATGATCTTGATCTAACTGTGTGTATATTTAGAACTATCCCCAGCAGTAAAACCACGACAAAGCCTTATTTTGTCCGGCTTTCGAACAGTTGATGAATAATTACTTCACAGAGTTATGCACAGGTAGCACAGATAAAATAGATCGCAAACGCTATCGATTTTGGATCGGAAATAAAAAAGCCGAGATCACATGATCTCGGCTTTCTATGAAAATCTTACTTTATATTAGAAGCAGAAGTTAGAACTCACCAACAGCAAGTTTCAGTTTCTTCATTGCGTTCTTTTCTAGTTGGCGAATACGCTCAGCAGAAACACCAAACTCATCAGCAAGGTCTTGCAGTGTTGCTTTCTCATCGTCTAACCAACGAGAACGAACAATACGTTGACTGCGCTCATCCAGACTTGCAAGCGCATGGCCTAGACGGTTATTGGTGTGTGTTTCCCAGTTTGCTGCTTCAATGTTATCGGCAACATCAGATGATTTGTCTTCTAGGTACACCATTGGTGCTGTGTACGAATTTGAACTGTCGTCATCATCCATTGGCATATCGAACGTTGAGTCCACTGCCGCTAGACGGGATTCCATTTCTCGTACTTCTGAAGGCTCAACACCTAGCTCACGTGCTACTGTTTCTACTTCACCGTTGTTAAACCAGCCTAAGCGCTTCTTAGACTTACGTAGGTTGAAGAACAGTTTACGCTGCGCTTTGGTTGTCGCAATCTTCACGATACGCCAGTTACGTAGCACGTATTCATGGATTTCTGCTTTGATCCAGTGAACAGCGAAAGACACCAAACGCACACCCACTTCTGGGTTGAAACGCTTGACCGCTTTCATAAGACCGATGTTGCCCTCTTGAACTAGGTCTGCCATTGGCAAGCCGTAGCCTGAGTAGCCACGAGCAACGTGAACAACGAATCGTAGGTGTGACAAGATCAGGCCTTTCGCCGCATCTATCTCACCGTTGTAGTGTAATCGTTCTGCCAGCCCACGCTCTTCGTCTGGTGTCAGCATTGGGTAGCTGTTTACAGAACGGATATAGCTGTCAAGGCTATCTTGCGTGACTAGAGCCATCGGATACGCTTCTTTTGTCATTCAATTCCTCATCAATCTCTGATCTGGAGCATTACATTGCAATTTAGCTTGGCCATCTTGAACTCAAAATGAACAAGTTTCAAGAAGGGCGAGTAATTATCCATAAACAAATGGTCTATACAAGGGGTAAAAATTAGCTTGTGCTAATAAATTCCAAGTATAAGACCCTTATCACCTAAACTGGTTCAATTTCTTTCAAGTGACGCTGCGCTGAAAAGCGCGCGGCGATACAACCTAGCAAGCTACCAGTGATGATCAACAGTAGAGATTCATCCCAATTCAAGCCAATCAAACGAAATTGGCTATCATATAACGATGCCAATTGCTCAACTGCGTTATTCATGACAACCGTAATCAATGCCGTCACTAACCATGCAATGGTCGCCCCAAGCACACCAAACCACATGCCAGTGTATAAGTAAGGACGAAGAATGAAACTGTCGGTCGCACCAATCAGCTTCATCGTCTGAATCTCTTCTTTGTTCGCCAGCACATTAAAGCGCAATGTATTGCCGACGATTAAAAATACAGCACCCAACATCAGCACTGTCAGGGTAATGACAATAATGCCAGCAAGGGTTTTTATCGCATCAAGCCGTGCCAACCAATCTT
Source organism: Vibrio hyugaensis (assembly GCF_002906655.1). Lineage (NCBI taxonomy): Bacteria > Pseudomonadati > Pseudomonadota > Gammaproteobacteria > Vibrionales > Vibrionaceae > Vibrio > Vibrio hyugaensis. Next base: position 2,326,855 of record NZ_CP025794.1, on the reverse strand, counting down.
CATCTAGTCGAACGTCTGTCACGTCTTGTTGCTCACGAACTTGTTTAGCAAGCGACTGAATTGCGCTTTTTTGTTCGGAATCAGGCGTAATCACCAACACGCCAGGCAAGGCATAACCACTTAATAGGCTTAGCGCTTGGTCAAACCCTGCGTACTGGCTTAAATCAGATAGACCTTGTTGCGGGGAAATATATTCCACCTCTTTTACAGAAGGCCATGTTTCAATCTGATCTTTGAGCACCATAACGCGCGCGTCAGGCATCCCTTCGACTAAGTAGGCACTAACTTGCGATGGTGATGCAACATCTTGCGCTGCGCCAGCCACATTCTTACCTAACAAATACAAACAAGCTGGCATTGCTAACGCCATGGAGATAACAGCCAAGGTCAGAATGTTACCTAGAGGACGACGCCATAATGCGCCGAAAGAAGATTTAGCTTGTTTGATATGAACAGAGAAAAAACCATCGGTATTAGCACGCGTGGCACTGCGACCTTTCCCTTTCTTTTGGGTGCGCTTGTTACCTACCATAGTCTTCTACCTCACTTAGGAAGCCTTGGTTCAATTCGAAATGACGATATTGTGGGCGAGTATTTACTAACCCGATATCGTGCGTCGCGAGGAGAATCGTCACGCCAGCACGATTAAATTCTTCGAACAATCGCAACACACGGTTGGACAGTTCTGGATCAAGGTTGCCGGTTGGTTCATCCGCCACTAGCAGCGTTGGTCGATTAACGACAGCGCGTGCAATACCTACACGTTGTTGCTCACCACCTGATAGTTGACTTGGCAAACAACGGGCTTTATCGAGCAAGCCCGTTTTATCTAGCGCCGCAGAAACACGACGTTTGATTTCATTTTCAGAAATCGATTCTATGCGCATCGGCAGCGCGACATTATCGAACACGCTGCGATCCATCAATAAGCGATGATCTTGGAAAACAATCCCGATATTGCGGCGCAAAAACGGAATGTCTTTGTTAGAAATACGTGTGATGTCATGACCATTAAAATGGATTTTGCCATCAGTAGGACGTTCTATCGCACATATCAGTTTCAGCAAGGTACTTTTACCTGCACCGGAATGCCCGCCTAAAAAAGCCATTTCTCCGCGTCGAAGGTGAAAGTCGACTTTCTGTAATGCCTGTCGCCCACCTCGGTAAGCTTTACTTACCTGCTGAAATTTGATCACCGTTGATTTCCTCTAACTCTAATTACTCTTCACGACTAAACAGAGCGTCAATGAACTCTTGAGTTTCAAATGGACGCAAGTCTTCGATACCTTCACCAACACCAATGTAGCGAATTGGAATTTCGAACTGATCAGCAAGAGCGAAGATAACGCCACCTTTCGCTGTACCATCCAGCTTAGTCAATGTAATCCCGGTTAGAGGGGCAACATCACTGAAAAGTTTCGCTTGGCTAATGGCATTTTGCCCAGTGCCTGCGTCTAGCGTCAGCATGATCTCATGTGGTGCAGAGTCATCAATCTTCTTCATGACACGAACAATCTTACGCAGCTCTTCCATCAGGTTAGCTTTGTTTTGTAGACGACCTGCGGTATCGGCAATCACCACATCGACGCCACGCGCTTTTGCCGCTTCAATCGCATCATAGATAACCGAAGCACTGTCTGCGCCAGTGTGCTGAGCAATCACAGGAACGTTGTTACGCTCACCCCATACTTGTAGCTGTTCAACCGCTGCAGCACGGAAGGTGTCACCCGCCGCCAGCATGACTTTCTTGCCTTGGCTTTGGAACTGCTTCGCCAGCTTACCGATTGTGGTTGTTTTACCGACGCCGTTAACGCCAACCATCAAGATAACGTAAGGGGTTTTGCTGCTATCAATTTCAAGTGGCTGTTCTACTTTCGCTAGAATTTCTGCCATCTCTTCTTTTAACAGGCCGTAGAGTGCTTCGCCATCTTTCAAATCACCGCGAGACGCTTTTTCGGTCAAGTTATTGATAATTTTCGTCGTGGTGTTCATACCCACGTCAGCGATAAGCAGTTGCTCTTCTAATTCTTCAAAAAGATCGTCATCGATTTTTTTACCGCTGAATAGCCCGAAGAAGCCTGCGCCGATATTCGCTTTGGTGCGGCTTAGGCTGCGCTTAAGGCGAGCAAAAAAGCTCTCCGTTGGTTTTTCTTGTTCTTGAACACGAGGCGCAACCGGTACTTGTGGCTCTTCTGCTTCTGCTTCTGCTTCTGCTTCTGCTTCTGCTTCTGCTTCTGCTTCTGCTTCTGCTTCTGCTTCTGCTTCTGCTTCTGCTTCTGCTTCTGCTTCTGCTTCTGCTTCTGCTTCTGCTTCTGCTTCTGCTAGGACAGGTTCAACCTTCTCCGGCTCTTCTTCAAGCGTGGTTTTCTCTTCTGCTTGTTCGACAGCCTCTTCCACCGGCAGTTGCTCACCAGCAGGCGCTTCTACTACTTCTTCTTTTACTGATTCATCTGTTGTCGGTTTTTGGGTCTGTTCTTCATCACCAAAACCTAGCCACGAAAGTAATCCGCGCTTCTTTTTTTCCGTCATCTGGGGCTATCCTAGATTGTGCTCTTATCTATTAATGACTCTTTTCTGACAAGATTATTATCTTTACAGAAAAGGCTAATGACAAAGTTGTGAAAACTTTCCAATTAGGTGAATCTAATCTTATTAGTGTTACACTCTGTCATCTTGAATATTCTGGGCTATATCCAAGCTCAAAGCTTGGGCGATTGGATATAGTATCACTTTATTAGCGGTCAAAAAATCTATGGTAAGACGTCGCCAGCAAAACTCATCACAAAAAAAGCCAACAACGGGCTTTGTTCGCATTATTAGTGGTTTATGGAGAGGTCGAAAACTCCCTGTTCATGGTGCAGAAGGATTACGCCCAACCACGGATCGTGTGAAAGAAACCCTATTTAACTGGTTAGCTCAAGATGTGCCGCAAGCGAAATGTCTCGACCTATTCGCAGGTTCTGGTGGTTTAGGCTTTGAGTCAGCTTCTCGCCAAGCAGACCAAGTGACGATGGTGGAACTGAACCCACAAGCGTTTCAGCAATTGCAGAAAAATGTTGCCTCGTTGAATACTAGCAACATTAAAGTCGTCAACACCGACGCACTGAGCTTTTTAAAGCAACCAGGTACACCGCATCACGTAGTATTCATTGATCCGCCGTTTCGCAAAGGCTTATTAGATGAAACCGTGACCTTGCTGGAGCAAAACGGCTGGCTTGCAGAAGATGCGATGATTTATATTGAAACTGAAAAAGAGCTAAGCATTGCTGGGCTTCCTGACAACTGGCGACTGCACCGAGAGAAAACCGCAGGCCAGGTCAGTTACCGTCTGTATGAACGCACATCAGCTTAAAGCCTCAATTTAAAAGGATAGTTAAATGAAAGCATTATTGATACTGGCTAAAGCAGCCATCGCCTTCGTCTGGTTCATATTGATCCTCAACTTCTTTATACCCTTCCCTGGCAAAGCGGCCATTGCGTTGTACATCATGACGGCTTTTCTGTTCATCATGCATGGATTGCAAATGGCGATCTTCATTGGCGCATTTGGCGACAAGATTAAGATGAGCAGTTGGGAAAAGTATTCGATTTTGATTTTCGGCATCTTTGCTCTGCTCGACATTCGCCGCAAGCATATGATGTAAAAAGACAAATAAACGAAAGCCGCTCACAAGAGCGGCTTTTTTGTATTCATCAAATTGACGGAGGTTCAGCCCATGTAGCTCTTCACGCCATCAAGGAACATCTGGGTTGAGATCATCACCAACAGTAAACCCATCAAACGCTCAATCGCTTTCAGACCGCGCTCACCAAGAATGCGGTGGAAGAAACTGTAGAACATCAAAATGAAGAAAGTTGCACCCCAAGCGATCAACACAGCAGCAGACAGCTCCATGATTTTGTCTGGATGCTGAGAAGACAATAAAAGCAACGCTGCGATCACTGAAGGGCCAGCAATCATAGGAATCGCCATCGGCACAATAAACGGCTCTTCACCTGCAGCAAGGCCAGTAATGCTACCTGCGCTTGGAAAAATCATCTTAATCGCGATGATGAAAAGAATGATCCCGCCAGAAATACTCAACGTTTCCGGTTGAACATGAAGGAAGCTCATGATGTTTTGTCCCGCAAAAAGGAACAGCATCAGAATCATCAAGGCAAACAGTAATTCACGGATCAGCACCTTACGGCGGCGTTTTGCATCAAGGTGTTTGAGAATGGATAACACAATCGGAAGATTTCCGAGTGGGTCCATAATAAGAAACAGCATGGTCGCTGCTGAAAGAATATCCATGTTCTGACCTCGACTAAAAAAATGGCGGCCAGTATAACAAAGTCATTTTGGGAAGATATGATTGAAGGTGAAATGAGTGGTTCACCTTCACTAAAGATTTTCTAGCCGCTGCTCAGTGATTGCAAACGCGCGCTATGTTTACCACAAACTTGCCTTCAAGCTCGCGTACTTTTTCGCGCTTTAGCAAAAACTCTAGCAATGCATCTAAGTCTAGATCATTCAGCTTACAAGTATGAAAACGCACACCCGTACCGAAGTGAGCCGCAAGCTCATCACGATTCATTGGCGTTTCACGTAGGAGGTTTAATAGGTTATGAGCATGAATTTCAGCCATCATCGACTCCAGTCATCAAATTAAGTCAGACCAGTTTACTCAAAACCTCGCCTGCTGCTTTGACCTGAGTTAGTAAATGATTGAGGCAACAATTAAAGCATGCGCAAAGAAGTAACTGCCACTCACCCATACATAGGCACGTTTCATCGGCTTACGATAGCCATGTATTGCATAGGCCAAAGCAGAATAAATCATGACTAAGGTGCCGCTAAAACCGAGCGCATTGGCAAGGCTTGGAACTTGCAGCCAAACCTCTCCTGCAGCCCAAGCCAACTGAACCAGCATGATGCCCATGATCACCACCGGAAAAACCAATGAATCTAGCTGCGGAAGTAATAAGAAGAAAGCCACCACGCTGGCGGCAAGCAACAATGCCAGCAACCACCAGACAATTTCGCCATTGAGTTGCACCCAGAACGACTTACTATAAAAAATTTGAGCAAGCAGGTAGCCAGCAAAATAGAGGGGCTTACGAGATTTAAACGAATGAAGGGTATCTGCAAACATCGATACCAATAAGCCACCTGCGATCCAATAGGTGTAAGGAGCTGATGCACCTTCAGTAAGAGCAAGAACCAGCAGCAATAATAGAGTAAAGATTTTAAATGCCAGAGACTGCGTCGGATTGGCTTGCTTCGCCCCCAACACGGAATATAACCCTGATAGCCCAATCGCTAACCAACTCCACATGCCGTATACACCTTTCACTTAACCTCGCCGCTAGTCTAGGTAGACCAATCTTGATGTAAAGGCATTATCGGCGAAAGTTGGATCTCGCTAGCGAATCACAACATTTTGTAAACGTAACTGGCTCAATTTCTGATTATCGTTTTTCTCACAATCATTGAACTGAGCTATCTGAATCTGTTTGTTATCGATACTTTCATCAGAACTCTAACCTTCAGAAATTGAAAAACAAACCACCAATTTGTTCGCCATACAACCATTGCGGGCAAATAACCAACACAAAAGTCAGATCCACCACCTCTGACCACTCAGAAAGGCAAAAATGCCTCCTATCAACAATACAAACCGCGATTAGCCCAATAATCCGAGAGTATAAAAGTTCAATCAAAAACACATAAGTAACTGATATAAATAAGTATAAATAAGAAAAACCATCAAAACCTAACCTTAACCAGCATGGATTATAGCTACACCCTTGTCGCATTGAGATTTTCTCATCAGATAGGAAAAGTTGAGCACGATAGACGTCTACAAGAGTGACTCTCGTTAACACAAAACATAATTTTCTCAACTTTTGAGAAATTCAGCAAAAATAGTCAACCAACATCAACACTGATACAAGAAACACTATTTCATCATAAGATTACTCATATTTAACACACTAAAATCAGCAACTTAAAAACAAAAAGAAGATAAAACCAACAAGTCGAACATTTAAAGAGCAGCACAAAAAACACAGTTTTATTAGTCAATTTAGGGTAAAAATACCCTAGTTAAGTGCGAGTTTTGAAAACTTTTCCGCTTTGAAGTTGATCAAAGCTCAAAAACAGTGCTATATTATTTACATCGAGTTCATCAATGATTTTAGGGGTAGTGTTATGATTTCTTCTTCTCAAAAACAAGGGCTGGTAATGATTGCAGTGGTTGTTGGTTTAATGACACTGCCAATGATGTACTAAGTTACTGTTTCCAATAAAAAAGGGACGCTTTCGCGTCCCTTTTTTATTATTCAAATTTTGCCGTCTACAGATGCTTAACTAGTATGTCCCAATGCATGTAGTAAAAACCGAGTGCGGCGAGTGTAATCAAAGCCATTAACAAAATCGCAGTTCGCCAAATAAAACGTGAACTTCTCGGTGTAAGCTCCTTTTCACATGCATCACATGCCGCCAAGAAACCTTTTCGATCGTCCAGTTTGTAATCCTCTTCATGGACAACTTTGTTACGAACTGTCGCAATAAAGCGCAGCTTTGCAACGACGTCATGCGGCAAGCGCTCTTCACAACTGGTGATCAGTTGATGTAACCCTTTCCCCTCTGCGTGGTATTGGGTACGCAGAAGCTTTTCGATCGTTCGGGTACGCATGACTACTTTCTCAATATCTGACATCGTAACCCTCCTTACTTGACCCTTCCTGTGTCTGTCATTTCATTCTTCTACAAATTTAGAGCTTTTTCGAGCCGTTAAGTGCAAATTTCCTTTTAAATTGTGCTCTTGCACGCATATAAAATGTGAAGTGTGCCGAATAAAATCTACATCCCTTTTACTAGATCACGAATAATTTATCTCAACTCATAGTTTAATCAGGGAGTTCTGTAAAATAGACGCCAATGAAACATTGGAGGTTATCATGCCAATCTCACTTATTTTGGCCTTATTCGCCCTGATTGCTCTCGGAGCATGGGTGTTCTTTCGCTTCTACAGCAAGCACTACTTTGGCGAGGATGCGCCTGAACAAAGCGCCCAAGTCACCATCCTCGACAAACAAGCGATAGAAGTACCAGATGCTGAACCTGGCCAAGACGATCAAGAGTACTGGATTTATGTGCAGCGCGGTTCGATTGGTCCGAAACGTGAATTTCAAATCGGTGTGCACTATTACCACGCTCTGAATCCGGGTGATAAAGGCACACTGACTTACTGCGGCGACAAGTTCTTACATTTCGCTCTTAAACGCTAATCTACGGCAACAACCAACGAGTCTTGGCGGATTTAGAGAACAAATAGCTCATCGCCAAGGCTCCGGCTCCACTCAATACGATCCATACAGGAATAACCCACGCAGGGTGACCTTGATACCATCCGAACGCTTTCATTGGCCACAAGAAGATTGGGTGCAACAAATAAATTCCTAAGCTGTGCTGACTAATAAAGCTCACCACTTTTTGCACTTTAGGTGTTAGACCTTCACCAAAGTAGCGACACAACATAAAGATCATCGACGCGGCTAAAATCACATTCAGTGTCTTATATGAGAGCCAGCGCCCTATCGTGTACTTATCCGCTTCTAAGCTGTTGGTCACGACCATAGTAAAGGTCACAGCCAATGCAACTAAACCAAGCCCTGTGAATATGCTGACTGTGGCGCGGCTAAGAGGTACTTTCTTAAACAACACATAACCCAAGGGCAAATACCCCATGTACAGCCAATATTGGTTGCTCCACGGCCCATCGATTTTGAATAAAAATAAGGTACTGGTGAACAGCCAAATGGCCAGATACGCATAGATGACGTTGTCATCACAATTGCGGACTACCCATTGGAATAAAGGAATAACAAAATAGAGCGGAATAAAATAGTAGAAGAATCCGAGATGGTAGTAAGTCGCATGATGCGGGCTATTGTCGACCACTTCTTTAACCGTTTCAAAGTCAAAACCTTGCGCCGTCCAACCTGACAAATACGCATAGAACATCGACCACACTAAAAAAGGCACAAGCACCTTACCTAAACGCCGTTTGACATAGTACTTGGCATCAAAAGGACGAGTGTCACTGAGCATCAGCGCACCAGTGATCAAAATGAATACGGGCACCGCCCAGCGAGTCACACTGTTTACGCCTACCGCTGTCAACCATTGGTCAAATGGAATCACTCCCAACTCATTACGATATGGCGCTAACACATGAATGGCAATCACCGCGACCGCAGCGACACAACGTAATAAGTCGAAAAACAGAACCCTTTCTCTCATACCCTTACCTACTTTGATTGGCTTTACGTCTATAGCATAGGGTAATTTTCATCCAGTGAAATAGTTAACAATCTGTTTTTGCTTATTTTTAACTCAGCGATGACGCACCAATATCATTGATTTGCACAATGGTTAGCGATAAATCCTATTGTACAAATAGGATCAGCACCCCTAAGCTTTCTCGGATATGAAACAGATTTAACCGTTTTATTCCATTAGGATGCTGGACAGATTATTAAGAGAGGTCTTTATGAAGAAAACATTATTAGCGTCACTGGTTTGTGTAGTGGCTTTAGCTGGATGTAATCAAAAGGAAGAGACCGTGGCACCAACACAATCGCAACCGGAAGCGAACCCTATCTGCAGCGCTGAAAATCTTGCTGGCGGCTGGTCACAAGGTGAAGTAACACCTGAAGCTCAGCAAGCACTCGACTTTGTGCTTGGTCAGATGAATACCGCGGCTAAGCTAAAAGAGATCTTGAGCGTACGAACTCAAGTGGTTAATGGTCTTAACTACGCCATTGAATTCGAAATGGACAATGGTGAAGTATGGAACACCATCGTTTACCGCTCACTGAAAGGTGATATGGAAATGACGCAACCAGCACAACAAGGTCGTCTTTGCCCATAAGCAAGACTTGCTGATTTGCGATACTGAATCGTAAAAACAAAATGGCTCCCAATATGGAGCCATTTTTTATTTCTAAGTCGTAAACCGATTTAAGCCGTAGCCACTTTGGCCTTTGGTAGCTTGATAGAAATTAGCGTTGTTAGCGCTAAGAAAGCAAATGACACCCACAGACATGCCGCTAGACCCGCTTCTTGGTAAATCCAACCAGACAGAACCGTACCGATCAAACGTCCCATCGCATTCGCCATATAGTAGAAGCCAACATCCAGTGATACTCCATCGCCTTTCGCATAACTAACGATCAGGTAAGAGTGCAGAGATGAGTTCACCGCAAACACAGCGCCGAAAATCATCAAGCCCACTACAATAACAAGCTCTGGTTGCCAACCGATTTGCACGCCATAAGCAATCGCACCAGTGATGACAGCAAGGATACCTGCCCAAATTAATGCCGCGCTGCCATCTGGCACTCGACCTTGCGCTTTGCCGGTAATACGAGGCGCAAAACCTTGAACGAATCCGTAAGCAATCACCCAAGCCGCAAGGAAGCCACCCACCATCAAGTGATCCCAACCAAACACGCTGCCAAGATAAATCGGGAGTGCAACAACAAACCACACATCACGAGCGCCAAATAGGAACATACGTGCAGCGGAAAGAATGTTCACCGATTCTGACTTAGAGAAAATCTGACGGAACTTAGGTTTGCTCTTCGCCTTACCCATATCCGCTTCTAGCCAGATCAAGCTGCATACAAACACAACAGCCAGCACACTTGCCATGATGACCATCGAAGTTTGGAAACCAAACGCCGACAGCAACAAACCACCAACAAAGAAACCCGCACCTTTCAGCGCATTCTTCGAGCCCGTTAAGATCGCAACCCACTTATAAAGTGCACCTTGCTGCTCGTCTGGCACCAAAGTTTTGATCGCGCTCTTGGCACTCATCTTATTTAAGTCTTTGGCAATACCCGAGATTGCCTGCGCCGCCATTACCCAAGGAATGGTCAACCAAGCATTGGGCACTGCCAACATCAGCAAGGCAAAAATCTGCATCCCTAAGCCGACGTTCATGGTTTTGTTCAAACCAAGTCGAGCACCTAGCCAGCCACCAACCAAGTTGGTCACTACGCCAAAAAATTCATAGAAAAGGAACAGCGAAGCAATGGCCAAGCTTGAGTAGCCTAAGTCATGGAAGTAAAGCACCACCAACATACGGAGTGCACCATCCGTCACAGTGAAGTTCCAGTAGTTGAACGTCACCAGCATGTACTGACGGATACTTTTGCTTAGTTTTGAAATCATAACGACCTCAGATGTACAGCGTTTAGAGCATTTAGATCATGATGTTCCAAATGCTCTATGACCTGAACACCAGCATTGAGTCATCTCAATACTGGCGCTAAATTGTGAAACAAGAACTGATGAGAAATCTAAATATTATTTATTAATAAACAATGATTTAAACATAGAATCAGTAAGCAAGAATCACATAAATTGGTAAGCCATTACGGCATAAAGAGAGCTTTTAGATCATGATGTTCCAAAAGCTCTATGAGCTGATCAAGCGTTTTGAGCTACACGCTCGATGTACTCAACTTGTACTGGTTTAGTGAAAGCACCAGGACGCAGCGCTTGCACTTCACGTACGATGTCTTCTAGCGCCCAATCTTTCTCTAGCAGTAGGTGCGCAGCGAACAAACCTGTACGACCAGAGCCACCCATACAGTGCATTGCAACCTTGCCGCCTTGAGCAAGAATCGCGTGCAGTTCAGGACTCGCTTGTGACCATTTTGCCGCGAACTCTTCGCCCGGAGCACAGTCATCTTCAATCTCAATTTGGAACCATTTCATGCCCAATTGTTGAGTCAATTCACCCAACGCAGACACGTCTTTTGCTGCTAGTTCAGCATTATCCAGAGCAGTAACAATCGCTTCTACGCCTTGCGCTTTTAGCTGCTCTAGCGAAGCTTGCAGTTCAACACCTTTGGTACCAGGACATGGAGTCAGTACTAAAGCGCCCGTTTCTAAATCTAATTGCCATGTAGGATGAGACATCTTAAAACTCCTTATGCCATACCAACGTTACGAACCAATTCTGCAGTACGCGTCGCGTAACCCATTTCGTTATCGTACCAAGCGTAAATCTTCACCATACGAGAGCCCACAACCATGGTTGATTGCGCATCAACGATCGTTGAACGTTGGTCGCCTTTGTAATCGATAGAAACCAATGGACGCTCTTCAAAGCCAAGGATGCCTTTTAGCTCGCCTTCAGAAGCTTCTTTCAGTAGTGCGTTAACCTCTTCAGCCGTGGTATCACGTTTCACATCAAAAATGATGTCAGTAAGTGAGGCGTTTGCTAGAGGAACACGAACCGCGTGACCGTTAATCTTGTCTTTCAACTCAGGGAAGATTTCAACAATCGCTTTTGCACTGCCCGTTGTGGTTGGGATCAGGCTCATGCCACATGCACGTGCACGACGTAGGTCTTTGTGCGGCGCATCCAGAATCGTTTGTGTGTTAGTTAAATCGTGAATCGTTGTGAATGACGATTGTTCAATGCCCAGTTTCTCGTGAATCACTTTCACTACTGGTGCAATACAGTTCGTTGTACAAGACGCTGCGGTTACGATGCGGTGCTGCGCAGGGTCGAAGATGTGGTCGTTCACACCCACGACGATGTTAGCTACGCCGTCTTCTTTTACTGGTGCGCTAACAACAACACGTTTTACGCCTTGTTCTAGGTATTTGTTTAGGAATGAGGTTTTGCGATGAACGCCCGTTGCTTCAATCACAACATCACATTGACCCCAGTTCACAGCATCGATATCACGCTCTTGTGAAGTCGTGATGCGCTTACCATTGATCACCATGTCTGTGCCTTCAACTTGCACTGCATGGTTCCAACGACCTTGAACTGAATCGAACTCAAGTAAGTGGCCAAGAGTCGCTGCATCACCCGCTACATCGTTGATGTGCACGAACTCCAGTTCTGGCCAATCAAACGCTGCGCGTAATGCCAAACGACCAATTCGACCGAAACCGTTAATACCTACTTTAATCGTCATAATCTTCTACCTATAAGCTTTCGCTGGTTAACAGCACGCTGCACGAGCTTTGTCTTGCAAACGTGAAATATCGTCTTGGTACTCTTGCTTCAAGCAGTTCGAGGCCACCAAGTCATCAATCAATTTTTGCATCCATCCCGGTAATTGATCTGACAGCTCGTAGTACACCCATTGCCCCTGGCGTTTATCAACTAAAATACCATTTGATCTTAGCTGAGCCAGATGGCGAGAAATCTTTGGTTGGCTTTCTTGTAGCGCATGGGCTAAATCACCAACACAAGTTTCCCCTTCACGAACCACCAGCATTAAGCAACGCACACGAGTCTCGTCGGAAAGAAGTTTGAAAAACTGATGTGGAAGCATACTTACATACCTATATATGGACATGCGTATATAGTTATTAAAAAATTGGATGCCGTCAAGCGATCACGCTCAAGTGTAATAAAAGTTTAATATTTGATCAGATTAGGCGCCAGAAAAGGTCTGGCTCCAGCGAACGGCTTCGCCAAGTTCAGACTTAACATCATCCACAGAAAGGCCGAGTTGCTGGGAGAATTGCTCCACGCCTGCCCAATCGGCACGTTCGTAGCACTCTTCAATTGCCAACAACGCACCGTATTCACCTTGGCGATGCAACAAGGCTTGCTGCACGGAAGGACTTAAAGGCAGCTGTCCCACTAAAGATTCCACAGACAAATCGAGCATGGCGTCGAGAATCGATAACAAGCCAACCATAAAACCCTGCTCGTTGAGATGCGCAAAAGGTTGATAGCGTGACATAGCTTCGCAGAATTGAGCGCGTTGCAAAGATAAATTGTACAACTCACGCGGCTTCTGCCCGGAGATATAAGACGCAACCACCAGCGAGACAAACATTTTGAGCTTTTCTTGCCCAAGGTAAATCAAAGCTTGGCGGAATGAAGTGATGGTCACTTCTAGCGTGGTCGATTGTGTATTCACAAAACGCAGTAACTTGTACGACAGCGTGACATCTTGGGTAATGATGTTTTCAATCCGGTCAAAGTCTGGATCGGGGACACACACTTCTCGAAATAGCTTGAGCGCCAACACTTGCTCGGGGCTCACGTATTTGGTCTGCATCACTTCGGGCTTGCTGAAGAAGTAGCCTTGGAAGAATTTAAAGCCCGCCTCTTTGGTCACTTCAAACTCAGCTTCGGTTTCTACTCGCTCAGCTAAGAAATGGTATTTGGTGCGCTTTTTGGTGTGCTTCTTAACTAAGTCGCATGCCTTTTTTAGCCCCATCGCCATGATATCGAGTTTCACGATATGGACATACGGTAAGAAACGACGCCATTCATCAGTCAAAGTGAAGTCATCAAGCGCGATCAAATAGCCTTCACGGTACAGTTCGCGAATGGCTTCAAGCAGTTCATCGGTTGGTTGGCAGGTTTCAAGTACCTCAACCACGATTTTGTTTTTCGGCAAGCTTCTTGGCAGCCGACGCAACAAACTTTGGTGAGGAAAATTGATGAAGCATCGCGACGATGCGATCAGAGGATTGGTTCCGACCGAGAGAAAGTTCTCTACAATCAATCGGTATGTCGCCCTGTTTGAATCGATGTGCGCAGGATAGGCATTACTTTCACCATCACGGAACAACAACTCATATCCCAGCGTCTGTCTTTTACGGTTAAAGATTGGCTGGCGGGCGACATATGCGTTTTTCATTCGAAATTATTGTGCTTTTTATAACTTGTTACTTAGCTGCCGCTAATAATGCACCACATCCCATGAACATTGAACCGAATACTTTATTAATTTTGCCCATGATCTTATCTGAGCGAATAAAGCGTCCCATTTGTGCGGCCAAACTGGTGTAGCCCAGCATCACAAACGCGTCAATGGTCACCGTCGTCACGCCCAATACCAACAGCTGAGTTAGTTGGTCTTTCGCTGGATCGATAAATTGTGGAAACAGCGCGACCAAAAACACGATGGATTTCGGGTTAGTCAAGTTAATAAGAATGGCTTTGTACAACAGAGAAGTCCCTGACATGGCGTTATGGCTTTCAGTAGCGACCAAGCCAGACGTATCACGCCACTTTTGAATGCCCAACCACACAAGGTAAGCCGCACCTACCCATTTAATAACGGTAAACGCCGTTGCCGACTGTGCGACTAACGCACCAATACCAGCACCAACCAGCGCAATATGAATAGCCAAACCAATTTGTAAACCAACGATGGCACCCAATGACTTACGCGTCCCGTAACTCAGACCATTACTGATCGAGTTGACGGTACCAGATCCCGGAGCCAGACTAAAAACAATTGCTGTTACCACATAGGCTAACCAAACATGGGTATCCATTGCATTTCCTCAATAATTCTTCGATGATACGTCGCGGTAACAACGTATCTTTAGGTAATCGACTAATGGCTATTAACCATTCACCTTTGACTTATACTCAAGAGACTTTATTTGAGCAAGCAATAGGTGGTCCAATCGCAGCACTTTGGCAAGAACGCCAAGAAGGCTTTATAAAAGGGACAGAGAAAAAGAAAATCTACTGGTGCAAACTCACCAACCCTGAGCACACAAAAGCCGTACTGATCGTCAATGGTCGGATTGAAGCCTCTTGGAAATATCAAGAACTGTTCTACGACCTTTACAGGCAGGGTTATGACGTGTATTCGTTTGACCATCGAGGACAAGGTTTATCAGATCGTTTGCTACCAGACTCAGACATGGGTCACGTCTATGACTTTAATGATTACATTGAAGATATGGAATTGGTGTTACAGCAACTTGATTTAAGCGGATACCAACAGCGCTTCATCATTGCACATTCTATGGGTGGTGCAATCGCGACACGTTACCTACAAACTCACCCAGAACATCACTTTGATGGATTAGTTCTGAGTTCACCGATGTTTGGCATCAACCTGCCTTGGTATCTCAGCCCTATCGCTATTCCTGTTAGCCAAGTCTTAGCCGCAGTGTCTCCGCAACCAAGCTATGCTCCGGGACATAAGGCGTATTACACAAAACCGTTTGAAGATAACCCCCTTAGCCAAAGCTACGATCGTTATCATTGGTTCCGTGGTTTATACAACGACAAACCCGAACTGCAAGTTGGTGGGCCAAGCACTCGCTGGGTATGGCAAGGGTTAATGGCTGCTAAGCAATGTATTTTGCTGACACGCCAAATTAAAGTTCCGGTTTTATTGGTTCAATCAGGCAATGATCGCATCGTGAACAACCAATCTCAGCAACGCTTTATCGATAAGCTCAACAAGACTAACCCTAATGCTAGCCTGGTTTCTATTGCTGGTGCAGAACACGAAATCTTGTTCGAAAAAGATCAATATCGTAACCAAGCGCTGGATGCGATTTTTGGCTTTATGAACCAGCTTTGCGAATAAAAGAGATTAAAGAGGAAATACGAGGTCCGCGATTTACCCTCTTTTTCCTCCTCATTTTGGCGTAAACTTTATCGTGTTCCCCGCACTCGGAGCAGTAAGACCTAGTCAATCCTACAGCGCTCCGTGTGCAATCAACCTGTTCCACTCTATCCAAACCGTTTACGAGGGCTTCATGACCACATCGTTACCTTGCAAAGAGATCACTAAAATTGTTGCCTCAGATCTGGATGGCACTTTGCTCGCACCAAACCACCAGCTAAGTACTTACTCGAAAGAGACGCTCAAAGCGCTGCATGAACAAGGCTACACATTTGTCTTTGCAACGGGTCGCCACCACGTAGACGTAGCAAGTATCCGTCGCACAGTGGGCATTCCGGCTTATATGATCACTTCAAACGGTGCTCGTGTGCACGACCAAAATGATCAAGAGATGTACAGCCAGAACGTACCAGAAGATTTGGTGCAATTGGTGATCGACACGATCAAAACGGATCCAGAGATACTTATCCACATGTATCAAAACGATGATTGGTTGTTGAACAAAGACGACGAACAACTGCGTGATTTCCACGAAGAATTCACTTACAAGTTGTACGACCAAGAAAATGCGCCAACAGACGGCATTGCAAAAGTTTTCTTCACCCACCCAGCAAAAGATCATGACCACTTAGTCGTCTTTGAAGACAAATTACGTGCAAAGTTTGGTGACAAGCTAAATATCGCTTTCTCAACACCTTGGTGCCTAGAAGTGATGAGCGCAGGCGTCTCAAAAGGTGATGCACTAAAAGCGGTGGCAGAATCGATTGGCTTAACCCTAGAGAACACCATCGCATTCGGTGACGGCATGAATGACGTAGAGATGCTGTCGATGGCAGGTAAAGGCTTGGTAATGGGCACATCTCATGAAAAAGTGATGAAAGCGCTACCAAACAATGAAGTGATTGGCAGTAATGAAAATGATGCCGTTGCGCATTACTTACAAGACCATTTGCTATAACCTGCATTTGTTATCAATGACGGGTTATCAACAAAATTACGAAGGGCTGCTCAATGCAGCCCTTTTTCTTTTTATCGCTGACTTGGCAGCTTCTCTTTTTCCAAAATCGCTTCCCACTCTTCCTCACTGACCGGCATGATCGACAAACGATTACCACGCTTAACCAATGGCATGTTTTCTAGCTCTGGCATCGCCTTCATTACCGACAACGGAATCAAGCGCTCAGTCTTACGTACAAACTCGATATCCACCATCATCCAACGTGGGTTTTCTGGGTCGGATTTCGGATCATAATAGTCGCTCTCTAGGTCAAACTGGAAATGATCGGGATACGCTTCACGAGTCACTTTTGCGATGCCAGCCACACCCACGTTCTTGCAAGAAGAATGGTAAATCAGCACCAAGTCGTCCAATTGGACTTGGTCACGCATCATATTACGCGCCTGATAATTACGAACTCCCTCCCAACATGAAACCTTTTGGGTTCGAAGCGTGTCAATAGAAAAGGTATCTGGTTCAGTTTTAAATAACCAATATGCCATAATGCCATCCGATGCAAATTTAGTAAGACCAATCACAGTAAGTAAGTGCTCAGAAATAGCGTAGGAAAAACGCTTGAGAACAAGGCAAAAATTTTCGATAAGTAGTTATTCTACAGTCAAAATTTTTAACGCAGTTATCGAACGTTTTAACAAGCTGTGATGAACAGTTATTTACTACGATTGGTATAATAAGGAAGATATAACATGAAGGCTTTGAAAAACCCAGTGGCATTAGCCACACTGCTGGTCCTGCAAGCATGTAGCATGCAACCATCGCAGTCAGACGCAGATTCTCCAACTACCCCGCCTGCGTCCCTAGATAAGCCAGAGACCATCTTACCTCAAACCTTTATGCTGCGTGGCGAAGTGGTGATTGGGCACGAGAGCCAATACATCACACCTTGTGGCAGCGACAAACAATACTGGCTGCAACTGTCACCACAACAAATCCAGCGTGCAGTGGCCATCACCAACGAACCTTATCAAACCATGTATGGTGAAGTGATTGGTCACCTCAACCCACCAGGCGTCGACGGTTTTTCTGCAGATTTCGACGCTAACTTTGTGGTTGAGCAGGTGAACTTCCTCACCACAGAAAATCCGCATCGCTGCAAACAGACCAGCAAACCTACTCGCGTATTTGGTAATGAACCGTCTTGGGCTGCCAGTTTTGAAGGCAACACACTCAAGTTCCAGCAAATGGGCAAATCGACACAAACACTCGAGATCGACAGCAGTAAATTGCAACCTCGTCAGCGTACTTACCAACTGGATGCCGGCGAACTGCGCATGACCGAGAACTTGTGTTCTGACACCATGAGCAACTCTCTCTATGGTTGGAAGGCAACCTTAGAGCATAGCGATAAAACCTACCAAGGTTGTGGTATGACTGCCAATGTAGATTCAACACTGGAGTGGGTGAATACTTATGTCGCGACGTCGACCCAGTCACAAGGTTTCGAAGTGCAAATGACACTGAACAGCGACCACAGTGCCATCACCAAATACAGCTACTCAGATGGGCAACCACCATTAGTTGAACGTGGCTACTGGCAGCAACTGAGTCCATCGCAAGTACAAGTGTTGATGACCCACCACCAGCAACAACGCTTAATGACCGAGCGTCTTTTCACTCGCGAAGGCAACCAACTGAAAGCAGTAAAAGAGAAAGTGGGCAACCTGGTATATCCCATCGCCGATGGCGGCTTAGTGCTGTACCCAGCAACAGTGCGTCACTCAGGCATTGAACAAGAGGCTCCTGAACGCGGTAGCGCTCCAATTGCAGCTGCGGACATTCCATCCAGTGCCGAATTTAATTCAAAAGTGGATGCGGCGGTACGTAACTACTTTTTCATTAATCAAACCAACCCAAGCAATAACCAATACCGTTGGCTGACCTACGATCTGAATGGCGATGGCGATGAAGAATTACTGGTGCAACTTGATTGGTGTGGCTCTGGCGGTTGTACTCTGTTGATATTCGAAAACCACGAGAAAGAGTGGCGTTTCAACAGCCGTATGACGCTAGTGCAAAGCCCAATTATGCTTGGTCAACAAACCTCGCACGGCTGGCGTGATCTTATTTTCAATATCAGCGGTGGCGGCGCAACGCCGGGGCAACACGTGATGCAATACACAGGCGTAAGTTACCCAATCAACCCAAGCTTGGCGCCAAAAGCGAGCAAAGAACAAGTCAGCGGCGTGCGCCTGTTCTCCGATGGCATCAGCCCAGTTCGTGACGGAGTACATTTATAATGGCTCAACCGTGCTCAACTTGCGGCTTCGAGTTTAACTGCATCTGTTCACTGCTGCCAAAGTTAAACAGTGAGCATACACTTATGTTGCTGATGCACCCCAATGAACTGACGCGAGATACCAACACCGGAAAACTGCTCGCCCAATGCCAATTGAATGTCACTCAAGTCGTTTGGGATCGAAAAGCACCACCAGCGGAGTTATTAGAAACGCTTGCTGAGCCAAGCCTGCTGCCGGTATTGCTTTTCCCAAGTGAAGAAAGCCTGACGCTTGAGCAAGTGCAGCAACAAAGCAACGAACAAGACATACAACCACGGTACATCATTCTTGATGCGACTTGGCAAGAAGCGCGCAAGATGATCAACAAAAGCCGTTGGCTAGAAGGCGTTGCGATGATGGGTTTAACCACTCAAGTCGATTCCCAGTATCAACTGCGTCGAAACCAACAAGAAGGCAACTTATGTACCTTTGAAGTGGCCGCTCAATTGCTAGAACAACTTGGTGAAGAGCAAAACCAGAAACAAATGCTAGCGTTCTTCGAGCAATACCTTCCTCGTTTCCAAGCCGAGAAAAGTGGTCACGAGCTCAAAGCCTAACACCCCAAAAAGTACAAAAAACGCAGCCAGTTGCTGCGTTTTTTATTAGCTGCTGTTTCACGTGAAACAAAACTCTAGAGCACTTAAGCACAATTAGAGCAAAGCACATTAGAACAAACGTGTCGGCTCACCCAAGTAATAACCTTGCAGATAGTCCACCCCCATGTCCTGAGCAATATCGCACACCTCTTTGTTGTGCACGAACTCAGCAACGGTCTTGGCATTAAACACCTGACACAAGCGCACCAATTGCGAGGCAATCTTGCGCTGCTTTTGGTCTTTGTCGATGTAGCGAATCAAACTGCCATCGAGCTTAATCACTTCTGGCTCTAACTTCAGGATCTCATCAATATTGGAGTAACCCGAGCCAAAGTCGTCAACAATAATGCGTGCGCCCAGATTTCTAAAGTGGCTGCACACCTCAATCATCCTTCCGTAATCTTTAATTTGCTCAGATTCCAACACTTCCAAGCCAATCCGTCTTGGGTCGTTAAGTTGGGTAATGGCATGTTCAAGCAACATCAACGTTTTATCGCTGAGTAAATCCTGAGGCGACAAGTTAATTGAGAAGTCACCATGCTGGTCTTGCATGTAGTTGAGCGTCGAGCGAATCATGTGACGGCTCAAACGCGTGTACAAATGCGTATCAGAGATAATTGGTAAGAAACGCCCAGGAGCAATAACGCTGCCATCCTCTTCAATGATACGTACTAAACATTCTTGACTGGCTGGACGATGGCTATAAGCATGCACAATTGGCTGGCTGTAGGTAATGATGTTCTGCTTAAGGATGGCACGGCTCACACAGCTCAACCAACCAAGCTGCTCTTTCCGCACATCTTCATTTATCTCAATGTCTTTGGCATTACAGATGTGAGTATTACTTCGCACCCCTGCTCTTCGCGCTTCAATGCCTTTCAGTAGCAATTCATCAGGTGATGCAGTTGGGAAATCACGACGGCTGACTAAGCCACCACACAATGAAATCGAAAGGTAATCAATGTCTCGTAAGCCACTTGGCTCAAAGTTGGTTTGCTCGACCGCATCAGCAAAGCGAGTGAAGTGTTGTTTGATCGCTTCACTGCTGGTATCAGCTTTAAATAAGAACGCCCACTCCCCGACACCAATGCTATACAGCTGCAAAGCCGCAGGTTTACCAAGACGCTTACGAAGTCGATTACTGAAGTGCATCGACAGGTCTTTAAGCAACTGATCCCCAACGCGATAACCGTACTTTTCGTTAATGTGGCTAAAATTCAGTAACTTCAGCGTCAGAAGATGCTCATCGGTATCAATGCTGATCAAGCGCTCTTGCAGCGCAACGCGATTTTGCAGACCAGTACGACTATCACGTCGAAAGCTCTGCTCTAACTTTCTCGCTTGCCGATCAAGTTGGTAACCCATGTGCGCATTCATGTTGTTCAGGTCACCAATCGCATTTCGGATCAGACTGAACAATGGCGAAATTGAAGCACTGACCTCCTGCTTCGGTAAATTCAGTGAGGCAACATCATCATGCTCGCGCATCGCCAAATACGTCAGACTATGATGCAAGATTTCTTGTTGAAGATTCTCTCCGTACAACTCACCCATGCAATAACTGCCCGAAGTATGAGAAACATCGGTAAACGCCTGCACCTCATCACTGCTATCGATAAAGTCGAGCCGCGACGCACAGTTATAAATCATGACCACTTCTGGCTGATGCATGGCTAACTCGACGACACCATGTCGAACTTGCTCAAGTGTTAGCGATGGATGGTTATAACAAAACTGAACTTCATCACCTAAACACCAAGGTTTATCAAAGCTCATGCTGCCATCAGGGTGAATTTCTGTCACTGCACACACTTCTTTACGACCGATAAATTCGCGATACAAAGGGAAATTTAATAACTGATTGAGGGTCAAGTCACGCCCATCGGCGAGGTAGTGTTTGTAAACATCCAGAGCTTTACGCTCACCCAACTGATATAAACGCGTTCCTTTTGCGTGCGTCACCTTGTGTGGCATACCAATTGGGTTCCATTCTGAATACGCACTGGTCCACGTTTTTAAGGTATCGCTATGGAGGGCAACAGCAACAACGGCCTCGTCATAAACTAGGTCTTGATGCAGAACCCAACAACCATCATCAACTGCCTGAGCAAGCCCACCGGATACCATCGGTCCCTCAGCATTAAAGACTCGATAAACAGGGTAATCTCGACGTTCAAGTTGAACTGAGAAACTGATAATAGCTTTGGAGTTATCTTGCAGTTGAAGGGATTGTTTTAAATCGTAGCCATCGATGTCAGGAGAAAAAGAGTAGTTCTGAACCGCAGAGGTCAGCGTGACTTGGTCAAACTCCATCACACAAACCAAACAACCGTGATTGATGATTTCACCTTCTAAAATAACATGGCGGGTACTATGACCAATGATGTGAGCCTCGGGAAGCTTATCTAAGACTGCCCGAGCTAAAGCGGTTGCAAGATCACGTGATTGAGTCGAGAGGATTTGCACCAGATAATGCTTATCTAGACGCCACTGAGAAGTGACTAAAAAGTCATTAAGCTGATCCACATTTTGAACCAGTTGAGAGAATGCTCGCATCTACCCTGCCACTGCCGTCATCATGCCACCACCACTGAGAATGGTGTTTTATGTGAGTAATTTACGTGGCTTTAGATGGCTTTTCTAGGGGGAGTAGGACGTTAGAATGGATTAATGCGAAAGTGATTACAAAAGCGCAAGCAACGACTGCAAGTCATTGATTTCAATATCAGGTAACGTACGCGTTTTTGCGTGAGTAATGACATTTTTATTCATATCATTAAACCAACATGCGCCGAAACCCGACAGTTTGGCTCCTTGCACATCCGTCACCAAATGATCGCCGACATGGAGAATGTTTTCACTTGGTAACGCCAAAAACTGTTGTGCTTTGCTGAACATATCTGGCGCGGGTTTCGCGCTGCCATCCGGTCCGGCTTTCAGCACTTGTTGGAAATAAGGCGTCAGCCCGATTCTGTCCAAATCCACGTTGCCATTGGTGATCACCACCAACGGAATGGCTTGACTAAGCTCTGCAAGCACATCAAGGCTTTGCTGCGGGACGTCAACACGATTGCGCCAATCCAACGCGACGTCTACTGCGGCTTGAGCGGCGGCGTGCGCAACCTCGTCGTCATAACCCACTTGAGAAAAAGCTTGTTTAAGCTGTACTAAACGCCAAAGCGTAACATCGCTTTTCAACTCTGGTTGCGCTTGCACAACTTGATGCTTGATATCGAACCAATCAGCCTTATCCATGTGTGCTACCGCCGGATGATGGTGTTTAAGCCAAGATAGCAACTCACGCTCCATACGAACTATCACTGGATAGTTATCATAGAGAGTGTCATCAAGATCAAACGTCATCGCCTTTACAGGCGCGATACGGCGGTAGAATTTCATGGGATTCCTTGAGTTAGTCCGACTTGTCGTCGTTTTTCTTACGCGCTCTTGGGTGCGCCTGATCATAGGCTTGCGCTAAATGCTGGAAATCCAAGTGAGTATAGATTTGTGTAGTCGAGATATTCTCGTGACCCAATAGCTCTTGCACCGCACGTAAGTTATTGCTCGATTCCAACATATGAGTCGCAAACGAGTGACGCAGTTTGTGTGGGCTGATGTGACTCGCTACCGACTGCTTCTGCCCCCACTCCGCCATACGCTTTTGCACACTGCGATGTGAGATACGTGTACCCAGCTTGGAAACAAACAACGCAGGCTCGCCCGGCGCGGCCAAATCACCACGTACACGTAACCACTTGCCGACCCATTCTGTTGCCATGCCAGAGAACGGGACTTTACGTTCTTTGTCGCCTTTACCAATGACGCGCAGTTCACCGCTGCGAAGCTGAACATCGCGCACATCAATACTCACCAGTTCCGCCAAACGCAAACCTGCCCCGTACATCAGTTCCATCATGGCACGATCGCGCACCGCTAATGGATCATCTTCGTTCACTTCGAGCAGTTGATTCACTTCATCCACATCAAGGTTTTTTGGCAATGGACGCTTTTTACGCGGAGCAGAAACCCCTTTGGCAGGATTAGCTGACATTTGACCACGCAGGATAAGGAAGTCGAAAAAACTGCGCAGAGAAGATAATCGAGTCGCTAAGCTACTGGCTTTCATGCCTTCTCGCATGCCTTTACCAGCAAGTTGACGCACCCAACCCGCATCGACTTGCGACCAGTCTTTCAAACCCATCTCAGCTAAGTGATGTGCCATGGTTTCAAGTTGTTGCTTGTAGTTACGTTGAGTGTGCAGGCTAAGCCCTTTTTCGCTTCGCAGGAATTCATAGAAGCGTTCAAGAGGCTTTTGAAGACTATTTGGCAGAGGAGTGTTGGGAGTTATCGTCATGGTGACTTTGCCATACCAGTGTTTGAGCGAGATGTGCCACTACTAATGATAGGTGACGCAAAAACAAGGTGTCCATATCTGGTTGGAAGTGACCGCCGTCCTCGCTAGAAAAGGCTAACACGCCAAGTGTCTGCTTTTTTACGAGTGGTAACACCACATAGGAACCCATTTCTGGAACATCCATATTCCCAAACAAAGCTTCACGATCCACTTTACGCAGGCGACCTAAGTAAGCGTCTTTTCCGTTTAAATGTGTCGTCGCAAAACGTTGGTAATTTTCCTTACTCAGTTGCGTCGATGCATCGCACTGAGTCAACAAACGAACATACGCCTTCAATCCAAGGTCTTTGGCTTTGTGTTCTATTGCCTTGATGACTTGCTTGAAGTCACCACATTTAAGGATTTGTCCTTGTAGATCCATGAACTCGTAGAAAGTACGATCGTTGTTCGCCGCCAACGACATCAGTGTCGTGATCTCTTCTTCCAGCTCTTCAATACGCTGACGCTGGCGGTTCATCTGAATATGAACCAAAGAAACCGTGCCAAGATCGGCATGCGGCATAGATAAACGGTCAATCAGTTCAGGACGCTGAACAAAGAAATCCGGATGGTCTTTCAGGAACTGAGCGACAACTTCCGCCGTCAGTGCATCCGCTTCGACTTCTGAGATTTGGTTTTCTTGCTCTTCAACTAACACGACAATTGACCATCAAATACGTGCGCTGCTGGCCCCGTCATAAACAACGGTTTACCTGGGCCTTGCCAAGAAATACGTAGTTCGCCACCCGGTAGGGAGACTTTCACGTTCTCGTCCAGTAGACCTTGTAAAATACCCACGGCAACTGCACCACATGCGCCACTACCACAAGCTTGGGTTTCACCCGCCCCACGCTCATACACGCGCAAACGGATGTTGTTGCGATCCACTACCTGCATAAAGCCCACGTTCACACGCTCAGGAAAGCGTTCATGTGACTCAAGCAATGGACCAAGCGTTTCCACATCAGCAGTATCAACATCATCAACCACCGTCACAACATGAGGGTTGCCCATGCTTACGGCACCGCAGAACAAGGTTTTTTCACCTGCTCGCATGATGTAGGTTTTCTCTTTTTGCTTCGCTTTGAAAGGGATCTTGCTTGGTTCAAACTCAGGCACGCCCATATTTACCGTTACATCACCATCGTCTTCAACATCAAGAATCATCTTACCTTTCTTGGTGCTAACACTAATGCTGTATCGATTGGTCAGTCCTTTCAAACGCACAAAACGCGCAAAACAGCGAGCGCCATTGCCACACTGCTCAACTTCACTGCCATCGGCATTAAAAATGCGGTAGTGGAAGTCGGTTTCTGGATCATATGGCGCTTCAACCACGAGCAGTTGGTCAAAGCCAATGCCCGTGTGACGATCCGCCAAACGACGGATCAAGTCTTGGGAGAAAAACACGTTTTGGGTAATGCAGTCGACGACCATAAAGTCGTTGCCCAAACCGTGCATTTTGGAAAAGTGGAAATGCATTTGTTGTGTGTTACTCCGGTAGAATCTGTTCCAGCTGCCACAAACTGGTCAGCTCCTCACGCTGGCGAACAAGGTGGCTTTGGTTACCATCCACCATTACTTCCGCCGCTCGGGTACGAGTATTGTAGTTCGAAGACATCACAAAACCATAGGCGCCTGCAGAGCGAACCGCGAGTAGATCACCTTCTTGCAGTACTAGTGCTCGATCTTTGCCCAAGAAATCGCCGGTTTCACAGATAGGCCCCACCAAATCGTAAGTTTGTGCTTCACCTGCTCGTGGTGAGACTGGCACGATATCTTGCCATGCCTGATAAAGTGCTGGACGCATCAAGTCGTTCATTGCCGCATCAATAATGGCAAAGTTTTTGTGCTCAGTGTGTTTTAGGAATTCCACACGCGTTAACAAAATGCCCGCATTCGCCGCAATCGCACGACCTGGCTCGAAAATCAGTTCTAGCTCTTGGTGGTTCTCCAATCGGCTTAGTAATGCTTTCGCGTAATCCGAAGGCTGTGGTGGCAATTCATCACGATATACCACACCTAGACCACCACCCACGTCAAGGTGACGGATATTGATGCCTTGCGCTTTCAAATCATCAATCAACGCTAGCAAGCGGTCTGTGGCGTCGATGAACGGTTCTATCTCAGTCAGCTGAGAACCAATGTGGCAGTCGATACCTTGCACGTTTAGGTTTGGCAGGCTCTGAGCGAATTGGTATACCGCAGGTGCACGGTCAAACGCGATGCCGAATTTGTTGTCACGAAGGCCAGTCGAGATGTAAGGGTGCGTCTTTGCGTCTACGTCAGGGTTGATACGTAGCGAAATTGGCGCAATCACTCCGAGCTCTTGTGCCACTTTGTTCAAGCGCTCAAGCTCAGGTTCAGATTCCACATTAAAGCATTTAATGCCCAGTTCCAGTGCGCGTTTCATCTCTGCGGGTGTTTTACCCACACCTGAGAACACCACCTTTTTCGCATCACCGCCAGCCGCGATAACACGTTCAAGCTCACCACCCGATACGATATCAAAGCCTGAGCCCAAACGAGACAGTGCATTCAATACGCCAAGGTTTGAGTTTGCTTTTACTGCGTAACAAACAAGATGAGGATGTTGACCCACTGCACTATCAAATGCATTCCAGTGACGCTCTAGCGTCGCGCGTGAGTAAACATAAAGAGGAGTGCCATGCTGCTCGGCAAGATCGTGGAGTGAGACGTCTTCGGCCCAAAGCTGGCCATCATCCTGATAGTTGAAGTAATCCAAAATTCGCTTCCCTTAATTAATTCGACTGCTAAACCCTGTTTTCACCCTAAGGTGTGGCTGATTATTGTGACTGCTCGTTTTGTTGAGCATCATCTGGGATGTAAAGTGAGCCTGATTGGCCGCAACCAGCCAGTGTCGCTGCAACCATCACAAACAACACAGTAAGTAATTTTTTCATTTTGCATATCGTGATTATTAAACCAATGCCCCCTATAATCGCACCACACTCAGGAAAAGCAATAGGATAGACGGATGAACGATACTGAATTTCATCAACTGGTGGACGCACAGATGCAAATCATCGAAGAATCCATCGATGAATCAGGCGCAGACATTGATTACGAAGTGTCTGGCAATGTAATGACATTAGAATTTGAAGACCGTAGCCAAATCATCATTAACCGCCAAGAGCCAATGCATGAGATTTGGTTGGCCTCTAAGTCCGGTGGCTTTCACTTTAAGCTGGTTGACGACAAATGGACGTGCTCTAAAACGTGCATG
Organism: Vibrio hyugaensis; assembly: GCF_002906655.1. NCBI lineage: Bacteria > Pseudomonadati > Pseudomonadota > Gammaproteobacteria > Vibrionales > Vibrionaceae > Vibrio > Vibrio hyugaensis. The sequence goes on along the minus strand of NZ_CP025794.1, from coordinate 2,299,905 downwards.
GAACTGTTTGAAATGGTGAAAGAAGAGTGTGAAAAGCACGCTGGCGAAACCATCGATTGGCCATAAGCCAAATGAGTATTTGTGACGACCAGTCAACTAAACGAAAAAAGAGCACCGAGGTGCTCTCAGATTGATGACGAACCCCACCTTTTTCGGTGGGGTTCTTTTTTATAAGCGACCGTAGGTCGCGATCGCGATATTTTTCGCTATACCAGATTTAATCTGTTCCAACTCTTAAACAAGTATTTAGAAGCTAATATTTGTCTTATTTGAGCCATATTGAACCCCATTTTTTGCAAATAACTCATTACTAGAGCTATCTTCTTGATGTTTTGAGCTGCGGCAGCTAACCAACACTGCATTTGCACTTTGCTTAGCCCACGGAAGCGGGCATAACGGTGCCCATGGTGCTGCTTAGCATCAGCGAAGCTTCTTTCTACCGTCTCACTTCTTCGTCTATACGTCTTCTTCCCATAGGGAGAGAGCCGCATTTGGTTCGCTCTCTCCACTGCATCTGTATAGATGTGTCTGGTGATGACTTTCTTCATGTTTTTACTTTGAGTACAGTCATTTCGCATTGGGCAGAGCACGCATTCTTTCGGGTCTGAGTGATACTCTCTATAAGCATTTCGTGACGTCGTTTTGTAGATAAGCGTTTGCCCATTTGGACATCGATAACTGTCACTCTCTTTGTGGTAGATAAAGTGCTTCTTCTTGAACGTGTTCTTTGTTCTTGATGGCCTACGGTAGCCGAACACACCTAAGATATTTCGGCGCTCTAATGACTCTGCCACGGGAGCGGTAAAATAGCCGGCATCGAGACCAACAGCTATAGGGTTAAGGTTGAACTGCTCTAGCGTGTAGTCCAGTCGTTCAATATAGGGTTGAGAGTCATTGATATTACCTGCCGTCGCATGAGTGTCCACTATGATCCCATGCAGACCATCGACGGTACGATGGTCAAGGTAGAAGAAGCCTTGTGGTTTATTGTCTCTCGTCATAAAACCACTTTCTGGGTCTGTAGTACTGACTTTCGTATTCTTTGTTTTAGGCTCGGATACTCGTGCCTTAAGCGACTTCTTTCCTTCTCGTTCTCGGTCTAATGCAACGTCTTCATCAAGCATGTCGAGGTAAGCACTGGCTCGAACGTCTCTGACCTCATTGGTGTGTTTATTTTTGTTAGCGTTTGCTTTGAGGTGAGTGCTGTCGGTAAAGAGTTGCTGCCCAGCGACCAAGCCTTTGGCCATAGCCTGCTCAACGATGTTGATAAAGATACGTTCGAATACGTCGGTATTATTGAAGCGGCGAATACGGTTTTGGCTCAGTGTTGAAGCATGGATAACCTTCTCCGTTAACGACATGCGCAAGAACCAACGATAGGCTACATTGACTTCAATCTCTTTAACGAGCTGTCGCTCGCTTTTGATTCCGAAGAGGTAGCCAATAAAAATGATTTTGAAAAGTCGAACAGGGTCAACAGGTGGTCGACCGTTATCTTGACAATAGAGGTGAGCGACTTGGTCCCGGATAAATTCGAAGTCTATGGCTTTATCAATTTTGCGGACTAAATGGTCTTTAGGAACTAACTGCTCCATCGTCACCATTTCAAATTCGTATTGTTGAGGAGAAGGATCTTGTAGCATATTGGAGTATCCACTTTTCGATACCCCTATTAGATCAAAGGTCTAGCCTGATGGCTAGACCTTTGTCAGCAGTCTGAGAGCACCGAGGTGCTCTTTTTTATTATTCGTTTTACGCATTTACCGCTTTGGTTGGACGAGTTGGCGTACAGCCATCATTACGGTAAGGAATAATGTAGGTATTCCCTTCTTCCGGATGAATGATTTGGTAGTACTGCGGCAAATTAAAGTTAATAAACTTTGACGATACACGACTGTCATCTTTTACCGAGGTGTAGAAGCTGTTCACTGACGCAATCATTTCATCTTTCGAACCACTGAATTGGTGGTAAACCTCAACTTGGTTTGACTCATCTAATACGTAGATGTTGAAACCATCGTCAGTGTCTTCAAAGAAGAACTGCACTAAACCTTCACTCGCAAAGCCATCCACGACTTCTGGTAGTTGGTACTCTTGCTCACGATCCAGCATCAACAACGGCGAACCTTTTAGCTTGTTGGTTGAAATGCTGCGGTAGAAATCAACTGAGTTCTCGAGTTTCTGAACCGATACGCCACGACGCTCAAAGAACAAACCATAAGTTTGGTTGGCAAGACGTATGGCTTTAAAGCGACGGCGTTTCTCTTGCTCAACAGGCTTCAAACGCAAGTCGATACACTCAGCTAACAGTTGGTAAACCATATTACGCATCACGCCACGCATGTTCTTCGCGTAACAGAATACATCCACCGATTCTGGCGGAATCGCGTCTTGGTGCATTTTGCCAAGAATGGTCTTCAATGCATCCAACATCGCGGTTTCACCTTTGAAGTGCAGTGTACGCACTTCGTGCCATGAGTTGCGATAAACTAAATCAACACTGCCGACCAAGTTAATTTGTTCAGGACCAAAGCTGAAGATATCGGTGTTCTTCACATCCACTTTGAGTGAGCGACCAGACAGCTCTGCCGTTGGGTCATTTTCAAAGTTGATGAACATCGCCATCTGACTAATTTCACACGGACTACCCAACGCTTGCATGGTTGGGCGACGCTTGCGTAACGAGAAGGTGTTACGTAGGTCACTCACCATTTGGTAGAACTTATCGATGTCTAACTGCGCCTCACGCACCACCGCGTGCAAACGCGTTGACTCGGTAATTAAACCGTTGAAGAACGCCCAAGAAACCAACTTACTCAAATACTCATGGTGCTCAAGGCAAGGCTGACCAAGAATACGGTGTGCAATCAAAGGCTGCTTGTATAAGTACCAACCTGACTTGTTTACCCCGCCCTCTTTTACTTCAATGAAGCTCAAGTCAGGTTCGTGCAAATCTGGCGAGATCTGCGGATTAAGCAAGGTAACTTTGCCCGGCAGTACTTCAAATGCCGCGTACAGCTTACGCGCGAGAATGCTGATATCTTGCGGGCTGATCGCAGAGGTAATATCGTTTCGACGCGCAAACTGAATCAAGTTACGGTAGCTTTGCATCAAAGCATCCAGTAGCGAATGGTGCACTACTTTCACTTGTTCGACTTTCCAGTTACGGCGATCATCGAGCTCTGCCAGTACCGATTCATCCCAATGCCATTTCGCAATCATGTCGCTTAAGGCTTCACGGCGCCATGCCACGGAACCCACATCAGGTTCACGAGACAGTTTTTCATGGGTTTTAAGGTAGAAACAGCGACGAACTAAATCCAAGCGCGTGTCGTCTTGAATTCTCTCTAGGTAACGCGTTACTTTCTCTAGCATCAAGTAATATGCATCCATGCCGTACAAGTCAGGCTCGTGGGCAAAGAAGCGACGTTTAGTGTCGATGCTAAGAAGCTGTGTGTGCGGGTATTCCCACGAGTAAGCTTCAAGCAAGATCGCTTTCAACACCGACTTGTAAGGAGAATCGATACTCTTATACAGCTGCCACAAGTTCGAGCCGAAGTACTCTTCAGCAGGAATGCGGTTAAGCTGACCAAAGTTGATCCACTCATCACAGTTGATATAGCCATCTTTACAAAGCTGTGCAACGTACTCGTCGTAACACTCTTCCATTTCTGGTGGCACTATTTGCCACAACAAACGCTGTCCAGCCAGACGTACAGCAGAACGGTAGAATTCATCCAACAATAATAAATGCTGAGAAGAACCACAGTTATCGCCAGTCATCTCTTCAGAACGGTTGCTACGAAAACGCTCTTCATCCATTAAGAAGAAGTTCGCTTCCACACCTTGGCTTTGAGCCCAGTCGGTGATCAGCAAGCATTTGTTGGTCAGCAGCTCGCGTTGGTCTTTATCCATCTCCGGTGAGATACACACCCAAATATCCAAATCACTTGAAGTACTTTGACCAATAGAAGAGGTACTGCCCATAGTGTACAAACCTAAGATCGCAGGTTGCTCTGCTGTCTTAAGCGCTTGCCCAATCGTCAGTTGAGTATCATCAAGGAATCGTTGTTGGAGTTCGTTCAGCTCTAAACCAAACACACCATAAGGTACGTCAGCATCGTAGTAGCCGGGAATAACAGGATGGTTGTAGTTCAACAAGGCAGGAATCAAGTGGAAGACTTGCTGGCTTTGCGAATCCATAAGCGCCAGCGCACGGTCGATCCGTTGCTGGTTCAGGTTATCTAGTCGCTGAATAAGTTTTTGGGTGTAAGCCTGCAAGGGAAGTTCCTTGGTTGAACAATCACGAAAATCTGCTGATGTTTTAAACCAAAAAGGTCTAAAAACGTGATCAATTTAACACTTTCATCAGAGTTGGTAAAGATTTCCACCCGCAAATAGTTGCGGTTTCAAAACCCCACACTAGTCGCAAAATTGATAGCGCAGTAGTGTCGCTCGTATTCGCCTCTAACTAATAATAGTCCTTAGTCTAAATGAGAATCCAGTCACACTATTTCCATAATGCAATGTAATTCCATTCATGACACCAAGAGAAGCCTAACTAACATTAAGATTTTCACGCGTTGAGTGTTACGATTAAGCAAAACTTAAACAGCATTGAGAAGACCATGACACAATCCACGCCAATTCGCATTGCAACTCGAAAAAGCCCTCTTGCTCTATGGCAAGCACACTTTGTAAAAGACGCACTTCAAGCCGCTCATCCAGGTCTTGAAGTAGAACTCGTCACTATGGTGACCAAAGGCGACATCATTTTGGATACGCCGCTAGCAAAAGTTGGTGGTAAAGGCTTGTTCGTTAAAGAGTTAGAAGTGGCGATGCTTGAAGGTCGTGCGGACCTTGCGGTGCACTCAATGAAAGATGTACCAGTAGACTTCCCTGAAGGTCTTGGCTTGGTGACGATTTGTGAACGTGAAGACCCACGCGATGCATTCGTTTCTAACACTTACAACAACATTGATGAGCTGCCACAAGGCGCAGTTGTAGGTACTTGTAGCCTGCGTCGTCAGTGTCAGCTAAAAGAATACCGCCCAGACCTAGTTATCAAAGAACTACGTGGCAACGTAGGTACTCGCCTAGGTAAGCTAGATGCAGGGGAATATGACGCAATCATTCTTGCCGCAGCAGGTCTGAAGCGCCTTGAGCTAGAAGAGCGAATTCGTAGCTTTATCGAGCCAGAGCAATCGCTGCCAGCGGTAGGCCAAGGTGCAGTAGGTATTGAGTGTCGTGTGGATGACGAACGTCTACTTAAACTACTTGAGCCACTAAACCACCAAGATACGGCAGATCGCGTACGTTGTGAGCGTGCGATGAACCTGACCCTTGAAGGCGGTTGTCAGGTGCCAATCGGCAGTTACTCACTGCTTGACGGTGACAACATTTGGCTACGCGCACTGGTTGGCGAACCAGATGGAAGCCTAATTGTGCGTGGTGAAATTCGTGGTCACCGCAATGATGCCGAAGCATTGGGCGTTCAACTTGCGAATGAGCTGCTAGAAAACGGCGCACGTGAAATCTTAACCAAGCTGTACGCAGACCACGACTAACCATGGCAGTGTTGGTCACTCGGCCGGGAGAGCAAGGCAAAGCGCTTTGCTCTCTACTCGAAAGGCACGGCATAACTGCAATCCATCATCCATTGATCGACATTGTTGCCGATCTTAGCGATACACTCCTCTCTAAATACATCGAAAGTGCCCAAATCATCATTGCAGTTAGCCAACATGCGGTGCAGTGCGCTGAGCAAATCTTAGAAAACAACGCTAAATCATGGCCCAAGCAAGCTGTATACCTTGCCGTTGGTCAAAAAACAGCACACTATTTGAGCAAATGCACACAACAGAAAGTACACTATCCACAAGTCAGTGATAGTGAGCACTTGTTGCAACTTCCCGAACTAAACAATGTAGAAAAACAAACAGTTCTAATCCTTCGTGGCAACGGGGGGCGGGAACTGATTAAAGATGCATTGGTGAGACGCGGAGCAAAAGTTCACTATAGTGAGACTTATAAGAGAGAATTTATCCCATTCGATCCAGTAAGCTGTGTCTCATTATGGAAAACCCAACAAATCGACCAGATAATCGTCACCAGTGGTGAACAACTGGATTATTTGTGCAGCCAATTGACGTCAGAACAATTGGTTTGGCTTAATCAACAAGAGTTGTATATCCCCAGTCAGCGCATCGCTGACATCGCAATTCAAAGGGGCTTCTCTCAGGTCAGATGTACAGGAAGTGCATCCAACCAAGAATTACTGGCTGCTCTCCAGCCCTAGCTACACAGGATATAGGCATGACAAGTAAAAATAACGACCAAAAAAATAACGATAAAAACCTTTCCGAACAAACTGCATCGGCACTGCTAGCTGAAAAAGACACGCCGAAACAAGAATCTGAGCCTAAAAAGGTAGACTCAAAGCCTGCTGAACCAACCAAACCAGCAGAACCAAACAAAGTTGAATTTGAAGAGAAGCAAGGCAAACGCGGCGTGAAGCTGGGTACTGTGGCTATCGTCTTATCACTTATTTTTGGTGGTGGTCTGACATACAAAATGCTTGAACAGCAATCTGAATACCAAACTCAGATCGCTCAGCTTCAAAGCCAACTAGAGCAAGCTCAATCAGCAATGAAACAAGAGCTAAACCAAGTAAAAGAAGAAACTATTGAAAAAGCGACGACAGCAACGCACAAAGCTGAAGTGGTTCTTGGTCAGCAGCGAAAAAGTATTGAAAGCCTACAATTAGCAGTGGCCGACGTGAAAGGCCGTCGTCCAAACGATTGGTTGTTAGCAGAAGCTGACTATCTAGTAAAACTTGCTGGTCGTAAGCTGTTTCTAGAGCATGATGTAGAAAGCGCGACTCAGTTGATGGAAAGCGCAGACCAGCGTATTGCAGCGCTAAACGATCCAAGCCTTGTAGGTCTGCGTAAAGCAATGGCAAACGACATCACTAAGCTACGTGTTGTGCCACTAGTTGACCGTGATGGTCTAGTATTGCGTTTAACGGCATTGCAACAGCAAGTAGACAAACTGCCTCTCGCAAATGCATTACTACCAGAAGCGGCAGCGGTTGAGAAGCAGCAAGTATCAGAAGACATTGCAAACTGGCAAGATAACCTGATGACCTCACTAAAAGACTTCTCAGAGAACTTCATCACCTTCCGTACACGTGATGGCAATGTGATTCCATTGCTCTCACCACAACAACACTTCTACTTGAAAGAGAACATCAAAGCCAAGATCGAAACAGCGATTAAATCGGTTTACCAAGAACAAGGGGAAATATACACCACCTCTTTGGAAACCGCGGACAAATGGGCAATGGCATTCTTCAACCAAGATGATAATTCAGTTAAAGAGTTCAACAAATCATTGAGCCAGTTGAGTAAACAAGACATCGAAGTTGAATACCCAGCGAAACTGGAGAGTCAAAATCAGCTATCAGATGTGATTCGCGAGCGCCTACGTCGTGAAGTAACCACAATGACAGGTACGGAGGATAAGTAATGGTTCGTCTTATTTTCCTATTTGTTGTTCTTGGGGCTGGCTTATTTGTTGGTACTCAGTTCTCAGGCCAGCAAGGTTATGTCCTGATCTCAATTGCCAATAAAACCATTGAGATGAGTGTCACTACCCTAGTGATTTTTGTGATTGCCGCACTGGCTGCATTGTTCCTATTGGAGTATGTCGTCAAGAAACTGGTTTACGCAAGCTCGAGCACTTGGAACTACTTTAGCGTCCGTAAAATGCGTCGTTCTCGTCGTTACACCAACGAGGGCATCATCAAGCTACTTGAAGGTGACTGGAAAGGTGCCGAGAAGAAAGTGACACGCTGGGCAAACCATCACGACATGCCGTTGCTTTGCTACCTAGTGGCGTCAGAAGCCGCGCAGGGGCAAGGTGACAAAACGAAGCGTGACCAGTACCTAGAGCTAGCAAGCCAACAAGAGAATGCGCACTTAGCAGTAGAGTTGACTCGCGCGAAACAGTTCATTCGTGATAACGAGTTCGAGTCTGCATTCGATACGTTACAAGCATTAAAAGGTCAGTACGCGAATAACTCGATTGTTCTTAACCTGCAAAAAACCACTTACATGCAGCTTAAGCTATGGCAATCACTGATCGATCTGATGCCTCAGCTAAGTAAAGCCAAACTGATCACAGAAGAAGAGCAAGCAGAGCTAATTCAGAAAGCTCAATGTGGTTTGCTACACGAAGTGGCTCAGCAACAAGGTAGCGAAGGTCTTATCTCACACTGGAACAGTCTGCCACGTAAGGTAAAACAAGACGCTCACCTGATCGGTTGTTTTGCTCACGAGCTAATCTCCCGCAAAGCAGATACCGAAGCCTTCACTGTGATCAAAGAAGCTTTGAAGAAGAGCCCAACACCGGATCTATACCAATTACTGCCAGAGCTAAACCTACCAGATAGCCACCCGGTGATTGTTTTCCTTGAAGGTGTCTTGAAACGTGAACCAGAAAACGCAGCAGCACAAAGTGCATTGGCACACTTCTTCTTCCGCCAAGAGAAATGGCAAGAAGCACAAGAACATTTCGAGGTTGCGCTAAAGCTTCGCTCAGACGTTTCTGACTATGCTTACCTAGCAGACACACTAGAGAAGCAAAACTTAACTAAAGCGGCTCACGAAGTCTCTCGCAAAGCCCTAACGCTAGTTCAAAATAACTAAGCGGTTCAGAAGTTAGAAAGCCGACAGTTTATTACTGTCGGCTTTTTTATTACCTGCAATTTATCAAGCCCCTTCATAGTTCCAACGCTAACCTCCCTCTACCACCTAAAACCAACGACGCACCATCACCGAGGCTTTTGTCGTTCATTCCCAACTGCACTTCCTCATCTCATTAAGAACCACTTGAAACTACTTCAATCATTTTCTGCAAAGCAGTCATGTTAATCGGCAGTAAGTATTAAAGGGCGCTTAAAAGCGCTAACTCACATTGAATACAGTAGCGAATAGAAACGTACTTCTGTTAACAGAAGCCCTGTATCAATAGGGGTAACGAGAAGCAGGCTTGATAACCTTTATAGGCACTTTAGAGAGTTGGCTAGATGTTCTAGAAGGTTTTGTTCGGAATTGAACAATGAAAAAGTGTGAACTGCTATCGCTATTATAGGGGCGGATAGCTCGAATTTTTGAGTATGCTTAACACAAGGTTTCTCCTGTAATGACAGATAGTGAAGAAAGCTAGTTTAGGAGCTAGTGTTTGGCTAATACCAATCTAAGTAAGAATATGATCTAATTAGCTTTATAACTTCTTGTTCGAGAATACTAGGGATAGCTTCAGTAACATCAACTTTAAAAAGCTCGCTAGCCAGCAAAAGTCTATTCAGATGAAGATGCGTCTACTCGCTCTAGCACACTTTAAAGAAGGACAATCTCGAACACAGATTGCCAAGTACTTAAAGGTAAGTCGCACTAGCGTAAATAAATGGGTTCAGACCTTTCTGGAGGAAGGACTTGAAGGCTTACAAGAAAAACCAAGAACAGGAAGACCTACGTTTCTTACCCCAAAACAACGTGAACAGTTAAGCCTATATATTAAGAGGCGAGCTTCCGAACCTTCTGTAGGAAGATTAACTGGTAGTGACATTCACGCCTACATCATCAAAGAGTTTGGCAAGCATTACCACCCAGATTCTATCTATTACTTGCTCAATCGTATGGGCTTTTCTTGGATAACGTCACGCTCCAAACACCCTTCTCAATCTCAACAGCTCCAAGACGATTTTAAAAGATTCAAAACTGAAACGATCCTCAAGATCCCAGGTCACATAAGCCTTGAGGCGGTCGATGTCTGGTTTCAAGACGAAGCGAGATTTGGACAACAAAATACAACTACTCGCTTATGGGCAGAGCGTGGCACAAGACCCCGAGCGGTGAAGCAACAGCAATTTGAGTATGCTTACTTATTCGGTTCTGTCTGTCCAAGAAGAGGAATAGGGGAAGCCATCGTCGTACCTTGGGTAAATAAAGAAATTATGATCCAGCACCTTAATCAAATCTCTCAAGTAACAGAGTATGGCCGTCATGCTGTCGTGATCATGGATAGGGCTGGATGGCATACAGATGACATTGCCGAGCAATTTAACAATGTGAGTATCATCAAGCTCCCACCCTATTCACCAGAGTTGAACCCAATAGAACAAGTATGGAGTTGACTGCGACAACACTATTTAGCGAACCAGACCTTTACGAACTACAACGATATTGTAGACAAGGTGTGCAGCGCATGGGTTCGGTTCTTGGAAAGTACTGATAGGGTGACAGATATGTGCAGAAGAGAATGGATTAATCTGACCAGTTAATTTTCCAGATTGGTATGATAGGAAATTTATGCGGAGATCAGGGAGATGAATCTTTTCATCGATTCAAGACGTAAAAAAGCCCCAGCATTTCTGCTGAGGCTTTCAATCTGGCAGGGGTGGAGAGATTCGAACTCCCAACACGCGGATTTGGAATCCGCTGCTCTGCCAATTGGAGCTACACCCCTAAATTCTACAAATTGTAGATTCGACAAAACCTTGCATTGAGCAAGGCTTTCTAAATAAGTGGCGGAGCGGACGGGACTCGAACCCGCGACCCCCGGCGTGACAGGCCGGTATTCTAACCAACTGAACTACCGCTCCGCACTGGTTAGACATTTAAGTCTAAATTTAAAGCCTGGCGATGTCCTACTCTCACATGGGGAAACCCCACACTACCATCGGCGCTAATTCGTTTCACTTCTGAGTTCGGAATGGAAGTCAGGTGGGTCCAAATCGCTATGGTCGCCAAGCAAATTCTTTAATCCGGAAAGCTGTTTTAAGTTCTACTTACACATTCAATCGTTCTTGTATTGAGTCCATCAAAACCCCTTGGGTGTTGTATGGTTAAGCCTCACGGGCAATTAGTACAGGTTAGCTCAACGCCTCACAACGCTTACACACCCTGCCTATCAACGTTCTAGTCTCGAACAACCCTTTAGGATACTTAAAGTATCAGGGAAGACTCATCTCAGGGCTCGCTTCCCGCTTAGATGCTTTCAGCGGTTATCGATTCCGAACTTAGCTACCGGGCAATGCGTCTGGCGACACAACCCGAACACCAGAGGTTCGTCCACTCCGGTCCTCTCGTACTAGGAGCAGCCCCCTTCAATCTTCCAACGCCCACGGCAGATAGGGACCGAACTGTCTCACGACGTTCTAAACCCAGCTCGCGTACCACTTTAAATGGCGAACAGCCATACCCTTGGGACCGACTTCAGCCCCAGGATGTGATGAGCCGACATCGAGGTGCCAAACACCGCCGTCGATATGAACTCTTGGGCGGTATCAGCCTGTTATCCCCGGAGTACCTTTTATCCGTTGAGCGATGGCCCTTCCATACAGAACCACCGGATCACTATGACCTGCTTTCGCACCTGCTCGAATTGTCATTCTCGCAGTCAAGCGGGCTTATGCCATTGCACTAACCTCACGATGTCCAACCGTGATTAGCCCACCTTCGTGCTCCTCCGTTACTCTTTGGGAGGAGACCGCCCCAGTCAAACTACCCACCAGGCACTGTCCGCAACCCCGATTAGGGGTCGACGTTAGAACATCAACACTACAAGGGTGGTATTTCAAGGACGGCTCCACACAATCTAGCGACTGTGCTTCAAAGCCTCCCACCTATCCTACACATGTAGGGTCAATGTTCAGTGCCAAGCTGTAGTAAAGGTTCACGGGGTCTTTCCGTCTAGCCGCGGGTACACTGCATCTTCACAGCGATTTCAATTTCACTGAGTCTCGGGTGGAGACAGCGTGGCCATCATTACGCCATTCGTGCAGGTCGGAACTTACCCGACAAGGAATTTCGCTACCTTAGGACCGTTATAGTTACGGCCGCCGTTTACCGGGGCTTCGATCAAGAGCTTCGACCGAAGTCTAACCCCATCAATTAACCTTCCGGCACCGGGCAGGCGTCACACCGTATACGTCATCTTACGATTTTGCACAGTGCTGTGTTTTTAATAAACAGTTGCAGCCACCTGGTATCTGCGACTCTCGTCAGCTCCATCCGCAAGGGACTTCACCATCAAGAGCGTACCTTCTCCCGAAGTTACGGTACCATTTTGCCTAGTTCCTTCACCCGAGTTCTCTCAAGCGCCTTGGTATTCTCTACCCGACCACCTGTGTCGGTTTGGGGTACGATTCCTTACAATCTGAAGCTTAGAGGCTTTTCCTGGAAGCATGGCATCAATGACTTCACTACCGTAGTAGCTCGACGTCGTGTCTCAGCCTTAAAAAGAGCCGGATTTACCTAACTCTTCAGCCTACGCACTTGAACCTGGACAACCGTCGCCAGGCCCACCTAGCCTTCTCCGTCCCCCCATCGCAATTGTAAGAAGTACGGGAATATTAACCCGTTTCCCATCGACTACGCCTTTCGGCCTCGCCTTAGGGGTCGACTTACCCTGCCCCGATTAACGTTGGACAGGAACCCTTGGTCTTCCGGCGAGGAGGTTTTTCACCCCCTTTATCGTTACTCATGTCAGCATTCGCACTTCTGATACCTCCAGCATGCTTTACAACACACCTTCAACGGCTTACAGAACGCTCCCCTACCCAATGAAGTAAACTTCATTGCCGCAGCTTCGGTTTATTACTTAGCCCCGTTACATCTTCCGCGCAGGCCGACTCGACCAGTGAGCTATTACGCTTTCTTTAAATGATGGCTGCTTCTAAGCCAACATCCTGGCTGTCTGAGCCTTCCCACATCGTTTCCCACTTAGTAATAATTTGGGACCTTAGCTGGCGGTCTGGGTTGTTTCCCTCTCCACGACGGACGTTAGCACCCGCCGTGTGTCTCCCGGATAGTACTTACTGGTATTCGGAGTTTGCAAAGGGTTGGTAAGTCGGGATGACCCCCTAGCCTTAACAGTGCTCTACCCCCAGTAGTATTCGTCCGAGGCGCTACCTAAATAGCTTTCGGGGAGAACCAGCTATCTCCAGGTTTGATTGGCCTTTCACCCCTAGCCACAAGTCATCCGCTAATTTTTCAACATTAGTCGGTTCGGTCCTCCAATTGATGTTACTCAATCTTCAACCTGCCCATGGCTAGATCACCTGGTTTCGGGTCTATATCCAGCGACTAAGTCGCGCAGTTAACACTCGCTTTCGCTACGGCTCCCCTAGATGGTTAACCTTGCCACTGAATATAAGTCGCTGACCCATTATACAAAAGGTACGCAGTCACACCACGAAGGTGCTCCTACTGCTTGTACGTACACGGTTTCAGGTTCTATTTCACTCCCCTCACAGGGGTTCTTTTCGCCTTTCCCTCACGGTACTGGTTCACTATCGGTCAGTCAGTAGTATTTAGCCTTGGAGGATGGTCCCCCCATATTCAGACAGGATATCACGTGTCCCGCCCTACTCGATTTCACTGAATGTGCGTTGTCAACTACGGGGCTATCACCCTTTATTGCCGGACTTTCCAGACCGTTCGTCTAACGCATATAAAGCTTAAGGGCTAGTCCAATTTCGCTCGCCGCTACTTTCGGAATCTCGGTTGATTTCTTTTCCTCGGGGTACTTAGATGTTTCAGTTCCCCCGGTTCGCCTCGCTGCGCTATGTATTCACGCAGCGATACTAGCTTATGCTAGTGGGTTTCCCCATTCGGAAATCCCAGACTCAAGTGGTTTTTACTACCTAATCTGGGCTTATCGCAAGTTAATACGTCCTTCATCGCCTCTGACTGCCAAGGCATCCACCGTGTACGCTTAGTCACTTAACCATACAACCCGAAGGAGTTTCGAGTTGATGTTCAAATCACCAAAGTTGTCTCTCATTATTTGAATGAGCGAGAGACATATCGATTTTGCCGGACTCAATTTCGAATAATCACAGTAAAAGTGATATTCCCAAGAACACTTGAATGTGTTTTTTGGTGTTTGTCTTAAAGACAAACATTGAGAACTTTACAAACAATCTTAAAGATTGTTTTGTCAGCTTTCCAAATTGTTAAAGAGCTAGATTTTCTGATGAAAACCATTTTTAAAAGCACTCATCGAATGCGCTTAAAGATGGTGGAGCTATGCGGGATCGAACCGCAGACCTCCTGCGTGCAAGGCAGGCGCTCTCCCAGCTGAGCTATAGCCCCATCAGTGTGATACTGTGTGCCAATTTCCAAGGAAATTGGTGGGTCTGAGTGGACTCGAACCACCGACCTCTCGCTTATCAGGCGAACGCTCTAACCACCTGAGCTACAGACCCAGTATCGTCTCTTACTTATAAACCGTATCAATCTGTGTGGACACTCATCGTGAGTAATCATCGTATAAGGAGGTGATCCAGCGCCAGGTTCCCCTAGCGCTACCTTGTTACGACTTCACCCCAGTCATGAACCACAAAGTGGTAAGCGTCCTCCCGAAGGTTAAACTACCTACTTCTTTTGCAGCCCACTCCCATGGTGTGACGGGCGGTGTGTACAAGGCCCGGGAACGTATTCACCGTGGCATTCTGATCCACGATTACTAGCGATTCCGACTTCATGGAGTCGAGTTGCAGACTCCAATCCGGACTACGACGCACTTTTTGGGATTCGCTCACTATCGCTAGCTTGCTGCCCTCTGTATGCGCCATTGTAGCACGTGTGTAGCCCTACTCGTAAGGGCCATGATGACTTGACGTCGTCCCCACCTTCCTCCGGTTTATCACCGGCAGTCTCCCTGGAGTTCCCGACATTACTCGCTGGCAAACAAGGATAAGGGTTGCGCTCGTTGCGGGACTTAACCCAACATTTCACAACACGAGCTGACGACAGCCATGCAGCACCTGTCTCAGAGTTCCCGAAGGCACCAATCCATCTCTGGAAAGTTCTCTGGATGTCAAGAGTAGGTAAGGTTCTTCGCGTTGCATCGAATTAAACCACATGCTCCACCGCTTGTGCGGGCCCCCGTCAATTCATTTGAGTTTTAATCTTGCGACCGTACTCCCCAGGCGGTCTACTTAACGCGTTAGCTCCGAAAGCCACGGCTCAAGGCCACAACCTCCAAGTAGACATCGTTTACGGCGTGGACTACCAGGGTATCTAATCCTGTTTGCTCCCCACGCTTTCGCATCTGAGTGTCAGTATCTGTCCAGGGGGCCGCCTTCGCCACCGGTATTCCTTCAGATCTCTACGCATTTCACCGCTACACCTGAAATTCTACCCCCCTCTACAGTACTCTAGTCTGCCAGTTTCAAATGCTATTCCGAGGTTGAGCCCCGGGCTTTCACATCTGACTTAACAAACCACCTGCATGCGCTTTACGCCCAGTAATTCCGATTAACGCTCGCACCCTCCGTATTACCGCGGCTGCTGGCACGGAGTTAGCCGGTGCTTCTTCTGTCGCTAACGTCAAATAATGCAGCTATTAACTACACTACCTTCCTCACGACTGAAAGTGCTTTACAACCCGAAGGCCTTCTTCACACACGCGGCATGGCTGCATCAGGCTTGCGCCCATTGTGCAATATTCCCCACTGCTGCCTCCCGTAGGAGTCTGGACCGTGTCTCAGTTCCAGTGTGGCTGATCATCCTCTCAGACCAGCTAGGGATCGTCGCCTTGGTGAGCCATTACCTCACCAACTAGCTAATCCCACCTAGGCATATCCTGACGCGAGAGGCCCGAAGGTCCCCCTCTTTGGCCCGTAGGCATCATGCGGTATTAGCCATCGTTTCCAATGGTTATCCCCCACATCAGGGCAATTTCCTAGGCATTACTCACCCGTCCGCCGCTCGACGCCCTTAACGTTCCCCGAAGGTTCAGTTAACTCGTTTCCGCTCGACTTGCATGTGTTAGGCCTGCCGCCAGCGTTCAATCTGAGCCATGATCAAACTCTTCAATTTAAGATTTTGTTCGGCTCAACGAATACTGACTTCAAAACTCATCCTTACTCGAAAGTAAGAAGTAATTTTAAAGCTATTATCGTTCCAACAGAACGATAATGAATTGACTGTGCCAAGTCCGAAGACTTGCTTGGTCACTCAGTTCATTGAAACCTAATTTGAAACCGAAGTTTCTAATTGGATTATCATCAACGAGTGCCCACACAGATTGATAGGTCTATATTTTTAAAGAGCTTGCTTTGCGAGAAGCTTTTCTCTCAAAGCGGAGGTGCATTCTAGCGAGATAATTGAGGGTGTCAAACACTTTTTTCAATTTATTTTCTCAGAAGCTTTTCACCTCTCCGACCCTGCTGAAGCCTTATCGCGTCTGCCGTGTCGGTGGATGCGCATTATAGGGAACTCAGATCCGTTCGCAACCCTTTTTTGAAAAAAAATGGAAAAAACTAACTGTTCGATGACTATTTCATCAAAAAAGCAAAAAAGAGGGTAAAAAACCCTCTTTTTCTGCCCCAAAAGCTGTATTTAAATGAATGCGTACGCGTCTGCGAACATACGTTCACTCTTCGCTTTCTTGTTCTGGGTGAACTGTTCACGCGCTGCCCCAGCCATTTCAAAGCGACCAGCAATATAGATATCGTAGTTTTCTAAGCTTTCGAAATCTTCACTCACCGCTTGTAGCACGTTACCAACTTTACCTTGCCAATCGGCAGGTGCTTCTTCTACTACTGGGATAAAATGAACGTTAGCAAACTTTTCAGCGATCTCGACCAGTTCTTCTTTAGCGTAAAGCTGGCAATTATCGCGCGCACCCCAGTATAGATAGATAGGGTTGGTTTTGTTCTGTGCTACACAGTGATCCAGAATCGAGCGCACGTAACTAAAGCCAGTACCACCAGCAATCAATAATAGTGGGCGCTCGCTTTCTTCTTGAACCCAAGCATCACCATGTGGTGCATCAATTTCGATATGACCATCTGTTTCTAATGCCGATTGCATTGCTTCAACGACTTCTAATGCGTAAGCATTTTGCTCTGCCGCACCGATGTGCAACTCCAGTTCGCCTTCATGACGGCAAGGGCTACTTGCAATAGAGAAAGGGCGTTTGTCTTTTTCACCCATCACTACCATTAGGTACTGACCTGCTTTAAAAGGCACTGGTGATTCTGGATGAAGAAGGATTTGGTAAGTATTACAAGCTAACGGCTCAATAGACTTTACTTTACATTGGATGGTCATGGTGTTCCTCTCGCTTACTCGTCAAAAGTAAGCACTAAATTACTTTCTGTATAGGCTTGGCAAGGGAATATCCAACCTTGCTGTTGCTCTTTTTCGGTTAGCATCGGTTCGAGGTGATAACTCACCTCGCCCGTTAGCTTTTTACACATGCACATGGCGCAAGCGCCAACTTGGCAACGGTGTGGGAAGCGAATATTGTTGTTGAGCGCAGCTTCCAACACCGTCTCCCCTTCTTTTACTTGGAACGTAACGTCCATTGGTAGAAGGTGGACTTGATGACTCATAGAATACCTAACTGGTCCCAAATCTCATCGACTTTAGCCACAAGTTTAGGATCTTTTTTGATAGGCGAGCCCCACTCGCGCGTGGCTTCAGATTCAAACTTATTGGTCGCATCGAGCCCAAGTTTAGATGAACTACCCACCTTACCACGAACTTGAGTGGTATCTCTGTCTGGATCCATTCGGGTTGTCACAGCCCAAATGATGTCATTCCAATCTTGTGCGTTGACGTCATCGTCGCACAAAATAATGAATTTATTATCCGTGTACTGAGCAAAGAAGTCCCACAAGTATTCCATCAATGCTTGAGATTGACCGGCTTGGTCTTTCTTCATTGTCACGACAGCAAATTGGTTATTTGCCGTTGCCGGTAGATAGATATCGACAATGTCAGGACGTTGCTGTTTCAACGCATCCAGATCAGATTGGGTAATCGCTTTATTATCTCGCTCGGTGACCTTGGTTCGTGTTGCCAGTTCAGCATCCCATTTAATGGTCGCATCTAAACCCATCTTGGAGCCAAGCCCAACCACGGGTGAAGCAAAGTCGAGTGAGTCAATTGGCGTGTTATCTATCATCAAGGTATCACGTACAGGGTCCATATGCTCTGACATGGCTTTCACGACATCATTCCAATCTCGCGCATTTACCGATTCATCGCACACAATAACAAACTTGGTGTACATGAATTGACGCAAGAAAGACCACACTCCCATCATTACGCGCTTGGCATGTCCTGGGTACTGCTTCTTCATAGTGACGACTGCCATTCGGTACGAACAACCTTCCGGTGGTAGATAGAAGTCTTCAATCTCTGGGAACTGTTTTTGCAAAATAGGCACAAACACTTCGTTTAATGCCACACCCAATACAGCCGGTTCATCTGGCGGACGACCGGTATAAGTACTGTGATAAATTGGGTCCTTACGCATAGTAATGTGCGTAATGGTAAATACGTGGTGCTTTTCTTTTTCGTTATAGTAGCCAGTGTGGTCACCGTAAGGGCCTTCATCGGCAAACTCGTTCGGGTCGATATAACCTTCCATAACGATTTCCGCACTCGCTGGCACTTCCAAATCATTACTGATTGACTTCACGACTTCAGTTTTGCTGCCGCGCAGTAAACCTGCAAATGCATATTCCGATAGCGTATCTGGCACTGGTGTTACTGCGCCAAGAATGGTCGCAGGGTCTGCACCAAAAGCGACCGAAACAGGAAAAGATTTCCCTGGATTGGTTTCCATCCAATCTCGCAGATCAAGCGCACCGCCGCGGTGAGCTAGCCAACGCATGATAATTTTGTTCTTGGCAATTTTCTGCTGGCGATAAATACCTAGGTTCTGACGTTTCTTATTTGGACCTTTAGTCACGGTTAAACCCCACGTAAGCAGTGGCGCAACGTCTTCTGCCCAGCAGCTCATCACTGGGATTTTATCCAAATCGACTTCATCACCTTGCCATACAATGTCTTGGCACGGCGCTTTACGTAGACGCTTGGCTGGCATGTTCAACACTTGCTTGAACACTGGCAGTTTTTCTAAGGCGTCTTTAAAGCCTTTTGGTGGCTCAGGTTCTTTTAAATAAGCCAGCAGCTTACCAACTTCTCTTAATTCTTTAACGTCTTCGCGCCCCATGCCGATTGCGACACGTTCTGGCGTACCAAATAGGTTCGTCAAAACAGGTACGTCGTAGCCAATTGGGTTCTCAAACAACAGTGCAGGGCCACCAGCACGCAAGGTGCGGTCACTTATTTCTGTCATTTCGTAAGCGGGATCGACGGGGTGAGTGATGCGTTTAAGTCGACCTTTCTGTTCTAGGTGGTCGATAAATTCGCGTAAATCCTTAAAACTCATAGGCCTTCATGCTGGCTGATTAAATTATTCGCAGTATAACAAATAGGAGGACGCTAAGATCCTCCTATTTTGTGTGGGTATGTGAGCTAAGCAGCGACAAGAATCGAGCCTTGAAGAACGCTTAATTCAGGAACAGTTATTCCAAGAACTTTTCAATCTGCCGAGCTTTGACTTGGCGATTGTTTGACACTAACTCTTCCAGCCAAGATTGATGCCCTTGTTTCGCTAGCTCTCTGGCCACTAAAGTAGCTTCCTCAGAAAGCGCCATTTTAGCGATCAGAAACTGTTTTACGTCTGAAGTCAGAGGATTGGATCTCGTCAGAAGCTCAATTGCATAGGGTTTTAAAGTTGGATTAACAGTAGAGCTCATCAATTGCTGCAAAGAGAATGCATCACCGACTTCCGCTAACCTTGTAAGCTCAGTTTGGCTGTTGTAATCAGCACGCATTCGCCACAACAGATCATACATCGCCTCATTTTGACTCACTTGTGCTAAACGTACGACAACAGCTGTAGAAGGTAACCAGCTAGTAACGTTTGCATGAGTTAACTGTTTAGTGATTGCCTCAAGTGCATCTGGAGATAAGCTGTCTAATTCGCGGATCAACAATGCCTCTCGAGCTTGTATTTGCTGCGATGTACCGGTAAGCCAATCTTTAAGGTTGAGTTCTTGGCGCTCTGCTTCCAATACAAACTCCAACGTGCTTTGGTCTTGCTTCCAGCGTTTGATCAAACGGCTTGCCACCGCAGGAAAGTTAAATGCGGGTATACTGAACTCATAACCATCACCACGCTCAAGCACTTGATAGGTTGGCGTAATACTGATTTGGGATTCGACAAAAATGGCCATTCTTGGCGTAAGGATGATTTCTTGTTGCTCAAGCTTTTCGAGCAAAAGAAAACGGACGACTTCTTGTTGAGGGAAAGCAAGTCGGTCGAGAGCGAATTTAAGCGAGTCGACCTCGTCTCTGACTGCATAATCGAGCAATTCAGATACTTTGGTCTGTATGTGGGTATCCTGAAGCCACTGCTCTACCACGGTTTCCTGCATTTCCTTCGCAGATAACGTTGCGGGTAATGTGATAAGTGACAAGCTCAGGAGTAATGACGACAACATTCCTTGTTGCATGTTAACCTCCCGATAACATTTTCTTCATTCTGCTGCTTCTATCGGGAGAAAGCAATAAAAAAGCCACCGATATACGGTGGCCCAGATTGATGACGAACCCCACCTTTTTCGGTGGGGTTCTTTTTTATAAGCGACCGTAGGTCGCGATCGCGATATTTTTCGCTATACCAGATTTAATCTGTTCCAACTCTTAAACAAGTATTTAGAAGCTAATATTTGTCTTATTTGAGCCATATTGAACCCCATTTTTTGTAAATAACTCATTACTAGAGCTATCTTCTTGATGTTTTGAGCTGCGGCAGCTAACCAACACTGCATTTGCACTTTGCTTAGCCCACGGAAGCGGGCATAACGGTGCCCATGGTGCTGCTTAGCATCAGCGAAGCTTCTTTCTACCGTCTCACTTCTTCGTCTATACGTCTTCTTCCCATAGGGAGAGAGCCGCATTTGGTTCGCTCTCTCCACTGCATCTGTATAGATGTGTCTGGTGATGACTTTCTTCATGTTTTTACTTTGAGTACAGTCATTTCGCATTGGGCAGAGCACGCATTCTTTCGGGTCTGAGTGATACTCTCTATAAGCATCTCGTGACGTCGTTTTGTAGATAAGCGTTTGCCCATTTGGACATCGATAACTGTCACTCTCTTTGTGGTAGATAAAGTGCTTCTTCTTGAACGTGTTCTTTGTTCTTGATGGCCTACGGTAGCCGAACACACCTAAGATATTTCGGCGCTCTAATGACTCTGCCACGGGAGCGGTAAAATAGCCGGCATCGAGACCAACAGCTATAGGGTTAAGATTGAACTGCTCTAGCGTGTAGTCCAGTCGTTCAATATAGGGTTGAGAGTCATTGATATTACCTGCCGTCGCATGAGTGTCGACGATGATCCCATGCAGACCATCGACGGTACGATGGTCAAGGTAGAAGAAGCCTTGTGGTTTATTGTCTCTCGTCATAAAACCACTTTCTGGGTCTGTAGTACTGACTTTCGTATTCTTTGTTTTAGGCTCGGATACTCGTGCCTTAAGCGACTTCTTTCCTTCTCGTTCTCGGTCTAATGCAACGTCTTCATCAAGCATGTCGAGGTAAGCACTGGCTCGAACGTCTCTGACCTCATTGGTGTGTTTATTTTTGTTAGCGTTTGCTTTGAGGTGAGTGCTGTCGGTAAAGAGTTGCTGCCCAGCGACCAAGCCTTTGGCCATAGCCTGCTCAACGATGTTGATAAAGATACGTTCGAATACGTCGGTATTATTGAAGCGGCGAATACGGTTTTGGCTCAGTGTTGAAGCATGGATAACCTTCTCCGTTAACGACATGCGCAAGAACCAACGATAGGCTACATTGACTTCAATCTCTTTAACGAGCTGTCGCTCGCTTTTGATTCCGAAGAGGTAGCCAATAAAAATGATTTTGAAAAGTCGAACAGGGTCAACAGGTGGTCGACCGTTATCTTGACAATAGAGGTGAGCGACTTGGTCCCGGATAAATTCGAAGTCTATGGCTTTATCAATT
This sequence comes from Vibrio hyugaensis, assembly GCF_002906655.1. NCBI lineage: Bacteria > Pseudomonadati > Pseudomonadota > Gammaproteobacteria > Vibrionales > Vibrionaceae > Vibrio > Vibrio hyugaensis. The sequence continues at coordinate 2,278,000 of NZ_CP025794.1, read as the reverse complement.
TTGCGGACTAAATGGTCTTTAGGAACTAACTGCTCCATCGTCACCATTTCAAATTCGTATTGTTGAGGAGAAGGATCTTGTAGCATATTGGAGTATCCATTTTTCGATACCCCTATTAGATCAAAGGTCTAGCCTGATGGCTAGACCTTTGTCAGCAGTCTGAGCCACCGATATACGGTGGCCCTTCGCAGAATTACTTATCTGAGACTATTGGCGACGCATTGCATCGAAGAACTCGTCGTTTGTCTTCGTCATCGCTAGCTTATCGATTAGGAACTCCATCGCGTCAGTTTCACCCATTGGGTGAACAATCTTACGCAGAATCCACATCTTCTGTAGTTCGTCTGTCTTCGTTAGTAGCTCTTCACGACGAGTACCACTACGGTTGAAGTCAATCGCAGGGAATACACGCTTTTCAGCAATCTTACGGTTCAAGTGCAGTTCCATGTTACCTGTACCCTTGAACTCTTCGTAGATAACTTCATCCATTTTAGAACCAGTATCGACTAGCGCTGTTGCGATGATAGTTAAGCTGCCGCCTTCTTCTACGTTACGAGCTGCACCGAAGAAACGCTTAGGACGGTGTAGTGCGTTTGCATCCACACCACCAGTTAGTACTTTACCTGATGAAGGCACTACGGTGTTGTATGCACGAGCTAGACGAGTAATAGAGTCAAGCAAGATAACCACGTCTTTCTTGTGTTCAACAAGACGTTTTGCTTTCTCGATTACCATTTCTGCTACTTGTACGTGGCGAGAAGCTGGCTCATCAAACGTTGACGCAACCACTTCACCTTTAACTAGACGCTGCATCTCTGTTACTTCTTCTGGACGTTCGTCGATTAGAAGTACCATCAACTCACACTCAGGGTGGTTGTATGCGATGCTTTGAGCAATGTTTTGCAGAAGCATTGTTTTACCCGCTTTAGGCGGAGCAACAATCAAACCACGTTGGCCTTTACCGATTGGTGATGCCAAATCTAAAACACGTGCCGTGATATCTTCTGTAGAACCGTTACCGCGCTCCATAACCATACGCTCGTTCGCGTGTAGAGGCGTTAAGTTCTCGAATAGGATCTTGTTACGAGCGTTATCTGGTTTGTCATCGTTTACGGTGTTGACTTTCAGAAGGGCAAAGTAACGTTCACCATCTTTTGGTGGACGAATTTTACCAGCAATTGAGTCACCAGTACGTAGGTTGAAACGACGAATCTGACTTGGTGAAACGTAGATATCATCAGGGCCAGCAAGGTATGAGCTGTCTGCGCTACGTAGGAAACCAAAGCCGTCTTGCAGAATCTCCAGAACCCCATCGCCAAAGATGTCTTCGCCGCCTTTCGCGTGCGCTTTAAGAATAGCGAAGATGATGTCTTGTTTTCTTAGACGAGCTAGGTTCTCAAGACCTAGGCTTTCGCCAAGCTTTACAAGGTCAGATACTGGTCTGTTCTTCAGTTCAGTAAGATTCATGGTGGTGGATGCTTGTTTAGTCAAAATAAGATCTGTTTTCTAGTTAAGATGGATTTGGTCTCAGGATCGACCAAGAAGAGAAATTTGTTCAATTAACGCGCGATAAGTTAGCACTAATTAATATTCTAGTCCAGAGTTAGAAAAACAAAACCGCGCATTGTTACATTGCACGGTTTTGTCTGTAATCACTTGGTGATTATAGGTTTGCGTCCAAAAACTCTTTTAATTGAGTCTTAGACAGAGCACCAACTTTCGTTGCCGCTACGTTACCGTCTTTAAATAACAGTAGCGTTGGAATGCCGCGAATGCCAAATTTAGGTGGTGTACCTGCATTATGGTCAATATTTAGTTTACCGATAGTGAGTTTGCCTTCGTACTCATCAGCGATCTCGTCCAGAATTGGAGCAATCATTTTACAAGGACCACACCATTCTGCCCAGAAATCCACTAGAACCGGGCCTGCAGCGTTGATTACGTCGTTTTCAAAACCGTCATCAGTAAGCTGCAAAATCTTATCACTCATCTTCCACTCCAATGTGTTTTTCGAAACTGGTTGGATGATAACCAGTAAATAGATGCCCTATTGGAATGTATTTACTTTCGTATTGCAAGCTTTAGCTGATATTCTATAGCCATGAAAAAGACGCATATCACAGAGCAAAAGTTCGCCGATTTGGATTTAAAGCCCCAAGTTATTGAAGGATTGGAAAAAAAAGGGTTCGAGTTTTGTACCCCTATCCAAGCCTTGGCGTTGCCGGTACTGCTCACCGGCCAAGACATAGCAGGCCAGGCCCAAACGGGCACTGGTAAGACCCTCGCGTTTCTTACTGCAACTTTCAACCACCTTCTGACGACACCAGAACACGAAGGCCGCAAGCCAACACAACCGCGTGCAATCATCATGGCACCAACACGTGAGCTGGCGATTCAGATCTACAACGATGCTGAACCTTTAATTGCAAGTACTGGTCTTAAAGCAGCACTGGCTTACGGCGGCGAAAGCTACGATAAGCAGTTAAATAAGCTTCAAGACGGTGTCGATATCCTGATCGGTACGACAGGTCGTATTATTGATTTCTACAAGCAGCGCGTATTCAACCTAAACAACATTCAAGCGGTTGTTTTGGATGAAGCAGACCGCATGTTTGACCTCGGCTTTATTAAAGACATCCGTTTCTTGTTCCGCCGTATGCCTGAGCCAAAAGAGCGTTTGAACATGCTTTTCTCAGCAACGCTTTCTTACCGTGTACAAGAACTTGCCTTCGAGCACATGCATAACCCTGAGCATGTTGTGGTTGAGCCTGAACAAAAAACAGGTCACCGCATCCAAGAAGAACTTTTCTACCCTTCTAACGAAGATAAGATGGCACTACTTCAAACTTTGATTGAAGAAGAATGGCCAGATCGTGCGATCGTTTTTGCAAACACCAAACACAAGTGTGAGTCAATCTGGGGTCACCTAGCGGCAGACGGACACCGTGTTGGTCTATTGACTGGCGACGTTCCACAGAAGAAACGTGAAAAGATTCTTGAGCAATTCACTCGCGGTGAAGTTGACCTACTCGTAGCAACCGACGTTGCGGCGCGTGGTCTACATATTCCTCAAGTAACACACGTATTTAACTTCGACTTACCTGATGATTGTGAAGATTACGTTCACCGTATCGGTCGTACTGGTCGTGCAGGTGCAAGTGGTCACTCAATCAGCTTTGCTTGTGAAGATTACGCAATCAACTTGCCACCTATCGAAGAATACATTGAGCATGCAATCCCAGTTTCTGATTACGATGCATCGGCATTGATTCAGGAATTACCAGCTCCACTTCGTATGCGTGCACCTCGTACTCAGCAACGCCGCACCAATACAGGTGGTACTCGCTCTGGTAACCGTAAGCCGCAAGGACGCCGTCCTCGTCAGCCGCGTCAATCAGCGCCAAAACAATCATAATAGGAAACTGAAGTCGTTTATGAGTCAAGCAGGATCATCACCGCTATACGCCGCCATCGACCTCGGGTCGAACAGTTTTCACATGCTCGTTGTGCGTCACATCGATGGCAGCGTTCAAACCATGGCTAAAATTAAGCGCAAAGTTCGTCTAGCAGCGGGCTTAGATGAACATAATTCTCTTAGTACGGAAGCTATGCAGCGAGGATGGGACTGCTTAAGTCTATTTGCAGAACGCTTGCAGGACATTCCTAAACAGAACATCCGCATTGTCGGTACCGCGACATTGCGTACCGCGACTAATGTGGATGTTTTTCTAGAGAAGGCGAACCAAATTTTAGGTCTGCCTATCGAAGTGATTACCGGTGAAGAAGAAGCCGCCACTATATATAAAGGTGTTGCTCACACTTCTGGCGGCAGTGGCCGTCGTTTGGTGGTTGACATTGGTGGCGCAAGTACCGAACTGATCATCGGCGAAGGTTTTGAAGCCAAAGCACTCACCAGTTTAAAAATGGGCTGTGTCACTTGGTTGGAAAACTTCTTCAAAGACCGCCAGCTCAATGCACGTAACTTTGAAGCCGCTATAGAAGGCGCAAAACAAACACTCAAACCGATTCTGGAGCAGTATACAGAGCTAGGTTGGGATGTCTGTGTTGGCGCTTCTGGCACAGTTCAAGCTCTGCAAGAGATCATGCTTGCGCAAGGTATGGACGAAGTCATTACTCATGCAAAACTCAAGCGTCTGCAAAAACAAGCCATGCTTGCCGATCACTTAGAAGAACTCGATATCGAGGGACTTACCCTAGAACGCGCGTTAGTCTTCCCAAGTGGTTTATCCATTCTTATCGCCATTTTCGAGTTACTAGAAATTGATGCGATGACATTGGCTGGCGGCGCACTGCGTGAAGGCTTAGTGTATGAGATGGTCGACGAACTTCGTCAAAATGACATTCGTGCACGTACTATTTGCAGCGTGCAGAGTCGTTACCAATTGGATTGCCAATATGGTGAGCAAGTAGCAAACCTTGCGAGCAGGTTGCTTGAACAAGTCGGTGATGACGAATGGGTAGCAGAACCACAAGGCAAAGTACTGCTAGAAACAACGGCCAAGTTGCACGAAATCGGGCTAACTATCGATTTCAAGAAAGGCGGTGAGCACAGCGCTTACCTACTACAACATTTGGACTTACCTGGTTATACGCGCGCTCAGAAGTTTGTTATCGGTGAAATCGTTCGACGTTACCGTGAGCAGCTCACCTCTTTACCAGAGCAGCACGCGCTGTCTGGAACTAGTGGTAAGCGATTACTTCGTTTATTACGCCTTGCCGTACTATTGAGCCATCGCCGTAACCCAGCTCTGGAACCAAAAGTCACGCTAAATGCAGAAGGCGACAAGTTAACACTGAACATTGATGCTAACTGGCTTGATGCAAACCCGTTAACAGCCGCTGAGTTGGAAATTGAATCCAACCGTCAGACTGATATTGGCTGGCCGCTTAGCGTCGTCACAAGTTAATCACCATCACTCAATGATTGTTTAAAGAAAGGTCCTTATTAGGGCCTTTTTTATTGTTAAGCTTTGTCGAGTTTTACCTGCGTACAGCTCATGGGGCTTTTGGACACCCATGATCTAATTACTCCCCGCGCTGCACAAAATGCTCTACCCCCTAGTATACAGGCACAAAAAAGCCGCTTGATTTGAGTAAGCGGCTTTCGGGGTTCCCACTGATATTAAGATTGAACGCTTGTCGTCACCTTAAAGTCAGGGTTCACCGCAGTCAGCTTCTTAATCAGGTAATTCAGTAGTACACCGTACATAGGAACGAACAAACCAAGACTGATAATCAGTTTGAATCCGTAATCCACCAGCGCGATTTCTGTCCAATGTTCCGCCATAAATGGATCTGGACTTTGGTAGAACGCAATAGCAAAGAAAGCGATGGTATCAAGTGCATTACCAAAAAGCGTTGAACACGTTGGTGCCACCCACCACTGTTTCATCTGGCGTAGACGGTTGAACACGTGCACATCCATGATTTGACCAAGCAAGTAAGCCATGAAGCTAGCAATCGCAATTCGAGCAACGAACAGGTTGAACTCCCCTAGGTGAGCAAAGCCTTGGAATTGGCCTTCAAAGAACACCACCGATAGGAAGTAAGAGACAGCCAATGCAGGTAGCATCACTAAGAAAATGATCTTACGCGCCATTTTTGCACCGAAAATACGAACCGTAAGGTCGGTAGCCAAAAAGATAAATGGGAAGGTAAATGCGCCCCAAGTGGTATGGAAGCCAAAGATAGTAAACGGTAGCTGAACTAGATAATTACTAGATGCAATAATGACTAAGTGGAATAGAACCAGATAGATAAGGGCGTTGCGCTGCTGCGCAGGGGTAAAGTTACTCATGCGATACCTTTTTAGTTTGGTTTGGGGGTGAGGGAACCCAAATCGAGTCCTTTCAATAAAGAAAAGTACTCTTACCAACAATGTAAAATGAAAAAATAAACTGGCTAAGCTCATTCTGAGCGAAACGGTGGGCGATTATACATTAACCAATTTGACTCGCAAGCAGTCTGTATTACGCAAACGTTTGAGCACAAAAAAGGGCGTTTCATGTGAAACACCCTTTCGGAAAATTCTATTTTTTAGAAGCCGCGTTGGAACAATCCCGCTAGGTAATCCAACTCTTCCCTGCTCTCTTCAATCGCTAAGGCTTCAAACCAAATCGCTTCACTGTAATGTTCTGCTTTCATAAACAATCGACAACCTTCAAAGTCGATCAGCCAAGAATGAATGTCCGCATCCCATTGCTTTTCGACCACAGTAGCGGAAAGCAGTCCAAGTAAACGCTCACCTAAAGCAGGAAAACTATCGAGGTCAAAGCTTGGCGCGGTTATGATTAAGCGTCCCTCTCGTGCCATGTAGTCCGCTAAGCCAAATTCCTTTTGCATTTTGGTTCCTTATCCGTGGTGAGTAATGTGTTCTTGAATCAAATCAAGGAACGGATCGGCGTACTTCTCTAGCTTACGCTGACCAACACCGCTGACTGCCAGCATTTCGCCGTAAGAGGTTGGCAGAATTTCCGCCATATCAATCAAGGTCGCGTCACTGAATACAACGTATGGTGGTAAACCATCTTCATCCGCGATCGATTTACGCAACTTACGTAATTTGGCAAACAGCTTCTTATCGTAGTTCTTGCTGGTGAGTTTATCTGACTTCGCCGCACGTGCTGCGGTGTCTAAACGTGGGACCGCTAACTCTAGAGTCACATCGCCACGCAACAGCGGACGCGCTTCTTCCGTTAATTGCAGTGTTGAGTTGCGCGTGATGTTTTGGCTCAACAGTCCTTTGTGGATTAACTGACGGAAAATACTGATCCAGTAATCATGGCTATGGTCTCGGCCTATCGCGTAGGTAGAGATCTTGTCGTGACCGTTTTCACGTACACGAATATTCTGCATACCTCGCAGCACTTCCACCACATAGCCCATACCAAAGCTTTGGTTTACACGGTACACACAAGACAATGCCTTACGCGCTTCTTCCGTCGCATCAAAGTGTTTCGGTGGATCTAAGCAAATATCGCAGTTGCCACATGGCTTCTCACGATACTCTCCAAAGTAATTCAATAGCACCTGACGGCGACAGGTTTGCGCCTCAGCAAAGGCACTCATCGCATTCAGTTTGTGGGTTTCCACCTGCTTCTGTGGACCGTCGTCTTTCTCATCCAACATACGACGCAACCAACTTATATCTGCTGGGTCATACAGCATCATCGCTTCCGCAGGTAAACCATCACGCCCTGCACGACCCGTTTCCTGATAGTAGGATTCGATGTTACGTGGGATATCGAAGTGAACCACAAAACGCACGTTAGGTTTGTTGATACCCATACCAAAGGCCACTGTCGCAACGACGATCTGAATATCATCACGTTGGAAAGCTTCTTGAACGTAAGCACGCTCGTCTGCATCCATACCGGCATGGTAACCTGCAGCACGAATATGGTTGTTACACAGCTTCTCGGTCACCATCTCAACTTTCTTACGACTACCACAATAGATGATGCCGCAGTTGCCCTTTTGGGTATCCAGATATCGAATGATTTGCGAAACCGGTTTGTGTTTTTCAACTAAGTTATAGCGGATGTTCGGACGGTCAAAGCTACCTAGATAAACTTCAGGTGCGTTGAGTTGAAGTCGATCAAGAATATCTTTGCGCGTAGCGTCATCCGCAGTCGCCGTCAGCGCCATAAATGGCACATGGGAAAACTGCTGCTTAAGTTGACCAAGCGCGGCGTATTCAGGACGGAAATCATGTCCCCACTGGGAAATACAGTGTGCTTCATCGACGGCAATCATCGATAGCGGCAAGTTTTCCAAGCGCTCAATGAAATCACGCATCAATACACGTTCTGGCGAGACGTATACCAACTTAAGATGACCAGAGTGCATTCGGTTGTAAACACTAATGAGATCTTCTCGAGCCATGGTCGAGTTAATGCACTCAGCCGCTACACCGTTAGCTTTAAGCTGATCCACTTGGTCTTTCATCAACGAAATCAGCGGAGAAATGACCAAAGTAATGCCAGAGCGAACCAAAGCAGGGATTTGATAACACAGCGACTTACCACCACCCGTAGGCAGGATAACTAAGCTGTCACGACCTTCTACCGCGGCGTCAATCACCAACTGCTGACCATCACGGAACTCTTGGTAACCAAATACATCCTCCAACACACGTTGAGGCGTCAAAGGCGAATCAGATTGTTCGGCTAACAAAGTCGAGGTCATGAAAAATCTCAGATTGGGTCTTAGAAAGAAGTGCTTATGCATGCCACTAGCACGCAAAGTGAGGGCACATTGTAATGGGGTTTCATGGTGAATAAAACCGCAAATTGTTAGGTGATTAAGTTCACGACTCGTATACTGATTGTCTGCTCTATAAAAACTCAATTAGGTGACATCCCATGACACCAGAAGAACAACAACGCTCACGGCAAGGCGTCTTGCTTGCTGTTGGTGCGTATACCATGTGGGGCATCGCACCCATTTACTTCAAATCAATTACTGAAGTCTCACCACTAGAGATCTTAAGCCACCGAGTGTTTTGGTCTTTCTTTTTGCTTGCCGCACTCCTTCATTTTGGTCGCCAATGGCGCTCGGTTAGAGACATCATCAAAAATAAAACCAAGATGATGTATTTGATCTCTACTGCTATTTTAGTTGGGGCAAACTGGCTGATCTTCATCTGGGCGGTCACGTCAAATCATATGCTCGATGCCAGTCTCGGCTATTACATCAACCCGTTAATCAATGTGTTACTCGGGATGGTGTTTCTGGGAGAGAGGTTACGTAAGCTGCAATGGTTCGCAGTCGCGCTGGCGGCTTGTGGCGTATTAGTGCAATTAATCGTGTTTGGCTCTGTCCCTGTGGTTGCTATCGCACTCGCAATGAGCTTTGGTTTTTACGGCTTGCTACGTAAAAAAGTCAGTGTTGAAGCACAAACCGGGTTATTCATTGAAACTCTCGTCATGTTGCCTGCGGCAAGTATCTATCTCTTTTTTATTGCCAGCACCCCAACCTCAAACATGTTTGAAAATCCATGGCAGTTGAATACTTTATTGATTGCCGCAGGTGTCATCACTACCCTGCCGCTATTGTGCTTTACCGGTGCAGCTACGCGCCTAAAACTCTCAACTTTGGGCTTTTTTCAGTACATTGGACCGAGCTTGATGTTCTTATTGGCGGTACTGATTTACGGCGAACCGTTCACCAGTGATAAAGCCATCACCTTCGCCTTTATTTGGGGTGCCTTGGTGGTATTTAGCTTTGATGGTCTGCGTAACAACCGTAAGTCACGCAAAGCCATGCAGGCACAGTGATCGTTTTTTACAAGACAAGTTAGAAATTGACGGATAAGCTTGGTCATAATATGACCAAGCTTTTTTATTGAATGGAACAGATCCAATATTACGCAACCGAGCATGACAATCTCAGTTTGATTGAGGCGAAATACCAGACCTTTGCTTTCCAAAGGCATTACCATCTGGATTTTCACCTTGGTCTGATCACGCATGGTGAGCAGAAGTTCCAATATCAGGGCTGCAGTCATCAAGTTGGTCACGGCCAAATCGTTATCATGCCGCCAGATGAGCTGCACGATGGGCAATCTAAGCTCGACAGTGGCTATCAGGTGAATGTGTTTGCGATCGAACCACACCTAATGAGCGATCTGGCTGATCTTAAGCAAAACGGTCAAACAATACACTTCAATGAGCTGATCATCTCGGATCCGCAGATATTTTCACAACTTAGTAACTTACACGGCCTACTTCGCGGTAAAAACATTAGTCAGCTCGCCAAAGATTGCCTTCCTTTTGAAGGGTTTAACCAGCTTTTTGATCGCTACGGATCGCTTGAGCGCCAAAAAGTGGTGCCGCTTGGCAAACAATCTATCGGTTCTCTAAAGGATTACTTAATGGCAAATCTGGACCAAGCTGTGCGTTTGGACTCCTTATCAGAACTGTGCCAACTGAGCCCAACGCAGTTCCAGCGCCACTTTAAAGCGCAAACAGGCATGACACCTTACGCATGGTTCGCACGCCTGCGCCTCGAACAAGGCATGAAGTTACTACAATCTGGTCAATGTGGTACTGACGTCGCCCATCAAATCGGTTTTTACGATCAAGCGCATTTCAGCAAAGCGTTTAAGCAAACCTACGGCGTTTCCCCTTCTCAAGTGACTCGTTAATTTCATTTACCGAGAAAGCTGTCAGTTTTTTACAAGCGCCACAGGTAACTTGCCACGACAATAGCCGCATTGGTTATATTTGAGATGTGTTATGAATGAATCCACCATATTGCTGACGCTCGCCAGCATTCACTTTATTGCCCTAATGAGTCCAGGTCCGGACTTTGCGCTGGTCGTACAAAATGCGACGCGTCACGGTCGTCAAACTGGCTTGTACATTGCGTTGGGATTGTCTGTCGGTATTTTGCTGCACTCTTTGTTCAGCCTGACAGGCGTGAGTTATATCGTCCACCAGCACCCAGTGCTGTACTCCGTGGTGCAACTGCTCGGTGGTAGTTACCTGCTCTATTTAGGTATTGGTGCATTGCGCGCCGTGATCTCAATGATCAAAAATCCACTGGCGGATCAACCTAAGAAGCAAAACAACCTAGTGATCAGTAATAAGCGTCAGGCATTTGCTAAAGGATTTGCGACCAACATTCTTAACCCGAAAGCCTTGGTGTTCTTTATCAGCTTGATGTCGAGTTTAGTCCCAGCGGGTATGTCGATCACTGGCAAAGGCATTGCTCTGGTGATTCTGTTTGGCTTGTCGCTATTCTGGTTCTCTAGCCTTGCATGGATGCTGTCGACGCAGCGCTTACAACGTAAATTACAACAAGCAGGCATCTACATCGACGGTCTGTGTGGCGTGGTATTTACTCTCGTGGGCGGCAGTATTTTGTACCAAACCATCAGCACTTTTATCGGATAAAGTACTGATTTAAAAGCGTAGCACAATCGACATTTCTAAGATTGCTGACTCGACGTGACTCTTCATGGCTGCCAAGCTGAAAGCACAAAACTGGCAACATGGAGAGTCATCATGCATTGGACGTTCAACCGGCTCGTGACCACGGGTCTTTTTCTTACTTCCCCACTCGTCTTATCTACCTCAGCCTTTGCTAACCAAGCGGCAGATGCGATTGCGCCGGAGCACAGCACTGGCTTCGAGCAAAAGCAATTGGTCAAAGCCAAAGACTATATGGTCACAGCTGCCAACCCACTTGCAACCCAAGCCGGGGCAGACGTTCTTGCACAAGGTGGTAATGCTATTGATGCCATGGTTGCCGTGCAACTAATGCTGGGCTTGGTAGAACCGCAATCATCTGGCATTGGTGGTGGTGCCTTCTTAGTGTATTGGGACAGTGAGAAACAAAAACTGACTACATATGATGGACGTGAAACCGCACCGCTCGCCGCGACGCCGAAACTCTTCTTAGATGAAAAAGGACAACCTCTACAATTTTACGATGCGGTTGTAGGTGGGCGTTCCGTTGCTACTCCTGGCACAGTGAAACTACTGTGGGACACGCACCAGAAATACGGCAAGTTGGAATGGAAAAAGATCATCCAACCTGTGATTACCTTGGCTGAGCAAGGTTTCGAAGTGAGTCCTCGCCTCGCGAGTCTGATTGAGAAAGATGCCAAGCGCCTATCACGCTTCCCTGTGACTAAGGCTTACTTCTTTAATCCAGATGGCTCACCAAAAGCCGAAGGCACGTTGTTGAAGAACCCTGAATACGCGCAAACTCTGACGGCAATTGCAGAGCAAGGGGCCAAAGCTTTCTATCAAGGCGATATCGCCACAGATATCATCAAGACAGTACAGAATGCACCGGGCAATCCTGGCGTATTGGCACAACCTGACTTTGATGCGTTCCAAATCAAACAACGTGAACCGGTTTGTGCGGCTTACCAAAGCTATGACATCTGCGGCATGGGACCACCAAGCTCTGGCGCATTGACGGTTGGACAGATTCTCGCGATCACCGAGCAATACGATCTTAAAGGTTGGGGAGCCGAAAGCGCGAAATCATGGCAAGTGATCGCCGACGCGTCTCGCCTTGCGTTCGCGGATCGCGGTAAATACATGGCTGACCAAGATTATGTGCCAATGCCAACCGAAGGCTTGCTTGATAAAGACTATCTAAAACAGCGTGCTGAGCTCATTCAAGTCGGTAAAGCGTTGAGTAAGGTTGAAGCTGGCAATCCTCCTTGGTCCCACGCCATGAACTTAAGCATGGACCAATCGATCGAGCTGCCTTCCACCAGCCATTTCAATATCGTCGACAAGCAAGGCAATGTGGTTTCAATGACAACGACCATTGAGAACGCCTTTGGCTCACGCTTGATGGTGCGCGGCTTCTTGCTCAATAACGAACTTACCGATTTCTCTTTCCGCACGCATCAAGATGGTGTGCCAATCGCGAATCGCTTAGAACCAGGCAAACGCCCACGTTCATCCATGGCGCCAACCATTATGATGAAGGATGATAAACCTTACATGGCAATTGGCTCACCGGGCGGCAGCCGCATCATTGGTTACGTCGCACAAGCCATTATCGCCCACACGCAATGGGATATGGACATCCAAAGCGCGATTAATCAGCCACGATTACTGAACCGTTTTGGCACCTTAGATATTGAGCAAGGTACTGCTGCAGAAGGCTTACAGCCTGAGTTGGAGAAGATGGGTTTTAAAACTGATGTTCGTGATTTGAACTCTGGACTGCATGCGATACGTATAACAAAAGGCGGTCTTGAGGGCGCTGCCGATCCAAGGCGTGAAGGTGCCGCTATCGGGCAGTAAGAGTCTTTCGCTCGACCCCTTGTGCGAGATCTCTCACAAAGGGTTGAGCAAACCTCTCTTTTTGAATGGTAAAACCGTACAACAAAGAGCGTAAGCTATTGAATTTAATGGTTATGTATCTTTTTTGAACGCTAAGAGAGTGAAAAAATGTGAGATTAGCCCGTTGTTGGGAATCGCTAAACACGTAATATTAAACCTGTCGGAAGGATGCTGACACGGAACAGGAAACACCACGGACTTGGTGAACTTCAGGAAGAAGAAACGGTTATTCAGGATGAATAGTCGGGCATGGATTGCAAAATTGGACATTGAACGGAATCAATAGTGACTAGGATGGTTACTACTAAGGACGGGAAATGGACACCTCTGGACGAGGCAAGGATTTGAACATCAGGATGATGTCAGGGACACCGCTCAGGGAACAAGTGATGAGAGCTAACGAGGATGGTTAGCAGACCAGGATAAGGTCAAGGACACCGCTAGGATGGCGACGTAAGGATTAAGCTGACGGATTCAGCACACTATCATGGATTAGATGCATGGAGCACACTTAGTAGCCGGATTGCTGCGAGTAAGACTATAACCCCGATGGGCGAAAGCCCTCGGGGTTTTTCTTTGCCTAAAATTTTTCTCAGCAGATCTACTGAAAGTAGACATTCACCCACAACGCCCACCTTTCACTTCAAACGACATCGTTAAATCGCCGCTTTTGCACTCCATTTATCATTCCATTTTTTACTGCATTAGCGACACAAAAACAGCACAAACAAAAAGAGCCGCCGAAGCAGCTCTTAAGTTGATTAGTTTGGTGAAGTATTACAGTTTCTCTAGTTTCGCGTAAGCAGTCACTAACCACTTAATACCTTCGCCATTAAAAGCAATCTGAACACGGCTTTGTGGACCGCTGCCTTCAAAGTTGATGATGGTACCTTCACCAAACTTTGGATGCATGACGCGAGAACCCAGCGTAAAGCCAGTTTCATTGAAGCTATCTTTCACGACCGTTTGGCTGAATCGGCCACTGCTTGCAGGACGGCTGACTTGTGCTTTCATACGAACTTCATCCAAACATGCTTCTGGTAGCTCACGAATAAAGCGAGATGGCTTATGATACTTATCCTGACCGTACAAGCGGCGCATTTCAGCATAAGTGATGTACAGCTTCTGCATCGCACGAGTCATACCTACATAGCACAAACGACGCTCTTCTTCTAAACGTCCCGCCTCTTCTGCCGACATTTGACTTGGGAACATGCCTTCTTCCACACCAACCATAAACACGAGCGGGAACTCTAGACCTTTCGCGCTGTGCAATGTCATTAGCTGAACCGCATCTTCGAATTCATCTGCTTGTCCTTCGCCCGCTTCTAATGCTGCATGGGTTAGGAATGCCGTCAGCAATGACATGTCTTCGGCTTCTTCTGGTTTCTCGAATTGACGAGTTGCTGTCACCAATTCTTCCAAGTTCTCAATACGCGCCTTAGACTTTTCACCCTTCTCTTGCTCGTACATGGCGAACAAACCTGAGTATTTAATGACATGATCAGCCTGATGATGCAGAGGCATTTCTAACGTGTCATCTTCTAGTGCTGTCACCAACTCAATAAAACGGCTTAATGCCCCTGCCGCTCGGCCTGGTAATACTTGCTCCTCAAGCATGACCATACTCGCTTCCCACATGGTGCAACCGCGATCACGCGCTGCAAAGCGAATGGTTTCTAGAGTTTTATCACCCAAGCCACGCGTGGGTGTATTAACTACACGCTCAAATGCGGCGTCATCGTTACGGTTAGCGATCAAACGCATGTAGCTCAAGGCGTCTTTGATTTCCTGACGTTCGAAGAATCGCATACCACCGTAGATACGGTAAGGCAGGCCAGCTTGAATCAAGGCTTCTTCCAGAACACGCGATTGGGCGTTGTTACGGTAGAGCATGGCAGCGTCATTCAGTGCGCCGCCTTTTTCTTGCCACTCTTTGATTTTGTTAACCGCAAAACGCGCTTCATCCAATTCGTTGTAAGCGCTGTAAACTGAGATAGGCTCACCGACAACACCATCAGTCCAAAGCTCTTTACCCATACGTTCAGTGTTATTGGCAATTAGGGTGTTAGACGCTTCCAAAATGGTCTTGGTTGAACGATAGTTTTGTTCAAGACGGATGGTATTCACGCTTGGGAATTCCAGCGTAAACTTCTCAATATTCTCAATTTTCGCGCCACGCCAACCGTAAATAGATTGGTCATCATCACCAACGATCATCACGTGACACTCAGGGCCCGCCATCATACGTAGCCAAGCGTATTGGATGTTGTTGGTATCTTGGAACTCGTCCACCAAGATGTGCTTAAAGCGTGCTTGGTAGTGTTCACGAACGAACTTGTTATCACGCAGTAGCTCATGTGCGCGCAGCAAGATTTCCGCAAAATCGACTAATCCAGCGCGATCGCACGCCTCTTGATAAGCGGTATACAACTGTAGGTATGTCTTGGTCACTGGATCGTGGTACGCATCAATGTGTGACGGACGTAGACCCTCGTCTTTTTTGCCGTTAATCCACCATGATACTTGGCGTGCAGGCCATTGCTTCTCATCTAAGTTTTGCGCTTTGATTAAACGCTTCAATAGACGTAACTGATCGTCGCTATCGATAATTTGAAAATCTTCCGGTAGCTTGGCATCAAGATAATGTGCACGCAGAATACGGTGACAAATCCCGTGGAAAGTACCATTCCACATTCCGCCTGCACTGCCCATCATGAGCTCTTCGATACGTCCACGCATCTCTGCCGCGGCCTTATTGGTAAAGGTTACCGACATAATCGAGAACGGAGATGCCTGCTCGACCGACATCAACCAAGCAATGCGGTGAACAAGAACGCGTGTCTTACCACTCCCTGCACCAGCAAGGACGAGCAAGTTTTCTAGAGGTGCGGCAACGGCTTCACGTTGTTTATCGTTCAAACCGTCGACTAATAGAGAGGGATCCATCATGATGAGAGCTACTGGTTATTTATACATAAAAATAGATTATAACCTAAACAACCTCCTCAGATTAGACAAAAATTCATAAAAAATTCGATGTTTTTTTACTCGACGCATCAATAAGTTATATAAATTCCACTCTTTAAAACCATTTGTTTCGAAAATTTCTCTGAAAGTTTTTTAGCCAGTTTCCTATCTTTTAAGTTAAGCAAGTTGATAACAAAAACGCCACAACAGGCGATTCATCTTGCCAACTTAAAGTAAAGGAAATCATTCAGAGGAATTTATTATGAAAAAGTCGAATCTAGCTGTTACTGCTGCTGTTACTGGCCTTCTAGCTCTTGGTGGCACAATGCTAACTGCAGCTCCAGCTGTCGCAGCTGATAAAGAAAAATGCTACGGCGTTTCAAAAGCAGGCAAAAACGACTGTGCAACGAAGAGCAGTTCTTGTGCTGGTACAGCTAAAGAAGATAACCAAAAAGATGCATTCGTAGTCGTACCAAAAGGTCTATGTGACAAGCTAGTTGGTGGTAGCACTTCTTCTTCATAATCTTTCAGAGCTACCTCCTATTAGGATGCGTTGACGCTCAACCAACGCATCCTTCTCTCTCACCTCATTTGAAAAGGAGTTTCACGTGAAACACCACACCTTCCATGAACTTGTTGGTGTTGGATTGCGAACCCCTCACCTCGATTACTTTAGCCAAAACAAACCCGAACTTTCTTGGCTAGAAATCCATAGTGAGAATTACTTCCAGCCAAATGCGACAGAGCGCCATCAATTACAAAACCTACGAGAACATTACCAGATCAGTTGTCACGGTATAGGCTTATCTTTAGGGTCAGTTGAACGTGTAAATCAACAGCACTTAGCACAGTTGAAAGCATTGATTGACTTCATTGAACCTATCCTAGTATCTGACCATTTAAGCTGGAGTGAAAACGGCGGGCATTATTTCAATGATTTACTGCCACTCCCATACACAGAGGAAGCACTCGCAGTATTCGTTCGTAATGTCAATGAAGTACAAGACTACCTACAACGGGAGATCTTAATAGAGAACCCATCCAGTTATGTGAAGTTTCAACATTCAACCATTAGCGAATGGGAGTTTCTTACCGAAGTGCAAAAACGCACCGACTGTCGTTTATTGCTCGATTTAAACAATGTTTATGTTTCGGCGTTCAACCACGGTTTTGATTGCGACACATACCTAGATGCGATTCCAGCCGACAAAGTGGATGAGATTCACTTGGCAGGTTTTACTATCAAACAACTCGACAAAGGCGAGATATGGATTGATACCCATAGCCGCCCAGTCAGCGATGAAGTTTGGCAGCTGTTCGCACAATGGACAAAAAAACACGGTCCACGTCATGCATTGATTGAATGGGACTTGGATATCCCCGCGCCAGAAGTCTTGCTCGGAGAAGCACAGAAAGCATCGCAACTGCTGTTGCAAGGCGCACTCCCAAGTGAACAAAGCGAACCAAGGAAGGCATCATGAATCTAGCCACCTTACAAAGCCAGTTTGCTAAAGCCCTACATTATCAAGCACTCGGCGAAGATTGCGATATTGCCAGTGATGAGTTTACCGCTGATGAACGCATGCAGATTTACCGCAATAACTTTATCGTCAGCTTAAGCGAAGTGTTGTCCGCTACCTACCCAATGGTTGAAGCGCTACTTGGTGAAGAATGCTTCGAACAGATGGCTCGCCAGCATGTTCTCACTTATCCATTAGAAGAAGGAAATGTGGTGCATTATGGCGAAGGCTTTCAAGATACCATCATGCAGTTCAGCCAGGTGATAGCACAAGCCCCCTACAGCCCTGAAGTCGCACGCTTCGAGTGGCATATCGACCTCGCTCGTCAAGCACAGTATGAACAATCCAATGCGGCAGCATTAAAACCGCTTGCGTTACTTGGCGAAGTGAGTGAAGAGCAACAGTCCGCTTTGGTTTTGCACCTTAAACAAGGCTGCCGAAGCTTTGACTCCAGTTACGCGGTATTTGATTTGTTTGGCGCGATTCAAACTGGGCAATTCGAACAACTTAATATCAACCAATTACAACAAGGTGTCATCTCGATTCAAGCCAATGGAGAAGCCTTGTGTCACGCACTCGATGCCAATGTGTTCCAACTGCTGCAATGTTTAGAGCAGAAACAAAGCTTGAGCGAAATACCTGAAGCACTACTCGCTCATCTTAATAGCATCATGGCACTCGATCTCGTTGACGGCTTTACATTGAAATCAATCTAAGGAGCACTCTATGACGGATACGGTTAAAAACTTAGTGAATCGGTACGACGATTTAATCAGTACCCTACAAACTAGCTTTGTCCCTTTACTACTTCTCTTTTGTCGCTTGTGGGTAGCGTGGGTGTTCTTCAATTCAGGGCTAATCAAACTCTCATCTTGGGATAGCACACTGTATTTATTTGAGCTGGAATACCAAGTGCCAATACTGCCATGGGAATTGGCGGCTTACCTAGGTACGGCTGCAGAATTGGTTCTACCGGTGTTCTTGGCACTAGGATTGATTACCCGTCCGATGGCTGCGATTCTGTTTGTGTTCAACATCATCGCCGTGGTCTCTTACCCACTGTTGTGGGAGAAAGGTTTCTATGATCACCAACTTTGGGGATTGATGATTCTTGTAGTGATTGTGTGGGGGCCAGGGCCTTTATCTCTCGACCACATTATCAAGAAGAAAGTCACTAACTAAAAAAATCCCCGCATAATGCGGGGATTTTTTATTACTTGTTCAAGTAAGCCAGTAACTCTTCTGCTGAGATACCTTGCTTCGCGAGGTCTTTTGCCATCTGCTCTACTTGCTCGCCTTTACGTGACTCAATCACTTGCTGAAATTGATACACAAGATCACGCAAGACTGGCAATGGAACTTGTTTTGCCGCACTACGAATACGCTCAGAGCTTTGGTTACCCAATTCGTTGAGCAACTTACCAAACATCACCTTTTCTGGTGACTCTTCCATTTGCTCTAAGATACGAGCCATTTCATACGTGGTTAACGACATTACTTTTTGAGTTCCGTTATGGTGTCGAGAAAAGTTTGAACGACAAATATACACGCGTTAGTAACATTGGAAAATACTAAATTACCGAGTTTTACGCATTCACTAATTTTGTATGCCAGTTCTTGCCTGCTTTCGTGAACAGAATCAGCAATGCTGGAAGTAGAACCCACATATGAATTGCGATCAGGGTTTGTGGGTCAAGTGATAGACGCTGTAGCGTACCTACTAATAAACCAGAACCGCTCATTTGGAACAAGCCAAGTAACGCTGCCGCTGTGCCCGCTTTATCACCAAACGGCTCTAACGCTTTACCTGCTGCTGCACCGAGAATCCAAGCGAAGCCAACCGATGAGATAAAGATTGGCAGCATGAAAGACAGCGCCGTGTTGTGTCCTTTCATCACCATCATGATAACGCCAGCTATCGAGAGTAAGCTAATACCAACAACCAGTGAATTGTGCGTACCCCAGCGATCCATGAATTTCGGTGCCAACATACAAGCTGCAATATTAAACGCCGCGTTAAGACCAAACCAGAAGGTAAACTCGTTCATGGATAAACCCATGCCCGTCATTAGAACGCCAGGAGCTGATGTGACGTAAGCAAGAATGACCGCCATCGCCATTAGACACAATGATGCATGGAAAATGAATGACGGCGTGCTTAATACAGACCAATAACGGCTCAGTTTAAATACCGCCTGCTTTTCTGTTGCAGGGTTGGTTTCCTTCATTCCAAAGAAAATCATCGTTCCGGCAATCACAGCGAAGCCGGCCATGAAGCTGAAGTTTGCACGCCAATCGAATTGCTGGGTTAACCAACTGCCTAAAATAGGCGCCAATGCCGGGATAAAGCAGATCGCCCCGTTAAGGTAACTGATCATTTTGCCACTTTTTTCCGGACCAAAGATATCGCGAACTGTTGCAAAGGCTGCTACAGATGTTGCACATGCACCTAAGCCTTGTAGCAAACGAGCCGTCAACATCCACTCAATATTTTGAGCACTCCACGCCAATAAAGCGCTCAATGCGTAGATGGTGATGCCTCCCAATGCAACAGTTCGACGTCCGAGTTTATCTGCCAAGGGGCCTGCGAATAGCTGACCAACGCCCATAGCAAATAGGAACCAAGTGATGGTGTCTTGTGCCAATGCATTTTCTACCTGAAAAGTGGATGCGATAAGAGGCAAAGCAGGTAGATAGATATCAATCGCAAGCGGACTGAACAGAACTAACATGGTCAACAGCGCCATCTGTTTTTTGCTATTTGTAATATGGCTAGACACAAAACACTCCAAATTGAATAAGAACTTTTGAGCAAAGCTTAATCATCTGATGATATGAATGGAAATGATGTATACTCATGACCATTATTCCAATGAGGAAAATCACAGTGAACGTAGAGAAACTGGTACGCATCGACCTCAACTTGTTGGTCTGTTTTAAGGTACTAATCGAGGAGTTGAATGTTACTCGAGCTGCACACCGACTCTGTTTGAGTCAGTCTGCAGTGAGTAAATCTTTGGCCAAGTTACGCACTCAGTTTGATGACCCTTTGTTCACACGAAACTCGCATGGATTGACGCCAACACCACGAGCTTTGTTCCTCAAACCGAAACTGGATCTGTTGATAAATCAACTTGATGTCCTGACTCAACCAGAAGAGTTCTCACCACAGAGCAGTGAATACCGTTTTCAAATTGCTGCGGTGGAGAGTGTCTACCCGTTGATTTTGCCCCACTTCTTGCCAGCAATATTCCAACAAGCACCTGGCGTGACCATCAGCACGCATCCATGGTCTGAACAGACTTTTAAAATGATTCAACGTGGTGAGATTGATTTGGGTATGACGGGGCGAGATATCGACATCAACGATGCCAAGCTGACTATGTTGCCGCCCGATGACATTTGTGAACAGGAAATCTATCGCGACCACCAAATGTGTATCGTGCGTAAAGACCACCCGGCTTTGCGTGGTAACTGGAACTTAGAAGCTTACCTAGCCCTGCGTCATGTACAGGTGCGTTGTGATGGCAACGACCGTTGGTTGCTCGACTATCGTTTAGCCGACATTGGTCGCGAGCGTGACATCGCAGTCACCGTCCCGGACTTTAACAGCGCTGCCAGTTTGTGTTCTTACACCGATTTTGTGTTTACTGCGCCAAGCCACTTTGTGAAGCTGGCAGCCAAGCAACACGACATGGCATTGCTGCCACTGCCACTCGAATTCCCACCAATGGCTTACACTTTGTTCTGGCACAGAGACAGAGAAAATGACCCAGCTTTAACTTGGCTACGTACCATGATCACGCAAAAAACCGATCATCTTAGATAAAAATCCCGGACGCGATTTGCGCTCTTACGATAAAATGAGTAGCTTAACAGTCGATAGTCCTTTTTGGCTCATCTATGGCCTGTTGTACTCCGACTCTATTGAAGTGATTGCGAACCTCAATGGAATCGTAAACTGCATGAAGCAGATGGAAACAGCTCCCACACCTGAGCATGAAGGAGCGGTAATTTGAAGGAATAACACAGATGCACAACGATACCCAAAGCCGCGTGAATGCAATTCGCGAATGGCTAGCACAACATAATATTGATGCCCTACTTGTCCCACATGAAGACGAGTACTTAGGCGAATACGTACCAGCGCACAACGAGCGTTTACATTGGCTAACTGGTTTTACCGGTTCTGCTGGTGCTGCGGTAATCACCAAAGACAAAGCCGCTATCTTTGTTGATGGTCGCTACACGGTACAAGTAACCAAGCAGGTTCCTGCTGATCTATTCGAATACCGTCACCTGATTGAAGAGCCCGCGTTAGATTGGATTAAAGACCATCTAGCGAATGGCGCGTCTGTGGCAATCGACCCTCGCATGCACAACTCTGCTTGGCTAGACATGGCACAAGCAAAACTTGCAGGTGCACTTGAACTTAAGATTCTCGACAGCAACCCAATTGATGAGCTATGGCACGACCGCCCTGCTCCTGTGGTTTCTGATGTTCGCCTAATGGCAACAGAAGCAGTTGGTCAATCAAGTGAAAGCAAACGTCAAGAAATCGCAGAGCTCGTGAAAAAAGCCGGCGCAGACAGCGCAGTGATCACAGCACTTGATTCTATCTGTTGGCTGCTCAACGTTCGTGGTCTAGATGTATCACGTCTACCAGTTCTGCTTTCTCACGCGATTCTACACTCAGATTCAAGTGTGGAATACTTCCTAGATCCAGCTCGCCTACCTGCTGAGTTTGACGCTCACGTTGGTGCCGGCGTAACAGTTCATCACCCAGAAGCATTACAAGCACGACTAGAAACTCTAACTGGCAAGAATGTACTGGTTGACCCTGCGACAAGTAACGCATGGTTTAAGTTGGTTCTACAAAATGCTGGCGCATCAGTGGTGAGTAAAGCTGACCCATGCCTAATGCCAAAAGCGGCGAAGAACGCAGTTGAAATCGCAGGCATGAAAGCATGTCATATCCGTGATGGCGTGGCGATGAGCAAGTTTCTATCTTGGTTAGATGCTGAAGTCGTTGCGGGTAACCTGCATGATGAAGCGACGCTGGCAGACAAACTGGAAGCGTTCCGTAGCGAAGACCCGACACTTATGGATCTTAGCTTCGATACCATTTCAGCTGCGGGCGGCAACGCGGCGATGTGTCACTACAACCACGAGAACCAACCTGAACCTGGCAAGCTAGAACTGAACACACTTTACCTAGTGGATTCAGGCGGTCAGTATCTAGATGGCACTACCGACATCACGCGTACAATTGCGATCGGTCAGCCTTCACAAGAGATGATTAAACAATTCACTCTCGCGCTAAAAGGTCACATCGGTGTTGCTCGCGCACGTTTCCCGAAAGGCACACGTGGTTACCAAATCGATACACTAGCTCGTCAGCACCTATGGGCGGAAGGCTACGATTACGATCACGGTACTGGTCACGGTGTTGGTCACTTCCTAAGTGTTCATGAAGGCCCAGCGAGCATTTCGAAGAAACAAATCGACGTGCCTCTAACAGAAGGTATGGTGCTATCCAACGAGCCAGGTTACTACCGTGCAGATGCATTCGGTATCCGTATTGAAAACCTAGAGCTTGTTGTTGAAACACCAACTAACGGAGACTTCCCTGTGCTGTCATTTGAGTCGCTAACACGCTGCCCAATCGACAAGCGCAACATCAACGTTGATATGCTAACTCGTCCAGAACTTGCTTGGCTGAATGATTACCATCAGAAAGTATGGGATGAGATCAGCGCGCTAGTTGAAGGTGATGTTAAAAAGTGGCTTCGTCAAGCAACGCTACCTGTAGCACACAGCTAGAAGCTAGAAAAAAGTAGAGGGTTGATGTTTTGCATCAACCCTCTTTTTTGCCTATGTTTCACGTGAAACATAACGATGACCAGTGGCTTTCTTTGCTACTTAACCAGAATACGCCGAGTGCCAATCTCGCCATACTGGGTCAAAGCCTTTGGCTCGAATCATATCTTCCACAGAACCCGCACTTCGTTCATCGCTGATCTCAAACTGCTCGAGCTCAACATCATCCATCGCATAACCACCCGGCTGAGTTTTCGATGCGGCAGACATACTGGTGATACCTAACGGCAATGCGTTGTCTCTGAACTTAGGTGACTCACGCGTCGATAACGACAACTCCACTTCTGGATTCAACAAACGATAAGCGCAAATCAACTGAACAAGCTGCTTATCCGTCATTACTGATTTTGGCTGCTTTCCATTTAAAGAACTGGCCCCCTCACAAGGGCGCAAACGCGGAAATGAAATCGAGTAACGAGTCTGCCAATACGTGCGCTCAAGATAGTCCAAGTGCGCTGCCACATAAAAGCAGTCGGTACGCCACTCTTCCAATCCTATCAAAGCGCCAATACCGATCTTATCGATGCCAGCTTTTGCAAGACGATCGGGTGTATCCAACCGATATTCGAAATCCATCTTATTGCCACGCAAATGGTGCTCAGCATAAGTCGAAGGATGATATGTTTCTTGATAGACCATCACCGCATCTAAACCCAATGTCTTGAGCTCTACGTATTCGTCTTGATCTAGCGGCTGCACTTCCATCGCTAAATAGTTAAAACGTTGCTTAATCATCGGCACCATTTCGCGAAAGTATTTCATGCCCACTTTGGTTTCGTGTTCGCCAGTTACCAGCAATACGCTATCAAATTTCATGCGTTTAATGGCTTCGATTTCTGCAGTCACTTCGTCCCTATTCAAGGTACGACGCTTGATTCTATTCTCCATTGAGAAGCCACAATAAGTACAAGCGTTGGCGCACAAGTTTGAAAGATACAATGGAATATAAAGCGACATGGTATTGCCAAAACGCTTGCGAGTTGCCGAGTATGACAACTGCGCCATTTGCTCTAAGTATGCTTCAGCCGCAGGTGAAATTAGCGCTTTAAAATCTTCCAAATCACGCTTGGGCTTATTCAATGCTCGCTCAACATCTTGTTCCGTTTTCGCGTAGATCGACATCGAAATGTCATCCCAATTGAGCTGCTTAAATTGTTCAACGAAGCTCATGTTTTCCTCGCTTAATAGCTAAACCAATCTAGGACTAAAGCTCATCTAGGAATGACGTCAGTGGACTCGACGCAACCGCATGAGAAACCTTACCAGCAAGTCCGGCTTCATAAGCCATACGCCCCGACTCTACCGCCAACTTAAATGCTCTCGCCATCGCAACGGGATCGCTCGAAGCCGCAATCGCGGTATTAACGAGCACGGCATCCGCGCCCATTTCCATCGCACGTGCGGCATGTGAAGGTGTACCGATACCCGCATCGACAACGACAGGAACATTGGCTTGGTCGATGATGATCTCTAAGAAGTCGTGAGAAACTATCCCTTTGTTGGAACCGATCGGCGCACCTAATGGCATAACCGCAGCACAGCCTACTTCTTCCAATCGTTTACACAGAACCGGGTCAGCATGACAATAAGGAAGCACAATGAAACCTTCACGAACCAGTTGCTCAGCGGCTGCAAGCGTCTCAATTGGATCGGGCATCAAGTACTTCGGGTCTGGATGAATTTCCAGTTTTAACCAGTTAGTACCTAACGCTTCTCGGGCCAGCTGTGCCGCAAATACGGCATCTTTAGCATTCTTTGCACCCGAGGTGTTCGGCAATAAGTTCACACCTGCTTGTACTAACGGCAGCAAAATATCATCTTGTTGGTCGTTCACATCTACACGCTTCAACGCCATGGTCGCAAGTTGAGATCCCGACACTTGAATCGCTTCTGCCATTAATCGGCTGTTGGCAAACTTCCCTGTTCCTGTGAACAGTCTTGATTCGAATTGTTTATCACCAATTTTAAGCATCGACTTTAACCCCCTGCGATCGCTTGAAACAAAGAGATGCTATCTCCCTGTGAAAGAACTGTGCTAGCCCACTCACTGCGCGGCACAACATTGTTATTAATTGCAAAAACACAGCCCATTTCAGGCAGCGCAAATTGACTAATGATTTGCTGTAGATTCGACTCACTGGCAACTTGATGTGACTGGTCATTAATGACAATAGTGATCACATCTAAGTCAGCAGCGGTCATTTGTGTTGTTTGTTGTTCTGATAACGTCATTGCTTCCAACTCTCTTAATTCTGCCCATTACTCGTAAGCTAAACCTGAGCACACACTTGGCACTGTTTGTCTTTGCTTATCGCCATGATTTGCCATTGCAGTTTCAACCCATCAAACAGATGTAACTTGGCAGTCTCGACATGAAACTTCCCCGTCGCCAGTTTTTGAATTGCTGCTATCGCTTGGTAGTTGCCAAGTGTGCCCACCACCGGACCGACGACACCGCTCTCACTGCACTTTTGAGTTTGTGGTAATTCGTCAAACGGATACAAACAGCGGTAACACACTTTACTCTGCGCTTCTTGTTCACTTGGTGTTTGGTAATCAAAGACTGCGAATTGCCCTAGCCAACCAATTGCCGCCGCTGAGATGAGCGGCGTATTTTGCTCGAAACAAACTCGGTTAATTAACTGCCGCGTTGGCATGTTATCGGTGCAGTCCAACACCACATCCGCTAGCATCGCCTCAAGCTGCAGCTGTGCTTTGTCTAATCGCTTATTGAGGGCACGAACTTGAACCATAGAATTAAGGTCAGTGAGCTGTTTTACAGTTGCTTCTGTTTTCGCAACTTGAAGGTCTTGTTCACGATAAAGGATCTGACGCTGTAGGTTACTGCTATCAACTTCATCGTCATCAACCACAACCAATTTACCAACGCCCGCTGCAGCCAAGTACAAACTCGCTGCGCTCCCTAATCCACCACAACCGATGATCAGCACATGCGATTTGCTCAAACGCTCTTGCCCAACTTCGGCAATTTCAGGCAGAGCGACTTGGCGTTGATAGCGAAGGAACTGCTTATCCGTGAGCATGCTCGCCTCTCTTGATATCCGCCAATTCACTATTCTGCTCAGTAAACGTTAGTTGTCTTTCCTTCATCAGTTGTGCGAAGAACTCGATGACGGACTGAGGTGATTCTGCCAACGTAATAGCACGCACAACTGCCAAGCTAGAGACGCCCGTTTGCCAAACTTGGTCAGCATTAGATTGGTCAATGCCACCAATTGCTACCGTCGGAAAACCGAGTGAATCGCTACTCATTGCTTTGTCTTTTGAAGGACGGAAAGCAGCCTCTGTATTTGTATAAGGAATGCTATCAATCAGTTTTTGATACAGTGCCAAGCGCACCAAACCTTGTGGTTTCGATGGCATCTGTTTTGTGGTGGTTGGGAAAATATGCCCTAGCGCGATGTAACTAGGATGAATTTGTACGATGCGCAGTAGCTCATAATAACCATGAGTAGAAAGACCAAGACGAATGCCGGCTTTAGTTAGCTGAGCCAAATTCGATTCTTCTATGTCTTCTTGTCCTAGGTGAACGCCATAAGCGCCATGCTTGATTGCCAACTGCCAATAGTCATTGATGAACACTTGCGCTTGATACTGACGACCTAGCTCAATTGCTCGAATGATCTGTTGTTCCAAATCGACTTGTTGTGGGTTCTTGATTCGTAGTTGAATAGTGTTAATGCCTAAAGGCAGTAAACGCTCAATCCAAGCGACATCATCAACGACTGGATAGAGCCCTAGACTTTGCTTAGTTAGAGTTGGAAAGCTAACGCTCTCTCCTTGTGCTGACCAACCAACTTGAATACCGAGTCGGTTATCTTCCAGTACAGGTGTGGGGAAATCATCAAATTGGTCAGCCCACTGAGTTGATTGCCCCTCGTCAAGGTTGTCATTCGATAGTGTTTCACGTGAAACATTCGCTTGTTGAGTTAGCATTCCTCGAGCAAGTGTTAACGCATCTTCGATAGGAAAACCGAGTACTGTCAGCGTTACTATCCAAGCAAGGTGATGTTCGGGATCGAACATTGCGTTGAGTTTGGACTTAACAGAAAGCGCTCTTACTTCGTTGTTAATTGGGTGACGCCAGATATCAAGCTGAAGCACTTTCTCCTTTTCATCGGAAACCTGATTATCAGCAATACCAATATAAATCACTTTCGACGGTTGCTTAGCACACGCTTCTACCGACAAAGTAGAACGGTAATAAAGCGTAAATGAACTCTCATGCTCAGAGTCATAATCATTAATAAGATCTGTCGTTATGTTTGTGGTCTGTTGGTCGTGAACAAGCTGAATAAATTGAGTTGGGCTCACACCCAACTCAATGTCTTCAATGCTAAAACCCTGTTCTTTCGCCAACAACAAACATTGCTGAACTAAACCTGTTAGTTCAATCAATGATGACGGAATAAGGATTTTGCTCATTAATCACTTACCTCGGCATGTGCTGCTGGATGGTATAACTCAGAACCTGTATCTCTAAATTCTTGCGATTTCTGACGCATCCCCTCGAGAGGATCATCGAGCATTTTGATCGAGATAGCTTGGTCCGCAGCAACTTGCTCTGTGTCTTTCGCGTACTCTCGTACCTCTTGCGAAATCTTCATGGAGCAGAACTTTGGTCCACACATCGAACAGAAGTGAGCAACTTTTCCAGACTCTTGAGGCAAGGTTTCATCATGGAAAGCGCGTGCGGTATCTGGGTCGAGTGACAAGTTGAATTGGTCTTCCCAGCGGAACTCGAAGCGAGCCTTAGAAAGCGCATTATCACGAACTTGAGCGCCAGGGTGTCCTTTCGCCAAATCAGCGGCGTGTGCAGCAAGCTTGTAAGTGATCATGCCTACCTTCACGTCTTCTTTGTTTGGTAAGCCAAGATGCTCTTTAGGAGTTACGTAGCAAAGCATCGCACAGCCATACCAGCCAATCATGGCAGCGCCAATGCCTGACGTAATATGATCGTAACCAGGAGCGACGTCTGTCGTCAGTGGACCAAGGGTGTAGAACGGAGCTTCATGGCAGTGCTCTAGCTGCTCTTCCATGTTCTCTTTGATCATGTGCATTGGAACATGACCAGGACCTTCGATAATGACCTGTACGTCATATTCCCACGCAATCTTGGTCAACTCACCAAGGGTACGAAGCTCTGCAAATTGCGCTTCGTCGTTAGCATCGGCAACCGAGCCAGGACGCAGACCATCACCGAGAGAAAGCGCCACATCATACTTAGCACAGATTTCACAAATCTCTCGGAAGTGGGTATATAAGAAGCTTTCTTGGTGATGCGCTAAACACCATTTCGCGATGATAGAACCACCACGAGAAACAATGCCAGTAACGCGTTTTGCAGTCATTGGCACATAACGAAGTAGTAAGCCGGCATGGATAGTGAAGTAGTCAACGCCCTGCTCTGCTTGCTCAATCAGAGTATCGCGCATCACTTCCCAGTTAAGGTTTTCCGCAACACCGTTCACTTTCTCAAGCGCTTGGTACATAGGTACGGTACCGATCGGAACCGGACTATTACGCAGAATCCACTCGCGAGTTTCGTGGATGTTACGTCCAGTAGAGAGATCCATAACGGTATCACCACCCCAACGCGTCGCCCAGACTAACTTCTCTACTTCTTCCTCAATCGAAGAAGTGACCGATGAGTTACCGATGTTGGCGTTCACTTTGACCAAAAAGTTACGTCCAATGATCATTGGTTCGGATTCTGGGTGGTTGATATTAGAAGGAATAATTGCGCGACCTTCAGCAACTTCTCTGCGTACAAACTCGGCGGTAATGTCTTTTGGGAGATTCGCTCCGAAGCTTTGACCCGGATGTTGTTGATTCAGCACTTCATCACGGTATTGAGCACGCCCCATATTTTCACGTAAGGCGATGTATTCCATTTCTGGGGTAATAATACCTTTGCGAGCATAGTGTAATTGAGTCACGCACTGCCCACCTTTAGCACGTCGAATGCGTGGTAGATTGCCGTAACGAAGATCGTCTAACGTTTCGTCTTCTAAGCGTTCTTTGGTGTATACCGAACTTACTTCATCAAGTAGCTCAGTATCGGCACGATCTTCAATCCACCCTTCTCTCAGCTTAGGTAAGCCGTTGTAGAGGTCTATGGTGTGTTCTGGATCTGTGTATACACCCGAGGTATCGTAAACGCGTACAGGCTCATTAGGCTCGAAAATAGGCGCTTCTTTTGTGCCTCCAATAAGGCTGTCAGCGAGTGATATTTCACGCATTGGCACACGAATATCGGGACGTGAACCCCCTACGTAGACTTTGCTTGAATTTGGGTACGGTTGTACCGAGAGTGTATCAATGAACTGTTTTGCTTCCAGTCTCGCTTGCTTGCGACTCGACATAGCATTTTTCCTTGCTTTGTTATGCTTAGATAAAAAGTATTGGGATAAAAATGCTTGGCGGATAGATGCGACAAGAGGAATCGAATTAAGGAAGATTGAGTGAGTGCTCTTCGTCTATAACAACATTCGATTATTTGATAGGTCGACCAGATAGAGCTCTGGTGTAAATATCTTCTCTTGTTCCCTTCGCAGATTCTAATCTGATCAGGTTCAACGGATCCCGAATTAACGGTCTCAGCCTTATGGCACTCCGACAAGTAAAATCAGTATATAAAAACGGCTTGGTTAAACCAAGCCGACCTGATTAAGATTTGAGTATTTTTGCTAGCTACGCATCAATAATTGGAAACCAATCCACGCAGCCGAAATGCTTAACACGACATTCAGCAATACGTTCAATCCCATCTTAAAGAAAGCACCCTGCTGCATAAGCAACACGTTATCCATCGAGAAGGTAGAGAATGTGGTTAATGCGCCCAAAAAGCCAAGACCGATGATTTGACGCCATGGGTCAGTGACCATCAACTCAGTTTCAAACGCAGCAATGAGTAGACCCATAATAAATGAACCGACCACGTTCACGGTTAAGGTACCGTACGGAAAGCCACGACCAAGTAGCATCACACAAAGTTCAGAAATTAAGTAACGAGAACATGCACCAAATGCGCCACCCAATGCAATAAAACCCAAAACGGATAGTTGTCCCATAATTCCCCCAAAAAAGTTAATGGCGACATTGTAATCAAATTTACGGCAATAGTGATTATACAATCTTAGAATTCAGCAAAGTATAGCGCTTAAAACTTATCAAGATTTAAAAAGTTACAGGAGTCACTTTACCTCAATATAACCCATTAACCCCGTCTTCATGTGTTCAATCACATGACAATGGTACATCCAACGTCCTGGGTTATCTGCAACAAATGCCGCTTTCGCACTGCCGTTTTTTCCAAGTAAGACCGTATCGGTATTAAACGGTTCATCGAGTTTTTTGCCGTCTAATTCAAGAACGGTAAATGTGTGTCCATGAAGATGAATTGGATGGTGGTATTGAGTCACGTTCTTTAGATTAAAGATATAGGTTTTTCCCATCTCCAATGTTGAAAGCGGCGCAGGAATATTATCTTTACTCATTCCCTCCCAAGCTCGTTTATTCATCAGCCAGAATTTAGGTATCGCTTTGCCCGATTTATCAGCAGGAGTGACCGCCCCCTCCCACTCAAACACATAATCGATTTGCTCCGCATTTTTCAAATCAAGATCAGGCACAGGGTTGAGAGGCAATAAAGGCAGTTTCTGGTTGCTCGGTAGGTTAGACTCAACAATATCAAACTCACACAAAGGGAATGGGAAGCGCCCTTTCATTTGACGCACATAAACACGCTCTCCAACCTTCGGAGCAATCAATCCGACATCCAACCTCATTCCCGGACCAATTTTGTGTTGAGTGAGCCTATAAGGCGTTCTAACAGGATTACCATCAATAGCAATAACCCAAGCCTCTGCGCCTTCAATAGCGATCGGGTAAGTAATGGTGTTATCGACATTAGCAATTCTTAATCGCGTGGTAGCATTCTGCTTCAGCGTATAAACAGGCTCATGAACACCATTGACACTACTCCACTCTCCGGGAGTCCCCATACGTGCACTCAAGCGCGGCACCATAAGTTTTTTCCACTGACCTTGTTTGTCTATATGCCAATGCTTCAGGACGACTTCATGTTCTTCATCAAACTGAACAGGCTCTGCCTCATCAACGATAATTAATCCAACTAACCCCATACCAAGCTGCTTAGCACTATTCATGTGTGGGTGATACCAAAACGTGCCCGCATCTGGCGGTGTAAATTCATAAACGAATGTTTCACCCGGCATGATAGGCGGCTGGCTCAAGAAAGGGACACCATCCATTTCAATAGGGATTCGCAAGCCATGCCAGTGGATTGTAGTCGGCTCTGAAAGCTTGTTAGTAAACCGAATTATAACTTTCTCGCCTTGGCGACATCGAATCGTAGGTGCTGGAATCGAGCCATTGAACGCAAGTACATCCGTGTTAAATCCTGGGACCAATTGTGCAGTAGAAGGCTCTGCAGTGATGTCGTATATATGCTGCCCCTGTTTATTAGTACTCCTAGATAGAGAACATGCAGGCAGAACGGTAAGCGCAGAGATCGCTAAGGAAGATTGAAGAAAACGTCGACGAGATATATCCATGTATTTAGTCACTCATTATTCCAATTGATGTGAGTGTAACTAAATATTAATAATGATTCTCACTTATCTTTTAAAGATGTGCAGTCATAATGCTTATGGGTCAGAGGTTATAAATGAAGATCCATATTTTATAGGCACTAAAAAGGTAGTAAGCACCTACACACATATAATAAAGAAGTAAAAGAGGTCGGCTTGAGAAGGAGGGAGCTTAATGGTAAATAAGGCTAGAGCAAGTAGGAAATTGAAGGCTCTAGAAACGACGAAAGCCTTGCTATTTCTAGCAAGGCTTTCTAAATAAGTGGCGGAGCGGACGGGACTCGAACCCGCGACCCCCGGCGTGACAGGCCGGTATTCTAACCAACTGAACTACCGCTCCGCACTGGTTAGACATTTAAGTCTAAATTTAAAGCCTGGCGATGTCCTACTCTCACATGGGGAAACCCCACACTACCATCGGCGCTAATTCGTTTCACTTCTGA
Source organism: Vibrio hyugaensis (assembly GCF_002906655.1). Classification (NCBI taxonomy): domain Bacteria; kingdom Pseudomonadati; phylum Pseudomonadota; class Gammaproteobacteria; order Vibrionales; family Vibrionaceae; genus Vibrio; species Vibrio hyugaensis. The sequence continues at coordinate 2,245,715 of NZ_CP025794.1, read as the reverse complement.
GTTCGGAATGGAAGTCAGGTGGGTCCAAATCGCTATGGTCGCCAAGCAAATTCTTTAATTCGGAAAGCTGTTTCTAAGTTCTTACACATTCAATCGTTCTTGCATTGAGTCCATCAAAACCCCTTGGGTGTTGTATGGTTAAGCCTCACGGGCAATTAGTACAGGTTAGCTCAACGCCTCACAACGCTTACACACCCTGCCTATCAACGTTCTAGTCTCGAACAACCCTTTAGGATACTTAAAGTATCAGGGAAGACTCATCTCAGGGCTCGCTTCCCGCTTAGATGCTTTCAGCGGTTATCGATTCCGAACTTAGCTACCGGGCAATGCGTCTGGCGACACAACCCGAACACCAGAGGTTCGTCCACTCCGGTCCTCTCGTACTAGGAGCAGCCCCCTTCAATCTTCCAACGCCCACGGCAGATAGGGACCGAACTGTCTCACGACGTTCTAAACCCAGCTCGCGTACCACTTTAAATGGCGAACAGCCATACCCTTGGGACCGACTTCAGCCCCAGGATGTGATGAGCCGACATCGAGGTGCCAAACACCGCCGTCGATATGAACTCTTGGGCGGTATCAGCCTGTTATCCCCGGAGTACCTTTTATCCGTTGAGCGATGGCCCTTCCATACAGAACCACCGGATCACTATGACCTGCTTTCGCACCTGCTCGAATTGTCATTCTCGCAGTCAAGCGGGCTTATGCCATTGCACTAACCTCACGATGTCCAACCGTGATTAGCCCACCTTCGTGCTCCTCCGTTACTCTTTGGGAGGAGACCGCCCCAGTCAAACTACCCACCAGGCACTGTCCGCAACCCCGATTAGGGGTCGACGTTAGAACATCAACACTACAAGGGTGGTATTTCAAGGACGGCTCCACACAATCTAGCGACTGTGCTTCAAAGCCTCCCACCTATCCTACACATGTAGGGTCAATGTTCAGTGCCAAGCTGTAGTAAAGGTTCACGGGGTCTTTCCGTCTAGCCGCGGGTACACTGCATCTTCACAGCGATTTCAATTTCACTGAGTCTCGGGTGGAGACAGCGTGGCCATCATTACGCCATTCGTGCAGGTCGGAACTTACCCGACAAGGAATTTCGCTACCTTAGGACCGTTATAGTTACGGCCGCCGTTTACCGGGGCTTCGATCAAGAGCTTCGACCGAAGTCTAACCCCATCAATTAACCTTCCGGCACCGGGCAGGCGTCACACCGTATACGTCATCTTACGATTTTGCACAGTGCTGTGTTTTTAATAAACAGTTGCAGCCACCTGGTATCTGCGACTCTCGTCAGCTCCATCCGCAAGGGACTTCACCATCAAGAGCGTACCTTCTCCCGAAGTTACGGTACCATTTTGCCTAGTTCCTTCACCCGAGTTCTCTCAAGCGCCTTGGTATTCTCTACCCGACCACCTGTGTCGGTTTGGGGTACGATTCCTTACAATCTGAAGCTTAGAGGCTTTTCCTGGAAGCATGGCATCAATGACTTCACTACCGTAGTAGCTCGACGTCGTGTCTCAGCCTTAAGAAGAGCCGGATTTACCTAACTCTTCAGCCTACGCACTTGAACCTGGACAACCGTCGCCAGGCCCACCTAGCCTTCTCCGTCCCCCCATCGCAATTGTAAGAAGTACGGGAATATTAACCCGTTTCCCATCGACTACGCCTTTCGGCCTCGCCTTAGGGGTCGACTTACCCTGCCCCGATTAACGTTGGACAGGAACCCTTGGTCTTCCGGCGAGGAGGTTTTTCACCCCCTTTATCGTTACTCATGTCAGCATTCGCACTTCTGATACCTCCAGCATGCTTTACAACACACCTTCAACGGCTTACAGAACGCTCCCCTACCCAATGAAGTAAACTTCATTGCCGCAGCTTCGGTTTATTACTTAGCCCCGTTACATCTTCCGCGCAGGCCGACTCGACCAGTGAGCTATTACGCTTTCTTTAAATGATGGCTGCTTCTAAGCCAACATCCTGGCTGTCTGAGCCTTCCCACATCGTTTCCCACTTAGTAATAATTTGGGACCTTAGCTGGCGGTCTGGGTTGTTTCCCTCTCCACGACGGACGTTAGCACCCGCCGTGTGTCTCCCGGATAGTACTTACTGGTATTCGGAGTTTGCAAAGGGTTGGTAAGTCGGGATGACCCCCTAGCCTTAACAGTGCTCTACCCCCAGTAGTATTCGTCCGAGGCGCTACCTAAATAGCTTTCGGGGAGAACCAGCTATCTCCAGGTTTGATTGGCCTTTCACCCCTAGCCACAAGTCATCCGCTAATTTTTCAACATTAGTCGGTTCGGTCCTCCAATTGATGTTACTCAATCTTCAACCTGCCCATGGCTAGATCACCTGGTTTCGGGTCTATATCCAGCGACTAAGTCGCGCAGTTAACACTCGCTTTCGCTACGGCTCCCCTAGATGGTTAACCTTGCCACTGAATATAAGTCGCTGACCCATTATACAAAAGGTACGCAGTCACACCACGAAGGTGCTCCTACTGCTTGTACGTACACGGTTTCAGGTTCTATTTCACTCCCCTCACAGGGGTTCTTTTCGCCTTTCCCTCACGGTACTGGTTCACTATCGGTCAGTCAGTAGTATTTAGCCTTGGAGGATGGTCCCCCCATATTCAGACAGGATATCACGTGTCCCGCCCTACTCGATTTCACTGAATGTGCGTTGTCAACTACGGGGCTATCACCCTTTATTGCCGGACTTTCCAGACCGTTCGTCTAACGCATATAAAGCTTAAGGGCTAGTCCAATTTCGCTCGCCGCTACTTTCGGAATCTCGGTTGATTTCTTTTCCTCGGGGTACTTAGATGTTTCAGTTCCCCCGGTTCGCCTCGCTGCGCTATGTATTCACGCAGCGATACTAGCTTATGCTAGTGGGTTTCCCCATTCGGAAATCCCAGACTCAAGTGGTTTTTACTACCTAATCTGGGCTTATCGCAAGTTAATACGTCCTTCATCGCCTCTGACTGCCAAGGCATCCACCGTGTACGCTTAGTCACTTAACCATACAACCCGAAGGAGTTTCGAGTTGATGTTCAAATCACCAAAGTTGTCTCTCATTATTTGAATGAGCGAGAGACATATCGATTTTGCCGGACTCAATTTCGAATAATCACAGTAAAAGTGATATTCCCAAGAACACTTGAATGTGTTTTTTGGTGTTTGTCATAAAGACAAACATTGAGAACTTTACAAACAAACTTAAAAGTTTGTTTTGTCAGCTTTCCAAATTGTTAAAGAGCTAGATTTTCTGATGAAAACCATTTTTAAAAGCACTCATCGAATGCGCTTAAAGATGGTGGAGCTATGCGGGATCGAACCGCAGACCTCCTGCGTGCAAGGCAGGCGCTCTCCCAGCTGAGCTATAGCCCCATCAGTGTGATACTGTGTGCCAATTTCCAAGGAAATTGGTGGGTCTGAGTGGACTCGAACCACCGACCTCTCGCTTATCAGGCGAACGCTCTAACCACCTGAGCTACAGACCCAGTATCGTCTCTTACTTATAAACCGTATCAATCTGTGTGGACACTCATCGTGAGTAATCATCGTATAAGGAGGTGATCCAGCGCCAGGTTCCCCTAGCGCTACCTTGTTACGACTTCACCCCAGTCATGAACCACAAAGTGGTAAGCGTCCTCCCGAAGGTTAAACTACCTACTTCTTTTGCAGCCCACTCCCATGGTGTGACGGGCGGTGTGTACAAGGCCCGGGAACGTATTCACCGTGGCATTCTGATCCACGATTACTAGCGATTCCGACTTCATGGAGTCGAGTTGCAGACTCCAATCCGGACTACGACGCACTTTTTGGGATTCGCTCACTATCGCTAGCTTGCTGCCCTCTGTATGCGCCATTGTAGCACGTGTGTAGCCCTACTCGTAAGGGCCATGATGACTTGACGTCGTCCCCACCTTCCTCCGGTTTATCACCGGCAGTCTCCCTGGAGTTCCCGACATTACTCGCTGGCAAACAAGGATAAGGGTTGCGCTCGTTGCGGGACTTAACCCAACATTTCACAACACGAGCTGACGACAGCCATGCAGCACCTGTCTCAGAGTTCCCGAAGGCACCAATCCATCTCTGGAAAGTTCTCTGGATGTCAAGAGTAGGTAAGGTTCTTCGCGTTGCATCGAATTAAACCACATGCTCCACCGCTTGTGCGGGCCCCCGTCAATTCATTTGAGTTTTAATCTTGCGACCGTACTCCCCAGGCGGTCTACTTAACGCGTTAGCTCCGAAAGCCACGGCTCAAGGCCACAACCTCCAAGTAGACATCGTTTACGGCGTGGACTACCAGGGTATCTAATCCTGTTTGCTCCCCACGCTTTCGCATCTGAGTGTCAGTATCTGTCCAGGGGGCCGCCTTCGCCACCGGTATTCCTTCAGATCTCTACGCATTTCACCGCTACACCTGAAATTCTACCCCCCTCTACAGTACTCTAGTCTGCCAGTTTCAAATGCTATTCCGAGGTTGAGCCCCGGGCTTTCACATCTGACTTAACAAACCACCTGCATGCGCTTTACGCCCAGTAATTCCGATTAACGCTCGCACCCTCCGTATTACCGCGGCTGCTGGCACGGAGTTAGCCGGTGCTTCTTCTGTCGCTAACGTCAAATAATGCAGCTATTAACTACACTACCTTCCTCACGACTGAAAGTGCTTTACAACCCGAAGGCCTTCTTCACACACGCGGCATGGCTGCATCAGGCTTGCGCCCATTGTGCAATATTCCCCACTGCTGCCTCCCGTAGGAGTCTGGACCGTGTCTCAGTTCCAGTGTGGCTGATCATCCTCTCAGACCAGCTAGGGATCGTCGCCTTGGTGAGCCATTACCTCACCAACTAGCTAATCCCACCTAGGCATATCCTGACGCGAGAGGCCCTAAGGTCCCCCTCTTTGGCCCGTAGGCATCATGCGGTATTAGCCATCGTTTCCAATGGTTATCCCCCACATCAGGGCAATTTCCTAGGCATTACTCACCCGTCCGCCGCTCGACGCCCTTAACGTTCCCCGAAGGTTCAGTTAAGTCGTTTCCGCTCGACTTGCATGTGTTAGGCCTGCCGCCAGCGTTCAATCTGAGCCATGATCAAACTCTTCAATTTAAGATTTTGTTCGGCTCAACGAATACTGACTTCAAAACTCATCCTTACTCGAAAGTAAGAAGTAATTTTAAAGCTATTATCATTCCAACAGAATGATAATGAATTGACTGTGCCAAGTCCCCTAATGTTGCCAAAAGAAGTCTTGATTGGTCACTCAGTTCATTGAAACCTAATTTGAAACCGAAGTTTCTAATTGGATTATCATCAACGAGTGCCCACACAGATTGATAGGTCTATATTGTTAAAGAGCTTTCCTATTGAGCCTTGCTCAAATCGGACGGCCATTTTAGCGAGTTAAAGTTTAGTGTCAATCACTTTTTTCAAACTTTCTTTCAAGCGTTTCCGCTTGGCTAATTGGCTTGCTAACTCAACCTCGTTTCTTTCGAAGCGTTGCCGTGTCAGCGAGGTGGCATTATAGAGATTGCGATCACATTGGCAAGCCCTTTTTCTCGTTTTTTTTGATTTTTTTATCGTTCGGATAAATTTGCTTCAAAAGCGGTCAAAAGAGCACGTTATTTCTACAGTTCTTTGAATTTATCTGCGAAAAGAGCCACTTTTTCCCAATTGGTGTATTCCACTTCTTTGGTCGTATCGGTTTCACCACCTGTCATCGACATAATGAACTTAATCATAGTTTTGTCGAACCATCCGTAACGTGGGTAATAAAGAGCACCAGCAAAAACACCGATTAAGGTTGGTTTCCAAGGCGACTTGATTAGGAACTTACGAATGTAAGCACTACCCTCTGGCGTATCCTTTCCTTGGTCTTCTTTACGAGCGGTTAGGTTTACGCAGAAAAACGCCACTTTACTTTGTTCAAGTTGATTGAGGTTTCGCTCAATAAACTGGTACAGCTTCTTATTAAGATGACCATAACGAATAGACGCTCCAATCAATACCCTGTCGTATTGGCTAAAATCAATCATCTCAACATTATGTAAATCCACCAGCTCGCATTCGAAGTCTGTTAGCTTCTCATCTATATAGTGGAGAATTTTTTTAGTCTGCCCTTCACGGGAGGAATATAGAAATAATGCTTTTGCCACGATTTCCCCTTAGCTACGCCAAAACGTCGGCGTAAGTAGAATAAGTAAGGTAAAGATTTCCAAACGGCCAAACAGCATAGAAACAATCAATACCCATTTTGCTTTGTCGTTCACATCGCCAAAGTGAAGCGCAACTTCACCCAAACCTGGACCTAAGTTGTTGAGCGTTGCTGCAACCGCAGAGAACGCGCTTAGCTCATCCATCCCTGTAGCAATCAAGCCCAACATACAAACCACGAACACCAAAGCGTAAGCAGAGAAGAATCCCCAAACCGCATCAACGACTCTTTGCGGCAGAGCACTGCCACCCACTTTGATGGTGTAAACCGCACGAGGGTGCACCAAACGCTTCAGCTCACGCGCGCCTTGTAAGGTCAGTAGCAGAATACGGATCACTTTCATGCCGCCGCCAGTCGAACCAGCACAACCACCTATAAAAGAAGAGAACAACAACAGCACTGGTAAGAATAATGGCCAATCAGCAAAGCCGGTTGTGGTAAAGCCAGCCGTAGTTGAGATGGACACGGTCTGAAAAAGCGCTTGATCGAATGCATCATAGGTTGAGTCGTAAGAATGGTGATTCAACAATAATAAGAAGCACACCAAGAACAAAACAACTTGTATAAAGATGAACGCGCGGAACTCTGGATCTTTCCAATAGTATTTAGGATGCACGCCGCCAGACGCAAACGCGGCGAAGTGCAAAGAATAGTTACATGCTGAGATTAACAAGAAGACAACGGTGATCATGTTAATGGCATAGCTATCGAAATAGCCCATGCTGGCATCGTGCGTAGAGAAACCACCGATAGCAATGGTTGAGAAGCTATGGCTAATCGCATCGAATGGCGTCATTCCCGCAACCCAAAATGCTGCAGCACATGCGATCGTCAGACTTAAATAGATATACCATAGCGCTTTAGCCGTTTCGGCAATACGCGGCGTCATCTTAGTATCTTTGACTGGCCCTGGGATTTCTGCACGATAAAGCTGCATACCACCGATACCAAGCACTGGTAGGATTGCAACGGCTAATACGATGATCCCCATACCGCCAAACCACTGCAGAAGCTGGCGATAAAAGAGAATCGCTTTTGGCAACTCGTCGAGCCCGACGATCACCGTCGCACCCGTTGTCGTTAAAGCAGAGAAAGACTCAAAAAAAGCGTCAGTCACAGATACATTGGGGTTATCTGAGATCAGAAAAGGAATAGAGCCTGCACTACCAAGTACGGTCCAGAAAAGAACAACAATAAGAAAGCCATCACGCGCTTTAAGCTCGTGTTTATACCTGCGGTTTGGGAACCAACATATCCCACCACACAATAGAAGTACGAAGAAAGTCGTGACAAAAGGTACACCCGCACCATCTCGATAGATAAGCGCGACCAATGCTGGCGCGAGCATTGTGACACTAAAAAGCGCGAGCAATAGCCCGACGATTCGAATAATTGAACGAAATTGCATGGATTAATTGACTAGCGAAGCTGTCCCTGTGGCTTCCTATATTTCATTATTGTCCGTCTATAGGGGTGACAATTGCCTTTGCACCGCTTTTGTTGATGATAGTTTGGGTAAAGGCGCTCACTTCACGTAGCTCAATTTCCAACACTAATACCACCTGATCGCTGTACTCAGCTTCAACTTCAACCGCACCAAACTGGGGCATGATCGACTGTGCGATAGGCATAAAACCATAGTCTAACTCTAGACGGAGTTTTGTGGTTATTTTTTTCTCAATTGTTTGAAGCAGCTTGAGCGCTTGTTGCACACCGCCACCATAAGCTTTCACCAAACCACCCGTGCCTAACTTAATGCCACCAGAATATCGAGTAACAACAGCTGTGAGTTCTCCTACACCAGAACCAGACAATTGAGCTAGGATCGGTTTTCCGGCTGTCCCCGATGGTTCTCCGTCATCGCTAAACCCCCACTTCATCGAATCTTCTGGTCGACCCGCAACAAATCCCCAGCAGTTATGCCTTGCATCAGAGTGCTTGGTTTTGATCTGCTCTACGAACGCCTTTGCAGCCTCTATGTTCGGCGTATGAGCCAAATAGGTAATAAAGACGCTCTTTTTGATTTCTTCTTCAAATTGAGCAGGCGCGGCAGGGATAAGATAAGGCTTGTCATTCATAGGATTAGGTCACTTTTCTCTTTGTCCAAAGTCTATCACGAGACGGAATTGTGAGTCGCATAAGATCTGCACCAGCGCACAATGTTAAACACTTGTTTAAAAAATGTATTGAAATTAACCAATGCGAGGTCCAAACTAACTTCACTGGTCAAACCAGAACAACAAATATAACGACTTTCCTCTATATCAATTTGCTGCCCTATACGGCGCTCAGCCCGCATCAAATCGGTATACAGACAATCCAAGATTGTATGTCATGGAGATAGACAATGATTTACCAAGCCGAAACCCTACAGGTAAAGGAAGTACAAGATGGCATTGCAGAGCTTAGCTTCTGCTCTCCAAAATCCGTAAACAAGCTCGATCTAGCAACACTAGAGTCACTCGACAAAGCTCTTGATGCCCTAATAGCGCACCAAGGGCTGAAGGGCTTGATGCTCACCTCAGATAAAGACGCGTTCATTGTTGGCGCGGACATCACTGAATTCTTAGGTCTTTTTGCTAAGACAGACGCTGAGCTCGATCAGTGGCTGCAATTTGCTAACAGCATCTTCAACAAGCTGGAAGACTTGCCTGTCCCGACTATCTCGGTACTAAAAGGTCACACGTTAGGTGGCGGTTGTGAGTGCGTGCTTGCAACTGATATGCGAATTGGTGACAAAACCACCAGCATCGGTCTACCAGAAACAAAATTAGGCATCATGCCTGGCTTTGGCGGTTGCGTACGTCTGCCACGAGTTATCGGTGCCGACAGTGCAATGGAAGTGATCACGCAAGGTAAAGCGTATCGTGCGGATGAAGCATTGAAGATTGGTCTTCTTGATGCGGTTGTTGATAGCGACGCACTTTACGAGTCAGCACTACAAACACTGACATCGGCAATCAACGAGAAGCTAGACTGGCAAGCTCGTCGCAAACAAAAGACATCACCACTCACACTAAGTAAGCTTGAATCAATGATGAGCTTTACCATGGCGAAGGGGCTGGTGGCACAAAAAGCAGGTCCTCACTACCCTGCACCAATGACAGCGGTTGTTACTATTGAAGAAGGCGCGCGCTTCGCTCGCAATGAAGCACTAGACATTGAGCGCAAACACTTCGTAAAACTGGCTAAGTCAGAAGAAGCAAAATCACTGGTTGGTCTCTTCCTTAATGACCAATACATCAAAGGGCTTGCTAAAAAGTCAGCCAAGTCAGCGAGTAAAGATACACAACGTGCAGCCGTTCTTGGTGCGGGGATCATGGGTGGCGGTATCGCCTACCAATCTGCATTAAAAGGCGTCCCAGTCTTAATGAAAGACATCGCACAACCATCACTCGATTTAGGAATGACCGAAGCCTCTAAACTGCTGAATAAACGCCTATCTCGTGGTCGCATTGACGGCTTTAAGATGGCAGGCATCTTAGCGTCTATCACACCAAGCTTACATTACGCGGGTATCGAAGAATCAGACGTGATTGTTGAAGCCGTGGTTGAAAACCCGAAAGTAAAAGCCGCAGTTCTAAGTGAAGTAGAAGCGCATGTCGGTGACGACACCGTTATAACCTCAAACACCTCGACAATTCCAATTAACCTTTTGGCGAAATCGCTAAAACGCCCAGAAAACTTCTGTGGTATGCACTTCTTTAACCCTGTGCATCGTATGCCTCTTGTTGAGATCATCCGTGGTGAGCACACCTCTGATGAAACCATCAATCGTGTTGTTGCATACGCAGCGAAAATGGGCAAATCACCAATTGTCGTCAATGACTGCCCAGGATTCTTTGTTAACCGCGTTCTATTCCCATACTTTGGCGGCTTCAGCATGCTACTTCGTGATGGTGCTGACTTTACGAAAATCGACAAAATCATGGAGCGTAAGTTTGGCTGGCCGATGGGACCTGCATACTTGCTCGATGTTGTTGGTATTGATACCGCCCACCACGCACAAGCCGTGATGGCGCAAGGTTTCCCTGAGCGCATGGGCAAACAAGGTCGTGACGCGATCGATGCACTGTTCGAAGCAGATAAATACGGCCAGAAAAATGGTAATGGCTTCTACAGCTACACCATTGATAGAAAAGGTAAACCGAAGAAAACCTTCTCTGAAGAAATCTTGTCGGTACTCGCTGACGTTTGTGCCGATAAGCAGGACTTTGACGAGCAGACCATCATTCAACGCATGATGATTCCAATGATCAACGAAGTGGTACTGTGTCTACAAGAAGGCATCATCGCCACTCCTCAGGAAGCAGATATGGCATTGGTTTATGGGCTTGGCTTCCCTCCATTCCGCGGCGGCGTATTCCGTTACCTAGATAGTATAGGTATCGCTGAGTTTGTTGCCATGGCAAAACAATACTCAGAACTAGGTGCAATGTACCAAGTACCGCAGATGCTGATTGATATGGCGGCGAAAGGTGAAAGCTTTTACGGTGCACAACAGCAAGGTTCTATCTAAGGAGGGATTCTAAAATGACTAATCAAACAAGAAACGTTGTCGTAGTCGATTGCCTACGTACTCCAATGGGTCGCTCTAAAGGTGGTGCTTTCCGTCATACACGAGCAGAAGACCTATCTGCGCGCCTAATGAAAGGTATTCTGGCGCGTAACCCACAGGTGAACCCAAGTGAGATTGAAGATATCTACTGGGGCTGTGTACAACAAACACTAGAACAAGGTTTTAACGTTGCACGTAATGCCGCTTTGCTTGCAGGTCTTCCGATTGAAATTGGTGCGGTGACGGTTAACCGCCTGTGTGGCTCATCAATGCAAGCGCTACACGATGGAACACGTGCCATCATGACTGGCGATGCTGAAATCTGTCTAATTGGTGGTGTCGAACACATGGGACACGTACCAATGAATCACGGCGTGGACTTCCACCCAGGTATGTCAAAGACGGTAGCAAAAGCAGCAGGCATGATGGGCTTAACGGCAGAAATGCTTGGTAAGTTGCATGGTATTAGCCGTGAGCAGCAAGACGAGTTTGCTGCGCGTTCTCATGCTCGTGCACATGCTGCAACCGTAGAGGGTCGCTTTAAAAGCGAAATCCTACCGATTGAAGGCCACGCAGCAGACGGCACGCTATTCACTCTAGATCACGATGAAGTGATTCGTCCTGAAACATCCGTTGAAGGCCTATCTCAACTTCGTCCAGTATTCGACCCTACTAACGGCACAGTAACAGCCGGTACATCATCGGCGCTGTCTGATGGTGCATCAGCGATGTTGATCATGAGTGAAGAGAAAGCCAATGAACTTGGCTTGAAGATTCGTGCACGCATCAAAGGCATGGCCATTGCGGGCTGCGATCCTTCCATCATGGGTTATGGTCCTGTACCAGCTACACAGAAAGCACTTAAGCGCGCAGGTCTATCAATTGAAGACATGGATGTGGTTGAGCTAAACGAAGCATTTGCGGCACAATCTCTGCCATGTGCAAAAGACCTAGGCCTACTTGATGTAATGGATGAGAAGGTCAACCTCAATGGCGGTGCGATTGCATTGGGGCACCCACTTGGCTGTTCTGGCTCACGTATCTCAACGACGCTAATCAACCTCATGGAAGCTAAAGACGCAAAATACGGTCTCGCAACCATGTGTATTGGTTTAGGTCAGGGGATTGCGACCGTATTTGAGCGACCTTAGATTGCTTGAGAATCGCTAAGTCGTAGTGATCAGCCCAACAATCACGAACAAATGAACCAATACTGAAAATTTTTAGTATTACACTTAAGGGCGGCATCTGATGTCGCCCTTTGTTTTGCGCCAAACATTGCTCACATGCATAAAAAGCATACATTAAATGCTCAAGTTTCATTTTATTCATAGACAAAGAAGACATACACTTAGCACCAGTTGATATCTTGCTGCATGTGACCCAGAGTCACGCTACCGCACAATCGGAGAACCTTATGTTTAATGCTCTAGTTCTAAATCAAGAAGACAAACGTACTATCGCTAGCATCGAGCAAATCGATGAAACACAATTGCCTGAAGGCGACGTTCTGATTGACGTTGATTACTCATCGTTGAACTACAAAGACGGCCTTGCGATCACAGGTAAAGGTAAAATCATCCGTAACTTCCCGATGGTGCCGGGTATTGACCTAGCAGGCACGGTAGTAAGCTCAGAAGACGGCCGCTACCAAGCAGGTGACAAAGTTGTCCTTACTGGTTGGGGCGTAGGTGAAAACCATTGGGGCGGCATGTCTCAACGTGCTCGTCTAAAAGCGGATTGGCTAGTGCCATTACCAAAAGGTCTAGACAGCAAGAAAGCAATGATGGTGGGTACTGCAGGCTTCACTGGCATGTTATGTGTTCAGGCTCTATTGGATGCGGGCATCAAACCTGAAGCAGGAGAAATCCTAGTGACAGGCGCAAGCGGCGGTGTAGGCTCAGTAGCAGTAACGCTTCTAGCTCAGCTTGGTTACAAAGTTGCGGCCGTAACTGGTCGTGTTGAACAAAATGGCCCGCTACTAGAAAAGTTAGGTGCTAGCCGCATCATCGACCGTGTTGAATTTGAAGAGCCAGCTCGCCCACTCGAAAAACAAGTATGGGCAGGTGCCGTTGATACCGTAGGTAGCAAAGTACTAGCAAAAGTGTTGGCGCAAATGGATTACAACAGCGCAGTCGCGGCTTGTGGTCTTGCAGGTGGTTTCGATCTACCAACGACAGTGATGCCGTTCATCCTACGTAACGTTCGTCTACAAGGTGTGGATTCTGTTTCATGCCCATTTGAAAAACGTACAGCAGCATGGGAAAAATTGGTAGAGCTACTACCAGACAGCTACTTCGAACAAGCTTGTACTGAAGTAGAACTAGCTGAAGCGCCAAAATACGCAGAAGACATCACGAACGGCCAAGTAACGGGTCGTGTGGTTATCAAGCTATAAGCGTTAGCAACTCGATAGAATAAACAAAGCCGGTTCATTGCCGGCTTTTTGCTGTATTGCGTTTGAGTTAATACGCTTGAGAGCCAAGGATGTGCTTATCGAGCGGACTTGGCAGACCATAGGTTCCGTTGTGCTGATGGAATGCTTCTTTGGTCTGCTCGACATTCCCCTTAAACCTTGGCTCCTGTGGACGCTCATGGCTGTTAATGTACAGCGCCACATCCCAAGCATCTTGATCACTTAAACTATAGCCCTGCCCAAGCGGCATATTGGCTTTAATGAAAGCCGCTGCCGTGTTGATACGATGCATCCCTGCCCCCCAGTTGTAGCTGTCTTTGCCCCATAATGGCGGGAACACGTAACGCTCAGCAACTTGTCGTCCCTGCCCATTTTCTGCATGGCAAACCGCACATTGCTTTTGATAAACCTCTTCCCCACGAGCGAAATCAGGTTCTTGCTTTGGTTTATCAATATTCGCAAATCCACGTCCGGGTAGGTTGTTATCTACCACCCCCCCAAACGACACCCAATAGGAATAGGCGTTGAGGTCTTTGATCTCTTGGCTCAATACCTCTGGTGGTTTGCCATCTTTCGCATTCATAGAATAAAGAAAGCAGCCTTGCAGACGATCTCCAAAGGTATTCACGCGTTTATTCTTACCACGATACGCGGGGTAAGAAACATACGCAGCCCACATTGGCGCGGCATCGGCTACCTGACCACCACCAATGTGGCAGTTAGTGCAGTTCATGCCGTTGTTCACTTTACCTGACTTGTGCAGCTGCTGCGTGTTCATAAACAACGAATAACCACGTTTGATGGATTCGCCTAACTCTCCCTCTGGTAAACTTTGCCAATCTTGAGGCTGATGATGCGTTTCGTTATCTTTAAGATCACGCATCGAACCTATCTCATGCAGTTCAGTGTAGGCGTCTTCAGCCATCACCATAGGAGCAAGCAGAACAATGTACAAAATGTATCGATTCATAATCATTGCTCCCCTAGGTTAGCGAAGTAATCCGATACCGCAGCAATTTCTTCGTCACTGAGCGCCTTAGATATCGACACCATAGAGCCCAGCACACCCGGTGGACGCTTGTCTTGCTTCCAAGCCATCAACTGTTTTTTTTAGATAATCCGCATTTTGCCCAGCAAGTCGAGGAAAGGAAGGGTCAACGCCTACGCCGCTCGGGCCGTGGCAACTCACGCAAGCAGGTACGTTATCTTGCCATTTACCGCTGTATGCGATTTGTTCTCCCAGAGATATATCTCCCGGCCACGTTTCACCACGCCATTTAATGGTGAATGTTTTAGCGTCAGGCTGAGCTACATAGTGAGCGACGGCTTGTTTGATTTGTTCATCAGTGAGGTCATGCACGATTGGTTGCATGAAGGTGCTGGTGCGTTTTTGTTCGCGAAACGCTTTAACTTGGCTTGTTAGATAAGATTCCGATAACCCCCATAGGTTGGGGATGGTGTTTTCTCTCGCTTGTCCATCTTGCCCATGGCAATCGGCACAAACTTCCACTACAGATTGCTCTGCAACAACAGAAAAAGATAAACCGAGCGACAAAAATGACATCGAAAGCACTGCGCTTCCGTGGCGTTGCTTGCTCATAGAACTTCCTAGTGTTTTATTATGGTTGTAATTAAAACACTAGGACAAGTTCGCAATTATTCAATCAAATCAACCCAACCCCATGTCTTCAATTCGTTTGGCAATAAGCCGGCTACACTCTTCACGAACCACTGCACGCAACCACTCTTGAGCGGGCGAGTGCTCACAGCGAGCATGCCAAATCATTGAGTACTCAAACGGCGTGAATTGGAATGGTAATGGCTTCACCACCAAATCATAACGATCGGCAACCAAGTAAGCTAAATCCGCAGGTACCGTAATGATGATGGGTAACGTATCAACGATCGCCAGCGCGGCTTCCAGATGATAAGCACGAAGCACCATTTTACGTTTTGGCTTTTCCATTAAGGCTTGTTCAATCAACGCTTTTACCCCATCACTGATCGCAATCATTGCATGTGGGTAACTTAAGTAATCGTCTAAGCTCATCTCTTCATTCGCCAAAGGGTGTTGCTTAGAGAGCATACACAGCACACCGACTCGCCCTAACACTTCACTACGTAATGGTTCAACCGGCCCCGTAGGGCGACAAATCGCTAAGTCCGCGCCTTCATAAGTTAACTGATCAGACAAACGATCGTGTTGCAGCGGCAAAAAGTTAAACGATACATTCGGCGCTTCTTGATAGATACGTGGTAATGCGAAAGGCAGAATGGTCTGCATCGCATAATCCGTCGTGGCAATATTAAAAGTTTGATCACAGCTACGCGGGTCAAACTCTCGTGGAGAAAGTAATTGGCGCAGTGACTCCAGAGGGTCCCCCAAAGAGCGATCGATTTCTAACGCCTTTTGCGTCGGTATTAAGTGCTGACCTTGGCGTGTAAACAACGGATCGCCGAGCAAATCACGTAATCGACCGAGTACGCGGCTCATAGCCGATTGGCTTAAATTCAGACGCGTTGCTGCTTTGCTGACGCTGCTCTCTTCAATTAGCACGCGAAGCGCGACCAATAAGTTAAGATCTCGACGATAGATGTCTTCTAATTCCACGATTTGCCCCACTCTACTTTCAACTACAATGCTCACACAATATGAACATTGAAACCACACTAACTTACTAAACACATTCATCTCAAAAGTAAGACAGGCATTAAAGTCCCCTTGAGCATCGGCGTCAGGCCTTGTTAATATTTAACACATCAGAAACAACAAACGCTAACTAAATGATTTTATAAAATAAATTCACATAAACATACGATGCAAGGATGCATGATGATAAAATTTGCGCTTTACTCCGTACCCATTCTGGTACTGGCCGGCTGTGGTGGAGACAGCAATCCCGTCGACGCGGCCAATAATTCCGATGTCGCCAACGCCTTTCTTTTCCAATCAACACAAATAGCTACTGGTGCGGCCTGCCTCTACGGTGGTCAGCAATTTTTCACAGGCTTCGACAGCAATGGCGACGGTCAACTCAGTGATCAGGAAATGACCGACCAACAGGTGATCTGTAATAAAAGTGACAACAATCAAACCATCAACGCGTTGTTCCAAACTCATGCGGAAGCGGAAGCCGGCCAATGTGTCACCGGTGGTCAGCGTATTGATACTGGCTTTGATTATGACGCCGATGGTCAATTGAATGAAGAAGAAACGCTGTATCAATTCTATTTGTGTAATGACAGCGCGACTTTTGCCAACAACGCCGGTTACTTCTCGCTAATCAAACTGACCGACGAGCCAAGCGGTGCAGACTGTGCGACGGGCGGCACCATCATCAATAGCGGTCTCGATACCGATCGCAACCAGCAACTTGATGACAGTGAGATCACCAATCAACGTTATATTTGTAATGGTTCAAACAGTGCGGATGGGAGCGACGGAGCAGACGGAGCAGACGGAGCAGACGGAGCAGACGGAGCAGACGGAGCAGACGGAGCAGACGGAGCAGACGGAGCAGACGGAAATGATGGTGCCGATGGCAGCAATGGTCAAGACGGGATTAACTCTTTAATTGAGATAACCCCTGAATTGGCGGGCGCAAACTGCGCCAACGGCGGTTCAAAAATCGATGTAGGGCTGGATCTCAACCGGAATGATGTGCTCGACAGCGATGAAATCCAATCAAGTGAATACCTGTGTAATGGCGAGGATTTCCACCCACTAGAAGTAAGTGTACTTGGCTCAAACGTGAATGAAAACGATGATGATATTGTCTTTACTCTTTCATTGTCAGAAGCTCAAGACAATGCGCTCGACTTCACCTACGGCACCGTCAGTATCACAGCTACCGCCAACGAAGACTTCGAAGCTATGGCAGGCACACTGACGTTCACACCAGGGGAAACCAGCAAAGAAATTCGCATTCCTTTGATCAGTGACGCCACCTATGAATGTGACGAAATGCTGCTGCTGCAAGTAAATAGCGATGAAGGCAACTACAGTGCCTTTGCCAACATCACCGATAATGGTGAAACCTTGCCAAGCGCATCGATTCAATTTGCTTCACAGCGCGTCTTTGAAGACCAAGGTGACGTGAGTGCCAGCGTGGTGTTTGAGCACAAACTTTGCTCCGATCAAACCGTACTCATCACCACCTCTGGCGATGCTGAAAAAGATCAAGACTTTAGCGCACCAGAAAGCGTCGACTTGACCGCGGGCTATCGTGAGTACCCGATCCCACTCACGATCCTAGATGATACCGACAAAGAAGAGCTGGAATCATTCACCCTCACTGCCACCAGTGATGGGATTAATTTCTCACAAGCCAGCGCCTCACTGGCGATTGAGCCTGTGCCTGCACAACTTGCGGGTAGCTATTACGGCACCTGTATGATCACCCAAGATAGCTTAGTCCGCTGCTGGGGATACAACGGCTATGCGTTTGCAACAGGCGACAGCGATGAAGTTGGTATTGATTTTGGTGAAGCCGATATTTTCTACCGTTGTGACGATGAAAACTACCCAACCCTCATGAACACCGTAGCGCTTGAAAAGGGAGACACATACTGTACCAACTGGGGTGGCACTCGCACTGAATTCGGCGCAGATACCAACCTTGATGGCATTCTGAGTGACGATGAAGTGACAGGAGGTCGCAATCAATGTAATACCGAAACCCTCAATCGCCTGACGACAGAACCCGAGCGAATGGACATTCCTCAACTGTGTGCGCTGGGTGGTTCTATGGTGCTTTACGGTATCGACGATAACAGTAATGGCCAGCTAGATGGCACCACGCTCGCCGAGCAAATCCAATCGTCACAACTTGGCGACTTTGTCTTCAGCAAATTGCAAATTGGTGGCTACCACGGCTGTATGCTGACTGACGCCAACGAACTGCGTTGCTGGGGCAGTGACTCCAATGGTCGTGTGGCGAACGGCGGTAACACCATCGGTGACGACGCCGCGGAGCTGGGCAATGCCATTCCGGCCGTTGCACTCGGTGACAACCTCACCGTCAAAGACTTTGATATTGGTGAAGGCCACACCTGCGCCATCTTAAGCGATGACAGCTTAAAATGCTGGGGCTCAGGCAACAGTGGTCGATTGGGCCATGGTGAAACCACCAGCATTGGTGACAGCAGCGATGAACTGGGCAACAACATGCCAAGCGTAGATTTAGGTAACGATGCGCTTGGCGTACGACTGACCGCCGTGAAAGTGGCCGCTGGCTATCAACACACCTGTGCGATCCTTTCCGATAACAGCGTGAAATGCTGGGGCGACAATGGGGATCATGCACTCGGTAATGACGATCCCGATGGCAACGACATTGGCGATGATACCAACGAAATGGGCGATTTCTTGCAAGCAATCGACCTTGACAACGACGGTATTCCTGTCGACATTTTTGCTGGCTACGAGAACACCTGTGTCGCGTTTGATAACAACCGTTTGAAATGTTGGGGCAACAACGGTAGCGGTCAAGGTGGCCAAGCTCGCAGTGATGATCACATCGGTGATGCAGGCCAAGACTGGCAATTCAGTTACTGTGGTAATGGCAACGGCCCCGTCGTGGTGTCAGTTACCGAGAACACCTGTAACAATGGTCAGGGCTACACGATCGAGTACTTCATCGACGAAAATGACAATGGCTCCGTGGATAACGGTGAGTTCTACCGAACGCGTGGAGAATGCACCACCTCGTTTGACAGCAATTTGATTTCTCAATTGAACCAATACGCGCTGAATGATGTGGAATGTGAAGGCAAAGGCGGTTTCGATTGGGTTGCTGGGGTCGACGTTGATAACAATGGCAACTTTGGTAACGAAATGGGCGACAGCCTTAGCTTTATTGATGTGAAAACCTCAGCGCCACTCAAAACGTTGGTAATCGGCTACAGCGCGATTTGTGCCCTGTTTGAAGATCATACCCTCAACTGTTGGGGTGACAGCACCGAAGGCACCGCGGGTCTTGATCAAGAGATCCTGTGGGGCGATGACGTTGGTGAAACGCCATTGAATGCTCCTGAAGTTGACCTCGGCACCGATCGCTATGCGGTTGATATCGCTGGCGGCGGTTACCAAATGTGTGCCCTTTTGTATAACCATGACGTGAAGTGTTGGGGATACAGTGAATACGGTGAAACCGGTAGCCTTTATCTCTATGACTACTCGGTCGGTAATGGACTGGATTACGATGAAGATCGTCCCGTTCAAGAAATGGGCGATAACTTACCTGTAGTAGAAATATTCTAACCTCGTGAGATAACCGTAACACACTCAATGCCCTAACCTGTTGGTTGGGGCATTTTTTTAGCTCATTCTTATTGCCTAGGACACTAACAACTGAATCAGTAAAAAGCTCCATCACAGAAAAATGCCGTCTATAATGGGGACGCGGTTTGAAAATCACAGGCAAAAAAATCCCGCCTTTCAGCGGGGAAGCCCAAGAAAAATGGGGATAGTGTCGGAATGAAGTGTCGTTAAATTTGGTGAGCGTATATATCAATAGGTTTCGATTACAGCAAGAAGTGCTAATTTTCTTGCTCTGATGCACCTGACCATTTGTGCATCTCAATCCAAATCCCGATAATCGTTGCACTCATGCCTGCAAGAGGCATCAATGAGGTCTCAGCTGGCGTTCTAAGCACTAATGCACAAAACGAGATGAAGCATAAAACCGAATAGATAGTCAGTCTGTCTAACGCTGTTAACATCGTCTCTCCTTGCCAGTTGTTACCGAATTGTTAATTTAAAGTAAATCAAAAAATTCGGTTTGCCAAGTGGTTATTGAATATTTTTTCAACGAAAGTAAAATTCACCGCTCAGTTAGTTACGAGAATCACATTATGAGTTTTAATCCTGAACTGGCGACAAAAACCTTAGAGGCGGAAGGATTACGCTGCCCAGAGCCAGTGATGATGGTCAGGAAGACAATTCGAAACATGCAAGATGGTGAAGTATTGCTAGTGAAAGCAGACGACCCATCAACGACTCGAGATATCCCGAGCTTCTGCCGATTCATGGATCACCAGTTGATAGCGGCACAAACGGAACAGCTTCCATACCAGTACCTGATTAAGAAAGGTTTGGAATAATCTCAGCAAGATCAAAAACGGCAGCCAAAAGGCTGCCGTTTCAGACTGCTGACAAAGGTCTAGCCATCAGGCTAGACCTTTGATCTAATAGGGGTATCGAAAAATGGATACTCCAATATGCTACAAGATCCTTCTCCTCAACAATACGAATTTGAAATGGTGACGATGGAGCAGTTAGTTCCTAAAGACCATTTAGTCCGCAAAATTGATAAAGCCATAGACTTCGAATTTATCCGGGACCAAGTCGCTCACCTCTATTGTCAAGATAACGGTCGACCACCTGTTGACCCTGTTCGACTTTTCAAAATCATTTTTATTGGCTACCTCTTCGGAATCAAAAGCGAGCGACAGCTCGTTAAAGAGATTGAAGTCAATGTAGCCTATCGTTGGTTCTTGCGCATGTCGTTAACGGAGAAGGTTATCCATGCTTCAACACTGAGCCAAAACCGTATTCGCCGCTTCAATAATACCGACGTATTCGAACGTATCTTTATCAACATCGTTGAGCAGGCTATGGCCAAAGGCTTGGTCGCTGGGCAGCAACTCTTTACCGACAGCACTCACCTCAAAGCAAACGCTAACAAAAATAAACACACCAATGAGGTCAGAGACGTTCGAGCCAGTGCTTACCTCGACATGCTTGATGAAGACGTTGCATTAGACCGAGAACGAGAAGGAAAGAAGTCGCTTAAGGCACGAGTATCCGAGCCTAAAACAAAGAATACGAAAGTCAGTACTACAGACCCAGAAAGTGGTTTTATGACGAGAGACAATAAACCACAAGGCTTCTTCTACCTTGACCATCGTACCGTCGATGGTCTGCATGGGATCATCGTCGACACTCATGCGACGGCAGGTAATATCAATGACTCTCAACCCTATATTGAACGACTGGACTACACGCTAGAGCAGTTCAACCTTAACCCTATAGCTGTTGGTCTCGATGCCGGCTATTTTACCGCTCCCGTGGCAGAGTCATTAGAGCGCCGAAATATCTTAGGTGTGTTCGGCTACCGTAGGCCATCAAGAACAAAGAACACGTTCAAGAAGAAGCACTTTATCTACCACAAAGAGAGTGACAGTTATCGATGTCCAAATGGGCAAACGCTTATCTACAAAACGACGTCACGAGATGCTTATAGAGAGTATCACTCAGACCCGAAAGAATGCGTGCTCTGCCCAATGCGAAATGACTGTACTCAAAGTAAAAACATGAAGAAAGTCATCACCAGACACATCTATACAGATGCAGTGGAGAGAGCGAACCAAATGCGGCTCTCTCCCTATGGGAAGAAGAAGTATAGACGAAGAAGTGAGACGGTAGAAAGAAGCTTCGCTGATGCTAAGCAGCACCATGGACACCGTTATGCCCGCTTCCGTGGGCTAAGCAAAGTGCAAATGCAGTGTTGGTTAGCTGCCGCAGCTCAAAACATCAAGAAGATAGCTCTAGTAATGAGTTATTTACAAAAAATGGGGTTCAATATGGCTCAAATAAGACAAATATTAGCTTCTAAATACTTGTTTAAGAGTTGGAACAGATTAAATCTGGTATAGCGAAAAATATCGCGATCGCGACCTACGGTCGCTTATAAAAAAGAACCCCACCGAAAAAGGTGGGGTTCGTCATCAATCTGAAACGGCAGCCAAAAGGCTGCCGTTTGTTTTATTCATCGTATTCTAGAGTGCGAATTTCTGATTGTAGCTTATTCAATTGTTGCTTCATCGCACGCATTTCTTCATGCATAGGAATAATGTGAGCTACCCGAATCCACGCTTCCACCGTCAAACCAGTGAGAATGAAGGACCCTGCCACAATTGGCAACCACATATCAGTCAGCACCATAGCTAACAAGCACAGCGCTAAACCAAAGGTGAATAAATAACTCTGACTCTTTGGGGTCATACCCATGTAACGTGTAAGCATAAACTTGCCCTCTCGCTATCATTCACACCATTAAATTACCATGACAAGTATGACACTAATATGTCATCCGTCACGGTCCTGAATGATTTTGAGCCAGAGTTTGAACTTGTGCATTACTCGACTAGTTATTGATAATTCACACCATTTACGGACAAGAAATCAGAATAACGCGGCACCAATAGCCAAAGCAACAAATAGGAATGCAGTTACTTTACGAATGGCTCCAAGAGGCATCTTGTCGGCGGATAATTTACCAATCAAAACCACAGGCACATTGGCCAATAACATACCGATCGTCGTACCCAGAATTACCCAACTCAATGCATCGGCGTACTGCGCGCCTAAAATAGAAGTGGCAATCTGAGTTTTATCGCCAATCTCAGCAACAAAGAAAGCAATAAAGCTGGCAATAAAAGGACCGCGATTGGATATCTGCTCATCATCATCCAATTTATCTGGGATCAGCACCCACGCCGCCATGGCAATAAAACTGATCACCAGCACCCATTTCAGGATCTCTGGAGACAGATAATCGGCCACTACCACACCTAACCATGCAGCCAAAGCGTGGTTGGCAATAGTAGCCAAAAAGATTGCTGCAATAATAGGGATCGGTTTTCGGTAACGACTGGCAAGTAATAGAGATAGCAATTGGGTCTTATCGCCAATTTCTGCTAACGCTACAGTAGTAATTGAAATAGCTAAAACGCTCACGACATGCTCATTGGGGCGGGATTATTATATTTAACCTAAGACAAATCTCACGCCCCACCCCGGTTAGTGATGATTTGTCTAAGGTCTTGCTAAACTCATCGGGTTGATGAGTCTCGAGCGCCATGGTGATTTTGCACCAATTATGTTGACGAACGAACCAGATGAAACAGACATTTCATCGGGTAAGCTACTCCCCAAAGACAGGCGCAATTCTAGCCATGTTTCCCCATCACCTCAAGAGTGAAAGACAGCGAAAACTCCCTTTTAGGAAAAATTCAGCAGATAACGCGGTAAAAATCCATTAAAGGAGAAAATTGCCCACGAATTAATCAAGATTAGCTCTACTCCCATGCTCAATATCTGGGTATACTTGATTGTTAATTTATTCAACCGTAATTACTTTGAATCGCCATTGTTGAGGCAAGAAAACCCAACAAAAGAGACGAATTCACGAGTAATAAGAGAATCGCGCGAACCTGACTTATGCAAAAATACGATATCAAAACCTTCCAGGGAATGATCCTCGCGCTGCAGGATTATTGGGCTCAGAATGGTTGTACCATTGTTCAACCACTAGATATGGAAGTTGGTGCGGGTACCTCTCACCCAATGACCTGTCTACGAGCACTTGGCCCAGAGCCAATGTCTACAGCTTACGTACAACCTTCACGTCGTCCTACTGATGGCCGTTATGGTGAAAACCCTAACCGTCTTCAGCACTACTACCAATTCCAAGTAGCGCTAAAACCATCGCCAGACAATATCCAAGAGTTGTACCTAGGTTCTCTAGAGGTTCTTGGTGTCGACCCACTTGTTCACGACATCCGTTTCGTAGAAGACAACTGGGAAAACCCAACACTAGGCGCTTGGGGTCTAGGCTGGGAAGTTTGGCTAAACGGCATGGAAGTAACTCAGTTTACTTACTTCCAGCAAGTTGGCGGCCTTGAGTGTAAGCCAGTAACTGGTGAGATCACTTACGGTATCGAACGTCTAGCAATGTACATCCAAGAAGTAGACTCTGTTTACGATCTAGTTTGGAACATCGCACCGGACGGCAGTGCCGTGACTTACGGTGATATCTTCCACCAAAACGAAGTAGAGCAATCAACTTACAACTTCGAGCACGCAGACGTTGAATTCCTATTTGGTTTCTTCGAACAGTGTGAGAAAGAGTGTAAAGAGCTGCTTAAGCTTGAAAAGCCACTGCCACTACCTGCTTACGAACGCATTCTAAAAGCTGGTCACGCATTCAACCTACTAGACGCACGTAAAGCGATCTCAGTAACTGAACGCCAACGTTACATCCTACGCATCCGCAACCTGACTAAAGCAGTTGCAGAAGCATACTACGCATCGCGTGAAGCTCTTGGCTTCCCAATGTGTAAGAAAGAACAAGCGTAAGGGGTAGAGTAGCATGGCAAAAGAATTTCTAATCGAGCTAGGTACAGAAGAGCTACCACCAACGCAACTTCGCACTCTAGCTGAAGCATTCGCAGCAAACTTCGAAGCAGAACTAAAAGGCGCTGAGCTTGCTCACGAAGGCGTGAAATGGTTCGCGGCACCTCGTCGTCTTGCACTAAAAGTAGCAGCACTAGCAGACAGCCAGTCTGACAAAGTTGTTGAAAAACGTGGCCCTGCGGTTTCTGCAGCGTTTGACGCGGAAGGCAACCCAACAAAAGCAGCTCAAGGCTGGGCACGCGGTTGTGGCATCACGGTTGACCAAGCGGATCGCATGGTTACAGACAAAGGTGAATGGCTACTGTTCAAACAAGAAGTGAAAGGTCAGCCAACGTCTGAGATCGTAGTTGAACTTGCAGCGAAAGCACTAGCAAACCTACCTATCGCAAAACCAATGCGCTGGGGTAACAAAACGACTCAATTTATCCGTCCAGTTAAGACGCTAACCATGCTAATGGGCAGCGACCTAATCGAAGGCGAGATCCTTGGTGTCGCTTCTGACCGCACTATCCGTGGTCACCGCTTCATGGGTGAGCAAGAGTTCACTATCGATTCTGCTGAGCAGTACCCTGCGATCCTAGAAGAGCGCGGTAAAGTAATGGCAGATTACGAAGCGCGTAAAGCAATCATCCTAGCTGACGCACAAAAAGCGGCGGCAGCGGTTGGCGGTAACGCTGACCTAGAAGATGACCTAGTAGAAGAAGTAACGTCTCTGGTTGAATGGCCAGTGGTACTAACAGCGAAGTTTGAAGAAGAGTTCCTAAAAGTGCCTTCTGAAGCGTTGGTTTACACCATGAAAGGTGACCAGAAGTACTTCCCTGTTTATGACGAAAACAAGAAGCTACTACCTAACTTCATCTTCGTATCAAACATCGAATCAAAAGAACCTCGTTACGTAATCGAAGGTAACGAGAAAGTGGTTCGCCCTCGTCTTGCTGACGCAGAATTCTTCTTCAACACAGACCGTAAGCGTCCGCTTATCGACCGTCTGCCTGAACTAGAGCAAGCGATCTTCCAAAAGCAACTGGGTACTATCAAAGACAAAACAGACCGCATCACAGAACTTGCTGGCTACATTGCAGAGCAAATCGGTGCTGACGTTGAGAAATCAAAGCGTGCTGGTCTACTAGCAAAATGTGACCTAATGACCTCAATGGTATTCGAATTTACGGATACTCAAGGAGTCATGGGCATGCACTACGCTCGTCACGACGGTGAAGCAGAAGAAGTTGCAGTAGCACTGAACGAGCAATACATGCCTCGTTTCGCTGGTGATGAACTGCCATCTAACGGCGTTTCAACTGCAGTTGCAATGGCAGACAAGCTAGACACTATCGTAGGTATCTTCGGTATCGGTCAAGCGCCTAAAGGCAGCGACCCATTCGCACTACGCCGCGCATCTCTAGGTGTACTACGTATCATCGTTGAATACGGCTACAACCTAGATCTTGTAGACCTAGTAGCGAAAGCGAAGTCACTGTTTGGCGACCGTCTAACCAACGACAACGTTGAACAAGACGTTATCGAGTTCATGCTTGGTCGTTTCCGTGCTTGGTACCAAGACGAAGGCTTCAGCGTAGACATCATTCAAGCGGTTCTAGCTCGTCGTCCGACTAAGCCAGCAGACTTCGACCAACGAGTTAAAGCGGTTTCTCACTTCCGTGAACTAGAAGCAGCAGAGTCTCTAGCAGCAGCGAACAAGCGTGTAGGTAACATCCTAGCGAAATTCGACGGCGAACTAGCAGCAGACATCGACCTAGCACTTCTACAAGAAGACGCAGATAAAGCACTAGCAGAAAGCGTTGAAGTAATGACAGAAGCACTAGAGCCAGCGTTTGCAACGGGTAACTACCAAGAAGCACTAAGCAAGCTAGCTGACCTACGTGAACCAGTTGATGCGTTCTTTGATAACGTAATGGTAATGGCAGACGACGAAGCACTTAAGAAGAACCGTCTAACACTACTAAGCAACCTGCGTAACCTGTTCCTACAGATCGCAGACATTTCTTTGCTTCAAAAGTAATTCGTTACTCTTCGAAGTGATTAAGAGATAAGGAAAAGGGAAGCGTCTGCTTCCCTTTTTTGTTGCCTTCAAACTGATGACGGCGACGCTTATTATTCGTTTTGTGAACAAGACTAAAATTTGTAGGGTGAGACGCGTTTAACTTGTTGGTGTAGAGCTCGGATTGTAGAGGCACAGTTTTGCTATAACTGGACTGTTTATTCGGGGGAAGGACACAATGAAAAAAACAATTCTCGCACTCTCTATCGGTCTACTGAGCGCCTGCAGCCAGATTCCAGAAAATGCCATCGTATTAAGCGTTGGTGATGATACCGCTGTTTTTGAGGAAAACTCGCAAGGCTTACTTGTCGCCGAGCAAAAACTCGAAAAAGGCAGTCATACCTTTACCATTGCTGACAGCAAGCAAAGCTGTGGCAGTAGCTTTGCTCTAGCAGAAGAAGATCGCATTAAATTCAATCGTCCATTAAAAATGGATAACTGCGCCACTGATGCACAAATGCCGCTGCGCATCTTCAAAGCCAATACCTATCAATTTACGCTCAATCCAACCACCAACGAGCTAACGGTAAAAATCAAACCAAAGCAGAGTCAGGACGTCACCTACTCTTGCCCTGTTGCAACTGACGCGCCAAAAACCATCAACGTTGCTCAAACCTTTAATGATGGCACTGTCGTTCGTGATGCCTTAACCGGACAAGAAGCCACAGTCGCCAATGGCAGCGTCACCATGCAGCCGGGTCCTATGAGCCAAGGTCTATTACTGCTAGAAGAAGTTGAACAGCAAGCCGATAAACCATTCAGCTGGGACAACGCGACGGTGTACTTCGTCATGACTGACCGCTTCTATAACGGCAACCCAGACAACGACAACAGCTACGGTCGCAGCAAAGACGGTAAATACGAGATTGGTACCTTCCACGGTGGTGACTTAGCGGGTCTGACGAAAAAACTCGATTACATCGAATCACTTGGTGTGAATGCTATCTGGATAACCTCACCACTGGAACAGATCCATGGCTGGGTTGGTGGCGGCGATAAAGGCGACTTTAAGCACTACGGCTATCACGGCTACTACCATCAAGACTGGACCAAGCTTGATGCCAACATGGGTACCGAAGATGAACTCAGAACCTTCGTCGATACCGCCCACAAGAAAGGCATCCGCGTGATTTGGGATGTAGTCATGAACCACACTGGCTACGCAACATTAGCAGACATGCAGGAGTTTGGATTTGGTCAGCTTTACCTTGATGACCAAGAAGCCAAAGAAGTCCTTGGTGAAAAATGGACCGACTGGCAGCCAAAATCAGGACAAAGCTGGCACAGCTTCAACGACTACATCAAATACGGTGATAGCGAAGCGTGGGATAAATGGTGGGGCAAAGATTGGATCCGCACCGACATTGGTGACTACGATGCTCCGGGCTACAACGACATCACCATGTCTTTGAACTACCTACCGGATCTAAAAACCGAATCGACTCAGAAAACCGGATTACCAAACTTCTTCCGCAATAAAGACACCAATGCGCAAGATGAGTTGCAAACCCCGAGTGAACATCTGATTACGTGGTTATCCGATTGGGTGCGCGACTACGGCATTGATGGCTTCCGCGTCGACACTGCCAAACACGTTGAAATGGAAGCGTGGGCAGAGTTGAAAGCCAGCACCACTCAGGCGCTTGCCCAGTGGAAGCAAAACAACCCAGATAAAGCCTTGGATGATCTACCTTTCTGGATGACGGGTGAAGTGTGGGCACACAGCGTAGTGAAGAGCCCGTATTTCGATAACGGCTTCGATTCCATCATCAACTTCGAGTTCCAATCTGATGTGGCACCAAAAGCGCTGAAGTGTTTCGCTCAACTTGATAATGATTACCGCCGCTATGCAGAGCGCATCAATACCGACCCTGAGTTCAACGTGTTGAGCTACCTGTCTTCACACGATACACAGCTGTTTTGGTCAGCGCGCAGCCGCAGCTTTGATGACCAAGCACGTGCCGCGAATGCACTGATGCTGGCTCCGGGTGCAGTACAGATCTATTACGGTGATGAGATAGCTCGTGATTTTGGCATTACTGGTTCAGACGCCCACCAAGGCACACGCTCAGATATGCCATGGGATAAGATTCATGGCGAGCGAGAAGATCTACTGCAACATTGGCAAAAGTTGGGTGAATTCCGTAAACGCCACCCAGCAGTTGCTCAAGGTAAGCACATCACTCGCAACCAAGAAGGTTACTACGCGTTCGAACGCCAATACCAAGACGACAAGGTGCTGATTGTTTACACCGGTGAGTAACTCACACTCTATCCACCAGCAAGGGAAGCATAAGCTTCCCTTTTTTATTGCTCTTTTTGCCTTTTTATCTCGTACCTCTGGTTTGATGACACACTTTTTTCTTTTTCGGCTCAATTCACACTTTGCGTCGTATAGACATTGAGGTAAGGTCAAGGATTATCCTATTGACCAGTCAAAGGCTGGCGTTAAGACACATAAAGCAATCACAATGAATTAGGTATAACGACAAATGCAGTTCTCAAAGTTTGGTGAAAAATTTAATCAGTATTCAGGTATCACGCAGTTAATGGACGATTTAAATGATGGTCTGCGCACACCAGGTGCCATCATGCTCGGTGGAGGTAACCCAGCCGCCATTCCTGCCATGCTCGATTACTTTCGCCAAGCCAGTGAGGAAATGCTCGCCAGTGGAAAGCTCGTCGCCGCCCTCGCCAACTATGATGGCCCGCAGGGCAAAGATGCGTTCGTTAAAGCGCTGGCTCAGTTATTCCGTGAAACTTACGGCTGGGATATTTCAGAGAAGAACATCAGCCTAACTAACGGCAGCCAAAGTGGCTTTTTCTACTTATTTAACTTGTTGGCAGGTAAACAGCCAGACGGCTCACACAAGAAAGTGCTACTGCCTATCGCGCCTGAGTACATCGGTTATGGTGATGCAGGCATTGATGAAGATATCTTTGTCTCTTATCACCCAGAGATAGAGCTGTTAGATAACGGTCTGTTTAAATACCACGTCGATTTTGAGCAGCTCACGGTCGATGACTCTGTTGCGGCAATCTGCGCGTCTCGCCCAACTAATCCAACAGGTAACGTCCTGACAGATGAGGAAGTTCGTAAACTGGACAAGCTAGCACGTGAGAACAACATTCCGCTGATCATCGATAACGCCTACGGTCTGCCTTTCCCGAACATCATTTTTGAAGATGTCGAACCGTTCTGGAATGAAAACACCATCCTATGCATGAGCCTATCTAAGCTTGGTTTGCCGGGCGTGCGTTGTGGGATTGTGATTGCGAGTGAGGAAATCACGCAAGCGTTGACCAATATGAACGGCATCATCAGCCTAGCTCCAGGCAGCGTTGGTCCAGCGTTGGCAAACCACATCATTGGTAAAGGCGATCTGCTTAAACTGAGTTCAGAGGTGATTAAGCCGTTCTACAAGCAGAAGTCACAACGAGCGGTTGAACTACTACAAGAAGCGATTACCGATGAGCGCTTCCGTATCCACAAACCAGAGGGCGCTATATTCTTGTGGCTATGGTTCGATGAACTGCCAATTACGACAATGGAACTGTACCAACGCTTGAAAGCGCGTGGGGTTTTGATTGTTCCGGGAGAATACTTCTTTATTGGTCAGAAAGACGAGTGGGATCATGCACACCAATGCTTGCGTATGAACTACGTTCAAGGCGATGAGATGATGCAAAAAGGCATTGCGATTATTGCAGAAGAAGTGGAAAAGGCTTACCGCGAAGGTAAATAGACCGATTGAACTCAGCCGCTTCTCTTTGAAATAGCGGCTTTTAAAACCCCAAACTAAAAAGAGCGCCCTTTTCCGTAATGGAAGGCGCTCTTTCTCATTCTATAACCGTGTGGTTAACTGAAATGTCTTTAGCTGATTAGCTTTTTTCAATCAGGTTGTTACCACCGATAGCAATCTTACGCGGTTGCATCGCTTCTGGAATTTCACGAACTAAATCAACATGAAGCAGACCGTTTTCCATTGATGCACCGACAACTTTTACGTAATCCGCGAGTTGGAATTTACGTTCAAAATCGCGTTCTGCAATGCCTTGGTAAACGTAGTTTTTACCTTCTTCGGCTTTACGCTCGCCCTTCACGATCAACATGTTTTCGTTTTGAGTCAAATCGAGTTGATCTTCAGCAAAACCAGCGACTGCCATAGTAATACGGTAGTTGTGCTCGTCTTTTTGCTCGATGTTGTATGGAGGGTAACCGCCAGAAGTGTTCTTCGCAGAGCTTGCTTCCATCAGGTTAAACAGACGGTCAAAGCCAATTGCATTACGGTATAGTGGTGAGAAATCTACATTACGCATAATCTATCCTCTTTTAAGCAATAGTCTTAGCCCAGATGAAGGTCATCCACGTGGCGCATTTATGCAAGAAAACGCCGAGCTAAGGGATCCGATGATTCATTCCTCTGACCTACTCTTTAGGTGCGGGGACATGATGTCGAATCTAGGGTCAAGTTGTGTGCTAATACTGAGTATCCTCTCCTGAGCGATCTCGTTTAGCGATTCCAGAGGCGCTGTTCTTCTCTTGTTGAGCAAGTTAGACATCCCTCTTCATAACTAGATATAAGGTCGAAAAATGGGCTTTCAAGGGCTACGATGAAAATATTTTTAGCTCCCCGACTCGGTCGTTCCTCCCTCTCGAAGCGTTCCCATATTCATAGGGCGCAGCCGTTCTCGTATCTCGACTCTTTTATCTCGTTTCTACCCCCATAAAAAAACGCCACCTCTTGCGAGATGGCGTTTTTAGTATGAGTTGACTGAGTCTGTAAGACTACACGTCTAGGTTTGCTACTTTAAGCGCGTTCTCTTCGATGAAGTTACGACGCGGCTCAACTTGGTCACCCATTAGCGTTGTGAACAATTGGTCTGCGCCTACCGCATCTTCAATGGTTACTTGCATCATACGACGTGTCTCAGGGTCCATTGTGGTTTCCCAAAGCTGATCTGGGTTCATCTCACCTAGACCTTTGTAGCGCTGTAGACTTAGACCACGACGCGACTCTTTGATTAACCACTCAAGTGCAGATGCAAAGCTTGTTACAGGCTGAGTACGCTCGCCACGTTTGATGTAAGCGCCTTCCTCAATCAGGCCATCTAGTGCTTCAGAAAGCTCAGCTAGCTTGTTGTACTCTTTCGAGTTCAATAGGTCGATGCTTAGTGCGTAGTCATGCGTCACACCGTGAGTACGTACGATAATCTTAGGTAGGTTTAGACCTAGCTCTTCGTGTTGCTCAACTTCGAAGCTGTATTGGCTTGCGCCCACTTCTTTCGCGTTTAGCTGTTCAACTAGCTGTTTTGTCCACGCTTCTACTGCTGCAGCATCGTGGCATTGCTCTGCCGTTAGGCGCGGCGTGTAGATTAGCTCATGAACTAGCGCGCTTGGGTAACGACGGCTCATGCGATCCGCCAGTTTGATACCAGCGTTGTATTGCTGAACTAGCTTCTCTAGCGCTTCGCCTGCCAATGCTGGCGCTTCTGCGTTTACGTGTAGAGATGCGTTATCAAGTGCCAAAGCCACTTGGTATTGGTTCATCGCGTCTTCGTCTTTGATGTACTGCTCTTGTTTGCCTTTTTTCACTTTGTAAAGTGGTGGCTGAGCGATGTACACGTAGCCACGCTCGATAAGCTCTGGCATTTGACGGTAGAAGAAGGTCAACAGTAGCGTACGGATGTGCGAACCATCGACGTCAGCATCGGTCATGATGATGATGTTGTGGTAACGCAGTTTGTCCGGGTTGTACTCGTCACGACCGATACCACAGCCTAGTGCCGTGATCAGCGTTGCTACTTCTTGAGAAGAAAGCATCTTGTCGAAACGCGCTTTTTCTACGTTAAGAATCTTACCTTTTAGCGGTAGGATTGCTTGGTTCTTACGGTTACGGCCTTGTTTTGCGGAGCCGCCTGCCGAATCACCCTCCACTATGTATAGTTCAGAGAGTGCTGGATCTTTTTCCTGACAGTCTGCAAGTTTGCCTGGCAGACCAGCTAGGTCTAGCGCGCCTTTACGACGAGTCATTTCACGAGCTTTACGCGCTGCTTCACGAGCACGAGCAGCATCGATGATTTTAGAACAAACCATCTTAGCTTCTGTCGGGTTCTCGATCAGGAACTCAGACAGTTTCTCACCCATTGCTGATTCAACCGCTGATTTAACTTCAGAAGAAACCAGTTTGTCTTTAGTTTGGCTAGAGAACTTAGGATCTGGCACTTTAACCGAAACAACTGCAGTTAGACCTTCACGAGCATCATCACCCGACGTTGCTGTTTTCGCTTTCTTAGAGAAACCCTCTTTATCCATAAAGGTATTCAGCGTACGCGTTAACGCAGCACGGAAACCAGCAAGGTGAGTACCACCATCGCGTTGCGGGATGTTGTTAGTGAAACAGTAGATGTTCTCTTGGAAGCCATCGTTCCATTGCATTGCCACTTCTACTGCAATGCCATCTTCACGTTCAAAATCGAAGTGGAAGATTTTCTCGATGATTGGTGTTTTGTTGGTGTTTAGGTGATCAACGAACGCTTGAATACCACCTTCAAACATGAAGTGGTCACTCTTGTCTGCTTCACGCTCATCAACCAGCTTGATAGAAACACCAGAGTTTAGGAAAGAAAGCTCACGTAGACGTTTTGCTAGGATATCGTAATGGAATTCGATATTTGTGAAGGTTTCAGCACTTGGCCAAAAACGGATTTGTGTACCCGTTTGGTCTGTATCGCCCACAACCGCTAGTGGCGCTTGAGGTTCACCATGGTGGTAAGTTTGCGTATGGATATGACCGCCACGATGGATAGTCAGTACTACTTTTTCAGACAGTGCGTTTACTACTGAAACACCTACGCCGTGAAGACCGCCCGATACTTTGTATGAGTTATCGTCGAACTTACCACCAGCGTGAAGTACCGTCATGATAACTTCTGCTGCTGATACTTTTTCTTCTGGGTGCAATTCTGTTGGAATGCCACGACCATCATCCGTAACTGAAACCGAGTTATCCTCATGAATTGTCACAACGATGTCTTTACAGTGACCTGCCAACGCTTCATCAATTGAGTTATCCACCACCTCAAAGACCATGTGGTGAAGACCGGTGCCATCGTCCGTGTCGCCAATGTACATACCTGGACGCTTACGAACCGCATCCAGACCCTTTAGTACCTTAATACTCGATGAATCGTAATTTTCAGACATGAGTTTCTCTCTTCTAGTTTGACTCTATCCTGCCATGTTCCACATGAAACAATTTGCCCGTATCGTCCAACATATCGGCGATTTGGCTATCAGTGATAGAGCTTACAAATACTTGTGCGCCCGTCTCTTTTAAGCAGTCAGCAAGACGCTTGCGACGTTGGCTGTCTAATTCCGACGCAAAGTCGTCAATTAGGTAAATACATTGTTTTCCGGTCATCTCGGTAAGATGTTGTCCCTGCGCTACACGCAATGCACACACCATGAGTTTTAACTGACCGCGTGAAAGAACATCTTCTACTGGTGTTCCATTCACTTTAATTCGCAAATCAGCCTTATTCGGGCCACTAAAGGTGTACCCCAATGACTGATCACGCTCGAAATTCTTTTCTAGTATCTCATGATAGGGTGTGTCTTTATCCCATCCACGATAATACTTTAATTGGATCTCAAATTCTGGCAAAAATGTCTGGCAGATGGTTTCCGCTACGGTTTTCATCTGTTCGATGTAATGCGCACGCCATTGGCTGATATTTTCAGCCAACCTAGCCATCTCTTGATCCCAATAACTGAGCTCTCGATAACTGTTAGCGGTTTTTAACAGTGCATTACGTTGCTTGTTGAGACGTTTAAATCGCCCCCACGCATCATAAAAAGCGGGTTCCGTATGAAACACACCCCAATCGATGAATGCACGGCGATGTTTAGGTCCATCCGTAAGGAGATCAAACCCTTCTGGATGTATCAACTGCAACGGCAGAACTTGTGCAAGCTGCGCCAGTTTTTGCCCAGATTGACCGCCTATTTTAACCTCTGTTGAGCCATCACGCTGCTTATTAATGCCGATAGGTAGCTCAAATTGATCCGAGTTCAAAAAACGACCATGAACAAACAGTTCATCACACTCATTTTGGATGATTCGTCCGGTCAACGAGCTCTTGAAAGAGCGTCCGTGTCCGAGCAAATAAATCGCTTCTAAGACACTGGTTTTACCGCTGCCGTTCGGTCCAATAAGAAAGTTAAAGCCTGTCGATAAATGAATATCACAGGCTTTAATGTTTCGAAATTGCTGAATGATAAGGCGAGAAAGTGGCATTCAGATGGCTTATAGACGAATTGGCATTACCACATACATGGCACTGTCGTCGTCTGCGTTTTCAATCAACGCACTGGCGTTGGCATCCGACATCGACACACGCACTTTTTCACAGCGCAATGTATTAAGCACATCCAGCACGTAGCTTACGTTGAAGCCGATTTCGATCGCGTCACCTTCAAAGGTTACGTCCAGCATCTCTTCTGCTTCTTCTTGCTCTGGGTTGTTCGCCGTAATGCGCATTTCGCTACCAGCAAGGTTCACGCGAACACCACGGAATTTTTCATTAGAAAGAATGGCAGCGCGAGAAAACGCTTGGCGTAATTCATCACAGCTTGCTTCTAATGTTTTATTGGTACTTTGCGGCATTACGCGGCGATAATCTGGGAAACGGCCATCAACGAGCTTAGAAGTAAAAATGAAGTTGTTCACTTCTGCACGCACATTTGAACTACCGATTTGTAGTACAACAGGTTGCTCTGGCGCATCCATCAGCTTAACCAGCTCTTGTACGCCTTTACGTGGCACGATGATTTGCTTTTGCGCAAAATCTGCACCCAGTTGTGTTTGAGATACTGCCATACGGTGACCATCAGTCGCTACACTGCGTAGCGTCGTACTGTCGATTTCAAACAGCATGCCGTTTAGGTAATAACGAACGTCTTGGTTCGCCATTGAGAACTGTGTTTTTTCGATCAGTGTACGTAGATCAGACTGAGTCAGTGACACTTCAACTTCACTCTGCCAATCTTCAATGTTCGGAAAATCGTTCGCTGGAAGTGTTGCCAGTGAGAAACGGCTACGACCAGAACGAACTTGTACACGATCGCCTTCCAGCACGAAGGTGATGATAGAGTCATCTGGAAGACCACGGCAGATATCGAGAAACTTACGAGAAGGAACGGTAATGCTGCCCGCTTCAAAATCCCCTTCTAGAGTCACTTTGCTCACCAATTCCACTTCCAAGTCGGTCGCGGTCATGGATAACACATTATCTTCTACTTTCAGCAGTAGGTTACCCAGAATTGGTAGGGTCGGCCGGCCACCTAATGCGCCCGAAACCTGTTGTAGCGGTTTGATTAAATGACTACGTTCAATAGTAAATTTCATGCTTGGCTCTTTACGCTGTCAGCTCAATTAATGATTTGCTTGGAATACTGTCATTCTAACCGATTAAGAAGACAGGGTGCGAATCAAGTTAGAGTAATCTTCTTTAATATCGTGGCTCTCTTCACGCAGCTGCTCAATCTTGCGGCAAGCATGCAGTACCGTGGTGTGGTCACGACCACCAAATGCATCGCCGATTTCCGGCAAGCTGTGGTTGGTCAGCTCTTTTGCTAATGCCATTGCCAACTGGCGAGGACGAGCAACCGAGCGAGAGCGACGTTTAGACAGCAGGTCCGCCACTTTAATTTTGTAGTATTCCGCCACCGTCTTTTGAATGTTGTCGATGGTCACAAGCTTTTCTTGCAGTGCCAACAAGTCACGTAGCGCTTCACGAACGAAATCAATCGTAATTGGACGACCCGTAAAGTTTGCGTTTGCGATAACGCGGTTCAGTGCACCTTCGAGCTCACGAACATTTGAGCGTAGACGCTTAGCAATAAAGAAGGCCACTTCATCCGCTAGGTGGATTTGATGGTCTTCCGCTTTCTTCATCAAGATCGCCACGCGCGTTTCAAGTTCTGGTGGCTCGATCGCAACAGTCAGCCCCCAACCAAAACGAGATTTCAGACGATCTTCTACACCGCTGATCTCTTTTGGATAACGGTCAGACGTTAGAATGATCTGTTGGTTGCCTTCCAATAACGCGTTGAAGGTATGGAAAAATTCTTCCTGTGAACGCTCTTTATTAGCAAAGAATTGGATGTCATCGATAAGAAGTGCATCAACACTGCGGTAGTAACGTTTGAATTCTTCAATCGCGTTGTTTTGCAGTGCTTTTACCATATCTTGCACAAAACGCTCAGAGTGCATGTACACCACTTTTGCGTTTGGATTGTTATCCACAATCGCGTTGCCTACAGCGTGAAGCAAGTGCGTTTTACCTAAACCCGTACCACCATATAGGAAAAGTGGGTTGTAGGCTGCGCCTGGGTTATCTGAAACCTGACGTGCTGCCGCTAAACCAAGTTGGTTCGACTTACCTTCAACGAAATTGTTGAACTTGTGTTTCGGGTTCACGTTTGAGCGGTGGTTGATGTTCGCGATCGCTTGAGCGTCGTCATCCCACGTTTTATGTACAGGTTTACGAGCTTGCAATTGTGCAGGCGCTGAAGACTCAGCAGCTACATCGGCCGGCGTACGTGTCGGTACCGGCTTAGGCGCTGCAACTGGGCGGCTGCCCACTTCAAAGCGCAAGCTAGGGACGTCGTTACCGCAGTATTCTTGCAGTAAACGGTTGATGCTGTTCAGGTACTTGTCACGAACCCAATCCAAAACAAAGCGGTTTGGGGCGAACAGAGTGAGAGTATTGTCATTGAGCTCCGCTTGTAACGGACGAACCCACATGCTGAATTCTGTAGCTGGTAGCTCTTCTTGAAGCTGCTGCAAACATTGCAACCAAAGCGAAGATGACACGGTGCCCCCACTGAGTATTTGAATTATCGGAAAAGACTGGCAATTTTACCTGTTGATAACCAAGATCGCCAGCAATTGATCGACGATCCAGTGAATAAGATCTAAGTTATTCACAATTATTTAGCTGAACATAGAGAGATCAACACATCTTGCCCCAAGATTGCCCACACAACGATCCACATTTGGGCAAAATCCGTCAGATCCAGTAATTGGTGATAACTCTGTGTATGAATTTTCCGTCACCGTTGTTTTTTGATCGCCACTCCTGCTCTTTTCGATCGTTTTTTCATCATTTATTGCTAATTTTTGCCTACTCTCTATACCAAATACGATCTTATTACTCTCAGGACTAGGTTATTGCACTTGGTTATTTATTTAATTGAGCTAACTGACAGTAGTATTTCCAACCATAAAAGTATGGAGATGTATTATGAAAAACTGGATTAAGGTTGCCGTTGCAGCCATCGCTTTGTCTGCTGCGACTGTTCAAGCAGCTGTCGACACTGCCGCTACTGAAGTAAAAGTAGGCATGTCTGGCCGCTACTTCCCATTCACCTTTGTGAAGCAAGATAAGCTGCAAGGCTTCGAAGTGGATATGTGGGATGAAGTCGGTAAACGTAACGACTACAAGATCGAATACGTCACAGCGAACTTTTCTGGTTTGTTTGGCCTGCTAGAAACAGGTCGTATTGATACCATCTCGAACCAAATCACCATGACAGACGCACGTAAAGCGAAATACCTATTTGCTGACCCATACGTGGTAGATGGCGCTCAAATCACGGTACGTAAAGGCAACGACAGCATCCAAGACGTGGAAGACCTAGCAGGCAAAACGGTTGCAGTTAACCTAGGCTCTAACTTTGAGCAGTTGCTTCGCAGTTACGACAAAGACGGCAAGATCAACATCAAGACTTACGATACGGGTATTGAACATGATGTGGCGCTAGGTCGTGCTGATGCCTTTATCATGGACCGTTTGTCTGCACTAGAACTGATTAAGAAAACAGGTCTACCGCTGCAACTGGCAGGTGAACCATTTGAAACCATCGAAAACGCTTGGCCATTCGTTGATAACGAAAAAGGTCGTAAGCTACAGGCGGAAGTGAATAAAGCACTTGCAGAAATGCGCGCCGACGGAACAGTAGAGAAGATTTCTGTGAAATGGTTTGGTGCCGACATCACTAAGTAAAACTTTTCTTCTTTTAGGACGCAGAGCTTTATCTCGCGTCTTTTTTAACTCAATGACAAGGTGGGACTTCGTATTCCACCTTTTCTTTTCTCAAGGTAAGTCGTATGGGATTTGATTTTAATTACATGTTGGAACTGCTGCCAATACTGCTCAAGTATCTTGGCACAACCATGGAAATGGCCACATGGGGATTGGTCTTTTCACTGATTTTAGCCATCGTTTTAGCTAATATTCGCGTATTTAAGCTGCCAGTTCTCGA
This sequence comes from Vibrio hyugaensis, assembly GCF_002906655.1. Lineage (NCBI taxonomy): Bacteria > Pseudomonadati > Pseudomonadota > Gammaproteobacteria > Vibrionales > Vibrionaceae > Vibrio > Vibrio hyugaensis. The sequence continues at coordinate 2,206,920 of NZ_CP025794.1, read as the reverse complement.
TCAATTGAGCCAACTTTACATCAGCTTCTTCCGTGGGACCCCACTTTTAGTTCAACTGTTTTTACTTTACTACGGCTTACCACAAATCTTCCCGATCATGGTCGGTCTTGATGCCTTCTCAGCGGCAGTGATTGGTTTAACACTGCATTTTGCCGCGTATATGGCGGAAAGCATCCGAGCCGCAATCATCGGCATTGATCGTAGCCAAATGGAAGCGAGCTTATCGGTCGGAATGACAACCCCACAAGCCATGCGCCGCGTTATTTTGCCGCAAGCAACCCGAGTTGCATTGCCATCTTTGATGAACTACTTCATCGATATGATTAAGTCGACTTCCCTCGCCTTCACCCTTGGTGTGGCAGAAATCATGGCCAAAGCACAAATGGAAGCGTCATCGAGTTTCCGTTTCTTTGAAGCGTTTCTTGCTGTAGCCCTAATTTACTGGGGGGTGGTTGTGATTCTGACGCGAGTACAAATCTGGGCAGAAGCGAAATTGAATAAGGCGTACGTACGATGATCAAATTAGAAAACATCCACAAACGCTTTGGTGACACTGAAGTGTTAAAAGGCATTGATCTCGATATCCAACAAGGTGAGATCATCGTCATTATAGGGTCCAGCGGTACGGGTAAATCGACTTTGCTGCGCACGGTGAACTTTCTTGAGCAAGCGGATGAAGGTCGCATCACCATCGATGACATTTCCGTCGACACACAAAAGCATACCAAAGCCGAAGTATTAGCCCTGCGACGCCGCACTGGGTTTGTTTTCCAAAACTATGCCTTGTTTGCCCATATGAATGCGCGTCAGAACATTGCAGAGGGCTTGATCACGGTACGCGGTTGGAAGAAAGACGACGCACTTCAGCGTGCTCAAGAGATTCTGGATGACATCGGTCTTGGTGATAAAGGCGAAAGTTATCCAGCGGCATTGTCTGGTGGCCAACAACAACGTGTGGGTATCGGTCGAGCGATGGCACTTCAACCTGAACTGCTGCTGTTTGATGAGCCAACTTCTGCGTTGGATCCTGAATGGGTTGGAGAAGTTCTCTCATTAATGAAGAAGTTAGCTAACCAACATCAGACCATGCTGGTGGTCACACATGAAATGCAATTTGCGAAAGAAGTCGCTGACCGAGTGATCTTTATGGCCGAAGGCAACATTGTCGAGCAAGGTTCTCCACAAGATATCTTCGATAATCCACAAGATCCTCGACTGCAAAAATTCCTTAACCAAGTGGGGATAGAGTAAAGATCAAGCATCAAGATCAATCGATCCTTGAGATTTTACTCACACTACGTATAATCGCTCGGCCGGAATTTCGTACTCATGAGTCATTGACACATTATGTGAGTGTGATTACAATTCCGCCTCTTTGTTGAGAGGCGTCGGTTGCTTCTCTCTATATAAAGAGTTTCTTTATATAAGAAAGCATATTGCCCACGCCGGGTTTAACAAGAACCTAAAACTACTGATCAGTAAAGGTAATTATCATGAAACGCACTTTTCAACCTACAGTTCTAAAGCGCAAGCGTACTCACGGCTTCCGTGCTCGCATGGCAACTAAGAACGGTCGTAAAGTTATCAACGCACGTCGTGCAAAAGGCCGTGCGCGCCTATCAAAATAATCGCTAGTTTATTTTGAACACGTACGCGTTTAATCGGGAGTTACGCTTGTTAACTCCCGAGCATTATCAAAACGTCTTCCAGCAAGCTCATCGAGCTGGCTCGCCTCATTTCACCATCATTGCTCGCAATAACAAACTTTCTCACCCACGATTAGGTTTAGCTGTTCCGAAAAAGCAAATCAAAACTGCTGTCGGTCGAAACCGCTTTAAGCGTTTGGCTCGTGAAAGCTTTCGTAACAATCAACATCAACTTCCAAATAAAGATTTTGTTGTGATTGCCAAGAAAAGCGCGCAAGATTTAAGCAATGAGGAACTATTTAAGTTGTTTGATAAGCTATGGCATCGCCTGTCTCGCCCTTCACGTGGATAGCCATTGGGCTCGTTAATCTGTATCGCTGGTTTATCAGCCCTTTGATTGGTCCTCGTTGCCGGTTCACACCAACTTGTTCTACTTACGCACTAGAAGCTTTGAGAGCTCACGGTTTTGTAAAAGGATGTTGGTTATCAGGCAAACGTCTATTAAAATGCCACCCTTTGAATGAAGGGGGGTATGACCCCGTTCCACCAGTCCAAAAACAAGACAGAGATAACTAACGATGGATTCTCAACGTAATATCCTGCTCATCGCTCTGGCACTGGTTTCTTTCTTGCTATTTCAACAATGGCAAGTAGCAAAGAACCCAGCACCTCAAGCGGTTGAACAGGCTCAATCAAGCAGTACTCTACCTGCACCATCTTTTGCTGACGATCTAGACCCAGTTCCTGGTCAACAGCAAGCTTCTGCAAAAACTATCACAGTAACGACTGATGTTTTAACTCTGTCGATCGACACCGTTGGTGGCGATGTGGTACATGCCGACCTAAACAAATACGCTGCTGAACTTGATTCATCAGACCCTTTCGTTCTGCTTAAAGATACTAAAGGCCACCAGTTCATCGCACAGAGCGGTCTAGTGGGTCCTCAAGGTATTGACCTAAGCAGCACTAACCGTCCTCACTACAACGTGAGCGCAGACAGCTTTACTATGGCTGACGGTCAAGACGAACTGCGTGTTCCAATGACTTTCACTGCGAACGGTATCGAATACACTAAGACTTACGTATTCACACGTGGCAGCTACGCGCTAAACGTAGAATACGATGTAGTGAACAACTCAGGTAACAATGCAACCTTTGGTATGTACGCTCACTTGCGTCAAAACCTAATGGACGCAGGCGGTAGCATCACGATGCCAACTTACCGTGGCGGTGCTTACTCAACTGAAGATGTTCGTTACAAGAAATACAGCTTCGAAGATATGCAGGATCGTAACCTGTCTATCAACCTAGCAGACGGCCAAGGTTGGGCAGCAATGATCCAACACTACTTCGCTGCAGCGTGGATCCCACGTAACGAACCAGGTACAAACCTATACACTCGCGTAATTGGTAACCTTGGCGATATCGGTGTTCGTATGCCGAACAAAACTATCGCAACAGGTGACCAAGCTCAGTTCGAAGCGACGCTATGGGTTGGCCCTAAACTACAAAATGAAATGGCAGCAGTAGCACCAAACCTAGACCTAGTAGTTGACTACGGTTGGTTATGGTTCATCGCTAAACCACTTCACTCACTGCTTGCTTTCATCCAAAGCTTCGTGGGTAACTGGGGTGTGGCAATCATCTGTTTGACCTTCATCGTTCGTGGTGCAATGTACCCACTAACGAAAGCGCAATACACGTCTATGGCGAAAATGCGCATGCTACAGCCTAAACTGCAAGCAATGCGTGAACGTATCGGTGATGACCGTCAGCGTATGAGCCAAGAGATGATGGAACTGTATAAGAAAGAGAAAGTGAACCCACTGGGTGGCTGTTTACCTCTTATCCTACAGATGCCAATCTTCATCGCGCTATACTGGGCACTAATGGAATCGGTTGAGCTACGTCACTCACCATTCTTCGGTTGGATTCATGACCTTTCAGCGCAGGACCCGTACTACATCCTGCCACTTCTGATGGGTGCATCAATGTTCCTAATCCAGAAAATGAGCCCAACGACAGTAACGGATCCAATGCAGCAGAAGATCATGACCTTTATGCCGGTTATGTTCACCTTCTTCTTCTTGTTCTTCCCATCAGGCCTAGTTCTATACTGGTTGGTGTCGAACATCGTTACGCTGATCCAACAAACTTTGATTTACAAAGCGCTGGAGAAAAAAGGCTTACACACCAAGTAACCTTTTAGTAAAAGAATAAGAAAGGCGGCCAAAAGGTCGCCTTTTTGTTTTTGGCTGATTACAATTCAGCTAATTAATGGTTATGGCTCCCTAGGACTTCAAACCCTATAGCCCAGCTCAAAAGGCAAGATTATGACTACAGATACGATTGTCGCTCAAGCAACCGCACCGGGTCGTGGCGGTGTCGGCATTATTCGTGTTTCTGGCCCTAAGGCCAACCAAGTAGCACTAGAGGTAACCGGTAAAACCCTAAAGCCTCGCTACGCAGAATACCTGCCATTTCAATCAGAAAGCGGTTCGGTACTGGACCAAGGCATTGCCCTTTACTTCCCTAACCCACACTCGTTCACAGGCGAAGATGTGTTAGAGATGCAGGGTCACGGTGGCCCTGTGGTAATGGACATGCTGATCAAGCGCATCTTGGGTATTGAGGGCGTTCGTGCTGCACGTCCTGGTGAGTTCTCTGAGCGCGCGTTCCTAAACGATAAGATGGATTTAACCCAAGCAGAGGCAATCGCTGACCTGATTGATGCTAGCTCTGAAGAAGCCGCAAAATCGGCACTTCAGTCGCTACAAGGTCAATTCTCACAGCGTATTCAAACGCTGGTGGAATCTCTTATTCATCTGCGTATCTACGTAGAAGCAGCTATCGACTTTCCTGAAGAAGAAATCGACTTTCTTGCAGATGGTAAAGTGTCTGGAGACTTGCAAGCCATCATCGACAACCTTGATGCCGTGCGTAAAGAAGCTAACCAAGGTGCGATCATGCGCGAGGGCATGAAAGTTGTCATTGCAGGTCGTCCTAATGCGGGTAAATCAAGCCTATTGAATGCGCTGTCAGGTAAAGAGTCCGCCATCGTAACCGATATCGCAGGCACTACTCGTGACGTACTACGAGAGCACATCCATATTGATGGAATGCCACTGCACATCATCGATACTGCTGGTCTGCGTGACGCTTCAGATGAAGTAGAGAAAATCGGTATCGAACGCGCTTGGGACGAAATTGCACAAGCTGACCGTGTGCTTTTCATGGTGGACGGTACAACAACCGACGCCACCGATCCTAAAGACATCTGGCCTGATTTTGTCGATCGCTTGCCGAGCAATATGGGCATGACAGTGATCCGTAATAAAGCGGATCAAACCGGTGAAAGTATGGGGATCTGCCACGTCAATGATCCAACCTTAATCCGCCTATCAGCGAAGACGGGCGCGGGTGTGGATGCTTTACGCACTCACTTAAAAGAGTGCATGGGCTTTTCTGGTAACACTGAAGGTGGCTTTATGGCGCGCCGTCGACACCTAGATGCGCTAGAACGCGCAGCTCAACACCTTCAAATCGGCCAAGAGCAGCTAGAAGGGTACATGGCAGGGGAAATCCTCGCAGAAGAGCTACGCATTACTCAGCAGCACCTCAATGAGATTACCGGTGAGTTTAGCTCTGATGACTTACTCGGCCGAATTTTCTCTTCATTCTGTATCGGCAAATAATAAAATGCGCGGTGTTAGGCTTGAGCTTACCACCGCGTTTCTTTTTGTACTAACGCTCAAGTACCTACGGGCGTTGGTATGACTCAATAAGGAAGACACATGATCCACATTATTACAGGCAGTACTTTAGGTGGCGCGGAATACGTAGGAGATCACTTAAGTGATCTCCTCAACGCAAACGGCTTTGAAACAACGATCCACAACCAACCTGAATTGTCGTCGATCGAAAATCAAGGCACTTGGCTAGTGGTCACTTCAACTCATGGCGCTGGCGAGTATCCGGATAATATTCAACCTTTCATTGCAGCACTACAAAACACGCCACCTAAGATGGCAGACGTGAAGTTCGCCGTCGTTGCTATTGGCGACTCAAGTTACGATACGTTCTGCGCAGCAGGCCAACATGCTTACGATTTGCTGGAAGATATTGGGGCCACCCCACTTACTGATTGCCTTAAGATAGATGTACTCAATCACGACGTACCAGAAGACGCTGCCGAAGTGTGGCTAAACGAAAATCTATCGCGCTTTTCTGCGTAATTTCCCTTTCTCAGAGTCGCATGGCGGCTCTGATTTCCCTCTTTGTGAATAACTCTTCTCGAAAACCTTCGTTCAACCGCTCAAAAAATGCGCAAGCCATCTGTGGATAAGTATACTAAGATCCGGTGACTTTCCTTTAGTTATCCAAATAATAACTTTGATCCATTTTTACCCCTGTGTATAAGTAGCGATTTTGATCTCAGGTAATCCTCGATCAGATCAAATCATGATCACAACTTTTGATCCAAAGAAGATCCATGATCTTGTTGATCATTTTCTACTTATCCACAGAAATGGTCGATCCTAATAATAGATCCAATAAAAGATCATATATATAGATCTTATATATATAGTCTTGGAGACTAAAATTTGAAAAGCGAGAAAACGATTCTCTCTAACAGAGAAAAAAGGTAAAATACCGCTCTTTTTTATCTGTCCATTAAATCCTTTGAATACCTGAGGTCAGTTCATGCTTTATCACGAAAACTTTGACGTCATTGTTGTCGGTGGCGGACACGCAGGAACGGAAGCCGCGCTCGCATCTGCACGCACAGGACAAAAAACGCTTCTCCTTACCCATAACATCGATACATTAGGCCAAATGTCTTGTAACCCAGCTATCGGTGGTATCGGTAAAGGTCACTTAGTAAAAGAAGTGGATGCTATGGGCGGTTTGATGGCAGAAGCTATCGACCATGCAGGTATTCAATTTCGAACACTGAACGCCTCTAAAGGTCCGGCAGTACGTGCGACACGTGCACAAGCGGACAGAGCGTTGTACAAAGCGTATGTTCGCGATGCATTAGAAAACGCCCCAAACCTTACTTTGTTCCAGCAATCGGTTGATGATCTGATTGTTGAGCAAGATCGAGCGGTTGGTGTGGTTACGCAAATGGGTCTTAAATTCCGAGCGAAAGCGGTGGTGCTCACCGTTGGTACTTTCCTTGGCGGAAAGATCCACATTGGTATGGAAAGCTCATCTGGTGGCCGTGCTGGGGATCCACCGTCGATCGCATTAGCGGATCGACTACGCGAACTGCCGTTCCGTGTGGATCGTCTAAAAACGGGCACACCACCACGTATTGATGCACGCAGTGTTGATTTCTCAGTGCTTGAAGCACAACATGGTGATAATCCAACGCCTGTATTTTCTTTCATGGGTAATCGTGATCAACATCCACGTCAAATCCCATGTTTTATTACGCACACCAATGAGCAAACTCATGAGGTGATCCGTAATAACCTCGATCGTAGCCCAATGTATGCGGGTGTGATCGAAGGTATCGGTCCACGTTACTGCCCTTCTATCGAAGACAAGGTGATGCGCTTTGCAGACAAAAACAGCCATCAGATTTTCATCGAGCCAGAAGGTCTAACGACGCACGAGTTATACCCGAACGGTATATCCACCAGCCTGCCATTTGACGTACAAGTACAAATCGTTCGTTCAATGAAAGGTTTTGAAAACGCACATATCGTTCGTCCAGGCTACGCGATTGAGTACGATTTCTTCGACCCTCGTGATTTGAAGCAAACGTACGAAACCAAATTCATCAGTGGTCTATTCTTTGCTGGGCAAATCAACGGTACGACTGGTTACGAAGAAGCTGCAGCGCAAGGTTTAATGGCTGGCCTGAACGCCAGTCTGCATAGTCAAGACAAAGAAGGTTGGAGCCCACGCCGTGATCAAGCTTACATGGGCGTGTTGATTGACGATTTGTCGACCATGGGCACCAAAGAACCATACCGCATGTTTACGTCTCGTGCTGAATACCGTCTGTTGCTGCGTGAAGATAACGCCGACCTACGTTTGACGGAAAAAGCGCGAGAACTTGGTTTGATTGATGATGTTCGTTGGGCACGTTTCAATGAAAAAATCGACAACATGGAAACCGAGCGTCAACGTCTGAAATCGACGTGGATGAATCCGAATTCTGCAGGTATCGATGAGCTAAACAAGCTATTGAAAACGCCAATGGCACGTGAAGCTAGCGGTGAAGATCTTCTTCGTCGTCCTGAGATCTCGTATTCACAACTGACGCAACTTGATGCGTTCGCACCAGCACTCGACGATCAACAAGCATCAGAGCAAGTTGAAATTCAAGTGAAATACGACGGTTACATTAAGCGCCAGCAAGAAGAGATTGAAAAATCATTGCGTCATGAGCATACCAAGTTACCGACCGATCTGGATTACAAAGACGTGAAAGGTCTTTCTAATGAAGTTGTAGCTAAGTTGACGGAAGCAAAACCGGAAAGTATCGGGATTGCCTCTCGAATTTCAGGTATTACCCCTGCGGCGATTTCTATTTTGCTGGTTCATTTGAAAAAACACGGCTTGCTGAAAAAAGGCGAGGACGAGTAAATGAGCGCACTACGCACAAAACTGGATGCCCTAATCGAAAAAACCGATTTAGAGGTATCTGAAAAACAACGCGAGCAGTTGGTCGGTTATGTCGAACTGCTCGACAAGTGGAACAAAGCGTATAACCTCACATCGGTTCGTGATCCACTTGAGATGTTAGTGAAACATATTCTTGATAGCATAGTGGTTAGCACTCACTTACGAGGCGAGCGTTTTATCGATGTGGGTACTGGTCCTGGTTTACCAGGTATTCCTCTGGCCATAATGAGTCCTGATAAAACGTTCTTCTTGCTAGATAGCCTAGGCAAACGCATTCGTTTTATTAAACAAGTGGTTCATACGCTAGGTCTGAAAAATGTGACGCCTATTCAAAGTCGTGTCGAAGAATTCCAACCAGAAGAAAAATTTGATGGCGTTCTGAGTCGAGCTTTTGCTTCAATGACGGACATGGTGGAATGGTGTCACCATCTGCCTAAACAAGATAACGGGGTGTTCCTAGCACTGAAAGGACAGCACCCTAAAGATGAAATGGATCAGCTTCCTGAATGGTGTAGTGTGACAGAGATCATATCTTTAGCTGTTCCTGAGTTGGAAGGTGATCGTCATCTAGTAATCTTATCGCGCAAGGAAAATTAGCGAGGTAATCGTGGGTAAAATAGTAGCAATCGCCAACCAGAAAGGTGGGGTCGGCAAAACAACAACGTGCATTAACTTAGCAGCTTCGATGGCGGCAACAAAGCGCAAGGTTTTGGTGATCGATCTCGACCCTCAAGGTAATGCTACTATGGCCAGTGGTGTCGACAAATACATGGTTGACGCCACGGCGTATGATCTTCTGGTTGAAGATACCCCATTTGAACAAGTGGTTTGCACTGAAACCACTGGTAAATACGATCTTATCGCTGCGAACGGAGATGTTACCGCTGCGGAAATCAAATTGATGGAAGTGTTCGCTCGCGAAGTTCGTTTAAAAAACGCACTTGCGCCAGTTCGCGATAACTATGATTTCATCTTTATTGATTGTCCTCCTTCTCTAAACCTTCTTACAATCAATGCCATGGCCGCAGCCGACTCTGTGCTGGTGCCGATGCAATGTGAATACTTTGCGTTAGAAGGTTTAACTGCTCTTATGGATACAATCAGCAAGTTAGCGGCCGTGGTCAATGAAAACCTCAAAATCGAAGGTTTACTGCGTACGATGTACGATCCACGTAACCGCCTGTCTAATGAAGTATCCGATCAACTTAAAAAACACTTTGGTAGTAAAGTTTACCGTACCGTGATCCCACGTAATGTGCGTTTGGCCGAAGCGCCGAGCCACGGTAAACCTGCAATGTACTATGACAAGTACTCCGCAGGCGCCAAAGCGTATCTTGCTCTAGCGGGCGAAATGCTCCGCCGCGAAGAAATCCCAGTTTAACTCTAACCTAAGGAATTCATCCCATGTCTAAGCGTGGTCTAGGAAAAGGACTGGATGCGCTGTTGTCGACCAGTTCGCTGGCTCGTGAAAAACAGCATATTGCATCGCACAGCCAAGCATTGTCGGCAGATGGTGAACTGACGGATTTAGCGATCGGTCAATTGCAACCGGGTGTTTACCAACCGCGTAAAGATATGGCGCCAGAAGCCCTAGAAGAGCTAGCGGCTTCGATTCAATCACAAGGTATCATTCAACCTATCGTTGTACGTCAAGTCGCAGGCGGTCAGTTTGAAATTATCGCTGGTGAGCGCCGTTGGCGCGCTGCTAAGCAAGCAGGGTTGAAACGTGTTCCTTGCTTGGTGAAAAAGGTTGAAGACCGAGCAGCCATCGCAATGGCGCTGATTGAGAACATTCAACGTGAAGACTTGAATGTGATTGAAGAAGCGCAAGCGCTTGAGCGTTTGCAAGATGAATTTACGCTGACTCATCAGCAAGTGGCCGATGTGATTGGCAAATCAAGAACGACCGTCAGTAACTTATTACGTCTGAATCAATTAGAAATTGACGTAAAAGGTCTGGTCGCCAATAAAAAATTAGAAATGGGTCATGCTCGAGCATTGTTGGCTTTAGAAGGCGAACAACAAATTGAAGTAGCCCTGCAAGTCGCTAAGAAGCAAATGACAGTTCGCCAAACCGAACAGTTAGTAAAAAAGTGCTTAGCGCCACAAAATGAGCAAAAAGCGCAACAAGAAGATACCGAAGCGGAGCAAATGTCGCATAAATTGAGTCAACTGCTTGATGCTAAGGTTTCTTTGGTCCGTTCTGCAAACGGCAAAGCGAAAGTGACGATAAGTCTTGATGAGCCTCACAAATTGGATCAACTGATTGCCAAGCTAGAGGCCTAGATGAGATAATTGATTTAGGTCAATTAATCAATTTAATCGAATTTTGTGTGAAAGTTGTCGGATTGTAAACAAAACTGTAAATTTTTGATGCAATATAATTGCATTCAATTGTTCTCACCGTATAATTTTCGCCAATTTCCCTGCACATATAGAGTTTAGTGCGAAGTGGATATTACTAGAGGTACGAATACATGGTAGCTGCGTTAGCTAGACCAGGACGAGAGCTCGCAAAGCAATTGTTAATGATCCAGTCTGGCGCGGTTATTTTTGTGGCGGCAGGAATGGCGGTGGCCGTGAATCCTGAATGGGGATTTTCAGCGTTGGTTGGTGGTGGCATTTTTGTCGTTGCCAATGCAGTATTCGCGCTCTTTGCTTTTATGTTTAGTGGGGCTCGCGCTGCAAAGCGTATTGCAGCTTCATTTTTCACAGGCGAAGCTCTGAAAATTCTCATCACGGTTGCGCTATTCTACGTTGCCTACATGTATATGCAGGTGGAACTTGTTCCCCTCAAACTAACCTATTTGCTGGTACTAGGTATTAATATCTGTGCACCAGTGCTATTCATTAACAACAAAAAATAGGATGAGTTATGGCTGCGCCAGGTGAAGCGCTAACATCGTCCGGATACATTGCCCACCACTTATCAAACCTTTCTTTAGCTAAGTTAGGCTTGGTAGCGGATGAAGCAAGTTTCTGGAACGTACATATCGATAGCCTGTTTTTTTCTTGGTTTACTGGTTTAATTTTCCTCGGAATTTTTTACAAAGTAGCGAAGGGAACAACAGCGGGTGTACCGGGTAAGCTTCAGTGTGCTGTAGAAATGATCGTTGAATTTGTCGCGGAAAACGTCAAAGACACGTTCCATGGACGCAACCCACTGATCGCGCCTTTAGCACTGACTATCTTTTGTTGGGTATTCTTGATGAACGTGATGGACTTAGTCCCGATCGACTTCTTGCCTTACCCAGCAGAGCATTGGCTAGGTATTCCTTACCTTAAGGTTGTACCGTCTGCTGATGTGAATATCACCATGGCTATGGCTCTAGGCGTTTTCGCATTGATGATTTACTACAGCATCAAAGTGAAAGGTCTAGGTGGATTCGCAAAAGAACTTGCACTACATCCATTCAATCACCCACTAATGATTCCGTTTAACCTACTGATCGAAGTGGTATCGCTACTAGCGAAGCCTCTTTCTCTTGGTATGCGTCTATTCGGTAACATGTTCGCGGGTGAGGTTGTATTCATTCTTTGTGCGGCAATGCTACCATGGTACTTACAATGGATGGGTTCACTACCGTGGGCAATCTTCCATATCTTGGTTATTACGATTCAAGCCTTCGTATTCATGATGTTGACAATTGTTTACCTGTCAATGGCACACGAAGACGCTGATCATTAATTTTTTAAGCTTTTTATTTGGGCACTAAGCCAACAACTATAAATTGGAGATAGTAATGGAAACTTTACTGAGCTTTTCTGCAATCGCCGTAGGTATTATCGTCGGTCTTGCTTCTCTTGGTACAGCGATTGGTTTCGCACTGCTAGGTGGTAAATTCCTAGAAGGTGCTGCACGTCAACCAGAAATGGCTCCTATGCTACAAGTTAAGATGTTCATCATCGCAGGTCTACTTGATGCGGTTCCAATGATCGGTATCGTAATCGCGCTACTATTCACTTTCGCAAACCCATTTGTGGGTCAACTAGCAGGCTAATTAACAACTCTGTTAATTGTATTTTTGTAGTTGATTCTTAAAAGGGAGTAGCTGTTGTGAATATAAACGCAACTCTGCTAGGTCAAGCAATCTCGTTCGCACTATTTGTGTGGTTCTGCATGAAGTATGTATGGCCACCGTTGATGCAAGCGATCGAAGAACGTCAGAAGAAAATTGCTGATGGTCTTCAAGCAGCAGAACGTGCTGCAAAAGACTTGGATCTAGCACAAGCCAACGCTTCTGATCAGATGAAAGAAGCGAAGCGCACAGCAACTGAGATCATCGACCAAGCGAATAAGCGTAAGTCTCAAATTATTGATGAAGCTCGCGAGGAAGCTCAGGCAGAACGCCAGAAAATCCTAGCGCAAGCGGAAGCAGAACTTGAAGCTGAACGTAATCGTGCACGCGATGAGCTGCGCAAACAAGTTGCTACTCTGGCTGTAGCTGGTGCCGAGAAAATCCTTGAGCGTACTATCGATAAAGACGCTCAGAAAGATATTCTCGACAACATTACTGCAAAACTTTAAGTCTGGGGGCGCATATGTCTGATTTGACTACAATCGCACGCCCCTATGCTAAAGCAGCTTTTGACTTTGCTGTAGACAAAGACCAGTTGGACCAATGGGGCCAAATGTTGTCTTTCGCTACTGAAGTTGCCAAAAACGAACAAATGAATGAACTTTTAACCGGTTCTGTTTCCGCCGAGAAAATGGCAGAAATTTTTGTTGCAGTTTGCGGTGAACAAGTTGATGCGCACGGTCAAAACCTGATTAAGGTTATGGCTGAGAATGGTCGTTTAACGGCCCTTCCCGATGTTTGTGAGCAATTCTTCTTATTGAAGAAAGAACATGAGAAAGAAATCGATGTTGAAGTCATTTCAGCAAGCGAACTTTCTGATGAACAGCTAGCAAATATTGGCAGCAAACTTGAAGTGCGTCTTGAACGCAAAGTGAAGCTGAATTGCAGCGTAGATGAGACCCTACTTGGTGGGGTTATTATTCGAGCCGGAGACCTAGTCATCGATGACTCAGCGCGAGGTCGTTTGAACCGCCTGAGCGATGCATTGCAGTCTTAATGGGGATTGGAGCATGCAACTTAATTCCACGGAAATTAGCGATCTAATCAAACAACGCATCGAATCTTTCGATGTTGTTAGTGAAGCTCGCAACGAGGGTACTATCGTATCGGTAAGCGATGGTATCATCCGCATCCACGGCCTAGCGGACGTGATGCAAGGTGAAATGATTGAATTACCGGGTGGCCGTTATGCACTAGCACTTAACCTTGAGCGTGACTCGGTTGGTGCGGTAGTAATGGGCCCATATGCTGACCTTAAGGAAGGCATGAAAGTTACAGGTACTGGCCGCATTCTTGAAGTGCCAGTTGGTCCAGAACTACTAGGTCGCGTAGTAAACACGCTAGGTGAACCTATCGATGGTAAAGGTCCAATCGAAGCAAAACTGACTTCGCCTGTAGAAGTAATCGCACCAGGTGTAATCGACCGTAAATCGGTAGACCAACCTGTACAAACTGGTTACAAATCAGTTGACTCAATGATCCCAATCGGTCGTGGTCAGCGTGAACTTGTAATCGGTGACCGTCAGACTGGTAAAACAGCAATGGCGATCGACGCGATTATCAACCAGAAAGACTCTGGTATTTTCTCAATCTACGTAGCAATCGGTCAGAAAGCATCGACTATCGCTAACGTAGTTCGCAAACTAGAAGAGCACGGCGCGCTAGCTAACACTATCGTTGTTGTTGCATCCGCTTCTGAATCTGCAGCGCTACAATACCTAGCGCCATACGCAGGTTGTGCGATGGGTGAATACTTCCGCGATCGCGGTGAAGACGCACTGATTGTTTACGATGATCTATCTAAGCAAGCGGTAGCTTACCGTCAGATCTCTCTACTACTAAAACGTCCACCAGGCCGTGAGGCATTCCCAGGTGACGTATTCTACTTACACTCTCGTCTACTAGAGCGTGCAGCTCGTGTAAACGAAGAGTACGTAGAGCGTTTCACTAACGGTGAAGTGAAAGGTAAGACTGGTTCTCTAACTGCTCTTCCTATCATCGAAACTCAAGCAGGTGACGTTTCAGCATTCGTACCGACTAACGTAATCTCGATTACCGATGGTCAGATCTTCCTACAAACTGAGCTATTCAACGCGGGTGTTCGCCCAGCCGTTGACCCAGGTATCTCAGTATCTCGTGTAGGTGGTTCAGCTCAGACGAAAATCATCAAGAAGCTATCTGGCGGTATCCGTACTGCACTAGCTCAGTACCGTGAACTAGCTGCATTCGCACAGTTCTCGTCTGACCTTGATGAAGCGACGAAGAAACAGCTAGACCACGGTCAAAAAGTAACAGAACTAATGAAGCAGAAGCAGTACGCTCCAATGTCTGTATTTGACCAAGCACTAGTTATCTTCGCGGCAGAGCGCGGCTATTTAGCAGATGTTGAACTAAACAAACTGCTAGATTTTGAAGCGGCTCTACTATCGTATGCTCGCGGTCAATACGCTGAATTTGCAGCTGAGATCGACAAGTCGGGTGCGTACAACGATGAAGTTGAAGCTCAGTTGAAGAAGCTGACTGACGACTTCGTAGCAACCCAAACTTGGTAATTAGGTCGGTGGCAGTTTCTGCCACCAACTAACGGAGAGTAACGATGGCCGGCGCAAAAGAGATACGTAATAAAATCGGTAGTGTTAAAAGCACGCAGAAAATTACGAAAGCGATGGAAATGGTAGCAGCTTCAAAAATGCGTCGTTCTCAAGATGCAATGGAAGCTTCTCGTCCATACGCTGAAACAATGCGTAAAGTGATCGGTCATGTGGCAAACGCAAACCTAGAGTACCGTCATCCGTACCTAGAAGAGCGTGAAGCCAAGCGTGTTGGTTACATCATCGTTTCTACAGACCGTGGCCTGTGTGGCGGCTTGAACATTAACGTGTTCAAAAAAGCTGTGACAGATATGCAGGCTTGGAAAGAGAAAGGTGCAGAAGTTGAACTGGCAGTTGTTGGTTCAAAAGCGACAGCATTTTTCAAAAGCAGTGGCGCAAAAGTTGCTGCTCAGGTTTCAGGTCTGGGTGATAGCCCAAGCCTTGAAGACCTAATCGGTTCTGTAAGCGTAATGCTAAAGAAATACGATGAGGGTGAATTGGATCGCCTGTACGTAGTGTTTAACAAATTTGTGAATACTATGGTTCAGCAACCAACGATCGATCAATTGCTACCTTTGCCTAAATCGGACAGCGAAGAGATGCAGCGTGAGCATTCATGGGATTACATCTATGAACCTGAACCAAAGCCTCTACTGGACACACTTCTAGTGCGTTACGTAGAGTCTCAGGTTTACCAAGGTGTGGTTGAGAACCTTGCTTGTGAGCAAGCGGCTCGAATGATTGCGATGAAAGCTGCAACGGATAACGCGAGTGACCTGATTGAAGACTTAGAACTTGTGTACAACAAAGCCCGTCAGGCTGCGATTACACAAGAACTGTCTGAAATCGTATCAGGTGCTGCAGCGGTTTAAGCTTAGGTTAAACGAAATAGTTTAGAGGATTAACGATGGCTACAGGTAAGGTCGTACAGATCATTGGTGCGGTAGTCGACGTAGAGTTCCCACAGAGCAATGTACCTAGTGTATATGACGCTCTAAACGTTACGGACTCAAAAGAGCGTCTTGTTCTTGAAGTTCAGCAACAGCTAGGCGGTGGCGTAGTTCGTTGTATCGTAATGGGTAGCTCTGATGGTTTACGTCGCGGAGTTGAAGTGGTTAACACTGGCGCTCCAATTTCAGTACCAGTAGGTACTAAAACCCTAGGTCGTATCATGAACGTTCTAGGTGACGCGATTGATGAGTGTGGTGAGATCGGTGCGGAAGAGCTTTACTCTATCCACCGTGAAGCACCAAGCTACGAAGAGCAATCAAACGAAACTGCACTTCTAGAAACCGGTGTTAAAGTAATCGACTTGATTTGTCCATTCGCTAAGGGTGGTAAAATCGGTCTATTCGGTGGTGCTGGTGTAGGTAAGACCGTTAACATGATGGAGCTTATCAACAACATCGCACTTCAACACTCAGGTCTATCTGTGTTTGCAGGTGTTGGTGAGCGTACTCGTGAAGGTAACGATTTCTACTTTGAGATGCAGGAAGCGGGTGTTGTAAACATCGAGAAGCCTGAAGAATCAAAAGTAGCAATGGTTTACGGTCAGATGAACGAGCCACCGGGCAACCGTCTACGTGTTGCTCTGACAGGTCTAACGATGGCTGAGCGTTTCCGTGATGAAGGTCGTGACGTTCTATTGTTTATCGATAACATCTACCGTTACACACTTGCAGGTACAGAAGTATCAGCACTTCTAGGTCGTATGCCATCTGCGGTAGGTTACCAGCCTACACTTGCAGAAGAAATGGGTGTACTGCAGGAGCGTATCACGTCAACTAAGCAAGGTTCTATCACGTCTGTACAGGCGGTATACGTACCAGCGGATGACTTGACTGACCCATCTCCAGCAACAACGTTCGCGCACTTGGATGCAACGGTTGTACTTAACCGTAACATCGCAGCAATGGGTCTATACCCTGCGATCGACCCACTAGATTCTACATCTCGTATGCTAGATCCATTGGTTGTTGGTCAAGACCACTACGACACAGCTCGTGGTGTTCAGCAGACTCTTCAGCGTTACAAAGAGCTGAAAGACATCATCGCGATTCTAGGTATGGACGAGCTATCTGAAGAAGATAAGCAAGTTGTATCTCGTGCACGTAAGATTGAGCGTTTCCTAACTCAGCCTTACCACGTAGCGGAAGTATTTACAGGTGACCCTGGTGTTTACGTACCTCTTAAAGAGACTCTACGTGGCTTTAAAGGTCTACTAGCTGGTGAATACGATGACATTCCAGAGCAAGCGTTCATGTACTGCGGTTCGATTGACGATGCTATCGAGAATGCGAAGAAGCTATAAGGCTAACTAGGAGGCGATATGGCACCAATAACCTTTCACCTAGACGTAGTAAGCGCTGAGAAACGCATTTTCTCAGGTCGCGTTGAAACGTTTCAGGTGACCGGTAGCGAAGGTGAGCTGGGTATTTTCCACGGCCACACTCCGCTCCTGTCCGCTATTAAGCCTGGTATGGTGCGTATTGTGAAACAGCACGGCCACGAAGAGTTCATTTATGTCTCTGGTGGTATGGTCGAAGTTCAGCCTGGTACTGCTACAGTACTGGCTGATACAGCGATTCGTGGTGAAGATCTAGACGCAGCGAAGGCAGAAGAAGCCAAGCGTCGCGCTGAGGAGCAAATCCAGAATCAGCATGGCGACATGGACTTCGCACAAGCGGCCAGTGAACTGGCTAAAGCCATTGCTCAGCTACGAGTTATCGAGCTGACCAAAAAGCGTCGCTAAGCTCTATTAGCAACGTTGCATGAAAAAGGCGGCCATTTGGTCGCCTTTTTGATTAATTTTAGTAGGAAATTTACCTCCCACCATTAACTATTCCCTTCAAGCTGTTTAAAATAACGCCCAATTAAAATAGAACGTCAATAGGTTGATAATGAAATTCAGTGCTGTGATTCTTGCTGCGGGTAAAGGTACTCGTATGTATTCGAACATGCCTAAAGTGCTACATACTTTGGCAGGGAAGCCGATGGCAAAACATGTTATCGATACATGTACTGGCCTAGGCGCACAAAACATCCACCTCGTATTTGGTCACGGTGGTGATCAAATGAAGCAGACGCTTGCAGAGGAGCCAGTAACATGGGTGCTTCAGGCAGAGCAATTAGGTACTGGTCACGCGGTTGATCAAGCTGCACCGCAATTCGAAGATGACGAGAAAGTACTAATACTGTACGGCGATGTTCCACTGATTTCTGCGGAAACTATTGAAAACCTTTTAGATGCACAGCCTACGGGTGGTATCGCATTGCTAACGGTGATACTGGATAACCCAATGGGCTATGGTCGTATCATTCGTAAAAATGGCCCTGTTGTGGCTATCGTTGAACAAAAAGATGCGACAGAAGAGCAGAAGCTCATCAAAGAAATCAACACTGGCGTAATGGTAGCAACTGGTGGTGATCTAAAACGCTGGCTTGCTGGCTTGAACAATGAAAACGCGCAAGGTGAATATTACCTAACTGACGTTATCGCGGCCGCGCACGATGAAGGTCGTGCGGTAGAGGCAGTACACCCAGTAAACGCGATTGAAGTGGAAGGCGTTAACGATCGTGCTCAACTGGCTCGTTTAGAGCGTGCATTCCAATCAATGCAAGCACAGAAACTGCTAGAACAAGGCGTTATGCTGCGTGATCCAGCACGTTTCGATTTACGCGGTGAACTGCAATGCGGTATGGACTGTGAAATCGACGTCAATGTGATCATCGAAGGCAACGTTTCACTAGGTGATAACGTAGTGATTGGTACTGGCTGCGTTCTAAAAGATTGTGAAATCGATGATAACACTATTGTTCGTCCTTACAGTGTGATTGAAGGTGCTACCGTTGGTGAAGAATGTACGGTTGGTCCATTTACTCGCCTGCGTCCTGGGGCGGAGATGCGTAACGATTCTCACGTAGGTAACTTCGTCGAAGTGAAAAACGCGCGTATTGGTGAAGGTTCTAAGGCAAACCACCTAACTTACCTTGGTGATGCAGAGATTGGTCAACGTACTAACATCGGCGCGGGTACCATTACTTGTAACTACGATGGTGCGAACAAGTTCAAGACCATCATTGGTAACGACGTCTTCGTTGGCTCAGATAGCCAGCTTGTTGCGCCAGTGACGATTGCTGATGGTGCGACCATTGGTGCGGGTACTACGTTAACCAAAGATGTCGCAGAAGGTGAGTTAGTGATCACTCGCGTAAAAGAGCGCAAAATTACCGGTTGGCAACGTCCAGTGAAGCAGAAGTAAGCTCTAGTTACTTTCTTTAAACGATATTAACCAAAGCCGCTCATCATGAGCGGCTTTGTTGTATCTAGTTTAG
Source organism: Vibrio hyugaensis (assembly GCF_002906655.1). NCBI lineage: Bacteria > Pseudomonadati > Pseudomonadota > Gammaproteobacteria > Vibrionales > Vibrionaceae > Vibrio > Vibrio hyugaensis. The sequence goes on along the minus strand of NZ_CP025794.1, from coordinate 2,187,630 downwards.
CGGTCGATATTTTTAGTCGTGTGGGTTTAATGGCTCGGAATCGCAATGCGTTTTTCTAACCAGCGTACCGCCTGAGAAACCACAAGGATTAAGACCAAGTACTCCAATACTAAAAAAGTATAGATCTCCAATGGTAAGTATTCATTGACCACTAACTCATTTGCCCTGCGGGTTAAATCGCTCAGACCAATGACACTGACGAGAGAACTCATCTTGAGGATATACACAAATTGATTCCCTAGTGGGGGAGAATTTGTCGGAAAGCTTGAGGAAGAATCACCAAACGCATTTTTTGCCAGTAGTTTAATCCAAGTGACTCTGCTGCTTCATGTTGGCCACGACTGATGGCTTGGATTCCTCCTCTAAATACTTCTGCCATAAAGGCACTTTCTGCAATGGTTAACGCAATCACACCTGCCCAAAAATGATTCAGTGATACGTCTAGCAGTGTCGGCATGCCGTAATACACCCAAAGCAGCAGTACCAAAACGGGAATAGAGCGGATCACCTCCACATAAACACGGTTTATCCACTTGAGTATTGGAGAGTCAGAGAGCGCGGGTAGGGCGATGAGTAATCCAATCGTCATCGCAAACAACATACTGAGCAATGACACTTGGATCGTGTCATTAAAGCCTGCGACCAGAAACTTGATGTTTGTCAGCCCTTGTTCGGTCGATGGATCAAGAACATACCAGCCCCATTGGTAGTCAGAGCAACCGGTAAGAAAAAGCAATGAAACGAGGCACAGATGTCTATAGTTCACAATTACTCCCTGAACTGACTAAAAAACTTCCTTTGTTGCTGCTATGTTATCAATGAAGCCGTACTAATGGTTAATAATTAAAGGGAATATCTCCCACTCTCATTCTTTTAAGGGAATAGAAAATGAAAAAAACGTTGCTTGCGCTAGGAATGTGTCTGCTTGCGATAACTCAAGTTGCTCATGCAGAAAGTCGTCTACAAGAGATCTTGGACAAAGGTGTGTTGCGTGTCGGAACGACAGGGGATTGGAACCCGATGACAATGAAAGATCCGGCAACGAACAGCTATCGTGGATTTGATATTGATGTCACGAAAGAGCTTGCCAAAGATCTTGGCGTTAAAGTGGAATACGTTGCGACCGATTGGAAGACCTTGGTTAATGGCATTACCGCCAATAAGTACGACATCACGGGGAGCGCTTCTTTGAATATGTCGCGCGCTAAGGTGGCGGGTTACAGCCAACCGTATTTCTATCTTGCGTTTGTACCAGTGGTACAAAAGAAAGATTTGGCCAAGTTTTCTGATTGGGATGATTTCAATAAACCAGAAGTGAAAGTGGCAGCAACCTTGGGTACGGTGCAAGAAAAGATGGTCAAAGCGTTTTTTCCATCGGCTGAGCACATTGTCATTGAGGCGCCAGCACGTGATTTTCAAGAATTGTTAGCTCGCCGTGCCGACGTATCGGTAACATCAAATGTAGAAGCAGCTACGCTGGTGGAGAAGTTTAAACAATTGGCGATTGTTCCGGTGAAAGAACCTCGCAAGCCAACCCCAATAGCGATGCTGCTGCCGCAAGATGACCAAGTTTGGATTAACTACATCAATCACTGGGTTGAGTTAAAGAAGACGCAAGGTTTCTTCAAACAAACCGCAGAGAAATGGGGCTTAAAAAGTATGTAGGTCGTGGGTGAAAAAAGAGCCGCATTACGTGGCTCTTTTCGATTTGTTCTTATTAGTGCGGATTACACTTCTTCTTCGCTGACCACGCGAGCGTTGTCAGGCGTTGTGAAATGTTGTGAGAGTTCACGATTCGACAGAATGTAACCCATCCACAATCCACCCATACAAAGTACGATCGCAATGCCTGTTACCATTTGAGCTTGGCTTGCCATTGCCGCAACCAGTGCGCTTGATAAGCTGCTAACGGTAATTTGTAAACTATTCTGTAGACCAGCCGCAGTCGCAGGGCTTTGCTTTGCACTTGCTAAGGCACGGTTTACTACGATTGGGTAAAGTGCGCCGTTTGCCACCGCAATTAAACAGAATGGCGCTAGGATTGGCCAGATAGAGGTCAATTCCCATTGTGACGCTGCGAATATGAGTAGTGACGCAACACTAAACAGACCAATCAACTGACGCAGAATCTTCTCGTCACCATACTTACGTACGCCAACTTTTCCTAAGTAACCACCGACCATGAAAGCGATAGTTTGCGGAATAAAGCTTAAACCAATGTCTTTCGCTTCATAGCCAAGTTGAGACATGATCTCTGGCATACCGGTTAAATAAGCAAAGAAAGCCGCCGATGCTGTAGCAAACATAAACACGTTACCTAGGTAAGTTTTAGAGCCTAGTAGTGATTTGATATCTGAAGACATACTGGTTTGTTTTGCTTCTACTTTTTCATCTTTCTGAGCCATAGTTGCTACAACGAGAAGTACACCCATCAGCGTCAATGCAACAAAAATACTATGCCAGCCAAAGCTGTCTGCCAATAACACACCTAATTGAGGTGCGAGTGCTGGTGATAGCGCAACCAAAGGCATAATGGTGGCAAAGATTTGCTGGCTTTGGCTAGAGTGACGTTTAATCACCATCGCTTGCCAGATTACCGCAGGAGCACAAACACCAATCGCTTGAACGAAGCGCAGTGCGAGTAGTTGCCATACTTGCTCACTGAACGCGAGGCCAAATGAGGCTATGGTAAACAGAACCAAACCTGCGGCCAACGTATTACGATGTCCAAATTTGTCTGAAGCCAAGCCCCACATCAACTGACCAAAAGCCATACCAACAAGAAATACGGTCAGAGAAAGTGCGATTTGTTCAGGGCCTGTAGCAAAATCGATTTCCATTGCTTTGAATGCCGGTAAGTACATATCGGTAGCAATAAAGCCGAGCATTGATAAGGCTGCGAGATAAACAAGCTGTAGTTTTGAGATTTTCATGATTCAACCAATCAAATTATTTAATCATTTATTGTTCAGTATCAGTTAGCGCTAACCCTGATTTATTTACCTCGCCATTCTATTTTTCGATTTTAAGAAAATAAAACGCTAAAATTATTGGTTATCAATCAAATTTTTTGAAGGGTCGATATTCATGTTCTCAAAATCTTCGTTGGAGATGCTCGATACGGTTGCTCGCTTGGGCAGTTTTACTGCGGCTGCCGAAGTGTTGCATAAGGTGCCGTCGGCGATCAGTTATGGCGTACGTCAAGTGGAACAAGAACTGGATGTGGTGCTGTTTCGCCGCTTGCCGAGAAAGGTAGAACTCACGCCAGCGGGAGAACTTTTTATTGCTGAAGCGCGTTTATTATTGAGACAGATGGCAGAAGTGAAAGCGCAAACTCGACGTGCAGCTCATGGCTGGCAATCAACGTTGAAGCTCACGTTGGATAACGTGGTCAAGCTCGACAAGCTCAAACCTTTGGTTGAAGACTTTTATCGAGAGTTTGAATTTGCAGAGCTGCAAATCAACATGGAAGTATTTAATGGTTCTTGGGAGGCTATCGCTCAGGAACGAGCTGATATCGTGGTTGGTGCTACTTCTGCAATTCCTGTTGGTGGCGATTTTGAAGTCAAAGATATGGGCGTACTCGATTGGGCATTCGTAATGTCTCCGGCTCATCCTTGCGTTCGTCAGCAGATACTTACCGAAGAATTTGTCAGTAAATTTCCGGCTATTTGCTTAGATGATACGTCAAACGTCTTGCCAAAACGTCACACTGGGCATTATCCGAAACAACGACGTTTGCTTTTACCTAATTGGTACAGTGCGATTGAGTGTCTAAAAAATGGGGTCGGCGTAGGATACATGCCACGACATATCGCTATGCCACTTATTAATGATGGTGTACTGGTAGAAAAAGTGCTGCCGGATGATAAGCCGCTGAGCCAGTGTTGTTTGGTGTGGCGTAAGGACGATAACCATAAGTTGATTCAATGGATGGTGGATTATCTTGGCTCGTCAAGTCAACTTCATCGAGATTGGCTACAACATTCATAAAATTGAAAATTGACCGAAACACGTGTTGACAATGTGGTCAATTCATTAAAAATCGAAACAAAGTTCGGTAAATTTAGGATGAACGATTATGTCAAAATTAGTGGATAGAAAATGGCAAATCTTACCGATCATCACATTGTCTGTGTTTATGTTGGTGGGGTTATACGGGTTTTATATAACGCTTGAGCGTTCAGTGCATGATTCTGTGCAGCGAACAACGGAATCTCTGCTTACCGATGTTATCTATGAAATTAAGGAAGATGCTCCGAGCTTCGCTCACGATTCTGATATCGATGATTATATCGGTGACTTAACGCAAGCTGATGCAGATGCTCGTATTCAAGTACTTGATGGGCAGGGCACCGTTGTCGGAGATACTGCGCTGTCAGACCGCGCTTTAATTGGACTGGAAAGTCACAGCGACCGACCTGAATTTGTCCAAGCTTGGGAGAATGGGTCTGGCTACGACGTACGCTTTAGTGAAGTGTTGTCTGTTGATCTGTTTTACGTATCACGCAAGGTTGTTATCGATTCTCAAGAGTTCGTCGTGGTACTCGCCGTACCGATGCATCATTTGAAAACCATGACATCACAATTGATGGCGATCTTAGGTGCCATGGTGGTACTGAGTATTGGCTTTCTTATCGCAACCTCGATTTTCAGCCATCGTCAAATCATCCATAAAGTATCCGAAGAGCAGAAAAAACAAGATGAGCGCATTCGTCAGCGTACATTGGAAATTGAGTTAATGCATCGTTTAGCCAATATGCTGGCAGCATGTAACAATTTGATTGAAGCTCAGATGGTCGTAGAGGATATCGTCCCTCGTATTTTGGGTAAGGTGAATGGCAGTATTTCTCTGATGCGCTCTTCAAGAAACCAGTTAGTCACGCAACTAGATTGGGGGGATAGCTGGCCAGGAAGTCGCTCATTTGCTCCTGATGAATGCTGGTCACTGCGTAAAGGTCGCAGTCACTTATCGATTGAGTCATTCCATAACTTAACTTGTGAACATATGGCATCGATCGAAAATAACCAGACGCTGTGTATTCCTCTAACTGCACACGGCAATACCATCGGTATCATGCATTTGTATTTTGGCCAAGGTGAGATTGAAGTTGATGAGATGACCATGCAGTTGTCGTACAGCGTGGCGGAACATTTAGGCTTAGCATTAGCGAACTTGAGTCTCCAAGAGAAGTTACGTTCTCAGGCGTTGAGCGATCCGTTAACGGGGTTGTACAACCGCCGTTTCTTCGAGCAAAAGCTCACGGAGCACGTAAACAACTCAGCGACCAGCACAGAAGCCATGTCGCTATTGATGCTTGATCTCGACCATTTCAAGCGCTTTAACGACAACTTTGGTCATGATGCCGGTGATTACGTATTGAAAGAGATCAGCGCGCTATTGAAACGCACCGTCTCTGAAGATGAAACAGCCTGTCGTTTAGGCGGGGAAGAGTTAGCCGTGATTCTGCCACATTGCGATATGGCTTCGGCAACGGATTATGCGCAGAACATAGTGGATCAGATCCGTGCTTTACACCTAGAGCACAAAGGTTTGTCGCTAGGTCAGTTAAGTGTCTCGATTGGTGTCGCAACGTATCCAGAACCGGCTTCGGATATTGAGGGACTGGTGAAGATGGCGGATAAGGCGCTGTACCTTGCGAAAGACCAAGGCAGAGACCGCGTCGTTAATTATCAACAATATAGCGAGTTTAAGACGCCAGAGCCAGATGCGGTGGAAATCGCATTGATTCAACGTTAATAAAAAATCCCTCGTCATGGCGAGGGATTTTTGTATAACTTGATGTCGGCTACGACAAGAAAAACTTATAAGACGGGTTGTCCGTTTCGTCTTTACATTGATAGCCAAGTTCGCGTAAATGCGCGGAAAACTGAGCTAAGTCGCTTTCATCTAACTCGAAACCACATAAAACGCGTCCGTAGTCGGCACCGTGATTACGGTAGTTGAACAAGCTGATGTTCCAATGAGTACCTAAAGTGCTTAAGAACTTAAGTAGCGCACCTGGGTATTCTGGAAACTCAAAGCTATACAGACGTTCTTTGAGTGGTTTAGACGGCTTACCGCCAATCATGTAGCGTACGTGTAACTTCGCCATTTCATCATCGGACAGGTCAACCACAGGGTAACCACCATCACGTAAATCGCGAATGATATTTTCCAACTCTTCTTGACCGCCTTGCAAACGAACACCAACAAAGATATTTGCCAAAGCATCATCGTTGTAACGGTAATTAAACTCAGTGACCGCTCGACCACCAATCAAGTTGCAGAACTCAAAGAAAGCGCCTTGACGTTCTGGAATCGTAACTGCTAATAAACCTTCGCGCTTTTCACCCAATTCGCAACGTTCTGATACGTAGCGCAAACCATGGAAGTTGGTATTCGCACCAGACAGCACGGTACCAAGGTTTTTGCCTTCTAGTTTGTTCTGCTCAGCAAACTTCTTTAAACCCGCTAGAGCAAGCGCACCTGAGGGCTCTGCAATCGCGCGCGTGTCTTCAAAGATGTCTTTGACTGCTGCGCAGATTTCATCACTAGAGACCGCAATATGGCCATCAATGTACTTTTGGCATAGACGGAAAGTTTCTTCACCAATGCGCTTTACCGCAACACCATCGGCAAACATGCTGACTTGATCGAGCACGACGGGCTCGCCTGCATCTAATGCAGCCTTTAAACAAGAAGAATCTTCCGGCTCAACCGCAATGACTTTGATTTCGGGCATCAGTTGCTTGACGAGTACCGCCACGCCAGCAGCTAAACCACCACCTCCGACAGGGACAAAGATATAATCAAGGTGGCCATTTTGTTGCAGCATTTCCATGCCGATGGTGCCTTGACCTGCAATCACCAGTGGATGATCGAAGGGAGGGACAAAGGTGTACCCGTTTAACTCGGATAGACGCTCTGCCTCGGCTTTTGCCTCATCAAAGTTACTGCCATGCAAAACGACATTACCACCAAAACCACGTACCGCATCCACTTTGATGTCTGGTGTTGTCTTTGGCATAACAATCGTCGTTCGGATACCAAGTTTAGTACCAGAGAGAGCCATACCTTGAGCATGGTTACCTGCTGATGCTGCAATCACGCCCGCGTTTTTTTGCGCTTCGGATAGGCTTGCCACCATATTGTAGGCGCCACGTAGCTTGAACGAGTGCACTGGTTGACGGTCTTCACGTTTGATCTGCACATTGTTACCAATGCGTGCAGCAAGGCGCGGCATCTCTTGTAAAGGGGTGACGGTTGCCACTTCGTACACAGGAGCGCGCAAGATCTGGCGCAGATAATCTGCACCAGACTGGTTTTCCTGTTTTAAGGGAAAGGGTTGACTCATAAAGCTAGCCCTCGAGCTTAGATTTATCTCGCACTGCACCTTTGTCAGCACTGGTTGCCATGCTTGCGTACGCCTTCAAAGCAAAAGAGACTTCACGCTGACGGTTCGCTGGCTTCCAGCCTAGTTCGTCTTGTTTTGCTCGACGTGCAGTAAGCTCTTCTTCTGAAACATCCAGTGAGATAGAGCGGCTAGGAATATCAATGGTGATGATGTCGCCATTTTGAACCAAGCCGATAGTACCGCCACTGGCTGCTTCTGGAGAGGCGTGACCAATTGAGAGGCCTGATGTACCACCAGAGAAGCGACCATCTGTCAGTAGCGCACAAGACTTACCAAGGCCCATCGATTTTAGGTACGTGGTTGGGTAAAGCATTTCTTGCATGCCCGGACCACCTTTCGGACCTTCGTAGCGAATAACAACCACTTCACCCGCTTTTACCTTGCCACCTAAAATGCCATCAACAGCAGAGTCTTGGCTTTCAAAGACGATTGCAGGACCTTGGAACTTAAGGTTTTCTTCATCTACGCCAGCGGTTTTCACAATACAGCCATCCACTGCGATGTTGCCAGACAGAACGGCTAGGCCGCCTTCTTGGCTAAAGGCGTTTTCTTTTGAACGGATACAACCGTCTACGCGATCGTCATCAAGGCGATCCCAGCGGCAATCTTGAGAGAAGGCTTGAGTTGTTCGGATGCCCGCAGGACCAGCGCGGAAGAACTTAAGGACTTCTTCGTTTTCCGTTTGCATGATGTCGTATTCAGCAAGTTGTTGCTGCATCGTCATGCCAAGCACTGTGTGTGTATTGCCGTTTAGCAAGTTTGCACGATCAAGTTCACCCAAGATCGCCATGACACCACCAGCACGGTGCACGTCTTCCATGTGGTATTTCTGCGTTGACGGTGCCACCTTACAGAGGTGTGGAACGCGACGAGACATTTCATCAATGTCGTTCATGTCGAAGTCAATTTCACCTTCCTGTGCGGCTGCTAACAGGTGCAGAACCGTATTGCTAGAGCCGCCCATTGCGATGTCCAGTGCCATGGCATTTTCGAAGGCTGCGCGGTTAGCGATATTACGTGGTAGGGCTGACTCATCATCTTGTTCGTAGTAACGGCGAGTTAGTTCAACCACGCGTTTACCTGCGTTAATGAATAATTGCTCGCGGTCAGCGTGAGTCGCCAACATTGAGCCATTACCTGGCTGAGACAGACCCAATGCCTCTGTTAGACAGTTCATCGAGTTTGCGGTAAACATGCCTGAGCATGATCCACATGTTGGACATGCGCTGCGTTCGATCTGTTCGCTTTGTTGATCAGAAACGGTTGGATCGGCACCTTGGATCATTGCATCAACAAGATCTAGTTTGATGATCTGATCTGAAAGCTTGGTTTTGCCTGCTTCCATAGGACCGCCTGAAACAAAAATAACCGGAATGTTTAGGCGCATTGCAGCCATCATCATTCCCGGAGTGATTTTGTCACAGTTAGAGATACACACCATTGCATCGGCACAGTGCGCATTCACCATGTACTCAACAGAGTCGGCAATCAGTTCACGTGAAGGCAGTGAGTAAAGCATGCCACCGTGGCCCATTGCGATGCCGTCATCGACTGCGATAGTGTTAAATTCTTTTGCGATGCCGCCGGCTTTTTCTATTTCACCAGCAACCAATTGACCCATGTCTTTTAGGTGTACGTGACCCGGAACAAATTGAGTAAATGAGTTCACAACGGCGATGATTGGTTTACCGAAGTCTTCATCTTTTACGCCAGTAGCACGCCAAAGAGCACGTGCACCCGCCATGTTACGACCATGTGTGGTGGTAGCTGATCTATATTTTGGCATTTCTTAATCCTTCTTACTTCTGTTCTGGGTACACATAGTCTAACCAGCCCCACTTGTCTTCCGTGGTGCCGTTAAATAGGCCAAAGTAGGCCGCTTGCAGTTCTTTAGTTATTGGGCCGCGTTTACCGGTGCCCACTTCAATTTTGTCGATGGTTGCCACTGGTACAACTTCAGCTGCGGTACCAGTCATGAAAACTTCATCGGCAAGGTAAAGTGCTTCACGAGCAATGTTTGCTTCATGTACTTCATAGCCTTTGTCGCGTGCAATCGTCATGATCGAATCACGAGTAATACCTGGCAGAATTGCACTGGTTGCTGGTGGCGTGATGATGACACCATCTTTGATAACAAAGATATTCTCACCCGCTCCTTCAGATAGGTAACCATCGACACTTAGTGCGATGCCCTCGTCATAACCGTGACGGCGAGCTTCTCCACCCACCAATAGTGAAGATAGGTAGTTACCGCCTGCCTTAGCCGCAGTTGGGATGGTGTTTGGAGCTGCACGATTCCAACTAGAGATCATGGCATCAACACCAGCTTCTAGCGCTTCTTCACCTAGGTAAGACCCCCAAGGGAAAGCAGCAATGATGAGTTCCATTTCAGTGCCTACTGGCGGGCATACGCCCAAGCCAACATTACCCACAAAACCTAGTGGACGGATATAAGCGCTATCGAGTTTGTTTTGGCGAAGTGTTTCGCGTGTTGCTTCCATGATTTCCTCTACAGAGAAAGGGATAGGGAAGCGGTAAATTTTTGCGGAGTCTTTTAAACGCTGTGCATGCTCACGATGGCGGAAGACAATTGGTCCTTTTGGTGTGTTGTAGCAGCGTACGCCTTCAAAAACAGAGGTGCCGTAGTGCATCGCATGAGTCAAAACGTGTACGTTTGCCTCTGCCCATGGAACCATCTCACCATTAAACCAAATGAAATCTGCGGTTTTCGTTGCCATTTATTGCCTTCCTTATGCGCTCACGTGTTGTTGTAGGTTGTGATTTGGGAGTTCGTCATTGCGAATTTTCAGTACCTCGACGGTACGGATATCCCACAACTTTTCAATTTGATTAACCAAGAACGAGATTGGTCGGTCACTGTCGACGATGATCTCTACGCTGGCGACTTTGCTTTCGTGGTTTTGCGTCGCCGCAACTTGTTTGATCACAAAGCCTCGATGACGAATCACACGAAGAACGCGCTCTAACAGTACCGGTTTGTCATCGGCTTTGATGTCGAGTAAATATCTGTCCATGTGATTGTCTCCTAAGTATTTTCCAACATGTCACTGTTGGATGCGCCTGGTGGCACCAATGGCCACACGTTCTCTTCTTCATCGATTAAAACGTGAAGCATGTAAGAAGTCTTACTTTCTAGCATCTCTTTGAGAGCCGGTTCGACTTCTTCTTTCTTGGTGATGGTTTTACCCGGGATATCGAATGCTTTTGCCAGCATCACGAAGTCTGGATTGTCATCAAGAATGGTTTCACTATGGCGGCCGTCAAAAAACAGCGACTGCCATTGGCGAACCATGCCAAGACGTTGGTTATTAAGGAGGACAATCTTTACTGGTATCTGACGACGCTTCAGCGTGCCCAACTCCTGCACGTTCATCATAAATGAACCGTCACCTGTAATAAGGATAGACTGATCATCAGGACGTGCGACAGCAGCACCCATTGCAGCAGGTAAGCCAAAGCCCATCGTACCTAGACCAGCAGAAGTGATGAAGTTTTGTGGGTTACGCGGTTGGATATGTTGCGCTGCCCACATCTGATGCTGACCTACGTCAGTCGACACGATCGAGCTGTCCGGCATCATGTCAGACAGCTGTTTAAGTAACAGAGGAGCGTAAATTAACTCGCCTGGGTGGTCGTAACGCCATTTAAAACCGCTACGTAGACTTTCACTGTGGTGAACCCATGGTGAGATATCTTGTGTTAACTCTAACTGAGGAAGAATGGTATTGATGTCACCACGCAATGGCGCATTTGCATGACGCAGTTTGTGTATCTCTGCCGCATCGATGTCGATATGAATGACCTTGGCATGGGGTGCGAATGTATCAAGCTTACCCGTTACTCGGTCATCGAAACGTGCTCCTACCACAATCAAAAGGTCACTCTCTTGTACAACAAGATTGGCTGCTTTAGTGCCGTGCATACCCAACATACCAAGGTAGTGTGGGTCATGGCGTTCAATGGTACCCAGCCCTTTCAGAGTGCTTACTGCTGGCATAGGGTTTAGGCGTAGAAACTCACGAACGGCATCTGTTGCTTTAGCAAGTTGAACACCGCCACCTACGTACAAAACAGGGCGAGTTGAAGCGGCGAGAACTTCTTGTGCGCGTTGGATGTCTTCATCGCGGACTTGTGGGATGGCTGGTGGAACACAGGGAGGCAGAAGTTCAGTTGGTGCTTGAGCAAGTTGAACATCTTTAGCGATATCGACAATAACTGGACCTGGGCGGCCTGTTTTCGCTACTTCGAACGCTTCGGCAAGCGTTGGGGCAAGGTCTTCGATGTCAGTCACTAGGTAACTGTGTTTGGTACAAGAGAGGGACATTCCGATCACATCCATCTCTTGGAAAGCATCGGTACCGATATGAGAACTGGCAACCTGACCGGTAATGGCGACAAGTGGCACGGAATCTAGGAAGGCGTCGGCAAGGCCAGTAACAAGATTGGTGGCACCAGGTCCAGAAGTAGCCATACAAACTGCAACGTCTTGTGTCGCGCGGGCCATTCCTATAGCGGCCATTGCGGCCCCTTGCTCATGACGGCATAAGATGTGTTCTACACCACCATCATATAGCGCATCGTAGATTGGCATGATGGCTCCACCAGGATACCCAAACACCGTCTCGATGCCTTGCTGTCTTAAAGCGGCTACGACAAGTTGTGCACCGGTCATCGTAAACCTCCTTTGCTACGTTGTGGCTCGTAGCTATCGCCATGTGTTTCGCACTTCATGTGCACTCCCATTCTTCCCGTTAAGCTGTCTAAGAGTTAGACAGATGACAACATGTAGTTGTAAAAAAACCCCCGGACTTTTCAGTGCGGGGGTTTTTTGTAATTTGTGGTTATTTTTCGCCCACATTCCCCGCGCGGTGTCAATAATGACCACGATAATCAGGGCTAGCAGTGAGTTGATGTGAGCGAATATGTTCATCTGTCTGTCGTTCTTTTTTCGTTAAAAAGTATTGTGTAATGTTCTACGAAAATGTTTGCGTCACTAGTGGTAACACACAAATCTGCTGCATGACAAGCAAAAAGTCATTCTTTTTTCACATTAAGTACCCATCTGGACAGGCTATATAACATATCCATATAGAAAACATCTGCTTATATAGCGTACAAAAATTTGAGGAAATTATGGGGCTGGCAATCATTCATAGTCGAGCAAGTGTGGGTGTGCAAGCGCCATCGGTAAGCGTGGAAGTCCACATCAGCAATGGGATGCCGGGCTTTACACTCGTCGGTCTACCAGAAACAACAGTAAAAGAATCTAAAGATCGTGTCCGCAGTGCGATCATTAATTCCAACTTCCAATTTCCTGCCAAGCGAATCACGGTAAATTTGGCCCCAGCAGATTTACCCAAGGAAGGTGGGCGCTTCGATCTACCAATTGCGTTGGGAATTTTAGCTGCTTCAGAGCAAATCGCGACAGATAAGCTTAAAAACTACGAATTTGTTGGCGAATTGGCACTTTCTGGCGGATTAAGGCCCGTAAAAGGCGTCTTACCCGCCGCGCTGGCCGCAAATAAAAGTCAGCGTCATTTAGTTGTGCCCCATGCCAACGGTGATCAAGCCGCTTTGGTGGGGAAAGAAAAACACAAATCTGCGCAGTCTTTACTGGAAGTGTGCGCTGAGCTTTGTGGTCAGCATAAGTTGGAATTACACCAAGCACCAAAGCGTAATGTCGTCGAAAAGCATGGTCGAGATCTGCAAGACATCATTGGGCAGCAACAAGGTAAGCGTGCCTTAGAGATAGCGGCGGCAGGTAATCACAACTTACTTTTTCTTGGCCCTCCCGGAACGGGTAAAACCATGTTGGCTTCACGACTGTGTGATTTATTGCCTGAGATGACCGATGAAGAAGCGATGGAAACGGCATCAGTAGCGTCGCTAACTCAAAGTGAAATCAATGAACACAATTGGAAAACACGCCCGCTGCGCAGCCCGCATCATTCTAGTTCAATGGCGGCATTGGTCGGGGGAGGCTCAGTGCCTAGACCCGGTGAAATTTCATTGGCGCATAATGGACTGTTGTTTTTGGATGAGATGCCAGAGTTTGATCGCAAAGTACTCGACTCTTTAAGGGAGCCATTAGAGTCGGGGGAAATCATTATTTCACGTGCGCAGGGTAAAACTCGTTTTCCGGCTCGATTTCAGTTGGTCGGAGCGCTCAACCCGAGCCCTACGGGTTATTACGAAGGTAACCAATCTCGCACAAATCCACAGGCGATTTTGCGTTATCTTGGTCGATTATCAGGGCCGTTGCTTGACCGATTTGATATGTCGTTAGAGATTCCTGCACTGCCGAAAGGTACGTTAGCTGAAGGAGGTGATAGAGGTGAGCCAACCTCCGTAGTAAAACAAAGAGTCAACTTAGCCAGAGAGAGTATGTTGCAACGCAGTGGCAAGGTAAATGCCCTGCTGGGGAGCCGAGAAATTGAAGCTTTCTGCCCATTACAAAAATCCGATGCGGAATTTTTAGAGAATGCGCTGCATCGTCTTGGGTTATCGATTCGTGCCTATCACCGGATTATCAAAGTTGCGCGGACGATTGCTGATCTGGAGGGCTCAGCAGCGATTGAACGAACGCATCTTGCAGAAGCGTTAGGGTACAGAGCGATGGATAGATTGCTCAAGCAGTTAACCGCACAGGCGGTATAGAAGCTATTTCGCAGCGAGTCTGGTTTGTACTCGCTGCAATATAAGGGTTAGAAGGTGTAGTTTAAACCGACCGACAACAAGTACTCTTTTTCATCATAAAAAGTAATGTCGGAATCCGTACTGCTATAACCTGCTAGTGAGATGAAAGACCAGTTGTCCCAATCAAATACATTTTTGTACTCGTATGCAGCAAACAAACTTAACTTATCATCGTTGCGAGTTTTACCAAACGTCGCGCTTGCTGATTCAAAGTCTTTGACCGTGTAGCCGGCAGTTAAGGCAACACGATGTCGATTGATAAACTGGAACCAACTTAAGTCCAATCTATAAGAGTTAAAGGATTCTGCGTCGCCATCTGCATCATGATAAATGTAAGTAAATGCGGGTTGTAGCATCGATGTGCGGCTGAGTGGAATTCGATAGTCACCTTTGATGTGGTAGATCTTAGCATCACGGGCCAGTGATGGATCGGTCACGGTGTCTTTTTCTACGTCTTTGTCTGCGTAAGCCAGATCAAGATTAAAGTTATCGTCTAAAAAGCGGTTGATCTGGAAACGAAAGGCGTTGCCACCCTCATCTGTGGTTTTTCTTGTTTGATTGATCAAGTAAGGGTTTTGCCAGGTTTCCCCTTCCAAAATGGTCGGTAAATACGAGAAATCGAGCACAGTGCCTGAATCTAATTGGTATTTATAGCCCAATTGGAATGCCAAAGTACCGATAGCGATATCGGAACGTGTCGTACCAGCATACACTTGGTGGTTAAGTCGGTGACCGAATGTATAAGCTGCGTTGCCTAGAGGGGCAGCAATGAAAGAACTGTCGCTCTCGGCACTTTCATCGAGAGAGTTAATTGTACTGCTGTTATCCGTATTAAAATGGGATTCAGATGAGACGAAGCCAGCATTTAATGAAACTTCGCCGCTAAAACCTGCGGTCTCTGCTAGTTGAGCCTGAGCTGTGCTGACGATAAAGGCCAAAGGCAGTAAGGTTAGCCTTGGATTCATTCGCGTTCTCCTTGTTTGTCGAATGAAGAATATTTGTTTGAGCGGTGGTCCAGTTTTACATTGCAACAAATCTGACCATTCTTACAAATGTTCCAATATGGCAATGGATTCGTATAATTACACGCTGTTTTATTGCTCACGCGCACAAGTTATCGATTGGTTACCATGTTGGCATATTTGTTACTCATTTTTAACGCTTCCTTTGTGATTATAAATTCTGCGATTTGTTCTATCGCAATTTGTATCATTGCTATTTTTAAGCTTTTGCTTCCAACAGCAAAGCTCAAAGCTAAGGGGACAGAGGCGGCCAATAAAATGATGTGGGTTTGGGCCACCATCAACATGGGTATTCTTGCCTTATTCAATCGCGTTGAATGGGATATTGAAGGCGGTGAAAACCTAAAGAAGGATGGTTGGTACCTCTTGATCAGTAATCATCTTAGTTGGACTGATATTGTTGTACTGTGTTGCGTGTTTAAAGATCGCATTCCGATGCCAAAATTCTTCCTCAAGCAACAGCTATTATATGTGCCTTTTATCGGAATGGCTTGTTGGGCGCTGGATATGCCGTTTATGCGTCGTTATTCGCGGGAGTTTTTGATTCGTAATCCACACAAACGTGGTCAAGATTTGGCAACCACGCGCCGTTCGTGTTCCAAATTCAAACATACTCCGACCACAGTAGTTAACTATGTCGAAGGGACTCGTTTTACCCAAGAGAAGCAGCGTAAGAGCCGTGCCGGTTACCAATACTTATTGCAGCCTAAGTCAGGTGGTATCGCATATACATTAGCGGCAATGGGTGATCAGTTTGAGAACATTATCGATGTGACATTAGCTTACCCAGAAAACACAGATAAACCATTTAAAGATATTTTGATGGGCCGTATGACCAAGATTGTGGTGCGTGTGAACGTGTTGCCTGTGGATGAGAAGGTATTGGGGGATTACTTCAATGATAAGCCGTACAAGCGCCAATTCCAGCAATGGTTAGGCGAGGTTTGGCAAGAGAAAGATATCTTGCTGCAAGGTATTCATAAATAATCCGAGCTAAAGTTAAATTGAAAAGGGGAGCATCTTGCTCCCCTTTTTCATTTCAATTCGAATTACTTAAGTGTCAGTAGGTAATCTACAAGAGCAAAGTATTCTTCAGTTGATTTGATGCCTTGCGCTTGAACTAGGTACTTGTTGTTCACGATTACTGCAGGTACACCAGTTAGGCCGCTGTTTTCAAATTGCTTGTCCATGCGACGAACCATTGAATCTACCGCGAAGCCTTTGAATGCAGCATCGAATTTCTTCGCATCTACACCTTCATCTAGGAAGATTTGACGAAGCTCTGCGTCGTCACGTGGTGCTTTACGCATGTTGTGAATGCGGTTAAACATCACGGGTACCATCTTATCTTCAATTTTAAGCGCAACCATGGTCGCATAGGCTTTGCTCATTGAAGGCCCCATGTTGCCCCCCATGAATGACACGTGGTTCTTTTGCAGTTTCACCCCTTCAGGTAGCTGCTTCTTCAACTGCTGAATGATAGGTTCAAACGTATTGCAATGCGGGCAGTAGAAAGAGAAGAACTCAGTAACGACAGGCTTCTTTGATGCTTCTAGATCCAATACTTTGTATTGTTCACCTTCTTTGAATTGCGCTGCATGTGCCGACAGGCTAAGCATCAGCATAGAAAACAGTGCGAACAGCTTTTTCATTTAAATAATCTCCATTTTGAATTGTTCGGCCCGACTTACCATTGAGGCATTAAAGACAGTGGTGCTTCTTCTAAGTTGGCAATCTGCTCTTTAAATCCAAGGACCTGACCTTCCCAGTATTTTGGCTCATTGAACCATGGAAAAGCGAGCGGAAATGCCGGGTCATGCCAACGTTTTGCTAGCCATGCCATATAGTGCACCATTCGTAGACCGCGAAGTGGCTCGATTAGTTTCAATTCTGCCGAGTTAAAATCGCAAAACTCTTGGTAACCTTCTAAAACAATGTCCAATTGCATTAGCTTATCTTGACGTTCACCATTGAGTAGCATCCACAAGTCTTGCACCGCTGGGCCATTACGTGAGTCATCTAAATCGACGAACATTGGCCCATCACGCCATAAGATGTTACCCGGATGGCAATCACCGTGCAGACGAATGGATTTAAAGCCATCTTGCCAGTGGTTTTCGAGTGATTTGATCAGCATGTCTAAATCATTGAAGAAACTATTTTCCAAATGCATTGGGATCATATTGGCGTTTTGCAAAATCTCTCTTGGTTGGTAGAGATACTCTTGTAGACCAATGCTTGGACGGTGCTGAAACGCTTGTTTGCTTCCCACTTTATGAATACGACCTAAAAAGCGACCAACGCCTTCTAATTGATCGAGGTTATCCACTTCAAACTGACGACCGCCAACACTCTCAAACAAAGCAAAGCTGTAACCTTGATAGTGATGCAAGGTGTGACCATTAATGCGAACGGGTGGGGCGACGGGAATTTCGTTGTCGATCAGTTCAAGCGTGAAATCATGCTCTTCTTGAATTTGCTCATTGCTCCAACGTTCTGGGCGGTAGAATTTTACTACGTAGCGTTGGCGTTCTTCGTCAGTGAATTGGTATACGCGGTTTTCATAGCTGTTGAGAGGCAGAAATCCTGACTCTGCTCGAATACCGATGCTCTCTAGCGCGTACCACATAAAGTCGGGCGTCAGGGCATCAAAGTTGAAAGTACCTTGGGACATATAAATAAAAAGGCTCATTACTGAGCCTTTTTCCATTGGTCTTCGAAGTTATAGCTTCTTGATGAATCGGCTTTCTACTTCGATAGTGAATTCGTTGCTCTTATCGGTGAGTATAAACTGAATTGTCGTAATCGCGGAGTTTAGCGTGTCAGGATCAACGCCAAGACTCATTGGTAAGTTCAAGACTTCTCCAGGTTCAACTTGAATCGTTTGTTTGCCATACCAACTGACATCACTCAAGCCTTCCACGTTTAAGTCATACTTTTGAACTTGTTGGGTTTTGTTGATCACTTTGAGGGTATAGGTGTTTTCCACTTCACCTGAGCTATTAACGCGGAACAACTGATTACGATCACGCAGTACACTCATGCCTGCCGGGTCAACGGATGCGACTTGGAGGAAGAACAAGCCAATCATCACCAATAATACTGCACCATAACCAAGCAGTTTGGGACGCATGACCTTTGTACTCTTGCCTGAGAGGCGGTGTTCTGTGGTGTAGTTGATCAGACCCTTTTCATAACCCATGCGTTCCATGGTTTTGTCACAGGCGTCAATACATGCACCACAGTTAATGCACTCATATTGCAAGCCATCGCGAATATCAATGCCAGTTGGACAGACCTGAACACACAAATCACAGTCGATACAGTCACCGAGCCCCATTTGTTTATGGTCTGCTTTACGTGAGCGAGGACCTCGCTTTTCTCCGCGTTTGGTATCGTAACCAACAATGAAGGTGTCTTTGTCGAACATGGCGGATTGAAAGCGTGCATAAGGACACATGTGAATACACATGATAGAGCGCATCCAACCTGCATTACCGTAAGTACAAATTGCGAAGAACATCACCCAGAACACTGGCCAGAAGTTAGCATTGAAAGTAAAGAAGTCGATAACCAACTGTTTCATCGGTACGAAGTAACCAACAAAGGTGAAACCTGTCGCAAGGGCTATCGCAAACCACGCGATATGTTTGAGGGTTTTGCGTATCGCTAAATTGGTGGTCAACTTATTGGAATCTTGTTTACGGCGTTTATTGGCGCTGCCTTCTAGCTTTTCTTCAAACCAGATATACATGAAGGTCCACACGGTTTGTGGGCACAGATAGCCACACCAAACCCGACCTAAAAAGGTGGTGATGAAGAATAACCCAAAAGCGGAAATCACAAACAGCAGGGCGAGCAGGGTGAGATCTTGAGGGTACAGAGTGGTGCCGAAAAAGTTGAACTGCTGGTTTCCGATATCCAGCAAAATGGCTTGGCGCTCTCCGTAAGGAATCCACGGAACCAATGCAAATAGCAACAACAAAAACCAACCACCATAACGGCGTAGCTTTTGAAAGGTGCCTTTGCTCTCACGCACATAGATACGATTACTTGGGTTGAAACGGTCCCCATTCCCTTTGTGGGTTTTGGGATTAAAGGTTTTGGGAGTCACATCTTTGATATCGATCTTATCCTGACTCATGAACGCTTCCTTCTTTCGGCTCTTATAATGTGCGGCGACATTTCTATTGATGACGCTCAATGACATTGCTGTTTTGCCCAGACGGTGAATCATGACTGGGCATAATTATTTTAGTAAATACTGATGAACGGCGATTATACAATCAATAACAATTCCGTTTCTTTAACACTGTCAACGTTTAACAACAAAAGTCAGTACAATTAACCTGATAAATGGCTGAACAGTTATAAATGGCTTTTCGAACTGGTTGATTTAGTTATAAAAAAAGCGACTCAAATGAGTCGCTTATCAGTATTGGGTGTTGAGCCGTTTACTTGATGATGCCGCGAGCGCGAAGGATGGCGGTTTTAAAGTCATCTTCTTGGTCTTTCTTTAGACCTGGGATCATTTCGTCTTTGCTGCTATTGCGCATTTTGAGGTGGTAGATCAACACATCATCAGTCAGATCTTCCAATTTGCCTTCATAACCCGCTTCGTTTGCCAGTTTAACGATGAACTGTAGCAGGTTCATTTCTTGATCTTTATGCCACTCTGGTTCTAGTAGCTCAAGCAGCTCTTCAATACGATGACACTTCATTTCTTTCTCCACAGAATTTATAGGTGTTATTTGCTACTAAAGGTATCAAATTGCTTGGCGAACACCAAATAGGAAAGGGCGGAGAGAAAAGAAAAAAGCGCGGTGACTGCCGCGCTTTTTAATTAAGCTGCTTTAATAACTTTGTTTGGAACACTTGGCATAATCGCTGTCTTCTCAACCAGAGTCATTGTTGGCGCAACTTGTTTTGCCTTTGGCGCAGCAGTAAAACCACTGCGACGGCGCATTGCACTACGATTAGTGTGTGCGAACCTGACTATTGTTGGGCGCATTTAGATACCTAACTGCCAGGCATATCCATTGCCGATGTAATGGCCTGAGTCACTATGAGTTGAGCTTCAACTGCTTGAAGGGTGGCTCTTCTGGCTTTCGCCAATCCAAATAATGAATCAGGAATAATGATATGCATGCATATCGTGTATAGGTTAGCACTCCTGCCATAATTGGTCGATAGTTGAACAGTTGAATTGTATGGATTTTATCGTTTTTGAGCTTAGAACAAGGTGAAATTTGTTTTGATCCCATGATCAGCAGTAGTAGTATGAGAATTCTACGAAGGAGGTGCATATGTCATTTTTGAAGAAGACACTGGCAAGTTTTGGGATCGGTAGTGCTAAGGTCGACTCGGTCCTGAATCAAGATGTGCTATATCCCGGCCAGAGCGTGGATGTTTCTATCCATGTCTATGGTGGAGCGACAGAGCAAGCGATCGACAATATCGATCTCAAACTTTGCTGTCGTTATATCGCAGAAGCCCCAGATGATCGTGGTGCTCGTGAAGGACAGAGTATGCGAAGAGTGCTGCAGACTCATGTTTTGGCGAAGTGGAACCTCCCTTATGCATTTACCATTCACCCTGGTGAAGAGCGCACCTTTGACGTGAAGCTCGACGTACCATGGAACACACCTGTCACTATTGGTGATGCCCAAGTCTGGCTTGAAACTGGCTTAGACGTCGCCATGGCACTAGATCCAACCGACAAAGACATTCTCACTGTTAGACCCGACCCACTTATGGATGCCATTTTGTCTGCTTTTGAATCGCAAGGTTTGCGCATTCGACAAGTTGAGTGCGAAGAAGTGAAAGGCTTTGACCTCCCATTTGTGCAAGAGTTTGAAATGGTGCCAACCGACGGCCCATATCACGGAGTATGGCGAGAATTGGAGTTTGTTGCTCACCGCGACGAGACAAACCTGAAGTTATGGTTTGAAGTTGATCGGACTCGTAGTGGTGCTCGTGGCATGTTAGCTAGCCTACTCGGCAGTGGGAAATTAAAACGTGAGTTGAGTATCCCAATCAATACTAAATTGGATGATGTTGGCTCATTAGTGCTCAACTATCTTGATCAAACTACCGCAGCGCACGAGTCCTAATTTAAGCTTACACGTGTAAGCCTAATGTGCCATACTAGAGTGAATATTCAAAACTCTAGTATAGGCGCGTTCATGTCCTCACCTCAGAAAGCACAATACAGTCAGGGCGAAGAACTGGCCAACTCCATTACTCATGGTATTGGAATGATCTTCGGCATTGTTGGCTTGGTTCTGCTTCTCATCAAGGCTTTCGATCATCAAGCGGATGCGCTGACCATTACCAGTATGGCGATCTACGGCTCGAGTATGATTGTCTTGTTTCTGGCATCCACGCTTTACCATGCGATCCCATATCCGAAAGCCAAACGCTGGCTAAAAACGTTTGACCACTGCGCTATTTATCTA
Source organism: Vibrio hyugaensis (assembly GCF_002906655.1). Lineage (NCBI taxonomy): Bacteria > Pseudomonadati > Pseudomonadota > Gammaproteobacteria > Vibrionales > Vibrionaceae > Vibrio > Vibrio hyugaensis. The sequence continues at coordinate 2,166,015 of NZ_CP025794.1, read as the reverse complement.
CTGATTGCAGGTAGCTATACGCCATTTTTATTAGTGAGCCTACGTACGCCACTAGCAATTGGGTTGATGATTGTGATTTGGACCATTGCTCTGATCGGTATCATCATGAAAGTCGCATTTGTGTATCGGTTTAAAAAGCTGTCTTTGATGACGTACTTAGTGATGGGCTGGTTGTCACTGATTGTGATCTATCAGTTAGCGATTAACCTAGATATCGGTGGTTTAACGTTGCTGGCTGCTGGTGGTTTGGTGTATTCAATAGGGGTGATTTTCTACGTTGCCAAACGAATTCCTTTTAATCACGCGATTTGGCATGGCTTTGTGTTGGCGGGTTGTGTCTGTCACTTCTTCGCGATTTATTACTTTGTCGAGCCTATCTAACATAAAGATAAACTCGACAAAGTGATGTGCCATATATTAGCGAGTTTTCACTTCTAATACTTCTGCAGAGAACTGGTACTGCTGCGACTGTGGCACTGCCAATTTAATTGTTTTACCTTGCTCGGCCTGTTGTGGGCGAAGGTAGGTATCTGCCATGCGTTTGATAGATTGCCAAACCGTGATGTTTTCTTTCGCCAATTGTTTGCCAGCCATATCGAATACCTGTACTTCCACTTCTACCTGAATCACTGATTGTGAGCTTTGGTTAGTGATAGAAGTTGGGAAAATCAGTTCACCATCTTCATAGCTCGCCGAGCCAATCAATACATCCACACCTGAATCAGACAGCTGCATGGTTGGCTTCTTCGCGTTTACAACAACGGTGGTTCCGACTTTCTTGTTCACAACTGGAATCGTCGCTATCTCTGCTGTTGTGTCTGGTGCAGCTACTGTTGCTACGGCTGTTGTCGAGGCTACCACTGCCGCCGCTTCTACCGCTTCAACTTTTTCTAGTGTGGTTTCTGCGGCCTTTGGTGCTGTTTTATTTACGACATATTCCCACGTGAAGTCGTCGTTCAGTTTTACTTCGCGCCCATCCGCAAGCTTCACGACTTCTGCAGCGTAAACGGATGAAGTGGCTAGTAGGGTAGCCAGAGTGATCCATGTTTTCATTGTTATACCTTTTATTTTAAGTCTGTTTATCTACGCCAAAACGCCGGGAAGAACAGTACAAGAATAGTCAAAATTTCTAAGCGTCCCATTAACATACCAAAGCTTAGGAGCCATTTCGCTGTGTCTGGTAAAGGCGCAAAGTTACCTGTTGGGCCAATCACGCTACCCATGCCAGGACCTACGTTTGCTACCGCAGTAATCGAACCAGAAATACTGGTCACAGGATCTAGGCCAAGCGCACTTAAACAGCCAGCGATGAAGATAATGGTAATAAAGAACATCAAGCCAAATGCCACCACTGAGCGAACAATATCGTCGTTCACTGGGCGTTGGTTATAACGTTGAACGAATACGCCAGATGGGTGAATCAGCTTCATGATTTGCTTGTTAAGTAGCGTCATCGCGATCTGGAAGCGGAAGATTTTAATCCCTCCTGAGGTCGAGCCCGAACATGCACCTGCCATCATTAAGAAGGCAAACAGTGTCGTTGGGAGGGCGCCCCATGCGGTGAAGTCTTCTAGACCAAAGCCAGTGGTCGTAACGACAGAGACGATGTTGAACATGGATACACGCAGTGCATCCAAAATGGTGTAACCATCACGAAGCACGAGCCAAGCAGAAACCACGAGACTTGAGAACAAAAACAAGTAGGCAAAACCGCGCACTTGGGCGTCTCGTATTAAGACTTCGACACTGCGTTTACGTAACGCGGCAACAAACAATAGGAATGGCAGACCACCAAGGAACATAAAGGTGGTGGCCACCCAATGTGCGCCATTAGAGAAGTGGTTCATTGAACCATCTGATGTTGAGTAACCGCCCGTAGATAGGGTGGTGAAGGCGTGGTTGATGGCTTCAAACAGGTTCATGCCAGTCAGCAAATAACCCACAATACACAAGCCTGTCAGCATCAAATACACCAATACGATGTTCTTCGCGACGGTCTTGGCTCTTGGACTACTTTTGTCTGACCAATCAGACGATTCGGTTTGGAACAGTTTCATACCACCGACGTTAAGCATTGGTAGGATGGCAACCGCCATTACGATAAAGCCAATGCCCCCAAGCCACTGCAAGATAGATCGCCACAATAAGATGCTCGGAGCCATGTTGTCTAAGCCACTGAGCACTGTAGAACCGGTTGTCGTGATGCCAGACATGGTTTCGAAGTAGGCGTCGGTAAAGCTAATGTGGTTGATGAATACGAATGGTAATGCTGCAAAGGCACTGGCGATGGTCCACACCAAACTGGTAATGAGGAACATATCGCGAACACTGAGCTTGAATTTAGCGGTTCGACCAATCGTCAAACAGATGAATGCGGCTAGGTGGGTGATCACAACGGCTTGGGCGAAATCGAGGAATCCGCCTGTACCTGTGAAAAACGCGACCAAAGTCGGCACGTACATAAAAAGGGCCAGTTTGGATAAAACCAGCCCGATAACAAACAGTACGGGACGTAAGTTGACCATAGGAAAATCCTAGAGGAAGAATGGACTCGGCTGGAACAGCGCTTCGACGTCTGGTACGTACTTTTTGTCGACCAGGAACATCACGACGTGGTCATCTTGTTCGATGACAGTGCGGTCGTGTGCGATAAGAACTTCTTCGCCACGAACGATAGCACCAATGGTGGTTCCTGGTGGGAGTTTGATATCGCCAATCGCGCGACCTACCACCTTGGATGTGGTTTCGTCACCATGCGCAACGGCTTCAATCGCTTCTGCCGCGCCACGACGCAGAGAAGATACGTTAACAATGTCAGCACGACGAACGTGCGTCAGTAGGGCAGAAATCGTCGCTTGCTGTGGTGAGATAGCCACGTCAATCACACCGCCTTGCACTAGGTCAACATAAGCGCCGCGCTGGATCAGCACCATCACTTTCTTTGCGCCCATGCGTTTTGCCAACATCGCAGACATGATGTTGGTTTCATCCTCGTTGGTTAACGCGATGAACACATCTACTTGGTCGATGTTTTCTTCTGTTAGCAGTTCTTGGTCTGCCGCATCACCACAGAAGACGATGGTGTTTTCAAGCTGCTCAGACAGTTTTTCTGCACGCTGGTAGTTACGCTCAATCAGTTTGACGCTGTAGGTTTGCTCAAGGCGTTTGGCTAAGCTCGCACCGATGTTACCACCACCAACAATCATGATGCGGCGATAGGGCTTCTCGAGGCGCTGAAGCTCACTCATTACTGAGCGGATATGGTTACTTGCTGCAACGAAGAACACTTCATCATCAGCTTCAATGATGGTGGTGCCTTGCGGACGAATTGGACGACCTTGACGGAAAATCGCAGCAACACGAGTATCGATGTGCGGCATGTGCTCACGCAGGGCAGACAGAGCATTACCTACTAAAGGGCCACCGTAGTAGGCTTTTACCGCTACTAGGCTGACTTTCTGCTCGGCAAAGCTTACCACTTGCAACGCGCCTGGGTATTGGATGAGGCGTTCGATGTAGCTGGTTACCAACTCTTCTGGTGCGATAAGGTGATCGACAGGAATAGCACCAGATTTAAATAGGGCTTCTTTTTCTGCCAGATATTCTGGAGAGCGAATACGTGCAACACGGTTTGGGGTATTGTACAGAGTGAAGGCAACCTGACACGCGGCCATATTGGTCTCATCGGTGTTGGTCACCGCAACGAGCATGTCAGCGTCTTGTGCGCCCGCTTCGTGCAGCACATCTGGGTGGCTCGCGTGACCATTAACAACACGAAGATCGTACTTGTCTTGTAACTCTCGCAGTCGGTCGCCATTTTTGTCGACGATGGTGATGTCGTTATTCTCACCTACGAGGTTTTCTGCCAATGTGCCGCCAACCTGACCAGCACCAAGAATAATGATTTTCATACTCTTTACTCGTTATCTGAAAAAGGCGATTGAATTCGCTTCAATCGCCCTATTTAGCATGCTGTTACGCGTGTTTTTTCGTTAGCACTGCGTAGTAGAAACCATCCATATCTTCTTCACCTGGTAGAATCTGACGACCAGGTTGTTCGGGATCAGAGTCCACTAGTTGTGCGTTCGCAGTTCGTGCTAAGAACGCTTTTACTTGCTCCACGTTTTCTTGTGGTGTGATTGAGCAAGTCGCGTAAACCATGGTGCCGCCCGGTTTCAGTTGCGTCCACATGGCATCAAAAATTTCGCTCTGTAGTTCCGCCAGTGCGGCAATATCATCAGCACGACGTAGCCATTTGATGTCTGGGTGACGACGAATTACGCCCGTTGCAGAACATGGTGCGTCCAGCAAAATGCGATCAAATTGTTCGCCTTGCCACCATTCTTGAGGATTACGCGCATCGCCGCAAACCACTTTTGCCTGAAGGTTGAGACGCTTCAGGTTTTCGTGCACACGTTTAAGACGTGTGTCGTCGCAGTCAATGGCAACCACTTCGCTGCCAGACGTACGTTCAAGAATGTGCGCCGTCTTACCGCCCGGTGCTGCACAGCAGTCTAGGATCAGCTCGCCATCTTTTGGTTCAAGATAGTTAATCGACAGCTGTGCTGCCGCATCTTGCACCGATACCCAACCTTTTTCAAAGCCTGGCAGTTTCATCACATCGCATGGCGCGGCCAATTTTAGGGCGTCCATTGCTTGTGTGTGTAGCGTGCTATCAATGTTTTCATTTTTGAGTAGCGTTAGGTATTCATCACGAGTGTGGTGCTGGTGGTTTACACGCAGCCACATTGGCGCTTTTTGGTTGTTGGCTTCAACAATGCTTTCCCACTGCTCTGGGTAAGCTTCTTGCAGCAGTTTAAGTAACCAGCTTGGGTGGCCGTACTTGCCCGCATTGTTGCTGACTGCCATTTGGTCTAGTTCTTCTTGGTTGCGCTGATAGTTACGCAATACCGCGTTGATAAGACCGCGTAGACGAGGACCTTTCAGCTCTTTGGTACCTTCAACCGTTTCACCGACTGCAGCGTGCGCAGGAATACGCATGAAGCTTAGCTGATAAATGCCTACCAAAATCAGGTGATGGAAAACGCGTTGTTTGCCTTTTAGCGGCTTATCCATCAACTGGTTTGCAATCATTTCTAGGCGAGGGAGGTAACGTAGAGCGCCGTAACAGATCTCTTGTAGAAGAGCGTGGTCACGTGGTCGTACGTTTTGTTGAGCCGCTGGAAGAGCGCTTGAAAGTGAGTGGCCCTTGTCGACGACAAGATACAAGACGTTGGCAGCCGCAGCGCGAACATTCATGATGAGTACCTTAAAGTAAAGGAGGGCATCTCTGCCCTCTAAAAGTTCGTATTATTGGTCTTTGACACTATTGTCTGGCTTTTTAAACCAGTTGGGTGCCAACTTCAAACCAAGATGCACGTGAGTTCAGAATATCTTGAACTGACATGGCTTTTTTACCCGGAACTTGCAGTTGTTCCAGTACCAGTGTGCCATTGCCTGTCGCAACATAAATACCAGTTTTATCTGCTTGCACAATAGTGCCCGCTGGCTTGTCACTGGTTTGTTCCGTCACACGGCTTTGCCATACTTTGATGCTGTTTTCAGCCGCTTCAAAGTGGCTCATTGGCCATGGGTTGAATGCGCGAACGCAACGCTCAATGTGTGCCGCGTCGTCATTCCAATTAATGCGTGCTTCTTCTTTGCTTAGCTTCTTTGCGTAGTTTGCAAGCTCGTCATCTTGCTTCACTGGTTCAGCATTACCTGTTGCGATGTCTGCTAGGCAGTCAATCAGAGCATCAGGGCCTAAGTCTGCAAGTTTTTCGTACATAGATGCGCTGGTGTCACTTGCTTCAATCGGCAATGTTGCGATTTTCAGCATGTCACCTGTATCCAAACCAATGTCCATCTGCATGATGGTTACACCCGTTTCTGCATCACCAGCCCAAATTGAACGTTGGATAGGAGCAGCGCCGCGCCAGCGAGGAAGAATCGAACCGTGTACGTTGATACAACCTAGTTTAGGTGTGTCTAGCACAACTTGTGGAAGCAATAGGCCATAAGCCACTACTACCATGATATCGGCGTTTAGATCGGCAAGCTCTTGCTTGGCTTCGTCTGATTTGAAGTTTTCTGGCTGATAAACCGGAATGCCGTGCTCTAGCGCGATGGTTTTTACTGGGCTGGCAGTAAGCTTTTTACCGCGACCAGCAGGGCGGTCTGGCTGAGTGTAAACCGCAATTACTTCGTGCTCCGAAGACAACAACGCCGCCAAGTGACGGGCGGCGAAATCCGGAGTACCTGCAAAGACAATACGTAAAGACTGACTCAAGGTAGACTTCCTTCTAATTAAATTGTATCGAGATCAAGCGTTTTGCTGTTTCTCGTTAAAGCGTTTGATTTTCGCTAGCTTGTCTTGAATACGCTTGCGCTTTAGTGGCGATAGGTAATCAACGAACAGTTTGCCCATTAGATGGTCTAGTTCGTGCTGAACACAGATTGCTAGCAGATCGTCAGCGTCGAAAGTGTATTCTTTGCCATCGCGATCTAGGGCTTTAACGGTAACTTCAGCAGCGCGAGCTACAAGTGCTCGAGCACCAGGTACCGACAGACAGCCTTCTTCAATGCCATCTTCGCCACGCTTTTCCAGAATCTCAGGGTTGATAAGCACCATTGGCTCATCGCGAGTCTCTGAAATATCAATTACTACGATACGTTTATGGATATCAACCTGCGTTGCCGCAAGGCCAATACCTTCTTCGTCGTACATGGTTTCAATCATGTCATCGACGATTTTTTGAATCTCAGGTGTCACCTCTTCTACAGGTTTTGCAACGGTACGCAGGCGATCATCTGGGAATGTTAATACTTGTAATACAGACATATTCACTCGAAATATTGAACTGTGCCGTAACAGCACAAACCTTGTTGGCTCAATTCTAGACATTTTATGACCTAAATGACAGCATCCTGATACCAATTTCCATTCCGGCAACTGCCTAACAGACCAAGGACGAGGGTCATGAATCGAATTTTCCGCAACGTTTCTCGCATTACGTTGCCGTTACTTTTCTCTTTCAGTGCCGTAGCAAACACGGACTCCCAACCACTTACCGTTAAAGACGATGCACCCAAAACTTACGTTGTGGTGAAAGGTGATACGCTGTGGGATATTTCTGCTTTGTATTTGGATAGCCCTTGGTTGTGGCCTCGTTTGTGGCAGGTAAACCCAGAAATAGACAACCCACATCTGATTTATCCCGGTGATAAGCTCTCTTTGGTTTGGATTAATGGCCAACCGGTATTGAGTTTAAAGCCGGTTAAAAAGCTTAGCCCTCAAGCGCGTATCACGGAAAGAAAAGCGGTACCGACGGTTGCGGAAGGGTTGGTGATGCCTTATCTGAAATCCGATCGCTTAGTGGATGATGAAACATTAGAAAATGCAGCCAAAGTGATGGGCAGCAGTAAAGGCAACAAATTCCTTACTGCGGAAGACACGCTGTATATTAGTGGTGAGCAAACTTCGGCAGGATGGGCTATCTATCGACCTGTAGAAACCTTTTCGCGAGATGATGTATCAAAGCAAATCACGGCATTACGTTTGATTGCTAAAGGTGAGTTGATCGAGGCGTCGAGAGAATTTTCTGGTCTGAAGATCACCACGCAATTGCAAGAGATTGTCCGTAACGACATTGCTTTGCCAGTTCAAGTTCTTGATAACGGTGATTTCTCTGCAACATTCTATCCGTTGCCATCACCACAAGGCTCTTCTGCGAAATTATTGGGGAATATTGAAGGTATCCGTTATAGCTCGACCAACCAAGTTGTGGTGATAGATAAAGGCACATCGGATGCGCTTCGCCAAGGCAGTGTGTTTGATTTGAAAGAAGACGCACACCCAGTATTCAAAGACGGTGATGACTTTGCCAAAGATAATGGTTTGCTCGATACGAAAATTACCTTACCACAGAGCAAAGTTGGGGAGTTGTTAGTGATTCGCCCGTATGAGTATTTCAGTCTTGCTCTGATCACCAATAGCACGAAGCCAATCAACAAAGAGGTATCTGTGGTTTCTCCTCTGGTAGAGGAATCGACTACCAATGCAACCACACAATGATACCGACCTCGCTGCCTGGTTAAAGCTCAGCTGCTTACCAGGCATTGGCGGGGTTAAGATGAATAAGCTGCTGACCAAAGACACGCCGAATAACATTGTCCAATACTCGACTGAACAGCTTCTCCGCCTTGGGCTGACGATGAAACAGTTACAAGCATGGTCTGAGGTCGATAAAGAAGTCGATGCTTGTTTAACTTGGTTAGAATCCTCTTCCCATCATTCTATTCTCACCTTGGCGAATCCACTTTATCCTCCACTTCTTAAACAAACGGTCGCGCCACCTCCTTTATTATTTGTAAAGGGAGATGCGAGCTGTTTGTCTCAACCGCAAATCGCCATGGTTGGTAGTCGTAATGCTAGTGTGGATGGGTTGCAACATGCTCGTAGCTTTGCTTCAGAACTCGTACAACATGATCTGATAGTGACCAGTGGCTTGGCTTTGGGTATTGATGGCCACGCTCATGATGGTGCGCTTATGGCGGGCGGTAAAACTATCGCTGTCTTAGGTTCTGGGTTGGAGCAAGTGTACCCCGCCAGGCATCGTGGTTTAGCGCAGCGTGTCATGGAGAATGGCACTCTCGTTTCGGAGTTTCGTCCAAACGCGAAACCTCGTGCGGAAAACTTCCCACGTCGCAATCGAATTATTAGTGGTTTGTCGTTGGGTGTATTGGTGGTGGAAGCGGCGGAAAAAAGTGGCTCTTTGATTACTGCTCGTTATGCTCTGGAACAAGGTCGTGAAGTATTTGCGCTTCCTGCCTCTATTCATTCGCCCAATGCGAGTGGCGGTAATCAATTGATTCGTAACGGTGCTTGTCTCGTACAAACTACTCAAAACGTGTTAAATGAAATACAGTCACTGCTTGATTGGTCTATTAATCAGAGCCTAGATTTATTTTCTGCGCCAATTGATGAAGAAGAATTGCCATTTCCTCAGCTGTTAGCTAACGTAGGAAATGAGGCTACACCAGTTGATATTCTTGCAAACAGGACCAATATACCTGTCCAAGAAGTCATGATGCAGCTCTTAGAGCTTGAGCTTTCAGGGCATGTTGTTGCAGTATCCGGTGGCTATATTCGAAAGGGGAGGGGCTAGCTATGATGATGGATATACTTATGTATCTATTTGAAACCTACATCCATAGCGATGCAGATTTACAGGTCGATCAAGACGAATTGGAAGATGAGTTGCTTCGTGCAGGTTTCCAACAAAAAGACATCTACAAAGCCCTTGTCTGGTTAGAAGAGCTGGCGGCGTTGCAACAAAGTGACGCACATTCTGCTATCTCGACTTGCATTGCAGCGGCATCGACCCGTATTTATACATCGTCTGAGATGCAGCGTTTGGATCTTGAATGTCGTGGTTTTCTATTGTTTCTAGAGCAAATCAATGTTCTGACTACGGAAACTCGCGAAATGGTTATTGATCGGGTGATGGGGCTAGAAACTCATGAATTTGAGCTTGAAGACCTGAAATGGATCATTCTTATGGTGCTGTTTAATGTGCCGGGCAACGAAAACGCCTACACGCTGATGGAAGAGCTGCTATACACCAAGGAACAAGGTATTCTTCATTAATATCTTCTGCTTGAGCGATGAGTATGAGTAGTAAAATCGATCACAACCTTTTCTCGGCACATGAGCATGCGCTTGAGCGCGAACCTTGTCCTAAATGCGGTGGGGAAGTCTCTCTTAAACACGGTAAGCATGGCCCGTTTTTAGGTTGTAGCCATTATCCAAGTTGCGATTATATCAAGCCGCTACACAGCAATGATGGCCACATCGTAAAAGAGTTGGGCGTGCCTTGCCCAGATTGCGGTAATGAGCTGGTGTTGCGCCAAGGGCGTTATGGTATGTTTGTTGGCTGCAGCCATTACCCAGAATGTCATCATATTGAGTCGATTAACCAACCTGAGCCAGAGCAGCAAGCGAAAGAGCAACATGCTTGCCCTGAATGTGGTAAAGGACATTTGGTTGAGCGTAAGACCCGATTTGGTAAAACATTTTATGCGTGTGATAACTATCCGAAGTGTAAGTTTGCGGTGAACTTGCCGCCTGTAAGAGGCCGCTGCGAGGAATGTGGGTTTACCTTATTGGTAGAAAAGAAACTTGCCAGCGGGATCAAGCTGCAATGCGCGAGCCGTAAGTGCCAGCATATTCAATCACAATAACCTTCAGTACGAATTAAAAAGGGTCGCATCATGCGACCCTTTTGCTATTTATTCCGATGCTTTTCTATGCTTGCCACTGCTTGGCAAATTCATGCACAGCAGGGAAAGCCTGTTCATCCAGAACCTCTGCTAATGCACAAAGTTTGCGATTAAGTTCGCCAGTGTAGTCACCACATACGTTGATGTGGCCCATCTTGCGACCCGCACGTTTTTCTTTGCCGTACCAATGAATGTGGCAACCATCCATTGCTAGCAATGCTTCTGGTAGTGTGTCTTCGCCAAGAATATTAATCATCGAGGTTTCACGAACCAGTTTCGTGCTACCCAAAGGCATGCCACACACGGCGCGTAGGTGGTTCTCAAACTGACAGGTTTCTGCACCCTGTTGAGTCCAGTGTCCAGAGTTGTGTACGCGTGGTGCGATTTCATTAACCAGTAAAGTACCGTCAACGTCGAAGAACTCCAGCGCTAGCACGCCAACGTAATTCAAGTTGTTGGCAACGGCCGTGAACATCTGTTTCGCTTGCTCTTGCAACTCTGGCGCATCAATCGCAGTAGATAGACTCAATACACCATTGGTATGGACGTTCTCTGCCAGAGGGTACACTTCAACGCTGCCATCTTTACCACGAGCACCAACCAATGAAACTTCGCGGTTAAAAGGGACAAATTCCTCAGCAACAATCGCTTGGGTTGGTGTTGCTGCGATGCACTCTACCATCTCTGTCCAAATGTCTTCGACTTGAGAAGTCTCTTTTAAGCGCCACTGGCCTTTACCATCGTAACCACCCAACGCACTTTTCAGAACCATTGGCATACCAACATGTTCAATTGCGCGGTCAAAGTCTTCACGAGTTTCGATTACGTAGTATTTCGCGTTACGCACGCCAGCATCATCAAGCAATGCCTTTTCAATGCGGCGATCACCGCCTGCTTTGATGGCTTGCGTACTTGGTAAGAACTTACCGCTCGCTTCGCAAACATCGAGCACATCATGTGGGATATGCTCGAACTCAGCAGTAATGACGTCGACTTGTTCAATTGCATTCTCTAAGCCGTTGCCGATTACGTGCTGAGTCAGTGGATGAACGATGTTACCGCTGCCCACATCGTAAGCTGATATTTGAATATTCAGTGGCGCACCAGCCAGAGACATCATACGAGCTAGTTGACCCGCACCAAGAACCAGTACATGCATCTGATTAATCCTCAGCAGGGTTTGGGTTCGCCAAAACAGTTTCCGTTTGTTCGTTACGGAACGCTTCGACTTTTGCCATGATCGCCTCATCATGTGTACCAAGGATTTGAGCAGCCAGAATGCCTGCGTTTGCTGCGCCTGCTTCACCAATCGCCAATGTGCCAACCGCAATGCCTTTTGGCATCTGTACGATAGAAAGCAACGAATCTATGCCTTTTAGTGCACGAGACTGAACTGGAACGCCAAGTACAGGTACGCTGGTAAACGCCGCCGCCATGCCTGGTAGGTGAGCTGCACCACCCGCACCTGCGATGATGACCTTAATGCCACGTTCTTTCGCACTGCTTGCGTAATCAGCCAATAATTGAGGAGTACGGTGAGCTGACACCACCTTTGTTTCGTAAGACACGCCAAATTGATCCAGCATGTCCGCTGCTAGTTTCATGGTTGGCCAATCTGATTTAGAACCCATGATGATACCGACTTTCATCTCAAACTCCTTCAAGCTGCAAAATTAGGTGAGCTGATAAATTTGTGCGCATTATACGGGGATTTTTACCTCAAGCAAACGTTTGCGTGTATTTGTAAATGCTATTGATACATTTTATAAACAAATTGCTTTAGTCTCTAAGAATGAATATTTGTACACTTAGTACAAACACAACAAATAAGATTATCAGGAAGTCTTCAGTGGAGAACTTTGAACAGGTGCTAGAAGCACTACAAACAGGCGAAGTGATCGCCTACCCAACAGAGGGCGTGTTTGGTGTTGGCTGTGACCCAGATAACCCGGAAGCGATTCAAAAGTTGCTAGAGCTAAAGCAGCGCCCAGTAGAGAAAGGGCTCATTCTTATTGCGGCTAGCTATGAGCAGCTTTTGCCTTATGTTGATGAATCTCAGTTGACTCAAGATCAGTTAGATAAAGTCCATGCGACGTGGCCAGGGCCATACACTTGGATTATGCCCGCGAGTGACAAAGTCTCTCACTGGGTATCGGGTCAATTTGATTCGATTGCCGTACGTGTGACGGATCATCCTTTGGTACAAAAGATGTGTAATGCGTTCGGAAAGCCGCTAACCTCTACCAGCGCGAATCTTACAGGTCTGCCTCCTTGTATGACGACGGAAGAAGTCGAAGAACAGTTAGGTGACCGACTTGTGGCGATCTTACGTGGTAAAACCAGTGGTCGTGACAAGCCGAGTGAAATCCGTGATGCTAAAACCTCGCAAATATTAAGACAGGGCTAACCCTGCTAGTCAGCAATCAATAGGTACTACACGTATGTCAGCAATCGATAAGCACGCCGTAAAGCAGTTCTTGATGTCACTTCAGGATTCCATTTGTCAGCAATTAGAGCAAGAAGATGGAAAGGCCGTCTTTGTCGAAGATGCATGGCAACGTGAAAAAGGAGAGCGTCTTGGCGGCGGTGGTCGCACTCGCGTATTGCGTGGTGGTCATATCTTCGAGCAGGGAGGGGTGAACTTCTCTCATGTCGAAGGTAATGAAATGCCAGCATCAGCGACGGCGCATCGTCCAGAGTTAGCGGGTCGTCGCTTTGAAGCGATGGGTGTTTCTTTGGTTATCCACCCTAAAAACCCTTATATACCGACTTCACATGCCAATGTCCGCTTCTTTATTGCAGAGAAAGATGGCGAAGATCCAATTTGGTGGTTTGGTGGTGGTTTTGACCTAACGCCTTTCTACCCATTTGAAGAAGATTGCCAATCATGGCACGACACAGCAAAACAGCTTTGTGCGCCATTTGGTGACGACGTTTACGCAGAGCACAAAGCATGGTGTGACAAATACTTCTTCCTACCACATCGTAATGAAACTCGCGGTGTTGGTGGTCTGTTCTTTGATGACCTAAACCAGTGGGAATTCGACAAGTGTTTTGACTACATCAAAGCGGTTGGCGAAGGATATTGCCAAGCTTATCTGCCGATTGTATCTCGTCGTAAAAGCATTGAGTACGGTGAGCGTGAGCGTGAATTCCAACTATACCGCCGTGGTCGCTACGTTGAATTCAACCTTGTGTATGACCGCGGTACTCTGTTTGGCCTACAAAGTGGCGGGCGTACAGAGTCGATATTGATGTCGATGCCACCTCTTGCTCGTTGGGAATACAGCTACGAGCCACAAGCAGGTTCTCCAGAAGCAGAGCTTTACGAGCGATACCTAAACCCACGTGATTGGTAAGCACTGAATCTCCTTTTCTATATAGATAGATAGTGATAGGGTCATCTGTAATCAGATGGCCCTGTTTTTTCTATATAGTAAGGAATGAAGGTAAGGAAATGACTCAGCAAATTGATCGCTATGCCGTGTTTGGTAACCCTATCGGGCACAGTAAGTCACCGTTCATACACACCTTGTTTGCACGCCAAACCAATCAGCCTTTGGTATATACCGCAGAAAGCGCTCCTATTGATGGTTTTATCGAAGCGGCGAAGGTGTTTTTTGCTGAAGGTGGTAGAGGTTGCAACATCACCATGCCATTTAAAGAAGATGCTTATCAATTTGCTAGTCGCCTCACAGAGCGCGCTCAGCTAGCGGGTGCGGTCAATACACTAAAGAAGCTTGATGATGGAGAAATCATTGGTGATAACACCGATGGTGCGGGTCTAGTACAAGACTTACTTCAGTATCAAGTCATGTTGGAAGGTGCACGAATCCTGATCATCGGTGCTGGTGGTGCTGCTCGTGGTGTGATTAAACCACTCCTTGAGCAAAACCCTATCTCTTTAACTATAACCAACCGTACCTTTAGCAAAGCTCAGGAGCTTGCAGAGTTGTTTGTCTCTCATGGCCCGATCACAGCCAAAGAGATGGGGAGCATTGATGAAGAATATGATGTCATCATCAACTCCACTTCCGCTTCTCTTAGTGGTGAGTTGCCTGCTATTTCTTCTTCTATCTTTGGTAGCAATAGTACTAGCTACGATATGATTTATGGCAAAGGAGTGACGAGCTTTAATTTATGGGCAAAAGAAAACGGTGCTGCCTATGCGTATGACGGTCTTGGAATGTTGGTAGGGCAGGCAGCGGAAAGCTTTATGTTATGGCGAGGTCTACGCCCTGGCTCAAAACAAATTCTTAGAGAGCTAAGAAAGAATCTTGAAGGTCAGTAATCAATGAATCAATCCATTCTGTTCCCTGACATGCAGTCTTGGGATGAAGCATCACAATCGGTAAATTTTGCTGCGCAGCAATCAGGTGCGCTGATTGAGTGTTATGTCACTAAACAAAAGTTAGCAAAACTCAGTGGTTCACTGATTGAAACTGAGCAAGCGGCAATCAAAGTATTTACTGATTACCGCTTTGATCTTGAAGAAATCGCCGAAGAGTTAATAGAAGAGGAAGCCTTCAGTGAAGAAGGCCATATCATCATCGATTAGCGGGCTATTCCTAACTACTCATTGATGTCTTCCACATTCGTTAATGTAGTCGTTTTTGTTCTGCACATAGTTATTGGCAGACTTTTGCAAGAAAGCTCGTTCTTTCTCTGATAGAGGGCGAGCTTGTTTTACCGGACTGCCCACATATAAGTAACCACTTTCTAATACTTTCCCCGGTGGGACTAAACTTCCAGCGCCTATCATTACGTCTGATTCGACAACAACGTTATCTAAAACGATTGCTCCCATACCAACCAATACACGATCGTGGATTTCGCAGCCGTGTAACATTACTTTATGACCAATAGTGACATCATTACCAATGATTAGCGGATAGCCGTTGGGATTCTCAGCATTTTTATGGGTTACATGCAGTACGCTACCATCTTGAATGTTGGTTCGAGCACCAATATGAATATGGTTCACATCACCACGAGCTGCAACTAGTGGCCAGACACTCGAATCGTCGCCAATACGAATATCACCGACTAAAACAGAGGTTGAATCTATGTATACACGCTTACCTAGCTGTGGGCGTATGCCTTTATAACTTCTGATTGAACTCATCTTTACTCCTTATAAAGCGCCAATAACAGTGATATCTGGTGAGAAGAGTAGCAAAAACTCGGCTTTTAGAATAAAAAACATTCAAACGATAAAAAAATCAAAAAAAAGGTGAAAAAGGGCTTGCCAATGTGATCGCAATCTCTATAATGCCACCTCGCTGACACGGCAACGCTTCGAAAGAAACGAAAGCCAAGTTAGCAAGCCAATTAGCCAAGCGGAAACGCTTGAAAGAAAGTTTGAAAAAAGTGATTGACACTAAACTCTAACTCGCTAAAATGGCCGTCCGATTTGAGCAAAGCTCAATAGGAAAGCTCTTTAACAATATAGACCTATCAATCTGTGTGGGCACTCGTTGATGATAATCCAATTAGAAATTTCTCTTAATAAAGAGCGGTTTCAAATTAGGTTTCAATGAACTGAGTGACCAATCAAGTCTTCGGACTTGGCACAGTCAATTCATTATCATTCTGTTGGAATGATAATAGCTTTAAAATTACTTCTTACTTTCGAGTAAGGATGAGTTTTGAAGTCAGTATTCGTTGAGCCGAACAAAATCTTAAATTGAAGAGTTTGATCATGGCTCAGATTGAACGCTGGCGGCAGGCCTAACACATGCAAGTCGAGCGGAAACGACTTAACTGAACCTTCGGGGAACGTTAAGGGCGTCGAGCGGCGGACGGGTGAGTAATGCCTAGGAAATTGCCCTGATGTGGGGGATAACCATTGGAAACGATGGCTAATACCGCATGATGCCTACGGGCCAAAGAGGGGGACCTTCGGGCCTCTCGCGTCAGGATATGCCTAGGTGGGATTAGCTAGTTGGTGAGGTAATGGCTCACCAAGGCGACGATCCCTAGCTGGTCTGAGAGGATGATCAGCCACACTGGAACTGAGACACGGTCCAGACTCCTACGGGAGGCAGCAGTGGGGAATATTGCACAATGGGCGCAAGCCTGATGCAGCCATGCCGCGTGTGTGAAGAAGGCCTTCGGGTTGTAAAGCACTTTCAGTCGTGAGGAAGGTGGTAGTGTTAATAGCACTATCATTTGACGTTAGCGACAGAAGAAGCACCGGCTAACTCCGTGCCAGCAGCCGCGGTAATACGGAGGGTGCGAGCGTTAATCGGAATTACTGGGCGTAAAGCGCATGCAGGTGGTTTGTTAAGTCAGATGTGAAAGCCCGGGGCTCAACCTCGGAATAGCATTTGAAACTGGCAGACTAGAGTACTGTAGAGGGGGGTAGAATTTCAGGTGTAGCGGTGAAATGCGTAGAGATCTGAAGGAATACCGGTGGCGAAGGCGGCCCCCTGGACAGATACTGACACTCAGATGCGAAAGCGTGGGGAGCAAACAGGATTAGATACCCTGGTAGTCCACGCCGTAAACGATGTCTACTTGGAGGTTGTGGCCTTGAGCCGTGGCTTTCGGAGCTAACGCGTTAAGTAGACCGCCTGGGGAGTACGGTCGCAAGATTAAAACTCAAATGAATTGACGGGGGCCCGCACAAGCGGTGGAGCATGTGGTTTAATTCGATGCAACGCGAAGAACCTTACCTACTCTTGACATCCAGAGAACTTTCCAGAGATGGATTGGTGCCTTCGGGAACTCTGAGACAGGTGCTGCATGGCTGTCGTCAGCTCGTGTTGTGAAATGTTGGGTTAAGTCCCGCAACGAGCGCAACCCTTATCCTTGTTTGCCAGCGAGTAATGTCGGGAACTCCAGGGAGACTGCCGGTGATAAACCGGAGGAAGGTGGGGACGACGTCAAGTCATCATGGCCCTTACGAGTAGGGCTACACACGTGCTACAATGGCGCATACAGAGGGCAGCAAGCTAGCGATAGTGAGCGAATCCCAAAAAGTGCGTCGTAGTCCGGATTGGAGTCTGCAACTCGACTCCATGAAGTCGGAATCGCTAGTAATCGTGGATCAGAATGCCACGGTGAATACGTTCCCGGGCCTTGTACACACCGCCCGTCACACCATGGGAGTGGGCTGCAAAAGAAGTAGGTAGTTTAACCTTCGGGAGGACGCTTACCACTTTGTGGTTCATGACTGGGGTGAAGTCGTAACAAGGTAGCGCTAGGGGAACCTGGCGCTGGATCACCTCCTTATACGATGATTACTCACGATGAGTGTCCACACAGATTGATACGGTTTATAAGTAAAAGAGACGAAGATATCCCAATATCTTCAATCCAGTGTCCCGTTCGTCTAGAGGCCTAGGACACCGCCCTTTCACGGCGGTAACAGGGGTTCGACTCCCCTACGGGATACCATTGGGTCGTTAGCTCAGTTGGTAGAGCAGTTGACTTTTAATCAATTGGTCGCAGGTTCGAATCCTGCACGACCCACCATTCTTCTCCACGAAGAATTAAAACTTATGTGGGCGATTAGCTCAGTTGGGAGAGCACCTGCCTTACAAGCAGGGGGTCACTGGTTCGAGCCCGGTATCGCCCACCATTCTCTAAGTATTTTTGGATAGGAATTCCAAACCACTTCAGTAAAACGTATGTGGTTAGAATCTTCGACTCTGAAAGTCTTTAGAAAATGACCTTCTTCGGAAGTGATTTGCTCTTTAACAATTTGGAAAGCTGACAAAACAAACTTTTAAGTTTGTTTGTAAAGTTCTCAATGTTTGTCTTTATGACAAACACCAAAAAACACATTCAAGTGTTCTTGGGAATATCACTTTTACAGTGATTATTCGAAATTGAGTCCGGCAAAATCGATATGTCTCTCGCTCATTCAAATAATGAGAGACAACTTTGGTGATTTGAACATCAACTCGAAACTCCTTCGGGTTGTATGGTTAAGTGACTAAGCGTACACGGTGGATGCCTTGGCAGTCAGAGGCGATGAAGGACGTATTAACTTGCGATAAGCCCAGATTAGGTAGTAAAAACCACTTGAGTCTGGGATTTCCGAATGGGGAAACCCACTAGCATAAGCTAGTATCGCTGCGTGAATACATAGCGCAGCGAGGCGAACCGGGGGAACTGAAACATCTAAGTACCCCGAGGAAAAGAAATCAACCGAGATTCCGAAAGTAGCGGCGAGCGAAATTGGACTAGCCCTTAAGCTTTATATGCGTTAGACGAACGGTCTGGAAAGTCCGGCAATAAAGGGTGATAGCCCCGTAGTTGACAACGCACATTCAGTGAAATCGAGTAGGGCGGGACACGTGATATCCTGTCTGAATATGGGGGGACCATCCTCCAAGGCTAAATACTACTGACTGACCGATAGTGAACCAGTACCGTGAGGGAAAGGCGAAAAGAACCCCTGTGAGGGAAGTGAAATAGAACCTGAAACCGTGTACGTACAAGCAGTAGGAGCACCTTCGTGGTGTGACTGCGTACCTTTTGTATAATGGGTCAGCGACTTATATTCAGTGGCAAGGTTAACCATCTAGGGGAGCCGTAGCGAAAGCGAGTGTTAACTGCGCGACTCAGTCGCTGGATATAGACCCGAAACCAGGTGATCTAGCCATGGGCAGGTTGAAGATTGAGTAACATCAATTGGAGGACCGAACCGACTAATGTTGAAAAATTAGCGGATGACTTGTGGCTAGGGGTGAAAGGCCAATCAAACCTGGAGATAGCTGGTTCTCCCCGAAAGCTATTTAGGTAGCGCCTCGGACGAATACTACTGGGGGTAGAGCACTGTTAAGGCTAGGGGGTCATCCCGACTTACCAACCCTTTGCAAACTCCGAATACCAGTAAGTACTATCCGGGAGACACACGGCGGGTGCTAACGTCCGTCGTGGAGAGGGAAACAACCCAGACCGCCAGCTAAGGTCCCAAATTATTACTAAGTGGGAAACGATGTGGGAAGGCTCAGACAGCCAGGATGTTGGCTTAGAAGCAGCCATCATTTAAAGAAAGCGTAATAGCTCACTGGTCGAGTCGGCCTGCGCGGAAGATGTAACGGGGCTAAGTAATAAACCGAAGCTGCGGCAATGAAGTTTACTTCATTGGGTAGGGGAGCGTTCTGTAAGCCGTTGAAGGTGTGTTGTAAAGCATGCTGGAGGTATCAGAAGTGCGAATGCTGACATGAGTAACGATAAAGGGGGTGAAAAACCTCCTCGCCGGAAGACCAAGGGTTCCTGTCCAACGTTAATCGGGGCAGGGTAAGTCGACCCCTAAGGCGAGGCCGAAAGGCGTAGTCGATGGGAAACGGGTTAATATTCCCGTACTTCTTACAATTGCGATGGGGGGACGGAGAAGGCTAGGTGGGCCTGGCGACGGTTGTCCAGGTTCAAGTGCGTAGGCTGAAGAGTTAGGTAAATCCGGCTCTTTTTAAGGCTGAGACACGACGTCGAGCTACTACGGTAGTGAAGTCATTGATGCCATGCTTCCAGGAAAAGCCTCTAAGCTTCAGATTGTAAGGAATCGTACCCCAAACCGACACAGGTGGTCGGGTAGAGAATACCAAGGCGCTTGAGAGAACTCGGGTGAAGGAACTAGGCAAAATGGTACCGTAACTTCGGGAGAAGGTACGCTCTTGATGGTGAAGTCCCTTGCGGATGGAGCTGACGAGAGTCGCAGATACCAGGTGGCTGCAACTGTTTATTAAAAACACAGCACTGTGCAAAATCGTAAGATGACGTATACGGTGTGACGCCTGCCCGGTGCCGGAAGGTTAATTGATGGGGTTAGACTTCGGTCGAAGCTCTTGATCGAAGCCCCGGTAAACGGCGGCCGTAACTATAACGGTCCTAAGGTAGCGAAATTCCTTGTCGGGTAAGTTCCGACCTGCACGAATGGCGTAATGATGGCCACGCTGTCTCCACCCGAGACTCAGTGAAATTGAAATCGCTGTGAAGATGCAGTGTACCCGCGGCTAGACGGAAAGACCCCGTGAACCTTTACTACAGCTTGGCACTGAACATTGACCCTACATGTGTAGGATAGGTGGGAGGCTTTGAAGCACAGTCGCTAGATTGTGTGGAGCCGTCCTTGAAATACCACCCTTGTAGTGTTGATGTTCTAACGTCGACCCCTAATCGGGGTTGCGGACAGTGCCTGGTGGGTAGTTTGACTGGGGCGGTCTCCTCCCAAAGAGTAACGGAGGAGCACGAAGGTGGGCTAATCACGGTTGGACATCGTGAGGTTAGTGCAATGGCATAAGCCCGCTTGACTGCGAGAATGACAATTCGAGCAGGTGCGAAAGCAGGTCATAGTGATCCGGTGGTTCTGTATGGAAGGGCCATCGCTCAACGGATAAAAGGTACTCCGGGGATAACAGGCTGATACCGCCCAAGAGTTCATATCGACGGCGGTGTTTGGCACCTCGATGTCGGCTCATCACATCCTGGGGCTGAAGTCGGTCCCAAGGGTATGGCTGTTCGCCATTTAAAGTGGTACGCGAGCTGGGTTTAGAACGTCGTGAGACAGTTCGGTCCCTATCTGCCGTGGGCGTTGGAAGATTGAAGGGGGCTGCTCCTAGTACGAGAGGACCGGAGTGGACGAACCTCTGGTGTTCGGGTTGTGTCGCCAGACGCATTGCCCGGTAGCTAAGTTCGGAATCGATAACCGCTGAAAGCATCTAAGCGGGAAGCGAGCCCTGAGATGAGTCTTCCCTGATACTTTAAGTATCCTAAAGGGTTGTTCGAGACTAGAACGTTGATAGGCAGGGTGTGTAAGCGTTGTGAGGCGTTGAGCTAACCTGTACTAATTGCCCGTGAGGCTTAACCATACAACACCCAAGGGGTTTTGATGGACTCAATGCAAGAACGATTGAATGTGTAAGAACTTAGAAACAGCTTTCCGAATTAAAGAATTTGCTTGGCGACCATAGCGATTTGGACCCACCTGACTTCCATTCCGAACTCAGAAGTGAAACGAATTAGCGCCGATGGTAGTGTGGGGTTTCCCCATGTGAGAGTAGGACATCGCCAGGCTTTAAACATCGCTTTTAGGTAAATCTAAAAGCAAAACTAAAACGTAGCATTATTTGAGTAAGACTAAGTTTTAGGACAATTTGTGGAGAGATGGCTGAGTGGTTGAAAGCACCGGTCTTGAAAACCGGCGTACGTTAATAGCGTACCTAGGGTTCAAATCCCTATCTCTCCGCCACTATTAAGAAGCCTCGCTAGAAATAGCGAGGCTTTTTTCATTTCAGCACGAGCTGTGAAATGATAGGGATTTACTAATACCAATCTGGAAAATTAACTGGTCAGATTAATCCATTCTCTTCTGCACATATCTGTCATCCTATCAGTACTTTCCAAGAATCGATCCCATGCGCTGCACACCTTGTCTACAATATCGTTGTAGTTCGTAAAGGTCTGGTTCGCTAAATAGTGTTGTCGTAGCCAACTCCATACTTGTTCTATTGGGTTCAACTCTGGTGAATAGGGTGGGAGCTTGATGATACTCACATTGTTAAATTGCTCGGCAATGTCATCTGTATGCCATCCAGCACCATCCATGATCACGACAGCATCTGTTACTTGAGAGATTTGATTAAGGTGCTGGATCATAATTTCTTTATTTACCCAAGGTACGACGATGGCTTCTCCTATTCCTCTTCTTGGACAGACAGAACCGAATAAGTAAGCATACTCAAATTGCTGTTGCTTCACCGCTCGGGGTCTTGTGCCACGCTATGCCCATAAGCGAGTCGTTGTATTTTGTTGCCCAAATCTCGCTTCATCTTGAAACCAGACGTCGACCGCCTCAAGGCTTATGTGATCGTTTCAGTTTTGAATTTTTTTAAAATCGTCTTGGAGCTGTTGAGATTGAGAAGGGTGTTTGGAGCGTGATGTTATCCAAGAAAAGCCCATACGATTGAGCAAGTAATAGATAGAATCTGGGTGGTAATGCTTGCCAAACTCTTTGATGATGTAGGCGTGAATGTCACTACCAGTTAATCTTCCTCCAGAAGGTTCGGAAGCTCGCCTCTTAATATATTGGCTTAACTGTTCACGTTGTTTTGGGGTAAGAGACGTAGGTCTTCCTGTTCTTGGTTTTTCTTGTAAGCCTTCAAGTCCTTCCTCCAGAAAGGTCTGAACCCATTTATTTACGCTAGTGCGACTTACCTTTAAGTACTTGGCAATCTGTGTTCGAGATTGTCCTTCTTTAAAGTGTGCTAGAGTGAGTAGACGCATCTTCATCTGAATAGACTTTTGCTGGCTAGCGAGCTTTTTAAAGTTGATGTTACTGAAGCTATCCCTAGTATTCTCGAACAAGAAGTTATAAAGCTAATGAGATCATATTCTTACTTAGATTGGTATAAGTGCTCACTTGTTCTAACTGCTTTGCTTACACTGCTTTAGTTATATGAGTTGTGACGTCTGCTCCTAAGTGTTGCTCAATGTTGTGTTTAGTGAGCCATGTAAATAAAAAGTCCATCACTTGCATTACGGGCTCTGGATTCCTACTTAAGTTCTATAAGGAGATGTATTTGCTTTCAGCCACCTCCCAGAATGCTTTCACTAGTGGATTCTCTAACTGGCTTTTGGTACAGCAGACTCCTAGTTCAAATGGTTTGATAGGAAGAACTTTAAGTCGATTTATCTTCTCCCTGACAGGGCTGTTGTTGATTACCACATCCGGTGCGATACCGACACCACAACCTAATGCCACCATGCTAACTATCGCTTCATGGCCAGCTACTTGAGCATAGATGTTTGGTTTTATCTTCATTTGCTTAAACCAAACATTAGCTCTTTCTCTTGCTGTTCCTGCTTCCGGAAGAATAAATGGAATTGAAGGCCAATTTGGACGATCTTTTTGTAGCTCTTCTGCAAAAGTGCTGACACCAACCGGGGCAATGACTGATAAGGGGATTTCGCTTATTGGTTCGAAGGCAACTTTAGCTGGTAATTGGTCTGGCTTTGCAGATATCGCGATATCTGCTTCATCAGCCAATATTTTATCAATGGCTTGAGCTGGATCGCCTGTAGATAGTTTGAATTCAATAAATGGATGTTGAAGGCGAAACTCTGAAATAAGTTCAGGAAGATGGCTGTAGCTTGCTGTTACTGAGCAAAATAGACGAATCTCCCCTTTTAAATCATCTTCAGTGCCTTTGATATAGCTTTGGTACTGCTGCCATTCCCCAAGAATCTTTAAGGCTACGGGTAAGAGCTTCTTCCCATGAGCGGTCAATTCAACACTACGGTTATCGCGTAAGAAAAGCTGTTGGTGTGTCTCTTCTTCCAGTTTTTGAATCTGTCTACTTAATGCTGAAGGGCTGATGTGCATTGCTGCTGCTGTCTTTGCAAAGCTTTTACTATCACAAAGGTGAATGAAAAGTTGCAGGTTTTTGATATTCATTAAAACTTCACTTCTATGTTGCATTTATTGCAATAACTAATTGTGAATATATCACTTTAAGCAACAGAATGTCTGTTTTAGTATGAACTCATTCGGTAACACAAATACCGACCTCTATGGAAGAATGTTAAGGAGCACCCAAATGGCTAACTATTTCAATACCCTAAACTTGCGTGAGCAATTGGACCAACTTGGTCGTTGTCGATTTATGGACCGCGAAGAATTTGCATCAGAAGCAGATTACCTAAAAGGTAAGAAAGTGGTCATCGTAGGTTGTGGTGCTCAAGGCCTTAACCAAGGTTTGAACATGCGTGACTCTGGCCTAGACGTCGCTTACGCGCTTCGCCAAGCTGCGATCGATGAGCAACGCCAGTCGTTCAAAAACGCAAAAGACAACGGTTTTGAAGTAGGCAGATACGAAACGCTAATTCCTCAAGCTGACTTGGTTGTTAACCTTACCCCAGATAAGCAGCATACAAACGTAGTTGAGACGGTAATGCCGCTAATGAAAGAAGGCGCAGCACTAGGTTACTCACATGGCTTCAACGTTGTTGAAGAAGGTATGCAAATCCGTAAAGACCTAACGGTAGTTATGGTTGCACCTAAGTGTCCAGGTACTGAGGTTCGCGAAGAATATAAACGTGGCTTTGGTGTACCAACGCTGATCGCAGTTCACCCAGAGAATGACCCTAAGGGGGAAGGTTGGGATATTGCGAAAGCATGGGCTGCTGGTACTGGTGGTCATCGTGCAGGCTGTCTTGAGTCTTCATTCGTAGCGGAAGTGAAATCTGACCTAATGGGTGAGCAAACTATCCTATGTGGCATGCTACAAGCAGGTTCTATCGTTTCTTACGAGAAGATGGTTGCAGAAGGTATTGACCCAAGCTACGCAGGTAAGTTGCTACAATACGGTTGGGAAACCATTACTGAAGCACTTAAGTTTGGTGGCATCACGCATATGATGGATCGCCTATCAAACCCGGCGAAAATCAAAGCATTTGAGCTTTCTGAAGAGCTAAAAGAGTTGATGCGTCCACTTTACAACAAGCACATGGATGACATCATCACTGGTCACTTCTCTAGCACTATGATGGCTGATTGGGTAAATGACGATGCAAACCTACTGGGCTGGCGTGCAGAAACGGGTGAAACGGCATTTGAAAACTACCCAGCAGGTGACGTTGAAATTTCTGAGCAAGAGTACTTCGATAATGGCATTCTTCTAGTTGCAATGGTTCGAGCAGGTGTTGAGCTAGCATTTGAAGCAATGACTGCGTCAGGCATCATCGATGAGTCTGCATACTACGAATCACTACACGAGCTGCCATTAATCGCAAATACTGTTGCACGTAAACGTCTATACGAAATGAACGTGGTTATCTCAGATACAGCAGAATACGGTAACTACCTATTTGCAAACGTAGCAACGCCACTATTACGTGAGAAATTCATGCCTTCAGTGTCAATTGATGTTATTGGTAAAGGCCTAGGTGAGACTTCTAACCAAGTGGATAACGCAACGCTAATCGCTGTAAATGAAGCAATCCGTAATCACCCAGTAGAATACATTGGTGAAGAGCTACGTGGTTACATGACAGATATGAAAAACATTGCTGTAGGCGGTTAATTATTTGCCTTAAGGTCCCATTTCAGTGTCGAATGTGCTCATTTACTCTATCGTAAACTCCGCGCCTTCTCCTAGAAACGAAACCTTAATACTGCGTAATTCACTAACCTAGGTTAGCAAAGGACTCCAGATAGACTGGGGTCAATAAATACAAAATAAAACACAACATCTAATTAAAAGGCTTGGTCGCCGTTGACCAAGCCTTTTTGTTTGTGTGAAGTAAAGTTAGTGAAAGCTTGGTCAAGACTTTGTAGGTGTCCTACAAGTGGATCTCAAATTGCTCAGTGAGTATGTTTAGATATGGAAGGTAATAAAACAGTAAGGTAACGCTAACAATGAATAAGTATATTGTCGGTGCAGTTATTAGTCTGACATCTGCGTCGACCCTCGCTATGGGGCGTCCACTACCTGAGTTAGATAAGAGTCAATTTGATACACAACAGTGGCAATTTGTAGAAGGCTCTGGTGCTCAAGTTGCGTCTAAGGACATATCTGCTGATGAACACGATTATGGTTACCTAACCGTACGCTTTGATGGTGACTTTATCTTGTACTTTGTTGATCGCGGGCATCGTTGTAATGGTGAAGATGAATCGGGGTCTGATGAACGCCCTTTACCTAATCGAGATATTGCCGTTAATGGCCAGTTTATTGAGATGAAAGGTGTGTGCCAAGACGGTTTCTCCCAATACTCACCAGCAAGTGTTGCAGGTAAGAACTTTCTGAATGGCCACTTTATCGGCAATAGAGAAGTGAAGGTTGGTAGCATCAATATAGTAGAGCAGACGGTGATGGACGATTATACCTATACCGTTTCTGCTATCGGCTTTAAGCAAGCCTCTTTGCAGGCTCTGCAAGCAAAGCAGTAATAATAAAAAACGCTTCCAATGGAAGCGCTTTTTATTATTTATCCGCTAGCTTTTCTTCAAGCTCAGCTAATTTCTTTTCCATTTCTGTCAGCTTTTGACGAGTGCGAAGTAGAACTTGAGTTTGTACGTCGAATTCTTCGCGGCTAACCACGTCTAGCTTGTTTAGCTGACCTTGGATTACTTGGCGAACTTTTTGATCAACATCTGCGCCTAGCTCTTTTACTGGCTGTGGCATTGATTCGTGAATTTGTTTAGCGATTTGCTCTAATTTCTTTGGGTCAAACATAGTGGCTAAAACTCCTTTTGATTTACCCACATTCTATGTAATTGATACGTGAAAGTCGCCATTTAGATGGCAAAAAAGAGAGCGGTAATAAAAAAGGTCACCGAAGTGACCTTTTTCTTAGTGCTTTATGCTTACTTGTTATCAGCTAATTCACGATGAGCCGCTTTTGCTTCATCTACTCGTGCTAGCTTTTCCAAGTCTTTGTCTTCAACAAACACTGGTAGCGGTTTGTGTTTCTCGGCAAGGTAGCTGTAAATCACAGGTAGTACGAATAGCGTAAACAGCGTACCAATCGCTAGACCCGCAACGATTACGATACCGATACTGAAACGCTGAGCCGCACCTGCCCCCGTTGCGTACATTAATGGGATCAGACCTGCAATCATTGCCGCCGTTGTCATTAAGATTGGACGAAGACGAACTTTCGCCGCTTCCATTACCGCATCGATGCGAGACAGCTTGTTGTGCAGCTGCTCTTCTTTCGCTACCTCACAAATCAAGATACCGTGCTTGGTAATCAGACCTACCAGGGTGATCAAACCCACCTGAGAGTAGATGTTCATCGATGCCGTCCCCCACGCCAGAGCAATCAACGCACCACATACTGCTAGCGGTACCGATACCATGATTACGATTGGATCGCGGATAGATTCAAACTGGATCGCCAGTACTAGGAAGATGATCGCCAATGCCAAACCGAACGTTGCGTATAGTGCGCTACCTTCAGTTACGAACTGACGTGCTTCACCCATGTAGTCATGGTTGTAGCCTGATGGCAGTTTGTTTTGTGCCACGTCTTCGAACCAGTTAATTGCATCACCCATTGCAACGCCAGGTGAAGGTACTGCTCCAACAGTTGCTGAGTTTAACTGGTTGAAGTGAGGTAGTGAGCGAGGCTCTGCTACAACATCAATGGTGATCAAGCTGCCAAGTGGTACAGCTTTGCCATCAACTGAACGCACGTAGTAGTTCTTCATCGACTCTGGGTTTAGACGCCACTTACGCTCAACTTGAGGGATAACCTCGTATGAACGACCATTTAGGTCGATACGGTTTACGTAACCGTCCGCCATCATGGTACTTAGCGTTACACCAATGTCTTGCATGGTCACACCGTATGCACCAGCTTTGTCTTTATCGATGCTGATCTTCATCGTTGCTGAATCGTAGTTTAGATCCAGGTCCGAGTAGACGAACATTGGGCTGGTTGATACATCCGTTAGGATATCACTGGCGATAGTGAACAAGCTTTCAAAGCTGTTTGGTGTCGTGATAACGAACTGAATTGGCAGACCTGAACCTGCTCCAGGAAGTTCTGGCATCTGGAATGCCGTCACTGACATGCCTGGTACATGAGAAACCAATTCACCGACACGTTTGGTAATCTCTGCTTGGCTTGCTTCACGCTCACTCCAAGGTTTTAGAGTCGCTAGACCGAACGCTTGGTTTGAGTTAGGTACACCGTTAAACACCTGAGCGTATTCAACTTCTGGCTGATCAGACAGAATCTTGTTTACGTCATTCATGGTGTTTTGGATGTAGTCCAGGTTCGCGTTCGATGGTGCTGTACCCATCAGTACTACAACGCCTTTATCTTCTGAAGGAGCCAATTCACTCGGAATGAACTTAAACAAGATCGGTAGACTCGCGAACACGATGATCGCAAAAGCAATGATAACCGGACGATGTGCCATAACTGCGGTTAGCATCTTCTCGTAGCGGTTGGTCATACCATCCAGAACGTGGTGAACTTTTTGCTCAAACTTACTTGGCTCTTCATTTGCCTTCAGCATTTTCGAACACATCATTGGCGACAGAGTCAGTGCGATGATACCTGACACAAATACTGCACCTGCTAGAGTCAACGCGAACTCTTTAAATAGCGATCCCGTGATACCGCCCATCAGTGCGATTGGCGCGTATACTGCACCTAGTGTTAGTGTCATTGCGATTACCGGTACGGCAATTTCACGTGTACCAATGATCGCTGCACGGAACGGCGATTCCCCTTCTTTGATGTGACGGTCGACGTTCTCAAGAACAACGATCGCGTCATCCACCACCAGACCGATGGCGAGTACCATGGCCAGCAGTGTCATCAAGTTCCAAGAGAAGCCCATCGCTTGCATTACCATCGCAACACCAATCAATGATAGTGGGATAGTAACGATAGGGATGACTACCGCACGGAATGAACCTAGGAATAAAGTGATAACAACAAGTACGATGACTGCCGCTTCAAGAATCGTTTTCACAACTTCGTGAATGGATTCGTTGATTGCGATAGTTGAGTCATACATCACGTTCATTTTGATGTTGCTTGGCAAGTTGCGCTCTAGTTGAGGTAACAACTTCAAGACATCAGCAGAAATGTTGATAGGGTTAGCACTTGGCGCTGCGTTAATCGCAGCAACTACTGCTTCCTGACCGTTTGCACTCGCTCGGTAAGTATCGTGGCTCTTCTCTAGGGTCACTTTTGCAATGTCGCCAAGACGAATTACGTCACCTTCACCGGTTTTAACAACCAAGGCTTCGAGTTCAGCAACGTTGGATACCTGAGTATCCGCACTACCGTTGTAAAGTACGAATTCACCCGTAGCCTGACCGGTTGCCGACTGATAGTTGTTGGCATTTAGCACGGTCATCACGTCGGTCGCAGTCAGCTTAAGTGCGCCCATTTTCGCTGGATCTAGCCATACGCGTAGTGCGTATTTCATACCACCATATAGGTCAACTTTGGACACACCGTTTACCGTGAATAGCTGCGGGTTGACTACACGCTCAAGGTAGTCAGTGATCTGGCTTGAAGACAGCTCATCACTGGTGAAACCAATATACAGTACTGCCGTTGTCGAACCTGTCGACATGGTTACCGTTGGGTCTTCCGCTTCTTTTGGAAGCTGCGAACGAACCGAGTTGGTTTTCGCCAGAATGTCAGACAGCGCTGCATTTGGGTCAGTGTTCAACTTCATGTTCACAGTGATGGTAGAGGTACCAAGCACAGAGGATGAAGTCATATAATCGATATTATCGGCCTGCGCGACGGCTTGTTCCAAAGGTTGAGTAATAAAACCTTGGATTAAGTCGGCACTTGCACCGTAATAACTGGTGGTTACCGTAACCACCGTATTTGTCATTTCAGGGTATTCACGAACTTGCATCTTGAATACGGCTTGTAAACCAAGCAACGCAATCAAAAAGCTGATCGATACCGCTAAAACTGGACGTTTAATAAAAACATCGGTAAAGCGCATGATGCCTCCAATTAAAGCATTGGTGTTTCAGCAGGTGGTGTTAGTGCCGAATCTTCAACGATGGTCACTTTCGCGTGGTTACTTAGACGGATTTGACCCGACGTTACCACGACGTCACCTGGTTTCACGCCATCTAGAATATGCGCGATGTCTTTAGTGCGCTCACCCACTTTTACAACGTGTTGCTGAACGCGTTTTTCACCGTCTTCTTCAGTAACGATGTACACGTTGTCGCCGTATAGGGTAAAGGTGATAGCAGTTTGCGGCAGAGTCACTTGCTTCTCTAGTTTAGGCAGAATGATGTTTGCACGTGCGAACATGCCACTGCGAAGTTTACCGTCGCTGTTTGGAATGTCTGCCTGAACTTGAATCAAACCACTTTGAACGTTAACCGCTGGTTCAATTGCTGAGATAGAACCTTTGAATGGCTTATCAGGGTAAGCATCTACAAAAATGTCTACTTCTTGGTCTAGTTTGATGCGAGATATATCAGTTTGAGGCACAGTGAAGCGCAGACGCATTACTGTTGTATCTTCAAGGCGTACGATGTCAGTACCTGCTTGTAGGTATTGACCAAGATATACGTTACGAATACCAACCACACCAGCAAAAGGTGCTTTGATTTCACGGCGGTCGATGGTTGCTTTTAGGCTTTCAATGTCCGCTTTAAGTGAGAAGTAGTTTGCTTCTGCTTCGTCATACGCTTCTTTAGAGATAGAGCCTTTCTTGAAAAGACCTTGGTAGCGTTTGTACTTAGCTTGAGCTGCTGGCAGTTTTGCTTGAGAGCTTTTTAGGTTTGCTTTCTCAACGTCAGAGTCTAGAAGAACCAAAGGCTGGCCTTCTTCAACTTGAGTACCAGAGTCGAAAGAAATCTTATCAATCACACCGCTGGTTTCGTTTGCAACCGTGACACCTTGGTTAGGTTCGATAAAGCCAATCGCTTCGATGACAGGAACCCAATCTACCGCTTCTACTTTCGTAACGGTAACTGGGAACTCTGGCTCCGGACGATTCGCCATGTATTCAGCAATTTTCTGTTGCTTGAATAAGTTGAAACCTATCACGCTTCCAAACAGAAGAACCGCGATAAGCAACATAAAGAAAGTCCACTTTTTCATTCTATTAAGAACTCCAAGTTAGTGTTTAATAATTGCATCCCAACTGGCTTCAACGGCTGCTTCCAGCGCATCGTCGTCCAGTTGATAAAATCCCAAAGCATGTTTTCTCGCAAGCGCAACACTAGCTTCGAAACTTAACCCTGACAGAATTTCGTTATCGAGGGGTTTGAATACCCCTTCCGCTTTGCCTTGATTAAAAAGACGATCTACTTGGGCAAACATTTGCCTTTCAAGTTCCCTTGTCCCTTTACGATTTGCACAGGGCAGTGATTCATATTGGACACGATTACTTAAGGTGTCTAAATTTGATCCAGCAAGGTGCCAAATATTGAGCCACATGGTGCGGTAACGCTCTTTCAGGGGCATATCGTCATGAACATCCGCTTGAACGGCGTCCGCAATACGTTTAGTTACAGTAAGGCGAACCTCTTCCAAAAGATGTTCTTTATCTGAGAAATATCGGTAAATCGTGCCAGCTGCGACACCTGCCTCTGTAGCCAGTTTTTGCATGGAAAGGCCATGAAAACCTGACTCAGCGATTAAGCGCTCGGCGGCTGCTATGATTTGTCCGTATTTATCTCCAGCAGTGTTATTGGACATAACGCCACCACCCAATGAATGAACGTTCATTCATTATAGCTTAAACTCTGGCCACGTATGCAACAAAATGTTGCATCTGTCTGTGTAAAAATTACGTGAAAATCTCCGTAGCTTTCACGCGGTCACCCCTTTATCATAGGCGCCACTATTTCCACCCGCAGAGAATTTTTATGAAGCTGAACCCTAGACAAGACGAAGCCGTTAAGTACGTATCAGGCCCATGCTTGGTATTAGCGGGTGCTGGTTCGGGTAAAACTCGTGTAATTACCAATAAAATTGCTTATTTGGTTCAGCAGTGTGGCTACAAGGCACGCAATATTGCTGCGGTGACTTTTACCAACAAAGCGGCGCGTGAGATGAAAGAGCGCGTCGGTCAAACGTTAGGTAAATCAGAATCAAAAGGTTTGATGGTTTCGACCTTCCACACCTTAGGTTTGACCATCATCAAGCGTGAGTATAAGCATCTTGGCTTGAAAGCAGGCTTCTCCCTCTTTGATGATCAAGACCAACTTGCACTACTGAAAGAGCTGACAGAAAAGCAGCTAGATGGCGATAAAGATTTATTACGTCAACTATTAAGCAGTATCTCAAACTGGAAGAACGATATGCTGACACCAGAACAGGCAAAAGCGCTGGCTCAAGGTGAGCAGCAGCAATTGTTCGCGTTCTGTTTTGAGATGTACCAAAAGCAGATGAAGGCATACAACGCGCTCGACTTCGACGATCTGATTTCTTTGCCAGTGCAACTTCTGCGCAATAACGAAGAAGTGCGTCAGCGTTGGCAAAATCGCATTCGCTACTTGTTGGTGGATGAATATCAAGATACCAACACCAGCCAATACGACTTAGTGAAGTTGATTGTCGGTGAGCGTGGTCGTTTGACCGTGGTAGGCGACGATGACCAGTCTATATACTCATGGCGTGGTGCTAAACCACAAAACTTAGTGTTGCTTGGTGAAGACTACCCAAGTTTACGCTTGATTAAGCTGGAACAGAACTACCGTTCAACCAGCCGTATTCTGCGCGCAGCAAACATTCTGATTGCTAACAACCCCCACGTGTATGAGAAGTCACTGTTCTCGGAAATTCCAGACGGTGAAAAGCTCAAAGTGTTGTTGGCGAAGAATGAAGAGCACGAAGCGGAACGTGTTACTGGTGAGTTGATTGCGCATAAGTTCCTCAACCGCACTGAATATAAAGATTACGCAATTTTATACCGCGGTAACCATCAGTCGCGCCTGATTGAAAAGTCCTTGATGCAAAACCGTGTGCCATACAAGTTGTCTGGCGGTACATCTTTCTTCGCTCGTGCTGAAATTAAAGACATCATGGCTTACCTGCGCGTGTTGGTTAACCCAGATGATGACAATGCGTTCCTACGTATTGTGAATACGCCGCGTCGCGAGATCGGGCCGGTCACACTAGAGAAGCTAGGTAGCTATGCCAACATGCGTGGCAAAAGCTTATTTGAAGCCAGCTTTGAAATGGGGCTTGAGCAGCACCTTACTGGTCGTGGTTTAGAGAACCTACGCCGCTTTACTCAATGGTTGGTTGCGATTGCCGATCAAGCCGAGCGTGGTGATACGGTTGAGGCCGTGCGCTCGCTTGTGCGTGATATCCATTACGAAGACTGGTTATATGAAACGTCAGCAAGTCCCAAAGCAGCAGAAATGCGCATGAAGAACGTTTCTGACCTTTACTCTTGGATTGTGGCTGACCTAGAAGGTGACAACTACGATCAAGAAGAGAAGACCATCAAAGAAGTCGTTCAACGTTTAACATTGCGAGACATGATGGAACGCGGAGAAGATGATGAAGACAGTGATGCCGTTCAATTGATGACGCTTCATGCATCGAAAGGTCTCGAGTTTCCTTATGTATATTTGATTGGTTCGGAAGAGGGAATTTTACCGCACCAAACCAGTATTGATGAAGATAACGTCGAAGAAGAGCGTCGATTGATGTACGTGGGAATTACGCGTGCTCAAAGAGAATTAACCTTTACGATGTGTAAAGAGCGTCGCCAGTTTGGTGAATTGATCAAACCGACACAAAGTCGTTTTTTAGATGAACTGCCATTTGATGACGTTGAATGGGAAGTAAACAAAAAACCAGTATCGGCAGAAGAGCGCATGGCAAAAGGCCAAGCTCACATCGCTAATATTCGAGCGATGTTTAAGAAGTAGGACAGCGTTGTTCTAATTTGCTAAAAACAAAAAGGCTTGCCAAGTGGCAAGCCTTTTTCGTTGGTGTCTTTATTACAGACCTTCAATCATGTGGTCGATGGCTGCGATGATTTCGTCATCAGAACAGTCCATACACGTACCTTTTGCTGGCATTGCATTGAAGCCTTGGATCGCATGGTTGGTTAGCACGTCTTTGCCTTGTGCAATACGTGGTGCCCAATCCGCAGCATCACCTGTTTTTGGTGCGCCACTTACGCCAGATGCGTGACAAGCAATACAGAAAGTACCGTAAACCGCGGCGCCATCACGTGGACCAGTTGGTTCTGCTTTTACTGGTTCTGCACCTGCTAGATAAACATCACCGACAGGTTTGATGCGTTCTGCGATCGCATCGTATTCAGTTTGGCTGATGTCAGAAGCTAAAGTTGCCGTAGAAAAAGTTAAGGCAGCGAACAAAACGCTAATCATTCGTCGAGACATATCCATTAAACCCACTTCACATTCCAAAGGTAAGTGACTTACCTATTTATATAGTTAGAGTATTTAGGCCTGTTGGAGAAAGTTTTATTGCATGGCGTGAATACTATGCAGAAAACCATTTCTAACAACCTAAAATGATTGAACAATCAGGTTGCGACTGTTAAATCAATGTAAATAATGGGTGATTATATCCCGATAACTTGTTGCAATAAACAACAAGTTATCCATGACAGGGCGTGAATCACATCAAAAATTCACTTTAAAGGCAGATAACTGTCGAAAAAGAGACCAAACGAGAAAAAAAGTAAAAAAAGTACTAGACGGCATAGTGTGATATCCGTATTATTCCTCTCCGCCGATGGGGCATGCGCCCGTAGCTCAGTTGGATAGAGCGTTGGCCTCCGGAGCCAAAGGTCGAAGGTTCGAATCCTTTCGGGCGTGCCATTCCGGAATACAAATTAACGGCACAAAATAGTGGTGGCTATAGCTCAGTTGGTAGAGCCCTGGATTGTGATTCCGGTGGTCGCGAGTTCGAATCTCGTTAGCCACCCCATTATTTCGGTAACTCATTAATTAATGAAGTTTCCAGTTTTGATTCAAATATCCCAAGAGTTGAAACAAAATTCGTCGGTGAATAGCGCAGCTTGGTAGCGCATCTGGTTTGGGACCAGAGGGTCGGGGGTTCGAATCCCTCTTCACCGACCATCATTTAGTTTATGGCTATACTAGAGCGGTAAACGACACAAATTGATGGTGGCTATAGCTCAGTTGGTAGAGCCCTGGATTGTGATTCCGGTGGTCGCGAGTTCGAATCTCGTTAGCCACCCCATTAATTTAAGGTGACTTCTTAGTTGAAGTATCCTGTCTGATTTGAGAGAATCAGCAAATACAGTTCGGTGAATAGCGCAGCTTGGTAGCGCATCTGGTTTGGGACCAGAGGGTCGGGGGTTCGAATCCCTCTTCACCGACCACTATTAGAAAGCCTGCTTTTTAGCAGGCTTTCGTCGTTTTAGAGCTTATGATCTCGCTTGGGCTAGATGAGTCGGCAGTATTTCAATGGGTTTGAACCCAAGTGGGGTTCGCCTGAAGTTAGAATATGGCTCTTCATCGACCGCTATTTAAAGCCTCAGTCGAAAGACTGGGGCTTTTTTACATTTCTCATCCTCAAAAACTCTCACGCCACTTTCAATTCCACCAAAAATGTACAGCTTTGGGAGCTTTTGACCACCCATGATCCAAATGCTTTTCGAGCTGATAAAAGAAACCCCAGCACGGTGGCTGGGGCTTTGTATTTCTTGAGTTAAGTGCTTTATTGAGCGAGCGTTTTTAGAATTTCATTCAGCTCAATGGTCTCTTTCACTTCATAGTTTGGCTTGATATCGGTTGGGTTTGCTGTGCCTGCCTCGTTAACCCACACACTCGGAATGCCCATGTTGTTGGCACCCGCAATATCGGCTGGTAGAGAGTCACCAATATGAATCACTTCTTCTGGTTTTGCGTCAACAAGGTTGAGTGCTTTGTGGAAGATACTTGCAGCAGGCTTCTCTTCAGGCTCTTCGCCACCTACGATGATGTGATCCACCCATTCACTCATTTGTGTCGCTTTGAGCTTTGGATGTTGCGAGAAGATAGGGCCGTTAGTGATTACCACCAACTTGTAGTGTTGACGTAGCTCAGTCAGCATTTCCTTCACGCCAGGGAAGAACGTAAAAGCACCCATGCGAGCTGAATCGAAGAAGCTTTGTGCCTGCTGGGCTTGTTCTGCATCGATCTCGATACCTTGTTCTGCCAAGATGGTTTGGATTAAACCGCAGCGGAACGCATTTTCATTAGGTAGAAGAGCAATAAGTTGAGGGAATTCGTCGTTTAACTTCTTATATACGCCTTGCAAGTAGCGCTGTACGAAGGCTGTGGAGTCAGCGACCTGAGGGTAAGTTTGAGTAATCCAATCGGCAAACTCTTGCCCTGCCACTTTATCGGCTTGAGATGTGCCACATAAAGTCTCGTCCATATCAAAAAATATCGCTTTAAGCACAAGGGCTCCTTCATTCACTACTCGACGTTGGGCTTTAATTATCTCTTATCTTACTCAAAATGACAGTGGAAAGCGCAAAATCACCAGTTCAACACGTGCTTTTTAAGGGCTAATCAGGTTGCTGACACGGAGTTTTCTGCTGCATCAAAATCACTTTAATCACAAAATCGCATAACTGACGCATAACCAAGGTTAGGTGACAGATTTCATTTGTTTTGCAGATCTGCTCACGTTTTCACCTCTATGTGTGTAGGGGAATTTTGGCTTTTTATGTATGCAGACTATTTTGTTAGTAACATTTTATGTCGAAAAATCCCAATAGGAACGGAATATTGTTTGGTAAATGTTAATAATGGTGCGTGAATAATAGGGATACTATCAATAGTGAGTTTATGCGTGAATTTAGAGCATTTTTCTGTTTTTATTGGTGCGTAGCGCACAAAAATGATGTGTTATGAAAATGGTTAAATACTTGTTAATGCATTTCTATTCGCTCATTGTGCGTGTAAATAATGTTTTTTCGGCGGAATATACTTTAATTGTTGCTTTTTTGTGTGATTTTTGCCAAATTGTTTCCGCATTAAGATTTCAGAGTATTATTCTGAATTTGAACGGATTC
This sequence comes from Vibrio hyugaensis, assembly GCF_002906655.1. Taxonomy (NCBI): domain Bacteria; kingdom Pseudomonadati; phylum Pseudomonadota; class Gammaproteobacteria; order Vibrionales; family Vibrionaceae; genus Vibrio; species Vibrio hyugaensis. Next base: position 2,129,252 of record NZ_CP025794.1, on the reverse strand, counting down.
ATTCAGGTAATGAATGGCGCTTTTATTGCGCGATTCGATACCACAGACAAGGCAGTAGAGGTCTGAAATGTCACTATTAGAGGTGAAAAACCTTCGTATAGAATATCCATCCCGTCACGGTGTCCATGCGGCCGTGAAATCGCTTTCTTTTCATATCGATCGTGGCGAAATTGTGGGTGTTGTTGGCGAATCAGGTGCGGGTAAATCCACCGTTGGTAACGCCGTTATTGATTTGCTTAGCCCTCCGGGTCGTGTTGCCAGTGGTGACGTGTACCTTGATGGAGAGAAAATTTCTGGTTTGACGCCAGAAGCGATGCGTAAAGTTCGCGGCTCTAAGATTGGCTTTATCTTCCAAGACCCAATGACCTCGCTTAACCCTCTATTTACGGTTGAGCAGCAATTGAAAGAGACCATCCACGCCAACATGAAGGTGTCGGATGAAGAGGCGTATCAACGTGCGCTTTCTTTAATGCAACAGGTTGGCATTCCGCAACCTGAAAACCGTCTTAAACAGTACCCACACCAATTCTCTGGCGGTATGCGCCAGCGTGTGGTTATTGCTATCGCACTGGCTGGTGAGCCAGAACTGATCATCGCAGATGAGCCAACTACGGCACTCGACGTATCAATCCAAGACCAAATCCTAAACCTTATCCGTGAACTGTGTATTAAGAACAACGTAGGTTGTATGTTGGTGACGCACGACATGGGGGTGGTTTCAAACGTTACTGACCGTGTTGCGGTTATGTACCGCGGTGATTTGGTGGAGTTTGGCCCAACGGCGAAAGTGCTTGGCGATCCAGACCACCCATACACACGCAGCTTGATCTCTGCGGTTCCTCGCTCTGATGTAAAACTCGACCGATTCCCATTGGTGAGCTATATCGAAGAAGCGTCAGAGCTACAAGAGCTGGATATTAAGAACCATTGGCTAGGCCAAAGCCAAGACCAACGTGAATACACTGGTCCTTTATTGGACGTTAAGAACGTTAACTTACGTTTCGTGACCAAAGATTCGTTGTTTGAAAGCCGCCGCGAATACGTGCAGGCATCGAACAATGTCAGTTTTGAAGTGCACGAAGGTGAGACGTTTGGTTTGGTGGGAGAGTCCGGTTCAGGTAAATCGACCATCGCACGTGTGATTGCTGGTTTGTACGAACCAAACTCAGGTCAAGTGAGCTTTGAAGGCATTGAACTTACGGCGCTAAAATCGGAAAAAGCGCGTCGTCCACTGCGTCGTCAGATGCAGATGGTTTTCCAAAATCCATACACGTCAATGAACCCGCGAATGAAGATCTTCGAGATCATCGCGGAGCCAATTCGTTTCCATAAGCTCACTAAGAATGAAGCGGAAACACGTCAGATTGTGAATGACCTGCTTGATCACGTAGGTTTGGGCAAAATGGCGGGCGTGAAATACCCTCATGAATTCTCCGGTGGTCAGCGTCAGCGTATTTCAATTGCGCGCGCACTGGCGACCCGTCCTCGATTACTGATTTGTGACGAACCGACATCAGCGTTGGATGTATCGGTACAGGCACAAATTCTGAACTTGCTGAAAGATCTGCAAAGTGAACTGAACCTAACGATGCTGTTTATCAGTCACGACTTACCTGTTATTCGTCAGATGTGTGACCGAGTGGGTGTGATGCAGATGGGTACGCTACTGGAAGTGGCGCCGACTGAGCAACTGTTTACCGCTCCTCAGCATGAATACAGTAAGAAACTGATTTCTTTGATGCCCGAATTCACGGGTTTGAGAGAAGAAATCAAAACGGCATAAACCAAGTTTTTCGCTTGGCTGACCATCAAGGTCAACAAACCTTAGTCATAACAAAGACGCAAACACAACAAGGGATTCGAATTCCCGCATGAAGGAGTTATGCAAATGAAAACCATGAAAAGCAAATTAGCAGTGGCGCTAATGGCAGCGGGCCTAAGCTTTAACGCAATGGCAGCAGATATCAAAGTTGGCTACGCAGCTGACCCAGTATCACTAGACCCGCATGAGCAGCTATCAGGCGGTACGCTGCAAATGTCACACATGGTATTTGATCCACTAGTTCGCTTCACACAAGACATGGACTTTGAACCTCGTCTAGCAGAAAGCTGGGAACGTGTGAACGATACAACGGTACGTTTCAAGCTTCGCCAAGGTGTTAAGTTCCATTCTGGTAACGACATGACAGCTGACGACGTGGTATGGACTTTCGAACGTCTACAAAGCTCTCCAGACTTCAAAGCTATCTTCGACCCGTACGAAAAAATCGTAAAGGTTGATGATTACACAGTGGATCTAGTTACTAAAGGTCCTTACCCACTTGTGCTGCAAACGGCGACTTACATCTTCCCAATGGACAGCAAGTTCTACTCTGGTAAGACAGAAGATGGCAAAGACAAGTCTGAACTAGTGAAGCACGGTAACTCATTTGCATCGACTAACGTATCTGGCACGGGGCCATTCATCGTGACTTCACGTGAACAGGGCGTAAAAGTGGAATTCGAACGCTTTAAAGATTACTGGGACAAAGAGTCGAAAGGTAACGTTGATAAGCTAACGCTTGTACCAATCAAAGAAGACGCGACTCGTGTAGCTGCGCTACTTTCTGGCGGCGTTGACATGATTCACCCGGTAGCACCAAACGATCACAAACGTGTGAAAGATGCAGACGGCATCGACCTAGTAACACTACCTGGTACACGTATCATCACGTTCCAACTAAACCAAAACAGCAACGAAGCACTGAAAGATGTTCGCGTTCGCCAAGCGATTGTTCACGCAATCAATAACGAAGGCATCGTGAAGAAGATTATGAAAGGCTTCGCAACGGCCGCTGGTCAACAAAGCCCAGCAGGTTACGTGGGTCACGATGACAAGCTGGTTCCTCGCTACGATCTGAAGAAAGCTAAAGAGCTGATGAAAGAAGCGGGCTACGAAGACGGCCTGACGCTAACGATGATCGCGCCAAACAACCGTTACGTGAACGACGCGAAAGTAGCACAAGCGGCGGCGGCAATGTTGTCTAAGATCGGCATTAAGGTTGATCTGAAGACGATGCCAAAAGCGCAATACTGGCCTGAGTTCGACAAGTGTGCGGCAGACATGTTGATGATCGGTTGGCACTCAGATACGGAAGATTCGGCGAACTTCAACGAGTTCCTAACCATGACGCGTAACGAAGACACTGGTCGTGGTCAGTACAACTGTGGTTACTACTCAAACCCAGAAATGGACAAAGTGGTTGAAGCTGCGAACGTAGAAACGGATCCAGCAAAACGTGCTGAAATGTTGAAAGGCGTAGAAGCAACACTATACAACGACGCAGCATTCGTACCGCTACACTGGCAAAGTGAAGCGTGGGGCGCGAAGTCTAACGTGAAAGCTGCAGACATCGTTAACCCAATGGTAATGCCTTACTTCGGCGACCTAGTGGTTGAATAATCACGGTTAGTCGACTTGGAGGAGGGATGGATGTCCCTCCTCAACTTAAAGCGCTCGACTCAGTTTTGTTTCAGTCGGACTGAGTTGGTTTTACAGACTGGATTTTCTCTCTGAATAGAGATCTATGGATAGTTAAGGGGCAAGGAATGTTTTCGTTTCTGGTCAAGCGCCTGTTTCAGGCACTGATAGTGATGTTTGTGATCAGTTTGGTGGCGTTTGCCATTCAGGATAACCTGGGTGACCCGCTGCGTGAGCTTGTAGGTCAGTCGGTTTCAGAAGCGGAGCGTCAAGCGCTGCGAGACGAACTGGGCCTGAACGATCCCTTTATCACAAAGTACACTCGCTTTGTGGGCAATGCGCTACAAGGTGATTTAGGTACATCTTACTTCTTCAAGCGACCTGCTGTTGAGGTCATTCTCGATAAACTGGTGGCGACGCTAGAGCTCGTGTTTGGTGCGACGCTCATTATCATTCTTCTCTCGATTCCTCTTGGGGTGTACTCCGCGATTCATCCGAAGAGTATTTTTACGAAATTCGTTATGGCGATGAGTAGTGTCGGTATCTCGATTCCGGTTTTCTTAACCGCGATCATGCTGATGTACGTTTTCTCCATTGAACTGGGCTGGCTACCTTCCTACGGGCGGGGGGAAACGGCTAATATTCTTGGGTGGGAATCTGGCTTCTTTACCATTGATGGCATTAAGCACTTGATTCTGCCGTGTGTGGCACTGGCTTCAATCATGTTGCCGCTGTTCATCCGTTTAGTTCGTTCAGAAATGCTGGAAGTGCTGAGCTCGGAATACATCAAGTTCGCCAAAGCAAAAGGCCTGAACTTAAACAAAATTTATTACCAACATGCACTTAAAAATACCATGCTGCCAGTTTTGACTGTGGGTGGCGTGCAGATTGGTACCATGGTGGCTTACACCATTCTTACTGAAACCGTGTTCCAATGGCCGGGTACGGGCTTTCTTTTCCTTGAGGCAATCAACCGTGTAGATACACCGTTGATCACTGCTTACGTTATCTTTGTTGGTCTGATTTTCGTGGTAACCAATACCATTGTTGATTTGCTGTACGGCATCATCAACCCGACAGTGAACCTAACTGGAAAAGGAGCTTAACCATGAGCCAATCAAATGTAACGGCCGCTCCTGAAGCAGTACCTTCTGCGTGGCAACGTTTTAAAAACTCGGATTTCTTGTACTACTTTAAGCGCGATAAAGTCGCGATGGCCAGTTTCACCGTATTTATGGTGTTTTTTGGTACTGGCGATTGCCGCCCCTGTACTGGCACCGACAGACCCTTATGATCTCACGTCTATCGACATCATGGACTCGGAATTACCGCCGTCTTGGATGGAAGACGGTGACGAGCGTTTCGTGTTGGGTACAGACGAACAAGGCCGTGATATTTTATCGACCATTCTGTACGGCTCTCGTCTGTCTTTGACTATCGGTTTCCTTGCGGTTGGTCTTCAACTGGTTTTAGGCATCATCATCGGTCTGTCGGCGGGTTACTTCGGTGGACGTATTGATAGCTTCTTGATGCGTTTTGCTGACGTACAGTTGTCGTTCTCTACCATGATGGTGGCGATCATCGTCTCGGCAATCTTCAAAGCCAGTTTTGGTAGTGACTTTTATAGTCAATATGCAGTAGTCATGCTGGTGGTGATTATTGGTGTGGCAGAATGGCCGCAATACGCACGTACCATCCGTGCTTCGGTACTGGCAGAGAAGAAGAAAGAATACGTCGAAGCGGCGCGTGTTATGGGCTTTAAAGCGCCACGTATCATGTTCCGCCATATTCTGCCGAACTGTCTATCGCCAATCTTGGTTATCTCGACAGTACAGGTAGCGAATGCAATTATGTCGGAAGCGGCACTGTCATTCCTCGGTCTAGGTCTACCGGTAGACCAACCGTCGTTAGGCGCGCTGATCAGCATCGGCTTTAACTACATCTTCTCTGGTGCGTGGTGGATTACCGCCTTCCCGGGTATTGTACTGGTCACGTTGGTATTGGTTATTAACCTATTGGGTGACTGGCTACGTGATGTGTTCAACCCGAAAATCTACAAGGGTTAATCACCGAAAATACGCGCCTGTAAGTTGCTTATTTAGCAAAATTCTTTCTAAACTGAGAGCCGGATGCAATTCCGGCTCTTTTTTTGCTTATCAGTTTTTATGCATGTTTTATTGACGCTTTGTCGCGATAATATCATCACCTACTGTTTAGAGTGAAGCGTATGGAAATGAAGAAGGCACACTACTCCTCTCGTATCGTCCAATCCGGCTTGAGCCTTGGGTTGCTGGTGGCGTGCGCCCAGTTTTCGACATCGGTATTTGCGGAGGGTTTTCTTTGCCAAGCCTCTCAAGCGAGTAATAAAGAACTGCCAGTACTTGAGCAATCTTGTCCGATCGGGAAAGGGGTGTGGGGAAAGAAAGTGCCGCAAGGAGGCAATGATTTCTTCTGGATCCAATGTGGTCTGTTACCAAAACCGATGTCTTTAGCCAAAGCCAAGCCGATCTACGGCAAAATCACCACTGATGTTTGGATGAAGCCAGAGCAAAAAAGCTACCGTTGTCTTATTGGCCCTTATACTGAATTTGCCAAAGCTTCTCAGGACTTACAGCGAGTCAAAACCCTGTCGACCTATAAAGAAGCCTTTATTCGTGTTGTCGGCAAAGGCGGTACAGCACCTGTGGAACAGACGAAGCCAATGCCCAAGCCAGTTTCGAAACCAAAACCAGTCGAGCCAGTGACCGCTTCTCGACCTGATACAGGGGCATTTAAGGCCAAAGAGGTACCCGCAAAACAAACCGTCAAACAAACCTCGGCGACCCAAGTTGCCGCAAAGCCTGCCAAAATGACTAAGCCTGCTCAACCTGTGATCAGCAGTAATAACGTTCAGGTACGTTTGAAAACCATCTTACAAGGTAAGACGTTTGTGGTGCCGTACTTGGTTGAGAATAACAACCAGTTCTACATGGAACATGGCAAGCCGTGGAATCGCTTAAATTACGCGAGTTCGAAGCAAGTGTGTCAGCAATTGGCGATGAACTTGGCGAGCGCGTCTGAGTTTAAAACGCTGCGTGGCTCTGGTGTGATGGAGAAAAATAATTGGCCATTACAATTGCCGTACTGGGGTAAAGATAAGAAGGGTTTGTTTGCTGACCGAGAGCCCAATCAGTTAACAGGCACCTCGTTGCTGAATGTGATTTGTGTGAAGTAAGGACACGGATATAAAAGAGCCCCGCTTGAGCGGGGCTCTGTGTTTATATGCTTCTAGCTATTACTTTTCAAAACTAAAGATAATGCGTTCTGCTTCATCAGTACGCTCTGGAGTAGCTTCGATAGTGTAAAGCCCTTCTGGAATAGCAACTGAATGATCGAAAGGCATTAAATCGATGTAACAAGAGCCTTCAACATCTCTATATTGTGGTTGGCTGTTGAAGTAGTTGTCAGCACCGTAGTTATCACCGTGGACTTGAATACTACCGTAATCGAGGTATATATCTTTTAGGATTTCACAAGTTTCTGCATTACGACCATAGATTGAAGCGGAAGAGTAAGGGTTTCCTTGGGAATCATTAAATTGCTGAACAATGCCAGAAACTTTTAGTTCAGTTACGACAATATCATTCGCGCCTTCTGAAGATGGCATCGCAATGAATGTTTCACGGTCTACCCAATTAGCATCTTCTTGAGATTCGCTAACGTCGTTGTTAAGTGCTTCTTCTACATATTGAGCATTTGTGTGGTAAGAGTACAGCTCTGTTGATTTCTCATCGCCTTCTTCATCTGTGAATGACACAAGGAAATGCTCGTCATCATCAAAAGAGTGTTGTTTGATGACATCCAATGTCATTTTCATGCCATCTTCTTGGGAGATAATTTTGTCACCAACGATTGTGTATGGGACACCTTCTGTAAACTCTGACATGTCTGTGTCACAAGTTGATAGGTTATCGCTATCTCGGTCGTTCCAGTACATCGTTTTGGTTTGCACATCTAGATAGATTGAATCACACCATGCTTTAGGGTAATTGCTGCCATTGTGACCAATTTCTACGAAATGTAGGAATTTGCCTTCTAACGGATGTCCTGCAGGAGGAGGTGTTACGTCATCTGCTGGTTGAACGTTTGGTAGTGTAATCGTTACATACTCAGAAATTACGGCATCTTCAGCATCTGGGTTTACACCCGCCGCAATCACGAATGAACCGTTTTTCGCTGCACTAGTTGGTGTGCCAGAAACAGTCAGTGTGCCGTTGTTATCAACATCGACTTTTAGACCCGGAACGGTTGTTGCGTGCTCATCTTCTTCTGTGCCAGCGTAGTATTCGATTGCACCTGACGTGTGCTGTGCTTCAAAGATTTCAGTAATATTGAAATCTACATCAACAGCTTCATCAACTTTAAGTGCTGTTAGTTGTGCCGTGATTTCTTGTTGAAGTTCTGCAAGATCGCCGCGATCGATTTCAATCGATGCTTCAGGTTGTTTTTCAATATCATCTAACTCGAATACTTTGTAAGTTGTATTGATACCGTCAAATGCAGAGATCGTGATTGTTTGACCTTCAGGGTAAACGCGAGATGGTTTACCGGTGATTTTTAGCTCAGTTTGACCTTGAGTTTCTACAAGCTCAAGTGCTAAGCCATCAACTGATGTGTATGCTTCAAACGAAAGTTTTTCGTTGTCAGAGAACAAGTTGTCAATACGGTATTGTTCATTCTGAACTTCAACACCTTGGTATAGCTCAATACTGTCAATCCACTCTTCGATTGTGTCAGCAGCTTCTTTGTTAATTGTTGGTGCTGGGTTTTCAACGTTTACTTGTAGGTCGAAAGCGGTTGTTACTGCGCCAAAAGACTTATCTTGCTTATCTGAATTGTAGTCAGTTGCCGTTAGCTTGATTTGGTAAGCAGGACGAATTGGAGTCAGTTCACCTGAAATCGTCAACTTATCACCATTGATAGCCGTTGTTGTTAGGTTTTTGACCACAGAACCATCAAGTGTGATGACGCTTACTGTGATGTCGATGTTTTTGTTATCTTCATCTTTAAAAAGAGCAAGTTCACCAACAGCGAGAGGTAGCTCTAGATTGATTGAGTGGCTATCAAGAGGAGCCAGTTCTGTATTGATAGCTTTTACAACGCTCTCATTTGCAAATAACTTGTTGTTGATAACGGGTTTGCTTACTACGCCATTGTTGACTTCAATAACTGGTTTGAAGTTTGGATCGTCTAGTTTGTCTGCGTTGTTTTTATCGTTAACGACGTCAGTTGCTTTATCGGCAATAGCGATAGCGGTTTCTGCAGAGTAGCTGTCTTTTGCTTGTGCTTTAGACTCGGTTAGAATCTGAGCTGTTTTATGTAAAGCGGTATTGTTAGCGGCGATTACATCAGTAAATGCAGTATCACCTTCGACACCTAATGTCTCATTTACTTTGTCTTTCGCTGCTTGGATTTTTTCTGGTGTTGGGTTTGCACCCGCTTGGATTACAACAAGGTCAGTCAGCGGAGAGATAACCTTCTCACCCGGAAGTGTACGGAATACAACTTCATGAGCCATAGCTTGAGTCGGGTTGTCCATATCAACCGTGTATGTACCAGCAAAAAGTTGTGGATCGCGAGCAATCAGTTCAGCTTGAATAGTACCACCCGGAACAATGGTTTGAATCGCAAGGTTCTTTTCAGCAGAGTATTGTTTATCTGTTAGCGTCACCTTACCCTTATCATTGGTTAGACCAATAATTGGGTCGCTGCTATCTAGCTTTCCATTGTTGTTTACATCTTCAAAAACGACTGCTTCTTTGAAGTAGCCATCAAAGCCTGTGATCACTACGCCAGCATTACCGCCGTTTGAGCCACCATCTGAACCACCACAACCTGTTAGCGCGATAGCCACTGACGCTGCTAGTAAACTCACCTTATTCATTGTTTTAATCCTTGTTTCGTTTCCGAATGAGAAAGTCGCTTTTTATTGTTTTATCTTCAAATCTCACTAGTGAGATTGGAAAAGCAGCGCATTTTGGATCGTTTTTGGAAGCAGCTTCAAGATACGAAAAACCGAAAAAAAACCGTAAAAAAACTTTGAATATTTTTTTGTTGATCAGATTAATTGTTTGAATTGTCAATAAGGGTGCTAATTATGGAATACAAAGACTTATTTTGAGTTTTTAGTTAATTTTTGAGTGGTTTTTGTCCCAATCGGATCGTGATAAATCATATTGATTTTAAACTCTTCAACTTCACTGGCGTATTGAGGAAGTGGGCGCAAAATGTAGCTATACGTTTCGCCGTGGAGAAATACATCATTGGGATGATAGTCATTGTTAAATATGACAAATGCGTACGTAGACAGTTTAGGTGCCGTTTCACAATCGGCCTTATCGGAGTAGGAGATGATATCACTGAACATACCTTCTCCTGCGATGATAGAGACATCCCAAAATGGGCACATCTCATGACCAAATAGGTCGCTGTATGACGTCACTACGTTGAGATCCGAGTCAAAGCTGTCATACCACTCACCATCTTGAGCGAAGCTTCGGTCAAAAATGTAGTTGCTAGCGGTAGCAAGGCGGTAACCTCCCGCAGTAGGGATAAGCAAATCAAATAGTGTGGATTGATATAGCTTCTCCCCTGTATTGACGTTCAAACGTTCTTCCATTGAGCGTTTGTTCTTTTGCATGGTGTAGCTTTCGAAACGATTATCATCGAAGACGGTAATGAAATAGTTTTCGGTCTCTTTATGCACCCGTGAGGTATAGACCTTTTTCGTGGTCCAAATTTGTTGTGAGCCGTTTGCTTGCACTATTAATGATTCATCGCTGATCTGATACTGGCCGACTTTCTTTAGTTCATGCTCTTCAGGACAATGAGTTTTGTTGTTGGAAGCCGCATAAAAGACCTCTTCTTCGGCAAATTTAAATGCCTCACAGTACACCACTTCATAGGCGTATTTCTTTCCACCAAGCAATGTCGTGGATTCAAGACGATACACAATGCCATCGATCAGAGGGTGTTCAGTATCATTTTGTTCTTCGGTTACTGCTGGCAGTTCAAAGCGCGTGGTAACCCAAACATGGTCTTCTGTACCATGATGGTCATCGCGCGCAGATACCGCTAAGTAAGTGGTTTGGTCGAACGCTTTTGGTGCGCCTTGCAACATGATCTGTCCTTGGTTGAGAACACTCAGTCCATTGGCGTTTTCCAACCAGATTCGGGTAGTGAGAAGGTCACCTTCGGGGTCTTCAAACAGTTGCTCCAATCCCAATGAGTAGTTGATAGGGGTGTTCTGCGTCAGTTCCCAACCAAAGATGATGGTTTGTAATTGCTGTTCCACCGCGAGGTTAATGATTGGTTTGCCATTGTTAGTCGCATCATTGTTTGCGTTGCTACTCACGTAGGTTTGAGTAAGGTCTCCGGAGTAATTGACCACCGATGATCCAAAAGCATCTTGAACCTGTTCAGGTTGATCTGACAAGGTCGATTCGAGTGCTTTTTCAAAGGCAAGATCGTTGTTTCTCTCTAGTACTGAGGAGGTTAAGGCTTGCTTCACTTCAATCAACGAAGTGCGCTCACCTTGGGACGTTTTTCTCTTATCTATGCCATTTTGTGCTGGCTCTATATTGGCAGCCGCTGCGGCTGTTTGTTCATCTGAAAGCCAGTAGCTCGCCATCAAGCAGGTACCCAATGTACCTGCAATCCAGTATTTCTTCATCATGATGTTAAGCGTGCGCCATTCTTGATTGCAGCCAGCTGCGTGAGAATTTAAGGTCTTTTTCAATCAAACTGGCGCTGCATTCAAGTAGTTCACAGATCTCTTGGTTTTTCATGCCCATCAGATACTTGAGCTTTAGCGCGTTAGATTGGCGCGGATAGCGCACACTAAAGTTGTCGAGCGCTTTGTCCATGATGATGAGTTGCTCGAAGCGATCTTCTTCCTCTTTCATCAAGGTGATGTGTTGGCGTTTTTGCGCTTGATGTGAGCGTGCGTTGTCGATCAAGATTTGACGCATTACTTTGGCGGCCATTAGGAAGAAATCACGCTTAGTTTCAATCTCACTCATGTCGCAGTTGGACATCTTTAAGTAAGCATCATGGATCAGCGCTGTAGTGCTGTTCACACTGTCCGACAGTACCTTATTGTCGGTGCCGTATTTCTCTGCGTTGCGCTCTCGCTCTTGCTGAGCGATTTTACGCAGTTGCAGGTAAGCGAATTGGTATAAATCACTTTCCGCCTGTTTATTGCCTGCTTGCCACTGCTGGATAATTTGCGTCAGGGTAGAATTGGAAGCCATGGTTATACGTTCTCACTTACTTTTACAAACTCAGAGATAGAATGGGTTTCTATGCGATCAGACCCATCGCGATTGCGGCTGATATCTTGTTGATAACGGTACAAAATACCTTGCTCCCAGCTCTTACCAGCGGGCAAGTATTCCCATGTGGTGTAGTTGATTTCTGCTGGGCTTGGTGACCAACGCACCATCACATTCATCTGCGCCAGCTCGGCACTTGGCTGGTCATTGTTGACCCACCACATATCCAAATACTCGTTGGTGACATCTTGAGTGTATAGGCTGGCGTCTGTGGGGCAGGTAACGGCATCGACCGGTAAACGCAACACTTGGTTATGACGCATTAGCAGACACGATTGCTTCATCGAGTTTTGTAGATATTGAGTTTGTTGCCATACGCCTTGGTAGGCAATTTCGCTATCGACGGAATCAGGATAGGTAAACCACAACATCTCAGTGCGGTTGTTGTGTTTGACGTGTTTGTTTGTGCCTAGACCTTGCACTTTCTCCATCAAAAGCTGAGTGCTTGGGTCGAAGTTGAGTGCGACAGAACGGTATTTCCAGTCGCCTTCGTCATCATAATCCTCGAGCGAAAAACCGTTGAGGTCATTACGAGTGCAACCTGTCTCTGCACAACCAACCAAGCTCTCCCATTCAGAAAACTTTTCAATCGGCTCGATAATGTCTTCAGTCACGCTGTGGTTGAGTGATAAAAAGCAGCCTTGGAAGTAATCACCAATACTCGGATGCTGGATAAGGCTTTTTTCCGTGATGGTGAAATTGACCTCACCAATTGGCGGACGATAACGTGGGTGGTGTTGGTAGCGAATATCGAACGCGCAGGCGCGACCTTGCCAGTCCTTCTTTTTGATGATGATGTTCTTAAAGCGCACATCTTTTGGCTCAAAGATGATTTCATCCGAAGCGAAGTTTTTTTCGATGTAGCGTTGGCTTTCATTGAGATGTTCAACCGCTTCCTGTACCGAAACCCAATCCAAATTGAGTTGGTGTTTGGCATCATCTAGGAAGTTGAGGTCGAGGCGCTTAAGTTGCGCTTGGAAAGTTGGGTCGGAGAGTACCTTATTGGCCAGTACGATCTCTTGGCGGTTTTCTGGTGTGCTGTCGAGAGAGAGCAACAAGCGAGTCATGTTGATGCTGCGACTTGGCTTGGTGGTCGCCATGGTTGGTGTGAGCACTTCTTGGCTCGACATCGTTGTGAGCAAGTAGCCATTGTCATTACCACCCAAGAAGAAGCTAATGACGTCGCCAGGGCGATATTGAAATGAGCCTTTGTCTGTATGACCAGAAAGCTTTGAACTGGTTTTATAATACAAGCCCGTCACCGGTGAATCGATGAAGAAACCTTGTTTAATGGTAGGCGCTGTCGCTTCTGACGAAGAAATCGTAGAAGTCGGGTTCGCCCATGCTGGCGCTATCACCAAAGCGGATAGCCAAGTCGCAACGGAACGTGTGTACATCTTAATTTTAAGCCTTTGTTTGTTTAGCTTTGCTGTTAAGTACGCTACTTCTGCGCACAATTTGGCTGACAACTTATTGATTTAGTGAGGTGCTTCTCCGGCACCGGCGTCATCATTGCCAATAACATTTTCTGCTTTATGTGTTTGGGGATATCTGGGTTAGACAGAATCCGCCTACGTGTCAGCTCCATCATCGCGCTGACTGACATATGTTCGACGTTTTGCCCCTTGGCATGGAAGACAAGGCGCGTCACTTCATACATGATGTCTTCTGCAATCTTTTTCTCTAGTTGCAGTTGTATATTCTTTTGAATCAGAGTATTACCGAACAGCAAGCCAGATAATACTAAGATTGCGGATAACACCGAGGGCAGCGGTCGGCGTTGTACTAGACGAAGCGTGCTGTACAGCGGCCAGTGCTTCTTTTGCTCAATTGGGCGTCGTTCCAAAATACATTCAATATCTTGGCGCAGTGTGCGAACGTTAAGGTAGCGTTGCGTTGCTTTAGTTCGCGTTGCACGTCTCACCACCCAATAAATGTCTGACCACATTGGCTGCTCAGGAAACATCAAAGCCAGAATCTTACCCAGTGAATACACATCACTTTGTTCGGTTAAAAACTCTCCGGCTTGTTGCTCTGGGCTGGCGTATTTTTCACTGAATGCAATCAATGCGGGAGACGAGTTGTCGCTGTTTGATTGCACCTTTTGCGTCAGGTTGAAATCGAGCAGCTTAGGTCGTTTATTCCGATCAATTAGGATGTTTTCTGGCTTGAGGTCCGCATGCAGGACTTGATGCTGGTGGGCGTGTTCCATTGCCTGACAGATCTGCTTAAACAGCAATAACTTATCATCGTCTTCCATTGGCGTGAGCAACAAATACGTGTCTAAGGTCTGGCCGAAAACTCGCTCCATCACGATGTAAACCGAGTCACCATGCAAGCCACCATCAAACACTTTGGCAATATAAGGGTGGTTCAAGCGAGCTAGAAGCTGAGCTTCATCAAATAATGCTCGTTTCCCTAAAACATTACTTAAGCTGGTTTGGATGAACTTGATCGCGAGGTCTTGCTCGAAGGTCTCGTCAGCGCGCTGTGCTGCATACACCACCCCCATACCACCGCGCCCCAACTCGTGGGTAAGGCGGTATTTACTGATCACTGCTCCTGTTAAGTCGACCTCTTGTGTTGTTGCCAGACTCGCACCGAAGCCGAGCAACTCAGTCAGTTGTTCTTCTTGGTTTTCGCTAGCTAACAGAGGGGCGATTTGGAGGTAGAGCTCAGGTTGACTCTGCTGCATTTCATCGAGGTATTGCTGCTTTTGAGAGTCGTCCAGATCAAGCAGGTGATAGTAAATCCGGGTTTCGCTTGAGCCTAATTGCACTATGCTTCATATCTTATTGTTTTTAGGTACGGCATTTTATAAGAAACTCAATATTAATGTCATTTATTTATTCGGCCTTGAATCACAATGTTGGGATTGCAATTTGATGGTTATTTGGGCGGTAAAGTTATGATTTTATTAATGATGTAGCCAATAGATTTTACTGAGCTTGTCGCGAGCCGGTGTATTGGTCATAATGTTACTAGTAACATTACTGATAAATTAGATATTTATGGCTCAACCTAATAAAAAAGCACGAACGACATTGCAGGATGTCGCAGACAAAGTTGGCGTAACAAAAATGACGGTATCGCGTTACATGCGCAACCCAGACTCGGTGGCAGAAAAAACACGAGTGAAGATTGCTGCGGCGATTGAAGAGATGGGCTACATCGAAAACCGTGCGCCCGCGATGTTGTCGAAGTCTTCCAGTAAAGCGATTGGCATCTTACTTCCTTCATTGTCCAACCAAATTTTTGCGTCTTTTGTTCAGGGCATTGAAACCGTCACCAAAGCCAATGGTTACGAAACGCTGCTCGCGCACTTTAGTTATGACGAACTGGAAGAAGAACGCAAAATTGCTTCGCTGCTTTCTTACCAAGTCGACGGCTTAATCTTAACGGAAAGTCACCATACTCAACGAACCTTACAGATGATCAAAAACGCGGGTGTACCCGTGGTAGAAACCATGGAACTGCCAGCGCAACCGCTCGATATGGCGGTTGGTATGGACCACGAAGACGCGTCTTATAGTGTAGTAAAGCGCATGTTGGATTCGGGCAAGCGTACCATTGTGTACTTCGGTGCTCGTCTGGATACGCGTACCAAGCTGCGTATGCAAGGCTATGATCGTGCGATGAAAGAAGCGGGACTTGAGCCAAAGCATGTACTGACGGGCGACCATTCTAGCTTTTCTCTAGCGCACGACCTACTTGCTAAAGCGTTGGAAACTTACCCTGATCTTGATGGTGTTTTCTGTACCAACGATGACATCGCGATTGGTACCTTATTAAGTGCTCAGCAACGCGGTATCAAAGTGCCAGATCAACTTGCGGTCGTTGGCTACAACGCATTAGACATCGGGCAAACCATCAGCCCTAAATTGACCAGTGTGGATACACCGCGTTTCGAGATTGGTGAGAAAAGTGCCGAGCTACTGATTGCGCGCCTAAAGGGTGAAGAGCAAGCAGAGACCAAAGTCGATATGGGCTATCAAATTACGGCGGGCGAAAGCGTCTAACTCACTCACGTTTATTTTTCATCATTCGTTTCTGATAAGGACACGGGCATGCCACACCAACTTGATGCGCTAGACCTTAATTTAATGCGCTTACTTAAAGCCGTGGTGGATAACCGCAGTATCAAGTTGGCGGCGATGCAGCTTGGCATTTCGCAACCCAGCGCTAGCCGTGGGGTGATGAAACTCAAAGGCGTGTTTGATGATCCGCTGTTTGTTCGTAAAGCGCACGGGGTGGAGCCATCCCCAATGGCAATACGTTTAGCGGCAGAGTTTGATAACATGCTGTCCCCACTAGAAAAAGTAGTGCAGGAGTTTTCGGACTTTGACCCACTCGAATACCAAGATCAGATTGCGATTGTGACTGACCCTTATTTGATGGACGAACAAGGTCAACGTTTATTGCGCGGTTGCCATCAAGCCTTCCCTCAAGCCTCGTTTGCTTTCTCAAGCTGGAACATCTATTCCCAAGACGAGATGTTAGAGGGAGAGCACGACTACTGCATTCTCGACCAAGAAACCGAGTTGTCGAAAGACATCTACATGCGTCCATTGTTTGTTGAAAAGCGTGTGATTTTGGCGCGTAAAGACCATCCGACGTTGTCGCAAGTCAGCAATGATTGGGATACGGTGTCGGAATTGCCTCTGGTCTCTTTGCCTGCGCCAGCGTCTTACAACCCGCTGTGTACGGTGGAATCGGAATATCGCCGCATGGGTTACGAGCCCGTTGTTTTGCTTAAATCCTACAACTTGCGCGTCGCTTGCCAAATGTTGCTTGAGACCGATGCCATTATGTATGCTAGCCAAAGCACCGCGCACTTGATGCACGAACTTGCGTCTTACCCAATGCCAATGGTCAACCGAGAGTTCAGCCAATTTGTTGTTTCGGGTGGCTATTTACAGACTTACCGCAACCACCCATTGCATCGCCATTTGCACCAAGTGGTGCAGCAAACCCTCAATACGCCATTAACGTGATCGGATAGGCAAACTGTCCTTTAAGATATTCAAAAATGAATATCTCAATTACCTGTCTGTTTTGTTGAAGAAGGGCTAATCTGACTACAAATAGTCAGGAGAAGCGGCTCTTTTTATATAATCAATTCTTTGAATGTCTGATTCTTAAAGGACATTCACCATTCTCCGTTATGCAGTTTTTTAATTTCTGGGGAGGATGAATCATGCTCATTGCACGTCTATTTTTATTGCTTGCCATTGTTGCCGAAGTTGCTGGCACCAGCACCATGTCGTATATCGGCGAAAGTAATGCGTGGGAAGGCTATCTGGTGATGTACGTTCTGATCGCCATTTCCTATTACTTCTTGTCGAAAGCAGCAAAGAAAATCTCTATCGGTGTCGCGTACGCAACGTGGGAAGGCTTGGGTATCGCCTTGATTAGCCTCGTTTCTATCGTTTTGTTTGATGCCAACTTAAGCACGCAGCAGTTGCTTGGTTTGGCGCTGGCGGTGGTCGGTATTGTGTGTGTGACGCTCGGCGAATCGCACGGTCAGCCTCAACAAAAAGATGAGTTGCCAAGCTCATCGAATGCGAGGTGTTAATCATGAGCCAATTTTTTACTGTTTCATTTGGATTTGTTGTCATGGCGGCGCTGGTCGACATCATGGCGAACATGGCGCTGACTCGCTCTAAAGGCTTTAAGCACAGAGGGTGGGGCATCACTGCGATTGTATTGGTGATGGCAGCGTTTACCTTGCTTGCTCAAGCTGTAAAAGAGATCGACCTTGCGATCGCATACGCCTCTTGGGGCGCGATAGGTATCTTAGGTACCGCGATTGGTGGCGCTTTGCTGTTCAAACAAAAGCTTAAGCCGATTGGCTGGTTTGGTATCTTTGTTGTGATTGCTGCGGTTGTGGTGATGAAGACGGCATAAAGCTTTAGAGCTACCAACAAAAAAGTGCTGTGGCAGAGGTGCTTCCTCTAGCTTCACAGCACTCTTATATTAGATTCCTGATCTCGCCTAGGCTTGTCGGAATGACGGGGTCTTTCTCCCTGCTTTAAACAATAAAGCTTGCGCCTTCTTCTGCGCTAGAAACGCTTTGACGAATCACGCTAAAGAAACCACGACCCCATGTCTGTTGTTTGGCTTCAGTATCCATCTCTAACAACTCACGACCAGTAACGTCGCTTAGGTTATTCAACTCGCCAGTTTGGCAATCAACGCGGATGATGTCGCCATTGCGCACCAAGCCAATCGCACCACCACGAATTGCTTCTGGAGAAACGTGAATTGCCGATGGAATCTTACCGGATGCGCCAGATAGTCGACCGTCCGTTACTAGCGCGACTTTGAAGCCTGCTTTCTGCACGTTGCCTAGGATTGGCATTAGTTTATGCAGCTCTGGCATGCCGTTCGCGGCAGGACCGTTGTGCGTCACGACCACAATGCAGTCTTGGTTTAGCTCACCGCGTTTGTACGCTGCTTCCACTTCGTGTTGGCACTGGAATACGATCGCAGGCGCTTCGATGATGCGCTGATCTTCTTTCACCGCAGACACTTTCACCACCGCTTTACCCAAGTTACCGTTGAGTACGCGAGTACCACCGGTGTTTTGGAAAGCTTGCGTTGGCGCAGCAATCACTTCGCCGTCTTGGCTGCCACCACATGGTGTCCAAGTCAGTTTGCCGTCGACTAGCGCAGGTAGTGTCATTTGGTCTTCGAATTCGCCGAATACTGGTTTCACGTCACGGTGAAGCAAGCCTGATTCGTCCAAACGATGCAATAGCGCAGGTACGCCGCCCGCTTCTTGGAACGCGTTCATGTCTGCTGGACCGTTCGGGTAAACACGCGCCAACAGTGGCACAACTTCAGATAGGTCACTGATGTCTTGCCATGTCAGAATCAAACCCGCTGCACGCGCCACCGCCAACATGTGGATGGTGTGGTTGGTGCTGCCGCCCGATGCCAGCAGCGCAATAATACCGTTGATCAGGCTCTTTTCTGTGACAACTTCAGACAATGGACGGAAGTTTGCTGAACCAGCATTCATTGCCGCGATTTTCAGAGCCGCGTGATCAGTCAGCGCCTTACGTAGCTCAGTATGCGGATGGATAAACGCTGAACCTGGCAGCATCAAACCCATTGCCTCAAACACAAGCTGGTTGGTGTTTGCCGTGCCGTAGAAAGTACACGTGCCAGCTGAGTGGTAAGCGCGACACTCCATATCAAGCAGTGCGTCTTTGCCAACTTCGCCCGCCGCGTATTTTTGGCGAACGTCGACTTTCTCTTCATTGCTGATGCCCGTTGCCATCAAACCTGCTGGCACAAACGCCGTTGGTAGGTGTGCGTAAGACAGCGCGCCCATCAATTGTCCCGGTGCGATTTTGTCGCAGATACCCAGAAGCAAGGTCGCATCGAATACGTTGTGGCTCAGTGAAAGTGCTGTTGATTGAGCAATTAAGTCACGAGAAAACAGTGACATGTCCATACCGGCTTGACCTTGAGTCACGCCATCACACATTGCCGGAACGCAGCCAGCAACTTGCGCAGTGTGACCATAACCAGACAGCACTTGTTTGATTTGATCTGGGTAGTGTTGGTACGGCTGGTGGGCACTCAGCATATCGTTGTAAGCACTGATCAGCGCCACATTCGAATGAGTGAAATCCAGAATGCTTTTCTTTTCTGAAGAACAAGATGCCGCAACAGCGTGAGCCAAGTTACCACAAGATAGACCGACACGACCTTTGCCCGCTTCTGCTTGGACTTCAGTGCGAGCAAGAAACGCCGCACGCGCCTCTTGGCTGCGCTCAACTAAGCGTTGGGTAACGTCTAAAATTACTTGGTGTGTCATGCCATTGCCTCGTCTTGCTCTAGGATGAGTTCTGCGGCACTCGCCACAACTTCTCCGATGGTCGCATCAATGTTTACGAAAATAGTGCGAGGCTCATTTTCTGGTCGCTCTAGCGTCTCAAACTGGCTGTTCACCATGTTCTCTTTCATGAAATGACCTTGGCGAGCGCGCATGCGTTCAAGGATCAGCTCTTTACTGCCGTCTAGGAATAGGAAACTAACGTTTTCGTTACCGTCGCGGATTTGGTCACGGTAAATCTTTTTTAGTGCCGAGCAGACAATAATGCCGTGCTCGTTTTTGCTTTCTAAGCTATAAGCAGCGTCGCGGATACGTTCTAGCCATGGTTTGCGGTCGTCGTCATTCAGAGGCTGACCTGACGCCATTTTCTGAATGTTTGCTCGTGGGTGAAGGTTGTCTCCATCAATGAATTTACGTCCTAGCTTTTCTGCTAAGTGCTCACCAATTGTGGTTTTGCCACTCGCACAAACGCCCATAACGACGACACTACTACCAGCCATAACTTATCCTCATAACAAATTTGCGCGTGATCTCAATTTTTGAATTCACTTTAAAATATGGGTTTATCTTATTCATGTTATCGGTAACATGTTACCGGTAACTCAAATAAATGTGAACCACGACACAAACAATAATTCTTAAAGGTGAACCCATGGAACAGCTAACCCAAGCTCCAGACCCTACGTTCCTACTAACGATTGCCGTCCTCGCGATTGCAGCGTTACTTGTATTGATTATTAAGCTAAAAGTGCATGCTTTCGCTTCCCTAACTATGGTGAGTTTAGGTACTGCGATTGCTACTGGCGTTTCTTCTGATCAAGTTGTCCCAACCATGATGAGTGGTTTTGGTGGCACACTGGCATCAGTTGCATTGCTGGTTGGTCTTGGTGCAATGATCGGTAAGATTTTGGAAGTGACTGGCGGTGCAAAAGTACTGGCAGACACTTTGATTGGACGCTTCGGTAAAGAGCGCGCACCGTTAGCATTAGGTGTGGCATCATTACTGTTTGGCTTCCCAATCTTCTTTGATGCTGGCCTAGTGGTTATGATGCCAATCATCCTAAGTGTGGCTGCACGCTTTGGTGGTTCGCCAATCAAATACGCGCTACCAGCAGCGGGTGCATTTGCCGTAATGCACGGTTTTGTTCCACCACACCCTGGTCCAGTTGCAGCAGCAGAATTCCTAGGTGCAAACATTGGTCTACTGCTTGTTGTTGGTATCCTAGTCGCTATCCCAACTTGGTACCTAGGCGCTTACCTATTTGGTTTGTACGCAGGTAAGAAATTCGATATTCCACTATCAAAAGCGTTCTTCAACGGTGAAACACAAGTTGATGAATCTAAGCTGCCAAAATTTGGCACAGTAATGACCATCCTAGTGCTGCCTGTACTGCTAATCTGTCTAGACACAGTACTGAACACGCTAGCGGTTGCGGGTGTGATTGATGGCAAAACAGCTCTGGTTGAGTTCCTACGTATGCTAGGTAAAACGCCAGTAGCCCTTCTGATTACTCTGCTAGTGTCTCTTGCTGTATTCGCGAAAGACTACGGCATGGCAAAACTTGAGAAGCTGTGTGGCGACTCATTGGCGCCAATCTGTGGCGTTATCCTAGTAACAGGGGCGGGCGGCATGTTCGGTGGCGTACTGCGTGCAAGTGGTATCGGTGATGCACTAGCAGACGTTCTGACTGACACAGGTATGCCAGTGATCGTAGCAGCGTTTGTTATCTCTACCTGTCTGCGTGTTGCTCAAGGCTCTGCAACCGTAGCACTAACGACAACTGCAGCACTTATCGCGCCAGTAGTGGCAGCATCAACAGGTTTGAGCGAGCTAGACCTATGCTTTATCGTTATCGCGATTGCAGGCGGTGCAACAGTGCTTTCTCACTTCAACGACTCTGGTTTCTGGCTAGTTTCTCGTCTACTAGAGATGGATGAGAAAACAACGCTAAAAACTTGGACGGTAATGGAAACGTTACTTGGTAGTATCGCGTTTATTATCGTAGCAACATTAAGCTTTATTCTTTAGAGGTTACCCATGACAACACTTGAACAACGATTAAGAGAAATCAAAATCGTCCCAGTTATCGCAATCAACGATGTAGCACACGCTCTGCCACTGGCAAAAGTGTTGGTAGAAAACGGTTTACCATGTGCGGAAGTGACATTCCGCACTGAAGCGGCGGCTGAGTCGATCCGCATCATGCGTGAAGCGTACCCAGAACTGCTGATCGGTGCTGGTACTGTACTGACAACTGAGCAAGTGGACATCGCGATTGAAGCGGGCGTGGACTTTATCGTGAGCCCAGGTTTCAACCCAACCACAGTGAAATACTGTCAGCAGCGCAACGTGACAATCGTACCGGGCGTGAACAACCCAAGCTTGGTTGAGCAAGCGATGGAAATGGGTCTACGTACCCTGAAGTTCTTCCCTGCTGAGCCATCAGGCGGCGTGAACATGCTTAAAGCACTAACGGCGGTTTACCCAGTGGAATTCATGCCAACAGGTGGTGTAAGCCCATCTAACGTGGAAGATTACCTAGCGCTGAAATCGGTTGTAGCGTGTGGCGGTACTTGGATGGTGCCAACTGCTATGATGGACAACGGCGATTGGGAAAGTATTGCTGAATTGGTTCGCGCAGTTAAGTAAAACGCGCAAACGGCTCCGAAATACCCCCGAACGTTGGAAAACGTGAATAGAAAAAGGGTCATCAAGTAATTGATGACCCTTTTTGTTTATCTGCTTAAATCAGCAAAGCTATTCGCGCGTGATTAACGCATCGTCACAAACTCTTCAGAGCCCGTTGGGTGGATAGCCACAACAGAGTCGAAGTCTGCTTTGGTTGCGCCCATCTTCATTGCTACGCCGAAGCCTTGAATCATTTCATCAACGGTAAAGCCGATGCCGTGAAGACCAACAACCGTTTCTTCTTCGCCAGCACACACTAGCTTCATCTTACATGGTTGACGGTGCTTAGTAACCGCTGTGTACATCGCAGTGAAGCCAGACGTATAGACTTTGATGTTGTCTTTGCCGTATTTCTCTTCTGCTTCTTGAGTCGTTAGACCGATTGTGCCGATTGGTGGGTGACTGAATACCACGGTTGGTACCAATTCGTAATCCATCTTCGCGTTAGTTTTGCCATTAAATAGGCGCTCAGAAAGTTGACGACCCGCTTTAACAGCCACTGGCGTTAGCTCGATACCACCTTCCATGATGTCACCCACACAGTAGATGCCAGGAACGTTAGTTGTTTGGTATTCGTCTACCTTGATGTAGCCACGGTCGTTCGTTGCAACGCCAGTTGATGCTAGGTTGATAGCATCTGTAGCTGGGTGGCGACCGATTGCCCAGATTAGGGTATCTACGTTTTGGCTTTCACCGTTTTCTAGGTGCAGAGTTAGGCTGCCGTCTGCTTCTTTCACCACTTCTTTTGGTACAGAGTGGGTGTGCAGCGTTGGGCCTTCCGCTTCCATTACTTCTACTAGCGTTTCGATGATCATTGGGTCGAAGCTACGTAGCGGTGATTCTTTACGGCAGAACAGGTGTGTTTCTGTGCCAAGTGCATGCAGAACGCCCGCGATTTCAACCGCGATGTAACCCGCACCGATCACTGCCACGCGTTTTGGTTGCTCAGCAAGCTCGAAGAAGCCGTTTGAATCGATGCCGTATTCTGCACCTGGAATGTTTGGAATCGTTGGACGACCACCCACTGCGATCAGGATATGATCCGCGGTGTAGTGTTCACCGTTTACTTCAACTGTTTTCTCGTCAACAAATTTAGCAAAGCCTTTGATAACGTTTACTTTGTTGTTGCCAAGAACACGGTCGTAAGATTGGTGGATTCGACCAATGTAAGCCTGACGACTCTCAACCAGTTTGCTCCAGTCGAAACCTTTTACATCTACATCGAAGCCGTAGTCTTCTGCGTACAGGTTCATTGCTTCTGCAACTTGCGCGCCGTGCCACATTACTTTCTTAGGCACACAACCAACGTTTACACAGGTACCGCCAAGGTCTTGAGCTTCGATAAGCGCTACTTTAGCACCGTACATTGCCGCACGGTTTGCTGATGCGATACCGCCGCTGCCGCCGCCGATACAGATATAATCAAAATGAGTCGCCATTACTTTCTCCAAGAGCTTATTAATTTTGTCTGACAACAACTACATTGGGGTGGTGGGTGATGAACTCAACAGCCCAACGGAATTGTTGTTAATTCCATGTCCCTATCATAAATCGAGTCTAGCAATTTCCTAAATGGGAAAAAGTGACATTGCTTATGACAAATAGCGATGAAAGGATAGCAAAGCGGAATAAGGCGCGATTCCGCTTAGTGTTTTTCACGCTTAGGGTCGGGGCAAACCATTAACCACAACAGCTTGTTGAGCCACAACCGCCCTGGGCTTGCACGTCTTTACCATCCGCTAGATAAGTGTTGGTTAGGTAGAAATCGCTAAACAGCTGCACGAAGTATTCCGATACCGTCTTTTCTACTAATCCTGACTCTAGGATGTGCTTTTGCCATGCCTGCATTTTTGGCAGACCACAGAAGAAGTCGTAACCAGAGTGTGCTTTGACTATTGCCGCGCGGTGCAGAAGCGGTAACCAAGCCATGTCTACATTGCTTAGCTCATCGGATTTAAAGAGCTTGGTTTCACCAGACAGTTGGTTTTCTGCTTTTTGGAACGCTTTGATCAGCTTCTCTGCTCGCTCTTCAAAGGTTGCTTGGTCTTTGCTGCTCATCGTGCCGCATTGTGCCAAGTAGTGTTTAGAACCTAGGTAGCTCCATGCTCGATCTAATGCACGTTGTTCGTTTGTCACGCCTTGCTCTAACGGACCGTATTCGTCTTCGATGTATTCGATGATCGCATCCGACTCAAACAGTGCCGTGCCAGATTCTGTCACCATCACCGGCACTTGACCGTTTGGTGAGATATCTAGGAACCATTGTGGTTTGTCTTTTAAACTGATGTATTCAATCTCGTAAGGGATCTGTTTTGCTTCTAGTGCTGCTGTTACGCGTTGAACAAATGGGCAAATTTTAAAACTGATAACTTTAAGCATGTTCGTTTCTCTCTTTAAGAATTCATTTTATTTACACCCCTAAGACGAGGGCAAAAAAGAAAAGACGAAGTGCAGGCGAAAATTTTTTAGAAAACAAAAAAGCGCAACGAGGTCATCGTTGCGCTTTAAGATTCTTAAATTCAGTGTTTTTTATTCTGGAACGATCCAGTCAACTTTCCAGTGCCCCGTTGCTGGTGCGATCGCTTCTTGTAGGAATGGCAGAATCTCTTTCATCTGGCTTTCCAGTTTCCACGGCGGGTTAATCACGATCATACCCGATGCGGTCATGCCGCGTTCGTTGGTGTCGGGAGAGACACCAAGCTCGATTTGCAGGATTTTAGTGATCCCCAAGCCTTCTAGGCCTTCAATCATATCTTCGATATCGCAGCGGTTTACCACTGGGTACCAAATTGCGTAGATACCCGTCGCCCAACGTTTATGGCTTTGGAAAATCGCTTGTACTACGTCACGGTACTCTTTTGCGAGCTCGTATGGAGGATCAATCAGCACCAAACCACGGCGTTCTTGCGGTGGCAAACTGCCTTTCAGACGCTTAAAGCCATCTTCTTTGTAGATGCTCACTTGGCGATCGCGGTGGAACTCTTGCTCAAGCAGCGGGTGATCGGCTGGGTGCAATTCAGTTAGAACCATGCGGTCTTGCGGGCGGATTTGCGCACGTGCAACGCGTGGTGAACCTGGGTAGTAACGCAGGTTCTCACCGTTGTTCAATGTTTTGATTGAATCGATGTAGCTTGCAATCTCTTCAGGGATATTTGGGTTGTCCCAAATGCGTGCGATGCCTTGTTTGTATTCGCCCGTTTTCTCAGACCATTCGTGAGTCAGATCGTAACGTCCCACACCCGAGTGGGTATCGTGATAAACAAACGGCTTATCTTTCTGCTTTAGTGCATCAAGAATGAGGCTTTGAACGATGTGTTTTACCACGTCAGCATGGTTGCCAGCGTGGAAGCTGTGGCGGTAACTTAACAAATTAAACTCTCGAAACACTCTTTGACTGAGTGTGGTCTGTGATTTTTGCGCGATGGCGGTATTATACTCAAGTAACTTGAAGATGTAGAACTTCGATTCAAATCAGTTGAACTGATAGAAGGATGGTATTGAAATTTCTTTAAGTCACCCATACTTAGTATGAGTAAACAAATTGAACCTAAGTCGAATTGCCATGCTCCAACAGAGTGCTTAGCTTGACTTAGGCATAACAACACTCAAGGACAGAGTAAGCTCTCTTTGGCCCCTCCGGTCATCGCAGCATAGAGAAAGGGAACGGAAATCCCCCCATCCATGTTGTTGGCTTGCCTGAGCATTGGGTGCGCTTATTTTTATGCAAATACGAATAGGCAATTACAGAGCCAAAACACAAAAGGAATTATTCATGTCTAATCCACTTCTTACGTTTACGGATCTTCCGCCGTTTTCGCAAATCAAACCAGAACATATTAAACCTGCAGTCGAGCAGGTGATTGCGGTTTGTCGTGCCAAGATTGACGAGGTACTGAAAGACAACGCCAACCCAAGCTGGGTAAGTGTTATTGCTCCTATTGAAGAAGCTGATGATCGTTTGAGTCGTGTTTGGTCGCCAGTCGGCCATATGAACTCGGTCGTAAACAGTGAAGCGTTACGTGAAGCGTATGAAAGTTGTCTCCCAATTTTGTCTGAATACGGCACTTGGGTTGGTCAGCACAAAGGTCTGTACGAAGCGTATAAAGCAATCAAAGCAAGTGAAGAGTACACGACGCTGACGCGTGCACAGCAAAAGACCATTTCGGACTCACTGCGTGACTTCGAGCTTTCAGGCATCGGTTTACCATCAGACGAGCAACATCGCTACGGTGAAATTAGCAAGCGTATGTCTGAGTTGAGCTCAAAATTCTCTAACAATGTGCTGGATGCCACCATGGGATGGACTAAGCACGTTGCCGACGAAAAAGATCTTGCGGGTATGCCAGAGTCAGCGCTTGCTGCAGCGAAAGCTGCAGCAGAAGCGAAAGAGCTCGACGGCTACCTAATTACTTTAGATATCCCTTCTTACCTGCCAGTCATGACGTACTGTGACAACCAAGAACTACGTCGAGAGTTGTACGAAGCGTACGTAACGCGCGCTTCTGATCGTGGCCCTAACGCAGGCAAATGGGACAACTCAGAAATCATCACAGAGCAGCTAAAACTGCGTCATGAAATCTCTCGCATGTTGGGTTTCAACACTTACAGCGAAAAGTCACTGGCAACCAAAATGGCCGAGAATCCTTCGCAGGTACTTGGCTTCCTAAACGATTTAGCTACCAAAGCGAAGCCACAAGGCGAACGTGAAGTGGAAGAATTGCGTCAGTTTGCTGAGAGTGAATTCGGTGTGACTGAGCTAAACGTATGGGACATTGCCTATTACAGCGAGAAGCAAAAGCAGCACTTGTTCCAAATCTCGGATGAAGAACTACGTCCTTACTTCCCTGAATCAAAGGCAGTAAGTGGTCTGTTTGAAGTGCTAAACCGCGTATTCGGTATGACTGTGACTGAGCGCGAAGGTGTGGACACTTGGCACGAGTCAGTACGCTTTTTCGATATCTTTGATAGTGAAGGCACATTGCGAGGCAGTTTCTACCTAGACCTTTACGCTCGTGAGCACAAGCGTGGCGGCGCATGGATGGATGACTGTCGTGGTCGTCGTGTGACGCTATCTGGCGAGCTACAAACGCCGGTTGCTTACCTAACGTGTAACTTCAACCGCCCTGTAGGTGATAAGCCAGCGCTGTTTACGCACGATGAAGTGGTGACTTTGTTCCACGAGTTCGGTCACGGCATCCATCACATGCTGACGCAAGTAGAAACAGGCGCGGTATCGGGTATCAATGGTGTGCCTTGGGATGCGGTTGAGCTACCAAGTCAGTTCTTAGAAAATTGGTGTTGGGAAGAAGATGCGCTGGCGTTCATTTCTGGCCACTACGAGACTGGCGAGCCTCTACCAAAAGCGATGTTAGATAAGATGCTTGCGGCGAAGAACTTCCAGTCGGCGATGGGCATCCTACGTCAACTTGAATTCGGCTTATTCGATTTCACTCTGCACACAGAGTACGACCCAGAAGTGGGTGCTCGTGTGCTTGAAACCTTGGCAGATGTGAAGCAGAAAGTTGCGGTACTGCCTGCGGTTGAGTGGGCTCGATTCTCACACAGCTTTGGTCATATTTTTGCTGGCGGTTACAGCGCGGGTTACTACAGCTACCTATGGGCAGAAGTGTTGTCTTCAGACGCGTTCTCTCGTTTCGAAGAAGAAGGCATCTTCAACAAAGAAACGGGCATGAGCTTCCTGAACAACATCTTAGAAATGGGTGGCAGTGAAGAGCCAATGGAGCTATTTAAACGCTTCCGAGGTCGTGAGCCAGAAATTGATGCACTACTGCGTCATTCCGGTATCGCAGCATAATCTCGATTGAGAATGAAAAAGGGCAGCCAAGTGGCTGCCCTTTTTATTCTTTGATTCGGTTTTTACTCTATGATTCAGCGTCTTATGGATTTACGTTGCGATTAATTGGGTTTTGCAGCGAAATCAGGGTTTCTGTAGATTGGACTTCATCAATAGCCTGCAGCTTATCAATCAATACAAACTGCAGTTCTTCAATCGATTTGCACATCAATTTGACGAATATGTTATACGCGCCCGTGGTGTAGTAAGCTTCCACCACTTCATCGAGGGCGTTGAGTTTTTCCAACGCAGAGTGATAGTCACGTGCGGCATTGAGATTAATGCCAATAAAGCAACATACGTCATATCCTAGCTTTTTGGTGTTGACGATCACCTCAGTACCTTCGATGATGTCCGCCGCTTTCATTTTCTCGATACGAACGTGGATCGTTGCAGGGCTAACATCAAATTGTTTTGCCATTTCTGCATAAGGCGTTCGAGCATCGGCCATCAGCGTTTTTAGAATGGCACGATCAAGATCGTCGAGTTTCGGCAGCGTCGCATTCATACAATGTTTTCCGTTGGGTATGAGGTGTAAAATTCATTTTATACGCACAGCGGGCCGGATTCACAAGGTTTTAGCAGGGATAACCGCGAGGTAGCTCTGATGTCATGGAGTTGATGTGCCACTTTTTCTGTTTTTTATCGCGATGTTGTGCAGTGCGATCGTATCGGCGCAAGAGCAAAAAGTACTTGTTGTACATTCCTACCACCAAGGTTTCTTTTGGACCGACTCTGTTCAGCGCGGTTTTGCCCAGCAACTTGAAGATCACCCACTCGATATTCGAGTTTTGTACCTTGACTCTAAGCGCAGCCAAAGCCAGCAGTTCTTCAATCAACTCGAATCACTTTATCGCACCAAGCTGAGCGAAGAGCATTTCGATGCGATTGTCGTCAGTGATAACAATGCACTTGCTCTGATGCAGCGTTTGTCAGATGTATTGCAAAATACGCCAGTCATTTTTAGTGGCATCAACAATTACATTCCTACTTTGCATCAGGGACTAAAAGCCACAGGCGTGATCGAAGATATTGATTTGCTTGCCAACCTTACGCTTATCGAGCGATTACACCCAAAGCATAAGCAGATTCTTGTCGTTAGTGATCATTCGGTCACTGGATTAGCGCTTCGAGCTCAAATAGAAGAATTTCTTGATAAAAACCCGCAATATCGCGACAAAGTTCGTCATCTTGTTCCTGACAATGTCGATATGTTGAAACAGGAAGTTTCGCGACTGAACATTGAGAATGTGGTTCTATTTTGGACTTACTACCGCGATATTAATGGCAATGTTGCCACGGACAAGGATTGGCGAGACATCAATCAAGCATCGAACGCGCCTTTATTTATGGTGCACGATATTGGGTTGGGTCATGGTGCTGTGGGTGGTGTGATTCAAAGTGGTTATCGTCAAGGTTTTGAGGCGGCAAAGTTATTGGCCTATGTGCTGGGTAACCCAACGCAGCCGTTGCCAGCGGTAGTGCGGGCGGAATCGGACATTAAACTCGATTACCAATCGGTCGTTCGCTGGGGATTGGGGGCTGAACAAGAGGCATCGTCGGTGTTCTTCAATAAGCCCGCAGAATTTACCGAGCGCTACGCAAAAGAGATCAAATTGTTTGGTAGCCTATTTATCGTCATGGTGATGGTGATTCTGCTGCTGAGTTACTACTTGCAGCGTATTCGCCGTAGCGAGAGCATTGCCCGTGAAAGCCAAGCGATTTTGGAGTCGGTATTCGACCAGAGCATGCAGTATATGGGGATTCTCGACCACCATGGTTTGCTCAACTCGGGCAACGATCGTCTGCAGTCTTTGCTTTATCATCAGGATATACGTCTCGATCGTCCACTTTGGCATCATAAACACTGGAGTGAAGACGCACGTCAGTTGCTCGCCAACTATTTTCAGTCTCAGAATCGTAATGTGGCGACCTTTGAAGCTGAAATTTGGAGCACAGAACATGGCGCGATGGTACTGGAAGTGTCGTTAAAGCCGTTTTCTCAACAAGTGGGTGACCAAGAACAATACTTGTTTGAAGCGCGTGATATCACTAGCCGAAAAGCAATGGAAGACAAGCTTTATCAGCGTGAGTCGAGCTTGCGTAGTTACTACGAACAGCAACCTGTGATGATGGTGACATTAGATAATAATAATCGGATTCAAGAGGTGAACCGCTTTGCTCAGCAGCTTTTAGGTTATCAACCGTTGGATATGCTGGGTCATCACTTGTGTGCATTCTACTCTGACGAAAAAGCACTGTACCCCCGCCAAGTGCTACTTCAACCACAGCAAGTGATGCATGGGGTTTGGCGTCGTGAAATTGAGTATCGTCATGCCGATGGTCATTCTGTTTGGGTTCGTGAAAATATCCGTCCATTGAGGGATTCTGACCAATTGCTGATCGTCGGTGAAGACATCACGGAAACCAAAAAGCTTGCTAAACAACTGGAATATCAAGCAAGTTACGATCTGCTGACCGATACCTACAACCGCAACTATTTTGAACTCGAACTGCAAACGGCGTTACGAGAAGTGGAAAGCCATCGTCGTGTGCATGCCATGCTTTATCTCGACCTCGATCAGTTAAAAGTCTTGAACGATACGGTGGGACATGACGCAGGCGATGCGGCCATTCAGTTTTGCGCTAGCATGCTTGAAGAAGTGCTGCCTCATAACGCGGTGCTTGCGCGCATGGGTGGTGATGAATTTGCCGTATTGCTCAAGGATTGCGATGAATATGGCGCGATCAGCGTTGCTAAACACATTATCTCAACATTAAGCGAGCAGCTATTTCGTTGGGAAGACACGCGTTTGTTCATGAGTTGCTCGGTGGGCATTCGTATTATTGACCACACCGCCGAGACACCACAAATGGTTCACGCTCAGGCAGACTCTGCGTGTCACGTCGCCAAAGAGCAGGGTCGTAATCGCTATAACCTGTTCAGTTTAGACAATGAAGAGCTGCAGCGTCGCCAGCTCGAAATGCAGAGCGTTAACTTAGTGCATGAGGCATTGTCGAATAAGCGTTTGGAATTGTTTGCTCAACAAATACTGAATTTGCGTGGTGAAGGTTCGCCGCTGTGCTTTGAGATTCTAGTACGTATCCGTGATGCTCAAGGCAACTACTTGTCTCCAGGTATTTTTATGCCAGCTTCAGAGCGCTACAACATCGCGCACTGGATTGATAAGCAAGTTATCACCCAAACACTTGAGTGGTTTGAAGCGCGTCCCGAGGTGGTGGAAAAGCTCGGTCGCTGCGCGATTAACTTGTCCGGCCAATCGATGGGTAATCAAGAGTTTATCGACTTCTTATTGGAGCGTTTGCAGCTGTCTTCTATTCCTTGTGAGAAGATTTGTTTAGAGATCACCGAGACCGCTGCGATGAGCAATATTGATCAAGCGCTTGGC
Source organism: Vibrio hyugaensis (assembly GCF_002906655.1). Lineage (NCBI taxonomy): Bacteria > Pseudomonadati > Pseudomonadota > Gammaproteobacteria > Vibrionales > Vibrionaceae > Vibrio > Vibrio hyugaensis. The sequence goes on along the minus strand of NZ_CP025794.1, from coordinate 2,097,621 downwards.
TTCTTCACTCGGGTTAAAGCGTTGGGATGCTTGATTGCATTGGACGATTTTGGTTCTGGTCTATCTTCTTTTGGCTACTTGAAGCAACTTCCTGTCGATATCGTGAAAATTGATGGCCTTTTCGTGCGAGATATCAACACGAACGAAATGGATCGTGTCATGGTGCGCTCGATTAACGACCTTGCGAAGCAATTAGGTAAGGTCACAGTTGCTGAGTTTGTGGAAAACGACCAAATTACCGAACACTTAAAAGCACTGGGTGTGGATTACGGACAAGGCTATGCGATTGGTCACCCTCAGCCATTGGCTGAATTGGTCGAAGCACTTCAACCACTTTAAACGGACGACACTATTCTCTACCTAGATTGTCCTCAACCTAGCAATTGGAGGCGGGTTGGGTATACACTCAGCGCCAGTTAAACCGATTTTTACTGGAGCCTCCTTTTGCAACTGCAATTGATTTGTGAAGACCCATCTCAACAGTCTCACCTTGATGAACTCGCTGCGCGTTGGCAGCTTTCTCACACAGACGACAGTGACTTTGCTTTAGTTCTAACGACAGATCGTTTAGAGCTACGTAAAGTGGACGAGCCAAAGCTGGGTGCGATCTTTGTTGATTTGATTGGCGGTGCAGTGGGGCATCGTCGTAAGTTCGGTGGCGGTAAAGGGCAAGCGATCGCAAAAGCGGCGGGTCTAAATAAAGGAGCAACACCAACCATTCTAGATGGCACGGCCGGTTTGGGTCGTGATGCATTCGTTTTGGCGTCATTAGGTTGCAAAGTCCAAATGGTGGAACGTCACCCTGTGGTAGCAGCGTTGCTGGATGATGGCTTGGCTCGCGCGAAGCACGATCCAGAAATTGGTGCTTGGGTGTCAGAGCGTATGTCGCTGATCCACGCTTCTAGTCATGACGCCCTCGACCAATTAGCGCAAGATAAAGACTTCGTGCAGCCAGATGTAGTCTACCTTGATCCAATGTACCCTCATCCTGAGAACAAAAAGAAATCGGCACTCGTGAAGAAAGAGATGCGTGTGTTTCAATCGTTGGTGGGTGCCGACCTTGATGCAGATGGCTTGCTGGCACCAGCAATGGCATTGGCGAGCAAACGTGTGGTGGTGAAGCGCCCTGATTACGCCAACTGGTTAGATGAACAAAAACCAAGCATGGCGATTGAGACTAAAAAGAATCGTTTCGATGTCTATGTGAAGGCGTCTATGGCGTAATTCAACTAAACGACTGACAATAAAAAACTTCTTCTTACAGCGCCCGATTTGGCGCTGTATTTGTATCTGACGTTTGCTCAGCTTATTGATACTTTTCTCTTGCTAATTCGGCACTCTGACTGTATATCTAACTAAGAATTATTATTATTACACTTTGTTTGATGCAGTCGCTGATAGTCAGAAACTAGATAGCTGGAGTAGTAGCATGGCGAAACGTTTATGTAAGATGAGCCGAAAGCAAATCGCTGAGAGTTTGGGTGATATTCACCGCTTGGTGGTTGCGCCTAAATTCGTTTGTCGTTCTTGTGCCCGCTCTTCTGCATCAAAAGATTCTTTGTGTAAGCCTGCTGCGATTCCTCCTCAGAGTTGCCAAGATAAACCAATTGCCGAACAACAAGCTTGTGGGTTATTGGCAGAAGCGTTGCCAAGTCATTCTCTTGCTCAAGAGGCACCTATTATGATGACGGCTGAGCAAAATATTGAAAAAGCGGCGATCGTTAAGCGCGTAGTGGAACGAGTTAAAGAGAAAAAATTGGCAGCGAAAGTAGCAGCCGCAACTACCCAGCTAGAGACGCCAGCTATGTTTGATTTGTCAGATAAAAAAGCGCTGAAAAAGGCGAAGAAGGCGGTTAAGAAACACTATAAGCAGCAAAAGAAGTTGCTTAAGTTAGCCAAAAAGCAGCAAAAATTGCTCAAACGTCAGCGCAAGCTTGAAGCGCGTAATGCCAAGCTAGAAGTATTGTTACCAACGCCATCCACTGCGTTGATGAGTGCAAGCTCGCAAGCCAAAATGCATTAATCGAATCAACAAATAAAAAACGCTCTCCAGTTGGAGAGCGTTTTTTATTGTTGGAATGTTTGTTGGGATCGATGTGTTACTTATTGGCGTAACTCATCTCTACGCGCTTCTTCACCCAAGTCTCGTTAATCCACAGCGACAGCATGATGATCGCGCCGCCAATGGCGAGTCGCATTACATCAACATCACGGTTCCAAATGACAATGTTCACTATCAAACCTGCTGGAACTAACGCATTGTTCATTACCGCAAGTGCACCTGCGTTGACCATGGTTGCCCCTTTGTTCCACGCAAAGTAACCAAAGCCTGATGCAATTAAACCAAGGTAAGTCAAAATGCCCCATTGCGTTGCTGTTGTCGGCATCTTGTCTAAGTTGCCCATCAAAGCAAAGGCGACGGTCGCTACGCACAATGCCCCTAAATAGAAGTAACCAAATACTGTGTGCTGTGGCAATTCCACAGGTTCGGTTTCCATAATGTATTTATAACCTACCTGGCCAATAGCAAAGCACAAATTGGCGCCCTGTACGACCAAGAAGCCGATCAAGAAGTTCTCATTGATGCCTGCAAATTTAATCCACGCAGCACCCAGTACTGCAATTGCTGCTGTGACCAAATACCAAGGCGAGAAACGGCCTTTCAAAAAGTCATAAATCAAGGTGACGTAAATAGGGGTAAATACGGTGAACAACAGCACTTCTGGTACAGAAAGGAGTAAGAAAGATTGGTAGTAGAAGCAATACATTAACCCGAGTTGGAAGCCACCAACGATCATCAATTTCGCGATCAGAGATTTGCTTACGCCACGGAATTTTAAGAAAGGTATGAACACGACGCTCGCCAGTGCGACACGCATGAAGACAGAAAACCAAGAATCGACCTGACCGGCAAGGTAAACGCCGATCAGGCTAAATGAGAATGCCCAAAGTAGGGTAACTGCGGATAGATAAGCCATAATAGATGAGAATCTTTATCAACAACAAAGGTGCCCGCAGTCTAACCAAGTTTTATCGTTGCGCCAATCCAAATTAGTCTTTTAGCGGTACGACCAGCATATCGACAGGCGAGCAGTTAATAAGTTGACGCGTCGAGGACAGAATCTTGCTCCAGAAATCTTGGTGGTGCCCACAAACGACCAAATCGATGTTGTAGTCTTGAATGGTATCGCACAGCTCATTATTCAGATCCCCACTACCCACTAAAGTATGTGTAATTGGGTATTCTGCGAACTCTTCAAAATTGGCCAGCTGTGTACGGGATGCTTCCATCGCTTGATGTTGTGCCTCGGCCATATTGATATCGATAAGACCCGTGTAAAGCTCGGCGTAATTCACATCGATATGAATGAAAGAGACTTTCGCACCAAGAGGCTTAGCCAGTGATACGGCTTTCTTAATCAATACTTTACTGTCGTCTGAAAGATCGACTGCCACAAGTATGTGTTTATAACTCATATTGATATCTCCTTGATAAGGTCATAGTGTCAGATTAGCACTAAGTGTCAGATAATTTTGCTGAAGTGATCTCATATCAATATCGTGGGTACAAACTCTTGCCTCAGTAATCATGTTATAGTGGGTTATACCCAAGTGACTTTAGACCAATCATCCTCGCTGAGCCTGCTCAGCTCGAGGTTACTTGGGTATATTGCATGCACATTAATAGGAGTTAACATGCTGTCTCAAACTATGGTTGAACAATTGAATGAGCAAATTAACCTAGAATTTTTCTCATCCAATCTATACTTACAAATGAGTGCTTGGTGTGAAGACAAAGGTTTTGAAGGTGCGGCTGAATTTTTACGTGCACACGCCGTAGAAGAAATGGAGCACATGCAACGTCTTTTCACTTATGTAAGCGAAACTGGCTCAATGCCAATCCTAGGTGCAATTGAAGCTCCTAAGCATGATTTCGCAAGCCTAGGCGATGTTTTCCGTGAAACCTACGAACATGAGCAAATGATCACGGAAAGAATCAACAAATTGGCGCATGTTGCATTTACAAGCCAAGACTACTCAACGTTTAACTTCTTGCAGTGGTACGTGGCTGAACAGCACGAAGAAGAGAAGTTGTTTAAAGGGATTTTAGATAAGATCGAATTGGTAGGTGAAGACGGCAAAGCATTGTTCTTCATCGACAAAGATCTGGCACAAATGGCAAAAGAAGGTTCATCTTCAATTATGGATGCTCCAGCTGCGTAACGCGTTCTCAACGCGCTAAGTAGCGGGTAAAGGACGAAGCATTGATCGTCTTTTTCTCTTGAGCATCATTGAAGATGTAGGGAGGAAAAGATGATCAGTGGAGACACAATCTTATTTGCGCTAATGGTGGTGACGGGAGTTAATATGGTCCGTTATCTCACCGCTCTTCGTTCTCTTATTTACATCATGCGTGAAGCGCATCCTTTGCTTTATCAGCAGGTGGATGGCAATGGATTTTTCACCACCCATGGCAATGTCACTAAACAAGTGAGGTTGTTCCATTACATCAAAAGTAAAGAGTACGACCATCATCATGATGAACTCTTTACTGGCAAGTGTGAAAGGGTTCGCGGATTATTCATTTTATCGACCGCTTTACTCGGTGTGACCCTACTGGGGGCCTTTATTCTCTAGGTCATCAAGCAGTGCTTGGAATTTAAGCGCTTTTCCCATTCGACATTTGTCGTTAGAATAGCGTCCGCAGAAAGCAAGGATGTGCAATGAGCACATCCTTTTTTATTTTTGGATATACCAATCTAAATAAGTAATTGAGCGTTACCAATGAGTAAGAAATTTGATGTTGTTGTAATTGGCGCAGGTGCGGCAGGTTTGATGTGTGCGGCAGAAGCCGGCAAACGCGGACGTAGTGTGCTCGTGCTGGATCATGCAAAAAAGCCAGGACGTAAAATCCTTATCTCAGGCGGTGGTCGTTGTAACTTCACTAACTACGACGTCTCAGCGAGCAACTACTTATGTCAAAACCCACATTTCGTGAAATCGGCGCTATCGCAGTACACCAACTGGGACTTTATCTCGATGGTCAGCAAGCATGGCATTGAGTTTGAAGAGCGCGATCATGGACAGTTATTCTGTGTTGATGCATTTACTGCAAAAGACATTGTTAAGATGCTGCTAGCAGAATGCGACATGCCAAATATTCAGCAGCGTTACCAATGTGATGTACATTCAATTGAGAAAATCGACGCGGGCTTTCGTCTACATGCCGGTACTGAAAACATCGAGTGTGAATCTTTAGTAGTGGCTACCGGCGGTCTGTCGATGCCCAAGCTTGGTGCGACGCCATTTGGCTACAAGATTGCTGAGCAGTTTGAGCTTCCGGTGATTACTACTACGGCAGGTCTAGTACCGTTTACGCTGCATAAAGAAGACAAAGAAGATTTTGCTGAGCTATCGGGCATTGCGATTCCAGCAGAAATCACCGCGCAAGACGGCACCATGTTCAAAGAAGCGTTGCTGTTTACCCACCGCGGCTTGTCGGGCCCTTCGGTACTACAAATTTCTTCGTTCTGGAGAGCGGGTCAAAAGGTGACGATTAACCTCGTTCCAAACGACGACATCGCTGAACTACTAGAACGCAGTCGCGAGAAGCATCCGAACCAATCCCTAAAGAACACGCTAGCAAAAGTGCTACCAAAGCGTTTGGTTGAAGTGTTGATTGAACGTAAAGAATTAGCAGACAAACCACTTAAGCAGTTCAACCAGAAAGAGGTGACGACCATCGTTGAGCGTTTAGAGAGCTGGGCAGTAGCACCAAACGGTACGGAAGGTTACCGCACTGCAGAAGTGACCCTAGGCGGCGTAGATACTGATCACCTGTCTTCAAAAACCATGGAATGTAAGAACATCAAAGGCTTGTACTTCATCGGTGAAGTGATGGACGTAACCGGCTGGTTAGGTGGCTATAACTTCCAATGGTGTTGGTCGAGCGGCTTTGTCGCAGGGCAGTGGGTGTAACTAGCTAAGTAAAAGAATTGAAAAAGGCCGAGCAAATGCTCGGTCTTTTTATTTGAACAACTTTTCTGCGCGAACTGGGGCGCTAAAACGGAAGCCTTGTCCGTAGATACAGCCGTGCTCATATAGGTATTGTGCTTGTTCGTCGGTTTCGATGCCTTCCGCGACTACCTTAAGTGATAGGGTTTGACCCATGGCGATGATGGCATTCACAATCGCGTTGCTGTCGGTGTTGCTTGGTAGATCGCTAACAAAAGAACGGTCGATTTTCAGCTTATTGATTGGTAAGCCTTTCAAGTACGACAATGACGAATAACCAGTACCAAAGTCATCCAAAGAAATCTCAATACCTAGCTCGCGTAGTAAGTTAAGTGATGCGATCGCTTGTTGTGGATCTATTAATAAGAAGCTTTCGGTGATTTCTAACTCTAAACGATGAGCTGGGAATTTTGTCTCTTTAAGAATGACGCCCAGCTTAGTAATAAAATCGGATTGCTGAAGTTGGAGTGCCGATACGTTAACCGCGAGCTTACCAAAATCAATGCCGCTATCTAGCCAAGCTCGCCCTTGTAAACATGCTTGTTCAAGTACCCATTTTCCAATGCTTTGAATAAGGCCTGTTTTTTCTGCAATTGGAATGAAGTCTGCCGGAGAAATAACCCCAAGCTCTGGATGCTGCCAGCGCAGTAATGCTTCGACGCCAACCAACTCGTTCTCACTAAGGTTGTACTGCGGTTGGTATGCCAAATGCAGTTGGTTTTTCTCGATGGCTTCATGCAAGGCCGATTGCATTCTGACATGAGTGACCGACTTATCTGTTAAGTCTGGAGAGTAAAATGCGTAGCCATTTCGACCGTTTTTCTTCGCCAAGTACATAGCGGTGTCTGCATTCTTCAACAAGGTTTCGCTGTCTTGGCCATCTTGCGGGTAACGTGCTACGCCAACGCTGGTGGAGATGCGTAACGCTTCGTTTTTACTGACTTCAAAAGGTCGATTGAATAAGCTAAGAATGTCTTCAATGGTGTCGATAAGTTGTGATTCAGAGTCGATATTCGGCAATATGATGACAAACTCATCACCGCCTATTCGTGCAATGTGCGCGCGTAAATGTAGGACTTCTTGAAAGCGTTCTGCGAGTTTCGTTAGTAATTGATCACCACAGAAGTGCCCCATGCTGTCGTTGATGTGTTTGAAATGGTCAATGTCGAGGAATAACGTTGCAAAGGCGTGGTCGTGCTTTTGTCCACTTTCAATGTGTTGCTCGAGAAGGCTAATCAGATGTGTTCGGTTGGGAAGGTTTGTTAGTGGGTCATAAAATGCCATGCGTTGCAGCTTTTCTTCGTGCGCTTTCCGTACTGAGATGTCTTCGAACACGCAGATGTAGTTTATCAGATGATTTTTATCGTCCATCACGGCGCTGATGGTGGCTAACTGCGGGTAAATGCTGCCATCTTTTTTGCGGTTGATGAACTCGCCTTTCCATTGGCCTTTGGTTTCCAACTGGTGCCAAAGTGTCTTGTAAAAGGCTCCATCATGATGCCCTGAGCGCAGAATATTAGGGTTCTTACCAATCACTTCTTCGGCTGCATAGCCTGTAATATGAGTAAAGGCACTGTTTACATCGAGGATGTTCGCTTTGCGGTCAGTAATCACCATACCTTCATGGGAGTTGTCGAAGATTTTCGATGCGAGTGAGAGCTGAGTTTCGACCATTTTTCGGCGTGTGACGTTTCTTGTCATCCCCAAAATACCAATTAATTCACCACTGTGATCTCGGATCGGTGATTTGATGGTTTCAAGCCAAGTGGGGTTGTTGTTGTCATCTATCAGGGTGCATTCTTCAACGGTGTTTTGGCTGCCTGTCGCGATCACTAATTGGTCGGTGTCGATGAACTTCTTAGCTCGTTTGCTGCTGAACAATTCAAAGTCATTCTTACCAACAATGTCGCTGCCGGTCATTTGCCATGAGTTTTCCACGCTGCGATTGGTCATGGCATAGCGACCGTCGGTACTCTTTATCCACGTATGATCTTCTAAACAATCGATGAACTCTTGCAGGGTCGGCAGCGATTCTGGCAATTGAACTTGATGGCGCTGTTGTTCTTTAAGGTAGGTTTGGCTTATGTCAAAGCTAATTCGTCCAGCGATGGCGCTTAACCAAGCAGCCACCGTTTGCTTCTGTTGGTTTGGATGAACCAAAGCCAGAGCTGCAAACAATTTTCCGTTGGGCAACCAAACAGGGCAGTAGCTTAATGTTTGTGACTCAAAGGAAACTTGCTCAGCATCGAAGTGAGCAGGTTGGAATCGGTCGGTCGCGATATCTAAAATCGCTACAATTTCGCGGTGGTGCTGCGGTGATGTGGCGACTTCACTCAATCGCCATTGATGAGTGTAGCTAAATTTATAGAGCTGACCGTGCGCCTTAGTGGCATCACAGCACTGTTGCAGAGCGAGTTTCCAGTCTGTCATCAATGCAGGAGAGATAGCGAAGCGAAACATAGTTAATAAAGCATCCTGAGCGCCCTTGGATTTGTGTTGTTAACATCTGATTAGACGTTCATATCGGGCTTTGGCTATATCGTATCCAAAGCCCGAACAAATCCAAGCAAGGAACACTTCATTAATCGAGTAAACTGTTAGCTAGCTCTCTTTTTTATAAATCCCGTCTCATTTTTGCAATAGTTTCGGATATGACTACTGGGCAGTATTCGCTTTTTTTTGCTTTCTGCCAAACTTCACTTGCTGAATGACTAAGCCGCTGATGATCAATACCAAGCCAATCAAAGTGGATGGATGAATGTCTTCGCCAATGATGGTGGCAAGCAGCATTAAAGAGATAAATGGTGAAGCGAAAATTAGGTTGCTGATACGCGCGGTATTTTCGGTCAGTTTGAGTGCGGATAACCACAATACAAAGGTGATGCCCATTTCAAACAAGCCGACATAAGTCACTGCTGCCCAGCCTTTGGCTGTGATTTGGCCCCAATTCGCGCCTTCATAAACACTTAAACCAATCGCAAATGGAATCGCAACCAAGAAGCCAAGTAAGACACCTACCACAGGGTCGGCTTTGTTTTTGGTATTAAGAATCCAGTAGCTTGCCCAAAGCAGGGTCGAAAGTAATGCCAAGCCAACACCCAGTGGGCTTTCAAAATCCATTCCTAACACATTACCTTTAGTCGCAATCACAATCACGCCGAGGTAACTAAAACCACAAGCGATCCAGTCTTTACCTCGGATTTTCTGACCCAAGAAAACCGCCGCCATTAAGGTAAGGGTGATTGCCCAACTGTAGTTAATTGCTTGTGCTTGAGACGCAGGTAGCAAGTCATAAGCTTTGAATAAGATCAGGTAATAAGCCAGTGGGTTAATCAAACCAAGCAATAGGTAATACCAAGGGTTAGATAAAAATGTGTTACCCAGTTGGTTGAGCTTGCCCTGTGCACCACACACAGTGATAAGTGCGATAGCCGAAACAATACTCGCTATGGTAAGCATCTGAATCGGTGTGAATTCCGCCAAAGTCAATTTAAATGCGGTCGCTACTGTTGACCAAAGTAATACCGCTGATAGCCCAAATCCTAGGGCGCGACGCTCGTTCATGATACCTCTGTGTGATGAAGTGCTGCTCATTGATGCTGATTTGAGCTTGGGTGAGTATGTTGTACGGAGCGCCTAGTGTATGCGAGGATTTTTCATCCAACAAACTGGACATTTATCCAGTATGTAAATACCATTATTAAAGATAAAAAACACAGGCTAACTCGCTATTATGCAATGGATTCTTGAGCATCAATCTCTCATTCTGTCTTCTCTTTTTACCGCGACCATCAGCGGTGTTGCAGTGGGTTGGTGGGTTAAACAACGCTTTGCCACGCAAACTCAATTGCTCGAACAACAGCTCTCCTCTGAAAAACAGCTTCATCAACAACAACTTGAACAAGTGAAGCAAAGCCTCGCTGAAGCACAGCAAGAATTGGATGAGCTTGATGACGAGCGCGATAAAGCGGCATTCGAGGTGCGCCAAACTCATGGCAAATTGATGGCGGCGATGGAAAAGCTACGTTACTTCGAAGCGGTGAAACAGGAGCGTCAGCAGTATTTTGATGAGCTAGGGCAGATGCGTGAACACAAGTCGCGCCTTGAAACCCAACTTGGTGAGCAGCAAGCGCGCCATGAGCAAATTAACCAAGCTAATGCAGAAAAGCTGCAAATTCTTGAGCAAGCAGAAGTGCGTTTGAAGCAGCAATTTGAACACTTAGCGAATCAGTTGTTTGAAGAGAAAACCGCCAAAGTCGACATGCAAAACCGTCAGAGTTTGGAAGGTTTGCTGTCTCCACTCAAAGAGCAGTTAGAAGGGTTCAAAAAGCAAGTCAATGATAGCTTTAGTCAAGAAGCCAAAGAGCGTCACACCTTGGTGCATGAGTTGAAGAACCTGCAACGCTTGAATGAGCACATGACCCGAGAAGCGGTCAATCTGACTCAAGCTCTGAAAGGTGACAACAAGCAGCAGGGCAACTGGGGTGAAGTGGTTCTGGCTCGTGTATTGGCAGAATCTGGTTTGCGTGAAGGGCACGAGTACCAAACTCAGGTGAGCTTGCAAAACGAAGCAGGCAAACGCTATCAGCCGGATGTGATAGTTCACTTACCGCAAAACAAACAAGTGGTGGTCGATTCGAAAATGGCGCTGGTGGCGTACGAGCGCTACTTCAACGCAGAGAACGACATTCAACGAGAGCAGGCGCTGAGCGATCACCTAGCCGCGCTGCGCGCACACATCAAAGGCTTGAGCCTTAAAGATTACCATCAGCTAAAAGGCATTCAGAGCCTAGACTACGTACTGATGTTTATTCCGGTGGAACCTGCATTTCAAGTGGCGATACAAGCTGACCCGAGCTTGGTCAAAGACGCGATGGAGCAAAACATTATTTTGGTCAGCCCTACCACTTTGCTGGTGGCGCTACGTACGATAGATAACTTGTGGCGTAACGAACGCCAAAATGAAAACGCTCAGTTGATCGCTGAGCGAGCGGCAAAATTGTACGACAAACTGCGTTTGTTTGTTGATGATATGGAAGGGCTGGGCGGTGCACTAGACAAAGCCAACCAAACGTACCAAGGCGCAATGAATAAGCTAGCAACAGGGCGAGGCAACGTGATCCGTCAAGCGGAAAGCTTTAAGCAACTAGGAGTGGAAGTAAAACGTCCAATCTCGCCAGATCTTGCTCAGTTGGCGCAGACAGAGTCATTTTCGGAAAATGCTTCTTTAGTAGAAAGACATCCGGCTGAGGATAAAGTAAACTAATCGCCCGCAGTACAGTGGGCGACCCTATTTGTTATCAACCGCCCCGAAGTGAAAAAGTGCTGCCCAAGAGGAATCAGAATGACGGACACAAGTGTGCAATCAAATACAGCGTTAGATAACGACACTACCCACTTTGGTTTTACCACAGTGGCAAAAGACGAAAAAGTGACCAAAGTTGCCGAAGTTTTCCACTCAGTGGCAGCAAAATACGACATCATGAATGACTTGATGTCAGGTGGTGTTCACCGCCTTTGGAAGCGTTTTACTATTGATTGCAGTGGCGCTCGTCCGGGACAACGCGTTCTCGATCTAGGTGGTGGTACAGGCGATTTAACAGCGAAATTCTCACGCATTGTTGGCGACCAAGGTCACGTGATCCTAGCGGACATCAACAACTCAATGCTGAATGTCGGTCGTGACAAACTGCGTGATAACGGCATTGTGGGTAACGTGCATTACGTTCAAGCGAACGCAGAAGAACTGCCGTTCCCAGATGATTACTTTGACGTGATCACTATCAGCTTCTGTCTACGTAACGTCACCGATAAAGACAAAGCGCTGCGCTCTATGTTCCGCGTATTGAAGCCAGGTGGTCGTTTGTTGGTACTTGAGTTCTCAAAACCAATCCTAGACCCACTATCAAAAGTGTACGACGCGTACTCGTTCCACCTATTGCCAAAAATGGGTGAGCTAGTGGCAAATGACGCAGACAGCTACCGTTACCTAGCAGAATCTATCCGTATGCACCCAGACCAAGACACGCTGGAAGGCATGATGAAAGAAGCGGGCTTCGAAAACACCAAATACTACAACCTAACGGGTGGTATTGTGGCGCTGCACCGCGGCTACAAGTTCTAAGGATAAGCGGTATGCCATTTGAACCTCTTATCACTGCCGTTATTGAAACGACACTAAATACGCTGATTAAAGATGACCCTGAATTGGGTCGTCGTTTGTCACGTCTTAAAGGTCAGGTGATTCAAATTCACCTCAAAGAAATCAATAAGACGCTGACGTTCATCTTCAGCCAGCAAATCGATGTTTTGGGCAATTACGAAGGTCAGCCAGATTGTTATCTGTCGCTGAATCTAAGCGTACTTCCTGAGCTGCGCGATCAAGCCAACATCACTCGCCTTATCAAGCAAGACAAACTTGAGCTTGAAGGTGACATCCAACTTGCACAGAAATTCTCTCAATTGATGGTCGATTGCAAGCCAGATATTGAAGAGTGGCTGTCTCGAGTGACGGGGGATGTCGTGGCACATACCTTTGTGCAAGGCACCAAAAACGTCGGCGGTTTCTTTGCTTCTCAAGCGGAAAAAACACCAACGCCACCTTGCTCAAGTGGTAACAGAAGAATGGAAATTGGCGCCAGCACCGCTGGAAATCGCCTACTTCTGTGACCAAGTGGATGACGTTCGCAGTCAAGCTTCTCGTGTCGAAGCGCGCCTAAACGTACTACTAAATAAGTTCGACTCGGATAAGCCTGCGCTGGAGAACTCATGACGCCAGCAGAAATAAAGCGCTTATATCAAATCATTAAAGTTCAGCTAGAATACGGCTTGGATGAGTTGTTGCCTGATCATCAACTGACCAAAGCGCCGCTTTTGATGCGCAAAAGCTTATTCTGGATTAAGAACAAGCACCCAGAGAAACCGTTAGGTGAGCGTCTTCGTCTCGCTCTGCAAGAACTAGGTCCGGTTTGGATTAAGTTTGGTCAGATGATGTCGACCCGCCGTGACCTTTTCCCTCCACATATCGCTGATCCTCTTGCGCTTTTGCAAGACCAAGTTGCGCCATTTGATGGGCAGTTAGCGAAAGAACAAATGGAACTCGCTCTGGGCGGTCCATTAGAAAACTGGTTTACTGAATTTGATATCAAACCGTTAGCGTCTGCGTCGATTGCTCAGGTGCATACCGCGCGATTAAAAGACACTAACCAAGAAGTGGTATTAAAGGTCATCCGTCCAGATATTCGTCCGGTCATTGATTCAGATCTAAAACTGATGCACCGAATGGCGCGTATAGTCGCCGGAGCGATGCCTGAAGCACGTCGTTTGAAACCAGTTGAAGTGGTTCGCGAGTACGAAAAAACCTTACTTGATGAACTCGATTTGCGTCGTGAAGCAGCGAACGCGATTCAACTGCGTCGCAACTTCGAAGGCAGTGAAGAGCTTTACGTACCAGAAGTTTTTCCTGACTTTAGTAATGAAACTGTCATGGTTTCTGAGCGAATATATGGCATCCAAGTCTCTGATATTGAAGGCTTGGAAGCGAATGGCACCAATATGAAATTGCTCGCGGAACGCGGTGTGAGTGTCTTCTTCACTCAGGTGTTCCGAGACAGCTTTTTCCATGCTGACATGCACCCGGGCAACGTGTTCGTTAAACCGGAGCATCCAGATAATCCGATGTGGATTGGGCTGGATTGCGGGATCGTTGGTACACTTAACAGTGAAGACAAACGTTATCTGGCGGAAAACTTCCTCGCTTTCTTCAATCGTGATTACCGCCGCGTAGCGGAATTGCACGTTGATTCGGGGTGGGTACCTGCCGATACCAATGTCGATGAATTTGAATTTGCGATTCGCATTGTGTGTGAACCAATCTTTGCTAAACCACTGTGTGAAATCTCTTTCGGTCACGTACTGTTGAATTTGTTCAACACTGCGCGTCGATTCAATATGGAAGTGCAGCCGCAGCTTGTGCTGTTGCAAAAGACGCTGTTGTACGTCGAAGGGCTAGGTCGCCAACTGTATCCACAACTTGATTTGTGGGAAACGGCGAAACCTTTCCTTGAAGAATGGATGATGAACCAAGTCGGTCCGCAAGCTTTGGTGAATGCCATCAAAGACCGCGCACCGTTTTGGGCAGAGAAGTTACCGGAACTGCCAGAGCTACTTTACGATAGCCTTAAGCAAGGTAAAGCCATGAACCAACGTATGGATCAGCTCTATCAAGGTTATCGTCAGAGCAAGCGTCAGCAGGCGACAGGAAAGTTTTTATTTGGCGTTGGCGCCACTTTAGTCGTATGCTCGGCAATATTGGTGGATAACGCTTATGGGCAGCTATCGATCGCTTGTGGTATCGCAGGGGTCACATTTTGGCTGCTTAGTTGGCGAGCTTATCGTCGGTAGACGTTAAACTCTTGAAATAATTTTGTTTAAAGACCCGAGGTAAAAAGAATGGGTGGTATCAGTGTTTGGCAACTTCTAATCATTGCTGTAATTGTTGTATTGCTATTCGGAACTAAGAAACTACGTGGTATCGGTGGCGATCTGGGTGGTGCCGTTAAGGGCTTCAAAAAAGCAATGAGCGAAGATGAGTCTGCGAAGAAAGACGACAAAGACGCAGACTTCGAGCCAAAAAGTCTAGAAGAGCAGCAAAAGAAAGAAGCGGCTCCTGAAACGAAAAAAGACAAAGAGCAGGCGTAAAACGTGTTTGATATCGGTTTTTGGGAACTGGTATTAATATCTGTTGTTGGTCTGGTTGTTCTTGGTCCCGAGCGTTTGCCACATGCCATCCGCAGTGTCTCTCGTTTTGTCGGAGCAGCGAAGAGTATGGCAAATAGCGTCAAAGACGAATTGTCTCACGAGCTGAAAGTCCAAGAACTGCAAGAAAACTTGCGTAAAGCTGAGCAAATGGGGATGGATGATCTGTCTCCTGAGCTAAAGTCTTCCGTTGAAGAACTGAAGAAAGCCGCGCAATCTGTAAACCGCCCTTACGCGGAACCAACCAAATCAGACGCAGAGCCGCAAGAAGCTGCAAAAGCGACTGAAACCGTTGAGAAAGCGGAAGAGATTAAGGTTACAGCGGCAGATAAGAAAGCCGAATAGTCTCATTAGGAGGAGCTACTAGACATTGGTAGCTCCTTTTTGATCTGGTTTTAAAAAAGAGGTTTGCCATGTCTACCGTCGAGCAGACACAACCTTTAATTAGTCATCTATTAGAACTTCGCAATCGACTGCTAAAAGCAATTGCCGCAGTATTGGTCGTGTTTGTTGGGCTAATTTATTTCTCCAACCACATTTACGAATTTGTTTCTGCACCTTTGGTAGAGCGTTTACCTGAAGGCGCGACGATGATCGCAACCGATGTGGCTTCACCCTTCTTTACACCGCTGAAGCTAACGCTTATCGCATCGGTGTTTGTCGCGGTGCCGTTTATTTTGTACCAAGTTTGGGCATTTGTGGCGCCCGGGTTGTACAAGCATGAACGTCGTTTGATTATGCCATTGTTGTTCTCAAGTTCGTTGCTGTTTTACTGCGGTGTGGCGTTCGCGTACTTCGTGGTATTTCCGTTGGTGTTTGGCTTCTTTACTGCTATCTCATTGGGTGGAGTCGAGTTTGCAACCGACATTTCGAGCTACCTCGATTTTGTACTGGCGCTGTTTATGGCGTTTGGTATTGCGTTTGAAGTGCCAGTTGCGATTATCTTGCTATGTTGGACAGGCGCAACGACACCACAAGATCTGAAAGAGAAGCGTCCATACATTATTGTGTGTGCGTTTATTGTCGGCATGCTATTGACGCCGCCGGATATGATCTCGCAAACCCTTTTAGCAATCCCAATGTGTTTGCTGTTTGAGGTGGGCTTGTTCTTCGCGCGCTTCTACACCCGCAAAGATGACGAACAAGAAGTGGAAGAGTAATTTAAAATTAGTATTAAAAAAGCGGCTTACATAAGCCGCTTTTTTGTATCTGCAGTTTATCGAAGCTTTATTTCGTAGCCGCATTTTGAGCAGACATACACTTCTTTAATTCCGATCAATTTTTGAAACCAACTGCGTTGTTGACGTTGCAAATACACTCCGTGATTACACATTGCGAATCCCATCTTTTTTATTTTATAAGCCGATGGGGATTTTATGTGAAATCATGTACATACTTCAATAATGGCGATGGTATAGATTTGCTTCTTAAGCATATTATTTGGAAATAATATACGGAACGTTGTTTCGGGTCCCATTGATTAACAAAACTTGGGCGTATTGACGGTGGAATTAAAGGTCACGAAAATTTCGACGTATTCATAGGAAATGCGACGGAAAGTTTAAAAAAATCAGCTCACCGTCACGATATTCATTCAAAGGTTACTTCAAATTAAACAGAGTTTCGGCATTGCTCGTTGTGATTTGATCAATCACTTCAAGGCTTTCCCCACGCAGTTCGGCCACGCGCGCAGCCACTAAAGAAGTGTAAGCCGGCTCGTTACGTTTACCACGATGTGGTACTGGTGCAAGGTACGGGCAGTCTGTTTCTAGAATCACCCAGTTCATATCCAAATGAGGGATTACCTTATCCATACCGCCGTTTTTGAAGGTTGATACACCGCCCAGACCTAAGTGGAACCCAAGCTCGTTGATCGCCTGTGCTTCTTCTACGCTGCCACCAAAACAGTGGAATACACCACGCAAGCTGCCGTCTTGTTCTTGACGAAGTAAAGTCAGCGTTTCTTCAATTGAGTCACGTGTGTGGATAACGACAGGTAAATTCATCTCTTTTGCCCAGTTTAACTGAGTCACAAACGCCATCTCTTGTTCTGCGCGGAAAGTTTTATCCCAGTACAGGTCGATACCGATTTCACCCACTGCAATGAAGTTATGCTTTTCAAACCAGCCGCGGATGACTTCCAGCGTTTGCTCAACATTGCCATCTACATAACATGGATGCAGACCCATCATTGAGCGACAAACCTCAGGATAAGCCGCCTCGGTTTTTAGCATCGGCTCAATAGATTCAAGATCGATGTTTGGTAGCAGAATTCTATCAATGCCTTGTTCTAAAGCACGTTTCACCACCTCGTCGCGGTCGTTATCAAATTCGCTAGCGTAAATATGAGCGTGAGTATCGATCATGGTTGGTCTCTATGGTTCATCGGTGTATGGAATTAGTGAGAAGTATACTTGAGTGTGAGTGCTGGGTCATTTTCGGTTTTTTTCATGCCGTTTTTCCATATTGCTGCTCGCAAGGTGCATCAAGAGTGATATGATTTTGCCACCAGATGATTTGATCATCGTAACCTTCCAGACAAGGAGAAAGTGGTGTCTGTATCAATTCAAGGTCCATTCCCTGCACGCCGTATGCGTCGTATGCGTAAGCACGATTTTAGTCGTCGTCTGATGGCTGAAAACCAAGTTTCAGTAAACGATCTGATTTACCCAATGTTCATTTTGATGGGCAAAGATCGTCGTGAAAGTGTTGAATCGATGCCGGGTGTAGAACGTTTGTCGATTGATTTAATGCTAGAAGAAGCACAATACCTAGCAAACCTAGGCGTACCAGCGATCGCGCTTTTCCCTGTCGTAAACCAAGACGCTAAAAGCTTATGTGCTGCTGAAGCCTACAACCCAGAAGGGTTAGTTCAGCGCGCAGTACGTGCATTAAAAGAGCACGTCCCTCAAATCGGCGTGATCACAGACGTGGCACTCGACCCATTCACTACACATGGTCAAGACGGCATTATCGATGAAGATGGCTATGTGATGAATGATGAAACAACCGAGGTACTTGTAAAACAAGCGCTGTCTCACGCAGAAGCGGGCGCAGACGTGGTTGCACCATCAGACATGATGGATGGCCGTATCGGTAAAATCCGTGAAGCGTTAGAAGAAGCGGGTCACATCCATACTCAAATCATGGCTTACTCTGCGAAGTACGCATCAAACTACTACGGTCCATTCCGTGATGCAGTTGGTTCATCAGCGAACCTAAAAGGTGGCAACAAGAAAAACTACCAAATGGATCCTGCGAACACGGATGAAGCGCTACATGAAGTGGCTCTTGATATTAATGAAGGCGCTGACATGGTGATGGTTAAGCCAGGCATGCCTTACCTTGATGTGGTTCGCCGTGTTAAGACTGAGCTTCAAGTTCCAACGTTCGCTTACCAAGTTTCTGGTGAGTACGCGATGCATAAAGCAGCCATCATGAATGGTTGGCTGAAAGAGCACGAGACCGTGATGGAATCTCTGCTTTGCTTCAAACGTGCAGGCGCGGATGGCATCCTGACTTACTTCGCGAAAGATGTAGCAGAGTGGTTAGCGGAAGAAAACGCACAAACTGCAGAGCACCTAGTCAAAGCGCAAGAAGCGACAGACGAGTAATTATCGCTCAATGAGAAAAGCCAGACCGACAATTGTTGTCGGTCTGAATATACCCAAGTAACCTCAAGACGGAATACACACGGCTTGAAGTTACTTGGGTATATTTATTTCTGGAGAGTAAGACAATGACAATGCTGATTCGTGAAGGCACGCTGGAAGAGGCGATCCAAGTGGTAGCTCGTGTTACTGAGTTTGCACATGGTGAGACGGTTGAATCCATGGCTGAGCGCCTAGGAGATAAAAAAAGTTTAATCCTAGTGGCTGAGAAAGCAGGGACGGTCCTAGGTTTTAAAATCGGCTACGAGTTAGATGAATATACCTTCTACAGTTGGTTTGGTGGCGTAGCACCAGAAGCGCGCAATGAAGGCGTGGCGCAAATGTTATTAGAAGCGCAAGAGGAATGGGTAGTAGAGCAGGGCTACAAAACTTTAAAAGTGAAATCTCGTAACCAATTTCCTGCCATGCTTCGCTTGTTGCTAAGAAATGAATACATCATTGAAAAGTTTGAAGAAAAACCGAACTTACGTGAGTCTAGAGTGCACTTCATTAAGGCGCTATAAAAAATAAATGAGATTTTTTCTCATTTAGGTATTGACTGTTAAATGAGAATCATTATTATTAAACCTGTCTTAAGGAATGAGGAAAGTTCACAAGGACGTTGAATTGCTAATTAACCGAGTGTTGAGAAGGTAATGAAACATTTTCCCCAGAACTTGCACTAATTCTTTTTGACACGACATTGCTCACATTGCTTCCAGTGTAATTTATAGCTTCTTGGTTAAGCTGCCATACAAATGGAAATAGCTTTACCACTTCTGCTAGGCGACCCAACTGGGTCGCTTTTTTCTTTTCTGTGATTTCTAATTGACGCCTCTATCGGCAACTTTTCCACATGTCATGATCATTTTAGGATCGTTGTTCTTGTCTTTTTATTTAAAATAATAACTATTAAAACAATGGCTTACATTTGTTTTTTTCTGTCTTTATTTCCATGGGATAACCAGTGGATAATTTCTATAAACAGAGTTATCCACAGTGAGAGGTGTTTTTCGTGAATAACATCGGAAAATTTCCGCGAACTTGATCGAGCGAACAAGATAGATTCGGATCAGCAGTCATGGCATTCTAAGCAGATCTATTAAGTACTGATTTGGATACAGACAATTATGGCAAGTATTCCTGAAAATCCGTTGATTCTGATCGACGGTTCTTCTTATCTATATCGCGCTTTTCACGCTTACCCAGGCACGATGAGTAACGGTGAAATTCCAACTAACGCAGTTTACGGAGTGGTGAACATGTTACGCAGTATGATGCGTCAGTTTGCTTCGGATCGCATTGCGGTGGTTTTCGATGCGAAGGGTAAAACCTTCCGAGACGATATGTACCCAGAATACAAAGCGAACCGTCCACCAATGCCGGATGATCTTCGTTGCCAAATTGAGCCACTGCATAACGTCATTCGTGCAATGGGTCTGCCACTGATCTGTATTCCTGGCGTAGAAGCTGATGATGTTATCGGAACTTTGGCTTATCAAGCATCACAACAGGGCATGCCGGTTTTGATCAGTACGGGCGATAAAGACATGGCTCAGCTTGTCGATGATAACGTCACCTTGATCAATACCATGACTAACGTCGTGATGGATCGTGAAGGGGTGATTGAGAAGTTTGGTATCCCACCAGAGCTGATCATCGATTACCTAGCGTTGATGGGCGATAAAGTCGACAACATCCCTGGCGTTCCGGGTGTTGGTGATAAAACTGCAACTGCACTTCTGCAGGGGATCGGCGGTCTAACTAAGCTGTATGAAAACCTCGACGATATCGCTGCGCTTGGTTTCCGTGGTTCCAAAACCATGGCGAAGAAGCTTGTGGACAACAAAGACGATGCGATGATGTCTTATGAGTTGGCAACCATTAAGCTGGATGTGGAACTGGAAGAAACGCCAGAATCACTATTAAAAGCGGAACCGAGTACAGACGAGCTGATTAAATTGTACGGTCAGTTGACGTTCAAATCTTGGTTAAATGAGCTATTAGAAGGCGGCACAGGTGTCGTTGAAGCGGATGAATCAACGGGTACAGCGCGTGGTGGTTCTGCTTCATCTAAAGCAGATATGGACACCTCAGCAGTAAAAATCGACCGTAGCCAATACGAAACCATCCTGGATGAAGCTTCATTTAATGCTTGGTTAGACAAACTAAAAGCGTCTGAGTTATTTGCGTTTGATACCGAAACCGACAGCCTAGATTACATGGTGGCAAACCTAGTAGGTCTATCATTTGCGACCGATGAAGGCATTGCGGCTTATGTACCAGTGGCCCATGACTATCTAGATGCGCCTCAGCAACTTGATCGTGATTGGGTACTCGAACAGCTTAAGCCAATTCTTGAAGATGAAGCTCAATCGAAAGTTGGTCAAAACTTAAAATACGACGCATCTGTGCTAGCTCGCTACGGCATTGAGATGAAAGGTATCAAGCACGACACTATGTTAGCGTCTTACGTTTACAACAGCGTAGGTGGCAAACACGATATGGACAGCTTGGCACTGCGCTTTCTACAACACAGCTGCATTTCATTCGAGCAAATCGCAGGTAAAGGTAAGAATCAACTGACCTTCAACCAAATCGATCTGGATGAAGCTTCACCATACGCAGCGGAAGATGCGGACGTGACACTTCGTCTACATAATCGTTTGTTTGCCAACATCGAGCAAGATGAGAAGCTAAAAACCGTATACGAAGAAATCGAAATGCCACTTGTACCAGTGCTGTCTCGCATTGAACGCACAGGTGTACTGATTGATGACATGAAGCTTAGTGCGCAGTCGGTAGAGATCGCCGCACGTCTGGATGAGCTTGAGCAGAAAGCCTATGAGATTGCAGAACAAGAGTTCAACATGAACTCACCGAAGCAGCTGCAAGCGCTTCTGTTTGAAAAAATGGGTCTACCAGTTATCAAGAAGACGCCATCAGGCACACCTTCTACTAATGAAGAAGTGCTGCAAGAACTGGCTCTGGATTACCCACTACCAAAACTGATTTTGGAATACCGTGGTCTGGCGAAGCTAAAATCAACTTACACCGATAAGTTGCCGAAGATGATCAACCCATCAACGGGCCGTGTGCATACTTCTTACCACCAAGCCGTTACTGCAACGGGACGTCTATCTTCAACCGATCCTAACTTGCAGAACATTCCAATTCGTAACGAAGAAGGTCGTCGTATTCGTCAGGCATTTATTGCACCGACGGGATATAAGATCTTGGCAGTCGACTACTCTCAAATTGAATTGCGTATTATGGCGCACCTGTCAGGTGACCAAGCGCTGCTTGATGCGTTCCGTGATGGTAAAGATATCCACGCAGCAACGGCGGCAGAAATCATGGGTGTTTCTATCGACCAAGTCTCAAGTGAACAGCGTCGTCGTGCAAAAGCGGTTAACTTTGGTTTGATTTACGGCATGAGCGCATTTGGCTTAGCAAAACAGCTCGGTATTCCGCGTGGTGAAGCGCAAGCTTACATGGACAAGTACTTCGAACGTTATCCTGGTGTAATGCAGTACATGGAAGACACGCGTAGTACTGCTTCTGCACAAGGTTACGTAGAGACGATTTTTGGTCGTCGCCTGCATCTTCCAGAAATTCAATCTCGTAACGGTATGCGTCGTAAAGCTGCTGAGCGTGCCGCGATTAACGCGCCGATGCAGGGTACCGCTGCGGATATCATCAAGAAAGCGATGTTATTAGTGGATGAGTGGATTCAGCAAGAAGGTAATGATCGAGTGAAACTTCTCATGCAAGTACACGATGAATTGGTTTTTGAAGTTGAAGAGTCTTCTTTGTCCGAAATTGAAAATAAAGTACAGAATTTGATGGAATCTGCAGCAGAACTGAAAGTGCCTTTAGTGGCAGAAGCAGGTCACGGTGATAACTGGGACCAAGCACACTAGTCACTTTTAAATCAATTTTACTAATTAAATATGAGCCAGCGCACAAACGCTGGCTTTTTTGTGCTAATAAAAAAGCAATTCAATTATGAGAATTATTGTTGCTTAATAAAACTTTCATGAAAAAAAATTACAAAAATTCTTTGCAAATCTGACCAATTGTTGTACATTATCTCTCGTAGGGTACAGAGGTAAGATGTTCTATCTTTCAGACCTTTTGTTTCACGTTATTGGATTAGGCTGATTCAGCCGCCCCAGTCAGTTTTTGACTGGGGCGTTTTTTATTGGGCGAAAGGAAATTTTTCTTTTTGATCAATAAGTTAAAATTGCCCGCAAAAATGCGCTTCTTTAGACCTCTCTAAGTTACTGTCAAATCTAGTTTTTTCATTCCAATTTATTGCGTTATTCATGCTGTAAATTTACGCCAGTCACACTATTATTTTTTCTCGAAAGAAACTAAGTCACGTCTTTTTGACGTTTTTCTTAACTTAACTATATGAATAATAGGACTATTGTGCCGTGTGGGTGAGAGTGTTTGGTTTGAGGTAGAAGATAAGATTGCTTTTTAACCTATTGAAATCGAATCTCAGTTCAGTAATGCTTCGCCACATAACAATAATTACCAATTTTTCTCTCCCGTTATCCCTGCCAGGAAGGTGGGGATTTTTATTGCCTCAAATTCACCTTTCTTGCCCCCAGATAAGCAAAAGCCCCACCAAAAGGCAGGGCTGTGTCGAAAAAATTTAACAAATTTTGTTAATTATTCTTCGTTGCTCTCTTGAGCGTCATCTTGTTCGTCTTCTTCAAGAAGGTGTGCGATTGCCGGTGCAAACCAAACGTCCAGCTTGGCACGAAGCTGATCAACTCCCAGACCTTTCAATGAAGAGAACACATCAACCGATACATCGCCACCAAACGTCTCTGCTTGTTTGCGAATTTTCAGTAGTACCTGTTTACGAGCGCCGCTTTTTAGCTTGTCAGCTTTAGTCAGCAGTACTTGCACAGGGATGCGGCTGTCGATTGCCCAGAAAATCATTTGTTGGTCGAGGTCTTTCATTGGGTGACGAATGTCCATTAGAACCACGAGACCTTTTAGACACTCACGTTTCTGTAGGTATTCACCTAATGACTTTTGCCATTTGTTCTTCATCTCAACCGGTACTTGAGCGAAGCCGTATCCTGGCAAATCGACGATATGACAACCTTCTTGTACTTTGAAAAGGTTGATCAATTGAGTACGACCTGGGGTCTTTGATGTCTTCGCTAGACTTTTTTGGTTAGTCAGGCGATTCAGTGCACTCGATTTACCAGCGTTTGAGCGTCCTGCAAACGCAATTTCGACACCTTCGTCCTCCGGTAAGTGACGAATATCGGGTGCGCTGGTGATGAAATGCGTGTTTTGGTAATGAATTTTTACGCTCACTGTTAACTCCATCTCGACTTTGTGTAGTCGATTGATTACTTTTTTGTGAAATTGTGTAAAATAACCGTGCTCGGCATAAGGTCGCCTATTGTACCATGAGTGTACGCGGTATGTTCACATTCCGTGGTACTGGAAGCTTGATAATTATAATGGAATGTCATGAAGAAATTAGCGCTAATTTTGAGTCTTTTAGCCAGTTGCTCAGTATGGGCCCAAGGTAATATTGAAGCTGGTAAAGCAAAATCACAAACCTGTGTCGCCTGTCACGGAGCAGATGGTAACAGTGCACTAGCAATGTACCCGAATCTTGCAGGCCAACACGCTAAGTATCTTGAGAAGCAATTAAAAGATCTAAAACTAGGTATGACTAGTGGTGGTAAACAAGGTCGTTACGATCCTGTAATGAGTGGTATGGCTATGCCACTAAGTGATGAAGACATCGCGGATCTATCTGCTTACTATGCCTCTTTACCTATTGCAGAGAGCTCAACCCCTGAAAATGTGGTCGAGCAAGGTAAGGTACTTTACACCGCTGGTGATGCAGAGCGTGGTCTAACCGCATGTATCGCGTGTCACGGTCCTCGTGGTAACGGCACTGAGCTTTCAGGTTTCCCTAAAATTTCTGGTCAGCAAGCTGACTACATCAAAGCTCAGTTAGAGAAGTTCCGTGATGGTGCTCGTGGTAATGATATGAATGCCATGATGCGTGACATCGCAAAGAAAATGACAGACGAAGACATCGAAGTTCTGTCGAAATACGTTGGCGGTCTGCACTAAGCCCCTACACCGCGTTCGAGCAAAGTTATACAGAAATGCCCCAACTATTGGTTGGGGCATTTTTGTTTGTGGCTTTGTGTGATCTCGATCTTATTCAATGTTAGACATAAAAGTGATAGATAGCTTGAGGCCTTGTGAGACATTTGCCATACGTGATCGATGCGATTTCTCTCTATAACTTTTAAGTTATTGATAAAATGGGTGATTTATTTATGGCAAAAAATTAGTGTCATTAATTGCTTTTGGTGACTTGTTGGTTTTTACGAAACCCGTAAAGTAGACGGTGTTCACAAGGAGTGAACCTCAGGAATTTAGACCATGGATATAAGGTCTCCAAGGACGCAAGCGAAGGACGTTTGGTAGTCGGAAAAGGGACTTAGATAGGCAAGGAGCCTATCAGATATGGATGGTCATCTAGTCTAACGGTTAAGACAGCGAAACGGATCAGGCTTCAGGAAGTAGCTCAGTAAACAGGAAGTGAAAGGATAGCCAAAACTCATCAGGAAGATGAAGAACAACACTTTTTGGCAGGGAAAGCTTGAAAAACAAAAGGATTCTTGGTGCACCAGATGTGTGCAACACAGTTTCGCCACTTATTGGTGGCATTCAGAAAGCGACAGTCTCACTGTCGCTTTTTTTATATTCATTTTTGCCAATCAAAGTTTTTTAACAAAAACTGCTGAAAAAGTATCCAGCAACACTCCAATCTGTGTCCACTTTCTGGTATGTTTCGCATCCCTGTTTGAGGAAGTCAGCATGCACACCTGTCCTTTATGCCAGAATCAGCGCACTCACCACTTTTTTGAAGATAAGCGACGCGAGTATCTTCAGTGTGAACAGTGCAGTTTGGTATTCGTCAATCCAGACCAACGTTTGGATGCGAAAACTGAAAAAGCTCACTATGATCTGCATGAGAACAATCCTGAAGATATGGGATATCGACATTTTTTGTCGCGAATTGCTGACCCAATCGCAGAGCGAATTTCACCACAATCGAACGGAATCGACTTTGGTTGTGGTCCAGGCCCTACGCTTTCATTAATGTTAGAAGAAGCGGGGCACAACATGGCGTTGTATGATCTTTACTATCACCCTAATACATCGGTGTTAGAAAAGCAGTATGACTTCATGACAGCAACAGAGGTGATCGAACACCTCTACCACCCCGATGTGGTGTGGAAGCAATGGTTGAATTTAGTTAAGCCAGGTGGCTGGATAGGCCTGATGACGAAAATGGTCATCGATGTAGAAGCCTTTCAATCATGGCATTATAAGAACGATCCTACTCACGTGGTGTTCTTTAGCCG
The DNA here is from genome assembly GCF_002906655.1 of Vibrio hyugaensis. NCBI lineage: Bacteria > Pseudomonadati > Pseudomonadota > Gammaproteobacteria > Vibrionales > Vibrionaceae > Vibrio > Vibrio hyugaensis. The sequence goes on along the minus strand of NZ_CP025794.1, from coordinate 2,071,772 downwards.
TGAAACGTTCCAGTTCCTAGCTGAGCGGGATAAGCTCGAACTCGAATTTATTGGTAATGATGTAATTTTACTGAGGAAAGCCCAGTAATGAGCCGTAGTAAAAAATCTAGAAAGCCAGGTGCAGCAGGCGCACCTGAGTTTGTTGTCACTCGTAACCGCACAGAATCTGACGTTGAAGGCCGTCTACGCAAGCGCGCTAAAAAGCGTAAAGGCTTGAAGACAGGTAACCGTAACTCAGAAGTGAATGAACAGAAGAAGCAATCTGCTGCCCAAAATCGTGATCCACGTTTAGGTAGTAAGAAGAAAATTCCTCTGATCGTTGAGCCAGCGAAGAAGATGACAAAACAAGAGCGTCGCCTATCGGCTGAGCAAGAGCTAGAGATGCTAGAAAACGATGCGCAATTGAACGTGTTGTTGGATCGCATTGAAGCGGGTGAGAACCTAGGCACAGGTCTACAGAAGTTCGTAGATGAGAAGCTAGATCGCATCGAAAAACTGATGGACCAACTTGGTCTACTTGAGCCGGAAGAAGAGGAAGACTTCACCGCTCCTGCTGCTAAAGGTACTCGCAACGACGATGACCTACTAGCGGATTTCGATGACATCAACTTCGACGACTACAAAGGATAAGTAATTCATGAACGTAACCTTATTAGCGATTGCGGGTGCTGTGATCATTATCGCGCTGGCTTCATATGCAGGTTACCTTCTGCTTCAATTGAAAAAGCAAAAGGAATTGCAGCTGAAGCATAAAAAATTGGCGATCGATAAACGTAACGCCAACATTTTTGAGAACGTGCATACTTTGTGTCAGGCTGGCATTCAAGGCCAGTGTGATTTATCTGAAATCAGCATTCGTGTATACAACATCATGGACTATGTTCAGGGTGAAGACCGTGTGGATTTTGATAAAACGTACCCAGCGATTTCTGAGCTTTACCATATTGTGAAAGATATGGCGCGTGGTGAAGACCGACAGCAACTTGCGAAGAAAGAACGTATGCAACAAAACTTGGATCGCCATAAAGCAGAGCAGCGCTTGACGGATACGATCGTAGAAGAACTCAAAGTGTTGCAAAAAAACGTCCAGCCACTGAATAACCAAATCAATATTCAGATGATCTAGTTTGTATCCCCAATGGTTTCCTTATTGCTATTGGGGGTATCGTGATCACGCTAGCACTTCTTTGGTTTTATACTTAAAAAGCCACCTGCGGTTACCGTTGTTGCCTTTGTCATATGGCAAAATAACGACCTCTGAATATTGGGTAACGATTTTCGTTGCCCTCGCATTTAACGGAAAGTACCACCATGTCGAATCAACATACTGAATCGAAGCAGCAAATCGTCTGGGATCAAGCGGTATTGGATAAGTACAACTATTCCGGTCCTCGCTATACGTCGTACCCAACGGCGCTGGAGTTTCATGAAGCATTTACCATTTCAGACTACGATATGGCATGCACTCAATACCCAGAGCGTCCGTTATCTTTGTACGTTCATATTCCGTTTTGCCACAAGCTTTGCTACTACTGCGGCTGTAACAAGGTCATTACTCGTCATTCGCACAAAGCAGACGAATACCTAGACGTACTGGAGCATGAAATTCGTCAACGCGCGTCGTTGCTTGGTGAGCGCACAGTCACTCAACTGCACTTTGGTGGTGGTACACCAACTTTCTTGTCTGAAAAACAAATCACTCGCGTGATGGATTTATTGCGCCAAGAATTTAACTTTAATGCGGATGCTGAAATCAGTATTGAGGTGGACCCGCGTGAAATCGAACTAACCATGCTGGATCATCTGCGCAGCGAAGGTTTCAACCGTCTGAGCATTGGTGTTCAGGACTTCAATAAAGAAGTTCAGCAGCTTGTGAATCGCGAGCAAGATGAAGAATTTATCTTTGCGATGGTCGCACGCGCCAAAGAGCTTGGCTTTCGTTCAACGAACCTCGATCTAATTTACGGCTTACCGAAGCAAACGAAGGTGTCCTTTGCTAAAACACTTGAGCAAGTGTTAGAAATGCAGCCGGGTCGTTTGTCTGTGTTTAACTACGCGCATATGCCTCAACTCTTTGCTGCGCAGCGTAAGATTAAAGACGAAGATTTGCCGAAAGCTGAAGAGAAGATGGCGATTCTGCAAGACACGATCGCGACACTTACGGGGGCTGGCTACCAATTCATCGGTATGGACCACTTTGCTATGCCAGATGATGAGCTTGCCGTTGCTCAGCGTGAAGGTATTTTGCACCGCAACTTCCAAGGCTACACCACGCAAGGTGAGTGTGATTTGGTCGGCTTTGGTGTTTCTGCGATTTCCATGATTGGTGATGCGTACGCGCAAAACCAAAAAGAGTTGAAGAAGTACTATGCTCAAGTGAATGACTTGCGTCATGCGCTCTGGAAAGGGGTTTCTTTGGACTCAGATGATTTGCTACGCCGTGAGGTGATTAAGCAGCTTATCTGTAACTTTAAACTGGATAAGAAAGCGATTGAGTCTGAGTTTGCTGTGAAGTTCGAACAGTACTTCAAAGAAGATCTACAGCTTCTGCAAACTTTCGTTGATGACAAGTTGGTGGAAGTGGATGAGCGTGAAATTCGAGTGACACTTCGTGGTCGCTTATTGATTCGTAATATCTGTATGTGCTTCGACAAGTACCTACGAGCGAAAGCGCGTCAGCAGCAATTCTCTCGCGTTATCTAAGCTCTCAATAGATTTCGGATATAAAAAAATGCCAGCAAATGCTGGCATTTTTTATGTCCTTCGCGGCAATTAAACGCGATCTTTCACTTTTTCTTTCAGTTCAGTTTTTTCTGCATCTGATAAGAAAGCGATGTCTAGGCCGTTTATTTGCGCTTGGCGAATTTGCTCTTGAGTCAGACCTGCTGCTGGTGCTGCCACTTCGTATTCGTATGGCAGTTCAATACCTTCAACTGCTGGATCGTCCGTGTTCAGACATGCCAGCACACCGTGCTCTAGGAATTGCTTAAGCGGGTGGTTAGCTAGCGATTCAACCGTACTCGTTTGGAAGTTTGACGTCAGGCAAGATTCAATACCAATGCGGTTTTCTGCTAGGTAATCCATTAGTTTAGGATCGTGAATCGCTTTCACACCATGACCGATACGAGTTGCGCCTAACTCTTGAATTGCTTGCCACATGCTTTCTGCGCCCGCCGCTTCACCCGCGTGAACAGTAACACTTAGGCCTGCATCACGGACTTGCCTGAAGTGAGAGACAAAACGGTCACCTGGCTGGCCAAGCTCATCACCCGCTAGGTCAACGGCTACGATGTGATCTTTTTGGCTCAGGATGCCATCCAGCTCTTGTTGACAAGCATCAGTACCAAATGTACGGCTCATAATGCCAATCAGGTTCGCCTTGATACCGAAATCACGCATACCCGCTTGCACACCATCAACGACTGCTTCCACAACGCCTGCCACTGGCAGTTTGTGTTTCATCGCCATGTAGTATGGTGAGAAGCGAAGTTCAGCGTAGTCGATTTTTGCGTTTAGAGCGTCTTCTACGTTTTCGTAAGCGACACGACGACATGCGTCTAGATCGCCCAGTACTGCCACACCCCAGTCAAGCTTAGAAAGGAAAGCAACAAGAGATGGCTCAGCTTCAACAATTTGAACGTGTGGAGTAAGAGACTCAATATCATAAGCTGGTAGCGCAATACCAAATTGCTGACCAAGCTCAAGAATAGTCTTAGTGCGAATGTTACCGTCAAGGTGACGGTGCAAATCAGTCAGGGGAAGATTCTTAGTTATCATTATGTCGATCCGGGTTGTATGTTGTGAACAGGAACTCAGCCCAAACATTATCGATGACAATACATGGGGAAGATTTGCAGTTAAGTATAAATAACAGTTAGGTAGATTGTCAGTAGATGATGACTAGGAAATCAACGATTTCAGCTCTTTTCTACTTCATGTTAACCAAATGTGTTGGCCAGTCTTCCAGCGGTAATGGGCGGCTATAGTAAAAACCTTGTACTTGGTTACAGCCTAATGCGCTAAGCAGCTTTGCCTGCGTGCGTGTCTCTACGCCTTCTGCAACGACATTGGTTTTCATGCCTTTGGTGATGTTAACTATCGCGGCAACAACAGAGCTGTCGAGGTCTTCTTCGGTGAGTCGATTGATAAAGGTGCGATCTATCTTCAAGCATGTAAATGGTAGCGCATGAAGGTACGCTAAAGATGAGTAACCAGTACCAAAATCATCAATGGCAATCCCTAATCCCATTTGACGCAGTTTGATCAGGTTATCCAATGTTGTTGGTGCACTATCAATGATGCGAGACTCAGTGATTTCTAATGTGACAGTATTGGCTGGCAATTGAGTCGTTTTCAGGATGCTGCTGACGGTGTCGACAAAGTCAGGACAAGAGAGTTGGTTTACTGAGACATTCACATGCAATTGGAAGTTCTCAGGCCACTGTTTTTTGTCGATAGCTTTACGTGTGTCACGGCATGCTTGGAAGAGTATTTGTTGCCCTATTGCTTTGATCATGCTGCTTTCTTCTGCGATCGGGATGAAATCTAATGGAGAAACCATTCCTGATTCACTGTGCCAACGAGCTAAAGCTTCTGCGCCGCAAATGTTACCACTCGCAAGGTCGACGATAGGTTGGTAGTAAGGTACAAATTCTTGATTATCGATACCCGACTGAATCTTGGTTTGCATTTGAGTGCGGAACTTAGAGGCGCTGGCCATTTCTGGGCTGTAGTGACAAACGCTAGCTAGCGTGTCTTGTTTTGCGTAGCTTAGAGCGATGCTCGCGTTGCGTAGCCACAGTGACATAGATTGCTCCGGTTTGGTTCGTACGACCCCTATCGAAATCTTGATAACCACCGTTTCACCATCAAGCATGAATGGTGCAGCAAGCAATTGCTGTAAGCGTCTTTCCGTTAAACGAATATCGTCGTCACTGTGTGTACTTGGCAAAAAGACAGCAAATTCATCACCTCCAATTCGAGCTAACGTTGCTTCTTCTTTCAGCTGTTGTTTAAGGCGCTTAGCAACGTGAATTAGGAGCTGATCACCATTGTGATGACCAACACTGTCGTTGATATCCCTAAATTTGTTGATCCCGATAAGGTACAAACTGCCTTGTTCTGCATGTGAGCTGCTTTCACTGACTTCAATGAGTCCTTGGCGGCTGTACAAGCGGGTTAATGAATCGAATTCGAGTTGCTCTCGCAATGCTTTGAATGAAGCTTTTAGATTACTGGCCATTTCATTAAAGGCTTGTACCAGAATTGTGGTCTCGTATATGTAGCCTGGACGAGGCATGGAACTGTCCCAATCGCCTTTCGCTAGATGCTGCGCTGCTGTAGCGGTGGCATTGATAGGACGAGTTACGCGATTGAAGATCAATAGACTGACAACGATGCCAAATAGACTCACTAAAAAGCCAACCATCCAGCTTCTTTGCTGGCTCTTTGGCAAGGTGCCGAGTAATTCGCTCTCAGAGATGGAGGTGCCGATAAACCAAGTTAAGCCATTGGTGTCATGGTAAGGCGTGATACGACTAAAAGTGCGCTGACCGTTAAAGTCGAATTCGAACGTATAGGGTTTATCGGTGTAATTCAACACCTGTCCGCTAACTCGAGCAGCACTCATTTTGATGATTGGGTCGGCACTCTCTGAAGCAAGCAAACGCTGATCTTTATCGGAGAACTTGGTACCCCATGAAATTACACTGCCTTGTCCTGAATGCGCGACCAATCGGTGCTGTTGGTCCATGACGTACACAGAAGCATTGGTCTCTTGTTTCAACTCTTGTAAAAACTGATTGAAGGTGTTGATGCGTATATCTGTGACCAGGACGCCCGCAAATTTACCCACTTCGTAAACCGGCGTCATTGCAGAAAGGGTGATGTCTTGACGCTCATCGGCATTGGCATAAATCGAGGACCAACGAGCTTTATGGTCTTGTGCTACGGGTTTATACCAAGGGCGAGTCCTAGGGTCATAGGGGGCGATGATAGTACGGATATCATCACTGACTTCTTCACTGCCATAAATGACTAAGCTACCTTTGGTTCGGTAATCTTGCACCATCAGTGTGTATGCATCGGCTGACTCTCGGCGAAAACCGGTAAAGTCACCCGTTTCTGAGCCAAAAGCGATTACATCGAGTTGCGGTATCGAGTGGTACAGATCTTTAAACGCACTAAGTAAGTAGGATTGAATGTCTTTGGTGTCATTAGGATGGTAAAGATTGTGGTAGCTGACGTTGTGGCCAAGTGCTGCGACCGCAGTAAAGGGTTTACGTAGGTAATCGTTCAAGTGGTCATGAACACTTTCTGTTAGTACCGAAAGTTGTTTGTCACTGATGTCAGCGACAACTTCTTCGTAACTCTGTTTTTGGACGTAAACAATCACACCGATAGCCAGCAAGAAAATCATCACAAAAGGGATGAGAACAGCGGTGCGTAGTGTAATTTGAGTCGTCGCGTTAGACATTGCCTAGTCACAAATGGGATGTTGTTCCGTAATTGTACTGACATTTAGGTTATCAAGCGAGCTGAAAAGTTTGCGCTTGATAACCAGTACTCAAATTAGTAATCGTCCAATATCAGTACAGCTCTTTTAACTTTCTGGTTAAGGTATTGCGTCCCCAACCTAGTACTTTAGCGGCATCTTGCTTGTGACCTTTAGTATGTTCTAACGCAGCTTCCAATAAAATGCGTTCAAATTCTGGTAAAGCGAAAGAAAGCAGTTCTTTATCCCCAGCATCTAGCGCATGGCGTGCCCAATCCGCTAATTGTTCTTGCCAACTGCCACTGGTTGTCTCGGTGACGTTTTTTTTCTCCTCCAACAATTCTGCTGGTAAATCACTTGGCAGAACTTCACTACCACTGGCCATCACAGTGAGCCAACGACAGATATTCTCTAACTGGCGGACGTTACCCGGCCAATCAAGGCGGTTAAGGATTTCCACTGACGACGGGTGTAGCGTTTTGGTTTCAACACCAAGTTCATCAGCAGCACGAACTAAGAAATGTTGGGTGAGCTTTTCGATGTCTTGTTTACGTTCTCTGAGTGCTGGGATTTGAACTCGAATGACGTTTAAGCGGTGGAATAAATCCTCACGGAAATCGCCTTCGTGAACCAACTTTTCAAGGTTTTGGTGGGTCGCGGCGACAATACGAACGTCGACTCTAATGGGTGAATGGCCACCAACACGATAGAATTGGCCGTCAGCTAATACGCGTAATAAACGAGTTTGGATATCCAGCGGCATATCACCGATTTCGTCCAAAAACAGTGTGCCACCGTTGGCCTGTTCAAAACGTCCTTGGCGTACACTGTTAGCGCCGGTAAATGCGCCTTTTTCATGACCGAACAGTTCTGATTCAATGAGGTCTTTCGGAATCGCAGCCATATTGAGGGCAATAAAAGGTTTGTTGGCGCGCGGGCTATGGCGGTGCAGAGCATGAGCCACTAACTCTTTACCTGTACCAGATTCACCGTTGATCAGAACGGAGATGGAAGAGCGAGATAAACGGCCAATGGCACGAAATACTTCCTGCATTGCTGGCGCTTCTCCGATGATTTCCGGAGTGTTGGTTGGGATCTCTTCTGGGAGTAATTGCTCGCGTTTATTCTCTTGGCTGTGGGCAATCGCACGCTCAACCAGAGTTAGGGTTTCGTCAATGTCAAACGGCTTTGGCAGATATTCAAATGCGCCTTTTTGGTAGGCATTCACTGCTGCGTCTAGATCTGAATGGGCAGTCATGATGATGACGGGTAGATCGGGGTAGTCATGCTGAACTTGTTTTAATAGTTCTAAGCCATCGATACCCGGCATACGGATATCAGAAACTAACACGTCTGGCACTTCACGCTCTAGCGCCATTAGGACGCTTTCCCCGTCCGCGTAGGTTTCGCATTTAATGTTGGCGGAAGAGAGTGTCTTCTCCATTACCCAGCGAATTGAACTGTCGTCATCGACGACCCAAACATATCCTTTACTCATGTAATAAATCCTTGCAGCGAAAGCCTAAAAACTGACGAATACCAAAGCCATTTAGCATGGTCAGATTGGCAAATAAATCGTAAAAGTAGTGTGACCTGGCCAGCTTTCGACATCTATTTTGCCGTTATGCTGGTCGATCAGGTTCTGTGAGATAGACAGTCCGAGTCCGGTTCCCCCCTCACGGCCACTGACCATGGGGTAGAAAAGGGTGTCTTGTAGTTCTGGTGGGATACCCGGACCGTTATCCGTGATTTCTATACGAGCAGCGAGTTTGCAACGCTGGCCGTGAATATTAGCCTGATGCACCGTTCTGGTGCGTATGGTGATTTTTCCGTGTTCTTGGTGAGACAGTATCTGTGCTGCATTACTAACAATGTTGAGCATGGCTTGCTCAATCTGGTCAGCGTCCATTAGTAGTTCTGGCAAACTTGGATCGTAATCGCGTTCAATAACAACCGAATACTGAGACTCCAATTCGACCAATTGACGCACTTTTTCAAGCACTTGGTGTAGGTTCTCTTGGGTCTTTTTGCCCGGTTTTTGAGGCCCTAGCAAGCGATCGACTAATGCTCTCAAGCGGTCGGCTTGTTCAATAATGATGTGGGTGTATTCGGTTAGAGATGGATTGGGAAGCATCTTCTCTAGTAGTTGCGCCGCGCCGCGTAAGCCACCCAATGGATTCTTGATTTCATGTGCCAAACCACGCACCAAAAGCTTCGCTGCCTGCTGTTGGGCATGTTGGTTAAGCTCTTGGGTGAGTCGGCGTTGTTGGTCAATCTTACGCATCTCTACCAACAGCATTAGCTGCTTCTGCCATGTGATCGGGCTGACAGTCACTTCTAGCATCAAAGGGCGACCATCGACGACAAAGGTCACGTCACTGTCTGTGATGCTTTGTCCGCTTTGCAGGGGCTGAGTGAGCAGCGCAAGATCCAATGATGCATGCTGAATCAACTGAGACAACGACTGCTCAACAATGCGCTTAGCACTTTGCGAGAACAAGAGTTCAGCCGCTGGGTTGGCGTAGCGTACGGCTAATCCATCATCGAGAATTAGCGTGGCTGTCACCATATTATTGAGAATGGCACTGGAGAGACTAGTATCCACATTACGTCCTTGTTTGCGTTGTGATTGTGCGCTGCACTATATTGGTGCAATAGAACGTAAGTATGGCGAATAAACCTCAGAAGAAAAAGTGAAAAGCGCCATCAGAGTGCGGTTTTTTTCACTTAATATTCTACTTTGCCCCTTTAATGGTCGGCTTGATACTCGCTCTATGTAAATGCACCGTTATAGGGCTAGTAGATGCAATAAGCTTGCCGCTTCTTTTGGCTTGTACCGCAAGGGTGTGAGTTCCACGGTCGATGTTATTCAATTGCCAAGTTAACCGGCTTTGTGGTGCCCCATATGGCTTGCCATCAAGGAAGAGTTGCAGTTGTTCACCAATGCCTAGCTTGCGGTTGGCTTCGAGTTGGATATTGATGGAGCCAGGGTTGCTGCGAATGGTTTCGTCATGCTGTGGTGTCAGCATGGATAAGGAGAGCGGAAGAGGCTTGTCTGCTTTTGGTTTCTCATCGGTTTGAGGTTCTGATGTGTTTTTGGCTTGAGGGGCGAGAGACTCGGTACTCTCCACTCTTGGCGCTGGCGCACTGGATTCAAGGTTAGGTAGAGAGATGGCTTTCGCGCCTTGGTTTGGAGTATCGCTAAAATGCACCACGCCGTCTTTATCCACCCAAGTATAGGCAACTTGTGATGAGACAGCGGACGCCATTAAAAGGCCGCTTAAGGCGCATAGCGATGGTAAAAGCTGAACTTTCATTGCTCACCTTCTTTTGATCGATGATTTCACGTTTCGGTTACCTAGAACCCTGATCAATAAAGATAAAAGACTCTGGCGTATTTTTGTTATCCCTCCATGTTAAACGGGCAACTTAGGTTAGCGTATACAAAAAAGGCCCGCCTGCGAGGCGAGCCTAATATTTTGTAACTGTGTTTACATTTTACACAGTTTAGACCTTATACAGAGTAGTAAAGTTCGAACTCAAGTGGGTGAGTTGTCATGTTTACTTTCTCAACATCTTGCGCTTTCAGGCTGATGTAAGAATCGATGAAGTCGTCAGAGAATACGCCGCCAGCTGTTAGGAACTCACGGTCTGCATCTAGTTCTTCTAGTGCGTCTTTTAGTGAGTAAGCTACTGTTGGGATTTCTGCTGCTTCTTCCGCTGGAAGGTCGTACAAGTCTTTATCCATTGCTTCGCCTGGGTGGATCTTGTTCTTAATGCCGTCAAGGCCAGCCATTAGCATTGCTGCGAAACATAGGTATGGGTTTGCTGCTGGGTCACCAAAGCGAACTTCAATACGACGTGCTTTAGGGCTTGGTACCACTGGGATACGGATAGAAGCAGAACGGTTACGCGCTGAGTAAGCTAGCATAACTGGTGCTTCGAAGCCTGGTACAAGACGCTTGTACGAGTTCGTTGATGGGTTAGCGAATGCGTTGATTGCACGAGCGTGTTTGATGATACCGCCAATGTAGTAAAGTGCCATTTCAGATAGGCCGCCGTACTTATCACCAGCAAATAGGTTAACGCCATCTTTTGCTAGAGATTGGTGAACGTGCATACCAGAGCCGTTGTCACCAACTAGTGGCTTAGGCATGAATGTCGCTGTCTTACCAAATGCGTGTGCAACGTTGTGTACAACGTACTTGTAGATTTGGATTTCGTCTGCTTTTGTTGTTAGCGTGTTGAAGCGAGTTGCGATTTCGTTTTGACCCGCAGTTGCTACTTCGTGGTGGTGCGCTTCAACAACTAGGCCCATCTCTTCCATTACTAGACACATTGCAGAACGGATGTCTTGAGATGAATCCACAGGAGCTACTGGGAAGTAACCACCTTTAACGCCTGGACGGTGACCTTTGTTACCTTCTTCGTAATCAGAACCTGTGTTCCATGCTGCTTCTACGTCATCAATCTTGAAGAAAGAACCAGACATGTCAGTTGCGAACTTAACGTCGTCAAATAGGAAGAACTCTGGCTCAGGACCGATAAGTACTGTGTCAGCAACGCCTGTAGAGCGCATGAAGTCTTCAGCGCGTTTAGCGATAGAGCGAGGGTCGCGATCGTAGCCTTGCATTGTTGCAGGCTCAAGGATGTCACAACGGATGTTTAGCGTTGCATCTTCAGTGAATGGGTCAAGCACTGCAGAAGATGCATCTGGCATCATAACCATGTCTGATTCGTTAATGCCTTTCCAGCCAGCAACTGATGAACCATCGAACATTTTACCTTCTTCGAAGAAGTCTGTGTCGATCTGGTGAGCAGGGATAGAGATATGCTGCTCTTTACCTTTTGTATCAGTGAAGCGTAGGTCAACAAACTTAACTTCGTTCTCTTGGATCAGTGATAAAACGTTTTCTACTGACATCGTGGATAACCTCCAGTGTTAATAAAGCGGTAAAGCTCGATTTATGAAATCTTGATTAAATCCAGCATTGATTAATCTGTTTGACATTTTATTAATCGATGCTGGTTTCTCTAAAGCCAAAACCGTGCCAAAAAAAATATTCCATTAATTTCAAGGGATTATGTTTTTAGATCCTAGTTTGGTGCAAATGATTGCACCAAAATGATCTGACTTTGCACTAAAATGGTGCGCATTTAAATTATTGCACCACAATGTGACAAACACGTTGCTTATTTAGTCCAGTTTTTGAGCGAGAGTCAATTTGTATTACGCAACGATTGGAATAAAATTGCGTTGAATCAATTCGCTTTAATAAGGAAAGTGGGCATTAAGCGTAAATTTCGCAGAAAAGCTCGGGAGTAGATCACATATTTCTATGCTTTTTGCTAAAATCTGGTACATTATGGCCGTTTTTTTAATCAGCAAATGTCACCAGAGAGCACCCGTTCTCAGCGTGGGGGCATTTCATCTATCTAAGTGAATCAAATCCATGGCTACTCCACAGATTGATAAATTAAGAAATATCGCGATCATCGCGCACGTTGACCACGGTAAAACAACACTGGTTGATAAACTACTGCAACAATCAGGTACTCTAGAGTCTCGCGGCGAAGCTGAAGAGCGAGTCATGGACTCAAACGACATCGAAAAAGAACGTGGTATTACCATTCTTGCTAAAAACACAGCAATTAACTGGAATGATTACCGCATCAACATCGTAGATACTCCGGGACACGCGGACTTCGGTGGTGAAGTAGAACGTATCATGTCGATGGTAGACTCAGTACTACTTATCGTTGACGCTGTTGATGGCCCGATGCCACAAACGCGTTTCGTAACACAAAAAGCATTTGCACACGGCCTTAAGCCAATCGTTGTAATCAACAAGATTGACCGCCCAGGTGCTCGTCCTGATTGGGTTATGGACCAAGTCTTCGACCTATTCGACAACCTAGGTGCAACTGACGAACAGCTAGACTTTAAAGTTGTTTACGCTTCAGCACTAAACGGTTGGGCTACTCTAGAAGAGGGCGAAACTGGCGAAAACATGGAACCGCTATTCCAAACTATCGTTGACGAAGTAGCCGCTCCAGAAGTTGACCTAGACGGTCCACTACAGATGCAAGTTTCTCAGCTAGACTACAGCTCTTACGTTGGTGTTATCGGTGTTGCTCGTGTAACTCGTGGTAGCGTTAAGCCAAACCAACAAGTAACAGTTATCGGTGCTGACGGTAAAACGCGCAACGGTAAAGTGGGTACAGTAATGGGTTACCTTGGTCTAGAGCGTCACGAAGTTGAGCAAGCGAACGCTGGTGATATCATTGCAATCACTGGTCTTGGTGAGCTGAAAATCTCTGACACTATTTGTGCTCAAAACCAAGTTGAAGCGCTACCAGCACTTTCTGTTGATGAACCAACAGTAACGATGACGTTCCAAGTAAACACGTCTCCATTCGCGGGTAAAGAAGGTAAATTCGTAACTTCACGTAACATCCTTGAGCGTCTAGAGAAAGAATTGGTACACAACGTAGCGCTGCGCGTTGAGCAAACAGACGATCCAGACAAATTCCGCGTTTCAGGCCGTGGTGAACTTCACCTATCTATCCTGATTGAAAACATGCGTCGCGAAGGCTTTGAGCTTGCTGTATCTCGTCCAGAAGTAATCATCAAAGAAGAAGATGGTCAGCTAATGGAACCGTTTGAAACAGTAACGATTGATGTTCTTGAAGAGCACCAAGGCGGCATCATGGAAAACATCGGTCTACGTAAAGGTGAGCTGAAAGACATGGCACCAGACGGTAAAGGCCGTGTGCGCATGGACTTCGATATGCCTTCTCGTGGCTTGATCGGTTTCCAAACTGAATTCATGACGCTAACGTCTGGTTCTGGTCTTCTTTACCATACGTTTGATCACTACGGTCCACACAAGGGCGGTAACATCGGTCAGCGTATCAACGGCGTACTAATCGCTAACGCAATGGGTAAAGCTCTGACTAACGCACTGTTTAACCTTCAAGAACGTGGTCGTCTATTTATCGGTCACGGTGTAGAAGTTTACGAAGGCATGGTTATCGGTATTCATAGCCGCGATAACGACCTAACAGTGAACGCTCTGAAAGGTAAGCAGCTAACCAACGTTCGTGCATCTGGTACTGATGACGCTCAGGTTCTAACTCCACCAATCAAGCACACTCTTGAGCAAGCTCTAGAGTTTATTGATGAAGATGAGCTAGTAGAAGTAACGCCAGAAAGCATCCGTATCCGTAAGAAATTCCTAACAGAAAGCGACCGTAAACGCGCTTCTCGTGCAGGTAAATAATCTGTTTTAACGGATTCGATTAAGAAGAAACCCCGAGTTATGCTCGGGGTTTTTTGTATCTGAAGGGAAAAGAGTACATGAGGCCAATTGTGATTACGGGTGGCCCAGGCGCTGGCAAAACGACATTGTTGAATGCGCTCGGTCATTTAGGATATGCGACGTTTGCTGAAGGCTCACGTATTTTGATAGAGCAACAAAGCCAGTTAGAAAATGGCATCTTGCCTTGGAGTAACCTGCCCGAGTTTGCCAACTTATGTCTTGAGTTTATGGGTAAGCAAAAGTGTGAGTCGCTGAGTCATCAGGTGGCTTTTATGGATCGCGCGATCCCCGATATTGTGGCTTATCTGCAAGTTGGAGGGTGTCACGTTGAGCAAGCTTTCCTAACGGAGAGTGCTGGGTACCATAGTCAGGTGCTAATTTGTCGACCTGAAGCATCAATCTATGTTCAAGATGAAGTACGCCCACACAGCTTTGAAGAAGCGCTTCAGATTCATCACGCCCTTGTCGAGACGTATGCTGAACTGGGTTATGAAGTGGTTGAAGTACCATGGGGAACAATACCAGAAAGGGTCGAGTTTGTTCGAAGAGTCACAGGCTTAGTGGTCGAGAGTACAAACTAAAAGCTCCTCACGAAGAGGAGCTTTTAAAGGCTTACTTTTGATTCAGCTGTTGTAGGAACTTATCTGATTCTGCGATCGCGGCATTCATTTGTTTGATTGCGTATTGGATGTCTTTCTCTAGGCTAGAAAATTCACCTTTTAGAGAGCCAATCGCGCTCGCGTTTAGGTTGTGCTTTAAGTAAAGCGTGTTGTCGCGGAGTGTGTTGAGTACTGGCGTCATCTTGTCTTCAGCGCGCTTCATCGCACTGAGCATGGTTTTGTAAGATGCTTTGGTCTCACGCAGCTTTTGTTCACTTGAGCGACGTAGCTTCGCGCTGGTGTACAAGTCTAGTTCGCCCTGCCATTCATCAAACAGCGCATCGGACACGTCTTCAATTGCAGCAATACGATCGCGCACGTCTTGTGCTGCTTTTTCGCTGTCTTCGTATTTATCGTTTATGTTGTTATAGACGCTTTCCAGTTCACCACCATCAAAATTGGTTAAGGCAGAAAGTGCTTCGAGTGCACTGGTAAATTCTTCTTGTGCGTCTTGTTGTGATTCTTTGGCGTCTTCAACGCGATCAACCATGATGTCACGCTTGTGGTATCCCACTTGTTCCATCGCTGAATAATAAGCGGACTGACATCCTGTTAAAGTGAAAATTGATAGTACAATTGCTAATAAATAAGGCATTCTTATGTCCTCGACGCTAATTTATGGGATGAACTATGAACCAGTTATCAGAGAGTTACAAGGTGAGATTGACTAGGCTTGTGCCGGGGAGCGTCGCGTTTTCCAAATATCTTCTCAAACGAATGACGCACGATCGCGTCAACGTCAATGCTGGCTATCTAGCTTATATTACTTTGCTGTCTATTGTGCCGATGTTGACGGTACTTTTGTCGATATTGTCGAAGTTTCCGGTGTTTGAGAATGTGGGTGAAACCTTGCAAGGTTACATCATTGATAACTTTGTCCCAGCTTCTGGTGATGCAGTAAGAACGGCGCTGCAAGAATTCGTTTCGAATACAGGAAAAATGACTGCCGTGGGTGGTGCTTTCCTATTTGTTGCGGCTTTGATGTTGATTTCAAATATCGATAAGAACTTAAACTACATTTGGCGAGTAAAAGACAAACGCCGCCCTGTGTTTTCTTTCTCAATGTATTGGATGGTGTTGACCCTTGGTCCGATTTTGGTCGGCGCAAGTATTGCTGCGACGTCTTACGTGACGTCCCTTAAGCTGATTGAGAACGAAACGCTATCGGGCGCTTACAACCTGTTTTTGCGTTGGCTGCCTTTGTTGTTGTCCTTCTTTGCGTTTATGGGCTTGTACTTTTTAGTGCCAAACAAAAAGGTATACCTATCCCATGGTGCGGTTGGCGCTGCTATTGCCGCTGTGCTGTTTGAACTGAGTAAGAAAGGCTTTGCTTTCTACATTACCCAGTTTCCTTCTTATCAGTTGATTTATGGCGCGTTAGCGGCAATTCCAATCTTGTTTGTGTGGGTCTATTTGTGTTGGCTCATTGTTTTGATTGGTGCGGAAGTCACTGCGGCTCTGGGAGAAAGAGAGCACTGGAGTGATGACCTAGAAATGATACACTCGACGGCAGAATTGCAATTAACAGATGAAGGAAGCGAGAGTCGTGATAGCGCTAATCCAACGAGTCAGTGAAGCCGCCGTTCGCGTGGACGGTGAAGTTATCGGTGAAATCGACCAAGGTCTACTTGTCCTACTTGGTGTAGAGAAGGACGATGATGAAGCAAAAGCAAAACGTTTGATGGAGCGCGTAACCACTTATCGAGTGTTTGAAGACGATGACGGTAAAATGAATCTCAACGTCAAACAAGTGAACGGTAAGGTGTTGGTGGTGTCTCAATTTACGTTACCAGCAGACACCAAAAAAGGCACTCGCGCAGGCTTTTCTCGTGGTGCACACCCTGCGGATGCAGAACGTCTGTATGACTACTTTTCTGACCTGTGTGAGCAAGAGCTACCAACGCAACGTGGCCGCTTTGCTGCTGATATGAAAGTGTCATTAATTAATGACGGCCCGGTGACTTTCTGGCTACAGGTCTAATCTGGTAACTCCAATATCATGGTCTAAGCTTTAAGCCCAAGCGAATTGAATTTGCTTGGATGTTTTCTCCTAAGGCTTTCATTTGATTTGTACTTTCAAGGATTGATATGTTCAAACTCATAACTCCAAAAACAGAAAATCAGCTCAATAAGTACTATCAATTTCGCTGGCAATTGCTACGTGAACCTTGGCGTATGCCGATAGGATCAGAGCGTGATGAGTACGATGGCATGAGCCATCATCGCATGATTACTGATAGTCGTGGCCGCCCTATGGCAATTGGTCGTTTGTACATTACCCCAGATAACGATGGTCAGATCCGCTACATGGCAGTGAAAAATAACCGTCGTAGCAAAGGCATGGGCTCATTAGTGCTCGTGGCGTTGGAATCTCTGGCGCGTCAAGAAGGCGCGAAGCGTTTGGTGTGTAATGCGCGTGAAGATGCGATTGCCTTCTACGAAAAGAACGGTTTTGAGCGAAGAGGTGAACTGACCGATGAACGTGGGCCGGTGCGCCACCAACAGATGGTCAAACACCTTGACCCAATGGCTGATGTACTTCGCCGTCCCGACTGGTGTACCGAGCTACAAGAACGCTGGGAAGCGCAGATCCCAATTGCAGATAAGATGGGGATCAAAATCAATCAATACACGGGTTACCAGTTTGAGTGTAGTGCACAGCTCAATCCAAACTTGAATCCGCATAACACCATGTTTGCAGGCTCTGCCTTTACTCTGGCGACGTTGACGGGGTGGGGTATGACGTGGTTGTTGATGAAAGAGCGTGGTTTGCACGGCGATATCGTGTTGGCAGACAGTTCGATTCGCTATCGCCATCCGGTTGAGCAGAATCCTGTGGCGAGTACCTCACTTGATGGTATTAGTGGCGATTTGGACAGGCTTGCGTCAGGACGTAAAGCGCGCATTGTTATTCATGTGGTGATTTACAGTGGTGACGTACCAGCAGTGGACTTTGTTGGTACTTACATGCTGCTACCGAATTACTCTAAGTTACTCAGCTGTTAGTGTTTCTTGTGGCGCGTCTGTGTTTGTAGATGCGCCTTTTTCAGATGTTAGGTCACGGCCTTGCGGCGCAGCGTTAGTTTCTGCCGCGCTTTCTTTAACTGGGCCTTTAGTCGAGTCTTCTTGATTAGAGATAAGTTGCTCTTCTGAGTGCACCGTTGCGCGAGGCTCTTCCTCTTCGAGCACTTCTTCGCTCAGTTCTTCTTCATGGTGTTCTAGATTAATTGCGTCAATCGTTTTGCTGCTTGTTACTTTCGATGAAGGCTTTTCTGATTCGATTGACTCAGTCTGCTTTGGCTTAATTGCACATTCATTGGTTTCGACGTCGCCACTCAATATGTCACCTTGAACTTTTCCACACACTTCTTTGAGCTGATAAATCACACCGCTCAGTGGGTTATTCGCCATATCAAACTCACCCGATAGGTTACCCGAAATGGCTTTGCCGGAAATGGTCACTGGCTGAAGCTTTACTTCGCCTCGCTGAGCTTGCAGTCGCAATGGGCTGAAAGTGACTGACTTTAGTGAATCGTCCGCTTGCGATTTCAAGGTGGTATCACGCAAGTTGGCTTCGACTTCTCCCGATAAGCTGTAAGAAAGCATGTTTTGATCGCCCGCCAATCCTTTTAAATCGAGACTTAAGTCAGAGAAACCATTGACCGCAAGTGCTGTTGGTAAGTATGGGTGAAGTAATTGCAGGGGAATACCATCTGCGTTGAGGTTTAGTGCCCATGGTTGACTGGTGGTACTGAGATCGATTTGCCCCAAGCCTTCGATATAGCCTTGCTCTAATGGCGCAAACAAACGCGTTAGCTGCCAGAAGCCATTTTCACTTTGTGTTGCGATCGCAGCATGCGATGAAAGGACTTGATCGTAACTGGCATTCACGACGCTTGCATCAAGCTTGCCATTCCAAATACCCCAGTGACCATTGCTGCGTTTTACTTCGAGCTGGTCACCCTCCAAATTCAAGCCAGAAAGCTGCCAGTAAGGTTGTTTGGATAACTGGATTACTTGACTGCGTTCAATCTCTAACTGCTTAACATCGACTTGCTGGAGCTTCTCTGTCGCTGTTTGCCACCAGTCGGTTTTATCTCCTGGATGGATTGCCCATTTTAATCCAGTGATGGTGGCGTTGTTAATTTTCCAATGCTCTGGCTCAAACTCGCCTGATATCTGAACGGTACCCTGTTGCCAATCTAAGCTTAGTTCTTGCAGTTGAATGGATCCTGGCTTGAATTGAGCATTCAAGCGAGGCTCAACCGCGGTTTGATCTTGGAAACTGACACTGTCTGCTTGCAGAGATATTTGTGCTGTTGTGTTCCACAATGACAATGGGAGAGAGGCATTTTCTACCGACAATTCTAAATTCTGCCAATGCCAATCTCCGTATTCCACGTCTGCATTCAGTAGGTCGAGGCTGTTGATGTGACTGATGTTAATCGGCAGAGCATGCCATGGTTTCGCTAACAAGGATTGTAATTGAGTGTTGTTGATTTTGAGCCTGTCAACAGTGACATTCACCAGCGACCAACCTTGTGGATAGTGCTCACCTTGGCCTGAAATCTCGCTGCCACGCCAATTGAACGACGCGCCGTAAAGGGTGCTGTCCTGTGTTTTATAATCGACATCGACCAAAACATTGTTAAAGGTCTCACCATTCCAGTACCACTGCTCGGCAGACAGTTGGATTGCACCGAAAGGAACGAGTTGGTCCTTGCCATTCCATTGTGGATCTTGGATTTGTAGACTCAAACCATTAATACTGAATGCGTCATCCGCGTAATCGAGGTTTTTTAGCGCCACCTGATGAAATTGGACATTTGTTAATTGAGGGAGAGTCGGCATGCCTTGTTGCAAGCTCAGACCATCAATAAGCAAACTATCGACAACCCATTTTCCATTGTGACGAACATCGGGGTTGAGCCAGACATCAACTTGTTCGATATAAGGCCATTGTTTATCTTTTGATGTGACGCCTTGCAGTTTCAGGTGGTAAGGAAATTCGTATTGGACACTTTCTGCTTGCAAAGGGAGCTCAATCGACTCTGATAGCAGGTTCCAGGTTTGTTTGGAGTACGAGGTCGTTAGTAAGGCGATAAAAGCAGTTGGTACCGCGATCGCCAATACGAATATAAGAATTAGAATTCGACCTGCTGCTTTCATCCTTGCCAAAACCTGTGCGCAAAATAATGGTTAACCCGATGAAGAGATGTCTCTTGAGCAACCTAGATAGGCTTAAGCTTGTATCAATCTGGGGTGGGATTCAATAAAAAGCCCCTCAAAAGAGGGGCTTGACGATTATTTTTGTAGCTAAGTCACGCAGACTTCGTTGATGGTTTAATCCAACTGAGGTCCTGCTGCCACCAAAGATTGGCCTTCAGCATTGTCAGTGTACTTATCAAAGTTGTTGATGAAGCGTTCTGCCAAATCTTTCGCTTTGCTTTCCCATTGAAGTGGATCTACGTAAGTCTCACGTGGGTCAAGGATGCTTGGATCGACACCTGGAAGTGAAGTTGGCACCTCTAGGTTGAAGATAGGAATATGCTTGGTTTTCGCATCTTCAATTGAGCCGTCAAGGATTGCATCGATGATGCCGCGTGTATCTTGGATAGAAATACGCTTGCCGCTGCCGTTCCAACCTGTGTTGACTAGGTAAGCTTCTGCGCCAGCTGCTTCCATGCGTTTAACCAGTACTTCTGCGTACTTAGTTGGGTGTAGGGTTAAGAACGCTGCCCCGAAACATGCCGAGAAGGTTGGTGTTGGTTCAGTGATGCCACGTTCTGTACCGGCTAGTTTAGCGGTAAAGCCAGACAAGAAGTGGTACTTAGTTTGCTCAGGAGTCAGTTTAGAAACCGGAGGTAGTACGCCGAATGCGTCTGCTGATAGGAAGATCACCTTATTCGCGTGACCGCCTTTTGATACTGGCTTAACAATGTTGTCGATGTGATGCAGTGGGTAAGAAACACGAGTGTTCTCTGTCTTAGACCCATCATCAAAGTCGATAGAACCATCACTACGAACTGTAACGTTCTCTAATAGTGCATCGCGGCGGATTGCGTTGTAGATATCAGGCTCAGCTTCTTTCGATAGCTTGATGGTTTTCGCGTAACAGCCACCTTCGAAGTTGAATACGCCGTCGTCGTCCCAACCGTGCTCATCATCACCAATCAGTGCACGTTTAGGGTCTGTAGATAGCGTGGTTTTACCTGTGCCAGATAGACCGAAGAAAATTGCTACATCGCCTTCTTCGCCCATGTTTGCACTACAGTGCATTGATGCGATGTCTTTCAGCGGAAGGAAGTAGTTCATCATGGCGAACATGCCTTTCTTCATTTCACCGCCGTACCAAGTACCACCGATCAGTTGCATACGCTCTGTTAGGTTGAACACCGTGAAGTTTTCAGAGTTCAGACCCTGTTCTTCCCACTTGTCGTTCGTGCACTTCGCACCGTTCATTACGACGAAATCAGGTTCAAACGTTGCTAGCTCTTCTTCAGTTGGGCGGATAAACATGTTTTTCACGAAGTGCGCTTGCCATGCGACTTCTGTAATCACTCGAATACTCAAACGAGTGTCTGGGTTTGCACCACAATAACCGTCAATCACAAATAGGCGTTTACCGGAAAGCTGGTTGGTCACGAGCTCTTTTAGATCGTCCCACACTTCTTTGTTGATGGCTTTGTTGTCGTTTTTCACTGCATCAGAAGTCCACCACATGTGCTCTTCTGTGGTTGCATCTTTTACGATGTACTTATCTTTTGGTGAGCGACCAGTGAAGATACCAGTGTCAACGGCAACCGCGCCGAGTTCCGTAACGACACCACGTTCATAACCTGTTAGGTCAGCACGGGTCTCTTCCTCGAATAGCATTTCGTAGCTTGGGTTGCGAACAACCTCTTTAACGTTGTGCAGTCCGTGTTTGGTTAGATCAAGTGTTGCAGCCTTTGTATGTTCCATAACGGTCATAGGTGCTCCTTATAAGGATTTTTGTAGGGATTTTGTAATAATGTTTTAATTTTTATCTGCTCACCATGCTAGCAACGGGGCGGGGAGAAAACAGGGATGTAGCTCAAAAATTATCCATGATTTCAGTAAGGTTTTAGGTAACCCGTCACATATCGGTACGAATAGTTTATCGTGCGCGCAAACCTTTGCGCTAGGCCAAAAGAATTATTAATTACTTAAAATTAAGCGGTTGCTTTATTACGTGTGAGGCTAGGTATTACGAGGGTTAGATCACAAAAAGGCCAGCGTAATGCTGGCCTTTTGAAAGGTAAATTACAGGCTTGCTAAGTTATGAAAATTAATGCAGGGTTTTCTTTTCAGGAGCCGCTTGCGCATAGAGTTCGGTAATCTCTGATTCATCAAATGAGTATGACGTGCCACAGTAATCACAATGTAAAGAAACTGATCCTTCTTCGGCCAAAATGTCATTAATTTCAGCACGGTCTACGGTAATGATTGCTGCACCACTGCGCTCACGAGAACAACCACAATGGAACTCGACTGGTTGAGGTTCGTAAAGACGAACGGTGTCTTGGTTATATAGACGGTATAGCAGTTCGTTCGCAGGTAGCGTGAATAACTCCTCGTTCTTCACTGTGTCTGTCAATTGCTCTAGGTGATCGAAATCTTCTGGTGCACCAGTGCCGTCTGGCATGATTTGAATCATCATACCTGCAGCGTGTGCTTTACCTTCGTGTTCACCAGTGCGGATCCATAGACGCGTTTTTAGCTGCTCAGAGTTTGCGAAGTAGCCTTCGATAACTTCAGCTAGTGTGTCACCTTCTAGGCCAACGACACCTTGGTAACGCTCGCCTTTTTTCGGTTCGATGGTGATCACTAGGTAGCCTTTACCCATCATCTCGTGCAGTGTCGCGTTGTCAGCGATATCGCCTTCCCAACGTGCAACGCCACGGATCTTTTGATCATGATCGCCATTGATTACTGCTAGAGAGACAGGGCCGTCACCTTGCAGCTGGATTGTGATTGAGCCTTCGAACTTCAAAGTTGCCGTTAAAAGTGTGGTTGAAACGAGTAGCTCACCCAACAGTTTTTGCAGTGCTGCTGGATATTCCTTGCTGGAGATAATACGTTGGTATGCTTCATCCAATTGTACCAACTCGCCACGAACTGAAAGGTCTTCAAATAGGTAGCGGTGTAAAACATTATTTGCCATGGAGTGCTTTCCTCGTCGGTAATTCCGGCGTTTATTGATGTTTGAACTTAATGATGTCGCGGCGCTGCTTTTTATCTGGGCGGCGTTCCGGACTAGGGTTGTGGGCGTTGAGTTTACGTTGTTTCGCGAACTCTTCGCGCTGATTAACACTGTCGTCAGTTTCGCGGTAGAGCGTTTGAGCGATGGGTGCGCCCATGCGACGATCAGAGATTTTTTCGATTATCACCGTTTTTTCTTCATTACCTTGACGAAGACGAATCTCAGCGCCCAACTCAACGGTTTTACTTGGTTTGCTTCGTTGCCCATTATAGTGGACTTTACCGCCATCGACCATATTACGTGCGATAGAGCGGGTTTTATAGAATCTGGCAGCCCACAGCCATTTATCTAGCCTTACGGCTTCATTTTCGGAACTCATAGAACTCTATGCTATCTAATCACTGCACTGATAGCGCAATGCTGGTGGATTATTCACCTACAGATGGTGCCAAGGCGTATTTTTTTCAAGGGAGTTGGCAAAAACTGCATAAGAAAAAGGTATGAAATATAAGTTGTGATATAGTTCACTGCTCTTTGTTGAGTAGTAATTTTATTGCAATTTTAGCAAGATAGAGTTGGCTGTCTTTATTTAGATTCAGGCTGACAGACGTAAGAATAAAGGAATCAATTCAGTGAAGCGTTTAGAGCTAAGTGCAGGATTATCAAGCAGCCCGCTACTGGCTCAGATCAAGTCCAACAATCATACCATTCAAGCGAAACTTAGTTTGCTACTTACTTGTCTATTTATTGCAATGACAGGTTGGATACTCGGTAAAGTGGTGTGGTTAGCAATGCCTCAAACTTCTGATGTGACTCAATGGAGACCGTCAGCAAGTGCTTTTGTGTCTGGTAGTAAAAAAGACGCGATTGATTTCAATGCCCTCCAAAATGCCAACTTATTCGGAAAGTACACCGAGCAAAAGCCGGTCGTAGTAGAACAGCCAGTTGTTCAAGATGCGCCTAAAACACGCTTAAACCTAACGTTAGTTGGTGCGGTTGCGAGTAGCAACGCAAAAACCAGCTTGGCGGTGATTGCCAACCGAGGCAAACAAGCGACTTACGGCATCGGCGAAGAAATTGATGGAACGCGAGCAGAATTAAAAGCGGTGTTGGTGGACCGAGTTATTATTGACAACCAAGGCCGAGATGAAACCCTTATGCTTGAAGGGATTGAATACAAAAAGCTGTCTGAAACTCGTCAGGCAACTCGACCACAAGCGGCGAAGGCAAACAAACCTTCTGCTGTGGGTGAAAAGTTAGATCAAATTCGAGCGGAAATCGCAAAAGATCCGCAGAGCGTATTTAAGTACATCAACATTTCTCCGGTTAAGAAAGACGGTGGAATTGTCGGCTATCGCGTCTCACCAGGTCGTGATGCGGCTTTGTTTAATGATGTCGGTCTAAAACCTGGTGATATTGCGGTGCAACTAAATGGGATCGATTTAAGTGACCCTTCATCTTCAGTACAACTGATGCAAGTGATGAACGACCCGCAAGAACTGAATTTGACTGTGGACCGTGATGGTCAGCAGTACGACATCTACATCCAATTGTAATACTTAGGCAACCAGCGTAAGTTCAGGGAGACATACGTGAAACATTGGTTTAGCAAAAGTGCTTGGTTACTTGCAGGGACTCTTCTCTGCGCACCGGGTGCGATGGCGAACGATTTTAGTGCTAGCTTCAAAGGCACTGACATTCAAGAATTCATCAACATTGTTGGTCGTAACCTAGAAAAGACCATCATCGTTGACCCGTCAGTACGCGGCAAAATCGACGTACGCAGCTATGACGTTCTAAATGAAGAGCAATACTACAGCTTCTTCCTTAACGTACTAGAGGTGTATGGTTATGCGGTTGTAGAAATGGACAACGGCGTACTTAAAGTCATTAAAGCAAAAGACTCAAAGACATCTGCCATTCCAGTCTTAGGTGACGGCAGTGCGAAAGGCGATAGTGTCATTACTCGCGTGGTCGCGGTTCGTAACGTATCGGTTCGCGAACTTTCTCCACTGCTGCGTCAGCTGATTGATAACGCGGGTGCCGGTAACGTAGTGCACTATGACCCTGCTAACATCATTTTGATCACAGGTCGTGCCGCGGTCGTAAACCGCCTTGCGGAAATCATTAAACGGGTTGACCAAGCGGGTGATAAAGAAATCGAATTAGTCGAGCTACGCAATGCTTCTGCTGCTGAGATGGTTCGTATCGTTGAGGCCCTGAACAAAACGACGAATCAAAAAAGTACGCCTGAATTCCTTGAGCCTAAAATCGTTGCTGATGAGCGTACCAACTCAATCCTGATTTCTGGTGATCCCAAAGTGCGAGCACGCCTTAAGCGATTGATTCGTCAACTTGATGTTGAAATGGCGACGAAAGGTAATAACCGCGTGGTTTACCTCAAGTATGCGAAAGCCGAAGACTTGGTTGACGTATTAAAAGGGGTGTCTGACAACCTACAAGCTGAGAAGCAAGCGGGTCAAAAAGGTGCATCAAGCTCACAACGTGGCGAAGTGGTGATTGCCGCTCACGAAGCGACCAACTCTTTGGTGCTGACTGCGCCGCCAGATATCATGATGGCGCTACAAGACGTGATTTCTCAACTGGATATCCGTCGTGCACAAGTTCTGATTGAAGCATTGATCGTTGAAATGTCTGAAGGCGACGGCATCAACCTTGGCGTTCAATGGGGTAACCTAGAAACAGGTGCGGTTATTCAATACGGCAACTCTGGAGCGTCAATTGGTAGCGTAATGGTTGGTCTTGAAGAAGCAAAAGATCAAACTCGAACTGAATACTACACAAACTCAGATGGTGAACGTACGCCATATGATGTTACTGAATCTGGTGACTACTCAACTTTGGCATCTGCACTTAGCGGTGTAAATGGTGCAGCGATGAGTATTGTAATGGGTGATTGGACAGCGTTGATCAGTGCTGTTTCATCGGATTCAAACTCAAACATTCTATCTTCTCCAAGCATTACAGTGATGGATAACGGTGAAGCGTCATTTATCGTTGGTGAAGAAGTGCCAGTAATTACAGGCTCGACAGCAGGGTCGAATAACGACAACCCATTCCAAACAGTTGACCGTAAAGAAGTAGGCATCAAACTGAAAGTGGTGCCTCAAATCAACGAAGGCGATTCAGTGCAACTGACTATTGAGCAGGAAGTATCAAACGTTCTGGGCGCGAATGGTGCGGTGGACGTACGTTTCGCGAAGCGTCAGTTGAATACCTCAGTGATGATTCAAGATGGTCAGATGTTAGTTCTGGGTGGTTTGGTTGATGAGCGTGCGTTAGAAAGTGAATCGAAAGTGCCGCTACTGGGTGATATTCCTGTCATTGGTCAACTGTTCAAGTCGACTAGCACGCAAACAGAAAAACGTAACCTTATGGTATTCATCAAGCCAACCATCATCCGCGATGGTATGACGGCTGATGGCATCACTCAGCGTAAGTACAACTTCATTCGTGCAGAGCAGCTTTATAAAGCGCAAGAAGGCTTGAAGTTGATGGATGACTCTAAGATTCCAGTCATGCCTGAATTTGGTGAAGATCGTAAACACCCTGCAGAAATTCAAGCGTTCATCGATCAGATGGTAAAGAATAATGGTTGATATGTTAGACACAGCGCCAAGCATGCGCCGTCTGCCATTCAGTTTTGCCAACCGCTTTAAACTGGTGTTGGAGACGGAGCACCCTGAGCGCCCTCCAATCCTGTATTACGTCGAGCCGCTCAACCCTGCGGCTTTGGTTGAAGTACGCCGTGTACTGAAACAAAACTTTATTCCTCAACCGATGGACAAAGAAGCGTTCGATAAAAAGCTAACTGAAGCTTACCAGCGTGACTCTTCTGAAGCCCGTCAGTTGATGGAAGACATTGGCGCAGACAGTGACGACTTTTTCTCATTGGCAGAAGAGCTGCCACATGATGAGGACTTGCTAGAGTCTGAAGATGATGCGCCCATCATCAAATTGATCAACGCCATGCTTGGTGAAGCTATCAAGGAAGGGGCATCGGATATTCATATCGAAACGTTCGAGAAAACCCTTTCTATTCGTTTCCGTGTCGATGGTGTATTGCGTGAAGTCTTAACCCCAAGCCGTAAACTCGCCCCTTTGCTGGTTTCTCGTGTAAAGGTAATGGCGAAGCTGGATATCGCAGAAAAACGCGTCCCTCAAGACGGTCGTATTTCTCTGCGTATCGGTGGCCGAGCAGTCGATGTTCGTGTTTCTACCATGCCTTCATCGCATGGTGAGCGTGTGGTAATGCGTCTATTGGACAAAAACGCAACGCGTCTAGATTTACACAGTTTGGGCATGACGCCATCGGTGCACGATAACTTTGGTCGCCTGATTCAACGTCCACACGGTATCATCTTGGTGACCGGCCCGACAGGTTCGGGTAAATCAACGACCTTGTACGCGGGCTTGCAAGAGATCAACAGCAACGAACGTAATATTCTGACGGTAGAAGACCCAATCGAATTCGATATCGATGGTATCGGCCAGACGCAGGTTAACCCGAAAGTCGACATGACGTTTGCGCGCGGCTTGCGTGCCATTCTTCGTCAAGACCCAGACGTGGTGATGGTTGGTGAGATCCGTGACTTAGAGACTGCACAGATTGCAGTGCAAGCGTCTCTGACTGGTCACTTGGTTATGTCGACGCTACACACCAATACGGCAGTGGGTGCTATTACGCGTCTACGTGATATGGGCATCGAACCTTTCCTCATTTCATCTTCATTGCTTGGTGTGCTTGCTCAACGTCTGGTTCGTACCTTGTGTTCGGACTGTAAAGAGCCTTATGAAGCCGATAAAGAACAGAAGAAACTGTTTGGTTTAGAAGAGCATGAATCTCTGGTTTTACATCGTGCGACAGGATGTGAAGTCTGCAATCAGAAGGGCTACCGTGGTCGTACTGGTATTCATGAACTTCTGATGGTGGATGAGCAAGTTCAGGAGTTGATTCACAGCGAAGCGGGTGAACAAGAAATTGAAAAAGCCGTCCGTCAGCATACACCAAGTATTCGTAGCGATGGCCTAAGCAAAGTGAGCCGTGGCATTACCTCACTTGAAGAAGTCATGCGAGTGACCAAGGAAGCGTAATGGCAGCATTTGAATACAAAGCGCTGGATGCGAAAGGCAAGCAGAAGAAAGGCACAATTGAAGGGGATAACGCTCGTCAGGTGCGCCAACGCCTAAAAGAACAGGGAATGATTCCTGTCGAGGTAGTGGAAGCCAAAGCAAAAGCGGCTAAGTCTTCAGGCGGGTCAGTCGGATTCAAGCGTGGTATCAAAACCGCAGAACTTGCACTGATCACACGCCAGCTTTCAACACTCGTTCAATCGGGTATGCCATTAGAAGAGTGTTTGAAAGCTGTATCAGAGCAAGCAGAAAAGCCACGTATTCGTACTATGATTGCCGCCGTGCGTTCAAAAGTCACGGAAGGTTACCCTCTGGCAGATAGCCTGGGGGATTACCCGCATGTTTTCGACGAACTTTACCTTTCAATGGTTGCCGCGGGTGAAAAATCCGGTCACTTGGACACGGTGTTAGAGCGCTTGGCTGACTACGTAGAAAACCGTCAGAAGATGCGTTCTAAATTGCTGCAAGCCATGATTTACCCGGTGGTATTGGTGGTGTTTGCGGTTGGTATCGTCTCTCTGTTGCTCTCTTCTGTTGTTCCAAAGATCATCGAACCTATCATTCAGATGGGGCAAGAGTTACCTCAATCAACGCAATTTCTTTTGTCTGCGAGTGAGTTTGTCCAAGAGTGGGGGCTGATCATCTTTATCGTGGTGGTGGTGCTCTTTTACGGGCTTAAGCTGGCACTACAAAAACCGAACTTTCGTTTAGCGTGGGATAGAAAAATCCTTAGCCTACCGCTGATTGGTAAGATTTCTCGTGGCTTAAATACGTCGCGATTTGCGCGCACGCTATCGATTTGTACATCCAGTGCTATTCCGATTTTGGAAGGCATGCGAGTCGCGGTTGATGTTATGTCTAATCGTTACGTGAAACAGCAAGTTTTGGTGGCGGCAGATAACGTAAGAGAAGGTGCAAGCTTACGTAAAGCATTGGATCAAACTCGTTTGTTTCCACCAATGATGCTGCACATGATTTCTAGTGGTGAGCAGAGTGGTGAGCTTGAGAGTATGTTGACTCGTGCTGCGGATAACCAAGATCAAAACTTTGAATCTACGGTCAACATTGCACTTGGCATTTTCACCCCAGTATTGATTGCATTGATGGCAGGCTTGGTACTTTTCATCGTAATGGCGACATTGATGCCAATGTTGGAAATGAATAACTTAATGAGTGGATAAAATTCGAGTTAAGCTGTGTCTACTGATGATATAGCTTGAATCTAACTTTCGGAGATAATAATGAAATTTAAGCGTAGTAAACAACAAGGCTTTACACTTTTAGAAGTGATGGTTGTTGTGGTTATCCTAGGTATTTTGGCGAGTGTTGTTGTTCCTAACTTACTTGGTAACAAAGAAAAAGCAGACCAACAAAAAGCGATCACCGATATTGTTGCATTAGAAAATGCACTGGATATGTACAAGTTGGATAACAGCGTTTACCCAACAACAGACCAAGGTCTTGATGCGTTAGTAAACAAACCATCTAACCCAGAACCACGCAACTACCGCGATGGTGGCTACATTAAGCGTCTACCGTCTGATCCATGGGGCAATGAGTACCAATACCTAAGCCCTGGTGACAATGGTACGATTGATATCTTTACTCTAGGTGCAGATGGACAAGAGGGCGGTGAAGGCCCTGCGTCGGATATCGGCAACTGGAACATGCAAGATTTCCAATAAGATAAAGTTCAAACCAGCACTAATGAAGCAAATGCAAAAACATCGTGGTTTTACATTAATAGAAATTCTATTGGTGCTGGTTTTGTTATCTCTTACCGCAGTCGCCGTAATAGCGACCCTGCCTACCAGTCAGAAAGATCTTTCCAAACAATATGCTCAAAGCTTTTTCCAGCGCTTACAGCTACTGAATGAAGAAGCCGTACTGAGCGGCAAAGACTTTGGTTTACGTGTTGATGATGTGAAATCCACTTACGTCTTGCTCAGCTTAACCCAAGATGGATGGCAACCATTGGAATTGAAACAGATTCCGAGTGAGACCAAATTGGAAGGCGATATTTCGCTGCAATTGGATCTTGGTGGTGGCGCATGGGACGATGACGACCGACTATTTGAACCCGGTTCTTTGTTTGATGAGGACATGTTTGCGGAAGAAGATGACAAAGAGAAAAAGAAAGTGAAGCCACCTCAGGTATTCATTTTCTCTAGTGCAGAAGTAACGCCATTTAGTTTGTCTTTCTTTCCTGAAGATGGCGACGCATTTAACGATGGTTGGCGCGTTATTGGCAAAGAAACCGGCGAAATCTTGTTACTAGAGCCTGGTGAAGAATTGGAAGACGACAACAATGCGACATTCTAAGCAAAGCCGTATCGGTTCTTCTTCGCTTCATACTAGAGGCATGACGTTGTTGGAAGTGTTGGTCGCATTGGCGATTTTTGCGACGGCGGCAATCAGTGTGATTCGCTCGGTGAGTCAACACATTAATACTGTCAGTTATTTAGAAGAAAAAATGTTTGCAGCCATGGTTGTGGATAACCAAATGGCCAATGTGATGCTCTCGACTGAAAAACTCAAAGCTAAAAAAGGCACTGAAGAGTTAGCGGGGCGAACTTGGTATTGGAAGGTAACTCCTGTTGCCACCGCGCAGCCATTGCTGAAAGCATTTGATGTCAGTGTCGCAACTGAAAAAGAAGCGAGTCCTGTTGTGACGGTGAGAAGCTATGTTGCGGAGTAATAAGCGATATAAGGCATCAAGTATGAAATCGAATCGAGGCTTTACCTTGATTGAGGTGCTCGTCTCGATTGCTATTTTTGCGAGCTTAAGCGTTGCTGCCTATCAAGTGGTCTCGCAGGTGCAACGCAGTAATGTGTTATCGCAAGAACGTACGCAGCGTTTGAACGAGTTGCAACGTGCAATGGTGATGATGGATAACGATTTCCGTCAAATGGCCATGCGTCAGATGCGAACCAATGGCGAAGAGCCATCAAAGCAGTTGTTGTTTTGGTCGGAATACCTGCTTGATTCGGATGCGAAAGGCGTGATGTTTGCGCGTTTGGGGTGGCACAATCCCCAGCAGCAATTCCCACGTGGTGAAGTCACGAAAGTTGGCTATCGCATTAAAGATGAAGTTCTACAGCGTGTATGGTGGCGTTACCCAGATACACCCGTTGGACAAGAAGGTATTGTGACACCGCTTCTGACTCAGGTCGAAGAATTTGATATGCGTTTCTACGATGGCAAAGCGTGGAAAAAAACATGGGAAAGTAAGCAAGAGTTACCGAAAGCGGTTTCTGTTGTTTTGAAACTCAAAGACTACGGTGAGATCAGCCGTACTTACTTAACCTCTGGAGGCAAGATCAGCGCCTCTGGGCAAGATGACTCATCCAATGATGAATCCTCCGGAGGCAATAATGGCTAAACGACAGCGTGGTGTAGCGCTTATTATTGTTTTAATGCTGCTAGCGATTATGACGACCGTTGCAGCAAGTATGTCTGAGCGATTGTTTTTGCAGTTTCAGCGAGGCGCAAACCAGATCAATTACCAACAGGCGTATTGGTATAGTTTGGGGGTTGAGGCGTTGGCTGAAATTGGTATCGAACAGAGCTACGAAGACAGCGATACCATTAATATGAGCCAGCCTTGGGCAATTAAAGAACAAGTGTATCCGCTAGATTATGGTCAAGCGGCCGGACGCATCGTAGACAAACAAGCTTGCTTTAATATGAATGTATTAGCGAGTGTTCAGCCATCGGGTGACTCGACAAATCGTCCTTACTTGGTGCAAGTGTTCCAGCGCTTGATGGAAGAGATGGACGTGGAACCATACCAAGCGGAAGTGATTGCTGATTCGACTTGGGAGTACGTCGATAGCGACAGCACAGTGCGCTCCGCTGCAGGTGTAGAAGACAGCACTTATGAGGCAATGAAGCCTGCGTATTTACCACCCAATGGCCTGATGGCTGATGCCAGCGAACTGAGAGCGGTATATCAAGTCACGGGTGACATTTATCAGAAGATCGCACCGATGATTTGTGCTATTCCCACAGACGATTGGCGTTTGAACGTAAATACTATTGAAGTCGAACAAGCGCCGATCTTAGTCGCGATGTTTTCTCCTGGCTTGAGTTCTAGTGATGCGGTGCAGTTAATTGAAAAGCGCCCTTTCGATGGTTGGGATAGTGTTGATGAATTTTTAGCTGAGTCAGAATTAGCTGGCTTGAGCGATGATGTAAAGAAAAATGCTAAAGGCTATTTAGGAGTCGATAGCTCCTTTTTTGAATTGGACGCACAAGTACTGGTGGATGAATCCCGAGTACGTATCCGTAGTCTTTTACAAAGTACAGATAGAGAAACGGTGACTGTCGTTCGCCGTCGTTTTGGAGGAATCAGTGAGCGAGTTTCTGACCGTTCGGCTGAGTAGCGAACAACAAAGTACCATTCCATGGTTGGTGTGGTCGACACAACAGCAAGACGTGATTGCCAGTGGTGAACTCGCCGGATGGGAACATCTGGATGAGTTGGCGTCTTACGCTGATCAGCGACAAGTGATTGCCTTGTTAGCCAGTAATGATGTTGTGCTGACAGAAGTAGACATCCCGCCGGGTGCTGCTCGTCAGTTTGATAGCATGCTGCCTTATTTGGTGGAAGATGAAGTCGCACAAGACGTGGATAACCTGCATTTCACAGTATTAGACAAGCAAGCAGAGAAAGCGCAAATTTGTGCTGTTGAGCGTGCTTGGATCCAAACCATTTTGCAGCGTTTTTCCAGTCAAGGTATTGTAATTAAGCGTATCCTTCCTGATGTGCTGGCGTTGCCTGTGCATGAAGAAAACAGCTCTGCGGTTGCGTTGGGTGAGCAATGGCTAATTCGTCATTCTAATACTCAAGGTGCGGTGGTCGATGCGTCGTGGCTAGATTTATACCTTTCTGCTTATCTGCAAGCGAATGAAGGATGGAAACTTGATTGTTACAGTTCGATTCCTGAATCTTCACTCCCAGAGGCTTGGGTCGCAAAGCCTGAAGAAATGGCGATGGCACTACTTGCTAAAGGTGTTACTGAAAGCAAGGTCAACCTATTAACGGGTAGCTTCAAGCCAAAATCGTCTTGGGGTAAGTACGTAAAAGTCTGGCAAAAAGCTGCTATCGCTGCGGGTGTGCTATTGGTTGTTCTTGTGGGGCAGCAATTGCTGGTGGTCCATAAATATGAGGCGCAAGCACAAGCCTATCGTGAAGAAAGTGAACGCATTTTCCGCCAAATTTTCCCGAACAAGAAGCGAATTCCAACGG
Source organism: Vibrio hyugaensis (assembly GCF_002906655.1). NCBI lineage: Bacteria > Pseudomonadati > Pseudomonadota > Gammaproteobacteria > Vibrionales > Vibrionaceae > Vibrio > Vibrio hyugaensis. The sequence continues at coordinate 2,038,668 of NZ_CP025794.1, read as the reverse complement.
TCAGTTACCTGAAGCGTCAGATGACCGATGAAGAGCGTCGTCTTTCTGGTGGTACAAGTGAAACAGCAATGCTGTCTTGGATAGCGGCACTGCCAACGACACTGGGTCAGGTTACAGATCTAGAGATAACCAGCTTTAAATACGATGGCCAACGCGGTGAAGTACGCATTCAAGCAAGCAGTTCAGATTTCCAACCGTTTGAGCAAGCGCGTGTGAAATTGGCAGAAAAGTTCACTGTTGAACAAGGTCAGCTGAATCGCAACGGAAATGTTGTGATAGGCAGCTTTGTACTAAAACGTTTGTGAGGTGATGATGAAGAATTTAATCGCTCAGGCTCAAACTTGGTGGAATAGCATCTCACAACGTGAACAACGTTTGGTGATGGGTGGTGGTGTGATTGCCATTATCGGAATGATTTATTGGGGGCTACTACAGCCAATGAATCAACGAGCTGAACTCGCTCAGACTCGAATTCAGTCAGAAAAACAGTTGTTGAATTGGGTGCAAGACAAGGCTGATGATATTACTGCTCTACGCAAAAGTGGTGGAGTCAGCTTCTCTAATCAACCTCTGAACCAATTAGTTTCTTCTTCTGCTCGTCGTTACAAAGTGGAGCTGATTCGAGTTCAACCACGTAATGAAAGTGTTCAAGTTTGGATTAAGCCATTGGCATTTAACCAGATGGTGGATTGGTTGCGTTACCTAAAAGAACAACAAGGTATTGAGGTGGAATTTCTCGATATCGATCGTACAGACCAAGCAGGCATGATTGATGTGAACCGCCTGCAATTTAAGCGAGGTTAAGGTGAAGCGAGCAATACTTTACGTTGTTATATTCATAGCCTTTTTCTCCACAAGTTTGATTGTTGGTTTGCCTGTTTCTTGGGTGCTTCAACAAGTACCGACGGTAAGAGGGTTAGAGATTCAAGATGCCCAAGGCTCTGTGTGGCAAGGCCGTGCTTCTAACATCAGCTGGCAGCGTCAAAATCTCGGTGAGGTAAATTGGGATTTCCAACTATCAAGCTTATTCACTGGTAAAGCGGAATTCGCCGTACGTTTTGGCCGTGGAAGTGATATGGACGTTCGTGGTCGTGGTTTGGTTGGTTATAGCCTAACTGGTGGTCCATACGCTGAAAATTTGGTTGCATCGATTCCGGCTGCCAAAGTAGTGGAGCAAGCGCGTATTCCTGTGCCAGTTGGTGTTGATGGTCAGCTTGAGCTCAATATCCGTCATGCGACTTACGCGGCACCTTGGTGTAAAACGGGTGAAGGTACACTAGTTTGGAATGCGAGTGGCATTCAAAGCCCGCTCGGTAGCCTTGAACTTGGCCCTGTGATTGCCGATCTGAACTGTAAAGACAGCGTACTATCGGCATCAGGTGAGCAAAAGAGCAAGCAAGTGTCCGCAGCGTTTTCTGCCGAGTTGATGCCAAATCAGCGCTACTCTACCAAAGCGTGGTTTAAACCTGGGGCGGAGTTCCCATCAGGGATGAGTGACCAACTGAAATGGTTGGGCAACCCGAACGCTCAAGGCCAATACGAGTTTGATTACAAAGGGCGTTTCTAGTCAGTTTTAGAAACCATCCCATTATTGAAGAGCTGCTAATGTGCAGCTCTTTTTGCTTTTAGATCATAGTAGGCCAAGCCTGCTATTCGCTGTACAGGAAATTCAGTTGGTTATTTGCTTTTTGTCTAACTTTATGATTTTTAAGTAAATGATATGAGTGTGTACAGTTGGGTGAGTACTTAGAACATGGTAGGCTAAATGCTCCTATCGCTGTACAAAAGATAAAAAGAAAGGCCACGAAGTCGATTCGTGGCCTTTTAAAATCTAGCTATGCAGTTTGGATTGTGATCAATCTTTGCGTTGTAGAATCTCGTCCCAAGGTAAGTCAGCATCGCCCAGTACGATGAAGTTCGGATTTTCTAACGTCTCGCGCTCGTTGTAAGACAGCGGCTCAAGTTGCGTGCTGAGAATACGTCCGCCCGCTTCTTCAACAATACACTGCGTAGCCGCAGTATCCCACTCGCCAGTTGGACCTAGACGTAAGTAACAGTCCACAGCACCTTCAGCGACAAGGCATGCTTTAAGTGCGGCAGAGCCGAGTGGAATTAAATCGTAGTTCCAAGCACTGCTCATACGGCTGGTAATACGGTTGATGTCTTGACGACGACTGATTGCGATTGCGATGTTTTGTCCCGGTTGTTCATGCTTGTGGGTATGAATTTTCACACTCTCTGACATGTCTGGGATCTTCCAGGCACCTTTGCCATTGTAAGCATAGTAAGTTACGCCAGAAACTGGACCGTAAACTACTCCCATGGTTGGCTTGTTGTTGTCGATCAGAGCAATGATGGTCGCGAAGTCACCACTGCGTGCGATGAATTCTTGTGTACCATCAAGAGGGTCAACTAACCAGTAACGTTCCCACTGTGCGCGTTGTTCTAAGCTAATGTCCGCTGCTTCTTCTGAAAGCACGGGGATATCAGGTGTCAGCTCGCTTAGGCGTTCTGTAATTAGCTTATGTGCTGCAATGTCGGCACTGGTGACCGGTGTCTCATCACTTTTGATGTAGGCTTCGTACTGCTTTTTTTCGTAGATATCTAAAATCAATTGTCCTGCACTACGCGCGATCTCGATGACTTGCGGGAGCAGGTGAGATAAATCTTTTGTCATTGGCATAAGTAATGGTCCTTTCTCACAATTATGGCTCGGCTCTTTGACCGTTATTGGTTTTGGTTGTGAGTGGTGTTTTGTAAGTGTTTTAGTGCCAACATCAACGCCGTGATGCTTCTTGCTTCACAAAAATCCAAGTGCGTTAATAGTTCTTCGGCTTGAGCAAGTGGCCAGCGAACAATTTCTAATGGTTCTGGCTCATCACCTTCTTGTTTTTCTGGGTAAAGGCTTTGTCCTAAGAACAAGGTCATCTTGCTGGAGAAATAAGAAGGAGCAAGGATGACTTGTTTGAGTGGTGTTAGCGCGTTAGAGCCAAAACCAATTTCTTCTTTAAGCTCACGATTTGCCGCTTGATGCGGAGTCTCCCCTGGGTCAATCAAACCTTTCGGAAAGCCGAGCTCGTAGCGTTCTGTGCCTGCTGCGTATTCGCGTACGAGCAGTAAATCGCCTTGCTCCGTAACAGGAACAACCATTACAGCATCGCGCCCACTTGGTTTCATACGCTCGTAGGTACGCAACTCACCATTAGAGAAGCGAAGGTCTAGGGCTTCCACTGCAAACAGTTTAGATTGTGCGACCGTCTGACAAGAGAGTATCTCTGGTGGGGTCCTTTTCGACATAACGCTGGCTCCTATGTGTCGTTGGCTCTTTAAAGCTAATGAGATTTCTTAATATATGAGAAGAAGGCTCGAGTTTCTAGCGTGATGATTCAGCTTCGTTCGATTGAAAACAAAAATGGGAAGCAAACGCCTCCCATTTTTCGTCAATGTACACTTTTACTGGCTCTCAAAGCCGAGTTCTTTTGAACGTTTAGTAGTAAGAGTGATCACCACGGTCATGTTCTGTTGCGTCGCGAACCGCTGTCAATTCACCAATGAATTGGTTCAGTAGTTCTTTCTCGATGCCTTCTTTTAGTGTCACATCAACCATTGAACAGCCGTTACAGCCGCCACCGAATGCAACGATAGCGATACCGTCGTCAGTGATTTCAACAAGGTTTACGTGACCACCATGACCTGCTAGCTGAGGGTTCACTTGAGTTTGGATTACGTACTCTACACGCTCTACTAGAGGTGCGTCGTCAGACACTTTGCGCATTTTTGCGTTAGGTGCTTTAAGCGTCAGTTGAGAACCCATTTTGTCTGTTACGAAATCGATTTCAGCATCTTCCAGGAAAGGTAGGCTTAGCTCGTCAACGAAAGCAGAGAAACCGCTGTAAGGGATTTCGGTGTCAGTGCCTTCAATGGCTTCTGGTGGGCAGTAAGACACGCCACACTCTGCGTTTTGTGTTCCTGGGTTTACAACGAAAACTCGAATGTTAGTACCTTCAGGTTGTTGGCCTAAAAGGTTGGCGAAATGCGTTTGCGCAGTTTCTGTAATAGTAATATTTGACACGACGAATACCTGAGTAAATTTGTAGGCTATTGCTGCTATTCTACTCCTGTTACCGCCTTGGTCTAGTCTTTTTGATACTAAGGCATTGCCAAGCGATCTAGCCTGAACCAGGGGCAGGAGTTCTGCAGATGCAGTAAATATCGATGCTTTCTACGCCAACTTCAAGTAGTAAATGACATAATTGTCGGACGGTACTGCCTGTTGTGACAACATCGTCCACGATAGCAATGTGGGAAAAGTTTACCTCACCGTGTAGGGCAAATGCTGCTTTCAAATTTTGCTCGCGACCGGCTTTTTTATTTCCACGTTGAGATTGTGCGCTTTTGACGCGTTTAAAAACCCGATTGCGATAGTTGCTATTCAAGTTGTGCGCTAAATGTGTCGCCAAGACATGACTCTGATTAAATCCTCGCTTTAAGTAACGTTGCCAATGCAAAGGGACACTCGTAATGATAGGAGCAGGATGCTCGATTCGTTCCGCTAACAATTGAGTTAGGGCGGTAACATGCCAAGATTCACCATGATCCTTAAAGCGTTGTACTTGATGAGAAAGGGGGAAATCATAATCCCCCAATGTGTATAACCTTTGCCATGGTGGCGGTTCTTTGAGGCATTCTCCGCATTCTGCTGACGTTTGGAATGCTTCCTCTGTCATTGTTAATCCGCACCGTGAACAGCGTTTGCGGAGTGTGAGGTGATGAAAACAGCTGTCGCACCAGCGCATTAAGTTAGGCTGCTGGTCGGGGGAGATTGGAAAACGGCATAGCCCGCATTGACTGCCAAGCACGCGGTGCATGATGTTTTGCCATTGATCAGATAACATACAATCCATCCAAGGTGAGCGAGTCATCAGAGTAAAGCTTGGATTGCGTGGTAAGGAATAAGATAAGTGGGAGAGAACGAGAGCATGAGCACGAATTTACACTGGCAGTCATTTGGTCAAGGACCGGATTTGGTGTTGCTTCATGGTTGGGGCATGAATGGTGCGGTATGGCAGCAGACGGTCGAGTCTCTTCAACCTTATTTCCGAGTTCATGTGGTTGACCTTCCGGGGTACGGGCATAGCGCAGAATCTCACGCCGAAGACTTAGCAAAAATCGCTGAGCTTGTTCTGCAAGACGCGCCAGAAAAAGCTGTCTGGCTTGGCTGGTCATTAGGTGGCTTGGTGGCAACCCACATTGCACTTAATGCTCCGCAGCGTGTGAGCAAGTTAATCACGGTAGCCAGTTCCCCCAAATTTGCTGCTGAACGTCCTTGGCGTGGCATTCAACCTAACGTGTTAACCGCATTCACCGAACAATTGCTGGAAGACTTCTCTGTCACTATTGAGCGCTTTATGGCGCTGCAAGCGATGGGCAGCCCGTCTGCGCGCAAAGACGTTAAACAACTCAAGCAAGCTGTACTATCGCGTCCGCAGCCAAACCCTGATTCATTGTTGGTTGGTTTGAATATTCTTGCCGATGTGGATCTGCGCGATGCTTTGGCCTCTCTTTCGATGCCGATGCTGCGCCTTTATGGTCGACTTGATGGTTTAGTGCCAATCAAAGTGGCAAGTGACTTGAGTGAGCAGTTGCCAACTACTCAGCAGTTTGTTTTCAACCAATCCTCTCATGCGCCGTTCATGACCGAACATGACGCGTTTTGTCTCCAAGTGCGAGAATTTGCTGCTTAATTAGCGAGTCTACAAATCTAAGCGAATAAAACTCTAAAGCTGCTTAAAAATTGGTCGATATAAGTTTTAGCGAACTCTTCTTGTGGGAGGAGTTTGCTGTATTGACGAGTTGGGCGACTCTGAGGAGGGTTCGCAATGATTGTGTCACCGGCTAACGTAAGCGTGCCACTGATCGCCCCATCCGTTAATGTGCAGACGGAACAAGCTGCTCGTGACAATAAAGTCCGAGAACCTGTGACGCCAACAGTCGCACTGGCGAAAACCAATGCGGAGCGCAAAGTAAAAAGTGATGAGAAGCGGCGACGCCAATCCTCGTGGGACCCATCGGAGCATCCTGACTACGAAGTGGAACCCGAGGTGGATACCCGTTATCACGAAGAACCGGAAGACACGCTAGAACGTCTCTTCGGTTTGCTTGCGCTCAAGAGTTACAGCGAAGATCAGGGTAAGGGCTATGCGATACGCTTTCGATTACCTAAGCGCATTTTGGATGCTGCGGTCAAAGAGGGATTGATGGAAAAGCGCAGGAAGGTGATTAAGTTTCATTACGGTCATTCGGTCGCGCCCCATACACCGTCAGAAGTGATAGCAGTATTATGACGACTCAATATCCTACTCAAATAAAAACGCTCCAAGCAGATCAACTGATTGGAGCGTTTTCTTTTTAGCTATGAAAGCTCGTTAGCGGTGAAACTAAGCGAGATTACTTTTTCGCTTTAGCAAACGCCGCTGCAAAAGCACCACCCATTGCGCTGTTAGATGACGAGTCATCACGGCGAGGCTGACGACGTTGCGGTTGGTCATTACGACGCGGTGCTGCTGATGAGCGTTGGCTGCGGTTGTCTTGACCCGGCTCGTCGTTCAAACGCATCGATAAACCAATACGCTTGCGCTGCACGTCAACTTCCATCACTTTTACTTTAACGATGTCGCCCGCTTTTACCACTTCACGTGGGTCAGATACATAACGATCTGTCAGTGCTGAGATGTGTACTAGACCATCTTGGTGAACGCCAATATCAACGAAAGCACCGAAGTTGGCTACGTTCGATACCACGCCTTCTAGAATCATGCCCGGCTCCAAGTCAGATACTGAGTTTACGCCTTCTGCAAACGTCGCTGTCTTGAATTCTGGACGCGGGTCACGACCCGGTTTATCCAGCTCTTTGATGATGTCTGTAATGGTTGGAACACCGAAGTTATCGTCGGTGTAATCCACAGCATGCAGACCTTTAAGGAAGTTTGAATCCCCAATCAATGCTTTGATGTCTTTGTTGTTCTTCTCAGAGATCGCTTTTACCACAGGGTATGCTTCTGGGTGAACCGCAGACGCATCAAGAGGGTTCTTGCCATCCATGATTCGTAGGAAGCCTGCACACTGCTCGAATGCCTTAGGGCCCAAGCGAGGTACTTTCTTCAAGGTTGTACGAGCTTCGAAGCGACCGTTTTCATCGCGGAAGTCGACAATGTTCTGCGCGATGGTGCTCGACAAGCCCGCTACGCGCGTCAGTAGTGCTGCAGAGGCGGTGTTTACATCAACACCGACCGCGTTTACACAGTCTTCCACAATCGCATCTAGGCGTTTTGCTAGCATCGATTGGCTAACATCGTGCTGGTATTGACCTACACCAATTGATTTAGGATCGATTTTCACTAGCTCAGCCAGTGGGTCTTGTAGGCGACGAGCAATCGACACCGCACCACGCAGAGATACGTCCATATTCGGGAATTCTTTCGCTGCAAGCTCAGATGCTGAGTACACCGATGCACCCGCTTCACTTACGATGATTTTCTGAACTTTCAGGTTGCCACGTTTGATGACGTCTGCGACAAAGCTGTCGGTTTCACGTGAAGCCGTGCCGTTGCCTATTGCGATCAAATCCACGTTGTACTTGCGCACCAACTGATCAACGATTTGCGCTGATTTGTCGTATTGCTTTTGTGGTGGGTGAGGGTAGATGGTTTCGGTTGCAAGCACTTTACCAGTCGGATCGACAATAGCGATCTTCGAGCCTGTACGCAGACCCGGATCGAGACCAAGTGTCGCACGAGGACCTGCCGGCGCAGCCATCAACAAGTCTTTTAGGTTAGTCGCAAATACTTCAATCGCTTCGATTTCAGCACGTTCTTTCATTGCACCCATTAGCTCGGTTTCCATGTGCATCGATACTTTGATACGCCATGCCCAACTGATCACTTGTTTACGCCATGTATCGGCTGGTGCGCTGCTGAGTGTCACACCGTAGTGGTCAGCAATAATCGTTTCGCAATAAGACTGACGAGCGCCTTCTTCCTGTTCCGGATCGGCATTCATCGCCAATGTCAGGAAGCCCTCGTTACGACCGCGTAGCATCGCCAGTGCGCGGTGCGATGGTACTTTGCTTAGTGGCTCGTTGTGGTTAAAGTAGTCTTTAAACTTCTCACCTTCTTGCTCTTTGCCTTCTACGACGCGAGCACCCATTTCCGCATTGCGGTTTAGATGAGCGCGGATTTTCTCTAGAAGATTCGCGTCTTCAGCGATGCGCTCCATAATGATTGCGCGAGCGCCATCCAGTGCGGCTTTGGTGTCTGCCACGCCTTTGTCTGCATCAAGGTATTTGCTTGCTTCGCTTTCTGGCTCAGTTTGCGGATGATTCCAAAGCTGGTCTGCGAGTGGCTCAAGACCTGCTTCAATCGCGATCTGACCTTTGGTGCGACGCTTTGGTTTGTAAGGTAGGTACAAGTCTTCAAGACGAGTCTTGCTGTCTGCCTGAGTGATTTCTTGTTCTAGCTCTGGCGTAAGTTTGCCTTGCTCTTGAATCGACTTCAGGATGGTTTGACGGCGATCGTCTAACTCACGAAGGTAAGACAGACGGCTGTCTAGAGTACGCAGTTGGGTATCATCAAGACCGCCCGTCACCTCTTTACGGTAACGTGCAATAAATGGGACTGTGTTCCCGTCATCGATAAGGGTTACAGCGGCATTGACTTGCTCAGGGCGAACATTCAGCTCTTGAGCAATCATGCGACAGATAGCTTGGCTCATCCGTGTATTCTCTTTAATTCTGTTTAGATATTGGTTGTGTATAGAACATTGGGGTCATTCATGGAATTTGCAATGTTTTAAACTAGTCACGCGAAAATTTACCGAGCGCTGGTGGACATCAGTCAGATTTGTGTCAAAACTGTAAGTAAATTGAGAACTTATACATTCGGTTATCGACTAACCTTGTACCTTAGCTCACACGGAAAACAATGATGAAGAAAATGTCTTTGGCGCTTTCTGGTGCCTTATTAGCGACGCCGCTTGCTTGGTCGCAAACTCTCTCCGCGACCACTCAAGATCCCATCTATCAACTTGATGACAAACTGGTCTTAGGCCGTGTTGAAAGTGTTTACTACGGTGATATTCCTGAACTAAGTGGCGTGCCGTTTATCGGTAAAATCGACACAGGTGCCGACACCACATCAATGAATGCGGAAAATATCCACGTCAGTAGCTCGAACCCAGAATATAAAAAACTCAAAGACGATAAGTTGATGTGGGCGATTATTGATGATCTTGGTGGAACCAAAGCAAATTGGGATGCCGATAGTTTTAAGCCGTATCAAGTAAAAGTGAGCTTTACTCTTCATCATCCGTACAAAGGCAAAGATATTAAAATCACTGATGATCTAGAACGTATTAGCGCGATTCGCAGCCGCACCAGCGAAAAGCCGATTTTGCGTCCAACGGTGAAGATGCCGATGACCATTGCAGGACACACGGTTGATACCGTGGTGAACCTCACTAAGCGTACTCAATTTTCTGCACCCATTTTGATTGGTAAGACATACCTTGATAACAATGCATGGGTGTTTGCTGGCTACGATTATCTTCAAGAGCAACCTAAAGCCCAGATGATTGGTAAAAAAGAAACGGTTGAAGTCGAAGGTGTGCCATACAAAATTAGCATCTCAACCACCAGTCGTTACACCAATGTGCATGCTTTGAACATCAAAGTGGACGAGAAGAAAAAACAGGTTTCCTTCACCTTAGAAGGTGAAAACGGTAAACGTCATCCAATGACTCTGCCATTAGTGCGTATGCTGAAAACAAGTAAAAGCGAGCGCCCTTTGGTTTATTTACCTGTCAAAGTGAGCGAAACCGAAACTCAGCAATGGTTGGTGTACCTACGTGACCGCAGTGGTTTCAGCTCGCAAATTCGCCTTGGCAAAGATGTCGCGAGTCAACATTTTGTAATTGATACCGATAAAGAAAACTTACTAGGTGGTGTGGAGAAATCCTTCAAAAATGCGCTTAAGTCGAAACCATTGGTTATCTCACCAGAAGAATCGGTAAACATAGACGGCCACGTGCTGGCAGCTTACCCGACGTTTGCTGTTAAGACCCCACTTTTGCGTGTTGATGGCTTCGAGCTTACAGAAAAAGATAGAAAAGAAGTGGTGACTTTCTACTTACCAACAACTGAAGGTAAGGAAGAAAAAATCACGAAGCCTGTTTTGAAAAAGCTAAAAGTGGGTGATTCAGTTCGTCCTGTCGTGGAAGGCGAGTTCTTGTTTGGCGATGAGGAAAAAACTATCGAGTTTGCGGTTGATGTGTTGGAGAAAGATGACCAAGAGCAACCATTCTTTGTCTTTGGCCACAACATGGCAAAAGGTGGTGTGCTTCTGAATACTCGTGCGGATCATTTGTTGGATGCAAAACCGCTGTTTAAAGCTGGTCACATTGAAGTTGCTGAAGTGGAAGGTATGTCATTCCCTGTGAAGTTGGATACAGGTGCGGATGTGAGCTCGATTAATGCCAAGAACATCAAACAGTTCAAGAAAGATGGCAAAGACATGGTGAGTTTCACCTACGAGAACGACAGTGGTATGAAGAAGGAATTTACCAAGCCAGTTGTCGACGTGATGCGCATTAAAGCCAAGAAAGGCGAGAAGGCCAACGTGCGCCCTGTAGTGGAAATGCACGTCAAGTTGGGAGAGTTAGAGAAGAAGATTCGCGTTAACCTGCAAGACCGCAGCCGCTTCCATTACAGCATGATTCTGGGTAAGAACTTCTTGAAGCACGGTGCGATCGTTGCCAGCGACACCAACTACATTGTGACCGACAAGCCTGACTACGAAGAGTAACCCCCAAGGTTGGTATCTAAAACGCAAAAGCCGCACTCAATAGTGCGGCTTTCTTTTTTGGGGTTACAGAATCAATTTTCTTCGGCTTGGTAGCGAATGCTGTTAATAAACCATTCTTTGTAACCTTCCGGCGTTCTTACTGCGAATTCGTCATCGACTTCTTTTTTTAGTAGCGCGCGAGCCATTGGGGAATCAATCGAGATATAGCCTTTTGCGTCGCCATAGATCTCATCGGGACCCACAATGCGAAAATGCTTCACATCGCCCGCTTCATTCTCAATTTCTACCCAAGCACCAAAGAACACTTTGCCTTCTTGTTGAGGTGAGTAATCCACCACTTTGACTTGCTCTAGGCGTTTGCGTAAGTATCTGACGCGACGGTCAATTTCACGCAAACGTTTTTTGTTGTACTGATAATCTGCATTTTCACTGCGATCACCGAGGCTCGCGGCCCAAGTCACTTTTTTAGTGACCTCTGGGCGATCTTCTCTCCAAAGAAAGTCGAGTTCTGTTTTTAGGCGATTGTAGCCTTCACGGGTAATTAAATTGGTTTTCATTAGAAGTAAATCAGCCGTTATTGGATTCTGTCGACCATATTAGCCTTGATTTTGCCTGACTGTAAATTGTTGTGATTGAGAGAAAAACAACGTGAAACATGGGAATAATCCATCAAAATCGTGGTTAAGATAAAAAGAGTAACAATTTGAACAAGCACATTTGAAAAAACAGTGATACATTTTTGACAATAGATGCCTCTGAAAGGATGTTTCAATGCAGGAAAATCATAAAATATTAGTGGTTGATGACGATGCTCGTTTGCGTGCTCTTTTGGAGCGTTACCTTTCTGAGCAAGGTTTTCAGGTGAGAAGTGTCGCTAACGGCGAGCAGATGGATCGTCTTCTGACCCGTGAAAACTTCCACCTTATGGTGCTGGATTTAATGTTGCCGGGCGAAGATGGCTTATCGATTTGTCGTCGTTTACGTCATGCCAACAACATGCTACCTATCCTAATGCTTACGGCGAAAGGCGATGAAGTTGATCGTATTGTTGGTCTAGAAGTGGGAGCAGACGATTACTTACCAAAACCGTTTAACCCGCGTGAACTGCTGGCTCGAATTAAAGCAGTACTTCGCCGCCAAACGGTTGAACTACCTGGTGCGCCAAGCACGGAAGAGAAAGTCGTTGAGTTTGGTGACTTCCGTCTGAACCTAGGAACGCGCGAAATGTTCCGTGGTGAAGAGGCGATGCCACTGACTTCAGGTGAGTTTGCGGTGCTGAAAGCACTTGTGACTAACGCTCGTGAGCCGATGTCACGTGATAAGCTGATGAACATGGCCCGTGGTCGTGAATACTCGGCAATGGAGCGTTCTATCGACGTTCAAATTTCGCGTCTACGCCGCATGCTTGAGGATGATCCAAGCAAGCCGCGCTACATCCAGACGGTGTGGGGTTTAGGCTACGTGTTCGTTCCAGACGGTAAAGAAGCGTAATCCGCTATAAAAGGTTTGCCGATACTCGGCAGCTCATATTCCACCCTCAAACCTCCTTCCTGTTTGAGGGCTGGAAACTCGCAATTAATGTTGTTCACTAGGAACAGTCCATTAGGGATCCTCCATGCGAATCCGAAGTTCATTTACACAATCCATTTTACTGTTCATTTCTTTGCTTCTCGCTAGCCAAGTCTTTTCTTACTACGCCGTTTTTAATTACGCGTTGATGCCAAGTTTGCAACAGTTCAACAAAATTCTTGCTCATGAATTGAATTTGGTTCTTGATGAAGATGGTTTACTCAAGTCTGATGCACCTCTGCGTCACCAATTACTAGAAAATCTTGGAGTAACAGTACATAGCGTTGATAGCGAGATGATGAATGAGTTCAATCATGCGATGTCGATTGACTTGATGTCAGAAGAAATGTCGCAAGAGCTTGGCTCACCAACGGAAGTTCGTTTGCTACTTGGCAGTGAGAGCTACATTCTGTGGATGCGCATCGATCAGTTGCCGAACTCCATCATTCGTATTCCACTTTCTGAACTGCAAGAAGAAGATTTTGCTCCGCTGTTTCGCAATAGCTTAATCATGGCGCTTCTGATCATTGCTGGTGGTTGGCTATTTATCCGTTTGCAGAACCGACCTTTGATTGCGCTAGAAAAAGCCGCGAAAGGAGTAGGTCGAGGTGAAATTCCGCCGCCATTGCCAGAGAAGGGGGCTTCAGAAATCCGCTCTGTCACTCGCGCATTCAACCAGATGTCGAAAGGCATTCAAGAACTGGAAGAAGACCGCGCGCTATTAATGGCGGGTATCAGTCACGACTTACGTACGCCATTGACGCGTATTCGTCTTGCGACAGAAATGATGTCGCCAGAAGACAGTTACTTAGCTGAAGGCATCATCAGTGATACTGAAGAGTGTAACGAGATCATTAGCCAGTTCATGGACTACCTCAAGCCAGTAAATAAAGAGTCGTTTGAGCAGGTGGACATCAATACCATCACCAGTGATGTTGCAACGTCGGAAGGGGGTTATGAAGTCGAAATTGAAACTGACCTCAACCCTACGATGCCAACCGCGAAAGGCAGTCCAATCGCGATTAAACGCGCGGTGAGTAACCTTGTGGTTAATGCTCTACGATACGGCAATGGCTGGGTGAAAATCAGTACGGGCGTCACCGCCGACAAACAGTTAGTGTGGGTGTGCGTTGAAGACAATGGTCCGGGTATCGAGCAATCGCAAATCGCACGCTTGTTTGAACCTTTTACTCGTGGTGATACTGCACGTGGCAGTGAAGGGACAGGCTTGGGTTTGGCCATTGTTAAACGTATCGTCAGTCAACACTCTGGCTCGGTTGTGGTACGTAACCGCAGTGAAGGCGGGCTAAGCGCGCAAATCAGTTTCCCAACCAAGTAAGCTTTCTCGCTCAATCGATTCCAATAAAAAGCCCAACCAAAGTTTGGTTGGGCTTTCCGATCATCCTAGTGCAAGATTATACCAATTCTATCAATTATCTGCTCATTCTTGCTGGTTAAAATCACTTATAACGGCGTTAAAGATTTTGTAGGTAGAGTAACTAGCTAGCTGCAATCTTTGCCTTGTTCTAAGTGATTTTACCGGCGCAATTTTTTGAACATCTAATTAACGGAATTGGTATTAGGATTCTTTTACCTCTTGAGCGACCAGCTCGTCTTCCTCTTCCAGTTTCTCTGGAAGCAGTAGGTTCAATACGATAGCGGTGATGCCGCCTGCCGCCACGCCTGTTGAGAAAATACTCTTAATGAACTCAGGCATGAATTGCAGAATTTCTGGTTTTTGTGCAATGCCCAAACCCATTGAGAATGACAGCGCCATAATTAGGATTGCGCGGCGATCGAGGTCGACACGAGAGATAATGCGCACGCCCGCTGCGGCAATGGTGCCGAACATCACGATGGTTGCGCCGCCCAGGACTGGCTCAGGAATCAGTTGAACAAAGCTTGCCACACCCGGGAACAGACCCAGAATCACCAACATGCCTGAGATGAAGTAACCCACGTAACGGCTTGCTACACCAGTGAGCATGATGATGCCGTTGTTTTGGCTGAAGGTAGAGTTCGGGAAGCTGTTGAACACTGCTGCAATTGCTGAGTTTAGACCGTCAGCTAATACGCCACCTTTGATGCGCTTCATGTAAACCGGACCTTTTACTGGCTCACCTGAAACCTCAGACGTTGCGGTGATGTCACCAATTGCTTCTAGCGCTGTGATAAAGAAAATCAGAACCAGTGGAATAAACAGAGACCAGTCGAAGCTTAAGCCGTATTGCATTGGGATCGGCAGTGCGATGAGATCAGTTTCGCCCAGTGTTGATGTGTCGACCATGCCCATGAAGTACGCCATGACGTAGCCAACCACCATCGCAATCACGATAGATGCAACGCGCAGGTATGGGTTCTTTGAACGGTTAAGAATGACGATCAAGCCAAGTACTGTACCAGCGAGGGCTAACTTATCTAGGCTACCGAAAGAGCCATCGCCCATTGCAGCATAACCGCCGCCCATTGATACCAAACCCACTTGGATAAGTGTCAGGCCGATAAGCGTCACGACAATGCCAGATACCAGTGGCGTGATGATGCGGCGAGCATGTTCTAAAACGCGAGATAGTAGGATTTCTGCAAAAGAGGCGACCAAAATGGTGCCGAAAATTGCCGCCATCATGGTGCTGAGGTCCGCGCCACCGGCTTTAAGAGAAAGACCCGCACCAATGATTGGACCTAAGAAGTTAAAGCTGGTGCCTTGCACTGAAAGCAAACCAGAGCCGATAGGGCCAAAGGTACGAATTTGAATAAAGGAAGACACGCCTGACGCAAACAGTGACATGCTGATGATGGTGTTGGTTTGGTCAGCAGGTACACCCAAAGACTGACAAATGATCAGAGAGGGGGTGATAACGGCTACGAACATCGCCAATAAATGCTGAAGTGCAGCAAAAATGGTCTGAGGTAGTGGTGGACGATCGTTTAACTGATAGACCAGTTCCGAAGTTCGGTTTGAAGTTGTCATGTTTGTCTCGCTAGTCGCAATAATTCTTGCCCCAGAGCTCGCTGAATGGGAGTGCTGGGTGGAGTTGACGTTATGACCTGTGATTGCTGTTAATCAGTGTCAACTCAGGTTGGTTTGATGTGACAAAGTGCACACCATAAATTTTGAGCGCGATTATAGAGGGATTTATTCAAAAAGCAAACGTTTGCTTTGGGCTAAAAAGAAAAGGCGATAACGGAATGGTTATCGCCTTTAAGGTTTTACTTTGGGAGGTTAGTTTTTTAAGTGCTTATCAAAGAAGCCCAACACATGAGCGTAATATTTAGCTCGGTGTTCATCTTTGTAAAAGCCATGTCCTTCATCGTCTAACACAAAAGATTCGTATGGGTAGTTGAGCTTGTCGAGTGCTTTAGCCATTGCCTCATAATGTTCAATAGGCGCACGTTGGTCTTTTCCCCCATGCACGAGAAGGATAGAAGCTTTTAACTTGTCTGCATTATGAGTTGGAGACATTGCTTTCCAGACTTTAGGGTCGGTTCCCAGTACTTCTTTCAAAAAGCTTAACCCCATGCGGCTATCGGGTATATCACCTTCGGTGAACATCAACTCAAGGTCATAAACACCGGCACTGCCCACGGCGCACTGGAATAACTCAGGTGCAAGGGTGGCTGATTGCAATGCACTGTATCCACCAAAGCTTCCGCCAGAAATACAGATGCGTTCTTTATCTGCGATGCCTTCTGCGACAATGTGTTTGGTGGCGTCGATGATGTCATATTGAATGTTTGTTCCCCATTTACGATAGCCTGCCTCTTCAAACTGTTTACCGAAGCCACCACTGCCACGGAAATTTACTTGCATCACAGCATAGTCATTGTTAGCGAGAAACTGATTCTCCTCGGTAAAACGCCACCAATCTCGTGGACCATGAGGACCGCCATGCGGATTGACGATAAGAGGGAGATTATTTGCTTCAGTATTTGGTGGCAATGTCAGATAACCTGAGATGGTTTTCCCGTCTCGACTGGTGAACTCAAAAGGCTTCACTTCAGCCATTTTCTCTGGGTCTAACCACTCTCGTGCCGAGAACAGATAACGAATTTCTTTTGGCTCGGTGGTAAATAAGTAGTAATCCCCAGGGTTTCTATCGTTAAAGGCCATAATGACGTAAGCATCACCAGCTTCTGTCTCACTGACTAGGCGAACTTGATGACCTGGCAGAGAAGTGAGGATCTGCTTTAGGTATTCGCTGCGTTTGTTTTTTGGATCAACAAAGGCATAAGTAGGGTAATCACTTTCAAACTCGACGGCGTAAAGTTGCTTTGAGTCTGGATCTAACCAGTATTCCTTCGGATCGACGGTATCATCCGAGGCAACTTTTGTACTTTTGCCGGTTTTTAAGTTGAGGTGATGGATTGCTCTTGGCTCACCTGACTGACTTATCGCGGCATAAACGGAATCTTGGCTCTCTGCAAAAGAGATGGGATAGAACTCTTCGAAATTTTTTAAAGCCGCCAATTTATCGGAGCTTTTCCATTGATCGTTGACGCGATAATAAAGCTCGACTTTGTTATTGCTATTCAAGCCTGAAACAAAGCGAACTTCACCATCATGGTCGGTGAGAAACCGACTAAACGGGATGGGTGCTGTCGTTATCTTTGAGCGCCTACCGGTGTATACGTTGACGCGGTACACCTCTCTTGGCGCTTCCAAGTTGAAACTGTATTCACCGAAAGGCAGAGCAGAAACTAAGATATGGCGGTCGTCTTCAGGCAGAATATCTAAGACATCACCGTAAGCTCTTACGATAGAGGATGCTCGCACTAGGCGGCTAGTTTGAGGAGGGTTATAACCAAATATATAAGCGTATTTGTTTCCATCCACATTGGCCGAGACGAGTTCGCCATAGTAGCGAGGAGCGGTAGACCAACTCTTTAAATATTCTTTGGATGCGACAACACGTTCATTATTGACCCAATAATAATCACCCACTTGCTCGTTACCTGAGAAGCGCAGCACACTGCTCGGCTGCATGGTTTTACTGTCGAGTATAACCAAAGCATCTTTACCATCGATACTGGATTCAAAGGCTAAGTGCTTTCCATCTGGTGATATTTTGGGATTAAAGTAAGCCGAACTTTTGGCAAAAAGATCAGCTGACTGAAGAATAGCGCTCTGTCTATCTTGCGCTGCTATGGATGCGGAGTGTACAGAGCCAACTAATGCTGCTGTGACCGCAAGCAAGGTACGTTTTTTCATGCATCTATCCTTGATGACATTGTGTATTTATGACGTTTTTATATCCGCTTGGAGTATTAACTTTATGTAGAGTTTGCTCTAACTTGTCGTAATTATTGAATAAAGTCGACTTGGCTTTTATTAAATGAGATATTCATAGACAGAATGAATGTGTGCAAGTTCAACCTTACAGAACAGTGTCTGTAAGGTGGTTTAAGATTGGAGTGAGAATGGTCGAGAAAAGAAGAGCTTACGCCTTAGAGTAAATGTCACGTTCTCCTAACCAACGGTCAATAATTGCTGTTGCATTCGTCGGGTAGTTGTCATGAATATGGCGTGCAATACGCTGAACTTCTGGTATTAAGCGCTGATCTCGCACTAAGTCGGCAATTTTAAAATCTGCCAAGCCAGTTTGTTTGGTACCAAGAAGCTCACCCGGTCCGCGAATCTCTAAGTCTTTCTGTGCAATCACAAAGCCGTCATTGCTTTCACGTAATACGCCTAAACGTTTTTGGGCGGTTTTTGATAGTGGCGAGTGATACAGCAACACACAATGGCTCGCCACTGAACCTCGACCAACACGACCTCTAAGCTGGTGCAACTGAGCCAAACCCAAGCGCTCTGGGTTCTCGATGATCATCAGGCTGGAATTGGGCACGTCCACGCCAACTTCAATCACTGTCGTTGCAACCAGTAAATGCAGCTTGTTGTCTTTGAAATCCTGCATCACCGCTTGCTTCTCAGCAGGCTTCATTCGTCCGTGCACGAGACCAATTTTTACGTCAGGCAGTTTACGTTGCAGCTCTTCAGCGGTATCAGCGGCGGCTTGAGCTTCCAAGACTTCAGATTCATCAATTAAGGTACATACCCAATACGCTTGTTTGCCTTCGTTTAAGCAAGCATTGCGCACTCGTTCGACGATATCATCGCGTTTGGTGTTTGGAATCGCGACGGTCTGGATTGGTGTTCGACCTGGCGGTAGCTCATCAATCACCGACGTTTCTAAGTCGGCATAAGCAGTCATGGCTAATGTTCGCGGAATCGGCGTTGCTGTCATGATGAGCTGATGTGGATAAGCGCCTTGTTTCGCGCCTTTCTCACGCAGCTCTAAGCGCTGGTGGACACCAAAGCGGTGCTGTTCATCAATAATGACTAACGCAAGATGATGGAACTCAACATGCTCTTGGAAAAGGGCGTGAGTGCCCACTACCATTTTCGCTTCACCACTGGCAATCCGAGCTAGTTCGGCTTCTTTGGCTTTACCTTTCAATTTACCCGCAAGCCAACCGACCTGAATGCCCATTTTCTCGAACCAATTAGCGAAGTTAATCGCGTGCTGTTCGGCGAGCAGTTCGGTCGGTGCCATTAAAGCGACTTGATAGCCGTGTTCAATTGCTCTGACTGCTGCGAGTGCGGCAACTAAAGTTTTTCCCGAGCCAACGTCACCTTGAACAAGGCGCATCATTGGGTGCGCTTTTTCTAAGTCAGCTTCAATTTCTTTAACGACTCGTGCTTGAGCATTGGTCGGCGAGAAGGGCAATTGAGCTAGTAGCTGCTTTTTCAGCGAGTCACACGACGCCAAAGGCAATGCAACGTCCTCTTGTCCTTTGCTGCGCACTGCCAACATAGAGAGATTCTGCGCCAGTAACTCTTCCATGATCAAACGAATTTGAGCTGGGTGTTTACCTTCATCAAACTCATCCAAATTAATGGTTGGAGGCGGTCGATGAATCGTATGCAGCGCTTGCGACATGGTGATCTGGTGATTGTACAAACCGGAAGGCAGCAACTCTTGCACTGCGGCTTTATCGAGGAGTGATAAGGCTTGTTCCGTCAGGTTACGCAAAGTGATTTGGCGTAACCCATCGGTGGTCGGATAAACGGGGGTTAAGCTCTGTTCCACATCCGGCTTTTGTTCACTTACATAAAACTTGTAGTCAGGGTGAACAATTTCTAAGCCCATACCGCCACGCTTAATTTCGCCGTAAGCGTGTACTAACTTACCATTCGAGAAATTGTTCTTCATCGCGGCAGTAAAGTTAAAAAAGCGTAGGGTAATCGTGCCATTGCCGTCGCTGATTTTTACCGTCAGCATTTTGCGTTTGCCGAAAGTAGTATCGACAGCCATGACTTTGCCCTGTACCGCCGCCCAAAGTCCGGCATGCAGTTTGGCGATTGGGTAAATGCGAGTACGATCTTCGTAACGAAGAGGAAGGTGAAACAGTAGATCTTGAACGCTATGCAAGCCAACTTTGGCGAGTTTTTCTGCGACTTTAGCGCCAACTCCAGACAGAGAAGTTAAAGGAACAGCAGATAACATTTGGGCAGACATAGTGGGCTCAAGAAAATAGTTAACATAGCAGTATGTTAACCACTAAGCTGTGTTTTTGTACAGGATTAAGTTAGAGAAAGGGATATGGGAACGCTTACGCTCCGAGATTCGAGAACGCGGAAACAAACTTAACCAGTGAGGCGAGAAAGAGCCATATCGATTGACGATATGAGTTTATCCCGAAGCGAAGCGTTCTCGCCTCTCGAGTCTATTTATTTCTTCTGCATCTCTTTCCACCATGATTCGTCAGCCACAATTTGGCCTTCGTCATCAAGTTGTGGGTATTCTAGCCCTTTGCGCTTCGCTACCTTTGCTAAGACCGGATGCCCACGTTCGAACAAAATGCGGTTGATGGTTTCTTTTGGTAGAGCGCTCTCTTCACGTTCGTACATGCCAGCGGCTTCACGCTGACGCTGCGCTTCATAAAGAATCACAGCACTGGCGACTGAGACATTCAGAGACTGCACCATACCGATCATTGGAATAATGATGTCTTGGTCTGCGAGTTTCTTCGCTTGCTCTGAAGCGCCGATTTTTTCGCTACCCAGAATAATTGCCGTTGGCTTGGTGTAGTCGATTTCACGAAAATCGACCGCGGCGTCCGAAAGGTTAGTTACCAAAACCTGCATGCCTTGCGCTTTGAGCTCGGTAATCGCGGTTTCAATCGAATTGTGAGTATCTACTTCTACCCAGTTACGTGCGCCTGCTGAGGTGTGAGTGAGGGTACGCATTTTGTCTGGCCAAATCGCATGAACTTTGTGTAAGCCTGTTGCGTCAGCAGTACGGATCACAGCGGATACGTTGTTTGGCTTATGAACTTCTTCAAGGCACAGAGTGAGGTCGGTTTGGCGTGCTTTTAGCACCTGATGAATGCGGTTGTAACGTTCTAAATTCATAATTAATAGGGATATAAAAAATCGCCACCCAGTGATTGGATGGCGATGAAGTTTAGTTCTTTCTTCGTCTGACTCGAGTCGCCTGTGGCATGGTCTTAATTTTACGCATGATGCCAGCAAGGTGAACACGATCTTTGGTGGTTAGCAGAACGGTAACGGTGTACAAGCGACCGTCGCGCTCTTCGGTCGAGAGACCGTGAATGTTCGAACCAGTTTTCGAAATCACATTGGTCAATTCCGCTAACGCACCTTGGTTGTTAAGCATATCGACTTTTAGTTCAGCGATGAATTCTTTGTCGTACTCTTCAGACCAAGCAACAGCCATGTATTTGTCTGGTTCTTTTTGATAACCGCGTACGTTTGGACACGTTTCACGGTGTACCACAAGACCACGACCAGGTGATACGTGAGCGATAATGTGGTCATCCGGGATAGGGTGACAACAATTTGCGAAAGTCAGTAGCAGGCCTTCAGCACCACGGATTGGCAGTTTCTTTTTAGATTCGTTTGGAATCGAACTTGTTGTGGTCAACTCATCGGTGTCACCTAGTAGGCGACGAGCGATGACGATACTCATCAATTCACCCAAACCAATTGCTGCAAGCAGATCATCAACGCTTTCTAAACGTAGATCCGTGAGCACTTCTTGGATGTTTTCTGGGTAGATTGAATCAATCGAGTGGCGACCCAAGGCGTGATTCAGAAGGCGACGACCCAAGGTAATCGACTCTTCGCGACGCATGGTTTTCAATACTTGACGAATCTTAGTGCGGGCACGCGATGTCACGACATAGTTTAACCAAGCCGCGTTTGGACGAGCGCCTGGTGCACTGATGATTTCTACCGTCTGACCGTTCTTCAGTGCCTTACTCAATGGGTAAGGGTTGCGATCAACACGAGTACCAACGCAAGAGTTGCCAACATCAGTATGCACTGCATAAGCAAAGTCGACCGCTGTAGCACCTAATGGCAATTCAACGATACGACCTTTTGGCGTGAAGACGTAAATTTCGTCTGGGAACAGATCCGATTTTACGTTTTCAATGAATTCGAATGAGTTACCTGCACTTTGCTGTAGCTCAAGTAGGCTTTGCATCCAACGCTGAGCTTTCACTTGCGCTGTTGTGCCAGACTTGTCGCCCTTGTCTTTGTATGACCAGTGCGCAGCGACACCTTTGTCCGCCATTTGATCCATATCTTCGGTACGGATCTGAACTTCTACTGGTACACCGTGTGGGCCGACCATAGAAGTGTGTAGCGATTGGTAGCCGTTCGCTTTTGGTACTGCGATGTAATCTTTCATGCGACTAGGGCGCGGCTTATACAAGCTGTGTACTTGGCCTAGAACGCGATAACAAGTATCGGCAGTATCAACAACCACTCGGAAAGCGTAGATATCCATGATGGTGTGGAAACGCTGTTCTTTGGTTTTCATCTTGTTGTAGATGGAGAACAGGTTCTTTTCACGACCTAACACGCGCGCATTTAAGCCTACATCTTCGAGTCGGCCTTCAATTTCGCTGTGAATACGTTGGATCATCTCTTTTCGATTACCACGTGCCGCTCGCACCACTTCTTTTAGAACACGGTAGCGGTTCGGGTAAAGCGCTTCGAAGCCAAGCTCCTCGAGTTCCGTTTTGATATTGTGAATACCAAGTCGGTGAGCCAGCGGCGCGTAGATTTCCAGTGTTTCACGAGCAATACGGCGTTTTTTGTCAGGGCGCAGGGCACCTAGCGTGCGCATATTGTGCGTACGGTCGGCCAGTTTGATCAGGATAACGCGGATGTCTTGCACCATCGCCAGAACCATCTTACGGAAGTTCTCGGCTTGAGCCTCTTTCCTATCGCGGAATTTGAGTTTGTCCAGTTTAGATACACCATCAACCAGCTCAGCGACGGTATTGCCGAATTTCTCTTCGAGATCTTCTTTTGTAACGTCACAGTCTTCGATGACGTCATGCAGCAAAGCAGCTTGGAGGGTTTCGATATCGAGGCGCATTTCGGCCAAGATTCGAGCCACAGCGACTGGGTGGATGATGTATGGTTCACCGCTTGAGCGGGTTTGCCCTTCATGGGCATCTCTTGCTACCACATAAGATTGACGCAGAGCCTCAATTTGAGGCTCTGTTAGGTATTCTTGGGCAACGTCTTTGAGGCTATCGAATAGATACAAATTATAGGCCCGGGAGGTTGTTGAATTCTAAAGTCAGAATTAACGGTTGTGAGCGATGCTGCTTACTGCCGCTAGCTCTGCCGCTTCTTGCTCTTGCTGTTCTTGACGTTCACGAGCGTCTAGAACTTCTTTAGTAATTAAACCTTCTTCGATTTCGCGTAGAGCGATAACCGTTGGCTTATCGTTCTCTTCTGGCACTAGTGCATCTTTACCGCCAGTTTGCATTTGACGAGCGCGGCGAGCCGCAATCAGTACTAGGTCGAAACGGTTGCCAACTTTTTCAACAGCGTCTTGAACAGTTACGCGTGCCATGAGGACTCCAAATAGTTAACTAAATTTTGAATGACGAGAAAGTATACAGTCTCAGCGTAATATTTACTAGCGATAAGACGTGCAACAACAATGACTTTCTATATAAACAATATAAGCTTCCTTACCGTAATAAAGAAGCGAAAATTTGTGTTTCCGAACAGAATTACTCTGCTAGAAGCGCATCAAGCATACCTTTATATTTAGCAGCTTGCTTTTCTTCCTTCAATCTTTCCGCACGCAGAATGGCTTTAAAGTCCATTAATGCAGTGTCGAAATCATCGTTTACGATTACGTAATCGTACTCGTTGTAGTGTGAGATTTCAGACTTTGCTTCTGCCATGCGTTTTGCGATTACTTCTTCGCTGTCTTGACCGCGAGTGTTTAGACGGCGCTCTAGCTCACCGTTTGATGGTGGCAGGATAAAGATGCTTTTCGCTTCTGGCATTTGCTCACGGATTTGGCGTGCGCCTTGCCAATCGATGTCTAGGAATACGTCGATGCCTTTATTTAGCGTTTCTTCAATCCATACGCGTGATGTGCCGTAGTAGTTACCGAACACTTCTGCATATTCTAGGAAGTCGCCTTTAGCAATTAGAGTTTCAAACTCTTCTTTTGCTACGAAGTGGTAGTGCGTACCATTTTCTTCGCCAGGGCGCATGCTACGAGTAGTATGAGACACAGACACTTTCATTGCGTATGTTGGGTTGCGTTCCAACATTGCTGAGATCAAGCTAGATTTACCTGCGCCGCTAGGTGCCGATACGATATAGAGAGTACCTTTGCCCATTGTACTGTTCCACTTTTGGTTGGATTGAGTGAATGCCGAAAGAGTATCGACCTTGTGTCATGCTAATAACGCTTATTGGCGAAATTGGTATAACGATAGCACTGACGTTGATGATTTTCTCAACAAACTGCTTGAGATTGGTGATAAACCCGCCAGAAAAATGGAGGCGAAGAGTATCATGATCTCTTTGCGGTGGCTAGCCGATCTTTTGGATCTTTGAGGCTCAGTATAAATTCATATCTTTGTATACAGAAACGAAAAAAGGGGAAGCTTTCACTTCCCCAGGCGTGCGACTGACTCACACTTAATTTTCGGAGCAACCATAACCACTTTGGTTACTACTTTACGGTGTTGGCTTCCGTTAGCCTTGAGACTCTAAGAAGTTGATCCAAGGGCTAGCGACAGGTTTCATATCAGGCGATTGCGCTGCACTCTTCATTGCTTTTAATGCATTGCTTGGCTGATTTAATTCGAAATACGCCATACCTCGAATGTAGTTCAGCTCACCTTTGTCATTACGTTTGGCGTCTGGTGCGGCATTCTTCGCAAACTTGGTTGCTGCTGAGTACTGCTTATCGAGAATCATCAAACGAGCAATCTTGATCTGCGTTTTTGCTTTTGGTGCTAACTTGTAGGCCGCTACATAAGTCTCAATCGACTTATCTAGTTCCTGCGCTTGTTGCCAAAAGGACGCTAACTTCTCCAAATTCTCCGAAGTACGTTCAACGTGCCCTTCTTCCATTGACGTTTGCATGGTTTTAGCAGCACGGAAAGGAACGCCTTGATAAGCTTGGAAGTTCACCAAGCGTAGGTACTCTTTTTCTCCCTCTAAAAGACCCATTTTATGAGCCATTTCCAAAGTCGAAAGGGCGTTACGCTCTTGTTTCAGTTCCATGTAGATACCAGACAGTTGAGTCCAGTAGCGCTTATTTTGCGGATACTTAGTGGTTAAAATTTTCAGTACGCCAGCGACACTTTTGAATTGTTTCAACTCATAGTGAGCAGACATCAACAGTTGGTACCAAGATTCACTAGGGTTTTTCGTCATTGCAATTGCCTTTTTGGTTGGCGGAATTGCTTTACGGTAGTCTTCTAGTTGAATGTAAGCACTTGCTAATGTGATGTAAGCGTGTGCTTGTGGTTTTTCCTCTGTTGTTTCCGCAATCTTGAACCACTCGTTCATCGTCACGACAGACTTTTTAAATTGACCTTCTGCTAGATAAAGTTGTGCAAGGCTATAACGAACCTGTTGAGCTACGGGTACTGGTAAAGCATCTAGCTTGAGTGCTTCAGCAAAGTATTTCGCTGCTTTTGGGTAATCGTCTTTTAAAGAATACAGAAAGCCCATCTGTTGTAATAAGACGGCGCGGTCGTATTTCTTTTTCTTGGTACTATCTAATGCAGAGTTCAGCTTGGAGATAGCATCTGAGTATTTTTCAGTTGCGATCAGTTCTTGAACTTTATTGACCGTTCGAAACGTTCTGTCAGACAACTCTGGTGTTTTTGCTAGGGCAGGCGCGCTGTACGCGCCTGCAATAACCAATAGAGAAGCTAACAATTTTGTATATGCTTTCATGTTGCGACTCCTTAGTTAGTAGAGAACTCAATTTCTTGCGATAAGCGCGAAGTTACCGGCTTTCCATCAACCATTTTTGGTTTAAAGGTCCACTTTGATACGGTTTTTCTTGCTGCTTTACCCAAGCCTAATTTACGTGGTGTTTCTTTTAAGACTTTGACGTCTTGAACGCTACCACGCTCGTTAACAGTAAACTCTACTAAAACGATACCTTTCTCAATCCCCGCCCGTGCTGCTTTACGTGGCATTTGCGGTTGGAATGTAGCAAGAGGAACAGGGCCTCCGCTTCCTGCCAGTTGAGCTCCACCACCTTGCGAGTAGTGACCGAGTACTGAACCACCTGTAACATTCACTGGTAGATCGAGTTTTGGCATATCCATTGGGATTTGATCCATCACCGGTTTGACCGTTGCTGTTACCTTCATTTCAGGTGGCGGCGGTGGGCGCTTCGGTGGTGGTGGTTTCGGGAGTTCGCGCTTTTTCTCCTGTATTTTTTCGTCCGGTTTAATGCGAATGAATTCCACCATACGGAGGTCATCATTCGACACTAGCTCGTGGCGCTCTTTGTTTACTAGCTTGTCCATCCCCCAGAACAATCCAAGGGAGACAATGAGCGCCAGTGCAATTGAGGCCAGATACCGCATAGGCTTAATCCTTATTGGTTGCGGCAATGGAGATGCTTTCAACACCTGCCATCTTAATCTGGTCCATCACCTTCACGACTACGCCAGCATTTGCTTCTGTATCCGCTTGGATTACAACCGCACCGTCTGGGCTTTCAGCACGTAGGCGTTCGATGTTGGCACGAACCGCGTCGACTTCAATACGACGCTTGTCTACCCACACATCGCCTGCTGCACCGATAGCAACCATGATGTTACCTTTTTTCACGGTTTGCGCTGAACTTGCCGTAGGACGATTTACTTCTAGACCTGCTTCCTTAACAAACGACGTTGTTACGATAAAGAAGATCAACATGATGAATACGATGTCTAGCATCGGAGTCATATCGATAGCAGCCTCGTCGCTGCTGTCATTGCTATAGCGTCTCTTCATGACCTATACCTCTAATTCCGTTTACTCAGGCAATGTGCTTTAGCTTGTCTTCAAGCTTCTGCGTGGTGACTTTGGCTAAATGATCAAGACGAGTACTAAAGAAAAGTCCTGATAGAGAAGCCACCATTCCCGCTAATGTTGGGATTGTTGCCTTTGAGATCCCCGAGGCCATTGCTCGGGGGCTTCCTGTTCCTGTTACCGCTAAGATGTCGAATACTTGAATCATACCGACAACAGTGCCGAGCAGACCAAGTAGGGGACAAAGTGCAATCAGTACTTTTACGATTGGCAGTCCCTTTCTATTCTCAATATCCTGACGAGAAACCATTTCTTGTCGGATCATCTTTGCGTTCCAGCTTTTATGTTCTGAACGCTCTTCCCAAAAGCTCACTGCTTTTTTCATTGCTTTGGGAGCGACAGCAGCGAAGTAAAACCAACGTTCTAACAAGACTGCCCATAACATAAAGCTGAGGATAAAGATGGCGACAAGTACATCGCCACCCATTCCCAAGAAGCGCCTAATTGATTCAAGTTCTCCAACTAACCACCACATAATGCCTCCTTAGCTTTCGGCTTTATGCAGTTTTTCCTGATAGCGAGCGATGAAGCCTGCACTCTGTTCTTCAAGAGTTTGAACCAAACGGCGACCTTTACTGTGTACGATGGTGTACAGGAACAGTAGAGGAATTGCGACAACTAGACCAAGCATCGTAGTAACAAGTGCTTCTGAGATACCGCCAGCCATTAGCTTCGGATCACCTGTACCAAATAGTGTGATTGCTTGGAATGTACCGATCATACCCATAACGGTACCTAGTAGACCCAGAAGAGGAGCTACCGAAGCAAACAGCTTGATTGAACTGATAAAGCGTTCAATGCTCGGTGCGTTGCGTAGGATGATTTCATCCAGCTTCGCTTCAAGATCCTCAAGGTTGTCACCTTTGTGGTCTTGGTAAGCTTGGATTACTTCACCCAGAGGGTTACCTGGAATAACAGTGTCTGATTTCGCTTGCTTACGCATTTTGCCACCGATAACCAATAGGCGTAGGTAACAGATAAGCGCGATAAGTGCACCGATAGCACCCATGCCTAGGATGACGTAACCAACGATACCACCTTGGTCAATACGCTCCTGAACAGTAGGGCTTTGTACGAGTAGAGACAGAATCACACCACGAGATGGGTCGATAAACAAAGGTTCGTATGTGCCTTCTGCTGCTTCAAAACCACCAACTAGGCCAGTAATGTTTTTGCGTGGTTGGCGTGATAGTTCTTCAAACTTAGCGGTTTGAGGTACGTAAGTAACGTACTTACCATCTGCGATTGCGTTAAACTCACCGACAAGAGTGACGTCACGTACCGCTTCTTTACCTTCACCGTATACAACCGTTGCTTGTGCTGTTGTTGTCTCGCCTGATGCCACTACCTGTTGTAGGATCGTGTGCCAAAATGCTTCAAGTTCTTGCGTTGATGGAAGTTCCTTACTTTCTGCTAGTTTCGTAAGAAGCGCGTCACGCTCTGGGAAAAGAACAGCATTTTGTGAAGCGGCAAATAGGCCTTTAAATTCACCTGCATACTGACGAACTACACCAAACATTTCACCTAACGTACCTGAACGAACACGCAATGTTTCTGTTAGGTCAGTTAGCTGTTTGTCGTTTTCATCAAATGTTGCTTTTAATTCGTCACCAAGAGCTTGCTGTGCTGCAAGTTCTGCACGTGCTTTTTCAAGAAGTGCAGCTTGTTGGTCACGGTTGTTTTTGAACTCAGCTTCACGGGCCTTGTTCTCTTTTGATTCAACGATACTTTCTGATTTTACGTTTTTCAGTAGCTCAGATAAGTTCTTAGGTGCTTCAGCTTGCGCACCGGAAATCATGAATAAGCTCGCTAGCAAACCAGCGGCTAGAGTTTTGAATCCTTTCATTTCTTATTCCTCCCCAGCAAATACAGGCAGTTTGATCAGCGCTGGTGGCGCTTGTTTCTTAGCGATACGAAGGCCTTGCTGTACAGCGATACGGTAGTTTTCTGGTAGTGATTCCCATTGACGGGTTTGTTGATTCCACATACCTGTTTCACCGCCATCCGGAGATTGGAATAGAAGCGCAGTACGACCAATACGTAGGAAGTCGTAAGTCACGGTCTCACCGTTACGCTCTAGGCTAGCTTTGTAAGATTCGATTGAGCGAGAGAAGCCTTCTTCAATTTGGTACGCTTCCATCACTTTACGGAATTTCTCAGAAGTTGTTACGTCTGCACGATCCATCAGGTCACGCAATTCGTTAACGCGCTTAGCGCGTTCTTCTTTTTGGAAAGGGAGATCAAGCACAACGAACTCATCAAGAGCGTCGATCATTTTTAATGTAAGAGGTACAACCTCAGTCGCGGTTTGATCGATTTGAGCAATCTGGCTGTTTAATGAATCCAATTCGCCTTGCTGCGATTGAACCATACGATTGATTTGCTCGTTGTAGATTTTCATGCTGTCGATTTGACGCAGTAGGCCTTTGTATTCAGCCAGCATGCTTTCAGCGCTTTCAGCATAGTTATCAATTTTTTGTTGTGAAGCCTGAGAAGACTTCGTTGTCTTTGCTTGGTTAGCGACAACGGTACCGGAGTCCGCAGCTACTGCTGCTCCACTTACCGTTAAAATCGCGGCAGTAACTGCACTTACGCCAAATTCCTTTAACGTCATAGTTGCATCCTTGTCAGTGTGTAAAAAGTCAGTCGAATAGGGCGCAGGAAAAGTTCCTGCGCCAAAGTTTTTAATTAAAAGTTTTGAGAGTAGTTAACGAAGAATACACGGCCTTGAATGCTGTACAGTTCATCGTTGTATGTAACGCCATCTGCTTCAAATGCTGGATCTTCGTCAGTTAGGTTACGTACACCTGCTGTTAGTTTTGCATCCCAAGGTGCCATGTAGTTGTAGGCTACGTTGAACGTTGTGTAGCTTGGGATCTTGCCGGTCTTATTGTAGTTCTTATCTACGTCTTGTGCTTGAGAGGCAATGTGATCAGCCGATAGGTAAATATCGTGGTCGCTCAAGACATTGAAGCCAACACCCGTTTGGAAACGGTACTCAGGTAGACCGTTGCGGCCTACTTTGTTGTTTGTTGGACCATCTACGTACTCAGGGCTGCTGTAATCTAGTACGTAAGTACCACCAAAGTCGTAACGTACAGTCGCTACATCGAAGTCATACAAGTAGTTCACTTTTAAGTCGATGCCTGATGTTTCAAGGTCGCCGATGTTTGATAGTGGAACCGTTGCGTGTGTGATGCTGCCTGCTGAATCACGAGTGATGTTTGAGTTTGGTTGACCGCTGCTACGCTCTTGGTCAATCATACTCTGTAGTGTGTTCATCACGATCGTATCTTCAATACGGATGTTGTAGTAATCCGCAGTTAACGCTAGATCTTCGATTGGCGAGTAGCTTACGCCGAAGTTAAATGACGTTGATGTCTCAGCATCTAGATCTTCATTTGATGTACGCGTTGTTGTGTACTGTTTCTCAGGACAATCTGCGTCAGAGATGCCTTGGTCTTCACAGTAAACATAGTCTTTTGCGAAATCATTTGATTCGCTATCCGCACCGTAAAGGTTGCTTAAAGAAGGAGCGCGGAAGCCCATACCTGCACCAGCTCGGAACATTAAGTTATCAAGTGGTTGGTAACGGAATGATGCTTTTGGTGAAACGGCACTACCAAAATCGCTGTAGTGGTCGTAGCGTAACGCTACGTTCATCTCTAGCTCATCAGTGAAAGCGATCAAGGATTCTGCAAAGAGAGCGTATGTTTGGCGATCACCAGCCGCTGAGTTACCAGCGCTACCAATGATATTACCTGCTTCACTTTGTGAATCGTATTGGTCAAAGTAGTCATACGTTGTTGCTTCAGCACCAATGTATAGTGGAATGGTTACATCACCGATATCTGCTAGGTCGAACTGTAAACCACCATTGATCTGGTGCATTTCCATTTGCGATTCACGTGCAGTTGTCGCGGCCAAATCTTTAGTCGCATCAGCACTAAATTCGCCATCTACGAATTCACCAGAGTTAGCAAGTGCTTCTGCAGGTGAACGTAGAACATAACCAGTACCGCGCTCGTTACTGTTTGAGTAGTTTAGGTGGTAGCCAGTTTCCCAAATTACCTCACCGAACCCGTCAGTATAGAAAGAGCCGTCTAGGCCTGCTTTCATATCCGCTTGGAAATCCGTAACGTTTGTGTCACGCGTACCTACGTTCGTGAAACGGTAGTAAACACTTGCCGGGCCCTTAGATGGGTCCAAGCCGTTTTCTGTAAAGAAATCAGCGCCGCCTGAAGTTGATGGATCAACTTCAAAGTAACCTGCCGCTGGGGCAAAACGACCGAAACTTTCGTTACGGCTTAAAAGCATTTGTGCGTTAAAGGTCGTTGTATCTGATAGGAAAATATTACCATTTACAAAAACTGTATTTCGTTCAAGAGAAGCGGTTTGAGCTGCCTCTGAGGTGTAGTCGTAACCACACATAGGGCCAAGACCAGGGTATTCAGTAACACCCACGAAGCCTTTAGATGAGTCACACTTCGCATCAGTGTCATAACCGTTCAGAGGCTTTAGTTTGCCATCATGATATACGTTACGGCCATAAATACTTACGCCTGACATATCAAAGTAGTTATCTGAACCAGTATTCTTTGAGCTCAAGTAATCACGGTCTCTTTGGTAAATCTCACCTTTCGAATCATGTTCAAACGAAAAGTAAATATTACCTTTTTCTCCAGAAGTACCCGTTACGATAGAGAAGTTCTGTTCATCACCGCCTTCTTGCGAAGGAATGCCGCCACCAACGGTTACGTTAATGCCGTCGAACTCATCTTTTAGAATTACGTTTACAACACCTGCAACAGCATCTGAACCGTACACGGCAGAACCGCCGTCGGCCATAACTTCAACACGCTCAACGATAGCTGCAGGAATCACGTTTAAGTTTGCTGCGCCGCCACCCATGGTTGCAGAACCAGGTAGACGCTTACCGTTAATAAGAACAAGTGTTCGTGAAGCACCTAGGCCACGTAGCGACATTGTTGCTTGGCTCTGCCACGAGCTACCTGAACTTTCACTGTATGAACCGAAAGAGTTGAATGAAGATTTACGTAGTACATCAGCGATGGAGATATCACCGGCACGTTCAATTTCTGCACGGCCGATTACTGCTACTGGAGTGCTTCCTTCCATAGACGCACGTGTTAAACGTGAACCAGTAACTTTCATCTTTTGAAGTTTTTCAACTTGCTGCTCTTCTGCCTGTGCTGCTAGTGGGGCCACTGCCGCCGCCGTTCCCAGTGCAAGGCTGATCGCAACAGATAAAGCGGTTGTGTTTTTATACATCCTTGTTGCTCCGATTATTATTATTTCCTATGTATGGTCACTTAAAGACCAATTGTGACGTTAAGATTTCGTTAACGCTTGCCACATGTATACCTGAGGTGAAAAAAGGAAGTCAAACCAGTGGTAAACAGAGATAAGGAAATGTAAAAAAGATGTAAAATTCCAAAAGTGATGTAAATCACAGAATAAATGGCTGTGTTAGGAAGGGTGGGCGAGATCAAATGTTAATAAAACACCGTATTTTGTGTTTCTTGTAAAGACTAATGACTTATGTGGTCTTTGGTTTTTAACTAGGCGATTGGTACTGAAAATGGGTACTTATCTAGAGAATTATTCTGATTTGGTTTTTTTATGGAATGGTCTCTATGTTAACTCGATCGCAAGGGGTGGTATCAGAATATGATACCCACCATTATAAAAGGGCTCACTCGTATTTCAGGGTCAAATAGTAATGGGCGTTTTCGTCTAATTATTCTCTATATATGCATGTTTATATAGGGTTTTGGCTCTAAAGTGCCCAGATTGATATTCTGTATGAATTGGTTTTGTGGTTTTTTATAATTTTTTACAAAAACATTTCTATTTTTCGACCTCGAGGGAAGTTTGTCATGTTTTGGGTTCAAACACTTGAAGCTTCAGTGGATTCAAGATAAATATGACGCTGAAATTATTGCAGTAGTGGAAAAAACTGGCTTTTGAAATTCAGGGAGTGTGTTTCAACAGCTTTAGTTACTACGGGATAGAGATGCACCATTTTGGGCCGGATTCCTCCTCTCCAATTCCGCCTAATAATGGACAGTAGACAAGGAGCAAGTTGTATATGCTGTCGTACTTTTTACGCCGTTTGGCGTTGGTTATCCCAACGTTTCTCGGGATTACCATTCTTATCTTTGCTATCACGCGATTCGTACCTGGTGGTCCGGTTGAGCGCATGCTTTCTCAAATGCAAGCGCAAGGTGATGGCGCCGCGTCAATGACATCTGCTGGCGGTAATACCGCTCTCTCCGATGATCAAATCGCTGAGCTGAATGCGTTTTATGGCTTAGATAAACCAGTGATGGAAGCTTATGTTGAGTGGTTGAGTCGCTTGGTGACGCTTGATTTAGGTGAATCTACTCGTTATTACGAACCTGTGTCTGACATGATTGCAGAGCGCTTACCTGTTTCTTTGTTTTATGGCGGAATGACTTTTTTTATCAGTTATTTTATTTCGATTCCGCTCGGCTATTATAAAGCGCTTAAACACGGCTCCGTATTTGATTCCGCTTCTTCTATTCTCATCTTTGTCGGGTACGCACTACCCGGATACGTGGTTGGTGTCCTACTTATCACCTTGTTCAGTTATCACCTAGAGTGGTTCCCGATGGGAGGCTTTGTCGGAGACGACTTTGATGACTATGAAACCTTCTTTGAGCGCGCAAAAGACATCATGTGGCATGCGGTACTACCTCTTATCTGTTACCTGATTGGTGACTTCGCAACGCTAACGATGACAATGAAAAATAACCTGATGGAAAACTTGTCATCCGATTACATTCGTACTGCGATTGCAAAAGGTTTGCCATTTAAGAAAGCAGTACGCAAGCACGCGCTGCGCAATAGTTTGATTCCAATCGCCTCTCACTTTGGTAATTCATTGCTGTTCTTTATGACAGGTGCGTTCCTTATTGAAGTAATTTTCAATATTGATGGCATCGGCCTGCTTGGTTATGAGTCCATCATGGAGCGCGATTATCCTGTAGTTATGGGCATCGTAGCTATCAACGCGGTATTGCTACTGATCGGTAATATCATTTCGGATATCTGTGTTGCTTTAGTCGACCCACGTGTGAAGTTTGGAGCGTAATATGATTAAAGTTAGCCCATTAACTCAAAAGAAGTTCCGTCACTTTAAAGAAATCAAACGCGGTTATTGGTCATTTTTGATCTTATCAACCATGCTGATCCTTTCATTGTTTTCGGAGCTGTTGATCAACAGTAAGGCACTGGTCGTTAAGTACGATGGTAGTTTTTACTTTCCTGTCGTCAGTGATGTCCGCTTGGGTTCTGAGTTTGGCCAAGCTTCTTCTAGTGAAGCAGACTACCGAGAGCTACAAAAGGTATTCGAATTAGAAGGTGGCGATAACTTCGTTGTATTACCTATTGTACCTTGGAACCCATACGAGCAAGACTTTAGCGGTGATTTCCCACCGACAGCGCCAAGCGCGGAAGATAAGCACTACCTAGGCACTGATGTGATTGGCCGAGACATTTTAGCTCGATTGGTTTATGGCTTTCGAACGGCAATGGGCTTTGCGTTGCTAACCATGGCCATCTCGTATGCGATTGGTACTGCCGTGGGTTGTGCGATGGGCTTCTGGGGCGGAAAATTTGACTTATTTGTTCAGCGTTTGATCGAGGTCTGGTCAATGGTTCCGTTTTTGTACGTCATCATGATCCTCGTCTCGATAGTGCAACCAACCTTTACTCTGTTCGTCGGTATTAACGTACTCTTTGGGTGGATGGGGATGACTTGGTACATGCGTACCATGACCTATAAAGAGTCGGCTCGTGAATACGTAATGGCAGCACGTGCATTAGGTGCGTCAACCGGCCGTATCCTGTTCAACCACATCCTGCCAAATACCATGGTAATGATTGTGACGCTGGCACCATTTACTATCGCAGCGAACATCACAGCACTGACAGCACTAGATTACCTAGGCCTTGGCCTGATGCCTCCGACACCAAGTTGGGGTGAGTTATTGCAACAAGGTAAGTCGAACCTAGACTCGCCATGGATCGTTGCTTCTGTTGTTAGCTCTATCGTACTGGTGCTAGTGATGGTGACCTTTATTGGTGAAGCTATCCGAGCTGCATTCGACCCGAAAAAATTCACGCGCTACGTTTAAGTAAGCATTGTGAGCAAAACATAAAAAGGGAAGTTTTATGAAAAAATTATTATTAGCGTCAACGCTGAGCGCCCTGAGTTTTGGTGCGATGTCAGCAACGCTTCCGACTGACTTAAACTGGCAAACAAACTGGGATGAGCCTCAATATGGCTCTCCTGAAGCAAAACGTGGTGGTACCTTCCGAGCGTATATGTCGAGCTTTCCTCAGACTTTGCGTAGTGTTGGCCCCGATGCCAACTCAGGTTTGCGTTCTTATATCCTGGATGAAACACCGGGATTGGTTGTACGTCACCCTGATACTCTCGAATTTATTCCGGAGTTAGCTAATGAGTGGGCGTTAGCGGGTGATAACAAAACCGTTTATTTTAAACTGAACCCAGAAGCAAAATGGTCAGATGGTAAACCTGTCACTGCCGACGATTTTGTATTTATGCTGAAGTTCTATCGCTCGAAAGACATTCTTGAGCCATGGTATAACGATTACTATAACAAGACTGTCGAAGATGTGATTAAGTTCGATGATTTAACGTTCGCGGTTAAAGCCGCGAAAGAACTCAATCCTGAAGAGTTGTTGTTAAGAATGGGCGCACTGCGTCCTCGTCCTGCTCATTTCTATGCGAATCCAAAGAAAGATGAGAATGGTGATGGTATTCACGACAACTTTGTTCGCTATTACAACTTTAAGAGTGAACCAACCACGAGTGCTTACTACCTAGCGGATATCAAAAAAGGTAAAAGCGTTACCTTTAAACACGTAGGCGAAGACTGGTGGGGTTACTCGAACAAGTACTACCAAAACCGTTATAACGTCGACAAGATTCGCATCACCGTCATCCGTGATAACGATATTGCCAAGAAGCACTTTGAGAAAGGCAGTTTAGATGCATTTGGTCTGGTTCTACCAAGCCTATGGCATGACAAATCCAATACCGCACCTTACCAAAAAGGCTACATTCAGAAGTTCTGGGGTTACAACCAATACCCTGTAGGGGCTGGCGGTGTTTGGATGAATACTGCAATGCCATTATTGGATGATTTAAACATCCGCAAAGGCATTACTCACGCGATCGACTTTGATGGTATGATCGAAAACATCATGCGTGGTGACTACAGTCGTAAACCAAACCCAACAGGTTACGGCCACGGCAAATACACGTTGCCAGATGCTAAAGCTCCGAAATTTGACCCAGAAAAAGCGGCACAAGCGTTTGCTGCAGCGGGTTTTGATAAGATTGGTTCGGACGGTATCCGTATCAATGACAAAGGCCAACGTTTGAGCTTCGAATTGACGTACGCGACACCAGTACACACGCCTCGTATCGCCTTTGTGCGCGAACAGGCTAAATTGGCTGGTTTAGACATTGAGCTTAAGCTGATCGATGGCTCGTCGATGTTCAAATATGTGCGTGAGAAGAAACATGATTTAGCGTTCCTTGATATGGGCACTTCTGAGATACCAACCTATTGGGAATACTTCCACTCAGTGAACGCGAATAAGCCACAAACCAACTCGTTCACAAACTACAGCACGCCTGAACTTGATGCGAAGATCATCGATTATCGCTTCAATATGGACATGGACAAAAAGATCCAACTTGGTCATGAAATCCAGCGTGACATTATTGATGCGCACGTGATTGTTCCTGGTTATATGGTGCCTTACGTTCGTTATGGCCACTGGCGTTGGTTAAAGCTGCCAGAGAAGCCAATGAACCGCATGACGGAAGCACTGTTTAGCGGTGGCATCATTGGTGATGGCACTTACTGGATTGATACTGATGTGAAGAAAGAAACTCAGAAGGCGATGAAATCGGGTAAAATTTTTGAACCGGTTGTCGTCGTTGATGACACTTATAAGCTGTAAGGATGTGTTATGGAAAACGATGTAATCCTAAGTGTTAAAGATCTTGAGGTTGAATTCATTACGGATGATGGACCTGTCAAAGTACTGCATGGCGTGAACTTTGATGTTCGTGCTGGGCGTACCCTTGGTCTAGTTGGTGAGTCGGGCAGTGGTAAGAGTGTCACGTCGATGTCGATAATGGGTCTGTTGCCAAAACCATACGGTAATATCGTCAATGGTGAGGTCAATTACCGTGGTACAGACCTTGCCACATTACCAGCAGAAGAAATGTACGCCATGCGCGGCGACCGCATTTCTATTATTTTCCAAGACCCGATGACGGCTTTGAATCCCGTACATAGTATCGGGCGCCAACTGTGCGAAGTCTTGGAGTTGCACCGTCCTGAATTGGATAAGAGGCAAAGAGAGTCTTACGCGCTAGAAATGCTGGCTAAAGTAAAAATCCCTATGCCAGAAAAACGTCTGAATGAATACCCACACAACCTATCGGGTGGCATGCGTCAGCGTGTGATGATCGCGATGGCATTAGCGTGTAAACCAGACATTCTTATCTGTGATGAGCCAACCACAGCACTGGATGTAACCGTGCAGGCGTCTATTCTTGAACTAATGAATGAGCTTCAAGAAGAAACGGGCATGGCGATGATCTTCATTACTCATGATCTTGGTGTGGTTGCGGAAGTGTGTGATGACGTAGCCGTGATGTACGGTGGTCGTATTGTGGAAAAAGCCGAGATTTTCGAGCTGTTTGATAACCCACAGCACCCTTATACAGAACGTTTAATGGGTTTGATGCCGAGTTTAGATAACGAACCTAAACAGATGATCGATATTAAACCGATCGATGCCAGTATGTTTGCTAGCTAACTGGTGCAAAGTGAACAAGTCATAAAAGAGGATGTTATGGCAAAAGAAGTATTAAGAATTGAAGATCTTAAGCAGCACTTTGTATCAGGTAAAGGACTGTTTAAGAAAGGCTACACCATTAAAGCCGTTGATGGCGTGTCGTTATCAGTAGGTGAGGGTGAAACTCTTGGCCTAGTAGGTGAATCTGGCTGTGGTAAAAGTACCCTAGGTCGTACTATTTTGAAATTGTACGAGCCAACAGAAGGTAAGATTTTCTTTGAAGGCAAAGACATCACCAAATTGTCTGTGAAACAAATGCGCTCATTGCGTAAAGACATGCAAATTGTCTTTCAAGACCCGATGGAATCGCTCAACCAACGTCATACGATTGGAATGATTCTCGAAGAGCCGTACGTGATTCACAACATCGGTACGTCTTCAGAGCGTAAGCAGTGGGTGAAAGAGCTGTTGGTCAAAGTCGGTTTGCCAGAAACGGCAGTGAACCGTTATCCACATGAATTCTCTGGTGGTCAACGTCAGCGTATTGGTATTGCCCGTGCGATCGCCCTTAAACCGAAGTTGTTGATTTGTGATGAGTCAGTCTCTGCGTTAGATGTATCGGTTCAGGCTCAGATCTTGAATTTGTTACTGCAACTTCAGCAAGAGATGAATCTGGCCATTATCTTCATCTCTCATGATTTGTCTGTAGTGAAACACGTGTCCGATAAAGTGGCGGTGATGTACTTTGGCAAGGTGGTGGAAGCGGGCAACGCGAAAGAAATTTACGCGAACCCTCAAAATGACTACACCAAAAAACTTCTATCCGCGATTCCTATCACGCACCCTAAATATCGCAAGAAAAAGCGCGTGGCAGAAAAAAAGCAGCAAGTGGCGTAAAGTCACCTTCAAGGTAAAATGAAACGCTCCTATTAATTGGAGCGTTTTTTCTTTCTGCCGGTGAGGTTTGTCAGTTCAGCTTATTCAACTCCGCGTGCTACACTGCAAACTTACTCCTTTGATTTGTTTGGATAGTTGACCATGCCGTCGCATTTACCTAAATCATTCAGTCGTCCCTTTCTGAAAATCTTTCATCTGCTTGAAGCTGTGCTTTTGGTTGCCATTACTCTGGCGACTGTTTGGGCTATGGTCGAAGAGTTTGTCCATATTTACGTGCAAAAGCGTGTTGCACTCGATGATATCTTATTGATGTTCATCTATCTGGAAGTGCTTGCTATGGTTGGGCAGTTTGTGATGAACGGTAAGATACCAGTCCGTTACCCAATTTACATTGCCATGATGGCCATTGCTCGCTATATCACTCTCGGAATGAAAGAGCTCGACTCAGTGATGATAGTGTGGCTGTCTTTGGCCGCGTTTATTCTGGCTGCCGCTACTTTGGTTATTCGAGTCGGTCATCATTATTGGCCGTATATTGATAATCAAACCGCCGAAAAAGATGAATAATGTTAAGCCTCGCCAAGTGCGAGGCTTTGCTTTTGTGTGAAGGGGAATCACATCTACACGACTTTGGGGTAAAAAAGTGTAAAGTCATCTCAAGCACTATTGTTTCTTGTCTGTTTGACAGTTATCTTCACGCTATCCCGTATTCTCCTTTTTATGAGACATTGTGATGCTGATGAAAAGCACATCCACAATTTGCTTCCTGCTCTCTGCTTTGATGGCTTTTATGCTGTCGAGTGGCGTAGCTCGTGCAGAGGTCTCACCCGGTTACTCAGATAACACTCCCAATGCAGAAGTGATGCACTTTAGCTATTGTGATATCGAGTTTAATACCGTCAACAAGGAAGAACCGGGTTGTTGTGAACCGGGCGGAACATGCTTCGAAAAACAATGTTGTTCCCATGGTCATGCTTCGGGCACGGCAGTTGTCGAAACCCAGCAACGTTCATATGAGGCACCATATCGTCATGAGCTTGCGACTAGCCAAACTTCTATCTATACCAGTGCAGATATGCACTCTCACTATCGTCCTCCGATAGCTTAATTCCTATCTCGCAGCATATCGCTGCCAACAATGTCACTGCACGCATTACCGTGCGAATTTGTTACGCGTGTAAATAGCTTTTTATTTACACCGCCCTGTGATGGGAACTAAAAAATGAAAACCACTTTAATTGCTCGTAACGAGCGCTTTGCTGCGTATCTGCCAAACCTTGTTAATGCTCAACAAGCGGGAGGTCGTCATGACGTATAAGCATCTACCAATTATCTTGTTCGTGTCTGTGTGTTTGATTTGGGGCACCACGTGGTTTGCGATGGAAGTAGCGGTGCAAACTATTCCACCTATCTTTGCTACTGGACTGCGTTTTCTGATTGCCGCACCGCTATTAATCATGTTGGCGAAACACCTCAAACAGCCTCTGTTCTTCCCTAAAGGTAAAGTGTTCTGGATGTTCGTCGTTGCGATTTTCTATTTCGCGATTCCGTTTACCTTGATGATTTTTGGGGAACAATACATTTCATCGGGCCTTGCTTCGATCATCTTCGCCAATGTGCCGATAGCGGTGATGGTGACATCGAGTCTGTTTCTTGGGCTTAGGTTACGTAAATCCCAGATTGCCGGCCTTTTGGTCGCGGTTCTGAGCTTAATTCTGATTCTGGCGAAAGAAATGAGTCTAGGTGGAGAGGATTACCTGCTGGGCTTTCTCGCTCTAGGTGGGGCGGTTGCGATTCATGCAGTGATGTATGTGTTTGTTGAAAAGTTCTGTAAAGGCATTCCAGTACTGACTTACAACGCCTTTCCAAGCTTTGTTGCTTCTGTGCTGTTGTTTATCACCTCACTGATCGTCGAGCGACCAGATATTTCTCAGTTCTCGGTGGACTCGATTAGCGCTGTGATTTATCTCGGTATGTTTGCTAGCGTAGGTGGCATTGTGGCGTACTTTAAGCTTGGACAAGTGTCGACGCCGTTTACTGCCTCGATCTGTTTTCTGTTTTTCCCTTTGATTGCACTGAGTCTTTCAACATGGATTGCGGGTAACAGTTTGTCGTTGGTTTCTGTCGCTCTGTTGTTGCCATTACTTGGCGGTATTTTTGTGACTAAAGCTGAGCCTACTTTCTGGCAGCGTTTTCGCCTAAAATCTACAGAGCAAAAGCCTGTGCTATGTGAACATTGTATGAAGAACATCAATGCCTAAAACAGACTAAACGTCATGAAGAAGCCCCATTGGATTGGGGCTTTTGATGTGACTTTATTTACCTTGTTCGTTACGCAGATACATGATGGCAACCATGCTAAAGCCAATAAATTGCCATAGGTATTGCCCATCACTCGCACCCGTAATGGTTTGGGTGAAAGCCATACAACCCGTCACGAACAGAGATGCAAAAGCCGCACAGAGTAGCCACGGGCGCTCTTTACCTGCCATAAACTCGCCTGCCAGTACTGATCGAATTACCAATAAAAACGGTAAGCATTGCAAAGCGATGAGGATCGGGAACATCAAGTCAAACGTTGGGCTCAGCAGTGCATGACCGACTTGGCTTTTATCCCAAGTCCCAACGATATAGCCTTTCCAGCCTGCCCAAGTATCGCCTGCATAGGCAGTATCAGGCGTAATGATGCCAAGTAGCACGCCCATCACTTTATCGATAAAGCCATTTTTGAACCAAAAGACGAAAAGAAAGATCTGGATTGGAATGATCTGAAAAGCAAACTTCTTCAACATGTGTGTATCCCAAGAAATGAATGAATTGGTTTACAAGTATGTGGAAGGTAAGTTTCTTACGCTTGATGCAAGGCAAGCGAGTTGAACTCCAAACAAAAATCAAACATCCAGAATACCCATCAGCATTGGAGATGCCGACTTAGCAATAGGTGAGAGTAGCGGTTTTTCGTTCCGATTTATTTGAGGCTATTTGGCTGTTTGGAATAGGTTTGCTTTTTGTGAAGATTCAATAAGATCAAATAGTTGCCCGTTATGTTCTTTTTTCATCTCAGTATAGCGTTGGTAATTGTATTGCGAGCCTTTCGGGTTATCTGCGAGTTTGTCAGCCACGCTGAGTAAGTAAAAACTGATTGGACTTGGCGTGCTTTCTGCTGCGTAAAACAAGTATGGGAAGGCTTGATTAGGGTGCTGGTTGATAAGTAAAGCAAGCCCCAAAGTGAGGTTGGCAATATCACAACGTGGGTTCAGTTCGAACGCTTGCTTGGCTGAGTGAAGCGCTTGCTCTCGGTCTTCTTGTTTGTGCTCGCGTAAGTAAGCTAAAGATTCAGAGTAAGACAACAAAGCGCTGACCAAATAGCTGTCTCGCCCTTGCTGTTGAATCGTATTTAGCTGCTGAGCAATATCCGAAAAAGCGGGACCACCTTTACCTTGATAGAAAAGAGAAATCCCTTCAGAGATCACTTTCCAATCGTCATAGTTACTGATGGACGTCACGCGATGGCTAGCCACTTCGTAATCGGAACTCATTGGTGCAATGATGGCTTTGATTTCTAAAATCACATCGCCGATAGCATCGAAGAAGTTATCTTGGTTAAACGTCTTCTCTACCTTTTGGCTCTGGTTGGGTTGGTGGTTGTTTTGCACCAAGACGCTAAGCACATAATTGCCTTCTACTTTCTTAATCCAACTTTTGAGCTCAACACCATGGTTGGCAAGAGACTGCTTACTTTGTTTGGATAGCTGAGAATAGTGATAGCCGGATAGGTTTTTGGCTGAATTTAGCCCATAGAAGAGATAGTTATATACGCTTTCTGCCATTTCAAAGTTGCTGCTGGAATCGAGCGTAATATCATGAATATAAACGGGCACTACGTCACTGTGTTGTGCTGTTATCACCGTTGTTTCATCTGTGGTGTCACCATTTTTACTACCCAAGCCACAATAAGCCCAACCGTCAGGATTGCAGCTACAGCTAAAACCATACGTTTGTTTTTAGGCTTTGCGGTACGAGTAAGAGGAACCGCTTCTTCAGTGATAGGAGTGCGCGTTATGCTTGGCTCAGTCACTTCGATATCAAATAAGTAACCTTGCTTAGGAATGGTCTGAATGATGCGATACGGACGCGTTTTGTCCTGAAGCTGACTGCGCAGTAGACTAATGACTTGTCTCACCAAGTTGTCGGAAACTTGCGTCCTTTGCCAGACATCATCGGCGATTTGCTGGGTACTCAGTACTTTCCCACGATTCTCGATAAAGTAGCTCAGCAATCTTGCTTGCAATGGCTCTAAATGAACCTCCTCACCATCAATCATCAACTGATTTTTATTAGGATAGAAAGAAATAGGGGAGTCATGTTGCAGGACGAAGCAATGCGGACGAGTCATGGCGATTCAATGGTTTAGAAGTAACCACACAAGATTATTGGTTTTATATATAGGAAGCAAGTGAAGCATCAGCAAATAAAAAGCCCCGCAGTGCGAGGCTCTTTAGATATCTCATCGAGGTCTTTATTATTCGATGTTCTGAATTTGTTCGCGCATTTGCTCAATCAGAACTTTCAGTTCAACACCTGATGCAGTGATGTCTGTGCTGATCGATTTTGACGCTAGCGTGTTCGATTCACGGTTAAACTCTTGCATCATGAAATCTAAACGACGACCGACTGCGCCACCTTTCTTCAGGATGTTTGTGGTTTCTTTTACGTGAGAATCAAGACGGTCTAGCTCTTCTGCTACGTCTGATTTCTGTGCCAGAAGGATAAGCTCTTGCTCAACGCGAGATGGGTCTAGCTCTACTTTCGCATCTTCAAACTTCGAGAACAGACGCTCACGTTGCCACTCTAGGATTTCTGGCATGCGTGCGCGCACTTTCACGACTTCTGATGTGA
This sequence comes from Vibrio hyugaensis, assembly GCF_002906655.1. Taxonomy (NCBI): domain Bacteria; kingdom Pseudomonadati; phylum Pseudomonadota; class Gammaproteobacteria; order Vibrionales; family Vibrionaceae; genus Vibrio; species Vibrio hyugaensis. Next base: position 1,995,156 of record NZ_CP025794.1, on the reverse strand, counting down.
TCGCTTCTAGGCGTTGTTCGATAAGCGCTTTCATGTTCTCGCCTTCACGGCCACGCGCTTCGATGAACTCACCAATTGCTTCATCAAATGCAGCAAGCAGTTCTTTGTTCACCTCATCCATATTTTGCTCAGGTGTTTCCATCACACCAGGCCATTGCATGACTTGGAATGGGTTGATGCGGCTTAGCTCACCAGTCATGTGCATCACTTGCTCAGCAGCTTTGATCACTTGGTTTGCCAGTGCTTCGTTAATGCTAAGCTCTGCTTTTGCTGCTGGGTTTGCTTCAAAACGCAGATTACATTCTACTTTGCCGCGAGCTAGGCGCTTACGAAAACGCTCACGCAGTACTGGCTCAAGAGCACGGAACTGTTCTGGCATGCGGAAGTAAGTTTCTAGGTAGCGTTGGTTTACACTGCGGATCTCCCACACTGCGCTGCCCCAATCGCCTTTTACTTCTTTGCGCGCATACGCTGTCATACTGTAAATCATCGAATTTTCCTGTCTTTTAAATTTGCTGAAAATTACCACGCAATAGTAGCACAGCAAGATGGCAGAGGCTTTGCTATTCTGTGACGAGATTGTCCAGATAGCTTTATTTAATCGATTCCGTTATAATCTGCGCCCAACCAAATCGTCTTCTCCTCATTACTTAAGGTAGATGCCCATGCGTCCAAACGATCGCAAGGCGGACCAAGTTCGCCCAATCAAAATTACTCGTAACTACACAGCTTACGCTGAAGGCTCAGTGTTAGTTGAATTTGGTAACACCAAAGTGTTGTGTAATGCGACCGTTGAAGAATCTGTGCCTCGTTGGCTAAAAGGTCAAGGTAAAGGCTGGGTAACGGCTGAATACGGCATGCTACCTCGTGCGACTCACTCGCGCACTCGTCGTGAAGCGGCGAACGGTAAGCAAGGTGGTCGTACGATGGAAATCCAACGCTTGATCGCACGTAGCCTACGCGCTGTCGTTGATCTACAAGCGATGGGTGAGTTCATGATCACGGTTGACTGTGATGTTATCCAAGCAGATGGCGGTACTCGCACCGCATCTATCAGCGGCGCAAGCGTTGCAATGGCAGATGCGTTCCAACACCTAGTGAATAGTGGCAAGCTAAAAGCAAACCCAATGAAAGGTCACGTAGCGGCAGTTTCAGTTGGTTTGCTAGGTGATGATGTTCTGTGTGACCTTGAGTACGTTGAAGATTCAGCGGCAGACACAGACATGAATGTAGTGATGACAGAAGAAGGCAAGATGATTGAAATTCAGGGCACCGCAGAAGGTGAACCGTTCAGTCACGAGCAGCTGATGGCTCTGCTAGAGTCGGCGAAAGTCGGCATTACGGAAATTGTCGCAGCGCAGAAGGCGGCGTTAGCCAATTGATTTTAATAGCTCCCATTATGGGGGCTATTTTTTTATCTCGACAACAGAGAAATGAATGATTGTCGAGAAGAGACACAAGAAACCAAGGACATAGAGAGAAAATAATGAAAGCATACCAGCGTGAATTTATTGAGTTTGCACTTGAGAAAGAAGTTCTTAAGTTTGGTGAGTTTACTTTGAAATCTGGCCGTAAAAGCCCGTACTTCTTTAACGCTGGTCTTTTCAATACTGGTCGTGACCTAGCGCGTCTTGGTCGTTTTTACGCAGCAGCGTTGGCGGATTCAGGCATTGAGTTTGATGTACTGTTTGGCCCTGCGTACAAAGGTATCCCAATCGCGACTGCAACTGCAGTAGCGCTAGCGGATCACCACGACACCGACACGCCTTACTGCTTCAACCGTAAAGAAGCAAAAGACCACGGCGAAGGCGGTAACCTTGTAGGAGCGGCGCTTGAAGGTCGTATCATGCTAGTAGATGACGTAATCACAGCTGGTACCGCGATTCGCGAATCAATGGAAATCATCCAAGCAAACGGTGCGGACCTAGCAGGTGTGTTAGTTGCGATTGACCGTCAAGAAAAGGGCAAAGGTGAGCTGTCTGCGATTCAAGAAGTGGAGCGTGACTTTGGTTGTGCAATCATCTCAATCGTTAGCCTGACAGATCTTGTGACTTTCCTTGAAGAGAAAGGTACAGACAAAGAGCACCTAGAAGCAGTAAAAGCGTACCGCGCGGAATACGGCATTTAATTGTTCTTTCATCATTAAAGAAAAAGGGGCTGGTGGATATCCATCAGCCCCTTTCTTTTATCTTTATCACTTACTTGTAGCGAATGCCTTTTGGCGCAGTTTCATCAGCCATGGTCTTGTAGCGCTTGTGTAGCCACATCCACTGCTCTGGTGCGCGCAGAATAACTTCTTCTACAAAGGTGTTCATATAAGCCGCTGCCGCTACTTCGTCTTTTTTCGGATAGTCGGCTTCAATGCACTTATCAGCGATGATTTCATACTTACCATCTCCATTGCGGAAGCCAGAGCCCGGAATTATCGAGCACTTGGACGTGTAAGCCAGAATGCTGGTGCCAGTTGTAGTACAAGCGTCTTCAATTGCGAAGAAAGGGACGAATACCGATTTGTTACGACCGTAATCGTGATCCGGTAAGTAAAACAAACGCTCACCGCTGCGTAGAACACGAATCATTTGTTTAACGTCTTTGCGGTCAATAAGTTTGTTGCCGTTGTGTGTGCGTCCCCAGTACTGAATGAAGTTGTACGCTGGGTTGTTGTGCGGGCGGAAAGCGCCATAGCCTGCAACACCTAACACGCCGAAAGCACGAGCGGTGATTTCAAGATTTAAAGCATGTACACAACACAGTAATACACCTTTACCTTCTGCGGCTTTCTCACGAAGTGCGACTAGGTCTTTCTCAATGATCAGAGTTTTGAAACGCCATGTCGGCCAAAACCAAGTGATACCGGTTTCGATCAGTGCCATACCGGTATTCTTAAAGTTCTCTTCAACAATGTGTTGGATCTCTTCAGGCGCTTTATCTGGAAAAGCCAGTTCAAGGTTACGTGTCGCGACATGGACACGACCTTTGCCATAGCGCATGCCGAGGTGGCCGAGTGTGCGACCTAACGATAGCAACATGCGGTATGGAAGGATATTGACCACGATAGCCAAAAAGCCAAAGCCGAGCCAAACACCCCAGTTACGAGGGTGGATAAGTGAAAGAGAAAACTCCGGCTTAGTGAATTTGTCTTTACTCATAATCTCTACTTAATTTGTGCGCTAAGAAGTGCCCAATACTCGTCAAAGTTCGCGGTTGGTTGGTATTTGAAATCACTACGAACAAAGCGGTTCAAGCTGCCTTCAACTTGTCCTAGGATTTGAGCCGCCAAAATGCGCTCTTCCACTGGGAACGATTTACCTTCACGGATCTTACGTTCACGTAGGATCTGACGAAGTTGCGTTTCGATACGTTCAAACAGTTGGTTGATGCGATCGCGTAGGCGCTCATTTTCAAACATTAGAGCATGACCGGAAAGAATGCGTGTCAAACCTGGGTTACGTTCTGAGAATGCCAAGATAAGGTGCATTACCATACGAATGCGCTCTAATGTGTCTTTCTCATCATCCAAAATACGGTTGATACGAGTCATGAGTGCTTCTTCGATGAACTCAATTAAGCCTTCAAACATGCGAGCTTTACTTGGGAAGTGGCGGTAAAGTGCCGCTTCTGAAACACCGACCTGTTTCGCCAATTTTGCCGTAGTAATGCGTGAAGCGCCTTCTGTAGATTCAAGCATCTGCGCGAGAGCTTGCAAGATTTCTTCACGACGATTGGATTTTTTACTGCCGGCCATTTAGTTACTTCCTTTCAAAATACAAAGTTGAGCGGAGGGGATTATAAGACGCTCTTTGGCATCAAACTAGACCAGTGAGGAGGTAATGGGAGCTTTAACACCCTCACTTGTCATGTTTGTACCAAATTTGTGCCAGTTTTCTATGAAAAGCGAATGGTAATTACATCAATTCGTGCATTTTTTCCAAAATTCTGAAACTTAGCGCTTCTTTGGATTCTAATGCCAACGCCTGTTCGCCTTCTGGCCAGAATAAAGTGATGGCGTTGTCGTTACTGTTAAAACCTTGGCCTTCAACAGAAACATCGTTCGCACAAATCATATCGAGGTTTTTCTTTACCAGTTTACCGTGAGCGTAGGTTTCTACGTCATTGGTCTCTGCTGCAAAGCCAACAGTGAATGGACGTTGCACAGTCATATTGGCGACGGCCGCTACGATATCAGGATTTTTGACCATGTTGATGGTCATCTGATCGTTGTTTTCCGTCTTTTTCAATTTTTGAGACGCCACATTTTCTGGACGGTAATCAGCTACGGCGGCACAGCTAATGAAAGCATCGTGGCTAGGCGCGTGAGCCATTACAGCATCATGCATCTCTTGTGCACTCGCAACATTGATACGCTCAACACCTGCTGGCGTATTCAAGCTGACGGGTCCACTGACTAGCGTGACCTTCGCACCCAATTGCGCTGCAGCATTTGCTAGTGCAAAGCCCATCTTTCCTGAGCTGTGGTTAGAAATGTAACGCACTGGGTCAATTGCTTCACGAGTTGGACCTGCGGTGATCAATACCGATTTTCCTGCCAACAGTTTCGGTTGGAAGAACTGCTCACATAAGCCGACAAGTTGCATTGGCTCTAGCATTCGACCAGGACCAACATCGCCACATGCTTGCTCACCGGCCGCAGGACCCCAAATGTGCATACCGCGGCGTGCTAGTGTCGCGATGTTGTCTTGAGTTGCGACATTGCGGTACATCTGTTGATTCATTGCTGGAGATACCGCTACTGGTGAATCTGTCGCAAGTACTAACGTAGTAAGCAAATCATTACCCATGCCAGCCGACATACGTGCAATCAAATCTGCAGTTGCAGGAGCAAGAAGAACCAAATCTGCCCATTTTGCCAGTTCAATGTGACCCATCGACGCTTCTGCTGCTGGGTCTAACAAGCTATCCGACACCGGGCGTCCAGAGACTGCCTGCATGGTTAAGGGAGTAATGAACTCCTTCGCCGCTTTGGTCATCACTACTTGAACTTGCGCGCCTCTTTCTATTAGGCGACGGGTTAGCTCCGCACATTTATACGCGGCAATACCGCCACTGATGCCGAGTAGAATTTTCTTTCCTGCTAGTGTTTGCATGTGAGATCTCCAATTTTTCTGGCGACGAGTTTAGCACAACTGAATCTATCATCGCCCAAGCAAATCTGATGAGAAGCTAATCCATATCAAACTACAGAATATTAATTATTGGGATTTCTAGAGCCTCAATAATAGTTTTTTTGTTCAAATTTTAGAGAAGAGGTCTATGCCTTTTTTAGAAATCCACAGGAGAGAAAAGACGATCTGGTTGAACGTGGTACGTTCTGATGGATTGCTAAATTACATAAAAAAGCCGCGGCTAACGGAAAAAACAAAAGTCAGTTTCGAATTTCTGCTTTTGTTTTGTGCAATAGGAGTTCACTAGAGAAAGAGAGCTCATGATGACCCTTAAATCCTTACCTACTGATTCTATGCCACGAGAGAAGCTGCTACACAGAGGGCCGCAAGCTTTGAGCGATGCTGAATTGTTGGCGATTTTTCTTCGCACTGGCACACAAGGTATGAATGTCATCGAATTGGCTGATTTTCTTATTCAAGATTTCGGTTCACTTCGCCAGCTTTTTTCTGCAACCGAAAAAGAGTTCTGCCAACACAAAGGGTTGGGACAAGCGAAATACGTGCAGTTACAAGCCGTCTTGGAAATGACGCAACGTTATTTAGCCGAAACCTTAAAGCGTGGTGATGCATTAACCAGCCCCGAACAAACTAAAATGTATCTTTCTTCTATATTAAGAGATCGACAAAGAGAGGCTTTCTACATTCTTTTCTTAGATAACCAGCATAGAGTAATAAAAGATGAGATTTTGTTTGAAGGCACACTAGATGCCGCGTCGGTTTATCCGAGAGAAGTCGTCAAGCGAGCCTTGCATCACAACGCAGCTGCTTTGATTCTGGCACACAATCACCCGTCTGGTGTTGCAGAGCCGAGCCAAGCAGACAGACGAATTACGCGACGATTAATCGATGCTTTAGCGCTGGTGGATATACGGATTTTGGACCATTTCGTTATCGGTGATGGCGAAAGCGTTTCTTTTGCAGAAAGAGGGTGGATATAACTGTGCATTTTTTAGGTTGTTAGTTGCTAAAAATCTGCTATCATCCTCGCCACTAAATTTTTAACTGAATTCAGCTTGGACTGCTAGAAAAAACCTGCTGTCTAAAAAAAGATCACGAAAACCTGTAAAAAGGATCTGTTCGGGTCTTGAGCAATGCATATCAAGTTAGTATAATGCGCGACCTTTGATAGCCTTGTATGGATTTTCCATAGCGGTTCTTAACCTCTAACTTCTTTCCGAGAAATAGAGAGGTTCGGCCACCAAGGTTGATATCGAGCTGAAACGATTTTGGAGAAGACATTCATGTCACGAGTATGCCAAGTAACTGGTAAGCGTCCAGTAACGGGTAACAACCGTTCACACGCACGAAATGCTACTAAGCGTCGTTTTCTGCCGAACCTACAAACTCATCGTTTCTGGGTAGAGAGCGAAAAACGTTTTGTTAAACTACGCCTTACTGCAAAAGGTATGCGCATCATCGACAAGAAGGGTATCGATACTGTTCTTGCTGATATCCGTGCACGTGGCGAAAACGTTTAAGAGGAAATAGGCAATGGCAAAGAAAGGCGTTCGTGAGAAAATCCGTCTAGTATCTTCAGCAGGTACTGGCCACTTCTACACAACAGATAAGAACAAGCGTAACATGCCAGGCAAATTTGAGATCAAGAAATTTGATCCAGTTGTACGCCAGCACGTTATGTACAAAGAAGCTAAAATCAAATAATTGGTTTTGTCTCTTTGACGATTTAAAAAGCCCAACTCTCGAGTTGGGCTTTTTATTACCTAAAATTCAGTAATCTCTCACTTCATCCCTTCTTTCACGTGTTTCCATACAGATGTTCTAGTCAAAATTCATACGCTTTGGTAGTTTGTTGATAACTACAGGAGATTAGGAACTGCTATGCGCGTTAGTCCGGCCCGTCGCCGTCGTTGGAACAATATTCTTATCCTAGGCATCATCGTTTTTATGGTGATCTTGAATGCGCCAACCTTGATCAAAACCTACCTTGTCGAAGAACCCGTGGATCCTTACCCCAATTTATTGCGCTCTGATCATGACGTGAGTGCTATTTACTTCTCAGGTTGGGAATTGGAGAAACAAAATGGGCAATGGCAATCGAACATTAAAGCTAATATTCCCGTACAAGAGATTGTGACTCGTTGGCAATCTTTGGAAGGGACTGAGCTGACCTCAGAACAATACGATAATTTAAAGTCTCAGTTGTCTTCTCCAGAAAGTATTGAGATCTGGTACCAAGACTTAGAAGAACCGCAACGAGTGACCTTTTATCGGCTTGGAGACTTTTGGTTGTTTAAAAACTGGCAAGATAAATGGATTGCGATTTCTGTTGATGGCAATTACATCATGCCCAAGTAAGTCTTACGAATAACCCTATGCAAAGGCTGTATTTGTCTTTGTTCTTTTCGATTATGCTAGCCACCCAATATCAATGCTCTTAGCGTTTTAAGGAGAATTAAATGCCTGAATTACCAGAAGTTGAAGTAAGCCGAATGGGCATCAGTCCACACATGGTTGGCGAGACGATTAAGGCATTTGTATTCCGAACCCCGAAACTGCGTTGGGATATCCCTCAAGAGTTGAAGAAGCTAGAAGGGCAGGTGATTCGTAATATCAGTCGCCGCGCTAAGTATCTGTTGATAGAAACGGACGAAGGAACTGCGATTGTTCACTTAGGCATGTCGGGTTCACTGCGTGTGCTTGATGCTGATTTTCCTCCAGCAAAGCACGATCATGTGGATCTCAAACTGAGCAATGGCAAAGTGCTGCGCTACAACGATCCGCGCCGCTTTGGCGCATGGCTGTGGAGCGCGCCTAATGAGCCACATGCCGCTTTAGGTCATATGGGACCAGAGCCTTTAACTGAAGAGTTCAACGCGGACTACGTCGTGGAGAAAGCTAAAGGTAAGCGTGTTGCGGTTAAGCAGTTCATCATGGACAACAAAATTGTCGTCGGAGTCGGAAATATCTACGCCAACGAATCTTTGTTTAAAACCCGCATTCATCCCACTCGCCCGGCAGGAAAACTAACTAAGAAAGAGTGGCAATTGTTGGTAGAGAACATCAAAGCTACGCTAGAAATTGCCATTCAGCAAGGCGGAACCACACTGAAAGACTTTGCCCAAGCAGATGGCAAACCGGGTTACTTCGCACAAGAGTTATTAGTTTACGGAAAAGCCGGAGAGCCATGCCCAGAATGTGGCGAAGCTCTCCAAGAACAAAAGATAGGCCAACGCAATACCTTCTTTTGTGGGGAATGTCAGAAGTAGGGCTTTGTGTCTTCTTAAAGTTTTTACTAGAGCACTTTAAACGAGAATATAGAGCCAAGTGAAAACTGCGAGAGCAAGACTCACCATAACTGCGGCGGAGCCAATGTCTTTAGCTTTGCCGCTGAGTTCGTGATGCTCAGTGCCTATACGATCGACAACGGCTTCTATCGCTGAGTTGACCAATTCAAACAAAAATACCAGCACTAGAGAGGCAATCATTAAGATTTGCTCAACTTTGCTTATATCTAGGTAAAGAGCAATCGGGATAAATAGCGCGAGAAGTACTAACTCTTGTCGTATTGCAGCTTCGCTCTTGAATGCTGATTTCAATCCTTTAACAGAGTACCCTGTCGCTTTCAGGATACGTGTTAACCCTGTGTTTTGAGGTTTACCTTTTTGGCTAGTCATTAGGTTGCTTCTGTCCCGACTGTTCAAAGTACTTATCAGCAACCATTAATGAGATTAAGTGTTCCTGTTTAGCGTTTTTGAATTGAGATACCCACAGATTAGCATTGTGAATAATATCTAACGCCTCTTTAGTGTGATTATTATAGTATTCCATTTTTTCAATTAGGTCGGAGAAGTCATCTTTTACCTCGACATAGTGAAAGCCTGGAATCAATTTCCCTTCCATAAACCAAGTCTCATAACGCAATTTTGGTGTAAAGCATAATGAGTTAGAAGACATGATCCATTTCAAGTTAGTTGCAACGTCTTTCCCTTCGAGACTTATGATGTATCGGTACTCGAGTTGCTCATCAATGGTCATGGAGTCAGTTAAGTAATCGCGTTGTTTTCCTTCGGCAATATGATGATCAACTCGCCCAACATTGCACAATGGATGATGAAAATATTTCTCAAGCAAAAGTTTTCGATTGGGTCTGAATCCAGCTCCACGCCATACAGCCATCTGCTTCTTGTTTAAGAATGGTATTTTGTCTTCAACAAAATTATAGTGGCGGATTGCATTTAGCTTAAGCAAAATGGAGTTACTGTTTTTGCCATTGATAGGGCGGCTTTTTACGAAGCTAGGCTCATCTGGAACATCAATAACATCGCCATTGACGTATTTGAATTGAAAACTCTTAGGGAAGTGTTTTACTACTCTTAGTAGGTCGTAATAATAGGTTCGTCCACCCGTCTTCTTAAAGTCACTAACTCTTGTTGTTCCATCGGCTGTCAATTGAAAATTTGATTGGAGTTTGCAGTAGTAATCCCTTCTTTCCTTCAAGTAGCCCTCGTTATATTGACTCTTGCTATTCAATATCTTTTTTAGAGAGTAACGATAAAAAAAGGAAGGTAATATCCCCAGCAAGCTATTAATAAAGTAATACTTAATCTTTCTCATTGCGATTTTATTTTATTGATGATAGCAAGGTTGACTGCTTCAGGAACAAATTGAGCCACACTACCTTTATGAATTGCGACTTCTCTTACAATGGTTGAGGATAAGAAGGCAAATTCCTCCGAAGGGGTAAGGAAGATACTTTCGAGGTCTGGAAGTAGTTTCCGATACATACTCGTCAAGCCAAACTCATATTCGAAGTCCATAGTTGTTCGTAGTCCTCGAATTAAAACGTTAGCTTCCTGTTGTTTTGCGAAGTCGACTAATAATCCACTAAAACCAACCGCAGATACATTAGGCAAGTGGCTACAGGACTGTTCAACCAATTTAACTCTTTCTTCTAGGCTGAACATTGTTTTCTTAGATGGACTAGCTGCAACGCCTATGACAACGGTATCAAACATACCAGCGGTGCGTTCAATAAGGTCTAGGTGCCCATTCGTTAGCGGATCAAAGGTCCCAGGGTAGATGACTTTTTTATTCACAGGTATAGTTACTTTTTTTCGTGGAATCGGATCATTATATGCCATCACCTCTGATAGTACATATCAATTTGGCCTCAGCTTTTGGAGGCGGAGAGGTTCAAACTCTTAATTTGATCAAAAACCTGCCAAGCGACCGACAGATAGTAATTGGCAAGAGAAACTGCCCTTTTCTTGAGAGGTTGAGTGAAGAGTTCCCTAAAATTCAAGTGATGGGAGCTCTAAAGGCTATTGTAGAGTGCCGAAAGAACTCAACAAATACTGTTATTCATGCTCATGACGGGCGTGGAGCGCATTTAGCACGAATCATCTCATTGCTATCTGGTTGCCCCTACTTGATTACCCGCAGAGTCAATAAGTTGTTAAAGGGTAAACTCTCTGAGTCCACTTATCGCAAGGCTGATTATGTTGTCGGAATTAGCAAAAAAGTGGCGAGTAACCTTTCAGGGTTAAACTCAAATGTGTCAATTATTTACGATAGCTACTCTAATTTACCGTCAAATAAAGATGAAGAGGTAACGTTGCAAGCATATTCAAACAAGTTTGTTGTTACTCAAATAGGAAGCTTGATTGATATAAAAAATGTCCCTTACACCATAGAGCTTGCAAGACTGGTAGAGAGACAATACCCAGATATTCATTTTCTCATTGTAGGTGAGGGAAAGTTAGAAGAAGAATTAAAGTCACAAGCACAAGGCCTGTCTAACGTAACATTTTTAGGTTTTACTCCTTACATCTCATCGGTTCTGTCAATCACAAACCTATTAATCATGCCTTCAAAAAATGAAGGTCTAGGTTCTTCGATTTTAGAAGCTTATCAACATAATGTTCCTGTCATTGGATCTAATGTCGGCGGAATACCAGAAATCGTTGAGGTTGGTCAGTCTGGATATTTAGTGGATTTAGACAACGGACCTGAAGAAGCGGTGGCCCATTTAGAACATATAGTTAGGGATAAATCTAGTTATGCAACTTTAAGGGAAGGGGTTAAGGCGATTAAGAGAAAATATAGCCCTGAAACAATGGTTCAGAGCTATCAATCTATTTACAACCAGCTGGTTACCAAACCTTAGAGAAATCCTCGTTTTCTAATACTTTCGGATCTCTTTGGAATTCCAACAAGCGAGCGTACTTTAGGTAGCTACTCATTGTTGCGCTTAAAGCAACAGTGAGCCCATCACTTCCTCCGAGGAAGCCGCGTTTGATAATATATGCGCGGAAAAAGGCAGACAAGCCGTGAGTGAATGGAGAAAATGCATTCGCTCGCTTTCCTTTTTGATACATGATCTTGGCTGCCCTACCGCTAAAATCGCGCCCAGGCTTTGAAAATAACTGCCCCAAATTCTCAAAAGAGTAATGAATTAAGTCTGAGTTGAGACGCTTAGGATTTTTAGCTTGTACAGAAGCATGCTGTTTTACTTCTGCAAAGCGAGTTTTCTGCTTGTTATAAAGCCTAATACAGTAGTCAGGGTACCAGCCACATTGCTTAATCCATCTTGAGCCAATGTAGTTTCGACGTCGAAAGGCAAATGCATCGTGTGAAGTGTTAGTTAGGTCAAGGCTCTTAATTTCGGCGACAGCTTCTTCTGTCAAGCGTTCATCTGCATCAATACTGAGTATCCAGTCATTGCTCGAGAAGTCTAAGCCGACGTTTTTTTGAAATCCATCACCGAGGTATGGTTGATGGATCACTTTCGCGCCAAGTTTGGTTGCTAATTCCACCGTGTTGTCTGAACTGTCAGAGTCGACGACGATGACTTCGTTACAAACTTGCTGTAGGGATAGAATACACTCTTGTACATTCTTGGCTTCATTTAAGGTGATCACTACACCTGTAATCATAATATTCTGACCTCTAATTAAGCTTGTGGATAAGTGTAGTTGCTTTGTAGTTTGAAGTCCTCAACCAGTTTATCAAACATGGTAATCACGTCTTTCGACTGGATTCTATGCATAGCGTTCTCATCATGTACACGCTTGCGCCAACTTAATTCTCGGCTAGCCTTACCTGTCTCGGACAATATTGCTTCTTCATAAACGGAAACAACATACTTTAAGTAGTGATATGGACCAACACGTAGAGGGTTGTGATGAGCATAAAGTCCTATAACCGGTGTTTGCATTGCACTTGCAATGTGCGTAGGGCCAGTGTCAGGGGCGATAACCATATCCACCATATCGATTAGAGCTAGCATTTGCATGATAGAGCTTTGGCCTACCAAGTTTAAGCAAGGTTCAGATAACTGTGCTTGAACGTCACTTGCTAGATCGATTTCAACTTTTGCTGGGCTACCCGCTAAAATAACATTCCAACCCATATTTCGAGCATGATTGATGACGTCAGCATAGCCTCCGGCATGCCAGTTTTTATAGGCTTTACTCGCACCAGGAACAAGAAGCAAGTTGGGTTTGTTAGTTTGTAGATGTGACTGAGCCCAAGACTTATCTTGTTCTGAATATGATAAAGACCATTGCAGATCTGATTGAGGGACACCAATTTGATGAGCAAATGCCATTAAACCGTCAGCAACATGAAGAGAAAAAGGGGATGTGACTTTGGTGTTTGTAAACAAAGTTTGAAAGTCTTGGCTTCGTTCCGCAGAAAAGCCAAGTTTGTATTTTGCTTTAATCCCTAGTGTTGCAAAACTTGCTCTTAACGCATATTGCATATGCAACAATGCATCAAATTCACGGCCTTTTAATTGCTTCCAGAGAGCCTTATAGCCTTCCATGCCAGTCTTCTTATCAAAGGTTAAGATCTCGACTCCTTCGATAGCCATCAGTAGTTGAGCTTCAAGTTTACCTGTAATCCAGGTTATCTTCGTTTGTGGCCAGTGTTTTTGAATCGCTTGGACAGTGGCGATGGTATTACAAACATCACCAATTGCAGATAATCTTAAAATACATAGTGATTTTGGTGCTGATTCAAACAAAGGCATAGGGTAGTGCTCTAGCAAATTGATTAATAAGAATTATGCAGTTGGGCTGAGGGAATGTAAAATAAAACAGAGTAAATAGGTAGGTAGGTGGGATGCAAACGCTTAAGTTTGATAATCAACTGATTTGGTTTGATGAATCTGTCATTTCTCAAGAGCAAGTAAAGTTTGCTTTTGATGCAAGCTACTGGCAGAAACAAGGTAGAGTTATAGGCAGTGCGGTTGGTCGAGGCACTACTTGGTTTGTTGAACTTGACTCTATTCAAGCGGCGTTGCGTCACTATCGCCGAGGTGGTTTGCTAGGCAAGTTGGTTGAAGATAGCTATGTGTATCTTGGCAGTGAGAAATCACGGAGCTATCAAGAACTAGAGCTTCTTCGTAAGCTAAGAGGTGCTGGTGTTAACGTACCCCGTCCGATTGCTGCTCGAATGGTTAAACATACCTTTACTTATAAAGCGGACTTAATAAGTGAAAAAATACATAACGCAAAGGATTTATCTGAAATTTTAAAGTCTAACTGTATTGATAGTGACTTATATTCTGCGATAGGTAGACAGATCGCAATAATGCACAATGAAAATGTTAACCATACAGATCTAAATATTCACAATATACTTATTGATGGGGATGATACTGTATGGCTAATTGATTTTGATAAGTGCTATATACAGAGTGGCGAAAAGTGGAAAGAAAGGAATTTAAACAGACTTTTGCGCTCTTTTCGTAAAGAATTAGAAAAAAGTTCTATTCACTGGGAAGAGAGACATTTTGACTATATAGTTTCTGGGTATCAAGAAACTATAGATTTTTAATATCTGGACGATGTAGATGATAGTTTACTTTGACTAGGGTGATATAGGTGTAGTGGTGAAGATTAGTAAAGAGCAAGTCTCAGAAAAAATAGATTCAAGGTTTCATAATAAACTTAGTAGTTCTCAATATGAAATTAAAACAATTCCAGCAAGAGAATTGCTTTCTCATAGACGTGTGGATATCTATGTCAAAATGAAACTTGCTGAGGCTTGGCTTAACTCTGATAGCGAACGCGAGAAATACTATCAGAATTTGTATTTGGAAACGATCAAGATCTTCACTAGAAACTCTTTTGTTGAACCTGGTGACAGCAATAAATCAAGTGCCCAAGACTTCGTAGATAGTTTTAAAGCGTTATTCTTTGAACTGCAGGAAAACTATGATGAAGACTTACATTATATCCCCATCTCTGGGGACAACACCCCGTTAGATGGCGCTCATCGTATTGCTATCCTAGCTTTGTTAAATCGAAATGTTAAGGCAGTGGTTGTCAATGAGGTAGAGGCTGAATATGGCCTAAAACACTTTGAGAAGCACGGGGCTAATATAGACCTGATTCAGAAGTTGGCAACAATAGCTTTAGATTTTGATTCAACTCTGCGAGTCGCGGTGGTGTGGCCAAACGGAGTGCACAAGTACAAAGATATTATAAAGGAATACGGCGATGCTCTCGTGTACACATACTCGCTGAATTTGAGTAAAAATGGCATCAATACTCTATGTGCGATCGCGTATAAAAATGAAGAATGGACAGGGAAGAGTGGAGAGGCTTGGCAAGGCGCAAGGCGAAAAGGAAAACATTGCTTTAAATTTGGGCAACCTACAAAGTTCATGATCTTTGAAACGCGAGGAGAGGCGAGAGATATAGAATTAAAAGAAAGTATTCGGAAAATATGTGGTGGTGGCAAGCATTCGATTCATTCAACAGATAATGTTGAAGAAACAAAAGATATAGTCAAAATCACTCTGATGCCCTTTGCAAAAGTTATTTTGAACAAACTGAGATTAAAAACGGTCGCTAAATGCATTAACTCACTTGATATTGATTACAAAAACCAGAGTGTCTTTACCGGCAGCATAGCTCTAGAGCTTTTTTCAATGCGAGAAGCAAACGATATTGACGTTATAAGCATCGACGCCAACGTTAAACACTCAGAAGAGGTTGGGTTACACAATGATTATATGCACTGGTACCCAAGCGATTTGATTTTATACTTCGAAGACCCATCATTAACTTATAATATAATGGGCTATAGATTTATATCTTTGAACGAGATTCTAGGATTTAAAACCAATCGCGATGAAAACAAAGATAAGCGAGATATCCGAGCGATAAACTATTTTAAAGCTAAAAATGGAATAGTAAGTGAAGATTACAAAATGAAGCTTAAAGATAAGCTTTACTTCTTTAAACTGTCGCTTAAAAAGAGAAGAAAAGAGCTGAAGAAGAAAATAAAATCAGCTTTTAAAAGTAACTAAATACAGTTCATTATTCCTAGAGCTAATTCTAAGGCCCCTTTGTGTACAACACAAAGGGGCCTTAATCATTAGATACCATCAAAGCAGCTTCTACTTACGTTTAGGAGTTAGGTGCTTTTTTAACAGCCTAGTAGGAGAAACAAACTTCTTAAATGCTTTCCACTCGTTAGTCTGTGTGTCAAAGTTATAATTATTTGGATGTCCAGTAGGTTTGACACTGAATGATAAGGTTTGATGGTAAGGAAGTTGATGAAATTCATTTAGCAATGAAGGTGTACACAAATCTCGGTCACTGAACTTAATGAGTAGATTCTCCCATTTTATTCGTTTTAGCCTTCTCTCCCACTTCTCTTGTGCTTCATATTGATCGGTATAGTGCAAGAAATGAATCTCGACCTTCCCTCCGAGAAGACCTATAGGGTATTTGTTGTACTCACCATTTTTGACCACTTCTTCTTTGTACTTAGATTCATCATGAGCGATAAACGTAAGATCTGCTTGAGATAAGTAGTATTGTAGATCACGTAGCAAGACCAGGTAGTCAGGAGAAAAGATAAAGAGCCCAACAAACGGGCTTTTATAAGGGATCCCTAAGTGCTGGTGCATAAAGCCACCCCAGCAGTTATCACTGATAATTGAAAACTCTTCAGTTCCCAAATATGCTCTTCGTAGTTTTTTCTTTAATTTATCTATCGACTTCTTCACTATGAAAACACTCCGATAAGCTTCGTGGTGAGTTTGGTGAGCTTACTGTCTTTTAGGTTATACTCATTTGAAACATGAGCTTCATATTTTCCAAAAGGTGCTTGCTTAGCTTTTAGTTGATGTAAGTACTTGATTGCGCACTTTCTAAAGGCAAAGTTAAGGTCTTTATGTTTAGCTCTTTCTTGGAAAGCAGCATCAATAATGGTGATGTAGTTTTCTTGATACTGCTCGTCTCTGCGTTTGTTACTCATGATCGAATTACTACGCTTTCGATAGAAGATAATATCTTGAGGAATTGCAAACACATCTCGATAATACGGCATGGTGCGCCAATAAAAGTCTTCATCTTCATGGATCAGTTTTGGTGTGAAGCGCCGACCCTCAAAGACACTCTTGTGGTAAAGTTTATTCCATGCCATGACCTCGACACTAAAGAAGTTTGTACCAGATAAAGTTAGTGCGCCTGTCTTCCGATTCTTTTTATACGGAGCTTCTATTTTTGTATCATGTTCAAATGAAATGATCCCACCACTTACGATATGTTTGTTGTGTTTTAAAGAGGCATCTATTAGATTTTCTAGCGCATTATCGACAAGCCAGTCATCAGAATCGATCAAGAAAATATAGTCACCTTTAGCTACATCGATCCCCGTGTTGCGAGCGCCCGAAAGGCCTTGGTTTTCCTGTAGGATGACGTTAAGTCTTGAGTCGAAAGTGGCATACTTTTCAGCAATGGTTTGTGAGTTGTCTTTCGACCCATCAATTACACACAAAACTTCAATGTTCTTATAGGTCTGTCGAATAACCGATTCTAAGCACTCCGCTAAATACTCTTCCACGTTATAAATGGGAATAATGACGGAAATTAACGGGTTATTGTGAGTCATAGGGCGAGCTCTTCTAATGTCTTTTGAATAGCGCCGCTGTTTTGGTCTACAAACAGCTTTGCCTGCTTAGCTAATTGTGTACGTTGTTCGTCTTTTTCAAGCAAAGACTTAAGGGTGAGGGCTAGTTCATCTGAGGTATTTACTATCTCAATCCCACCTAGTTCTTTCAAATTATTAACGATCTCTAGGAAGTTAAAGAAGCTAGGACCTGTAATCGTAGGCACACCTAAAGCGGCAGGTTCAAGCATATTATGTCCACCAACTTTGTTGCCAATTAAGCTGCCAGCCATAAAACATAGATCAGAAGCACCAATGAGCGTCAGCATTTGTCCCATAACATCACCGATATACACTGAAGTCTCTGGACTAACACTCGGGGCTTTGTGGGAGTGCTTTTCTGTCTGGAACCCCGCATTCATACAAAGTTGGAATACGGATTCGAAACGTTCTGGATGACGAGGGACCAAGACGAGTAAAGCATCTGGATGAGTCTCAAGTAGACGCTTATGAGCGTGAACAATTTGCTCATCCTCCCCTTTATGTGTACTGGCTGCAATCCAAACTGGGCGGTTATTTCTCAATCGTTCTCTTAGTGACTTACCCTGATCAAGGATGTTTTGGTCTACATGGATATCAAACTTCACTGAACCTGTTGTTGTTAACTTTTCGGGACTGACCCCAAGGTTTTTAAACCTTTTGGCATCTTCTGAGCTTTGACAGCAAATCTGAGTAATACTGTTTGCAAGTAAATTAAACAGCCATTGGACCTTGCGGTAATTCTGAAATGACTTCTCAGAAAGTCGTGCGTTTAACACATGAATAGGCACTTTAGCTTTGGAAACAGCATGTAATGTATTTGGCCAAAGCTCAGTTTCCATTATCAACATCTTTTGAGGCTTCACGACTTTAAGGAAGCGCTTTATTGCAAAAGAGAAGTCGATCGGCATATAGCGATGTTCGACCAGATCGCCTAATTTCGCGACTTGCTCTGCCCCGGTACTTGTCGTTGTTGTCACAATGATCGGCAAGCTCGGGTCTTTCTTTTTCATCTCTTTTATCAGAGGAATCGCAGCCATTGTTTCGCCAACAGACACTGCATGAATCCAAATCGGACTAGATTGTGCACTTAACGTTGGGGTAATGCCAAAGTGCTCTTTCCATCGGTTACCAAATGAAGGTTTGCCGGGCTTCTTTCTGTAAAGCCCAAACAATAACAGCGGAGAGGCGAGTGCAAGCACGAGCGTATAGATAATGCGAATAAGCATTCTTATGTAAACTCTTTCAGGTAGTTATCTACAATAGTTTTTCCGTCAAAACGTTTTAAGGTGTCTTGTACAAAGTGACTAAACGCGTCACTTTCTTTGAAGTTCAGAGCCTCGTATATTATTGTACCCAGCGAATCTGGTGTTTCTTTGGCCAAGAATGGTTCAAGCTCTCCGTTCATTATTTGTCTAACGCCGCCATGACTGTCTGTTGAGACAACTTTTGTCCCACAAGCTAGCGATTCAATGAGAACCATACCCAACCCTTCATGCTTCGAGCTTAAAACGTAAAGATCCGCTTGTTGATACCAAGGGAAAGGATTGGTTTGTGAACCTTTGAAATGAACTCTATCATTCAGGCCGAGTCGAGTGACTTCATTTTCGACCGTTGCACGATCATTACCATCGCCAACGAGCACTAAATCTTGTTGGATGCCAAAGTTTTTAATTGCATAGTCATACGCTTGGACAAGCAAGGAGAAATTTTTTTGGGGAACGATACGACCTAGTCCAAGGATATATGGTTTCTCGTGTAATGGCTTAGTCTCTAAAGTGGCTTGCTGCTGAATATGCTGAAAATCATTCGGGTTATTTAACATGACAGATTTGCGAGGTGTAATACAGTGCAGCTTCGCCATATCTCGAAAGCTATTTAGTGCGCCATCTGATACGCAAGTGACATTACGTCCATTAAATAGCTTGCTGAATACCCAGCGAGATAAAGGGCCATACATATCAGCTTTTTGAACATTTTCGCATACATACACAAATCTGGCGTCTTGCAATGGCCAAAGGTGCTCAAACGTGCCTTGTCCACGAAAAATGACGAGGTCAAATTTGCTCCCGTTCTTTTTCTCCAACGCACGCAAGTGTTTTTTAAAGGCAAGCGCTTCCGCGTAAGCAAACCAGATTGGGAATGTTTTTCGTGATAGCAAATTCAACAGCTTACAAATAATAAACCAGACAATCCCAATACCTGTGGAGAAGACGCTTTTCTTCAAATTGAATAAATGGATGGGTAACGCTTTGTTCTTCGGTGACAGCTCGCACGTGCGATTCTTTAAATATATGAGATCGGTCTTATGCCCTGCATCTAGAAAGGAGTCAGCCAAGTTGACAGCAACCCTTTCCATTCCACCAATTTTTAAACTATTAACAACGATAGCTACTTGCATTGCACCTTACTCAGTATCGGGAATCTTGCTGATTACTTTTTGAGGAGACAGCTGGTTCAGGCAATTTAAATGCCCTAGTGGACATTCACGCTTAAAGCATGGACGGCAGTCAATGTCGGTATGAACAATCTCTACTTTTTCTGCAAGTGGGGGTGTGTATTTTGGTGAGGTTGAACCGTATACGGCAACAACATTACAGCCAACAGCAGCTGCCACGTGCATAAGACCCGAGTCATTTGCAACAACAGTCTGACATGCCGCTAGAAGATCAACTGCCTCAATCAGGCTCGTTTGTCCTGCCAAAACATGAATCTGGTGCTGATGTTCTTGAGGTACTAATTGTTTGATGTTGTTACAGGTCTCAAGGTCTTTTTGAGAACCAAATAGCCAGACTTGCTTTCCTGCATTTGCCATAGCTGATGCAACTTCTGCGTAATGTGTTTCTGGCCATTTTTTCGCAGGACCAAACTCTGCCCCTGGACATAGGCCAACAACAGGCGCTTCTTGATTGAGGTTAAACTTAACAATCGCTTCAGATTGCTCTTTTTTATCAATAAACAAGCTAGGGCGAGGTAGGATTTCCAAACCACCCAATGAGGATGAGTCAATCATCTCTTCTTGTGGGTAAGCTAATGCAACATAGCGCTCAACCATGAACTGGAAAGACTTCATGTTTGGTCGCAAGTCATTGAGCAGGCCGTATCGCATTTCACCTTTCCAACCTGTTCGAAGCGGAATATTTGCAAACCACGGAATCAGAGCTGACTTTGCAGACTTAGGCAGGATATAGGCGTGGTCGTACTGTTTTTCTCGTAATGATTTACCGATTTCGCGACGACCAAGTAAGTTGAATTCACCATGACCAATAGGCATTTCAATGGCTTGGTGGATCTCTGGCATGCGCTCAAGAATTGGTTTACACCAACCCGGAGCAATTACATCAATTTGGCTTTCTGGATGGAGTTGCTTTAAGACAATATAAAGAGACTGCGACATCACCATATCGCCAACCCAAGAAGGGCCAATAATTAAGATTTTTTTCATTTGCTTATTTGCCAGTCAGTGTTGTATCTCGGTTTAAATAGGTTGTAGTAGTTATTGCCATCTTCTTGAGAGTGCAGAAGTTGTAGTACCCACATGTATTGTTCTGGTTTATTTGCAACAAAGTACTCGATTGCTTGATTACAAGTGCGAGCGTCTTGTTCTTCGCCTTTATCTAGTTCAAACGCCGGTAAGATTTCGATATCAAACGTACCATCTTCTGTATTCATAGAAGCAAACATAGGTAACACTTTAGCGCGTGACAATTTGGCAATTTTACCCAAGCCTGGAAGCGTTGCTTTTCTGGTCGCAAAGAAATCGACAAAAACGCTGTGTTCAGGACCATGATCCTGATCGGGTAGGTAATAGCCAATGTAACCGTCACGAACTGATTTCAAAAACGGCTTAACACCACCAGAGCGTTCATAAACGCGACCGCCATATTGCACACGTTGTTCGTGCATTAGCCAATCTGCCACTTCATTTTTCTGTTTTTTTGCCATTGCGGAAACGGGCATTCCCATCGAAGCAAGCAACACCGCAGGAATATCAATTGCCCATGAGTGTGGAACCATCAAAATGACTTTCTCATCATTGTCGATGTGTTTTTGTAGGATGTCTAAACCTCGGATCTGGCAACGCTGCTGTAACCATGTAGATGAACGTAAGCTGAGTAGGCTGAAACGGAAAAAGAACAATGCTGCGGTATAAAGTGTTTTTTCAATCAGAGCTTCTCGCTCTTCAAATGATTTTTCTGGAAAGCACAGCTCAAAGTTAACACGAGCTCTGTGAGCCGGACCTTTGTGCGATTTAGCCAGTTTCTTCGCGATAGTTTTTGCTAGCCATTTCTGAACCCCTAAAGGTAATAAAGCAAGCGGCAAAGAAAGGACAACGCCTATCCACGTACCCCAATACTTCGGCGCTAAAAAGTGGCGCTCAAATTTAGGGTTATAAGCTTTAGGATCGAAATCATCACGTTGATTAGTCATGAAGTGTTAAGTACCTATATATTTGAAGAGAGGCGAGTGGAGGTATGTAGAAATGATACTAGTAATCGCATCAGAGTAAAGGTGGTAGAGAGTTAACTACCACCTCTGAAGGGAATTAACGGTTTTGAATCGCTAGGTATTCAGCAACACCTTCTGCTACCGTTTTGAATTCTACATCACAGCCTGCAGCACGAAGCTTAGTTAAGTCGGCTTGCGTGAATTCTTGGTAAGCACCTTTTAGGTGTTCAGGGAACGGAATGGTTTGGATTTCACCTTTGCCATGGTGCTTAACAACTGCTTTTGCCACTTCTTCAAAAGATTCTGCACGGCCAGTACCACAGTTGAAGATGCCAGAAACACCATTTTCTAGGAACCAAAGGTTTACTTTGCACACATCACCAACGTAAACGAAGTCGCGTTTGAATGATTCGCTGCCTGCAAATAATTTAGGGTTTTCACCAGCATTGATTTGGTTATTCAGGTGGAAGGCTACCGATGCCATGCTGCCTTTGTGATCTTCACGTGGGCCATACACATTGAAGTAACGGAAACCAGTGATTTGAGAAAGCTGCTCGCCATGATCCTCTGCGTCTTTCCACAGACGACGAACGTAGTTATCAAATTGCTGTTTGGAATAACCGTACACGTTGAGTGCGCCTTCGTATTCACGTTCTTCAACAAACGTATCTGTCTCGCCGTATGTGGCCGCTGATGATGCATATAGGAATGGGATTTCACGATCTAAACAGTAATGAAGCAGCTCTTTTGAGTATTCATAGTTGTTTAGCATCATGTACTTACCATCCCACTCAGTAGTCGCAGAACAAGCACCTTCATGGAAGATCGCTTCGATAGGGCCGAAGTCGTCACCTGCCATGATTTGAGTAAGGAAGTCATCACGATCCATGTAATCTGTGACATCAAGATCAACTAAGTTTTTAAACTTCTTGCCGTTTTTTAGGTTGTCGACAACCAGAATATCGTTAATACCTGCTTCGTTCAGTGCTTTAACAATGTTGCTGCCGATCATGCCAGCACCACCAGTTACGATGATCATAAGACTTCCACCATAGATTAAAAATTTCTCAGGAAGTTTAGCAGAGTTAAGCCTTTAGGTGCTAGAGGGAAGGCGTTGCCATTAGATAAACAAAAAGGAAGCCGAAGCTTCCTTTGTATTATTTAGGTAATCTAATTGCGATTAGATTACTTTTCATCCGATGCATTTGGACGTTGATACCAAGGGTTACGCTCATCTGTCAGCTCAATCAGACTGTACTTGCGACCAAGCTTCTGACCGCCATCGCGAGTCAAAGGCTGCCAGCTAAAGTTCGCACGGTTGTTGCTTGGTTTCACAGTCATGATGTCGAATGGAATCGAAATGTAGAAGCCTTTGGTAAAGCTACCTTCACCGAACTCATCAGCAGACAAATCACTAATAGATGCAAACGCACCAGCGATCACGCCACTCTTGAATTGCTTAGATACGTTAACTTGAGTACCGACATCACCTGCCAGGAACTGACCTACATCGACCTGAATCATCAAATCTTGTAGGATATCCCATTGTGGATAGTAGTAACCCGAAACAAAGCCAGTAAAGCCTTTATCAACCACTTGGAATGGACGGCCGTATTCAGGGATATGCTGCCACTTCTCATCGTATACACCAAAGTAGCTTTCAGGATCACGTTGAGAAACTAAGTTAACATCAGCCCCCAGAGCCCAGTTGGCGCCTTTTGGACGGTATAAGAACTCCGTACCCACGCCAGCAAACATGCTTTCTAGGTAACCTGCGTAGAATTGCTGGTCCATGGTATCGGAGTACTCTTGGAACCAAGTCAATTGAAGGTTCGACATGGTTACCGCGTGTTCATTCTGATAAGCGCGGAACATAGTACGTACGCGAGGAACGCTTGTGCCATCTGGTGGGGTTACGTAGTTAAACTTGTCGTAGTTATTGTACCAATCCCAATACAGCGAACCGCCGATTTCTAGATTGTCCGTTAACCAGTAAGAGGCGTTGCCGCTCAAACCCACACTAAACAAGTAGAAGTCTTCTGGGTTACCCAAGGTTTGAGCAAGTTTTGGTGCAAAGCCCCAGTCAAAACGCTCAAAACCGTCGTAAGCAGGTTTGCCCTGAGGCTTATTGTTTGATGTAGAAGTCGCATCTTCAATGCTCGGATTGATGTAGTTTACTTCAGCAAAGTCACGGTACTTATCTTTAGAGATAACCGTTTGATCGCCGAGCAAACCACGGCTGCGTTCATTGATGGTAAAAGTATCAATGCTGCTTGGCATCTCGTTGTACAGAACCGCCGCTGCTTTCTCATGCGCTTCGTTGCGGTCGCGATACTTCTTCTGCTCACCAACAACGGAGATAGTGTTGCCTTCAACATAAAGCTGCGTATTTTGGTAGCCAGCGACTTTATCAAGCTCTTCAGTGACTCGCTCCCAATCGACATCAGACAGTTGCTCTGGTTGTTTATCTTCCACTTCTGGTGTTGGTGTATCACGCCAGAAAGACGGCATCTCATTGAAGTTAGTATAAAGACTCACACCAGCAACCAGCGTATCACCACGTTCATAACTCAAACGCAGGTCGGCCATGTGGCCTAAACGATAAAGAACACCAAAGTTCCAAGGGGTGTGGGGCGTCATGTCTATGCCACCGCGTACCACAGGAAAATCTTCGCTGTAGTCATTACTGTCGTATTCAAGCTTGAAGCGTAGTGGGGCATGCAGTGTCTGATATTCCACACCACCAAATAGAGCTGCCGGTCCTTTAAACCAACGTTCAAAGTCTACGCTACCGCCATTGCCTTTAAAATCGGAAGGGCGTTCACAGAAACTGTCTGATAATTTACAAGCCGGGTTGCTAATATTGTCACGCGTTCCAAGGTAACCCCAGCCCATACCTAAGGTAAAATCAAAGGTACCAAGATTAGGGTTAGAGTAGCGTTTTGTTGCAGCAACAAACTCACCATCAAACAGGCCAGTACCCGCAAAGTCACGAATACCAACAGAAAGTTCTGGTAAGTACTCAGATTCTTCTAATAAGCGAACTTTAAAATCAATGCCTTTGTCTGTGTACTTGGTATCACCAGAAAAGCTCGGATCGCTACTGTAGAAAAGATCGTTTACCATGGTGTAACGAATCGTCGTTTCTAGCCAAGGCATCACTTGCAGAGTCACATTGTAAAATAGGTACTCATCGCTGCCAGTGACCGCAAAGTTAAACTCGCCCTCAGGTGCCATGCGGCCAGTTGGCATTTGCATTAAGCCCACGCCACCAAAGTCCATTTGTGATGGTTCTAGTGGTGGCGCCTCAAAAGGCATATCTTGAGCCCAAACCAACGCTGGACCCATTAAAGAAAGAGATAAACTGGTTCTTATCAGGTTCATATTTAATTCTTCGACGAGGTTGGTTTACGTTGTGACAGCAGTTTGACGATATCTTGATCCATTGGCGACTGTTCAAAATCGTCAAATGGGATATAGACCATGGTCAAAGGTGGTAAATAATATTGTTTGGTTAACCAACTGCCATGATGAGGGGTAACCACCTCACCATTTGGATAGATTAAAATAGGCGGCTGAGCCAGTTCACCAACCTCACTGCTTTTTAGGCTATCGACCTGTTCATGCAGAGGGATACCAGCTAGATTTTTGATTGCATAAACCTTGTCCACATTGCCCACATACAACACTTTCTCTGCTCGCTCAGGCGCACTTAAGGCAAACTGACCTTTTAAAAGCGGATTATCAAATTTGTCTAAGCGAATCTGATCAACATCGATGGCTGAAAGAACGCGAGGCGCAAACTGACTTTGCTGGATAAACTTGTAAAATGGATGGTCAACGAGATTGTATTGAATCATTTGGTTCAACACGGCGTTTTTTAGAGCCAGACTCTCTTGCTGTGCCTGTTCTGAATCATCAAACAAAGTAATCGCGAGTGGATATTGCAAGACAAGGTTCTGCTCCTGTGCGAGTTTCAGGATATTGTCTAAACGAGTTGGCTGTTCAAATTGTAAGGCTTTTCCAGTACCAGCTAACTCAACTTGTAACGGCGGTAAACTTTGGTTCTGGGCCATAGCCGGTAGGGCGGTAATACCGACAACACCCACTAAGCTTAGTAAGGAGAGCAGTCGCTTACTCATGATTTGCTGTACCCTTTCAAAATTGTCAATTCAACAGGCACCATGTTTGGACCTAAGTGCTGACGTGTTTTCACCACTTGTCCGTTACGGTCTACCCAATAGGTGTTCTCTACACTTTCTTCCAAGCTTGGAAAAGTCACGGTCTCGGTATAAACGTCGGTTTCTGTCGATGAAATAGGAGTGGTTACCGTCTCTTTGCCTTGACGTGAGCGCTCTACCTGAGCTTGAAAGCCGTAACGGTGTTGCTCAGACCAATCGTAAGAAAGGGCATATTGTGTAGGTGAATCTGAGTAAGCGGGTATGTCACCGTAGACACCGGCTAGGTTGGTGGTTTGTAAGCCAATGGTTTTAACAATATGGCCATTCTCTGTCACTACCATCGCTTTATCGGCACTGACCCATTTGAGTTGGGTTTGGCCTGTTAATGGGTTTGATTCTGCAAAGGCGAGAACAACAAAGACTTGTTTTTGATTGCCGATTTTTAGATAAGCGCTAGCATAAGGAACGGCTTCAATTTCTTCTGGTGTCAGTTCAACATCGATGTAGTTGCCATAAGCTTCTTGAACGGTCGCCGAGACATCATTGAATTTCTGAGTACACCCAAAGGTGAGGCTTAATACAGGCAAAACAACAAGTAAGCGCATCCATTTTTGCGATAGAAAGGTATTCATTATTCCCTCTTACAAATAAAATCGCCCTGAAACAGTTCAGGGCGATTTATCTAGTTCGACTTAAACGAATTAGTTCGTAGAAGTAGAAGTAGAAGTAGAAGTAGACGTTGAAGTTGAATCGCTGTCTGACGCTGCAACTGCTACTACAGTTACTGCTGCTGCTGCACCTACTGCTACCGCAGTTGTACCCGTTGCAGATGCTGCTGCTGTGCCAGTAGTACCAGCTTCAGTCGCTGCGAATGCAGTTGATGCGCTTAGAGCCATAAGAATAGCTAGAGCTGTGTTCTTCATTATTAATCCTTGTATTTCAGATTTTAAAACATCGATGTTTGGTCTGTTTAAAACATACCATTTGTCATTTTAGTTAAAAAACAATCAGCATGTAAATAGTTTACTATGGAATTTTACCAAGTTCTAAAGAATGCGTCTCATTGAAAAGATAATTCATTTGCAGGTGGATTTAGTTATTTTAACTAGAGATTATAGGAGTAATGAAGGATAACTCGGCGTTAAGTAACACCAACTCGTCAATATCGAGATAAGTGGCGAATTGATATTCGAGATAAGTTTAACGTTACGTTTTGTAACACTTAGGTGAATGACGCTCAGTGTGTAATTGCTCTCAAAAACAAGAATGCCCATTCTCAAACCTTAGAGTGAGCCCCCTTGCCGTTTTGCGCTAATCCATGCATAATTTGCCAGCTTTTATGCTGTGCTTTTCAAGTATGAGTTTTTGATTTTCTTGTCACAAAAACGATGCTTAAAAATGGTACTTATATCAATAAGCCGAGCAACTCGGTAATCAGCGAACAGTGGCTAACGCGTAATGCCGCAGGGCGGTAGCGTGAAAACGCACAAGTAAACAGACAACCAGTTAACAGACATTCACTGCGTGCGTCATTCATGTGCAGCGGTCAGTCAATACCCAAGGAACACTTACGTGATGAACAAACGACCATGGCTAGGGACGTTGAGTGCAATCAGCTTAGGCTTGTGCTCATTTACGGCCTCAGCAGATTTTTATGCAGGTGCGTTAGTGAGCTACTCTAATGCCGAATACCACCACTCTTCTACTTCTTCCGTAACCGAAGGCAATCCATTCCTTCTTCAAGCGCAAGCAGGCTACTTCTTTAACGATTATGTCGCGTTAGAGGCGCGTTACGGTACCTCAGTACAGCGCGAAAGCGGGCTCGCGGTTGACAGTTTAGCAAGTGGGTTTGTTAAGTTGAACATGCCGGTTTCTGAACGTTTCGCACTTTACGGACTAGCGGGTTACTCCAGTGTCCAGATCGATCAACAAAACGTAGGTTCGAACAAAGACCAAGGCTTTAGCTTTGGCTTAGGTATGCATTACGCTCTAGATAAGCACAATGCGGTTGTTTTCGAGTTTGTTGACAGTACGTCAGAAGACCAAGTTCGTCTGAATGCCCTTACACTCGGCTTTCAGCACCGATTTTAATTAAAAGACCTAGTGCCTAGTTTTAGTAACTAGGATTTTTTAACTCTCGATTTAAATAGCGAATTATCATGCTTAAAGGATATTTCTCGATTGCCGCTTGTGTATTGGCAAGTTTATTTGCGCCATTCAGTCATGCGCAGACCCCAACCCCGGAACAAATGCAAATGTTCCAAAGCTTACCTGCTGACCAACAACAAGCGTTAGCGAGTAAGTACGGCATTTCTCTCCCTTCTGGCTCTTCTTCTCAGCCGAGTAGCTATCAAAACCCTCAAGTGATTAATCCTCGCCCGGAAGTGAGTAACGCCAATCAAACGGACCAAGCGGATCTAACAAAAGAAGACGAAGAGCTAAAACGCTTCGGTTTGGATCTATTTGCGGGTTCGCCAACGACATTTGCCCCAGTGAGCGATGTGCCTGTCCCTGCTGATTACACAGTCGGTGCTGGTGACGAAATTGTTATCCAGCTATTTGGTAAAGAGAACGCGACGCACCATTTGCGAGTAAATCGTGCTGGTACTATCAACTTCCCTTCACTTGGCCCAGTTCAAGTAGCAGGCATGAGCTTTTCTGACGTTCGTGATTCACTAAACCAACGTGTAAAAGAGCAAATGATTGGTGTACGCAGTGATATTTCACTGGGTGAAATGCGCACCATGCAAGTGTTTGTGATGGGCGATGCCTACAAACCGGGTGCTTACACCGTTAGTGCGCTAACCACCATTTCTCAAGCCATTTATTACAGTGGTGGTTTTGGTGAGAGCGGTGCATTACGCAACGTGCAGTTAAAGCGTAATGGGCAGGTGATTCGCAAGCTGGATATGTATGACCTATTACTGAAAGGCGACGCGCGCAACGATGTTCGACTGTTACCTGGCGATGTGGTCTTTATTGGTGCTGTCGGTAATACCATCGCTATTGATGGCGAAGTAAACCGCCCTGCAATCTATGAAGTGAAATCAGGTGAAACCTACAAGCAAGCGATTCAAATGGCGGGTGGTTTTACTGCTAACGCTTACCGCGATCAAATTGAAATAAAACGTTACGCAGCGAAAGGAGCGCGTGACGCATTAACCCTTAACTTCAGCCAGTCACACGATCAACAAACCAAAGTAAAAGACGGCGACGCCGTTAATGTATTGAAGAAGAGTGAAGAGTTAACCCGTTACGTACAAATCGAGGGTGACGTCCGTCATCCTGGCTTCATCGAATGGAAGAGCGGCCTGCGTGTTGCTGATTTGTTCCAATCAGTAGATACGTCGTTTAATTCCACAGCAGATGTTAACTATGCTGTCGTTGTTCGTGAAATTAACCCACAACGTGATATAGAGGTTTATCAAGTTAATCTTGCTAACGCGATTCTTTCTCCAAGCAGCAAAGATAACCTGAAGCTAAATTCACGTGACCGAGTGCTGGTGTTTAACCGCTTCAACAATGAAGATTTAGATACCCTAGCCGATCAAGACACGGTGACTAAAGCAAAAACGCTTGAGCAGGCACAATTTAAAGCCGAGCAAGACCAACAGAAAGAGCAAGAAGTTATGAGCTCATCTGTAGCGTTATCCTCAGCGACAGACAATATGGCGATGGGGCAATCTTCAACTGAAGAATCAGAACAGCCCAAAATTATCTTCCGTGGCAAAGAAATCACGAAAGAAGACTTTGATGCGTTGAAGCAGAATACGCGCCGCACCTTACTTGCACCGGTACTTTTGCAGCTCCAACAGCAATCTCGTTTAGGTTTAGCACCACAAATCGCCGAAGTATTCGGTGAGGTAAAACACCCTGGTCGCTACCCACTCACGCCACGTATGTCGGTATCTACACTAATCGAAGCGGCGGGTGGCCTAACGTACAATGCATTTACCATTAATGCAGAGTTGGCTCGTACTGTGATTAGCAGCAAGGATGAACGTGCATCTATCGATGTAGAACGCATTGACTTACGTAAAGCGATTCAGGGAAGCACAGCAGATGATGCAATCCTTGTTGGCCGTGACCGTCTAAATATTCTTGAAAAACCGAATGTTAAACTACAAAGCACAGTAACTCTGCAAGGCGAAGTTCGTTTCCCTGGCACGTACACGGTTCGTCAAGGGGAGACCTTAGGCGAGTTACTTGAGCGTGCTGGTGGCTTGACGGAATTTGCTCACCCTCAAGGTGCGATCTTCACTCGTGAAGCGCTTCGTCTACAAGAGCAGAAGTTATTAAACCAATACGCTGCAGATATGCGTGCAGAAACCGCTAAGAAGACCTTCCGTGCAGACAGTAATTTAGGCTCGGTTATTTCTGACCCAGAAAAAACTTTGGCGTTTGTAGAAGAAGCAAGTAAGAGCAAAGCGCTTGGTCGCATGGTTGTGCAGCTTAATCGCATTTTGAAAGATGAGCGTTCTGCGGACTTTATGTTGGAAGATGGAGACTTCTTGTTTGTTCCGACATACCGCAATACAGTATCGATCATGGGTGAAGTTCAGGTGCCAATCACGTACTTGCTGGATAACAAGCTAGACGTAGATGACTACCTAAACAAAGCCGGTGGTGCGAAGAAGCAAGCGGATGAAGATCGTATCTTTGTCGTGCGCGCAGACGGTTCAGTCTACAAACCAACGTCTGGCTACTGGTTCGGTAACAATCATGAAGAGCTAAAAGCGGGCGACACAATTGTTGTGCCAATCGATACCGACTACCGCGATGCATTAAGCACCTGGACCGCAGCAACGCAGATCCTTTACCAAACAGGTGTTGCGATCAATGCGTTGAAGTAACGAACGACAAAACCATACCAGTCAGCTTAAATGGGCTTATAAATCTAATAATACTAAGAGCTTATGTGACGGTTGAAGTTACATAAGCTCAGCTTTATTAAGGTTAATAATCTAGTACTGAAAATGATACTGGACATAATCTGACAGGATTATATCCAGTATTCCGTCATTCCAGCGAGCCTAAGCGAGACTAGGAATCTAGTCACAGCGTGGTGGCTGATATCAATTTTACCAATCTCTGAATTTCACATAACGAATCTCAGAGCTTAGGATTAAAGACCAATGGAACCACAAAAAGAACCCAATCCAAACTACCTACCATATCCACCCCAATCGCGACCTACAGACGATGAAATCGACTTGCGTGAACTTTTCAAAGCATTGTGGAAAGGCAAGTGGATAATCATCGTAACCACATTTGTCTTTGCCGTCGGCGCGGTACTCTACGCACTAAGTTTGCCTAATATCTATAAATCAGATGCGTTGCTTGCCCCTGCAGAAAGCTCAAATGGTGGTGGTCTTTCAAAAATGGCAGGTCAGTTAGGTGGTCTTGCGGCACTAGCAGGTGTTAACTTGAGTGCAGGTGAATCTTCTCAAACAGATTTAGCCGTTCAGGTAATGAAGTCTCGACAGTTTGTAGAAGCATTCATCAACAAGCATGATTTACTTGTGCCACTAATGGCGGCAAAAGATTGGGACTTAGCAAATGACAAACTCATTTTAGATGAAGATCTCTATAACCCAACTACCGGTGAGTGGTTGCGTGAACCTGATGGTCTACGTGGTGCTACACCAACCGCACAAGAAGCATTTAAGGTCTTTAATAAAAACATTTTGAACGTTAATCAAGATAAAGAAAGTGGCTTGTATACTGTTTCTGTTAAGCACTATTCGCCCTACCTTGCGCAACAATGGGTCAATTGGTTAATTGAAGACATCAATAAAGTGATGCGTGAACGTACGATTGCAGAAACCTCACAAAACTTAGCATATTTGAACGCTCAGTTACAAAAGACTGCTGTGGCAGATATGCAGAGTACATTTTACAAACTGATAGAAGAGCAAACCAAAAGCTTGATGCTAGCAGAGGTACAAGAAGAGTTTATCTTCAAGGTAGTAGACCCAGCTGTAGTGCCTGAACTAAAAGATGGGCCGAAACGCGCGCTGATTTGTGTGCTAGGCACATTACTTGGTGGGATGTTGGGTGTAGCAATTGTGCTAATACACTTTGCGTTTCGAAAAGAAGAAGATAATAAGGACCTAGGACCTAGGACCTAGGCTTTTGCATTACCTATTGGGGTGGTTTTAAAAAAGTAAGCAAAATCTTGGTTTTATACGGGCGGGATGGGCGAAATTTTACTGTCTCAAAATGAGTGAAAAATGTCTCAGATGGGGTTGGATGTCTGAGATGGGAATGGAAGTTTTGAAGCACTTTATGTGGTGTTTCCCAACGTTGGAAAGGTAAAAATGAAAATACTCGTGACAGGCGGGGCGGGCTTTATTGGCTCAGCGGTCGTGCGCCACATCATCGAAAATACATCAGACAGTGTGGTAAATGTAGATTGCTTAACCTACGCCGGCAACCTTGAGTCTTTAGTTTCGGTAGAATCAAACGATCGTTACGCATTTGAGCAAGTGAACATTTGTGACCGTGCTGAATTGAACCGCGTATTTGAAACTCACAAGCCTGGTGCTGTGATGCATCTAGCCGCAGAGTCTCACGTTGATCGATCAATCACCGGCCCTGCAGCTTTTATTGAAACGAACGTTGTTGGCACGTACACCCTTCTAGAAGCAACGCGTGAATATTGGAATACACTGGATGAAATGGCAAAATCTGCTTTCCGTTTTCATCACATCTCAACCGATGAAGTTTATGGTGACTTGCTGCACCCGGATGAAGTGAGCTCTGACTCAGAGCTTCCACTGTTTTTGGAAACCACCCCCTACGCACCATCAAGCCCTTACTCAGCATCTAAAGCATCGAGTGATCACTTAGTACGTTCATGGTTGCGCACTTATGGTTTGCCGACGATCGTGACCAACTGCTCGAATAATTATGGTCCTTATCACTTCCCTGAAAAGCTGATTCCACTTGTTATTCTGAATGCGCTTGAGGGAAAAGATTTGCCTATTTACGGCAAAGGCGATCAAATTCGTGACTGGCTATTTGTCGAAGATCACGCGCGAGCACTATATAAAGTAGTAACCGAAGGTAAGATTGGTCAGACATACAATATCGGTGGCCATAACGAGAAGAAAAACATCGAAGTGGTGAACACCATTTGTGACATCTTGGACACGCTGGTGCCAAAAGACGCCAAGTACGCAGCACAAATCACGTACGTGCAAGATCGCCCAGGCCATGATCGCCGTTATGCGATTGATTCAAGTAAAATGCAGCGTGAATTAGGTTGGACGCCAGAAGAAACCTTCGAGACTGGCCTTAAGAAAACCGTTCAATGGTATCTAGATAACCAACAGTGGTGTCAAAACGTCCAAGACGGCAGCTACCAACGCGAACGTTTAGGTATTAACTGATAGCATTCTCTCTTCTGCAAACATTTGAGGTTCTAGATCGTAGGTTTTCCTAGGATCTAGGTCCTACCAACTTAGGATCTATTTATAATGAAAGGTATTGTTCTTGCAGGTGGTTCTGGCACACGTCTTTACCCCATTACCCAGGGCATTTCAAAGCAGTTGCTTCCCGTTTACGATAAACCAATGATTTATTACCCGCTGTCAGTACTAATGCTTGCGGGAATTCGCGATATCCTAATTATCACGACGCCAGAAGACCAAGACAGCTTTAAACGCCTACTTGGTGATGGCTCTGCTTTTGGTATTGAGCTTCAATATGCGATTCAACCGAGTCCCGATGGCCTTGCGCAGGCTTTTGTTATTGGAGAATCGTTCATTGGACAAGATTCGGTTTGCTTAGTATTGGGGGACAATATTTTTTGGGGGCCTAATTTTACCCCGAAATTAAAAAGTGCGGTTGAAAATGCCAAGAAAGGGAAAGGAGCGACGGTATTTGGTTACCAAGTAAAAGATCCTGAGCGTTTTGGTGTGGTTGAGTTTGATGAGAATAGAAAGGCGATCTCTATTGAGGAAAAACCACCTCAACCGAAAAGCCACTATGCCGTGACAGGACTCTATTTCTATGACAACCAGGTAGTTGAGTTAGCCAAGGAAGTTAAACCCTCAGACAGAGGGGAGCTAGAGATCACCACATTAAATGAAATGTATCTTAATAAAGGCAAACTTAACGTGGAAATGCTTGGTCGAGGGTACGCTTGGCTAGATACAGGTACACATGAAAGTTTGCTTGAAGCAGCTCAATTTGTGGAAACGATAGAAAAGCGCCAAGGTTATAAAATTGCGTGCATAGAAGAGATAGCCTATCACCAGAACTGGTTGAGCCGTACAGAAGTAGAAGCAAAGGCCAAGTTGATGAGCAAAAATGACTACGGAAAGTACTTATCAGCCTTATTGAAAGATTAATCGATGTCTAGCTTAAAACAGAAAGTCACGAAGGGGCTGAAATGGAGTGCAATTGAACGTTTAACGACACAACTAGTTCAGCTATTGGTGATGTTAATGCTCGCGCGTTTACTTGGCCCGACCGCATTCGGCTTAATAGGGATACTTGCCGTATTTATTGCAATTAGTCAGGTGTTTGTTGATAGTGGCATGAGCTCTGCGCTTATTCGTAAGCTTGACAGAACCGAGCATGACTTCGCAACAGCATTCTATTTCAATATTGCTATTTCATTATTATGTTATGCATTGCTCTATGCTTGCGCGCCAATGATTGCCACGTTTTATGAGCAACCTGAACTCAATCCACTAATGAAGTGGATTGGACTTGTCGTGATCATCAACGCCTTTACTGTCATCCCTAGGGCAAAACTGACGATAGAAATGGATTTTAAGACGCAAGCCAAAGCGTCTGTATTGGCTGTTTTAACTAGCAGTATCGTTGGCCTCTCAATGGCATATCATGGGTTTGGGGTTTGGTCTCTCGTGGCCCAGACGCTTACATTTGCCTTCGCGAACGCCGTCCTTATAAACCTAATTTATCGTTGGCGGCCAACACTCGGACCTTCACTCAAATCATTTAATGAGCTATTTGGCTTTGGATCCAAACTTCTAGTGTCGGGACTGATTGATAGTATTTATCAGAATATTTACCAGTTAATCATTGGTAAGCAGTTTAATGCGATTGATGTAGGGCACTTCACTCAGGCCAATCAATTAACGAAAGTGCCGGCTCAAACATTTACAGCAATCATTCAACGGGTTACCTACCCGATGCTCAGTGGAATGCAAGAGCAGCCGGGAAAACTTAATGCCGCATACTTACTAACCTTGCGTTTAGCGGCTGTTGTTGTCTTCCCACTATTAATGGGGCTAGCGCTACTGGCCGACACGCTATTACCAATGATATTAGGTGAAGTTTGGAAACCCGCTGCCATATTAGTGACTATATTAGCCTTTGGTCTAATACTCTATCCAATACATGCCATTAACTTGAATTATCTCCAAGTAAAAGGGCGTTCCGACTTATTTTTAAAACTAGAGATTATTAAAAAACTTATTACAACCGCAATATTATTCATTACAGTCCCCCTAGGGGTTACTGCTATTTGTATTGGTGTTGTGGTGCAGTCTCATCTTTCTCTAATAATAAACACCTATTATAACGGGAAATTAGGCAAGCTTACGTTGATTTCTCAACTCAGAGGATTGCTCCCCATTTGGTTACTTAGCTTTTCTGTATGCATACTAAGCAGAATGATTGCTGAAATCGTTGCAGTAAATAGTATAGTCATAACTTTATTAACACTTTTTATTGCAATTCCATTATATATTCTGAGTGTGAAAGTATTTCAAAATGATTTATATCAACATGTACTTTCGGCTCTTTTAAAGAAAAAAAACAGATAATATGACGAAAATAACGGTAACTTCTCCTCTACTTCCGCCATTAGATGAATTGACCCCCTATCTTGAAGATATTTGGTCTAGAAAATGGTTAACGAACAATGGCCATTATCATCAGGAATTAGAGAAAGCACTTTGTGAATACCTTGATGTTCCATTTATTAGCTTGTTTTCTAATGGTACGCTCGCACTAGTAACGGCTTTGCAGGCGCTGGATCTAAAAGGGGAAGTGATCACGACGCCTTACAGTTTTGTTGCAACAAGCCATGCAATCATGTTGAACAACCTAACACCAGTCTTTGTAGATATTGATCCAAATACCTTTAATATTGACCCAGCACAAATCGAATCGGCGATAACCGAGAATACGTGTGCGATCTTACCTGTGCATGTTTATGGCAACCCATGTGATCATCAAGCTATTCAGAGTATTGCGGATAAGCACAACTTAAAAGTGGTCTACGACGCGGCTCATGCATTTGGCGTAAGAAAGAATGAAGAGTCAATCTTGAATTTTGGTGACATGTCGATTTTGAGTTTTCATGCTACCAAAGCCTACTCAACCATTGAGGGCGGGGCCATCGTTTGCCATACCCAAGAAATGAAAGATAAACTGGATAGGCTGAAGAACTTTGGATTTGAATCTGAGACGCAAATCTCGCTCCTAGGGACAAATGCCAAAATGAACGAGATACAAGCAGCTTTTGGTTTGGCAACGTTAAAGCATATTGATGAAGCGCTTGCCAAGCGTAAAGAGGTCGCAGAGTTTTACGAGCGACGCTTGGCGTCTATAGATGGCATCAGCACATTTGCAGCGGAGTCGGATGTAGAGTTAAATCACTCGTACTTCCCAATCCTCATTGATGAGGAAGTGTTAGGTGTGAATCGTGATGAATTATTTGATGCTCTCAAGGAGAATGGAATTTTAGCGAGGAAATACTTTTATCCACTCATTACAGATTTCAAAGCATATAGTAGATTTAAGAGAGAGTTCCCTTCCTCAAAAGAAATTTCCAACAGCATAATATGCTTACCTATACATGCGGATCTAACTCAGTTAGATTTGGATTTTATTATTAATGTTATTACGTGTGACAGTAATGCTAATAAGCAAGATAAATAGCAAAGAAATCTCTGAATTAGAAGGTTTTCTTCATAAGATCGATAAGGACTTTGAGCCAAGCTTATCGTCTCGCGTTGATATTGGAAGCTATGCTCAAAAGTTAATAGATAGCGCAATAATTTTCAAAGCAAGTAAAGGTTCAAAGACGGTTGGTCTAGTTGCTTGCTATGCAAATGATCCAGATAAAATAAACGCCTATATTCCTCTCATTGCTGTTGAACGTGAGCTTCATGGATATGGTATCGGAAGCATGCTATTAACACAGCTAATTTCTGAACTAGAAATGAATAGTTTCAAGGGATTGTCTTTAACCGTAAGAAAGTCTTCTGATGCACTTCATTTATATAAAAAATTTGGTTTCAAAATAGATTCAGAGTTTCAATACGAAAACTCTGAAATTATTGGGTTGAACATGGTGAAGAAAATATGACTAATACTACGCCAATTCATAAAGTCACATCCAGAAAACTAGATATGGTTTATGTGAAAAGGGATGATTTATACCCTATCACTGGAGGCGGCAATAAAGGAAGAAAGGCCAAATACATTTTAGAAAAGTGTACTTCAGATGGATGTAATGCAGTCGTAACTTGTGGTGGAATTCAATCCAATCATGCTCGGGCAACGGCGATTCGATGCAAAGAATTAGGGTTGGAATGCTCGATAGTTATTCATGCCGAGTCTAAAGAAAAATCATCAGGAAATTTGAAGCTATTAGAGCTTCTTGGTGTTCGAATAGTCTACTGTGAAATGAAAGATGTAGCTGCTGTTATGGACGCTGAAATGCTTCGCTGGTCTTCGCTAGGCTACTCTCCGTTTTACATATGGGGGGGAGGGCATTGTTATGAAGGAACGCTAGCCTATTTTGATGCAGTTAAAGAGTTAAAAGAACAGACGAATATCCAATTTGAAGCAGTATTCGTTGCTAGCGGTACGGGAGCAACACAGGCCGGACTACATTGCGGCTTCAAGCACTACTTTCCTGACGCCCAAGTTTATGGCATTAGTGTTGCTCGAGAAAAACAACGCGGTTATGAAGCGGTAAAAAAATCAGTTGCTGAGTTTATTGGGTATAAAAACCTTGATATCAGTTATCTTGATGATATCAACTTTGATGATTCCGCTAACTGTGGCGGTTACGAACAAACGAATGCTGAGTTGCTGAGTCTAATTGAGTCTGTCGCCACAAGCTCAGGAATCATTCTTGACCCTACCTATACAGGGAAAGCTTGGTTAGGTATGGAAAACTATATTAAAAATCAGGTTGTAAGGTCAGATGCAAAAATTTTATTTTGGCATACTGGTGGATTACTAAATTTAATGGCTTAATGAATGAATATACTGTTAACTTCCGTAGGTCGAAGAACCTATTTAGTCAATTATTTTAAAGATGCATTGAAGCCTCATAACGGTCAGGTTTTCGCTGCCAATAGCATAGAGACTTATGCTTTGAAGCAAGCGGATGGTTTTACTATAACCCCCCCAATATACTCAGAAGGTTATATCGATTACTTGATCAACTATTGTCTTAAACACGATATTCAAACTATTATTTCATTATTTGATATCGACTTACCAATATTATCTAAGCACAAGTATGAATTCGAAAAGAATGGTATCCGTGTAGTTGTCTCTGATGAGTCCGTCATTGAAATATGTAATGATAAATGGAAGACATATCAATTTTTAATCAGCCACAATATTGCGACACCTAAGACATATCTTTCGCTAAAAGACGCTCATGATGATATCGAGAATTTATCGTTTCCGCTGATTGTAAAGCCTCGCTGGGGTATGGGGTCAATTGGTATTTACAAAGCGGATGATATGGACGAGCTAAACATATTTTACAAAAAAGTGATGAATGAGATTAAATTATCATATCTGAAATATGAATCTGAGAGTGATATTGAGCAATCGGTTCTTATACAACAATGTATTTCTGGGGCTGAGTATGGCATCGAAGTTGTTAATGATCTTGATAAGAATTACGTTACAGCTTTGTGTAAGAAAAAGCTTGCTATGCGATCTGGGGAAACGGATCAAGCGATAACATTGGATGAGCCAAAACTTAGAGATATCGGACAAGACTTGGCGAACAAGCTCCGGCATATTGCGGTACTCGATACGGATTGTTTGGAACAAGATGGTCAATTTTATGTATTGGAGATGAATGCCCGTTTTGGTGGTCAATATCCATTCTCACACCTAGCGGGAGCAGATATACCCAAGCAAATTGTAGAATGGCTATTGGGAATGAAGACTGATATGAGCAATGTGATTATCTCTGACAATGTTCTATGCGGGAAAGAAATTAATCCAGTGGTTGTAAATAAATGAAAATAATTCATTTTTGCCCTAACGACAAGTTTATAAAATATTCTGTCGAAAAGTTTAATGCATCAAAAGAATCGATAAGTGACTTTTATATTGTTGAGAATGGAAAAGGAAAGACAGTATTAGGAAAAAATATTCATTACGTAACAAAACTTGAGTTAATTAAACTTGTTATTTTTTCAAAAATAAAAGGTGATGTGGCAATATTCCATAGTTTGCCTAACCTTTTTTGTATGATCGTTTTATTACTAAGAAAAATAAAAACTAAAGTATGGATAGGTTGGGGTTACGATTATTACCGTCACTGGGGGAAGGATATATATATTGACTATAAGGTGAAAAATAGTAGTAAAAATAAAATTATCGAATTATGTATAAAGTTTCTTAATCCATATAAGAGGTTTGACTATTTTTCTCCTGTTTTGAAAAGTGAATTTGACATATTCAAAGCAATACTAAATGCAAGGTTTAAGTATGTCGACTGGCATTATGGAAGTCAAAAGACAATAATAAAAAACAATACAGATTTGGTTGAAAAAGAGCTTGGGTCAAATGTTATGGTTGGTAACTCACTGGACCCTTCCAATAATCACTATGATGTATTAAAACGAATAGACTCAAATCGAGAAAATATTATTCTTCCAATTTCTTATGGTGGAAGTAAGAGTTACAAATCTTGGTTGTTTAACAAACTTAGGGAACATGATTGCGAAACACAGAAGCTAGAAGAATTCTTGGATTCAAGCCAGTATTTACATATTCTAGCGAGTTGTAATGTATTAGTGCTTAATCATATTCGTCAACAAGGTGTTGGAAATGTTGCTCTAGCACTTTCTTTAGGAATAACAGTTTATCTTAACAAAAGTAGCCCATTATACCTAGAGTTAAGAAGTAAAGGGTTCTATATTTTCGAAACAGATAGTATAAGCAATGAAAGTGACTTGCTTAGATTAAGTTACAACGAAATAGAACGTAATAAAGAATTATCAATACAGCACTTTTATTGCGAAGTAGAAGATACAAAACGGTTGATTGAGATGGTGAAAAATGAAAAGGTTGTCTAATGAAATGACAACGTTTCTATCGGTTGTCATTGTTCTGTTATCTTCTTTTAGAATCACTGCACCTCTTGCCATATACGTCATTTCATTTGCTCTACCTATTTCATTAATAGCATTTATGGCGATTTATAATCGAGTTATTGCAAT
The DNA here is from genome assembly GCF_002906655.1 of Vibrio hyugaensis. Lineage (NCBI taxonomy): Bacteria > Pseudomonadati > Pseudomonadota > Gammaproteobacteria > Vibrionales > Vibrionaceae > Vibrio > Vibrio hyugaensis. Next base: position 1,954,965 of record NZ_CP025794.1, on the reverse strand, counting down.
AAAACCAATTTTGTTAGCTTCATTTATATCTATTGCTTTTATTTTTAATGGTTTCTCTAACTCATTTCCATTTGGTAACTCAGGATATATTCATTATGAGATGTACATATTTATATTTATAAACATTATGGCGTTTGGTTTGCATGCATCGCTATTGAGAAATAAACTGGATGTTGACTACTTTGATAAACTGACTAAATGGTTGATTCTAGCTCACGCTTCATTGTTTATATTGCAAAACCTACTTTGGTATATACTATCATATAAATTAGATTTTGGGTTGTTATTAGGAGGAGTTGAAGGGCGCTCATCATTTTATGGTGCATATAGACCAACCGGGGTTTTTGCCGAGCCTTCAATTTACTCTGGATATATGTCTTTATTTGTTAGTTTTCGTTATGTACTTGCCAAGCGAACGGATTGGGTATTTTATATTGGCTTGCTTACTATTCCGTTGAGCTTGTCAACTTACGCAGTTCTTTCCTTTGTAGTTCTAGTTATACTGTTTTTTAGTAAAGTTAACGTTAGATCTGCATTGATAAGTATCATATTGGTGTTAGTTAGTGGATATTATTTTTACGAATCTTTGATAGACCGATATGATTTATTTTTATCTGGTGAGGATGGAAGCAATAATACCAAGCTATACGTCATCAGCAAGTGGTATAGCGATGATTTGTACTTCACAGGCTTTGGTGTGATTAAGAAAGTTCTATATGATGGCGCTATGGATGGTTTTGGTGATATATCATTGTATATAAATTTGCCAATGTTATTAGGTGTACCAATCGGTTTAATTGCTACTACATTATTTGTTGTAATGATTGTCAGAAAAAGTATATCGATTAGAGATAAATTAATATTACTATTTTGCTTTGTTAAAATATCTGGTTTTGCGTCACCAGCTTTTTGGGCATTGACATTTTTGTTGTCTTTTTCAAAAAGGTTGTTGAAAATTTAAAGTGCAATTTTATTATTTAATTATAGGTTAGTTAATGTATTCAGTAGTCGTAACAACTAAAGATAGACCAACTTACTTACTACGATGCCTAGAAAGTATAGCGTACTCATCTATACTTCCTTATGACGTTGTTGTTATTAATGATGGTGGAGAAAAGCTTGATGCATCAATCTACTCATCATTAAATATTAATCTTACAATTGTTAATCATGATGATTCCAAAGGGGCAAATTATTGCAGAAACCTTGGGGTGTCCTTATCTAAGGAAGAGATCATTTTCTTTCTGGATGACGACGATGCAGTGATTAGTGATTCATTTGAAAGTCGGTTGATGAAGTTTCAAGAGTCACCTAACGTTGGCCTCGTTTATACTGGTATTCAAATAGTCAAGAGCAACGAGTTGGGCATAGTAACACGTACCGTAATGCCAAAAACTGTCGAATGCTATGAACATGATTTACTGGCGGTCGGAAACATCGTTGGTTCTACTTCGAGAGTTGGAGTTAAAAAATCATTTTTTTACCAGGTCGAAGGGTTTGACGAATCTTTGGCCTGTATGCAAGATTACGACCTTTGGATTCGAATGGCTTCTGTCTGTGAGTTTCGTCATGACAATAAGTGCGGTGTTTTATATACAATCCATGAAAATGGTCAACAAGTGAGTTCTCAATACAATAAATACTTAGTTGCGGGTAACTATCTGTTGGCTAAACACGATAAGCGCTTTAATAAACACAAGGCATCTAGAAAGTTTTTATCGCGTCTTTACTATAAGGTTGCATCCTCAGCAGCACCTTCCTCTTTACTCACAAAATTGCAGTTTGCAGCAAAGTCGTTTTTTGTTAATCCCAATATGAAATCATTGGTTTTGATATTTGTTCCATTTTTCATTTTACGAAAAACAATGTCAATAATTTAGAACCTAACAAGTTAATAGGTATCGAATCACATCATATATTGAGGTAAATTAGCTTGATTAATAAAATTATATATTTGGTGACAAATTATTCAGGAAAGATTCCACAAAAGCTTCATGAGACAGTAAGCCTTGATATCGAAAGGTTATCAGAATTCCTGCAAGGTGCATTTTCAGAAGCGAGGGTTATATCGCTTGACGATTTAGCTAATGAACTCACATCTAATACGATTGAGGTAGAATCAGTTATATTTTTCTTTTGTTCTTCACAAATTGAACAGTATAAGAGCGCAGTATTTGATGTTGCGTTTGAAGTGTATAGGCGAGGAGGTATTCTCGTTCCTGGCATTGATAGTTATTTGGCTCACGAGAACAAATATTTTCAAGAAATGTATAAATCGAGGACTGGTATTGCAACACCTAGCGCAAAGCTCTTGTCTACGTCAAATAGTAATAGCACATCCAGTTTGCCTGCTGTGATCAAGCCATATTCTGGATTTGGAAGCCAAGGTGTTAAACTTGCAAAATCTAAATCTGAGCTTAAAAGCGCAATACATAGAAATATGTCTAGCTATGTTTTTGAAAAAATTAACGTTAGAGAGATTGCTAAAAGAGTAATCAAATACTTTGTTAAGTTTCCTAGTGAGTACCCCGATAAAATCGGTCGTGTTGTTATTCAGGACTTCATCCCAAACCTAAAACATGATTGGAAGGTATTAGTTTTCGGAGACAGAGCATTCGCCCTGAAAAGGTTTACTCGTGACAATGATTTTCGAGCGTCTGGCTCAGGAAACTTTGACTACTCTTCTTCAGCAAGTGAAGGGCTTATTGAGTTCGCTTTTAAAACCAGAAAGTCTCTTTGTGTCCCTTTTGTATCACTCGACGTTGCAGAATCCACAGAGGGTTTTAGTATCATTGAATATCAAACTATACATTTTGGATTAGCAACTGCAATGAATGCTCAAAAATTCTATTCTTTGAATAACGGAAATATTACTATAACTGACTGTCAAGGTGCTGATGTTGAACAGCTTTATGCAAAGTCAATTATAGATTTTATATTTGGTGAACTATGAAAATAATTTTTGTCGGTGATATTTGCACAGATACTTACTCAAAGAATGATTTGGAAAAATTTAAGAATACTAAACTATATCATTTCCTTAATGATTATGAAGGGAAAGTGATAGGTAACCTAGAGGCGCCTCTGTTATCAGAGGTTATTCGAGAAAATAAAAATAAATACTCTTTGATTAATCAATCTAATTTATTTGACTTCTACAGTTTTTGTGATTACTTCAATCTCGCTAATAATCACATACTAGATCAGGGTAAGGAAGGTTTAGATGAAACTATTGAAAGTCTAGTTAATCGTAATAAAAAGTTCTTCGGCGCTGGAGGTAACTTACATCAATCAAGAGAACCACAGATAATAGAGAACAACGGTAAAAGGGTTGGAGTTTTAAGTTACTGTTGTATATCGTCTAACTCTGAATCTTATGCTAACAACTCTACAGGAGGACCATCTCCTTTAATTTACGAGTATGTCAAAGAAGACATTGAAGGTATAAGGCATTTGGTTGACCATATTGTTGTCTTGCCCCATTGGGGAAAGGAAAATGAATTTTTCCCAACGTATGATCAAGCTTCGATAGCAAGAAAAATCATTGAACTTGGTGCTGATGTTATAATAGGAGCTCATACACACACTATTCAAGCTTTTGAAACTTATAAAGATAAGTTGATTTACTATTCTTTGGGTAATTTCTTATTTAATAATTTTATGGTTAACGATATCGATAAGTATTATCAAGGCAAATATAACAAAGAAGGACTACTTGTCGAGCTAGACTTTTCACATGATAAAGTTGTAGCACGAGAGCATTATGTGAAACTCGATGATAATATGATTCCTGAGTTCGTTGATCTTAAGGATTTGAGTACACCAGTACTTAGTAATAATGACTACACAGCTCGTGCTCTCAGTGATTTTGAGTTTGAAAAACTAGAGTCGAACCTAAATTTGTCTCTTAAGTTTAATGGCCAGTCAATGCAGGTTATTAACGAAAGCCCTTTAATTGGACAATCTTATAAACCAAGAATCGAAAGCTTGAGAGTTAAGATTAAACGATACATGATTTATTTTATAAAGAAAGCTCTTAGGTAGTTGATAAAGATGAAAGTTGCGGTAGCAATGTCAGTATATAAAACTGATAAATTGTGTTTTTTACAACAGGCAGTACAAAGTATCTTATCACAAACGTATACTAATGTTGATTTGTACGTCGAAGTCGATGGCCCTGTAAGCGATGACGTGAGGGAATACTTATCATTATATCATGATGAGCCAAATGTTTTTGTTAATTTCAACGAAAATAATTTGGGGCTAGCATTTAGGCTTAACCAGATTATTGATAAGGTTTTAAAAACGCAAGATTATAGCTTTGTAGCTAGAATGGATGCTGATGATATTTCTTTCCCGACACGCTTTGAGAAACAAGTAGAATTTCTTAACTCGAATGTTGAAATTTCAATTGTTGGTTCGGATGTGATTGAGTTTTCTGAAGATGGAACCGTTGACTTTTATAAGAAGATGCCGAGTGAACACAACTCTCTAGTCAATAACATAGTGAAGCGTTGTCCATTTAATCACCCTTCAGTCATGTTTAGAATAGATGTGTTTGAAGGGCATAATCTTAAATATAAAGATGAATTACAAAACACTCAGGATTATTATTTGTGGGTTGATGCTATAAGATCTGGGCTCAAACTTGCTAATATTAACGAACCATTGCTTAAATTTCGGATTGATGAAAAGTTTCATTCTCGACGAGGTGTTAAGAAAGCAAAGAATGACTTTAATGCAAGGATTTATGCGATTAGAGAGTTGGGATTAATGTCTATAACTAATTACTTATTTAGCTTTTTGTTGTTCGCATTGAGATTATCACCTGTGATGGTTAAAAAATGGGTTTACTCTAAGTTTCGCTAAAACTATATAAATATTTTCTCTCTTTAGTGGTTATTAAGAGTTTTACTGTGATTAATAGAAATATTCAAATTCTCAGAGGAGTATCGGTACTCCTTGTTCTCCTATTTCATTTGGATATCGAAGCTTTTAAGTTTGGATATTTAGGTGTGGATATCTTTTTTCTGATATCTGGATTTTTGATGCCGTTAATTTTACCAAAGTATGACGCATTAGGCTTTATTCAGGCCCGTATCAAGCGACTTCTACCAGCCATGTCGGCGGTGGTTATTACATCGCTAATATTGGGCTACTTGTTGTTACTGCCAGGAGAATATTATAATCTGGCGTTATCATCCTTAAGTTCTTTATTTTTCTCGAGTCAATTTTATTTTATCTTTAATACTGGCTATTTTGATCAAGATTCTATATACCAACCTCTTTTGCATACCTGGTCACTAGGTAATGAGTTTCTTGCTTATATCTTGGTGTTCTTAGCATTGCTTGTATTGCCAAGAGAAAAAGTGAAACTATTCTCGATAGTAGTTACTATTTTTTCTTTAGCATATTTGTTGTGGTCGTTAACATTTTTCTCGATAAACTATTTGGATCCTATCCCTAGACTGTTTTTATTCTTTCTTTCTTTCACGATATCTCTTGAAAGAAAAAGAATTATGTGTTCGGATAAAGGGTTACTATTGGTCTCTATAGTATCTTTACTTCTCGTTTATTACTTTTACTGGGATGATATAGAACAAAAAATTTGGCCAAACTATGCCATCATTCTGTTGCCTTTTATAGTAATTCCTCTGATTTTGATGAAATCGGATATAACACCATTTAATGTAGTTAACTCATTGCTTCTTAGGCTTGGGGATTGGAGTTACTCGATATATATTTGGCACTGGCCAATAATAGCTTTCGAACGTATTTATCTTAGAAATGCCCATTTGGGTTTTTTTGAGTCTATAGTTCTACTTATTACTAGTATTTTTGTTGGAACTATTTCATATTATTTTCTTGAGAAAAGGCGTACAGTCGGTAATATATGTTCAGTCTTCTCTGTCATTGTAGTATTTGCTATTGTAATTACAAATGGTGCCTCATATCGCACCCCTGAAACATTATCCAACTATGCATCGGTTGAAGTGATGACGGACAGTGAGTATTTTTTGTCGCAAGAAATCTATCAGGATATTAAGGTTTTCACTATCTCTCGTGGCGTCGAAGAAGGGGCTACGCTAATCGTCGGTGATAGCCATTCTCGTCATATTCTTCCAATTTATAAGTCTGGTAATAAGGGCACGATATACCGAGTGTCTTTACAACCAGACGTATTGAATGAAAGATGGAGTTCATTTCAAAGCTTAGCTAAGTACCTTGACATTAATAAAATAGTTTTTGCTTATCGCTTACACAGAAAAAACATTGACGATGTCGAGTATTTGGTTAGCAATGTAAACAAACTTCTTCTTTCTAGTGATTATGATATTGATTTTTTAAGGGATATCCCGTCATTTGATGGTGATCCAGTTGCATGCTTGTTCTCTATCGAGTCTGATCTTATGTTTAAGGGATGTGGTTTTGATATAAGACTTGGGCTACCAGTAGATAAAGTGTTTAATCGAGCAGATCTTGTTTGGAAAGAGGTTGTCCGTAAGGCAAGCTCAGAAATTAATTTGATTGATACGCATCAACGCTTGTGTGATAAAGCGCGATGTTTGACTGAGATAAATAACGAATTTATTTTACGGGACAGTAATCATTTTAACGAAAAAATGTCAAACGAGACTAATTATCAACTTTATCATATGTTTTTTGATCCTAATTAGATTGTGTAAGTTCGATGATAGAAAAGTGAGCTTTATTTAAAGTGTTATCACAGCATAATGAGCTTTTCGATTAAGAGTGCCAGTTAGGTAGCGCGGCTGGCATTTTTATTTTGCGTTTTTCTAAATAAGATCAACAAATCGATTGGTCAGTCTTTCAGTTGTATAGAAGAGCCGAGACTGGCAACTAGTTGTCGCTCATTGTATGAAACAATTCTTAATTTAGAAAGTTTAGATTTTAAAAGGTTGTTTCGTCCGTAAACCAAGTAACTCTCGCTGAACCAAAACCCTCATGTTACTTGGGGATGCTAGAAAGGGAGCGCTCCTGAGAACGGGTATCTAAGTGATTTCATTTGTAGGATTAACTGGACACAACCACTCGAGAGTTGTCAGGTCTAGTTACTTGAATTTAGGACGCACTAGATCCTTGCTCTTTGGCGCTTTTATTAAATTTGCTACGCAGAAAGCTTGTGATGCGCCAAACGTAGGCAAGTAAGATTGCATAACCAAAGAAACAAGTAATAAACAAACCGAACATGACTACTTCAGGGACGTTGGTGGTTTCCCCGTAAATACCAAAAGAAGCGAATGCTAACGCAATGGTACATATCGCGACTAAGGTTTGTCTTGGCCCTAGCCCTAAACGCTGGAAAATATGGTGTAAGTGTTCTCGATCCGGCTTAAATGGTGAGTCTCCGCGTCGTACTCGACGGATCATGATCGCTGTCATGTCCATTAAAGGTAGAGCAATTAACCATAATGCAGTGACTGGGCGCATTAGCGGTTCAGTTTGTTCCCTCTGGCTAACACCAAGCAATAACCAAATCACGGTAAAGCCAATCATCATGCTCCCCGCATCCCCCATAAAAACCTTTCGTTCTCGGCCTAAAATCCCTAAATTCATAAAAATGTAAGGTAGCATCGCTACGATAATCACGATGCATAGGTACGCGGCTCCGTGTTGGCTATCCACTTGCAACAAATAAGCTAACGCGCCAAGGGTGACAATGGACAAGCCACCAAGCAAGCCATCAATGCCATCCACCATATTAAATGCATTGATAGCGCCAATGACTGCAAAAATGGTAATAATGGTGCCGAGCCAACCAAGAGATATCTGGCCTAAGCCGAACATATCTCCAAGGCTATGTAGCTCAATGCCTGCGACTTTCATCATCACAATAGAAAGCAGAGCTTGAACACCCATGCGGATTTTAAAACTAAGATCGACCTTATCGTCAATGGCACCGATAACAGTCAAGGTACAAATACACAATAGGTATAACCAACTGTGTTCAATCGTATCAGGTTTAAATGTTAGGTACTGTGCGAGAACTAAACAGATTGAAATGCCGCCAACTAACGGCACAGCACCATCATGAAGTTTCCTCGCATTCGGTTTATCGACCAAACCGATTTTTTTTTGCAACTTTACGCATTAAGAAAAGCGTGGCAAAAGAAGAAAAGAAGATAAAACTAAGCTCTAGAAACATAAACTGCCAACAAATTAATTTTAGTTATAACGCGATGATTCTAGCCTAAATGCAACCATTCCAAAAGATCGGATTTGTAACACGGCTGTGAGTCGTTACGCTATTCTCATCATATAGTTGAAAGCTATCTTACTCAGACGGTATTTCTCGTGCTAAAGTCAGCGCCAATAGTGATGAAATAGACTGCAAGAATATTCGCTCTCGATGCGTTGAAAGTAGTAACTTATCAGTGTGTGGTTATAAGATTCCTAGTCTCGCTAACGCTCGCTAGAAAGACGATGTTCAATGGTAATTTGAAACGGCAGCGTTAAAATTCCGTATCTCGCAACTACCACCAAAGCCCTTGAAAACCGATGAACTACCAACAAACTCCCTCTAGGCCCCAGAAACCTAAAACGCTATCAATCAATAACCTTATCCCCACTCTGCTCAATCAACTCCCGCTTCGCACTGTTTTCTCCATGAATCAAGTGCACGGCTTTCGGTTTGTTATGCCTAAAATACAACGCAGCAAATCCGCTCGGCCTGCATGGCCCGAGTAACCAGACATGGTGTGTACTTGAGCATTCTCTAGAATACGCTGTTCATCAATGGATATCGCTGGGTCTCTTTGCTTAATCGCTCGCCCTAATGTCTTTTGCTTGATAGCCTGCAAACAGCACATCATTTTTTCGTCGGGTAATAGCGCTTCTAAATAGTTAACAATGCGGCCGCCCTCACACATGCCAGATGCCGCAACGACAATAGCAGGTTCATCCGTTGAGGCAAGGCGGTTCACTAACGCTTGATGTTCTCGGTACTTATCCACCGTAATGCATTGCTCAAGTGAGAGGGTGGCGTTGATGATGCAGTTTGTTTTTTGCCTCTGTGCTCCAGAGCTTTTTAAAGTGTCGATAGGTTTTGGTGACTTGCTTAGCGAGGAGAGAGTCTAAAATGATAGCTAGAGAGGAGTGCAAGTCACACTGGTGAATCAACTGTTCGATATCAAAAAGCAGTTCTTGAGTTCTCCCAACGCTGAACGTAGGAATAAGGAGCACACTATCGTCTTTAAGTGCATGATCAATAATATAGTTTAAGCGTGGAGTACGTGTAGAAACATTATCATGTTGTTTGTTCCCATAAGTGGATTTACTAAACAAATAGTCGGCTTGTTTTGGTGATTTATGATCGGGCAGTAATGGTGTATTACTAGGGCCAAGATCCCCTGAGAAGGCAATCACTTCACTATTGGGCAGTTTGAACTCCACACATGCAGAACTAAGAATATGGCTAGCAGGTTGAAAGCGCAAATAGTGCTGTTTACCTAAGGGCAGCCATTGTTGGTCGTTGCAGGGCTTGAGTTGTTCTTTGATAACATTGAGTACCTTTTGATGCTGAAGGTAATTGAGCCCAAGTTGCAGTTTTAGTCCATCTTCCAACATTAACGGTACTAACTCAGCTGTTGCCTTGGTGCAATAGATAGGGCTTTTAAAGCTAGTAGCAAGCAACCAAGGCAAGCGCCCAATATGGTCAATATGCGCATGGGTCGATACTAGGGCTTTCACCTGTCTTATTGAGAACTCAATATTCAGTGAAGCATCACGCCCACCAAACTGAATATCCTTTCCTTGGAAAAGCCGACAACCAACCAAAATACTTCCGAGAGAAAGCTTTAGCATCATGGCAAGATCCCGTCTCAGTATGTTTACCACCGTGATGGATAACACTAGCAAGGTCGAATATGATGGTTGTCATTGTGTCTCTCTGTTTAGATTTTATGCTAATGCAAATCATAATACCTTGAAAGCGACCAACGTCGTCACTTCATCAGAATGCGAAGCGCCCCGTATTCGGTATTCCAAAGTATCTCTAATTACATAATGAAATGCACAAGCTTCCAACATGTTCCACCTAGGATTTAGGCCCTAACAACCCTATGACCTTTATCCCAAATTCTGATATTCTTTAGCAAAAATAAAATGAAGGATTAATCCATGAAAATCGCAGTTGCGGGGACCGGCTATGTTGGGCTTTCTAACGCTATGTTGTTAGCTCAAAATCATGAAGTGGTTGCTGTAGACATCATTGAAGAAAAAGTGGAAATGTTAAACAATAAGCAATCACCTATTGTGGATGCTGAAATTGAACACTTTCTTGCGACGAAAACACTAAATTTTGTTGCTACCTTAGATAAAGCACAAGCATACCAAGATGCTGAATATGTGGTGATTGCAACCCCTACGGATTACGACCCGCAAACCAACTATTTTAATACTTCTTCAGTTGAGGCGGTCATTAAAGATGTGATGGCAATCAACCCAGACGCGGTAATGGTAATTAAATCCACTGTGCCTGTGGGTTATACCGCGCGTATAAAAGAGGAATTGAACTGTGAGAACGTCATTTTTTCTCCAGAGTTCCTTCGTGAAGGTAAAGCGCTCTATGATAACTTGCATCCATCTCGTATTATCGTAGGTGAGCGTAGCGAGCGTGCAGAGATGTTTGCCGGTTTGCTAGTTGAAGGCGCAGTAAAAGAAGATATTCAAGTGCTCTTTACTGACTCAACAGAGGCGGAAGCCGTTAAGCTATTTTCTAACACTTACCTTGCTATGCGTGTCGCGTACTTCAACGAACTAGACTCTTACGCGGAAGCGCACGGTTTGGATGCTCGCCAGATCATTGAAGGTGTGGGGTTAGACCCTCGTATTGGTAATCACTACAATAACCCATCATTTGGTTACGGTGGTTACTGTCTTCCAAAAGACACCAAGCAGTTGCTTGCGAACTACCAAGAAGTGCCAAATAACATCATTGGTGCGATTGTGGATGCAAACCGCACTCGTAAAGATTTCATCGCAGACTCGATTATTAGCCGCCAACCAAAAGTTGTAGGTGTATATCGTCTGATTATGAAGGCTGGCTCTGACAATTTCCGTGCCTCTTCTATTCAGGGCATTATGAAGCGCATCAAAGCTAAAGGTATTGAGGTTGTGGTATACGAGCCGGTACTTCAAGAAGAAGAATTTTTCCACTCACGTGTAATCAAAGATCTCGCTGAATTTAAGCAAGAAGCAGATGTGATAGTCTCTAACCGTATGGTGGAAGAACTTGCTGATGTTGCTGAGAAGGTATATACACGAGATCTTTTTGGTAGTGATTGATAAGAATTTAATCCTGTAAGCCAGTCGTTATTGACTGGCTTTTTCTTTCATTAGGACTTTAGAATATGAAATATTTGGTGACTGGTGCTGCAGGTTTTATTGGCAGCGCAACAGCAGAAAAGCTTAATGCAGCAGGTCATGAAGTTGTTGGTATCGATAATCTAAATGATTATTACGATGTAAGCTTAAAACACGCTCGACTTGCTCGAATTGAAAATCCATTGTTTAAGTTTGTTAATGTGGACATCGCAGATCGTACGGCGATGGAGCAGTTGTTCGCGACGGAGAAATTTGAACGCGTTATTCATTTGGCGGCACAAGCTGGAGTTCGTTACTCATTAGAGAACCCACATGCTTATGCGGATTCAAACTTAGTCGGTCATTTGAATATCCTTGAAGGCTGTCGTCAAAACAAAGTGAGCCACTTGGTTTACGCTTCTTCGAGCTCAGTTTACGGTCTGAATGCAAAGGTGCCGTTTGCGACTTCTGATAGTGTTGATCACCCTGTATCATTATACGCTGCGACGAAGAAGTCTAATGAGTTAATGGCTCATAGCTATTCTCATCTATATGATATTCCAACAACAGGTCTACGTTTCTTTACCGTTTATGGTTCTTGGGGTAGGCCTGATATGGCACCATTTATTTTTACTAAGAAAATCCTTGACGGTGACACCATTGACATCAACAACAATGGCGATATGTGGCGTGACTTCACTCATGTCGACGACATTGTTGAAGGTGTGATTCGTATTGCGGATGTACTTCCAACTCGCAATGACAACTGGACGGTAGAGGACGGTACTCCGGCAAGCAGTTCTGCGCCTTACTCTGTTTACAACATTGGTCACGGCTCTCCAATCAATCTTATGGGTTTTGTCAAAGCCATTGAAGATGAACTTGGTATTGAAGCAAAGAAAAACTTCCGCGAAATGCAACCTGGGGATGTTTATCAAACCTATGCCGATACAGAAGATCTATTTGCTGCAATAGGTTACAAGCCACAGGTAACGGTCAAAGAAGGCGTTGCTGAGTTTGTGTCTTGGTATAAAGATTTTTACAACAAATAAATACCCAACGAGGCGAAAGCCTCGTTTTTGTTATTAATAAACCACCTCAACCCCTTCCTCCTCAATTATCTTCCCCAACTCTTGTTTTGCTTCTTTCTCTCCATGTATCAAATGCACGGTTTTTGGTTGTTTCGGAACTCCAGTAACAAACTTCAATAAATCGCTTTGGTCTGCGTGCGCAGAATATCCAGAGATGGTATGGATCTGTGCGTTGGCTTCGATTGGTTGGTTATCAATATCCACCGTGTGGCTGCCTGATTGGATTTCTCGACCTAAGGTTCCTTGAGCCTGATAACCTGCGAACAGCACATCATTTCTCTCGTCCGGTAAGAGTGCTTTTAAGTAATTGACGATTCTTCCGCCTTCGCACATACCGGATGCTGCGACGACAATTGCAGGTTCATCGGTGGAGGCTAGTCGATTCACTAGTGCTTGATGCTCTCTATGGCTTTCCACAGTAATGCATTGTTCAAAGGCGAGGGGATGACGATGATTGTTGAGCTTTTGCTTCGCTTCTTTCCCCCACAACTTTTTGAAACGGCGGTAGGTCTTAGTGACTCTTTTGGCGAGTGGTGAGTCTAGGATAATTGGCAAAGAAGACGACAAGTCACGTTGGTGAATCAGTTGTTCAATATCGAATAACAGTTCCTGCGTACGTCCTACGCTGAAAGCGGGGATCAGAATAACGCCGCCATCTTGTAGTGCATGATCGATAATGGTGTTCAAGCGCTCAGTTCGAGTGGCAATGTCTTCATGCTCTTTGTCACCGTATGTGGATTCGATGAACAAATAGTCGGCACGCTTTGGCGGTTTCGGATCGGGTAAGAGCGGGGTATTGGGTGGACCTAGATCGCCGGAAAACACGATGATTTCATTATTGGGGAGTTTGAATTCTACGTAAGCGGAACCAAGAATGTGCCCCGCAGGTTGAAAGCGCAGATAACATTGTTTACCAAGTGGTAGCCATTGTTGGTAGTCATTGGGTCTTAGCTGTTTTTTAATGACATTGAGGACTTGTTGGCGCTGATGGTAGTTCAAACCCAGTTGCAGCTTTAATCCATCTTCTAGCATGAGCGGTACCAGCTCGGCTGTTGCTTTGGTGCAGTAAATGGGGCCTTTAAATCCAGCAGCAAGTAACCAAGGTAGGCGTCCAATGTGGTCGATGTGAGCATGAGTCAGGACTAATGCTTTGATGTGCTTAACGGGAAATTCAATATCCAATGATGCTTTGCGATTGCCAAAATGGATGTCTTTGCCTTGAAAGAGTCCGCAATCGATCAAGACGCTACCGCTAGGCAGTTTCAATTCATGACAAGAGCCCGTGACGGTATGTTTTCCGCCATGGTGAATCACATTGGCGATGTCTGATATTGGTGTTGTCATGTCGATTGCTCCTCCTTGAACAAGCATAGATAGATACTATATCCAGAGGGCAGGGTAAGCGAATAGAGTTGGTTGGATGGAATTGAGTGGGAATAACCGGAAGTGCGATTAGGTTCTTTGTTTTGATGTAAGTCGTTTTTCGTTGTTCTGGGTTTGACACATGTGGTGAGTAGATTCCTGATGTCGCTTAGGCTCTTCGGAATGACGGGATTCTCGTGGGATATGTCTGTTGTTTTGCTGGTTTGATTTCGTCGCGTGTGGTGAGTAGATTCCTGATGTCACTTAAGCTCTTTGGAATAACAGAATTCACCGAGTAGATCGTAAGCAAACAAAAAGGGATGCGTGATGCATCCCTTCGTTATTTCTGCTTAATAAAAAGCGAAATTAAGCTTTAGCTGCTGCCGCTGCTTTAGCGATAGCTACGAAGCTCTTAGCGTCTAGAGAAGCGCCGCCAACTAGAGCACCGTCGATGTCTGGTTGTGAGAAGTAAGCTTCAGCATTTTCTGGTTTAACAGAACCGCCGTATTGGATGATTACTTGTGCTGCAACTGCTTCGTCTTTCGCTGCGATTAGTGCGCGGATAGAAGCGTGGATGCGTTGTGCATCTTCAGCTGTTGCTGCTTTACCTGTACCGATAGCCCAGATTGGTTCGTAAGCGATGATTGCGCCGTTTAGAGCTTCAACACCGTAAGTGTCGATAACTGCGTTGATTTGACGTGCACATACTGCTTCAGTTTCGCCAGCTTCGTTTTGAGCTTCAGATTCACCGATACAGAAAACAGGTGTTAGACCGTTTTCTTTTAGGAAGTTGAATTTCTTCGCGATGAACTCGTCAGATTCGTTGTGGTATTCACGACGCTCTGAGTGACCGATGATGATGTGAGAAGCACCGAAGTCTTTCAGCATTTCTGGAGACATGTCGCCAGTGAAAGCACCGCTGTTGTTTAGGTCAGTGTTTTGTGCGCCTAGGATAACTTTGTTATCACCTTCTGCGATTACACACTCTGCTAGACCGATGTAAAGAGCTGGTGGAGCTACTGCTACGTCAACACCTTCAACGCCCTCAAGTTCAGCATTAATACCAGCTAGCAGCTCAGTTACCATTGCTTTGCTACCGTTTAGTTTCCAGTTACCCATCACTACAGGACGACGCATAGGAATATCTCCCTTATCTTTAATGTAAATAGTCTATTAATGTAAAAAATCTACGTAGGAATATAACAGAATAATGTGAACAGATCATGATTGGCGTCATGTCTTATTCGGCTTTCTTCATCTGGTCGGTGCTGCATTTGTTCTGTTATTTTTGTCAAAAGCAATCGATTGGTGATCGCGTAGACAGAATGATAGTCCATTCCTCGGAAATTGCCGCTTAGATTGGTATTACTACGGGGTAAAGTTAGCCGTAATAAGAAAGGAATCAAAATGCCAAACTTAGTTTTAGAATATTCTAACTCAGTTGATGAGCGTGTGAATGTTCAAGGATTGTTGGAAGACTTACACAAAGTGGCCTTAGACTGTGGTTTGTTTGAGCTTGCATCCGTTAAGTCACGTGCGCTTCGTTGCCACAATTGGTTGGTCGGAGAAGAGGGCGATAGTGTTGATTTCATCCATATCAACTTTGATTTGCTCGCAGGAAGAAGTGCAGAGCAAAAACGTGAGTTATCGAGATCACTGATGGTGGTACTGCAAGAACAAGCGAGCCATGTTCGCAGTTTGACTGTGAATGTTCGAGATATGGATATTGATTGCTTCCAGAAGGTGGTAAATTAGACACACTAGATTTACTTAGTGCGGCCAAGGAGTTGTCGCACTTTCAATATGTTGAGTGTTTCGATGTCGATTAAAGAATTACTGTTTTCTTTCCAAGGGCGTATAGGCCGTAAAACTTACTGGGTGTGGAATATCATCTACTACATCATGATTCTGGGCTTCGGCGCAGGCATCAGTAAGTTATTCCCTGCTTTCTCATATATTCTTCTGCCTATCTTCTTGTTGATTCTTCTCATCCCGGATTTGGCGATTACTACCAAGCGTTGGCATGACCGTAACAAGTCGATTTACTGGTTGGCATTAAACATCCCGTTGATCATTGGTCGAGTTGCAACGCCAATGACAAATCCAGCAGCGCAAGACCCATCAACACCGCAAATGATGATTGCTTCTATTTCTCTGATTTGTGGCCTATGGATTCTGGTTGAGTGTGGTTTCTTGAAAGGCACGGTAGGTCAGAACAACTACGGTCCCGAGCCGAAGTAAGTATAGCTCGCTAGGCTTAAAATTAAGGTTCTAGGATTCTAGAGCCTTATTCCTATTCCTTAGTAAAAATCATCCCTATCTTTAAATGCCTTCAACTCAACTACATCAGCTTTTTGAGTCGGTGAAGGTTCTCCCTGTAATGCCTCTCTGAATTTCACGACTTGTTTCTGTAGCTCATTCATCAATACGACATTAGTGTGATTGGGGTTTTTACAGTTATGGATGACTCTGTCTATGTGGCTTTGTTGCGCCCATAACCTTGGCTGCATCTGCTCTGAAGCACCTTCGATCATCTCTTTTGCCATATCATGGCGGAACTGCTCAAAGGCATCGGGATCGCGTTCTGCCATTTTTACCATTTCATCGAATGAGGGTAAAACTTGCGGTTTGTGGGTGTTTGGCATGGCTATCTCCAAATCCATTGGATGTTGCTCCTAGTTACTAAAAGCTTAATCCATGTAGAAACGGAGATAGAAGGAATTACAACGTCGTCTCACTAATAAGAGTGTGAGTTCATAATAAAGTGGAGGAGAATCGAGATATTAAGCTTGAATTCGATATACGCAACGACGTTGACCGCTGATGATGTGCTCATCGCGCTTTATTTTGGTATCGCTACCCAGTAGTGACTGGAAGACGTTAAGCTCAGACTGACATAGGCTCGGACAACGTGTCGCGGCTTTGCAAATAGGGCAGTGGTTCTCTATCAGAATAAAACCGTCTTCATCTTGCTCTAACTCTGCCATGTAACCTTCTTGTTCACGTAAAGTAACAAGCGCCTTTAGCTTGCTCTCTAGAGAGTCGCACTGTTCTAGATGCTGCTGATAGTTTTGTAGAGTGAGCTTTTCACGCTCTGACGTGACTTTTTCCAACCCATCTTTACCGAAGATGTGCTCTACGGCTTCGATAAACTGAATGGTCAACTCACCATGGCGATCTGCAAACTGTTCGTGACCTTTTTGGGTCAGAGACCAATGGCGGGCCGGGCGACCCACTTTGACTTTTACATCATGAATCGACAGGATGCCGTCATCTTCCAAACCTTGTAAGTGCTGACGCGCCCCCATGGTTGTCATACCCAGTTCAGAAGAGAGTTGTTTCGCAGTGACAGAGCCATCACGCTTAACGATTTGCAAAATCCTATCTACGGTCTTCATATACCCACCATTTATACGTCAGTACATATTATGCGCGATAGGGTTAGTAAAGAAAAGTGTTGACTTAATTTTGGAGAGGGATTCGGTGAATCACAAACAAAAAGGGTTGGCACTTAGCCAACCCTTGGGAATCAATCTACGTCGAGATTAAAGAATAATCTCGCGCACTTCTGGATCTTTACGCTCTAGGTAGTGCGTAGACTTGATGCGGCGGATCGTACGGCAACGACCACGAATCAGTAGGGTTTCTGTCGTAGCGATATTACCTTGACGAGAGATACCTTCTAGTAGGTCGCCTTTCGTAATCCCCGTTGCTGAGAAGACTACGTTGTCGCTGCGTGCCATGTCTTCCATCTTCAATACAACATTCGCTTTTACGCCCATCTCTTCACAGCGTTGTAGCTCAGCTGAGCCGTAGATGCGGTTTTCTTCCGTATCGCCTTTTACTTCATGACGAGGAAGAAGGCGACCATGCATGTCACCGTCTAGCGCGCGAATAACCGCTGCCGATACCACGCCTTCTGGTGCGCCACCAATGCAGTACATCATGTCGACTTCACTGTCTGGCATACAAGTTAGGATAGATGCGGCTACATCACCATCTGGCACTGCGAATACGCGAACGCCCATGGCTTGCATCTCTGCGATCACTTCATCGTGACGAGGCTTCGCAAGAGTAATAACGACTAGCGTATCAAGAGGTTTATTCAGTGCTTTTGCTACGTTTTCTAGGTTTTCTTTAAGTGGCTTACCTAGGTCGATAACACCTTTAGCGCCAGGACCAACAACCAGCTTTTCCATATACATGTCTGGCGCTTTTAGGAAGCTGCCTTTCTCGCCCGCAGCTAAAACAGCCAGTGCGTTAGACTGACCCATTGCGGTCATGCGAGTACCTTCGATCGGATCGACAGCGATATCGACTTCGTCGCCACCAATACCCACTTGTTCACCGATGTACAGCATTGGTGCATCATCGATTTCACCCTCACCAATAACGATTTCACCACTGATGTCTGTTTTGTTCAGCAGGGTGCGCATTACTTCAACAGCAGCACCATCCGCTGCGTTTTTGTCGCCACGGCCAAGCCATTTGTAACCAGCCAAAGCGGCACCTTCAGTAACACGGGAAAATGCCATTGCTAAATCGCGTTTCATGATGTCTCCAAGTAACAAGAGGGAAGAATAATTTGCGCGGCGATTTTATCACATCGTCAGTTAAACGTTTGCCTTTTTGCTGAGCTTTTACTTTAACTAAGTTGAATTTGATCAATACTTGGGTGAGTTTATGGGGTAGTGATGGGAAAATGCATTGCTCAAAAATGCTTCTAGGATAAGAAAAGTCAGCGTTTAGTGAGATTGCGCCGATTTTTTAACCGAATGATGCAAAATATCGAATATAGTAAGTGTTTCTCATCGCTACGCTGAGTAGAATGAACCTCATAGGTAAGGTGCAAGCGAACGCTCGCCATCGTCCCACGGAATAACAATAGGTAGGCCAAGATGTCTTTTGAAGTACTAGAAAAACTAGAAGCGAAAATTCAAACTGCAGTTGACACAATCACTCTTCTTCAGATGGAAGTTGAAGAGCTGAAAGAAGACAAAGTGAAATTAGAAGCTGAAGCTAACGAAATGCGTTCTCAACGTGAAGAGCTTGAGCAAAAATCTCAGCAAGCTCAACAAGAGCACGCTCAGTGGCAAGAGCGCATTCGTGCACTACTTGGCAAGATGGACGAAGTGGAATAATCCACTTAAGTATCCAGAATCAAAAACACCCGCTTCGGCGGGTGTTTGCGTATTTGGCTAGTAGCCGCAAATGGAGTTAGGTTAGTTTAACCTTTCCTCATCTTCTTCCTCATCTTCTTCCTCTTCATCGTCATCCAACTCGAGGTCGATATTGAGCGGTTCTGGAGAAAGAATAATGCCAGTGCTATCTGCATAGATGTAATCTTCCGGTAGGAAGCTAACACCACCAAAGTTTACTGGAACATCGATTTCGCCAACGCCTTGATTAGCAGCGCCAACAGGAATAGAAGCGAGCGCTTGAATGCCAAGGTTCATGTCTTCTAGTTCATCCACTTCGCGGACACAACCGTAAACGACAATGCCTTCCCATTCATTTTCTTCTGCAAGGGTTGCGATTTCTGCATCGATTAAGGCTCTGCGTAGGGACCCACCACCGTCGATCAACAATACTCGCCCGATTCCGTCTTGTTCTAGCGTTTCGCGGATCAGTGCATTGTCTTCAAAGCACTTAACCGTCGTCACTTGCCCGGCAAACGACGCGCGGCCGCCAAAGTTACTGAACATCGGTTCAACTACATCTACCTGATCAAGATAGATATCACAGAGTGCTGAGGTATTGTATTCCATAGCGTACCTTTCTAAACAGAAACTGTTGTCTTTGAGTATATCTAGGCATTAAGTCAATGCAATGACAATCCCTTTTTAACTCATCAGAGTTTGAGCTACCACAACTGTTGCAAATAAAACGTTAGTAACCAGCGAGCACTTCACAACAACGGGCATCATCGGGGCAATTTGTGCGGGTTTATCGGTATCCCAAACCGCTTTGCCATGATTCGCTACCACGTAGATGCTTAGCAGGAAGGGAAAACTGATCCAAACCGGCTTGTCTTGAATAAGTAAATAAGCCGCAAAGGCGAGTAGGGCGCCACCGAGTAAGATGAAGTGGTATTGCTTTGCTTTACGTTGACCAAGTCGAACTGCCATCGTGCGTTTACCACATTCGCTGTCGTTCTCAATGTCACGCATGTTGTTGATGTTCAGCACTGCTACGGCTAACAAACCGCAGCCTAATGCTGGTAAGAACAATGTCGCATCCACATGACCGGTATGCAGGAAGTAGGTACCGGATACGCCAAGTAAACCAAAGAAGATGAAGACAGACAGGTCGCCCAAGCCGACGTAGCCGTAAGGCTTACTACCCATTGTGTAAGCAATCGCCGCGATAATGGCAAGAATGCCTAGGCCGATAAAAGTAATGATGCTTTCAAAAGAACTCAGTGCGTAAAACACCAAAGTAAGGCCAGCAATCGCGGTCAGAACGATATTAAAGATGATCGCCATTTTCATCTGAGCGGCAGTTACGGCGCCAGACTGCATCGCGCGCTGAGGGCCCAAGCGGTTGTCATTATCTGTACCTTGGACTGTATCGCCATAATCATTGGCAAGGTTAGATAGTATTTGCAGTAACGTAGCCGTGACGAAAGCCATGATGGCAATGGTCAGAGAAAAGTGTCCCGCTGAATAGGCGAGTACGCTACCTGTCAAAATTGATACCAGTGCAAGCGGTAATGTTTTAGGGCGCGCGGCTTCAAGCCAGATCTTTAGAGATTGTTTCATGGATATTTCGTGCTAGTAACCAATGTGCCCAGTATAAGCACAAAGCGACAGATACGCTATTGACCTAAAGCAAGTCAATTAAGAGTCAAAGGGTTACAAGTAAGGAACACAGTTTTCATATTTGAGGGAATAAAGCGGGGCTCTTTTAAAAAAGAATGGTGTAGTTTGCGCTGCTATTAGATCCTTAGTCTCGCTGGAGCTCGCTACGATGACGAACTCTTTTGATTTAGAGTTTCTTAAAGTAACCGTCATTCTGAACCGTGAGGCACGAGCGAGATTCAGAATCTATCGTCCTGTTGTGCTGTGGTTTAAGGTGAGTGGGGAAGAGTTGGAGCTTGTTGTTAATAGATCCTTAGTCTTGCCAGAGCTTACTAGGATTGCGGACTCTCTTGGTCTAGAGCTTGCTAAAGTAACCGTCATTCTGAACGAAAAAGCCCAGAAGTATAGTTCTGGGCTTTGATCTCTATACCGCGTTATTACAGAATGAAGCGGCTTAGATCTTCATCTTCAATCGTATCGCCTAGGCGGTTTTTCACGTAAGCCGCATCAATGACGAACTTCTCACCCGCTTTTTCTGTCGCGTCGTAAGAAATCTCATCCATCAAACGCTCCATCACGGTATGTAGACGACGAGCACCGATGTTCTCAGTAGTTTCGTTCACGGTCCATGCCGCTTCTGCGATTTGAGTGATACCGTCTTCAGTGAATTCTACATCGACGCTTTCTGTTTTCATTAGCGCAACGTACTGTTCAGTTAGAGATGCTTTTGGCTCGGTAAGGATACGTTTGAAATCGTTACTGGTTAGCGCTTCTAGCTCGACACGAATAGGCAGACGACCTTGCAGCTCTGGAATCAAGTCAGAAGGCTTCGCTACTTGGAATGCACCAGATGCCACAAATAGGATGTGGTCTGTTTTCACCATGCCGTGCTTAGTTGATACCGTGCTACCTTCAATTAACGGTAGTAGGTCACGCTGAACACCTTCACGAGATACGTCAGGGCCAGAGCTTTCGCCGCGCTTACAAATCTTGTCGATTTCGTCGATAAAGACGATACCGTTGTTCTCGACGTTGAAAATCGCAGACTCTTTCAGCTCTTCTTGGTTTACCAGCTTCGCTGCTTCTTCTTCTGCCAACGCTTTCATTGCGTCTTTGATTTTCAGTTTGCGTTTCTTCTTCGTGTCGCCAGCAAGGTTTTGGAACATACCTTGTAGCTGGTTGGTCATTTCTTCCATACCAGGAGGCGCCATGATCTCAACACCCATTTGCGGTGCTGCTACGTCGATGTCGATTTCTTTGTCATCTAACTGGCCTTCACGTAGTTTCTTACGGAAGATTTGGCGGGTGTTCGATGTGTCTTCTTTTTGCTCAGATTGACCCCAAGCATCACGAGCTGGTGGCAGTAGGGCATCTAGAACGCGCTCTTCTGCTTGCTCTTCAGCGCGGAATTTTACTTTTTCCATCGCTTGCTGGTGTGTCATCTTCACTGCAACATCGGTAAGATCGCGGATGATGGTTTCGACTTCTTTACCAACATAACCCACTTCGGTGAATTTGGTTGCTTCGACTTTGATGAATGGTGCATTAGCCAGTTTGGCAAGACGACGAGCAATTTCTGTTTTACCTACACCAGTAGGACCAATCATTAGGATATTTTTGGGTGTCACTTCTACACGCAAGCTTTCTTCAAGCTGCATGCGACGCCAGCGGTTACGTAGGGCAATCGCAACCGAACGTTTTGCTTTCTCTTGACCAATGATGTGGCGGTTCAGTTCATGAACGATTTCGCGAGGAGTCATTTCAGACATATTCTTTCCTTACTTCGTTACGATTACGCTTAAGCCGTTGGCTTAGGAAGCTCTACTGTAGATTCTAGTTCTTCTACAGTGTGATTATGGTTGGTGAATACACAGATGTCGCCAGCGATGTTCAGTGCTTTCTCTGCAATTTCGCGTGCGTCTAGGTCTGTGTTTTCTAATAGTGCGGTTGCTGCTGCTTGTGCGTATGCGCCGCCAGAGCCAATGGCAATCAGGTCGTTCTCTGGCTGAACTACGTCACCGTTACCTGTGATGATAAGTGAAGCCGTTTCATCCGCTACAGCTAGCAGCGCTTCTAGTTTGCGAAGTGCACGGTCGCTACGCCAGTCTTTTGCAAGTTCCACTGCTGCCTTAGTTAGGTGGCCTTGGTGCATTTGCAGTTTGCTTTCGAAGCGTTCGAATAGGGTGAAGGCATCCGCGGTACCGCCAGCAAAACCGGCAAGTACTTGGTTGTTGTATAGGCGGCGAACTTTACGCGCATTGCCTTTCATTACGGTATTGCCTAGCGACACTTGGCCATCACCCGCGATGACGACTTTATTGTTTCGACGTACAGATACAATGGTAGTCACAGTCGACCTCTTAATTATTTCTCTTTGGATTTAATTAAGTATATGGGGCAAATGAATTGGGGATTCAAGGGGAAGTTGTTTTTCGATGAGATACAGGATGTTTTGTGTTTTTGAACGAGGATGATAACAGCGGTGTTGGATGAGAGGAGTTGGGTTGCATAAATGATGATGAATTATCCGCGTCGTTTCCTAGAGTGAAGATTGAACGGGTGGGGAATCTCGATTTCAAGCCATCTTCTCTAAAGAAAAGACCAACCGATCGCTCGGTTGGTCTTCGTATTTTTAAGGCCTGCAAGAATTAAAGATTCTCCTTCCAAATCGCACAAGGCTCGATTTTCGCGCGTTGCAATTTGTGGCGATCTTTCTCTGCTTCACGTTTGAACTTGTATGGGCCAAGTACAACACGGTACCAAGAGCTACCGTCTTTTTTGGTTACTCGGCTTGTCATACCTTGGAAGGCGATCGCTAACTTACGCTCTTCTGCTTGGCTTTGGTTCTTATAAGCACCGCATTGCATCACGTAAGGAACTTTGGATACCTGAATTTCTTTGGCGATGACTTCGACTTCACGTTTCGGAAGCGTATCGACGTATTCCCACTTCTCTTTCGGTGGCGGTGGAATGTCTTTCTTCGGCTTTGGCTTGCTGGTGGTATTTGTTGTTGGTGTTTCAACAACCACCGTTTTTTCCGGCTCAGGATCTGAGCTTAATAAATACAGCCCATAGCCAAAACCGCCCACGAGCAAAATTGCCAGTAGACCACTACGCCAAGGTTTTTTTCTTGAAGGTTGTTTTTTTGCAGACTTTTTCGGAGCGCCGCGTCCGCGTCTTACATAATCTCTATTTGCCACGGTTACTTCAGGTCATCAAGGATTCTGGCAAATATGTTAATCCAGATTGAAAAGATAAAACACCCTATTCGTGTAATCTTGTTAGTTACGTGCAGGAAAGTGGGTAATAAAAAGCGACGCTAAATGCGTCGCTTGGGGAGTCTTGCGTTGCTTATCGTAATGGTGGAGGCGCAGCACTACCACGAACGACAAGCTTAGTATCGAGCAGTCGAGATCCAGCATGTACATCATGGCCTTTAAGTAGCTCTAGCATCATCAGCATAGCTTGGCGACCAATCTCGTAACGAGGTTGAGAAATGGTGGTCAGTGGTGGATCGCAGTATTGCGCGAACTGAATGTCATCAAAGCCGACAATAGACAAATCTTGAGGAATACGAAGACCAAGACGCTTTGCTTCTTGAATGGCTCCAATCGCCATGGTGTCACAGTGACAGAAGAGTGCCGTTGGAGGCTCTGGTAATTCAAGCAGTTTACGAACGGCTTGTACTCCACCTTCAAAGGAGAAATCTGCAATCACACTGTATTGTGGTTCTTTATTGATGCCCGCGCGACGCAACGCTTGTTGATAACCTTGCTGACGGAATTGGCAAAGTACCGCAGTGTCCGGGCCAGAGATTTGCGCGATGCGTTTATGACCAAGTTGCGTTAGGTAGTTCACCGCTTCAAACGCTGAAGTCAGGTTATCGATATGAACAGTTGGTAACTCCAGCTCAGGGGCAAATTCACAGGCCATCACCATAGGTGGTAGGTTCTTTTGCTCAGGCTTGCTGACGTCAAAGGGTAAGTCTGTACCCAACAGCAACATACCGTCGGCTTGTTTGGTGAAGACCAAGTTTACAAATGAGCTCTCGCGTTTCTTTTGTTGACCGCTATCGCCAAGCAGAACCAGATAGCCATGCTCCATCGCTGCATCTTCGATACCGCGAATGATCTCTGAGAAGTACGGATCGCAAATATCCGGAACGATAGTGACAATGGTTTTTGATTCATTTCTTCGTAAGTTACGAGCTAATGAATTTGGTGAATAACCAGCTTCTAGTACGGCATCTTCCACTCTCTTTCTTGTTGAAGAAGAGACTTTTTCTGGATTCATTAATGCTCGTGATACTGTCGCAGTAGATACCCCTGCAAGCTGGGCAACATCCTTCATTGTCGCCATAGTTTTTACCCTCTTAAAATATTCGCCAAGGTGACGTTTGTCATTGTTCTAATTGAAGCCTATGTGACTGATCCACTTTAGACTTTACTAATTTGAATAGTCTATTCATTTCTAAAGGTAAAGTTACGGTCTGTTTAACAAAAATTGCAATCCTATTGTGATTTTACTCACATTAAAAGGCAATTCATTACATGGTTAAACGTTTGCTAGCTGAGATCTTGTGGCTCTATGTCTAAATTCCAGCGAACTTTCTTGGCATTTGGCAACAACTCAATAGCAGGTTTGGCACTGGTTAATAACTTTTGCATCAATGAGCGATGCTGAGTTTGCAAAAGTAACTGCCAGCGATACTTACCTGCACGTTTAGCAAGTGGTGAAGGCGTTGGCCCCAGCACCATGCAGGAATCATCGAATAGCGGATGTGATTCAAGAGTAAAACGCACCTGACGAAGGAAGTCCTCGACAATTTCACTTTGGTTCGCTTCGGCTTTAAACAGCGTTAAAAAGCTATATGGTGGTAGTTGAGCTAACTTGCGTTCTTCCAATGCCGTCATGGCAAAGTGTCGATAGTCTTTATGTAAAAGGGCTTGCAACAAGCTGTGCTCGGGGTGGTGAGTTTGAAGTATCACTTCACCAGGCTTGCTAGCTCGGCCTGCTCGGCCTGCAACCTGAATAAATAGCTGAGCCAGTCTTTCAGAAGCACGGAAATCACTACTATAAAGAGAGCCATCGACATCTAATAGTGCAACAAGGGTGACGTTAGGGAAGTGGTGACCTTTCGCCAACATCTGTGTTCCAATCAGAATTTGGTATTCGCCTTTACGAATTGATTCAAGCGCGTCTTCTAAACTGCCTTTGCGGCGCGTGCTGTCTCTATCAATGCGAATGGCTTTGTATTCAGGGAAAAGCTCGGCCAGTTGCAACTCAAGTTGTTCGGTTCCCACGCCAACTGTCACAAGCTGGGTCGAACCACAGCCCTGACATTGATGAATTACAGGTTGTTGTGAGCCGCAATGATGGCAGCGAATCTCGTTACTGTATTGATGGAAGGTATAGTACGCATCGCAACGTTTACATTCCGCAATCCAACCACACTCATGACACATGAGTGCAGGCGAGAAACCACGACGGTTCAAGAACAACATCACTTGGTTGCCTGCTTTTAGGTGCTTGCGCATTTCAGCAATTAGAGGAGCCGATAAGCCGCTGTCCAAATACAGCCCTTTGACATCGAGGACTTTATTCGTGGTCGGAACCGCTGAACCAGCGCGTTGTGTCAGGGTCAGATGATGATATTTCCCCGTAAGTGCGTTGTGCAGCGTTTCCAAAGCAGGGGTTGCAGAACCAAGCACAATAGGTACTTGCTCTTTATGGGCGCGCATCACGGCGACATCACGAGCGTGGTAACGCAGACTGTCTTGTTGCTTGTAAGATGCATCGTGCTCTTCATCGACAATAATAATACCGAGATCGGCAAAAGGTGTGAGCAGGGCCGAGCGGGTTCCAATAATGATGCCGGCGGCTTTGTCTCTTCCAGAAAGCCACGCATTGAGCCGCTCGGTATCATTCAATCCAGAATGAATCACATCAACAGGAACATTAAAACGGTGTTTAAAGCGGTTAATGGTTTGTGGTGTTAGACCAATCTCAGGTACGAGAACGAGTGCCTGTTTGCCTTTCTCGAGTACAGGTTTGATCAGGTTGAGGTAAACTTCAGTCTTACCAGATCCCGTTACCCCTTCTAATAAATAGCAAGCAAACCCGGTTTGGCTATTCACACTGGCAATCGCAAGCGCCTGCTCATGATTAACCTTGGGCTTTTCAACATCGCGCTCAACGTGATTACCCCATTTTGTGATAGTTGGCTTTTTCTCTATGCGCTCAACCCAGCCTTTTTCTTCCAAAGTCTTTAGCACTGTTGAGGGAATTTCTTGGTCGATGAACTCTTGATGCGGAACTGCGCCATCAACCAACATCTGCAATGCGCGCTGCTGTTTAACAGCTCTTCCCAAGCCTTGCATTAATTTATCTTTACCTGATTCGGTGATCTGCCATTCTTGCAGCGTTGCGAAGTCCGCCGGTTTCCCTTTACGTAGCGCTGCCGGCATTGCATTGTGCAAGGTATCGCCGAGAGGGTATTGATAAAAGTAACTGCACCACGTGAGCAAGGAATATAAATTCTCTGGCCATAGAGGTTGAGCATCTAATACGGCTTTGATTGGCTTAAGTTGCTCTTTAGGAAAGTCAGAATGGTTCACCATCGCTGTGACTACACCAACAAGGGTCTGGCGGCCAAAAGGAACAGATACTCTTCCCCCAATGAGCGGAAAGAGATGCCCAGGAATGACGTAATCGAACTGTTTGTCGAGTGGGACCGGCAGTGCCACTCTAGCGATGGATGGGCGCATAGAATCTTAACTATATAAAAGAGGGAAGAAGAGGGTATAGTCTATTAAAACCCTCGGCGAAATTCGAGTAAACCTCAAATAAGGCGGCAGAAAGCCTTCAGTACATACGTACTGGTGAAAAAAGTGGCGAAAAAGTTGCCAAATGTGTTGATCCCAGCAAAGTGATTCATTACTATACTGCGCCTTGAGATATGGCTTCGGCAATTGGCCGATGCGGTACTCATTTCCATTATTAATTACGTGTGGTGTGCGGCTTAGACTCGTATAGCGACACGGCCTACTATTGAGGTTATCCCATGAAAGCTGGTATCCACCCAGAATACAAAGCAGTAACTGCTACTTGTTCTTGCGGCAACTCTTTTGAGTTCAAATCTACTCTAGCGAAGGAATCTATCCACCTAGACGTATGTGACAAGTGTCACCCATTCTACACTGGTAAGCAACGTATCGTTGATACAGGCGGCCGTGTTGATCGCTTCAACAAGCGTTTCGGTGCACTATCAAGCAAGAAGTAATAGCCAGCGCTATTATCATTCCTGTTTAAAAAAGGACGCTACGGCGTCCTTTTTGTTTATGGCGAAAGCAAAAGCTGAAGGATAAATCGAGCGGTTAAATTTTGTTCGATTATTTTTCACTCAGGTCTTGCATCCTAAAGTGTGATCTGTATAATGCGTCGCACTGGTTAAGCCAGTTGTGAACCAATGAGCAATGAGGAGCGAGTAAATCTTCGGATTTACGAGGTAATGTAGACTCAGCTTATGTTCGCGGTTAATACAATTAGCTATCTTTTCTTCGGAAAAACTATCCCCAGACGTGACTCTGGTATGTAGGGGTAGTTAATCGAAAATTAACTGACAATGTGTCCTAATCTTGGACGCTACGGTTTCACATAAATCAATCGGCATTCTCTCGTCTTAACGAGTTTGAGTGGCGATATTGTTTGTGTAATTTTTAATATTGGAGCTCTGTCTCATGCAGAACCAACGTATCCGTATCCGCCTAAAAGCATTCGATTACAAACTAATCGACGCTTCTACAGCGGAAATCGTTGAAACAGCTAAGCGCACTGGCGCACAGGTTCGTGGTCCAATCCCACTGCCAACTCGTAAAGAGCGTTTCACAGTTCTTATCTCTCCACACGTTAACAAGAAAGCACGTGACCAGTACGAAATTCGTACTCACAAGCGTCTAATCGACATCGTTGAGCCAACAGACAAAACTGTTGATGCTCTAATGCGTCTAGACCTTGCTGCGGGCGTTGACGTTCAAATTAGCCTAGGTTAAGGGAGATTAGAAGAATGATTGGTCTAATCGGTCGTAAAGTGGGCATGACCCGCGTATTTACTGAAGACGGCGTTTCTATCCCAGTAACAGTTGTTGAAGTTGAAGCAAACCGTGTTTCTCAAGTTAAAACTCTTGAGACAGACGGCTACGCAGCAATTCAGGTAACTGCTGGTTCTAAGAAAGCTAACCGTGTAAACAAAGCTGAAGCAGGTCACTTTGCTAAAGCTGGCGTTGAAGCTGGTCGCGGTCTTTGGGAATTCCGTTTGGAAAACGGTGAAGAGTTCGCAGTTGGCGCTGAGCTAACAGTTGAACTATTCAACGAAACTAAGAAAGTAGACGTTACTGGTACATCTAAAGGTAAGGGCTTCCAAGGCGCTGTTAAGCGTTGGAACTTCCGTACTCAAGATATGACTCACGGTAACTCATTGTCTCACCGTGCACCGGGTTCAATTGGCCAATGTCAAACTCCAGGTCGCGTATTTAAAGGCAAGAAAATGGCAGGTCACATGGGTGCTGAGCGTGTAACGACTCAAAACCTAGAGATCGTACGTGTTGACGCTGAGCGCAATCTGCTTCTTATTAAAGGTGCAGTACCAGGCTCAACAGGTGGCAACGTGATCGTTAAACCAGCTGTTAAAGCATAACGTCTCAGGAGTAAGTAATGGAACTAATGGTTAAAGGTGCTGATGCACTAACTGTTTCCGAAACTACTTTCGGACGTGAGTTTAACGAAGCTCTTGTACACCAAGTAGTTGTTGCGTTTGCAGCAGGTGCTCGTCAAGGTACTCGTGCTCAAAAAACACGTTCAGAAGTTTCTGGCGGTGGCGCTAAGCCATGGCGTCAAAAAGGTACTGGCCGTGCGCGTGCTGGTACAATCCGTAGCCCAATCTGGCGTACAGGTGGTGTTACTTTTGCTGCGAAACCACAAGATCACAGCCAAAAAGTAAACAAAAAAATGTACCGCGGTGCTATGAAGAGCATTCTTTCTGAGCTAGTTCGTCAAGAGCGTCTAATCGTTGTTGATAACTTCTCAGTTGAAGCGCCAAAGACTAAAGAGCTAGTTGCTAAGCTTAAAGAGCTTGAGCTAACTGACGCTCTAATCGTGACTAGCGAAGTAGATGAGAATCTATTCCTAGCGGCTCGTAACCTATACAAAGTTGACGCACGTGATGTTGCTGGTATCGATCCAGTTTCACTAATCGCGTTCGACAAAGTTGTAATGACTGCTGACGCAGTTAAACAAGTTGAGGAGATGCTAGCATGATCACTGAAGAGCGTATCCTAAAAGTTCTACGTGCTCCGCACATCTCTGAAAAAGCAACTATGGCAGCTGAGAAAGCGAACACTATCGTTTTCAAAGTAGCTAAAGATGCAACTAAAAAAGAGATCAAAGCAGCTGTAGAAAAGCTTTTTGAAGTTGAAGTTAAGTCTGTAAATACTCTTATCACTAAGGGTAAGACCAAACGTCAAGGTCTACGCCAAGGTCGCCGCAGCGACGTTAAGAAAGCGTACGTTACTTTGAAAGAAGGTCAAGATCTTGACTTTGTTGGCGGCGCGGAATAACAGGAGTAGTTAAGAATGGCTATTGTTAAATGTAAGCCGACTTCCCCTGGTCGTCGTCACGTTGTTAAAGTTGTTAACGCTGACCTACACAAGGGCAAGCCATACGCACCTCTTCTAGAGAAAAACTCTAAGAACGGTGGTCGTAACAACAACGGTCGTATCACAGTACGTCACATCGGCGGTGGTCACAAGCACCACTACCGTGTAGTTGACTTCAAACGTACTAAAGATGGCATCCCAGCGAAAGTTGAGCGTCTAGAATACGATCCAAACCGTAGCGCAAACATTGCTCTAGTTCTTTACAAAGACGGTGAGCGTCGCTACATCCTAGCACCTAAAGGTGTTAACGCGGGTGATGTTATCCAATCTGGTGTTGATGCACCGATTAAAGCTGGTAACACTCTTCCAATGCGTAACATCCCAGTAGGTTCAACTGTACACAACGTTGAACTAAAACCTGGTAAAGGTGGTCAGCTAGCTCGTTCGGCTGGTGCTTACGCTCAAATCGTTGCTCGCGACGGTGCGTACGTAACTATCCGTCTACGTTCTGGCGAAATGCGCAAAGTTCTTTCTGAAGGCCGTGCAACAATCGGTGAAGTTGGTAACTCTGAGCACATGCTACGTGAACTTGGTAAAGCTGGTGCTTCACGCTGGCGCGGCGTACGTCCAACCGTACGTGGTGTAGTAATGAACCCGGTTGATCACCCACACGGTGGTGGTGAAGGTCGTACTTCTGGTGGCCGTCATCCAGTATCTCCTTGGGGTATGCCAACTAAAGGCTTCAAGACTCGTAAGAACAAACGCACTGACAAGTACATCGTACGTCGTCGTAACAAGTAATCTATATAAAGAGGAATCGCCATGCCACGTTCTCTCAAGAAAGGTCCTTTTATTGACCTACACTTGCTGAAGAAGGTAGAGAAAGCGGTGGAAAGCGGAGACAAAAAGCCTATTAAGACTTGGTCCCGTCGTTCAATGATCATCCCTACGATGATCGGTTTGACCATCGCTGTCCATAATGGTCGTCAGCACGTACCAGTATTTGTAACTGAAGAAATGATCGGTCACAAACTGGGTGAATTCGCACCAACACGTACTTACCGCGGTCACGCTGCGGATAAGAAAGCTAAGAAGCGTTAAGGAGTAAATGATGGAAGCTATTGCTAAACATAACTTTGCTCGCATTTCGCCTCAGAAAGCTCGCTTAGTTGCGGATCTAATTCGTGGTAAATCTGTTGACCAAGCTCTAGAAATCCTAACTTTCAGCAACAAAAAAGCTGCTGTTCTAGTTAAGAAAGTTCTAGAGTCTGCTATCGCTAACGCGGAGCACAACGAAGGTGCAGATATTGACGATCTGAATGTCGCAAAAATCTTTGTAGATGAAGGCCCAACCATGAAGCGTATTATGCCTCGTGCTAAAGGTCGTGCGGATCGTATCTTGAAGCGTTCAAGCCACATCACTGTTGTTGTAGCAGATCGCTAGAGACTAGGAGAGTAAGCAATGGGTCAAAAAGTACATCCTAATGGTATTCGTCTTGGCATCGTTAAGCCTTGGAATGCTACATGGTTTGCTAACACCAAAGATTTCGCTGACAACCTAGACGGCGACTTCAAGGTACGTCAGTTCCTTACTAAGGAACTACAAAAAGCATCTCTTTCACGCATCGTTATCGAGCGTCCTGCTAAGAGCATCCGTGTGACTATTCACACTGCTCGTCCAGGCGTTGTAATCGGTAAGAAAGGTGAAGACGTTGAGAAACTACGCACAGCTGTAGCAAAAATTGCAGGTGTACCAGCGCAAATTAACATCGCTGAAGTACGTAAACCTGAACTTGATGCACAACTTGTTGGCGATAGCATCGCGTCTCAACTAGAGCGTCGTGTTATGTTCCGTCGTGCTATGAAGCGCGCGGTACAAAACGCAATGCGTCTAGGTGCTAAAGGCATCAAAGTGGAAGTAAGCGGTCGTCTAGGCGGCGCTGAAATCGCACGTTCTGAGTGGTACCGTGAAGGTCGTGTGCCTCTACACACTCTACGTGCAGACATTGATTACGCAACTTCTTCGGCTCACACTCAATACGGTGTGATCGGCATTAAAACTTGGATCTTCAAAGGTGAGATTCTAGGTGGTATGCCAGCAGCTAACGCTGTAGAGCCTAAAGGCGATAAGCCTAAGAAGCAGCGTAAAGGCCGTAAGTAAGGAGTCGACAGATGCTACAACCTAAACGTACTAAGTTCCGTAAGGTTCAGACAGGTCGTAACCGTGGTCTAGCTAAAGGTACTGATGTAAGCTTCGGCGAATTCGGTCTTAAAGCTGTTGGCCGTGGTCGTCTAACTGCTCGTCAAATCGAAGCGGCACGTCGTGCAATGACACGTCACGTTAAGCGTCAAGGTAAAATCTGGATCCGTGTGTTCCCAGACAAACCAATCACAGAAAAACCACTTGAAGTTCGTCAAGGTAAGGGTAAAGGTAACGTTGAGTACTGGGTAGCCCAAATCCAACCTGGTAAGGTTATGTACGAAATGGGTGGTGTACCTGAAGAATTGGCGCGTGAAGCGTTCCGCCTAGCGGCTCGTAAACTGCCATTCAAAACTACATTTGTAACTAAGCAGGTGATGTGATGAAAGCACAAGATCTACGCGAGAAAAGCGTTGAAGAGCTTAACGCTGAGCTATTGAATTTGCTACGCGAACAGTTCAACTTGCGCATGCAAGCTGCAACTGGTCAGCTACAGCAAACTCATACTCTGAAAGCTGTACGCCGTGATATCGCACGTGTGAAAACTGTTTTGACTGAGAAGGCAGGCGCATAATGAGCGAAGTAAAACGTACTCAACAAGGTCGTGTAGTTAGCGACAAGATGGACAAGTCTATCGTTGTTGCTATCGAACGCATGGTGAAACACCCAATTTACGGTAAATACGTAAAGCGTACGACTAAAGTACACGCACATGACGAAAACAACACTTGTGGCCTAGGCGACAAAGTTGAAATCGCAGAGTGTCGTCCACTGTCTAAGACTAAGTCTTGGACATTGGTAAAAGTCCTAGAAAAGGCGAAGATGTAATCTTCACTATTCTATAGGTAGGAAAGCGGCTCCAAAAAATTTTTGGGGCCGTTTATTTTTTGACTACCCAATCACAAAAAAGGGTGGTACAATCCGCGTCTCTTTTAAGAGGCAGCCCGACCCGTGATGGGTCTAGTTATTAATATTTAGCGGAGCACTAACATGATCCAAATGCAAAGTATGCTGGACGCAGCTGATAACTCAGGCGCACGCAGCGTAATGTGTATTAAGGTTCTGGGTGGCTCACACCGCCGTTATGCACATATCGGTGACGTCATCAAAGTTACTGTTAAGGAAGCAATTCCTCGCGGTAAAGTAAAGAAAGGTGACGTTATGAAGGCGGTTGTAGTGCGCACCCGTAAAGGCGTACGTCGTCCTGACGGTTCTGTCATTCGCTTCGACCGAAATGCTTGCGTACTGTTGAATAACACTACTGAGCAACCAATCGGTACACGTATCTTTGGTCCTGTGACACGCGAACTTCGTGGCGATAAGTTCATGAAGATCGTTTCACTGGCTCCAGAAGTTCTGTAAGGAGCACGTAGAAATGGCAGCTAAAATCCGTCGTAATGACGAAGTAATCGTTCTTGCTGGTAAAGACAAAGGCAAGAAAGGTAAAGTAACTAAGGTCCTAGCAACTGGTAAAGTTATCGTTGAAGGTATCAACCTTGTTAAGAAACACCAGAAACCTGTTCCTGCACTAGGTATCCAAGGCGGTATCGTAGAGCAAGAAGCAGCTATCGATGTTTCTAACGTGGCGATCTTTAACGCAGCTACTGGTAAAGCTGACCGTATCGGTTTCCGTTTTGAAGATGGTAAGAAAGTTCGTTTCTTTAAATCTAACAACGAAATCGTTTCTAACTAATAGAAGTAATTTGGAGTTCTACTATGGCGAAACTGCATGATTACTACAAGTCGTCTGTAGTCGCTGAACTGACCAAACAGTTTAGCTACACAAGCGTCATGCAAGTCCCTAGAATCGAGAAAATCACCCTAAACATGGGTGTTGGTGAAGCAATCAACGATAAGAAACTGCTAGAAAACGCAGCTGCTGATATGGCAACGATCTCTGGTCAAAAGCCACTTATCACTAAAGCTCGTAAATCTGTTGCAGGTTTCAAAATCCGTGAAGGCTACCCTATCGGTTGTAAAGTAACCTTGCGTGGCGAACGTATGTGGGAATTTTTAGAGCGTTTAATCTCTATCGCACTTCCACGTGTACGTGACTTCCGTGGTGTTAGCGCTAAGTCTTTTGACGGTCGCGGTAACTACAGCATGGGCGTTCGCGAGCAAATCATCTTCCCGGAAATCGACTTTGATAAAGTTGATCGAGTACGCGGTCTAGACATCACTATTACGACGTCTGCTGGTACTGATGAGGAAGGCCGTGCTCTGCTGGCTGCCTTTAACTTCCCATTCCGTAAGTAAGGTGAAGGGTTACTGTTATGGCTAAAAATTCAATGAAAGCACGTGAAGCAAAACGTGCGAAGCTAGTAGCTAAGTTCGCTGAAAAGCGTGCGGCGCTAAAAGCTATCATCAGCGATGTAAACGCATCTGAAGAAGATCGTTGGAATGCGGTTCTTACACTGCAATCTCTTCCACGTGATTCAAGTGCATCACGTCAGCGCAACCGTTGTAACCAAACTGGTCGTCCACACGGTTACCTACGTAAGTTCGGTCTAAGCCGTATTAAGGTTCGTGAAGCTTGCATGAAAGGCGAGATTCCGGGTCTTCGTAAGGCTAGCTGGTAATTGCCACTTAATCATTTGGAGTAAATCATATGAGCATGCAAGATCCGATTTCGGATATGCTGACCCGCGTTCGTAACGGTCAGGCAGCAAACAAAGTTGCTGTTAAAATGCCTTCTTCAAAGCTTAAAGTTGCAATTGCTGCACTACTAAAAGCTGAAGGTTACATCGTTGACTTCGCTGTTGAAGGCGAAGCAAAACCTGAGCTAGAAGTTACACTTAAGTACTTCCAAGCAAAACCAGTAATCGAGCAACTTAAACGTGTTTCTCGTCCAGGTCTACGTGTTTACAAGAAGAAAGATCAACTTCCTTCTGTAATGGGTGGTCTTGGTATTGCTATCGTTTCAACTTCCAAGGGTCTTATGTCAGACCGCGCTGCACGTAAAGCAGGTCTTGGTGGTGAAATCATCTGCTACGTAGCTTAATAGGAGTAGAATATGTCTCGTGTTGCTAAGGCACCTGTCGCTATTCCAGCTGGCGTAGAGGTGAAACTAAACGGCCAAGAAATCACTGTAAAAGGTGCGAAGGGCGAACTAACACGCGTTGTTAACAATGCAGTTGTTGTTGCTCAGGAAGAAAACAACCTAACTTTCGGTCCTAAAGAAGGTTTTGCTAACGCATGGGCACAAGCTGGTACAGCTCGCGCTCTAGTTAACAACATGGTTGTTGGTGTTACTGAAGGCTTTACTAAGAAGCTAACTCTTAAAGGTGTTGGTTACCGTGCTGCTATTAAAGGCAACGCTGTAGGTCTAACACTAGGCTTCTCTCACCCAGTTGAGCACGAGTTGCCAGCGGGTATTAAAGCTGAATGTCCAAGCCAAACTGAAATCATCATTACTGGTTGTGATAAGCAACTAGTTGGTCAAGTTGCGGCTGACATTCGTTCTTACCGTCAACCTGAGCCTTACAAAGGTAAAGGTGTTCGTTACGCAGATGAAAATGTGCGTACTAAAGAAGCTAAGAAGAAGTAAGGTAACACTATGGATAAGAAAGCATCTCGCATCCGTCGTGCTACACGCGCACGTCGTAAGATTGCAGAACTGGGTGCGACTCGCCTAGTTGTACACCGTACTCCTCGTCACGTGTACGCACAGGTTATCGCGGCTAATGGCTCTGAGGTTATCGCAGCAGCTTCTACTGTAGAAAAAGCGATCCGTGAGCAAGTGAAATACACTGGTAACGTTGATGCAGCTAAAGCAGTAGGTAAAGCTGTTGCTGAGCGCGCTCTTGAAAAAGGCGTAACTGCAGTTGCATTTGATCGTTCTGGTTTCCAATACCACGGTCGAGTAGCGGCGCTAGCAGAATCTGCTCGCGAAGCTGGTCTGAAATTCTAAGGTAGGGTTGGAAGATGGCTAAAGAACAACAAGTTCAAGCGAATGATTTGCAAGAAAAATTAATCGCAGTTAACCGTGTTTCTAAAACGGTTAAAGGCGGTCGAATCATGAGCTTCACTGCACTAACAGTAGTTGGTGACGGTAACGGTCGTGTAGGTTTCGGTTACGGCAAAGCTCGTGAAGTACCTGCAGCGATTCAAAAAGCAATGGAAAAAGCGCGTCGTAACATGACTACTATCGCGCTAAACGAAGGCACTCTTCACCACCCAGTGAAAGGTCGCCATTCGGGCTCTAAAGTTTACATGCAGCCTGCTGCTGAAGGTACTGGTGTTATCGCAGGTGGTGCGATGCGTGCAGTACTAGAAGTTGCTGGTGTACACAACGTACTATCTAAAGCATACGGTTCTACGAACCCTATCAACATCGTTCGTGCAACGATCGATGCACTAGGTAGCATGAAGTCGCCAGAAATGGTTGCTGCTAAACGTGGTCTAACTGTTGAAGCTATTTCGGAGTAAGAACACCATGGCAACTATTAAAGTAACTCAAACTAAAAGCTCAATTGGTCGCCTGCCAAAGCACAAAGCTACTTTGCGCGGTCTAGGCCTTCGTAAAATCAACCACACAGTAGAACTTGAAGATACTCCGTGCGTGCGCGGTATGATCAACAAGGTTTACTACATGGTTAAAGTTGAGGAGTAATCAGAAATGCGTTTGAATACTCTATCACCGGCTGCTGGCTCGAAAACTTCTCCGAAGCGTGTAGGTCGTGGTATCGGTTCTGGCCTAGGTAAAACTGGTGGCCGTGGTCACAAAGGTCAAAAGTCACGTTCTGGCGGCTCTGTTCGTCCAGGTTTTGAAGGCGGTCAAATGCCTCTAAAACAACGTCTACCTAAATTCGGTTTCACTTCTCGTAAGAGCCTAGTGTCTGCTGAAGTTCGTCTAGCTGAGCTAGCGAAAGTAACAGGTGACGTAGTTGATCTTAACAGCCTAAAAGCTGCTAACGTTATCACTAAGAACATCGAATTCGTTAAGATCGTTCTTTCTGGTGACCTAAGCAAAGCTGTGACTGTTAAAGGTCTACGCGTGACTAAAGGCGCTAAAGCTGCAATCGAAGCTGCAGGCGGTAAAATCGAGGAATAATCTCGAGGAACGAGGTACAGATGGCTAAGAAACCAGGACAAGATTTTCGTAGTGCTCAGAGCGGCTTAAGTGAACTAAAGTCGCGCTTGTTATTCGTAATTGGTGCACTTTTAGTATTCCGAGCCGGCTCATTTGTGCCGATTCCTGGTATTGACGCTGCTGTACTTGCCGATTTGTTCGAACAGCAAAAAGGTACCATCGTAGAAATGTTTAACATGTTCTCCGGTGGTGCACTTGAGCGTGCATCTATATTAGCATTGGGCATCATGCCGTATATTTCGGCATCTATTGTTGTCCAATTGCTAACTGTAGTTCATCCAGCGTTAGCGGAACTCAAGAAAGAGGGTGAAGCAGGCCGTCGTAAGATCAGCCAATATACACGCTACGGCACGCTTGTACTTGCAACATTCCAAGCTATTGGTATTGCAACTGGCTTACCAAACATGGTCGACAATCTGGTTGTAATGAACCAAACCATGTTTACGCTAATTGCTACCGTAAGTTTAGTAACCGGTACCATGTTCCTAATGTGGTTAGGTGAACAAATTACAGAGCGAGGAATCGGTAATGGTATTTCCATTCTGATTTTTGCAGGTATTGTTGCTGGATTGCCTTCTGCAATCGGTCAAACAATCGAGCAAGCGCGTCAAGGTGAATTGCATGTACTTCTTCTACTGTTAATCGCGGTATTAGCTTTCGCAGTAATTTACTTCGTTGTTTTCATGGAACGTGGCCAACGCCGAATCGTCGTTAACTACGCTAAGCGTCAACAAGGTCGTAAAGTATTTGCTGCACAGAGCTCGCATTTGCCACTTAAAATTAATATGGCAGGTGTTATTCCAGCGATTTTCGCATCAAGCATTATCCTGTTCCCAGGAACACTGGCTCAGTGGTTTGGTCAGAACGGTGAGAGCAGCGCGTTCGGTTGGTTAACTGACGTGTCTTTGGCTCTTAGCCCAGGTCAACCTCTGTATGTAATGCTTTATGCAGCAGCGATTATCTTCTTCTGTTTCTTTTACACGGCGTTGGTTTTCAACCCGCGTGAAACAGCGGATAACTTGAAGAAGTCCGGTGCATTCGTACCCGGTATCCGCCCAGGTGAGCAGACAGCGAAGTACATCGATAAAGTAATGACACGTTTAACCCTAGCGGGCGCACTGTACATTACCTTTATCTGTCTGATTCCCGAGTTCATGATGGTCGCGTGGAACGTACGTTTCTACTTCGGCGGTACATCACTACTTATCGTAGTTGTTGTTATCATGGACTTTATGGCACAGGTACAGACTCATCTGATGTCTCAACAGTATGATTCTGTGTTGAAGAAAGCGAATCTGAAAGGCTACGGTCGTTAATAGCGACGGTAGACTCAGTTTCAATTACGGAGTTTAGCAATGAAAGTTCGTGCTTCCGTTAAAAAAATCTGCCGTAACTGTAAAGTAATCAAGCGTAACGGTGTCGTTCGCGTGATTTGCAGTGAGCCAAAGCACAAACAGCGCCAAGGCTAATTAGCAGAAATTTTTACTTGAAAACGAAGGTTAGGTCGAGTATATTCCTCGGCCTACCTTTTGCGTGCAAAAGAAGTAGTATCCCGCAGCGTATCCATAACGGGCTTTGCTGCGGCTAATTCTTTTATAGAACCACTTAGGAGTGAATAATGGCCCGTATAGCAGGCATTAACATTCCTGATCAGAAACACGCTGTAATCGCTCTAACAGCGATCTACGGCATCGGTAAAACTCGCTCTCAAGCTATCCTAGCTGAAGTGGGTATTGCTGAAGATGTTAAGATCAGTGAACTAACTGAAGATCAGATCGATCAACTGCGTGATGGTGTAGCTAAGTACACTGTAGAAGGTGATCTACGTCGTGAAGTATCTATGAACATCAAGCGTCTTATGGACCTTGGCTGTTACCGTGGTCTTCGTCATCGTCGCAGTCTACCACTACGTGGACAGCGTACTAAAACCAACGCTCGCACCCGTAAGGGTCCGCGTAAGCCGATCAAGAAATAATCGGGAAGGTAGAGTACAATGGCTAAACAACCAACTCGCGCTCGTAAGCGCGTACGCAAGCAAGTTGCAGATGGCGTTGCGCACATCCATGCTTCTTTCAATAACACAATCGTAACCATTACTGACCGTCAAGGTAACGCTCTAGCTTGGGCTACTGCAGGTGGTTCTGGTTTCCGCGGTTCTCGTAAGTCTACTCCGTTCGCTGCACAGGTTGCTGCTGAGCGTTGTGCTGAAATGGCTAAAGAATACGGTCTAAAGAACTTGGAAGTTATGGTTAAGGGTCCTGGTCCAGGTCGTGAATCTACTGTTCGCGCTCTGAACGCTGCTGGTTTCCGCATCACAAACATCGTTGATGCTACACCAATCCCTCATAACGGTTGTCGTCCACCTAAGAAACGTCGTGTATAACGTTTTTTAGATTACTGGAGAAAGATCATGGCAAGATATTTGGGTCCTAAGCTGAAGCTTAGCCGTCGTGAAGGCACTGACTTATTCCTTAAGTCTGGTGTTCGCGCGATCGATACCAAGTGTAAAATTGATAACGCACCAGGTGTACACGGCGCTCGTCGCGGTCGTCTATCTGAGTATGGCGTTCAGCTTCGTGAGAAGCAAAAAGTTCGTCGTATGTACGGCGTTCTAGAAAAACAATTCCGTAACTACTACAAAGAAGCTGCACGCCTTAAAGGCAACACAGGTGAGAACCTGCTTCAGCTTCTTGAAGGTCGTCTTGATAACGTAGTTTACCGCATGGGCTTTGGCGCAACTCGCGCAGAAGCACGTCAGCTAGTTAGCCACAAAGCTATCCTAGTTAACGGTAAAGTTGTAAACGTTCCTTCTTTCAAAGTAGCGGCTAATGACGTTGTTTCTATTCGCGAGAAAGCTAAACAGCAAGCTCGTATTAAAGCGGCTCTAGAAGTTGCTGAACAACGTGAAAAACCAACTTGGATTGAAGTAGATGGTGGCAAGATGGAAGGTACATTCAAGCGTATGCCTGAGCGTTCTGATCTATCAGCTGACATCAACGAACAATTGATCGTCGAGCTTTACTCTAAGTAAGGTTTAAACTAAAGAGAGGACACAATGCAGGGTTCTGTAACAGAATTTCTTAAGCCACGTCTAGTTGACATCGAACAAATCAGCTCGACTCACGCAAAAGTAACTCTTGAGCCATTAGAGCGTGGCTTTGGTCATACTCTGGGTAATGCACTTCGCCGTATCCTTCTATCTTCTATGCCAGGTTGTGCTGTGACAGAAGTAGAAATCGAAGGCGTACTTCATGAGTACAGCACTAAAGAAGGCGTACAAGAAGATATTCTTGAAATCCTTCTAAACCTTAAAGGTTTGGCTGTACGCGTTGCCGAAGGCAAAGATGAAGTGTTCATTACTTTGAACAAATCAGGCTCGGGCCCTGTGGTTGCAGGTGACATCACCCATGATGGTGATGTAGAGATCGCTAACCCTGAACACGTTATTTGTCACCTAACGGATGACAATGCTGAAATCGCAATGCGTATTAAAGTAGAACGTGGTCGTGGTTATGTTCCAGCTTCTGCGCGTATCCATAACGAAGAAGACGAGCGTCCAATCGGTCGCCTACTAGTAGATGCTACTTACAGCCCTGTAGACAAAATTGCCTACGCTGTAGAAGCAGCTCGTGTAGAACAGCGCACTGATTTAGACAAGCTAGTTATCGATATGGAAACAAACGGTACTCTAGAACCTGAGGAAGCAATCCGTCGTGCAGCTACTATCCTAGCTGAACAATTGGATGCGTTCGTAGATCTTCGTGATGTACGTGTACCTGAGGAGAAGGAAGAGAAGCCAGAATTCGATCCGATCCTACTGCGTCCTGTAGACGATCTTGAACTAACAGTTCGCTCTGCTAACTGTCTGAAAGCAGAAGCGATTCACTACATCGGTGATCTAGTACAACGTACTGAGGTTGAGCTACTTAAAACGCCTAACCTTGGTAAAAAATCTCTTACTGAGATTAAAGACGTACTTGCGTCACGTGGTCTGTCTCTGGGCATGCGCCTAGAAAACTGGCCACCTGCATCAATCGCTGAAGATTAATCGATACTAGTTAGAAGGATTAGGTCATGCGCCATCGTAAGAGTGGTCGTCAACTCAACCGCAACAGCTCACATCGTAAAGCGATGTTTAGCAACATGGCTAGCTCTCTAGTACGTCATGAAGTTATCAAGACTACTTTGCCAAAAGCAAAAGAGCTACGTCGCGTAGTTGAGCCTTTGATTACACTAGCTAAGACTGACAGTGTTGCTAACCGTCGTCTAGCATTTGCACGTACTCGTGATAACGAAGTAGTTGCAAAACTGTTTAACGAACTAGGTCCACGTTTTGCTGCTCGTCAGGGCGGTTACACTCGTATCCTAAAAGCTGGCTTCCGTGCTGGTGATAAAGCTCCAATGGCTTACATTGAGCTTGTAGATCGCCCAGCTGCTGAAGAAGCTGCTGAGTAATCTCAGTTCGTAAGAACAAAAAAAGCCGAGCAATAGCTCGGCTTTTTTGTGTCTGAAATTTGTTTCCTAGAGATAATCGAGTATCGAAATTTTCTCTTTACCTTTAGCGGACTCACTCCCTTATCTCACATTTAAAATCACTACTGCTGGTTTTAAGTTTCTGATTTTACGTTTTTAGCTTTCCGCTCCCCAAAGTCCACTAAGGGAATTTAGCAACCCTTCACTTGCACCTTGGTCGCCTAAGTATCCTAAAATGACTGGAGCAAACTGGCTGATCATCGATGGGTCTAAGCCTAGTTTGTCGAAAGTGCTTTGGACAGCGCCTAAGTTTTCAATGCTCCCAAGCAGACTTTGAGCCCCTTGTAAATTTTCCATTCCCGGAATGAGCGATTGAAGCTCACTGCTATTCTGATCCGATAATTGGCCTTGCGCTAGAGCTAACAGTGCACCTGTGCCGCCGGCAGCTTGCTCAGTCGAGACGGGAAGTTGGCTCGTCAATAAATCCGTCAGCGGTGAAGATTCCACACCCATTCCCTCACTGACCATATCCATCAAACCACTTTGGGCATCTTTATCGGTAACGGCATCGAGAAAAGCGTGGGCAGTACCAATGCTTATTGAGAGCAAGGTTAAGGTGAGAAGAGTTTTACGCATAATACCTCCGTGTGGCTTGCGATTATTATTGTTGCTTCTTAGCCCAAGCATTTAGAGGTTACTTGGGATACTACTCAAGCTCGTTGAGCTCAAGTCTGTTTATTCTAGACAAAAAAAGCGGCGCTAGTGAGCGCCGCTTCGAATTTGTTATTGAGAGAGGTCTCAATTATAGGATGTCTAGTAGTTCTACTTCGAATACTAGAGCTGCAAATGGAGGGATTGCAGCACCTGCGCCACGCTCACCATATGCAAGGTCTTGTGGGATGTATAGTTTCCACTTAGAACCAACAGGCATTAGTTGAAGTGCTTCAACCCAGCCTTTGATTACGCCAGTTACTGGGAACTCAGCTGGTTGGCCACGAGAAACAGAGCTGTCGAATACAGTACCGTCAGTTAATTCACCGTGGTAGTGAACGCGAACTTGAGCTGCAGCTGTTGGGATTTCACCAGTACCTTCAGTGATGATTTCGTACTGAAGACCAGATTCAAGAACGTTTACTTCCGGACGTAGAGCGTTGTCTTTTAGGAAAGCTTCGCCGTCAGCAGCTGCTGCTTTTGCTGCTTCTTGACGAACGGCTTCTGCGCGAGTGTGAAGCTCTTGCAGTGCGTTGTTGATTTCGTCAATTTCGATTGATGGCATGTCGCCAGTTAGTGCTGTAGCGATACCTGCTGCGATAGCGTCAACGCTTAGACCTTCTAGACCAGAACCAGCAAGTTGCTGACCCATTTGCAGACCAATACCGTAACTTGCTTTCTGCTCTGCAGTTTCAAATTTAATTTCAGACATGAATGTCGCTCTTATTAGGAGTGATAAAGGTAACAGGATAGCAGTTTCGCGCTTAGGTTTAAATGATTGCGCATCAATGTGTCGATGTGAGGTTTAGGGTGTGACTTATCTCTTACTCCAAGTGAAATTTCTGCTAATTTACGCCAAATTACATTTTACTTTGGCGAAAAACATATACTCTCCGCGCTGGTATTTTTATACTGACACTAGAAGTATTAAGGGACTCATCAGAATGAATCGTCGCAGAAAGAAAAAGCAGCAAGTCGACCAAGTCGAGTTGATCAAGCAGAAATTCGCTGCTATCGACTGGAAGCAGCCTTTCAATAAAGAAAAGTGGCAAGAGCGAATGCAACCTGTCACCGAATT
Organism: Vibrio hyugaensis; assembly: GCF_002906655.1. Classification (NCBI taxonomy): domain Bacteria; kingdom Pseudomonadati; phylum Pseudomonadota; class Gammaproteobacteria; order Vibrionales; family Vibrionaceae; genus Vibrio; species Vibrio hyugaensis. Next base: position 1,911,180 of record NZ_CP025794.1, on the reverse strand, counting down.
TTGGCATCGTCTTCCAAAGCTACATCAGCGAGCTTTAATGGTATTGGTACCTGTGGTGCTGGTACTTCTGATTATTCCAGTACCTAAAGATACTGAGCAGCTGATCGAGCCCCAAGCTGAGAAAGAGACTCAACGTGTGGCGATTCAACTTAACGCGCAAAGCTTGAGTGAGCAACGCTCTGCACAAAACGCAGAGCCAAAATCGGAACAGTGGAAAGAATACACGGTGAAAAATGGTGATACTCTTGCTCAAGTGTTCCGTAGTAATCAGCTTTCGATGGGCGATTTGAATGCCTTGGTAAAAATTGAAGGCAGCGACAAACCGCTAAGTCGAATCAAGCAAGGCCAATTAGTCCGCTTTAAGCTCGCGGATGATGGTAAGCTAGACATGCTGCAACTAGAAAAAAGTGGTGAGTCAGTGATGTTTTTCCGTTTATCTGATGGCACATTCGGTCGCAATAAGTAACGTTAAAGAAGAACTCCTAGAAGGCGCGATGATTCGCGCCTTTTTTATTTCTAACTACTCGTTGCTTGTTCTCTGCCATTTACTATCCTTTTGTCTTGTTCCTGTTAAGAGGTTAGTTTCATTTTCTTATTCCAAGGAAGAAGAGGCAACACGATCATCAAAATTCCCACTGCAGTGAGCCAGTCTGGAATCTCATCAAACCACCATATTCCAAAGAGTGTCACGAATACTAGCCCTGAGTATTCCGCCAAGGCAATCTCTCCGGCAGGGGCTTTTTGATATGCCAATACTGCCAGACCGTTATAGCTCAAAATACAGATCGCACTCGCGATTACCAGCGCCAGTTCCTGCCAAGTCATAGGTTGCCAATAAACCCCAGCTAATAACGTCGACACAGGCAGGGAGAATAAGGTTGTCCACCAAAGCGTTGTGACGACGGATTGTTCGCTAGGCAGTTTTCTTACCAATATATTGAACATCGCCAGCGTGGTTGCTGTGCCGAGTGCAAACAACGCAGCCCAATGGAAGTGATCTGGCCGGAGTACCACTAAGACACCAAAGAAACCAAAACCAGTCAGTAATACTTTTCTCAATGGTGGATGTTCTTTGAGAAACAGTACTGACAGTGGCAACATTAGAATTGGTGCGGCGTAAAAGACGGCGTTGGCGGTTGCGAGGGGCAGGTAAGTGACTGCGACCATCATGCACCCGCTACCAATCAATATTAGGTGCGCTCGCAACAAAGTAATAGGAACTTGCTTGAGGCTGCGTTTACTTGGGTTTTGTTTGAGGTAAAAAGGTAAGAGGATCAACAGTGAAGCCAATTGGCGCACAAACATGTATTGGAAGGGGGAAATTCCACCTTCGAGCAGTTTAACGGCAACATCGGAAAGTGATGCTGCCAAGTTACCGATAACCAGTAAGAATAGCGCCAAATGATGAGGTGACATTTAGTTTACTCGGCGCATATCCACATGAGGGATACCATCCTCAAGGTAGCTTTCGGAAATAACTTCAAAGCCATGACTCGCATAGAAAACCACCAGGTGTTCTTGTGCGCCGATATCTATCGTTTGACCTGCCCAAAGCTGTTGACAATGTTGTAAGGCTTGCTCAAGTAGTTCATGTCCCAGACCTCCGCCTCGTGCACTTTGTTTCGTCACCACACGACCAATACTCACATTGTCGTAAGTGGTGCCTGCAGGTAATAAACGAGCACAAGCGACGAGTTCATCTCCGTTATAACCCAACAAGTGATAGACACCATCAAGCGTATCTTTGCCATCGAGCTCTGGGTAGGGACAAGTTTGTTCTACGACAAAGACATCCACACGCAAACGCAGCATTTCATACAGTTGAGTCGTGGTCAGTTGAGTAAAAGGGAGGGCTGTCCAGTTGATCATTTCCAGTATCCATTAATAAGCGAATGCAGCTGACTTTACGTCGTTTTCTGCTATTACTCATTAACAATGGTTAATTTTAACTGGTCTTCGTGACAAATCTGGCGATAATGTGCCCTCTTTTCCATCCCACCTGAGGATATTTCCCTGTGAGCAAACAAACTTTTGACCAAGTAGGGCTTAATCCAGCGCTACTAGAGACGCTTGAATCATTGAACTACACCCATATGACGCCAATTCAAGCGTTGAGCTTACCTGCGATTTTGAATCAGCGCGATGTGATTGGTCAGGGTAAAACAGGCTCAGGTAAAACAGCTGCATTTGGTCTCGGCGTATTATCAAACCTCAACGTAAAGCGTTTTCGCGTGCAGTCGTTGGTGCTATGCCCAACCCGTGAGTTGGCTGATCAGGTGGCGAAAGAGATCCGTACACTAGGTCGCGGTATTCACAACATTAAAGTTTTGACCTTGTGTGGCGGTATGCCAATGGGGCCTCAAATTGGTTCTCTAGAGCATGGTGCACACATCTTAGTAGGTACACCTGGACGTATCCTTGATCATCTAGATAAAGGCCGCATCAACCTTGAAGAGCTAAATACGCTCGTGTTGGATGAAGCGGATCGCATGCTCGATATGGGGTTCCAAGATGCGTTGGATGCGATCATTGATGCAGCGCCTAAACAGCGCCAAACTTTATTGTTTAGTGCGACATTCCCAGAAAAGATTGAGCAGATTGCTCAACGTATCATGCAATCGCCAGAAATGATTAAAGTGGAAGCGACACACGATACATCAAGTATCGCGCAATACTTTTACAAGGTAGAAGGCTCGGAAGCTCGCGATGAAGCGCTGGCTAACCTGTTACTGACTCACCAACCGGAATCAGCTGTTGTGTTCTGTAACACCAAAAAAGAAGTGCAGAACGTGACCGATGAGTTGCATCATAAAGGGTTCAGTGTAATTGACCTTCATGGTGACCTTGAACAGCGTGAGCGTGACCAAGCATTGGTTCAGTTTGCGAACAAGAGTGTTTCTATTCTGGTCGCAACCGATGTTGCCGCTCGTGGTCTTGATGTAGATACCCTTGATGCGGTATTTAACTTTGAATTGTCTCGTGATCCTGAGGTTCACGTGCACCGCATCGGGCGTACAGGTCGAGCGGGTAGTAAAGGCTTAGCATTTAGCTTCTTTGGTGAGAAAGATGGCTTGCGCGTAGCTCGTATCGAAGAATACTTGGATATGGATGTGATGCCAGCGACATTGCCAGCAAAGTCAAACCAGCAACCATATCAGGCGAAAATGGTGACCATTAATATCGATGGTGGTAAGAAACAGAAAGTACGTGCTGGTGATATTCTCGGTTGCTTAACGGGCAAAGGCGGCATTACTGGTGCGCAAGTAGGTAAAATTCAATTGATGGCGATGCGTTCTTATGTGGCTGTTGAGAAGTCTGCCGCGAAGAAAGCATTGCAAACCATCAGCAACGGCAAGATGAAAGGTCGTCAGTTCCGAGCTCGTATTCTGAAGTAATCAGAATTTCACTTAAAACAAAGGCGCTTAATATCGAGCGCCTTTGTTTTTTCTATCTTATCTGAGGTTATTCAATCCCTCTCTTTAAACGCGATTTAATGCGGCTAAGGCTGATGGCGGTGATACCTAAGTAAGCGGCAATTTGACTATCCGTAATACGTTGCTCTAAATCCGGGTAGTGTTGGCAAAATAGTTGGTAGCGCTCTTCCGGTGAGTAGAGCAACATAAAGCGTTCTTTGTTTTCTTTATGCATCAATTGAGCTTCGAGCAGCTTTAAGTAGATAGGATGCTTTTCTGTTCGCCACTGATGTAACACCTCTATGGGTAAGCAAAATAAATCACAAGGCGTTAGCGTTTCTAATAAATACGGGGAAGGCTGGCTCTTAATGAGTCCCTCAAAACCAATCACCCAATCTTTTTCCCAGTAGAACTCTTTACTGAATTCCTTACCTTTGTCGGTCAGGTAACTCGCGTGGCATAACCCCGCTAAAACAAAGTAAATATGAGAGCTGAATTCACCTTGGTGGTTAAGAATATGACGTGTCGGAAGTTCGAGTTGTTGACCGTGTTCAATAAGTTGGTTCGCTTCGCTTTCGAGGAAGCCGTGATTGATTAGGTCAGAAAAAAGATCGTTGTGCATGTGATGACTCAGAAGCGGTTTTCTATATTCTAGCGGAACAAAAAAGCGGCTCACAAGAGCCGCTTAACATCATTGCCAAATAAGACTTATTTTTGGTTTAAGTCGATTTGGTAAATCGCAAAACCTACCTCGTCAGTTGCTACACGTTTCATCGGGTATTGTCCTTTTTCTTTGATGAATTGCGCAGCTTTGTCACTTGGTGACGTTTCAAAGCGAACATCGAGTTTGTTGTCTGACTTGATTGGAGCGAAAGACCAGTTGTTGTCTGCGCTTGGGGTTACTTCGCCTTGCGCTTCACTTACGCGAGATATGTAAGCGGCAACCACAGAACGGTTCTCGTCTGGAGAATCGAATGCGATAAAGCCAGGCCCCGTACCTGGGAACGTGGCGCTGTAAGCGCGGTAGTTGTTAGTCGCGATGATGAAATCTTGCTTCGGATCGACCGGCTTTCCGTTATAAGTGAGATTCAAGATACGCTGTGAATCTGGGTTAATCACTTTACAGTCTGCGTCGTATTTAGGTGGTTGAGTTACATCGATTTGGTAGCTTACACCATCAATTACATCGAAGTTATACGTACGGAAGCTATCCCAGTTAATCAAAGACTGAGGCTTCGTGCTGTTTACATCAATGTGGTTGAACTGGCCTGCGCTGCATTCTAGCCATTCGTGGACTTCTTTACCTTTTACCTTCATTGCTACTAAGGTGTTCGGGTATAGGTAAAGATCAGCTGCATTACGGAAGGTTAGCTGACCTGATTCAACTTCAGTGAAGCCGTTTGGATCGTCTTTACGTCCACCCACTTTAAACGGTGCAGCCGCGCTCAATACAGGGACATCTGCAAGGTCAGGGTCGCCTTGGATAAAGCGTTCCACGTAATCTTTCTGCGCTAGGTTGACGATTTGAATCGTTGGGTCATCTTGCACAAGTGCTAGGAAGCTGTACATCACGTCATTTGCTTTACCAATTGGTTGGTTAACAAACTCACGCGTGCCTTTGTGGTCCTCTACCAAGGCATCCACAATGCCTTTATCCGCTTTAGCCAGAGACTTCTTGTTTGCTTTGTCAAAGATAGGACGAGCTTCTGATTGACCCTCTACGACCTGCCACTTGCCGTCTTTCTCTTTCAGCATTAAGTCCATTACGCCAACGTGGCTACCCCAGCGACCCGGCATCACAGCCGTTACGCCATTGATAGTACCTTTTGCGTTGTCGACACCTTGTAGGTTGGCAAAGTCTCTACCTGGGAATACCGCGTGAGAGTGACCAAACGCAATCGCATCGATGCCTTCTACTTCCGTTAAGTAGTAGACTGAGTTTTCTGCGCCTAACTTGTATGGGTCAGTGGAAATGCCAGAGTGAGGTATAGCAACAATCACGTCCGCGCCTGCTTTTTTCATCTCAGGGACCAGCTTTTTCGCTGTCTCCGTGATGTCTTTTGCAAAGACTTTGCCTTCTAGGTTATTTTTGTCCCATACCATGATTTGTGGTGGTACGAAGCCAATGTAACCCACTTTGATTTCATGGCTTTGACCGTCGGTATCTTTGAACGTGTGCGTTTTGATTAGATAAGGTTTGAAGTAGTGCTCGCCAGTCTTTTTGTCGAAAACATTCGCACTAATATAAGGGAAGTTCGCACCATCAATTGTTTTCTTCAGGAAGTCGAGACCGTAATTGAATTCATGGTTACCAATATTACCCACATCGTAGTTGAGTTGGTTCATTGCTTTGTAAACAGGGTGAACTTCGCCAGTCTTAATCCCTTTCGCTGCCATGTAATCGCCCATTGGGCTACCTTGAATCAAGTCGCCATTGTCGACTAAAACACTGTTCACTGCTTCTTCACGAGCTTGTTTAACCAGTGTTGCAGCGCGGCTTAAACCAATTTGTTGTGAAGGTTGGTCTTTGTAGTAATCATAATCCATCACATTGGTGTGAATATCGGTGGTTTCGATGATTCGAAGCTTGATGGTATCGGCCATTGCTGGGCCTGCAAGCGTCAACATACCGCTCAAAACTGCGACGGATACGGGATTAACTGCCATTTTCATGAGGTGCTCCAATTAAATGGGATAGAGGGATCGTACAGCGTAATGTAACAAATATTAGTGCAAGCTCAGGCTAAGATGCAGAAAACTGTGAACATTAGGCAATTAAATGCGGAGGAATGTGTAAAATTGATGTCTTTTTCACCATTTTGAATGAGACCTAACAAAAGCTTCTTAGCAGTTTTTTGAATAAAAAATGAAATTTTAGAATTTCCGGTAATATAAACCCACCGCCATAATGCCTTGCATAACGATATCAATGGATGATGAGCAAGCACATGGCAGTTAAAGATTCAGTAACGACTTTCCCAATCAATAGGCCTCGGCTGGTTTCGGATAACCAAGCTGCCGATCTTCCGCGTTTCAGCAAACAATCTCTTCAATCTGGTGAAGTCGCCCTTGTAGGTGCAGGTCCGGGTGACCCTGAACTATTGACGTTAAAAGCACTTAACTGCCTGCAACAAGCTGACGTCATACTTTACGATTATCTGGTTTCTGACGAGATCATGGCGTTAATTCCAAGCGAAACCATTTTGGTTTGCGTGGGTAAACGTGCAGGTCATCACAGCGTGCCGCAAGAGAAGACCAATCAACTGTTGGTGGATTTTGCTAAGCAAGGTTACAAAGTAGTGCGCATTAAAGGTGGCGATCCATTTGTGTTTGGGCGTGGTGGCGAAGAGTTAGAAGTCTTGGCTGATGCGGGCGTGCGTTTTCAAGTTGTGCCAGGTATTACAGCTGCTGCGGGTGCGACGGCTTATGCAGGGATTCCATTGACTCATCGTGATTACGCGCAATCGGCCTTATTTGTTACCGGTCATCTCAAAGAAGAAAGCGACGATATGGATTGGTCGACACTTGCACGCGGTAATCAAACTTTAGTGATCTACATGGGTTTGATGAAATCACACTATATTCAGAATCAGCTCATCAAACATGGTAGGGCGGCCTCAACACCTATCGCCATCATTGAACGTGGCACTCAAATTCAACAAAAAGTTTTCTCGGGAGATTTATCCCAACTATCTGAATTATCTAAAAAAGCTCAGGCTCCTTCTTTGATCGTTGTCGGTGAAGTTGTGCGTCTGTCTCAAAAGTTGGACTGGTTTTTGTCTAGTACTGAAATCAACAAAAGTGCTATTGCCAGATCCATATAATTTCAGACCAAAGATTAGGGACGTAATGAGCCTTCAAGCTTAAAAAGGAAATACTAAACATGGACCAACAACGTTTAACTCACCTTAAACAACTCGAAGCGGAAAGTATTCATATTATCCGTGAAGTTGCTGCTGAGTTTGATAACCCAGTCATGATGTATTCGATTGGTAAAGACTCCTCAGTCATGCTGCATCTTGCACGCAAAGCCTTTTATCCGGGCAAAATTCCATTCCCTTTACTGCACGTAGACACGGATTGGAAGTTCCGCGAGATGATTGAGTTTCGTGATCGTACCGCAGAGAAATATGGCTTCGAGCTTTTGGTTCATAAGAACCCAGAAGGTCTTGCAATGGGGTGTAGCCCTTTTGTACACGGGTCTTCTAAGCATACAGATATCATGAAAACTCAAGGTCTTAAGCAAGCTCTGAATAAGTACGGTTTTGATGCGGCATTCGGTGGAGCACGTCGTGATGAAGAAAAATCTCGTGCTAAAGAGCGTGTTTATTCTTTCCGCGATAAGAACCATACCTGGGATCCTAAAAACCAGCGTCCTGAACTTTGGAAGACATACAACGGTCAGGTGAACAAAGGGGAAAGTATTCGCGTATTCCCGCTTTCAAACTGGACTGAGCTAGATATCTGGCAATACATCTATCTAGAGAACATTGAGATTGTCCCACTTTACCTTGCTGACAAGCGTCCAGTTGTTGAACGTGATGGCATGTTGATCATGGTGGACGATGAACGTATGGAGCTTCAACCTGGTGAAGTGATTGAAGAGAAGAGTGTTCGTTTCCGTACGCTTGGCTGTTACCCACTGACGGGGGCCATTGAATCTGAGGCAAATACGCTGACGGGCATTATTGAAGAGATGTTGGTGGCAACCTCAAGTGAACGTCAAGGGCGAGCGATCGACCACGATCAGTCTGGATCGATGGAACTTAAGAAACGCCAGGGTTACTTCTAAAGGATCTAAGGAAAGATAATGAACAGTGCAGTTGAAGCTCAATTAGCCGAGCTTGGAATTGAAGGCTATTTAACACAACACCAGTACAAGTCTCTGCTTAGATTCCTGACTTGTGGCTCGGTAGATGATGGTAAAAGTACGTTGATTGGACGTTTGCTCCATGACTCAAAACAAATTTATGAAGATCAATTAGCAGCGGTTCACTCAGACAGCCAACGAGTGGGTACGACAGGTGAGAAGCCTGATTTGGCATTACTAGTTGATGGACTGCAAGCTGAGCGTGAACAGGGTATCACCATTGATGTCGCTTACCGTTACTTCTCGACTCAGAAGCGTAAGTTCATCATTGCAGATACGCCGGGACACGAGCAATACACGCGTAACATGGCAACTGGTGCATCGACCTGTGATCTTGCCGTGATCTTGGTTGATGCGCGTAAAGGTGTATTAGATCAGACTCGTCGTCACTCATTCATTTCTAATCTATTGGGTTTGAAGCACTTTATTGTTGCGATCAACAAGATGGATTTGGTGGATTACTCACAAGAACGTTTTGAAGAAATTCGCGACGAGTACTTAGAGTTTTCTGAGAACCTTGAAGGTGAAACGGACATTCAAATCATTCCAATCTCCGCATTGGAAGGCGATAACGTGGTAGACAAAGGTCAGAACCTGAGTTGGTTTGAAGGCCCGTCGCTACTTGAGTTGCTTGAGAATGTGGATGTTGACCAAGAGAAAGGCGCAGGTGATTTCCGTTTTCCTGTCCAGTATGTGAATCGCCCTAATCTCGACTTCCGTGGCTTCGCTGGCACGATTTCATCTGGCTCGGTGAAAGTTGGTGATGCCATTAAAGCACTGCCGTCTGGGAAAACATCGACCGTTGAACGTATTGTGACTTTTGATGGTGATGTACAAGAGGCGCAGGCTGGTTTAGCGGTAACTCTAACGCTCAACGATGAGATTGATATCAGTCGTGGCGATTTGATTGTGCTGGAAAGCGCGCAAGTGGAATCGACAAACCACTTACTTGCTGATGTGGTATGGATGACAGAGCAACCTCTGCAACCGGGTCGTGACTACGACATTAAGATTGCCGGTAAGAAGACCGTTGGTCACGTTGAGGCGATTCGCCACCAATACGATATTAACAACCTTTCAACTCATAGCGCACCAGAGTTACCTCTCAATGGTATTGGCTTGTGTGAGTGGTCACTCAACGAATCCGTTGCGATTGATAACTATCAAGAATGTGCTGATACCGGTGGCTTCATCATCATCGACCGTCTGACTAACGTTACCGTTGGTGCTGGTATGGTGAAAGAGAGTCTCGCGGCAGTTGAGCGAGACTTAACCGATGTCTCTGCGTTTGAACTTGAGCTAAATGCACTGGTTCGTAAGCACTTCCCACATTGGGAAGCCAAAGACCTGAGCCAGTTACTGAAGAAGTAATGAGTTCATTGAGCCTGACCGAATTGCGAATGCAGTCAGGCTGATTTCCCCCCGAACACAGAATGCTAGGAAGCCCAAGAAACCAAGCATTCTGGCGTTCTTTTTCGCTTGCTTTGCTTTTTTATCTTGTGACTCATTTGTCACTCTGTGCAGCCAGTATGCACATGTCGTTGTTATGCCCGAATCGGGCTTGTTGGTAAGGAAAGGCTATGTGGGAACAAGGATTTGTATTAGCGATATTGCTTGGCATTATCACTTGTTTACTTGTAACCAAACTGAAGCCAAGTTATGTGTTTGCTGGCGCTGCCTTTATTGCGTTTATGGCGGGCATGTTGGAGCTCAATACCATTGCGGCTAATTTTACTAACTCTTCTCTTCTGACGCTGGTCTTGTTGATTCTCGCATCGAGCGCATTAGAAAAAACCTTATTGATCAGTTGGGTAAGTCGCAGTATTTCAGAGGGCAATCTTGGTAGCGTGATTGCCAAATTAGGCTTTTCTACCGCGCTGCTTTCTTCTTTTACTAATAATACCGCGGTTGTGGTGTCGTTAATTGGTGCGATCAAACGTAATCAGCAGCACGCACCCTCTAAGCTATTGATCCCGCTTTCTTATGCCGCGATTTTTGGTGGCACACTGACGCTTATTGGAACCTCTACCAACTTAATCATCAACAGCTTTGTTGAGGATGCGGGCTTACCAAGTCTCAACTTTTTTACACCGACCATGATTGGTTTAGCCGTGCTGGTTGGGGGCGTGCTTATTTTGATCCCGTTGAGTTATTTGTTGCCTAATTATGATGATCAAAGCCAAGAAGATTTACCTTATTTCTTAGAGTCTCGAGTTGAGCCGGGCTCACCTTTGGTTGGGCGCACTATCACGGAAAATAATTTACGAGCATTAAGAAAGCTGTTCCTTGCCGAAGTCGTTCGTGATGGCGTGACCGTACCGTCAGTTGGGCCTGATTTTGTTCTCAACGCAAAAGACCGATTGTTGTTTTGTGGTGATGTTGAAAGCGTTGCTACGTTGCAAGAGATCCCTGGACTGACGCTCTTTGGTCATCAGCACCTCAATGGCCAAAATTTTATCGAGGTGGTAGTAAGCTCTTCAGCCACGTTCTGTCACAAAACATTGAAAGAGAGTCGATTTCGGGACCGATTCGATGCTGTAGTCGTGGCAATTCGCCGTGGTCATGAACGACTTGAAGGTGGTTTGGGTAACATTACCTTAGCGGCAGGAGATACGCTGGTTTTGGTGCCCGGAAAGCGTTTTGAAACTGAACGTCGAGCCCATCGTAAAGAGTTTGTTCTGGTTAACGATTTGGATTCCAGCGCACGTTTGGATGCCAATAAATCGGCATTAGTGCTTATTGGCTTTTCCGCTGTGATTGCCTTTGCTCTATTGGAGTTGGTGCCAATTATTAAAGGTTTGGCGGTTTATCTTATTGCTCTGCTCGCGTTTGGTGTCATTCAGCTTTCTGAGCTGCGTCGTCGTTTCCCAATCGATATTGTGGTGATTGTTGGTTCTGCGTTATCTATCGCTCAACTGATGATTTCCTCTGGACTGTCCGTACGAATGGGCGACATGTTTATTGAAGCGTTCAATGGTTGGGGTGTGTTTGGTGCGTTGGTGGCAACCTACATCATGACCTTAGTATTGACTGAGCTTGTAACCAACAATGCGGCAGCGGCGCTGTCTTTCCCTATTGGCTATAGCATGGCGGTAGGTTATGGCGTTGACCCTATGCCTTTCATCATGGCGGTGTTATTTGGTGCTAGCGCAAGTTTTATTTCTCCTTACGGATACCAAACCAATTTGTTGGTGTACAGCGTAGGGAATTACAAATTGACCGATTATGTGCGAATTGGCGTGCCGATTTCCATCGTGTATTCAGTGTTAGTACTGACGCTGATTCCGGTCTTCTTTCCGTTTTAATCTGTAAATTTACAAGGATACGTTATGACTGCCGAAACTCCGGTAAAAGATGAAAACATCGTTTGGCATCAGCACTCGGTTGATAAACAGTTTCGTGCTGGATTAAAAAAACAGAAGCCTGCGGTACTTTGGTTTACTGGATTATCTGGTGCTGGTAAATCGACGGTGGCAGGCGCATTGGAAAATCGCTTAGCTGAGCTTGGGTACCACACTTATCTGTTGGATGGCGATAACGTTCGTCATGGACTATGCAGTGACTTAGGTTTTTCTGAGCAAGATCGCAGAGAGAACATCCGTCGCATTGGTGAGCTTGCCAAGCTGATGGCTGATGCGGGATTGATCGTCCTGTCTGCTTTTATTTCGCCGCATCGTGCTGAGCGCCAATTAGTGCGTGATTTAGTTCCTGAGGGCGAGTTTATTGAGGTGTTTGTCAACGCTTCTCTTGATGTGTGTGAAAGTCGCGATCCTAAAGGTTTATACAAAAAAGCGCGTGCAGGTGAAATTCCTAACTTCACGGGAATTGATTCGGAATATCAAGCGCCAGCAAACCCAGAAATTGATTTGCCAGCGGGTGAGAAGAGCGTCGAAGAGCTTGTCGAGTTGTGCTTAATTGACCTCAAACAGCGCGGAGTGATCCGATAAAAAAGCATTTGGATCATCGATGACCAAAAAGTCATTGTACTGCTCAGGGAGCTTTTGGATCATAGGTGGCCAAAAGCTCTTTTGACATAGTTTAGACGGTGTAATTAACATGACTTTTGGTGTCGCTATGTACGCTAAATTTCTGATTTAAAAGCGATAACATTTGGTCGTAATATTGATTGTTTGGTTTGTTTCCGAGTAATTTACACAACTCATTGCCCGTCGGTGTAAAACGGTAATACAAAAGTCGTACACCTTTGGTATTCACTTGCAGTGATAAATTCTTGCCTTGATAGTTGAGCATCAATGGTGTCTCAATGTCAATCTCTCCAGACTCTAATTCTGTACTGTGAAGTAAGCCCAATTCAATCAACACCAATAAGCTGGAATAGGGAAGTTGGAAGCTCCCCATATTGAGATTGCTGGTGGTGTCACGTTTACCAAAGCTGAACATTCCGCCATGTGCTTTGTAGCCAATCAGTAACTTTCTACTGGTATCTCCACCAAAGCTGCATGCTAACGTCGCGGCTCTTTGTAGGGTTTGGGCCTCTCGTGGTGACATGTCTTTCAGCACTTTTAACGCTTTCATGGAAGTCGAACCAGGGTTGGTAACTTCTCGCTTCATGACTTGCGCCCAAAGTTTTTGCATTGAGCTGTTGTGGATGTCTTGCGCCATATCGAAAAATCGATACAACCAATCTTGATCAGGCTCTCCGGCGGTTTCATCACGGCATGAGCTGTGCGCGAGTTTAAGGATTTGTTCGAGGTTTTTTTGTCTTTGCTCTTGGCGACGTTGTTCGCGTAAATGTGCCCGTTCCAATGCAGGTTTTGCTGGAGGCTCGTTTTGCAGCAAAGCATCGAGCCCATAGATCTGAGCAATGCTTTGAACACGACTTGCGCTGTCTTTGATATAGCCAGACTTTTTCTCGTGATGTGTTTGTTTTTGTGTATTCGATTCGTGTTCGATGACAACGGGTTGCTTTGTCGGTTCTGCCATTTATTTTCCTGCCAAGAGCTTGCGGTTAACGCTTGCTTAAATTTACACCTTTCTGCTTTTTGCGACTAGAGAGGCACGTCCGGATTTTGACAGAATAAAGGCTATTCAAAATGATAATGAGTTGTTAAAATTGTTATCGTTATTTTGGAGGGGCGATGAAATATTCAGACGCAAGTAAACTGAAAAAGCACCTGTCGATAGCGCTTCTTTTGGTCCTTTATGTTGGTGTATTAGCGTATTTATCTCGCTATATAGTCTAACTGACAGGCATAAAAAAGGCGCCAAATTGACGCCTTGGTGTGAAATCAAAACAAACTACATATCGTCGTAGGCTTCAATACTCGTGCCTTCGATCTCGTACGCGGTTTCTGCGAGCTCGTGGTTGATGGTCTCAGTCTTCAATTTGCCCACCACATAAATCACATCCCATAACTCTTGTACTGGCGCTCCCTTAGGAAACTTCACATAGATGATTTGGTTTGGTGGCGGTGGCGGCACGTGAATACAAGCACCAAAATAAGGCACTAACAAAAACTCCGTGACGGTATTGGCATCGCCTTCTAATGGGATGACAAAGCCAGGAATCTTGACTGTGCTTCCGTTCAATTCTGGACGCACGTTACCTACCTTAGATTGCATTGCTGCGCCACCGCTGTGGTCTGTGGCAGGCATCCCCATACTATCGAACATCTTGCGTTCGGCTTCTGGGACGAGATCTATCCAATCAAGCTTTAATGGTTCGTCACTGGCCATCACAGGCGCGGTAAACGAAATCATCAGCAAACAGCTAGCGAGTATTTTTTTCCACATTTTTACTAAATCCTTATTGTCATTCCATCACTGAGCGATTGTCGGTAAGCGCGAAATGCCGGGATGAAGCCAATCACAATGCCTGCACATTGTACAAAGCCAAGCAACATCCATTCATACGGCGACAGTGCCGTTAATGTTAGGTGTATACCATAACTTTGTTGGATTATTGGTTGCAAGAGGGCAAGCATGGAATAAAGGCCCACTAATCCCGTCACAATACCTGCGAAGGTCAATAAGCTGGCTTCACTTATCAGTAAGGAGAAGACGTGTTTTGGTCTTGCCCCCATGGCTCGCAGGATCGCCATTTCACGACGACGCTCTTGCAGACTGGTCAATAGGCTGCTTAGCATGCCTAATAACCCTGCCACAACCACAAAGCCTGATACAGCCATGAGTGCTTGCTCGGCAACGGACATCATGCCCCATAATTCATGCAAAGCGACGCCTGGCATGATGGCACTGAGAGGTTCTTTCGGATAGGTGTTGATCTGTCTCTGTAGGGCAAAGGTTTGAATTCGTGATTTTAACCCAACCAACATGGCCGTGATTTGTTTAGGCTGGAAGTCGCGTGATTTTAGCTCATTTGCACTTGGGGTCGGACCTAAACGGGCACCGCTTTCCCAACCTACGTGAATCGCTTCGATCGCCTCTAAAGAAACGTGCACGGTTTTATCGACAGGAGTGCCAGTAGGAGCAAGAATGCCGACCACCTTAAATGGTAAGTTGTCATGCCGACTAAAACCAACGTCACTGATGCCGTGTGCAATGATGATTTCGCTACCGATTTTATATCCAAGCTGTTTTGCGACATCAGAGCCGAGTACCGTTTCAAACAAGCCATTGAACTCCCTGCCTTCGGACAATTTTAAAGGCTGTTTATTTCCGTATTTATAGTGTTCGAAATAGCTCTGGTTGGTGCCCATTACGCGGAACCCTTTGTGGGAATCTCCGAGTGAGATTGGAATTGCCCAATCAACGGCACTGTGGTTAGCAAACTCTTCGTAGCTTTTCCAATCTATGTTGTTGGTGGCATTGCCGATTCTGAATACTGAGTACAGCAGCAAGTTGACTTGTCCAGAACGGCCACCGACGATTAAATCGGTACCAGAAATGGTGTTAGCGAAGCTGTCCTTAGCTTGGGTACGAATGCGTTCAACACCCAATAAAAGGACAACAGAAATCGCGACTGTCATGATGGTGAGAATGGCGGTCGCTTTACGGTTCATCAGGCTTTTCCAAGCGAGCTTTACTACGGCACTCATGATGTCGCTCCCAAGGTTTTGGCTTGATTGATTTCCGGCAAATTCAATGTTCTATGAAATAGCGATTCTAACGTCGGATCATGACTGACGAAGACCAGTGTTGCGTTCGCAAGGTTCGCTTGCTCCATCAACAACTCTATAAACGCTTTACGGTTGTCATGATCGAGTGCGGATGTTGGTTCGTCGGCAATGACTAATTCAGGCTGGCCGATCAAGGCGCGTGCCGCGGCAACGCGTTGCTGCTGGCCAATACTTAATTCTGACACGGGTTTGTCATGCAACATCTTGGGTAGATGTAGACGCTCCAGAAGCGTTTTAGCTTGCTCTTCAAGTGATGACGTTGAAGCGTTTGGTGCCACTCGATTTCGGCGAATTGAGCTAAATTGGCAGGGAATCAGGACGTTTTCAATCACATTCAGATAAGGCAACAAATTGAATTGTTGGAAGATATAGCCAATGTGATCGGCACGAAATTTGTCTCTTTGACTTGCTCGTAGGCTTGCAATATCAGTCTCTAAAACGGACAAGGAACCTGAGGTTAAGGTGTTAATCCCTGTTAGCAGCGCGAGTAGTGTGGATTTACCACAGCCACTAGGTCCTTTGATAAATACATGCTCGCCTTGAGCGATATGCAATTTCGGAATATTGATGGTCGCGTTTTCTGAGCCGGGCCAGACAAACTGGGCATTATTCAGCTCAACAACGTTTGACGTGGTTTCAGTCATAATAAATTACCAAGGCAATAGCGTGTGAGCACTCACTCACACGCCATGTGATTTATTTAATTGCGATCTTAGTGTTGTTTTTGCTTAGGCTTGTCGCAGACTGAGTTGTGTCAGTAAATAAGTTGACGCTGATGGATTCTGTTGCTGGGAATTGCTTGAACCAAGTCGTATCAATGCTATTTAGATCGGCGACTGAATCACAGTGGAAACGGTACTCAACGGTGAACTCACCGTGACCGCCGTGCTCGTGATCGTGTCCTTCGTGGTCATGACCTTCGTGATCGTGGTGGTCATCATGAGCATGTTCGTCATGGTCGTGACCTTCATGGCCATCATGATCGTGTTTATCGTGGTCGTGACCCTCGTGGTCGCCATGCTCATGTTTGTCATGGTCGTGACCCTCATGGCTATCGTGGTCGTGCTTATCATGATCATGTCCTTCGTGGTTACCATGATCGTGGCCTTCATGAGAATCTTGGCCAAGCGTATGCGCGACTTGAACTTCTTCAATCACACACTTCGCTTGTTGGTTAATTGCAAACAGTTTGTTTGTGTCTTTTAGTGCGGCAACCGCTCGTTTTAAGGCTTGCTCTTGCTCTGCATTTTCAGGTGCGTGCTCAAAACCAACCACGTCAGCACCTGGAGAAGTGATTTCAATTAGTAAGTCTTTTCCGTCTTGAGCAATGTTGAATTCGACATGACCATGAACGTGCGCTTCATGTTGACGATATTCTTCTGCGTTAGCAGTAGCTGATAGAGAAAGTCCGATAACAAGAGCTAAAGCGTGTTTAGATGGCATTTTCTTATTCCTAATTTTGTTTAATTTTTTATGTGTTACTTGCTCAAATAGCAAAGTGAATAACAAGGTTTGTTCTTAGTATGGGTAGTGGTTTTTAGAACGCAAAATTAGGTGGTGCACGCGCGGTATACGTGACGTCTTCTAAATGAGAGGTGATTTCGACTACATCTACGTGAGCGAGTCTAGAGAAGGTGGGCGCACTGAGTTCTGGCTGAGCCTTCGCAAGCCCTTGATGCGCTCCGGCAAACATTTGGCAATGATGTTCACTGTGGTGTTCGGGAATGAGGTCGAGTTGATGAGCAATAGTGGCAAAGTTCCAAGCGATCAACAACGCAACACTGAACAATACAACAGTGCGATGCCAATGATGTGTAATTGCTTGCCAACGACAGTGCATCTTAAAGCCCGAAACGATACCTAGTGTTATAATATAACACTCATTTTTATGAAAAGTTCACTCTTTTGTTCGTATAGAGCAAATTATCTATGCAGGAATAAGAACTTACGCAGAAAGAAAGGAATGACGCTCCCCGCTTGAGAGTAACAAGGAGCGAGTGAGTATTAGATGCTTTGTTTAATGAGGCCAAGTACTTGGTTGATTTCATCTGCTGTCAATGCGCCTTCTTTGATAAACAGGATCTTACCTTGCTTATCTTGCACTACGATTGCCGAGTTTTCTTCTTGTAGTGCCCAAGTGCTAGCCACAATACCGTTCTCATCTAAAACCATTGATGACCATGGGAATTCTTTTTTACTGTCTTGTGCTGATGATTTCACAAAAGAGCCAGTTCCCCAGATTGAGTCGTCTTGGTTGATGATGGTTGTAGTTTGGTAGGCATCTTCCGGGAACTTAGCGTCAGTTAGCGCTGTCATCAACGGCGCGTTCATTTCTTTCGAGCTGCTGCGTCCTGCAATGGCATGAATCACTCGTACTTTTCCTAGCATTTGTTGTGTCGCCCAAGGCTGGTACGCCACACCTTCACCTTGCAGTACGATTTCGCCGTACGCGTCTACTTTTGCTGCTGGAACTGCTTCACCCATTGAAAGGTTGTGAGCAAGCGCAAGACCAGGTGCAAGAGCGAAGAAAATAGGAAGGAGAGTCTTAGTTTTCATATTGTTATGTTCCGTATGGGTTGTGAGACTTACCAAGTATATACTTACGATGCATAAAAATGTAGAACCGTTTATAACAATTATTTAA
The DNA here is from genome assembly GCF_002906655.1 of Vibrio hyugaensis. Lineage (NCBI taxonomy): Bacteria > Pseudomonadati > Pseudomonadota > Gammaproteobacteria > Vibrionales > Vibrionaceae > Vibrio > Vibrio hyugaensis. The sequence continues at coordinate 1,893,153 of NZ_CP025794.1, read as the reverse complement.
CGTACAGAGTTAAGTAATGTTGCGTTTAGGTTGGAATTTGGTACAATGAACCTCGTCGCAAATAGCGCATAAAGATTGCCAAGGAAAGAGCAATCATGTTTTTCTCAAAAGGATATTGAGGTGGTTATGCTTCGTGAGTTTGCTGTTTACCGTCCACGTCAGGTGGCGCGTTTCGTTAAGACTTTATTCAAAGGTCAGTTCTCAATTGCTGGAGTTGGTCAGTTCCGTTTTGATAACGGTAAAGTGCTACTACCAGACATCAAAAACCCCCAACAATTGTCGGTATTCAAAGAAGTTAACAGGGCCATTTTATCTTTACCTGTTTAATTGTCAGAATTGTAAAAGAGCGACTTTCGTCGCTCTTTTTAGTTTGGGATTAACCTTGAAGGCTTGGTGGGAAGCAAACCCCCGTGCCGCCTAAACCACAGTAACCGTTTGGATTCTTTGCTAGGTATTGCTGATGGTACGTTTCAGCGAAGTAATAAGGTCCAGCGGCTTGAATTTCTGTGGTGATTGCTGCGCGTTGATCTTCTTGTAATGCTTGTTGGTATTGTGTTTTCGACTTTTCTGCCACTTCTAACTGTTCTTGTGAGTAGGTATAAATCGCAGAACGGTATTGAGTGCCGAGATCGTTACCTTGGCGCATGCCTTGAGTTGGATCGTGTTTCTCCCAAAATGCGGCAAGCAGTTGCTCTAGAGAAATTACTCGTTCATCGAAGATGACTCTTACGACTTCTGTATGTCCTGTTTTTCCGCTGCACACTTCATCGTATGTTGGATTCTGCGTATAGCCTCCGGCATAGCCTACTGATGTCGATATCACACCTTCAAGTTGCCAGAAAAAACGTTCTGTTCCCCAAAAACATCCCATACCGAATAATATTTGTTGTTGGTGAGCTTGCGGTGATGCCGTTAAGCTTGATTGATTAACAAAATGGGTGTCATCAATCTGCATTGATGCCTCTCTACCTGGCAGTGCATCTTCTATACTGATCATTGTCTGTTTGTTGAGCATAGTATTCGTCCTTCAATACGTGTCTTAATTTTGCGAACTTTAATATTCAGTCTGAATCTGATGGTGTAATGACATAGACCGCGGTAAACCTATTAATATTACAGACTTAGCCTTTATTTGGCGTTATTATTGTTTACGTTTATTTAACCTCATCCAGCTAAAAAGCATGATAAAAAAAGCTATCCCAATTATTGCTAGCCTACTTGTTTTTTCTCATAGCGCTTATGCCGATGTATCCCTGACTGTAAAAGGGATCGATGGTGCGCTAGAAGACAATGTGAACGCTTACCTATCATCGATACCAGAAGATGATTATTCGACGTCTTTACGCTTTCAGGCGCGATTAAGTCAAAGTATCACCGAAGCGATGAATGCGCTTGGCTATTATCATGCGAAAATTTCATACTCTATTACGAAAGATAATGATGAATTGATCGTCAACGTTGCACCGGGCGAGCCTGTAAGGGTAAAGGTTATGGATGTGGTGATCTCCGGTGAAGCAGAAAAAGATGAAGAGTTTACTAACCTCATCAACAAATCACGATTGAAAGAGGGCCGTATCCTCAATCAAGGGGAATACGATAGCCTCAAATCCAGCATTCGTAACTTAGCTTTGCAGCGTGGTTACTTTAATGGTGATTTTACGCTGAGTAAGTTGGAAGTGGTTCCAGAGTTGAATGAAGCCAATGTTCGCCTGCACTATGACAGTGGTATCCGATATCACTTTGGTACAGTGGAAATCTTGGGGAGTCAGATCTGGGAAGACCGCGTGGACTCTTTGCGCCCATTTAAAACCGGCGAACCCTACTTAGTGTCTGAAGTGGGTGAGTACAACCAAAACCTGTCGAATACTGATTGGTTCTCCTCGGTGTTTGTTGAACCTGATCTCAGTAAACTCGATGATGGACGAGATCTACCGATTAAAGTCTCGTTAGCTCCCGCAGCGAAAAACCAACTCGAAACCGGTATTGGTTACTCTACCGATACCGGCGTGCGTGGTACTTTAAAATGGAAAAAACCATGGGTAAGTGCTCGTGGGCACAGCTTTGATACCGCCCTTTCTCTTTCTAAACCCGAGCAAACCATCACTGCGGGTTACAAAATTCCGCTCGATGATGTGCTGCATGAGTATTATCAGTTGCAGTTTGGTTTGAAGCGCCTTGATAACCGCGATACGGAAAGTTTGGAATCGAATCTTGCGGTAGAACGCCATTGGATCACCGATGGTGGTTGGCACAAAACGTTGTACGTTCGACACTTGTACGAAAATTTCTCTCAAGGTTTGCAAGAAGACGGCGTGCAGTTTGTTCTGCCTGGTGCTTCTTTCTCGCGTACTCGAACCCGAGGCGGCAATATGCCGATGTGGGGTGACAAACAAAGTGTCACGGTTGAATACGGTGATCCCGCATTGTTATCCGAAACGCGTGTCCTTCGTTTGTTGGGCCGTACCTCTTGGATTCGCGGTATCGGCCAAAATCACCGTGGGCTTTTCCGCTTGGAAGGCGGCGCAAATATTACAGATGAATTTGAAAAACTATCACCATCATTGCGTTTCTTTGCTGGTGGTGACAACAACATTCGTGGTTACGGCTACGAATCGATCTCTCCAAGAGACGCTAGTGGCGCATTGACTGGTGCGAAATACATGGTGACCAGTACTTTAGAGTATCAATATCGTGTTTATGGTAACTGGTGGGGAGCCGCCTTTTATGACATCGGTGATGCGTTCAATGAAACTCCAGTGTGGAAATCGGGTGCAGGTGTAGGCATTCGCTGGGCATCCCCTGTTGGGCCAGTGAGCTTTGACTTTGCTTGGGGCTTAGACGCTGAGCCGAAACCAGAATTTCGCATCCACTTCTCATTGGGGCCTGAATTATGATCAAAACAACGCTTAAGTGGACGAAATGGTTCTCGATCGGTCTGCTGAGTCTAGTGCTCGTACTGGTGATTTTCATCAGCACGGTATTGTTCACCCATCCCGGTTTGAAGCTGGCGTTGTGGGGAGCAGAAAAGGCACTACCACAACTGAAAGTCGAAGAGATCAAAGGATCTTTGTTCCCTCGCTTTGCTTTGCACAACGTCAGTTTTGTCGATGAATCGTTGAATGTCGACGCAAAAGTTGAAAGCCTTACTCTTGCGATAAACTTCCGTTGTTTCTTCGATCCAAAAGTGTGCGTGGATGAACTTGCACTCCAAGGTGTGAACTTCCAAATGCCGGAATTGCCGCCGAGTGAGGAACCAGTAGAAGAAACGCCGCCACTGCGTTCAATTAGTACACCAGTACCTATTTTCGTTAATAAAGTTAGCCTGAATAACATCAATTTGAATATTTTAGGTAACAAGATTGATTGGCAAGATTTTTCTACAGCGCTATCGATGCAAGGCGACCGTTTGGTAATTGCTCCCACGGCATTGAAGGCGATCAATGTAGCATTGGCGTCAACAGACGAAACGCCAAAAGAAGACCAATCATCGACAACGGCACAAGCGTCAGCTGTTGATGAATCTGGCAACGCTGCGAGTAATCAGGACGGTGCAGCGAAGACATCAAAGCCGGCTGTGAAACAAAAAGAAAAACCAAAAACTCAAGATGTTGCGGTAAAAAAAGAAGCGGAAAATAAAGCGGCGAAAGCTGAGTCTGAACCCAAGGGCATTGTTCTACCTGAAGTGTGGATCCCCCTAACGATAGAAGCGCAGCGACTGGATATTCACGATTTCAAATTGGCTGGTGACACTCCGGTTATTGTTCATCACTTAGGGCTCGAAGCCAAAGCTGGTGGCAATAAAGTTGAGGTAAAAACGTTAGAGCTCGACATGCCTGAAGTAGAAGGCAAGTTGAGTACGCAAGTGACGTTATCTGGCGACTATCCAATTCAAGCACAAATTGACGCGCTCGTTAAACAAGCTGATGTGAAAGGTCAGAAACTGTCTTTATCAGCTTCAGGCTCTGTCGGTGATTTGTCCTTGCAGGCAACGCTGTCTGATTTGGTTAAAGCGAAGATTGAAGGGCAAATCCAACCACTGAAAACGGAGCTGCCATTTGATATCAAACTGAAAGATGTTGAGGCGCAATGGCCATTGAGCGGTAAGAGTGACTACCAAGTTTCGGTGCCTAGCTTAGCGGCGAAAGGTTCACTAGAGGGCTACACCGTCGCACTGGAAACGAAAGCATCTGGTAAGGATATTCCCGCGTTAGATGTTGCTTTGAATGGTAAAGGCACATTAGAACAGATTGACCTAGACAGTATTGTGGTGAAAACCTTAGGCGGTGAACTGGCTGGTAAAGTGATGGCAAATTGGGCTGCACCTATCAACTGGCAAGCGGACTTGAACCTGAAGAACATTCAACCGGGTTTGCAGTGGCAAGAAGCGGAAGGGGACATCAGCGGTAGTTTATCTACGTCGGGCTCTTTAACGGAGCAAGGCGGTTGGCAAGTGAGCCTTCCTAAGCTTGATATTGACGGTATTTTGCGTGGTTATCCGCTGAACATCGAAGGTCAATTAGAGGCGTCTGACAAGAATGGTAAGGGAGAAGATATCCAGCTAAATACTCAAGGTTTAGCGTTATCGCATGGTCCGAACCAACTGCATGCCAAAGGTAAAATTGACAAGCAAATCTTGATGGATGTTGAGGTTAACTTCCCTGACTTTTCGAAAAGTGTGCCGGATCTTAGCGGCAAGATGAATGGTACGGTTGCGCTACGTGGCAGTTTGAAGCAACCAGACATCAATCTGGATCTTGCGCTGAACCAACTCGATTGGCAACAGCAAGCAAAGGTTGAAACCATTACCTTGAAAGGTGATGTGACCCCTCTACCTGCACCAAAAGCGGACGTGAGCTTAATTGCCAAAAACATTGCCTATGACGACATCAAAATTGATAGCGCAGATCTTGAAGTCACTGGTGACGAAAAGCTGCACCAACTGACATTGGATGTGGTGTCTGACATTGTTTCAAGTAGTTTAGAAATCGAAGGTACTTTTAAGCAAAAGCCTGAGATGATCTGGGATGGGGCGCTGCGCCGTTTAACGTTGAGTACACCGCAAGGTCCATGGGCTCTGCAAAAATCGACGGCAGTTAAAGTCAACATTGATAAACAGATCGCCGATGTCCAAGCACACTGTTGGTTACAGTCTGATTCAAGCGTATGTTTGAGTGAAGACATTAGTGTCGGCAAAAGCGGCGAGGCAAAGTTAGCAGTTACTAACTTTGACTTCGACCAAATCAAACAATTCTTACCCGCAGAAACCAAGCTGAATGGCTCGGTGAACGCGAATGCGTTTGCGAAATGGGCACCAGACATGAAACCGGAAGTCACGGTGAATGTCGATATGCCAAAAGGTCAGGTAGAACAAACGCTAGAACAACCAGTGAAAGTCGGTTGGGAAAGTGTGAGTTTTAAAGCCAAGCTGGCGCAAGATAAGCTTGATGCTGAGTGGTTACTTGATGTCACGGATAACGGGGATTTGTCTGGTAAGGTCGCTCTGAATGATGTGTCGTCCGAGAAGCCTACGATTAACGGTAAGGTGTCGCTATCGACGTTCCACTTGGACTTCTTGGCGCCACTTATCGGTGAGTACAGCTTGTTCAAAGCGAACATGAACACGGATCTCGCTTTGTCTGGTGATGTGATGCATCCGAAGGTGAATGGCCAGTTTTTGATTGACCAAATGAAGCTGCAAGGTGAAGTAACACCAATTGACATCGATTCGGGACAAGTTGCGATTAACTTCAAAGGGCATCAAGCAGACTTAAATGCGGGCATCATTACTCCGGATGGCAAGCTGGAGATCAATGGTGACGCGGACTGGCGTGATTTAGAAAATTGGCACACTAAGGCTCGCGTATTTGCGAAAGAGTTGAAAGTAGATATGCCGCCAATGGTGAGAATTAAAGTCGAGCCAGACATGACCATCGATGTGACCCCTAAGCTTGCTAAAGTTGAAGGTAATATCAATCTCCCATGGGGACGTATTCTGATCGATGAGTTGCCACCAAGTGCTGTTGGCGTGTCGAGCGATACCGTTATCTTAAACAAAGACATGCAGCCAGTTGATGGTGATGAGGCATTGCCGTTTAACGTAGAGACCGATATCAACATCAAAATTGGTGATGACTTCCAGCTTTCTGCATTTGGCTTGAAAGGTGACTTGCAAGGTAACTTGAATGTAACTCAGAAAGATAAAGGTCCGTTCATTGTTGGTGAAGTGAATATCGTTGATGGTTCTTACCGTTCATTTGGCCAAGACTTGGTGATCGAAGAAGGTAAAATCATGATGAATGGTCCTGCGGATCAGCCTTATGTTTCTATCAAAGCGATTCGTAACCCAGATAATACGCAAGATGACGTGACGGCTGGTGTGCGTGTGACTGGCCCAGCAAGTGACCCGACGGTAGAAATCTTCTCTGATCCTGCGATGCCGCAAGCGAACGCGCTATCTTACTTATTACGTGGTCAAGATATTGATGCGGAGTCTGGCGGTAACGCGATGACAACGACATTGATTGGTTTGAGTTTAGCGAAAAGCGGTAAAGTCGTCGGTGAGATTGGTGAAGCCTTTGGCGTGCAAGATTTGCAGTTGGATACCGCTGGTTCTGGTGATGATTCTCAAGTGACGGTAAGTGGTTACATACTTCCTGGCCTGCAAGTTAAATACGGTGTGGGTATCTTTACTTCATTGGGTGAGTTCACCGTGCGTTACCGATTGATGAAAGACTTATACTTAGAAGCGGTATCCGGTGTCGACAGTGCGGTTGATTTGCTGTACCAATTTGAATTCAACTAAGCTTAGTTTCTAAAACATAACTAAGGAGTGGTTATGCAGCATTTGGTATTTGTGTATGGCACCTTGCGCAAAGGAGAGCACAACCATCACTTTTTGAGTACCGCCGAATTTCTTGGGCATCATCAAACCGATGCCCAGTTCGCGCTTTATGACTTGGGGCCTTACCCCGCTTTATCGACTGGGCAACAAGTCATACAAGGTGAGGTGTATTTGATTGATAATGAAACGCTGGTGGAGCTCGATAAGCTTGAGGATGTACCTGTAGAGTATCGCAGAGAAAGCATCATCACGCCGTTTGGCCAAGCTTGGATCTATTTGTACCAAGATACGGAGCAATTGACTGAAGAGATTGCATCTGGTGATTGGTGTCAACGAGTGTGAACTATAATCAGAGCAGTAACGTATGCATTGACGATATATACAACAAAGACTTGGGAGGTCTGCGATGAAATATCTATCACCAATGATACTGCTGCTTTTAGTGGGGTGCTCAAGTACGACACCACCGAGTAGCAACGACAGTATGGAATGGAAGCAATATGGCATGCAGCAAGCTGAAGCCGGGGACACCAAACTGTCAATGCAAGAGTTCAACAATGGCGACGAACTCTACGTGGCATACAGCAACGGTTATGAAGCGGGGCGCTCAAACTACTGCGCACAAGATGCATTCTCGTTAGGAGAAAGTAGGCGCTACTATCGCGGGATATGTGATGATGTTGATGATCGTTTCCGCCGAGAATATGAATTAGGGCGAACTGCAAAGGGCAGTAAACGCTACTAGATTTTAAGGGGTGAACATGAGGTTACTTGCTATCGGTGCCGCGCTAGTCTTGCTCAGTGCTTGTGCGCAAACATCACTACCAACTTCTGCCAACGTCACAGATTGGCAGACTTTTGGTAAGCAACCTGCTCTTGATGGTCTAATCGAGCTATCGGAAGAGCGAATCGCCAAACTTGATGAAACGAATCGTGCTACACCCGAATTGGTTATGGCTTATCAATCCGGTTATCAGGAAGGTAAAAAAGAGTACTGCGAACAGAGTGCTTACATGCTAGGTGTGAGAGATATGCCGTACTTCGGTATTTGCGATGACATTGACCCATTCTTCCAACAAAACTATGAATCGGGCAGACACTCAACGGCAGGCGAGTACTGATCAAAGCCAAAAAACTGAAAAGAGCTGCTAATGTGCAGCTCTTTTACTTTTAAGCGTTCGCAGTTATTTGTTTTGCGCGCGTTCGTAAGATTCTAGGATTTCTGCTTTTGCTGCGGCCACATCTGCCCAGCCATCAACTTTCACCCACTTACCAGCTTCCAGCTCTTTATAGCGCTCAAAGAATTGTGTGATTTGCGCCTTCAATAGTTCCGGGATGTCACCGACATCTTGAATGCCCTCGTACTCCTTTGAGATTTTAGAGTGCGGGACAGCGAAGACTTTTGCGTCTTCACCTGACTCATCCGTCATCTTCAATACGCCAACTGGGCGACAACGAATCACAGAACCTGGCATCAGTGGGTAAGGAGTCGGAACCAGTACGTCTACTGGGTCGCCGTCTAGAGAAAGGGTGTCGTTCACGTAACCATAGTTGCAAGGGTAAAACATAGGTGCAGACATGAAACGATCAACGAATACAGCACCAGTGTCTTTATCTACTTCGTATTTGATTGGATCGGCGTTAGCAGGGATTTCGATCACGACATAGATATCGTCAGGCAATGATTTACCCGCTGGTACGTTGTTTAAGCTCATTTGAATAGTCCTTTTCAGTGAGGATGAGTCAGGCTCATCTTACGATTGATTCGTTACTCACTTTAGCGACAAAAACGCGGCAGGTAAACACCCGCCGCGTTGGACAAAGGTCTGAAATTATTCTTCGTCGCGATGCTGTTCAAGGAACGTTTCGACCTTGTTCACCATGTTTTTAGAACCGACAAAGAAAGGCACGCGTTGATGCAATTCTGTTGGTTTCAAATCCATGATGCGATTAACGCCGTCAGACGCTAAACCACCTGCTTGCTCAATCAAGAATGCCATTGGGTTGCACTCGTACAACAAGCGAAGTTTACCTTGAGGGTGGCTTTGTGTGCTTGGATACAAGTAGATGCCGCCTTTCAGCAAGTTGCGGTGGAAATCAGCAACCAGCGAACCGATGTAGCGAGAGGTGTATGGGCGACCATCTTCAGGTTCGTTTTCTTGGCAGTACTTAATGTATTTCTTCACGCCTTGTGGGAAGCGGATGTAGTTGCCTTCGTTGATCGAGTAAATCTTGCCATCTTCAGGGATCATCATGTTTTCATGAGAAAGACAGAAGCTGCCTATCGATGGGTCATAAGTGAAGCCGTTTACGCCATTACCTGTGGTGTAAACCAGCATGGTGGATGAACCGTAAATTACGTATCCAGCTGCCACTTGTTTGTGGCCTGGTTGTAGAAAGTCTTCTTCTGTTGGTGGGGTTCCAATAGGAGAAACTCGACGGTAAATAGAGAAGATGGTCCCTACTGATACGTTCACATCAATGTTTGATGAGCCATCGAGTGGGTCCATAAGTACAACGTACTTTGCGTTTTGATTGAGTTCTTTATTGAACGCAACCGCTTCATCTTCCTCTTCACTTGCTACGCCACATACTTGGTCGCGAGCTTCGAGTGCCGCTTTGAATTTGTCATTCGCATACAGATCAAGTTTTTGTTGGTCTTCGCCCTGTACGTTTTCCGTACCTACAGCGCCAGTGATGTCACCAAGACCGGCCGCGTTGATTTCGCGGTTAACAATTTTTGCAGCTAAGCGAATAGAAGCTAAGAGAGATGAAAGATCACCGCTAGCGTGGGGGAAATCCGCTTGTTTCTCAACAATGAATTCGCCTAGGGTGCGCAGTCCTGACATGGTTTATCCTTACATTTTCATTTCGTTGGGGGTGTCGCGCAATAGAGGCATCTCTTTATGGATGTTAAACGATTGCGCTAGATGTAAGTTTATGACGCAGATCTTATTAATGGTAATGAAGTAACCGACTGAGATCGCAAATTATTTGTCTTATTGCATAAGAAGGGAATCTCTTGGTTAATGCTTGGTCAGTCAGTGCTAAGCCCTGTCAGATTTGTGAAAGAGACTGCACGAACAGGGCGAAAGGCACTCGCTTTTCTGGTAGTTATCACGATAATGAAAGGATTAAAGAACGCATTACAAGGTTAAGTTTATGCACATTCATATCTTGGGTATCTGCGGCACGTTTATGGGCGGTGCAGCAGTTTTGGCTCGTCAGTTAGGTCATAAAGTAACGGGTTCAGATGCCAATGTTTATCCACCAATGAGCACCCTGTTAGAGTCGCAAGGTATTGAAATAATTGAAGGCTTTGACCCTTCTCAGCTTGACCCTCAACCCGATCTTGTGGTGATTGGTAACGCGATGAGCCGTGGTAACCCATGTGTTGAGCATGTATTGAACACTAACATGCGTTATACCTCTGGCCCGCAATGGTTACAGGAGTTTTTACTCCACGATCGCTGGGTACTTGCGGTTTCAGGTACTCACGGCAAAACCACCACTTCAAGCATGCTGGCTTGGATTCTAGAAGACTGCGGTTACCAGCCTGGTTTCCTCGTTGGCGGCGTATTAGGTAACTTCGGAGTGTCGGCTCGCTTGGGTGAAAGCATGTTTTTTGTCGTAGAAGCCGACGAATATGACAGTGCTTTTTTCGATAAGCGATCTAAGTTTGTTCACTACCATCCACGTACACTGATCATGAACAACCTTGAGTTTGATCATGCGGACATCTTCGACGATCTAGAGGCGATTAAACGTCAATTCCACCACTTAGTGCGCACTGTTCCGGGCAACGGCTTGATCCTAGCACCTAAGCAAGATCAGTCGCTGCAAGACGTGATCGAGCGCGGTTGTTGGACTGAAAAGCAGTTCTCAGGTGTCGACGGTGATTGGCAAGCGCACAAATTGGTTATCGATGGCTCTAAATTTGAAGTTTCATTGCAAGGTGAGAAAGTTGGCGTCGTGGATTGGGATCTTGTCGGTGACCACAACGTGGATAACGCTTTGATGGCGATTGCTGCTGCTCGCCATGTGGGTGTTACACCAGAACTTGCATGTCAGGCTCTCGGTCGTTTTATTAACACCAAACGTCGCTTGGAGCTGAAAGGTGAAGAGCATGGCGTGACGGTTTACGACGATTTTGCTCATCATCCAACGGCGATTGAACTGACATTGGGCGGTTTACGTAACAAGGTTGGCGAAAAACGTATTCTTGCCGTTTTGGAGCCACGCTCTGCAACGATGAAACGCGGTGTTCATAAGAATACTTTAGCGGCTTCTCTGCACAGTGCTGATGAGGTGTTCCTCTTCCAACCAGACAACATTGATTGGTCAGTACAAGAGATTGCAGACCAGTGTAAACAACCTGCTTTTGTGGGTGCAGAGATGGACAGCTTTGTCGCAAAAATCGTAGAGCAAGCGCAGCCAGGTGACCAAATCCTCGTAATGAGTAACGGTGGTTTTGGTGGTATCCACGGCAAGCTTCTAGAACAACTGAAACAAAAAGCTTAATGACATTTATGCAACAAAAAGTAACCCCTAAAAAAGCCATCACATTAGCATTAACGGGCGCCTCTGGTGCCCCTTATGGTCTTCGCCTTCTTGAATGCCTAGTTGCTGCGGATTACCACGTTTACGTGTTGATCTCTTCGGCTGCTCGTGTCGTGATGGCGACCGAGCATGACCTGAAACTACCAAGCGGCCCTGAAGCGGCGCAAAAGGCGTTAGTTGAGCATCTCAAGTGCAATCCAGATAATATCACCGTTTGTGGCAAAGACGATTGGTTCTCGCCAGTGGCCTCTGGTTCGGCTGCGCCAAAGCAAATGGTGGTGTGTCCATGTTCCGCGGGCAGTGTCGCGGCCATTGCACACGGCATGTCAGATAACTTAATTGAACGTGCTGCAGACGTGGTGATGAAAGAGCGTGGGCAACTGTTACTTGTGGTGCGTGAAACGCCTTTCTCAACACTGCATCTTGAAAACATGCACAAGCTCTCGCAGATGGGCGTCACCATTATGCCGGCAGCACCGGGCTTCTATCATCAGCCTAAGAGCATTGAAGACTTGGTTGACTTTATGGTGGCAAGAATTCTCGATCACCTTGGTATTGAGCAAGGCTTGGTGCCACGCTGGGGTTATGACCAACGTTGATTGTGTAATCAATAAAAGATCTTTACAATCCATCCAACTCATCGGGGAGCAAAGTCATTTTACATTGAACTTATCAATGCATTGGCGAGCTGAGACCTAATTGTTTAACATTGTTGAGCAGGCAGGGACCCGTATTACCTGAACCAGATAATGCTGGCGTAGGAATTGAGTCTGGATATTGGAAGTCCTAAATACCGCCTCAACCCTGTGCCGCTCAACTCATGTTACTCATGCAAATGGAGAGCGAGCAGTGAAAACCACTCTTAGTCTGATTGCCCTTGCAGCCATCACTTCTACTTCGGCGTTTGCCGCTGAAAACACCCTAACTGTCTACACATACGATTCTTTTGCTGCCGATTGGGGACCGGGTCCTAAAGTCGAAAAAGCATTCGAAGCCAAATGCGGTTGCGACGTTAATTTTGTTGCGCTGGACGACGGTGTTTCAATCCTTAACCGCCTTCGTTTGGAAGGAAACAATAGCAAAGCGGATATCGTGTTAGGTTTGGATAATAACCTGATGGCGGAAGCGAAAAAGACCGGGCTTCTGGCTGAGCATAATGTTGATACCTCAAAGACTACGCTACCTAATGGTTGGGACGATAAGACCTTCGTACCGTACGATTACGGCTACTTTGCGTTTGTATACAACAAGGAGAAGTTGGCGAATCCTCCAAAAAGCATGAAAGAGCTGGTGGAAGAGCGTGATGATCTGAAAGTGATTTACCAAGACCCTCGCACTTCGACTCCGGGTCAAGGCTTGATGTTGTGGATGAAGTCCATCTATGGCGATGATGCGACTCAAGCGTGGAAGCAACTGGCAACGAAAACAGTTACGGTTACCAAAGGCTGGTCAGAAGCTTACTCGATGTTTTTGAACGGTGAGTCCGATCTCGTGCTGTCTTACACGACCTCTCCCGCGTACCATTTGATTGCAGAAGATGACGCGAAATACGCAAGCGCAAATTTTGCCGAAGGGCACTACATGCAAGTGGAGGTGGCGGCTAAGGTCAAAGGCTCAAAAAATGCGAAGTTAGCAGATGAGTTCATGAACTTTATTTTGAGTGATGATTTCCAATCTGCGATGCCAACAGGTAACTGGATGTACCCAGTAACTAACGTTGAATTACCAAAAGGCTTTGAAACTCTGAGCGTGCCAAGCAAACCATTGAGCTTTAGTGCAGACGAAGTAGCGAAAATGCGCAAGACTTGGATTCGCGAATGGCAAAGCGCATTGACGTTCTAACATAGGTTCTACTTTTGAATTCTGTTCCGAAAATAGGGTTAGGGGTCGCGATGATTATCGCGACCTTTGTTATTTCTGCCCTGGGTGCTTTGCTTGTCCAAGCGCCTTCACTTGATGTGTCTATGGTATGGGGAGACCCATACTATCAGCACGTCACCAAGTTCAGCTTCTACCAAGCTTTTCTATCTACACTATTGAGTGTTGGCTTTGCTATTCCCGTTGCGCATGCGCTTTCTCGACGTGAGTTCTTTGGTAAGTCTCTACTATTAAAATTGTTTGCGTCCACTTTAGTTTTGCCTGTACTAGTTGGCGTATTCGGCTTATTGGCGATTTACGGTAATAGTGGTTTGCTAGCTCAATGGCTGAAAAGTATCGATGCGGAGCTGCCGTTTTCCATTTATGGTCTGAACGGTATTCTACTTGCGCATGTGTTCTTCAATATGCCTTATGCAGCGCGCTTACTTTTGCAGGCATTAGAATCTATCCCAGCAGAGCAACATAAACTGTGTGCACACCTTGGAATGAGCCATTGGGATAAATTTCGCTGGGTGGAATGGCCACGCCTAAGGCAGCAATTGCCACACGTAAGCGGCTTGGTGTTTATGCTTTGCTTTACCAGTTTTGCCACCGTGATGGCGTTAGGCGGCGGACCGAAATCGACCACTATTGAGCTTGCCATTTATCAGGCAATTAAGTTCGATTTTGATCTGCAAGCCGGGGCGCTTTTGGCACTGTGGCAAATGTTGTTGTGCGGCTTGTTAGCAATTGGCGTACAAAAGTTGACGAAGCCAGTCTCAGTAAGCACTGGCAGCACATCGGTACAGCAATATTTAACGAAGGATCATGGGTGGTCAAAAGCTTGGGATAGCTTTTGGATCATAGGTGCCTTTTTACTAGTAATACCGCCACTTTTGATGGTGGTCTTCAGTGGTATCAACCAACAAGTTTGGCCGGTATTGAGTGATGAGCGTTTTTGGTCTGCACTGTTCAATTCACTCAAAGTTGCGGTCCTGGCGAGTTCTCTTGCCGTGGCCGCTGGCGTATCGATTTTGCTGACTAGCCGACGTTGGCGTTTGCAGTATAAAAATACTCGCGCTGATCAAATTGAGCTTATTGGTACCATCATTTTGGTGACGCCGGGCTTAGTGATCAGTACGGGATTGTTCCTATTGCTGCGCTCATTTACCGATGTATTCAGCTTAGCGTTTTTTGTGGTTATTTTGGTTAATGGTTTGATGGCCTTGCCATATGTCATTAAGACTTTATCTCAACCTATGTTGCACATTGAGCAGCAATATCAGTATGTCTGTGCCAGTTTGGGTATGCGTGGTTGGCAACGTTTTAGAGTGGTGGAGTGGCAAGCACTGCGCAGGCCATTTGCACATGCTTTTGCTATCAGCTTTATGTTTGCGATTGGTGACTTGAGTGCGATTGCTTTGTTTGGTGGGCAAGAGTTTAGAACCTTGCCGTTGTACCTATTCCAATTGTTGGGAAGTTACCAGATGGATGCTGCGGCTGTTGTGTCGGTTACCTTGTTGTTACTCAGCGTCGGTTGTTTTGCTGTGATTGAAAAAGTATTGAAAACGAAGGAGAGAGCGTAATGTTAGTGTTGGATGATGTGCAGTACACCTATCAACGTGAACTGTTTCGTTTTAACTTAGACATTCAACGTGGGCAAATCGTATCACTGATGGGACCGAGCGGGGCTGGCAAATCAACCTTATTGGCGTTAGTTGCTGGTTTCATCAATCCAGACCAAGGCGATATTCTGGTTGATGGTGAATCTATCGTAAGTAATGAGCCGTATCAGCGTCCGTTCTCAATGTTGTTCCAAGAACATAACCTGTTTGCTCACCTGTCAGTAAGAGACAACATCGGTTTGGGCTTGCATCCGGGGTTAAAGCTTACGGCAGACCAAAAGCTTCTTGTCGAGCAAGCGGCAAGACAAGTGGGTGTAGCTGAGTATCTGGACCGCTTACCTGAACACCTTTCTGGTGGTCAGCGCCAGCGTGTGGCACTCGCACGTTGCTTTGTTCAGCCGCATCCGATGTGGCTACTCGATGAGCCTTTCTCAGCTCTCGATCCCGTGTTGCGTGAAGAGATGCTGATATTGGTTAAACAGCTTGCTGCTGAGCGTGGCATCACCGTTTTGATGGTAACGCACCACTTAAGTGACGCCAGAGCGATTGCTAGTCATTTTGCATTTGTGGCAGGTGGTCAGGTAGAAGCGTCAGGTGAGATTGGTGAATTAACGTTATCGCACTCTAGCGATGTTTTAACCGCGTTTGTGCGAGCGGCAGGGTAGAGCGTTGTTTATATTGATGAATAAGGCGTAAGAAAAAACAAAAGGTTGATGCGAGCATCAACCTTTTTCTATTTTGGGAGTTTGAATGAGTACGTTAGCCTTGTGGCTTCACTACCATCACATTGATTGGTGAGTTTTCAACAACTTTGCTTGCGACTGAGCCTAACATCACTTTATTGATCTTCGAACGTTTATGGCTTGGCATAATGATGAGGTCTGCGCCTAAGCGCTCAGCGTAATCAAGGATGGTTGCATACGCTTTGCCTTCTGCAACGTGGACTTTGTAAATCACTTCATCATCGATGTGTTGATCGGCAAATGTTTTTAGCTGCTGCTTCACATCTTGCTTCATCTTCGCCGCCGCATCTTTCGGGAAGTAAGTCGCGACCATCGACATGTGGATACCGGGCAGTACAGTCAGTAAGTGAACTTCCGCGTTGGCTTGTTTAGCTTGCCAAACAGCCAACTCAACAGCTCGGTCAGAGAAGCCTTGGTCATTTAGATCAACCGGCACAAGAATTTGTTTATACATTCAGTGTCTCTCATCATGGCCCCTTATCCTCGGGGCTTAATCGGTTATGCGCTCAACTGTTCCTTACGAGCACGACGTTTTTGGTTCATGGCAAGTACCAGCAAGATCATTAAGCAAGGCACAAATACCCATTCTTTCATTGGGCGTTCAGCGTCTTGAACGATCCATTTGATCTCCCAGTCGAAGTCGACGCCAGACGATTCTGCCGGACTACCAAACTCGACCATGTCTACGATCATTTTGCCGTCGTTCTCGGTTAGCATTAGACCCATAGAAGAGATGCGCTCTTCAGCGGTTTTTGCTTTATCTTCGAACGGAAGACGTACCGTTTTCTCTACGTAATCACCTTCTAGGTTTTCACCTGCGACTCGTAGCTCAATGGATTCTCCTACATTTAGCCCTTCCGTGATTTGAGCTATCTCAACCCCAGGGGAAAGAACTTTCGCTGGGTACAACATGTCCCACCAAAATCCAGGGCGGAAGAATGAGAAGGTCAATACCAATAGTAAGACGGTTTCCCACCACTTATTACGTGTGAACCACCAACCTTGTGTTGCCGCTGAGAAGATTAACATCGCAATGATTGAAGAGATCACGGTCAATGCTAAATGCCACCATGAGTCGATACCCATCAACAATAGCTGAGTATTGAAGACAAACATGAAAGGCAGGATTGCGGTTCGAATATCATAGGTAAAGCCTTGAATACCAGTTCGAATTGGATCCGACTTTGCAATCGCTGCGGCCGCAAATGCCGCTAAGCCAACAGGTGGTGTATCATCGGCCAGGATACCGAAGTAGAACACAAACAAGTGGACCGCAATCAGTGGGATGATCAAACCGTGTGCCGCACCAAGCGTTACGATAACCGGTGCCATCAAGGTTGAAACCACAATGTAGTTGGCCGTCGTTGGTAGGCCCATACCCAGAATCAAACTAATGACCGCGGTAAACAGCAACATTAGGATAATGCTACCGCCCGAGATGAACTCGACAAAGTCGGTCATGACAAGGCCAATACCAGTCAGCGTTACCACACCAACAACCGTACCGGCAGCAGCGGTTGCGACACCGATACCGATCATGTTGCGCGCACCAGATACTAAGCTTTCTGCTAGGTCAACAAAGCCGTTTTTGGTTTGTTCGACAAGATCGCCTTCTTTAGATAGCAACGCAATCAAAGGGCGTTGTGTCAGCAAGATGAAAATCATAAACACCGTTGCCCAGAATGCAGATAGACCTGGAGAGAAACGTTCCACCGTCAAACACCAAACCAGTACCACTATAGGCAATAAAAAGTGCAAACCAGATTTAATCGTCGGACCTGGGTCTGGTACCTCAGTCAGTTCAGCATCGATTTCAATCGCCCCATCTTTTGCGTGGTTAGCGGAAATCTTTACAAGACCCACATAAGCAATTAGAAGTACGACGGTCACGATAGGGGTTGCTGCATCACCAAAGACATCTTTCGTCCAACCCACACCGTAGTAAACCAAAGCGCTGATAACACATAGGCCCAAAATCGTACCAGTGAAGGACAGCAAGCTCTGCACAAGCGTAGGGGTATGGCGACGAGGAAGCCCTGTCATGCCTGCTTTACACGCTTCAAGGTGAACGATGTAAATCAGTGCAATATAAGAGATAAGCGCAGGGAGTAGAGCTGCTTTGATAACTTCAACGTAGGAGATACCAACGTATTCTACCATTAAGAATGCGGCAGCACCCATGATAGGCGGTGTCAGCTGACCGTTGGTTGATGCTGCTACTTCTACCGCCCCCGCTTTCGTTCCCGGGAAGCCAACACGCTTCATGAGTGGAATCGTAAACGTACCTGTCGTTACTACGTTAGCGATGGAAGAACCTGAAACCAGACCAGACAAGCCAGAAGCGACTACCGCAGCTTTCGCAGGGCCACCTTTCATATGACCAAGTAGCGAGAACGCGACTTTAATGAAGTACGCACCTGCGCCCGCACGCTCTAGCATGGCACCAAACAGTACAAACAAGAATACGAAAGAAGTTGATACACCCAGTGCAACACCAAATACGCCTTCAGTTGTTAGCCAAAGGTGCGACATGGCTTTGTTCAAGCTCGCGCCTTTATGAGCAATCACATCTGGCATGTATGGGCCAGCAAAGGTGTAAGTTAGGAACACCGCAGCAACCACCATAAGTGGTGGACCGAGAGCTCGGCGAGTTGCTTCAAGTAGTAACGCCATACCTGTGACGGATACCACGATATCAACCGTGGTTGGGGCGCCAGAACGGCCGGCGAGTTCGGTATAGAAGATGTAAATGTAAGCCGCTGCAAAACTGCCTGCGAGTGCCAATATCCAATCAATAAGAGGGATATGATCTCGTGGAGAGTTTTTCATGGCTGGATAAGCAGTGAAAGCGAGAAAAGTAGCAAAAGTTAAATGGATTGCTCGCGCTTCAGTGTCGTTGAGTACGCCAAAATTAAAAATAAATGGTAGCGGAGACGCGTACCATAATTGAAATAGCGACCAGCACAGTGGAACGAACCATAAGATTCGACCTTGCAAGCCCATTGGGCTACGCGCACCTGTGTCTGCCTGAGCCACCATTTCTTGCACATCTTGTGACGGAGTGTTGTTCGTCGCCATGTACTTTTTCCTTATTATTGATGGTCCTGTCTGTATTGTGTATAGAGAACCGCGCTTCGCTTTAACAGTGTAGTGAATAGAGCGAAGTTTGCTTTCGAGTGAATCGCTACAGTCCTTCAACTCATTGATTTATGAGAGGAGGGCATGTGCGTTTTCTTTTTTTAGGTGTATGAGCGCGACTTCCGAAAAAGAAATCGGCAGATTGCATAAAGCAAATTGAACAAAGCATGCTGGAAGAAGGTGTTCGACCAGCATACTCAATCAGGCAGAAAACCATCCTTCTCTGCCTGAGCTTGGAGTCAGTAGCTGCTTACTTAAGCAGACCTACTTCTTTGTAGTACTTCTCTGCACCTGGGTGAAGAGGGATTGAAAGACCAGCTTTCACCATGTCTTCTTTTTTCAGGTTTGCAAATGCAGGGTGTAGACGTTTGAATGTATCGAAGTTTTCGAACACAGCTTTAGCAACGTTGTAAGCCACGTCATCTGAAACATCAGAAGTCGTTACCATTGTTGCCGCAACACCAAAGCTGTTTACGTCTTTATCTGTACCACGGTACATACCAGCAGGCACTGTGCTGAATGCGTAGTATGGGTTGTTAGCAACGATTTTCTCGATTTCTGGACCAGTTGCAGGAACTAGCTTCGCATCACAAGAGGTTGTTGCTTCTTTGATTGAACCGTTCGGGTGACCAACCATGTAGATAAACGCGTCGATCTTGTTATCACACAGTGCTTGAGAACGTTCTGAGCCTTTTAGTTCTGATGCAAGTTTAAAGCTGTCGTTAGTCCAGCCCATTGCATCCATCACTACGCCCATTGTCGCGCGGTCACCAGAACCAGGGTTACCGATGTTTACACGTTTACCTTTTAGGTCTTGAACGTTTTCGATACCAGAATCTGCACGTGCGATGATGTTAAAAGGTTCTGTATGAAGAGAGAACATTGCACGCAGTTTTTTGTACGGGCCTTGTTCAGCAAACTTGCTCGTACCGTTGTAGCCATGGTATTGCCAGTCCGATTGCACGATACCAAAATCTAGCTCGCCAGCACGGATAGTGTTGACGTTGTAAATTGAGCCGCCAGTCGATTCTACTGAACAACGAATGTTGTGATCTTTACGACCTTTGTTTACCAATTTACAAATAGCACCACCAGTAGGGTAGTAAACACCTGTTACTGAGCCAGTACCGATAGTAATAAACTCTTGAGCGTTAACTGCGCCTGCGCCCATAACTGCTGCAGCGATTGCGCCTACTTTAAGAAGTTTGTTAAATGCCATGAATTTCCCTTCCTTATATTCATTATTAACCCAGAAATAACTGTAAATTACTTCAGGAGTTTCCTATTTGGAAACGGCATCTTTTCCAATCCAATCGTTTGAAAAAGCGAGCGAATCATAACAAAAAATTGGCAGAAAATTATCCGATTGTTAAAAGTTATAGCGAATAAGTCTAAAGCTTGCGACAGTAGGTGGGGATAAATTCGCAAGCTAATCTGTTTTATAACAGTTACTTATGCTGATTTTGTGTGAGGGTGTTAAAAAAATCAATAGCGTGATAATGATCACAAATAAGGTGGGTAAAAAATAGACGTTGGAATCATTTTGTTTACATAATTTATGGGCTACAAAATTCGACTAATTTCATAGCCCACAAACAGTTACTTAGCCTGTGTATTCGAAAAGCTCACACACTGATTTGAACAATTGTTCTGTTGAAACTGGCATTGTTGGGGTAATAAAGATGGTGTCATCACCTGCAACGACACCCAAAATGCCTTCTGATTTGCCTAGTGAATCAAGTAGGCGAGCAATCAATTGTGCAGCACCTGGACCAGTATGGATAACGACTAACGCAGCGTTGTGGTCAATATCCAGTACAAGTTCACGTAAAGAGCTGCTTACCGTAGGAACTCCAAGCTCTGCTGGCAGACAGTAAACCATCTCCATTTTTGCGTTACGTGTACGTACCGCACCAAATTTGGTCAGCATACGGGAGACTTTAGATTGGTTGATGCTTTCGAAACCTTGTTGTTTTAATGCATCAACGATCTCACCCTGTGAGCCAAAGCTTTCTTCTTTTAATAAGGCTTTAAAAGCGCGAACTAAGTTATCTTGTTTTTCTGAATTGCGCATAGTCGTTATGATTCTCTTATTACAGGTCAGCAATTTTGCATATTCTCGCATAGATATTCATGCAGTGCCAAAAACTCACGGCATTATGTTAATTCCATCACTGTAAACCCTAAACAGGATAGGGTTCTTTAAGTATGAAATCGTTGACCTATTTATTGCATTGAATTTCTTGTCATTTCAACAGAATAAACCAATAATCAGACCTTTGTTTGTAGCACGATAACAGTGAGTTGCGCGAGGTCGCAAAGCTGGCGTTAATTGATTGTAATCAAGTTGTGATTCCGATAGCTTTATTTCAGTTGGTTACAAAATACCCTACGAATACGTTTATAAGAGAAATACTCTCAAGGAGAACTACATGAAAGTAGCCGTTATTGGTGCCGCTGGCGGCATCGGTCAAGCTCTGGCCCTTCTACTTAAGAACCGTCTTCCTGCAGGTTCAGATTTAGCCCTATATGATATTGCTCCAGTAACTCCTGGTGTGGCTGCAGATCTTAGCCATATCCCGACACCAGTATCTATTAAAGGTTACGCTGGTGAAGATCCAACGCCTGCACTAGAAGGTGCTGACGTGGTTCTTATCTCAGCTGGTGTCGCACGTAAGCCTGGTATGGATCGTGCGGATCTATTTAATGTAAATGCTGGTATCGTTAAGTCACTAGCAGAAAAGATTGCAGTAGTATGTCCAACGGCATGCGTGGGTATTATCACTAACCCAGTGAACACCACAGTGCCAATCGCTGCGGAAGTATTAAAGAAAGCGGGTGTGTACGATAAGCGCAAACTGTTTGGTGTTACAACGCTAGACGTTATCCGCTCAGAAACCTTCGTGGCTGAACTAAAAGATAAAGATCCAGGTGACGTTCGCGTTCCTGTTATCGGTGGCCACTCTGGTGTGACTATTCTTCCTCTTCTATCTCAAGTAGAAGGTGTTGAGTTCACCGCTGAAGAAGTAGAAGCGCTAACGAAACGTATCCAAAATGCGGGTACAGAAGTTGTTGAAGCAAAAGCGGGTGGCGGTAGCGCGACTCTGTCTATGGGTCAAGCAGCGTGTCGCTTCGGTCTTGCTCTAGTGCGCGCGCTTCAAGGTGAAGAAGGCGTAGTAGAATGTGCATACGTGGAAGGTGGCAGTGAACATGCGCCTTACTTTGCACAACCAGTTAAACTGGGTAAAGACGGTGTAGAAGAAGTACTAAGCTATGGCGCACTAAGTGACTACGAGAAGTCAGCACTTGATGGTATGTTGGAAACGCTAAATGGCGATATCAACATTGGTGTTGAATTCGCGAAATAAGCGTCTCTACAAAGAGAAAGCTATATAAAGAAGAAAGCCGATCTTAGATCGGCTTTTTTGATCCTTTCATTTTATCTTGCGTAACAGAGTCTGAATCAAACAACTTTGTGAGGGAGAAGATGATGGAAGCCAATCGAATCCGTAAAGGTATGGTGGTGGAATGCCAACAAGGTATCGGAACAATCTTAGTGGTTGATCAAGAGGCGGAGACAGTGCTTCTTGCCAAACAAGGTTCGGAAGAGCAGTTGGCGGTCAGTTTCGACGAAATTGAAGATAACCCACAGCTTCACGATAGTTGCGATAGATACTATTAGATGGTAGCGGTGAAAAGAATTTGAGGTACACAAAAAGGAAGAGACATGCTCTTCCTTTTTATTGTGGGTCTATTTTGTGCCGTTAACTAGTGCGGTTCACCGACATGTGAGCCAGTGTAATAAGCGCTTGCTTGTACTCTGACTCTGGCAAGATTGCGAGTTCTGCAATCGCTTTGTCTGCTTCTTCTAGTGCTTTCTGCGTTGTGTACTCAAGTGAGCCGGCTACTTTCATTACAGCAAGAATGTCATCCAAGTGATCCATACCGTTGGCTTTTTCGATAGCCTCACGGATCATCTGTGCATTCTCTGGGGTGGTATTGCGCATGGCATGAAGTAGAGGAAGCGTTGGTTTGCCTTCAGCTAAATCATCACCAGCATTCTTACCCATATCCTCACCGTCAGACGTGTAATCCATCACGTCATCGATCAGTTGGAATGCTGTACCCAAATATTTACCGTAGTTTTGGAAAGCGACTTCTACTTCTTCAGGAGCATCGTTAAGAATCGCACCAATTTGGGTTGCCGACTCAAACAAACGTGCGGTCTTAGAGTAGATGACCTGCATGTAGCTTTCTTCTGTCGTGTCAGGATCATTGCAGTTCATTAACTGTTGAACCTCACCCTCTGCGATCACATTAACTGCGTCGCTCATCAGTTTAAGGATCTTCATTGATCCTAGCTCAGTCATCATTTGGAATGAGCGAGTATAAATAAAGTCCCCAACTAACACGCTAGCGGCATTACCAAACGCAGCGTTTGCTGTCGCTTTACCACGGCGCATGTCTGATTCGTCGACCACATCATCGTGCAACAGTGTTGCTGTGTGGATGAACTCGATAAACGCCGCTGCCATTGTATGGCCGTTACCTTGGTAACCAAGAGCACGTGCTGACAATATCGCCAGAAGTGGTCTTAAGCGTTTGCCTCCACCACTCACAATATAGAAACCGAGCTGGTTGATTAAAGAGACATCAGAATTTAGTTGGGCTTGAATTGTTTCATTCACTTTTGCCATGTCATCGGCAGTAAGCGCTTGGATAGTTTTAAAATCCATCGTATATCCGGCTGAAGTTAGACCCTGCAAGGCTTATTCGATTTATATAATTGTCGAATAATACACTAAAAAACGTTGATTAATACATTACTAAAGGGCATGATTGCCGCACTTTTCTTTGGCGATTAGCTTTTCGCCAATTTTTTCAAAATATGGCTTGTCATAGGGGCATCTCTTCTGTAGAATCTGCGCCCTATTGATGATTAGTTTAGCGCACACCCTCATGAAAAGGCTGTGCGGAAAAAGCGGAGTAAAATATGTACGCTGTTTTCCAATCTGGTGGTAAACAACACCGTGTAAGCGAAGGTCAAACTCTTCGTTTAGAGAAATTAGACGTTGAAACTGGTGCAACTGTTGAATTTGATACAGTTCTTCTTGTTGCTAACGGCGAAGACATCAAAGTTGGCGCTCCTCTTGTAGAGGGCGGCAAAGTTGTTGCTGAAGTTGTACAACACGGTCGTGGCGATAAAGTTAAAATCGTTAAGTTCCGTCGTCGTAAGCACTCTCGTAAGCAACAGGGTCATCGTCAGTGGTTCACTGAAGTGAAGATCACTGGTATCAACGCTTAATCTATTAGGAGAGTTTAACAATGGCACACAAAAAAGCTGGTGGTTCTACTCGTAACGGCCGCGATTCAGAAAGCAAACGCCTTGGTGTTAAGCGTTTCGGTGGTGAGTCTGTTCTTGCAGGTAACATCATCGTACGTCAACGTGGTACTAAGTTCCACGCTGGTAACAACGTAGGTATCGGTAAAGACCACACTCTATTCGCTCTTACTGAAGGTAAAGTGAAGTTCGAGGTTAAAGGTCCTAAAAACCGTAAGTTTGTAAGCATCGAAGCTGAGTAATTTACCTTTTAGGTTAATTATTTAAGCTTTAAAGCTGAATTCAAAAGCCCTGCCGATTCGGCGGGGTTTTTTATTTGTAGCAGTCGACATATTCAAGTTTCTCGTTTTTACCTTGTTGGTAGGTTCAGGGTGCTTAGATCTGTCATCTGCTAAAATTGTTTGATGATAAGTCAGATTAAATCCACGCACGAAGTAGTCGGAGTAAAAGATGAAGTTCGTAGATGAAGCGGTAGTAAAAGTTCAGGCTGGTGACGGCGGTAGCGGCGTTGTAAGTTTCTGGCGTGAAAAATTCATCACTAAAGGCGGTCCTGATGGCGGCGATGGTGGTGATGGCGGTGATGTATACATCCAAGCCGATGAAAACCTAAATACCCTGATCGATTACCGTTTCCAACGCTTTTACGAAGCAGAACGCGGTGAAAATGGTCGTGGTGGTAACTGTACGGGTAAACGTGGTAAAGACATCACGATGCGTGTTCCTGTAGGTACGCGCGCAGTTGATATCCACACTAATGAAATCGTTGCAGAAGTTGCTGAACACGGCAAGAAAGTGATGGTCGCGAAAGGCGGCTGGCACGGTCTTGGTAACACGCGTTTTAAATCTTCAGTAAACCGCGCTCCTCGTCAGAGAACGCTAGGTACTAAAGGTGAAATTCGTGAAATCCGTCTAGAGCTATTGCTATTGGCTGATGTTGGTATGCTTGGTCTACCTAACGCAGGTAAATCAACCTTTATCCGCGCAGTATCAGCAGCAAAACCAAAAGTAGCAGATTACCCATTTACTACGCTAATCCCAAGCTTGGGTGTAGTGAGTGTCGTACCTGAGAAAAGCTTTGTAGTTGCTGATATTCCTGGTCTAATCGAAGGTGCCGCTGACGGTGCTGGTCTAGGTATTCGCTTCCTTAAGCACCTAGAGCGTTGTCGCGTATTACTGCACATGATTGATATCATGCCGATCGATCAGTCAGACCCAATTCAAAATGCCCTAACCATCATTGATGAGCTAGAGCAGTACAGTGAAAAACTTGCTGGTAAACCTCGTTGGTTAGTCTTCAACAAGACTGATCTTATGCCGGAAGAAGAAGCGAATGAAAAGATCCAAGAGATCTTGGATGCGCTTGGTTGGGAAGATGAGTTCTTTAAGATCTCTGCAATCAACCGTAACGGCACTAAAGAGCTTTGCTACAAGCTAGCTGACTTTATGGAAAACCTACCTCGTGAAGAGGAAGAAGTTGCTGAAGAAGATAAAGTGAACTTCATGTGGGATGATTACCATAAAGATGCCATCGCTGGTAAAGACGTGATCACTGAAGAAGATGACGACGATTGGGATGACTGGGACGATGAAGAAGACGACGGTCACGTTGTTTACGTCCGTGACTAATCGCTAGTTATTTCATTAAGCCGCAATGTATATTGCGGCTTTTTTTGTATCTAAATCATGTTTAGACGATGTGTTTTACGGCACAATAATAAAATATACCCAAGTGACTTCAAGATGTAGGATTCAGAGCGGGGTCAATGACACCCTCCCAAGGGTGAGGTTACTTGGGTATAAATGGACTTAGGAAGTATTTATGACATCGGAAGCTATGCCGCCTGAAGAAGCTATGGCGGCGTCCAATCAAAGAGCCATTTCTCGGCTCGTGGCTCAAGCCGGGCAAATGTTATTAGCACACGGTGCAGAAAGTACGCTGGTGAGCGATATTATGCAGCGCATTGGGTTTGCGAGTGGCGTTAGCGATGTTGCTGTTGCACTGTCTGCCAATGCCTTGGTGGTCACAACGGTGATGGACGATCATTGCATTACTACCACAAGAAGCTGTGCCGATCGTGGAATTAACATGCGTGTCATTACGCAAATTCAGCGTATCTGTATCATGATGGAGCGCGGTTTACTCGATGTGAAAATGGCACAGAAGAAACTCAATACCATCAGCCCAGAGCGCTATAACCGCTGGTTAGTCGTGTTTATGATAGGTCTTTCTTGTGCTGCCTTTAGTCATCTAGCTGGAGGAGATTGGGGAGTCTTCGGCATGACGTTCCTCGCTTCTGCTGGTGGTATGATCGTCAGACAAGAGATTGGGCATCGACATTTTAATCCTCTACTTAATTTCGCCGCCACAGCATTCGTCACAACGCTGATTTCCGCTCAAGCCGTGATCTTTGAAATTGGTAATTTACCTACGGTAGCAATGGCATCTTCGGTCCTGATGTTAGTACCGGGCTTCCCTCTGATTAACTCCGTTGCAGACATGCTTAAAGGCCACATCAATATGGGCATCGCGAGATTTACCATGGCAAGTCTACTGACATTAGCAACTTCACTTGGCATCGTAGCAGCGATGGAAGTCACCGGTATTTGGGGGTGGATGAGCTAATGAGTGTATTTGAACTCGCACTTGGCCTGCTGAATGATATGTTTTTTGCGGCGATTCCTGCAGTGGGTTTTGCCATGGTGTTTAACGTGCCACAGCGCGCTTTAGTTTATTGTGCCGTAGGTGGTGCGATTGGTCATGGCAGTCGCTATTTGATGATGCACTTTGGCTTGCCGATTGAGTGGGCGAGCTTTTTTGCTGCGACCCTTGTTGGCTTAATCGGCGTACATTGGTCGCATCGTTTTCTTGCCCATCCCAAAGTTTTCACTGTTGCAGCTTTGATCCCAATGGTGCCCGGTGTATTTGCCTTTAAAGCCATGATTGCCATGGTGGAGATAAACCACTTGGGTTATTCGCCAGAGTTAATTGCGACATGTATGGAGAACTTTCTTAAGGCGATGTTTATTATTGCAGGCTTAGCGGTTGGCTTGGCGGTTCCGGGGCTGTTATTCTATCGCCGCAGACCCATAGTATAAGGACCCAATATGATCATCAGCATGATTGCCGCGATGGCAGACAACCGTATCATCGGTAAAGACAACCAGATGCCTTGGCATCTTCCGGCAGACTTTGCATGGTTTAAGCGTTGTACAATGGGTAAGCCTGTTGTGATGGGACGTAAAACTTATGAATCAATCGGACGTCCTTTACCTGGCCGTTTGAATATTGTCATCAGCCGTGATACTTCACTTTCCATTGAAGGTGTCACGACCGTTACGTCGATTGAGCAGGCGCTTGAGGTTGCTGGTGACAGTGAAGAAGTGATGATCATTGGTGGTGGCGCGATTTACGCTGCATGCTTGGCAATAGCAAATAAGCTATATGTCACTCATATTGAAGCTGAAATCGAGGGTGATACTCAGTTCCCAGATTGGGGGAATGAGTTTAAAGAAACATACTCTGAAGCGTATCAAGCGGATGAAAAAAATGCGTATAACATGCGTTTCACCGTTCTAGAAAAGTAACCAGCTAGAATAAGAGAAGCACCGTCAATACGGTGCTTTTTGTTTTCTAGTCCGCTAATTCGAATTGTTAACTGAGTGCTTCTTGGGTGAAAACTTGCTTATCTTCCCAGCGAATCATAGTTAATGAGCCACCCCAAACACAGCCCGTATCAAGGCCAATAATGCTCTCTTCAATGTAGCCTTGCAGTGCTGCCCAGTGACCAAATAAGACCGCTTTTTCTAAAGGCACACGTTGTGGCAGTTTAAACCAAGGAACAAGCTCATCTTCTGAAACTTCTTGTGGTGGAAGTTTACAATCCATATCCAAGCGGCCATCGGGAAAGCAAAAGCGCATACGGGTAAATGCATTGATGGTATAGCGATAGCGATCTAAGCCTGATAGAGATTCCTCCCAAAGATCAGGTTGGTTGCTGTACATATTTTCCAGTAACCAATGCAGTTGCTCACTCTGAATTATCGCCTCGACCTCACGTGCACATGCTCGAGCCGTCTGTAGATCCCATAAAGGTGAGATGCCCGCATGACACATAACGAACTCATCGTGTTCCGCCATGAGTGGTTGCTGTGCTAACCAAGTGAGTAGATCATCTTTATCTGGTGCGGAAAAGATAGGTGCGGTTTTATCTTTGTCCTTCACCTTCTTTAAGCCTTTAGAAACCGCCATTAGGTGCAGATCGTGATTGCCGAGGACAACTTTAGCGCTGTCGCCAAGGGATTTAACAAAGCGCAGTGTTTCTAATGACTTCGGCCCTCTTGCCACCAGGTCACCAGCAAGCCAAAGTTGATCGTGTTGAGTTGAGAAATTAACGTGTTCTAGTAGCTGTTGCAGTTCATCGAAACAGCCTTGAATGTCACCAACGATGTAGGTAGCCACTGACTCTCCTGATTAATTTAGGACATTGGGAACAGCAAGTCGGAAAGGGTCTATTTCGGTGAGAAACTCTTGTCCCTTCTCATCCAACATCATGTAGTGTCCTTGCATGACACCTACTGGAGTTTCTAATGCAGTACCGCTACTGTAGGTGTATTCATCATTGCTAGGAATAAAGGGCTGTTGTCCGACAACACCTTCGCCTTCTACCGTCATTTTTTTGCCATTTGAATCCGTAATTAACCAGCGACGACTGAGTAATTGTACGGTTTGTTGGCTGAGGTTTTTGATGGTGATGACGTAGGCGAAAATAAAACGTTGCAGTTCTGGGTTGGACTGTTCTTCAATGTATTTGGTGTGAACTTGAATCTTGATGCAAGGTTGAATGACGTCCATGTGCACTCCTCGAAAAACGGATTATCTCAATAATAATAAGCCAAACCGCGAAGGGTTTGGCTCATCGTTTGAGTTATTGGTGCTGCGGGTTATCCGCAAGCCAGTTCGCCATGGCGACAAACTGTTGTAGCGTTAGGTTTTCTGGACGCATACTTGGGTTTACGCCCAACTCTTCCAATACTTCTGTACTCAATAGCGACTTGTAGCAGTTACGAACGGTCTTGCGACGCTGGTTAAAGCCTTCGCGACATACGCGCTCCAACAAACGCAAATCTTTCGCAGGGTGCGGAAGGACTTCGTAAGGCACTAAGCGTACGACTGCTGAATCAACTTTCGGTGGCGGTACAAACGCTGTTGGTGGTACTTCTAGAACAGGTACAACTTTACAGTAGTACTGAGCCATTACCGTTAGGCGGCCGTAAGCCTTGCTGCCTGGGCCTGCGGCTAAACGGTTTACCACTTCTTTTTGAAGCATAAAGTGCATGTCTTGAATGTCTTTATGGAATTCAAATAGGTGGAACATCAATGGTGTCGAGATGTTGTATGGCAAGTTACCGAAGATACGTAGCTTGTTGTTTGGCTTCACTAACTGCGTGAAGTCAAAGCGCATAGCATCGCCTTCATGAATAGTCAGTTTGTCAGCTAATTCTGGATGGTTGCGTAGACGTTCTGCTAGATCTCGGTCGAGTTCAATAACCGTGAACTTGTCGACTTCGCGACCCACAGGTTCTGTAATTGCACCAAGGCCTGGACCGATCTCAACAAGGTTTTGGCCAGGTCTTGGGTTAATTGATGATACGATACCGTCAATAATGTATGGATCGTTCAGGAAGTTTTGACCAAAACGTTTACGCGCTTTGTGTCCTAAATGGACATCATTTCTCATTGTTTCTTCTCTACCAATTCTATCGCATGCGTGAGCGCTGTTCGGAAGCTCCCTGTATCCGCTTGACCTGTCCCTGCCAGTTCTAATGCAGTACCGTGATCCACCGAGGTTCTTATAAATGGTAGACCAAGTGTAATGTTTACTGAACGACCAAAGCCTTTGTATTTTAATACAGGCAACACTTGATCGTGGTACATACCTAAAACAGCATCAGCATCGTTTAAATACTTTTCATTGAAAATGGTATCTGCCGGCAAAGGGCCAATCAGATTGATTCCTTTTTCTTGTCGAATCTTTTCCAATGTCGGAGTGATGGTTTCGATCTCTTCGCGACCTAAACAGCCATCTTCTCCCGCATGTGGATTTAGCCCGCAAACATAGATGTTTGGTTGCGAGATGGCAAATTTTTCTACAAGATCTTTATGAAGAATATCGATGATTTTTTCTAATCGCTCTTCCGTAACGGCTTTTGATACGTAAGCCAGAGGAATATGCGTGGTGACGAGTGCCACTCGCAGTCCTTCAGTCGCTAACATCATCACGACCAATGGTGTATTGGACTTTTCAGCAAAGAATTCAGTGTGACCACTGAATGCAACACCTGAGCGATTTATCACCCCCTTATGTACAGGGCCGGTGACAATAGCATCAAATTCATCATTCATACAGCCCAAAGCGGCTCTTTCTAACGTTTTTAATACGTAGTGGCCGTTGGCTTCATTAAGTTGACCTGCAACCGAGGTTTCAGCGATTTCAATGTGGTCTACGATTAATGTGCCAGCTTGTTGCGCTTTTGGTGCTTCTTCTGGATTGTAATCAAACAGTTGAACGTCTATGCCGAGCTGTTTAGCTCTTTCTGCTAAGACATTCTTGTCTGCACAAACGACGATTTGGTGCGCCCAGTCTTCCTTTGATAAGGCCAGCACCAAATCAGGGCCGATCCCCGCAGGTTCCCCTGCGGTTACGACGATTCTTCGAATCGAATTAGTTGCCATCATTGTTATCCACGATTTCAACAAACGCGCTTGCTCGTAGTTCTTGCATCCATGCGCCTGCTTCTTCGTTAAACTTACGGTTGAAAAGAATGCGGTAGGCTTTGTTTTTCATTGCTGAGTCAGTGCGGTCAACTTGACGACGGTCTAAAACTTCAACAATGTGCCAGCCGTGTACAGTTTTGAATGGTTCACTGATTGAACCTACAGGCAATGTTTCAACTTGGTGTTTAAATTCTGGTACGTATAGGTCTGGTGTTTGGTAGCCCAGTTCACCGTCTTGTGCTGCAGAACCTGGATCTTGGCTGTATTGTGTTGCCAATTGAGCAAAGGTTGCTTCACCCGCTTTAATGCGACGAATGAATTCATTTAGCTGCTTCTTCGCACCATCATCGCTTAGGATAACGGTCGGTTTGATCAGAATATGTCGAGCATTGACTTCTGTGACCGCGACTGTTTCTAGGCCTTTTACATCTTCTACTTTTAGGATGTGGAAGCCAATACCGCTGCGGAATGGACCAATGATGCTGCCTTTGTTTTGCATTTTGATTTGGTCTGCGAAGATAGTTGGCATTTCTTCTTTACGCATCCAACCCCAGTCACCACCTTGCAAGGCTTTTGGGCCTTTTGAGTAGGTGTAGGCCATTTGCGAGAAATCCGCACCATCTTTCAATTTTTTCACTAATGCATTCGCTTCTGCTTCGACTTCTGACTTGTCTTTATCGTCAGAGAAACGCAATTGGATATGACCGATTTTGTATTGAACGGTTGCATTGGTTTCTGTTGCAAGTTGTTCTGCTAGGCTATCGACTTCCGCTGGGAGAATGTTGATACGACGACGTACAAGCGCATTACGAGCTTCAGACGCGGCGATCTCTTTACGAATTTGTTCGCGGAATTCAGAGTAGCTTAACCCTTCAGCTTGGACAGAGGCGGCAAGTTGCTCAACGCTTTGGTTGTTGTTACGAGCGATTTCTGCAATCGCTTGATTCAAGCGGTTGTCATCAATTCGTACGCCGATACGTTCAGCCTCTTGACCTTGAAGCGTATCAATGATCAGTTTCTCAACCACTTGGTCTTTCAACACGCTTGCTGAAGGTAAGCTCTTACCGCTCTGACGAGCATTAGCTTGAAGTGTTTTCATTGCAGTGTTGATGTCGCTTTGTAAAATCACACCGTCGTTGACGATAACAGCAACCTGATCAAGCTCTACAGGTGCAGCATTAACACCTAAAGAGAATAGGGTTGTGAAGATGATTGATTTCCAAATTTTCATTTAAAATTCCGTCAGTATTATAGAGTTGAGCGTCTTACTAGTAGTTAAGACGCTCAATTCGATTAATTGTTCAAATAGAATGGACGACCGTATTTGATCGCGTTGTCCGAACCATCAAGTTCTTTTTCTGCGGTAATCGCACGTTGATTGGTGGCAAAGCCTTGAATACCGAAGTTAACGCTGATGTTGTTTTCGTATTCTGGAGAAGCACCGTCGCTTCCGATTGCTTTGTCATCCCAGCCTAATAATTGGTTTGAGTAAGTTAGACCGAAGTACCAACAATCTGATTGGTAGCGGAGGCTGGCAAGCCATTCCATATCGATGTTTTCGTTTAAGTCGTAGTAGTACTGGCCGCTTGCCGACCAACTCGGGTTGAATTCATACGCGGCTACGATACCTGCTTGTGAAATACCTTTACGAGTGATTGTGTCGAGGTTTTCGAGAATGATCGTATCTTCAATGTATTCACGAGTAACGTAACGGTAGTTACCTTGAATGAAGCCACCGTTAAATTGGTATTCCAGAGTGCTGTTCGCCAACTGCATCGAGCTCAGGTCGATGTCATACTGGATACCACCGTGATAGAACAAGTAATCGTTGTAGTTGAAATCAGTTTCAACCGCCCATGATGAGTAGTTTGAGGTCTCATCCGGTAGGCTCGGATTATTGCTGATCTTGGTTTTCTTATCGAAGTAGTAGATCTGACCAAACGAAACGTTAAGACGTTCTTTGTAATCATCATCAAAGAAACGCGTACTTGCACCGTAGCTTAACTGGTTTGCTGACGCGATTTTATCGATACCACTGTATTTACGACTGCGGAATAGACCGTAGTAGTCAGTTTGCAGTAACGTCGTATCGTAGTTGTAGATGTTAGTTTGGTCTTCATCTGGTACATACAAATACTGAAGCTGTGGTTCCAATGTTTGTGTGTAGCCTTCTATCCAGCTGGTATCACGCTCCAAGTACATCTGAGCATGTGTGCGGAATTCTGGAATAACACGCGATACGGTCTCATCGAGTTGATTTCTTAGATCGGTGTCTGTTAAGCCACTCAGATCTTGGGAGTAGTAGGTCGATAATACGCGAGCTTCTGTGGTCCATGTCGCCCAAGAGTTTGATAGAGGAATTGTGAGGCCTGGCTCTACGTGCACACGAGTCGCGTCAGGCTTCGCTGTATCGTCAGTATCAAAACGGCTGATCTGGCTCTTCACGTCAAAGTTGACGTAGTTACCCAAAAGTGGGGTGTAGTAGTTCAAGTCCAGCTGCGGCAATAGACGGTACGGTTGGTTTTCTTCTTTCAAAAGTATCTGGAAATCTCGGACAGACAAAGAGGCGTCCCAGAAGTCTGAACGGTACTGTACTTCGCCTTCTTGAAGCAATTGGCCGTCTTCTCGGTTACCAATGTCAGAATCCAG
The DNA here is from genome assembly GCF_002906655.1 of Vibrio hyugaensis. NCBI lineage: Bacteria > Pseudomonadati > Pseudomonadota > Gammaproteobacteria > Vibrionales > Vibrionaceae > Vibrio > Vibrio hyugaensis. The sequence continues at coordinate 1,859,624 of NZ_CP025794.1, read as the reverse complement.
GTCACGGAAGTAGTCGATGTCACTCACTTTTGAGTAATCAACACTGACCACCCACTGTTTGTTGATGATGCCATCGTGTTTGAATTGGTAACCCCAACGAGATTCGTCCTCGTAGCGTTTGTCGCTGCTCATGTACTCGCCTTTGATTTCACCTTCACCCCAACCTTCGGTTAGGTAACGGAAATCAGAGTCAAGCTTGGTGCCACGTTTCTGCATGTAGAGCGGAGTAAGTGTCATGTCGTATTGCGGCGCGATATTCCAGTAGAAAGGAAGTTCAACTTCCATACCGTCGCTAGAGCCGTATGACATGGATGGGAATAGGAAGCCCGTTTTACGCGTGTCACCAATTGGCATCGTCATGTACGGCACGTAGAAAACAGGGACGTCCATGATCTCAAAACGTGGGTGATGTAACGTTGCCGTCTCTTCATCTTGATCAACATCGATGCCCGAAGCCACTAAGCGCCAAGAGTTGTCACCTTGAGGACAAGAGGTAATCGAACCATCTTCAAGTTCGTACACTGACTGACCAGTACGGGCGATGTACGCAGCGGTACCGCGACCTTGTTGGCACAAGAACTGGTAGTTGGTGTTTTCAAGCGAAAACGTATCTTGATTGATGTCGTTGGTAACACGATCTGAACGTGCTTTAACCTGACCGTCATTGAAGGTTACATTGCCTTCTGCCACGACCACGTTATCTTGTTGATGAAGCGTTACGCTATCGGCGGTGATTTTCTTTGGACCTTGCGTAACTTCTACGTTGCCAGAGTACTGAGCCTTATCGCCATTGATGGCTTGTAGACTATCAGCTTGAACAACCACTGGGGAATTAAGCGCGTCCTCCTCACCACTTGTCTCGACCAAACATTGATCTGTGGTGGGCATTTCCTGCACACTATCATGGATATTCGCTTCAGCTTGAGTGGTGGGTACAAACAAGGCGGTGCTGATAGAGGCCGCTAAACATGTGCGGGAGAAATGTTGCATTGAATTGAACTTTCCTGTGTCACTACTACTCGATGGCTATAGGGCTTGTTCTACCCTCGCTATATAGCCAAATGAATCAACTATAGTTTGCAATTATCCCAGAGCATGGATTCGCTGTGGCATAATGCCAATATAAAATAGCTGCAAAGATAAGCAGGCGAAATAGCCTGACCGTAATAAAACTAATTCCATTATCATAAAGGAAATCGTTGCGTCCGGCACTATAAGACCGCCGTCGTCGATAAAAATTCATTGATAGAGAACACATAATGCATATTTTTGGCAAAATCTTGGGTGCCTTTTTTGGCTTGTTACTCGGTGGCCCATTCGGTTTATTGTTTGGTCTATTTATCGGTCATCAATTCGATAAAGCACGTCGTTTAAGCCAAGCGGGTTTTTCGACGGGGGGCTTTGGTAAAGGTCCTAGCCAGACACAACGTCAGGAAGAATTTTTTAAAGCTGCATTCGCAGTTATGGGACATGTGGCTAAAGCCAAAGGTCAAGTCACCAAAGAAGAGATTCAACTAGCGTCTGCGATGATGGACCGTATGAGTTTACATGGCGAGCAACGTCGTGCGGCACAAGAAGCGTTCCGTGATGGTAAAGAGAGTGATTTTCCGCTTGAAGATGTATTGGTTCGCGTGAAAATCTCTTCAGCAGGGCGTTTTGATTTATTGCAATTTTTCTTGGAGCTTCAGATCTCTGCTGCGTTTGCTGATGGCTCGATTCATCCGAGTGAACGTAATGTCCTGCATAAAATTGCCCGCGGTTTAGGTTTCTCTTCAGAGCAATTAGAGCGTCGCCTGCACATGCAAGAAGCCGCGTTTCGTTTTCAAAGCCAAGGTGGTTTCCATGGCCAGCAGCAGGGACAATACCAATCAGCTGGTTGGCAACAAGCTTCACAAGCGGATCAGTTGGCTGATGCCTACAAGATTTTGGATGTTAACTCAGATGCGGACAGTAAAATGGTGAAGCGTGCTTACCGCAAGTTGATGAATGAGCACCACCCAGATAAGCTGATGGCGAAGGGCTTACCACCTGAGATGATGAACGTCGCAAAAGAAAAGTCGCAAGAAATTCAAAATGCTTACGATCTGATAAAGAAAGTGAAAGGTTTTAAGTAGTCGGACGTTTTCTATCAAGCTTCAAAACAAAAAGGGCACTCGGTGCCCTCAGATTGATGACGAACCCCACCTTTTTCGGTGGGGTTCTTTTTTATAAGCGACCGTAGGTCGCGATCGCGATATTTTTCGCTATACCAGATTTAATCTGTTCCAACTCTTAAACAAGTATTTAGAAGCTAATATTTGTCTTATTTGAGCCATATTGAACCCCATTTTTTGTAAATAACTCATTACTAGAGCTATCTTCTTGATGTTTTGAGCTGCGGCAGCTAACCAACACTGCATTTGCACTTTGCTTAGCCCACGGAAGCGGGCATAACGGTGTCCATGGTGCTGCTTAGCATCAGCGAAGCTTCTTTCTACCGTCTCACTTCTTCGTCTATACGTCTTCTTCCCATAGGGAGAGAGCCGCATTTGGTTCGCTCTCTCCACTGCATCTGTATAGATGTGTCTGGTGATGACTTTCTTCATGTTTTTACTTTGAGTACAGTCATTTCGCATTGGGCAGAGCACGCATTCTTTCGGGTCTGAGTGATACTCTCTATAAGCATCTCGTGACGTCGTTTTGTAGATAAGCGTTTGCCCATTTGGACATCGATAACTGTCACTCTCTTTGTGGTAGATAAAGTGCTTCTTCTTGAACGTGTTCTTTGTTCTTGATGGCCTACGGTAGCCGAACACACCTAAGATATTTCGGCGCTCTAATGACTCTGCCACGGGAGCGGTAAAATAGCCGGCATCGAGACCAACAGCTATAGGGTTAAGGTTGAACTGCTCTAGCGTGTAGTCCAGTCGTTCAATATAGGGTTGAGAGTCATTGATATTACCTGCCGTCGCATGAGTGTCGACGATGATCCCATGCAGACCATCGACGGTACGATGGTCAAGGTAGAAGAAGCCTTGTGGTTTATTGTCTCTCGTCATAAAACCACTTTCTGGGTCTGTAGTACTGACTTTCGTATTCTTTGTTTTAGGCTCGGATACTCGTGCCTTAAGCGACTTCTTTCCTTCTCGTTCTCGGTCTAATGCAACGTCTTCATCAAGCATGTCGAGGTAAGCACTGGCTCGAACGTCTCTGACCTCATTGGTGTGTTTATTTTTGTTAGCGTTTGCTTTGAGGTGAGTGCTGTCGGTAAAGAGTTGCTGCCCAGCGACCAAGCCTTTGGCCATAGCCTGCTCAACGATGTTGATAAAGATACGTTCGAATACGTCGGTATTATTGAAGCGGCGAATACGGTTTTGGCTCAGTGTTGAAGCATGGATAACCTTCTCCGTTAACGACATGCGCAAGAACCAACGATAGGCTACATTGACTTCAATCTCTTTAACGAGCTGTCGCTCGCTTTTGATTCCGAAGAGGTAGCCAATAAAAATGATTTTGAAAAGTCGAACAGGGTCAACAGGTGGTCGACCGTTATCTTGACAATAGAGGTGAGCGACTTGGTCCCGGATAAATTCGAAGTCTATGGCTTTATCAATTTTGCGGACTAAATGGTCTTTAGGAACTAACTGCTCCATCGTCACCATTTCAAATTCGTATTGTTGAGGAGAAGGATCTTGTAGCATATTGGAGTATCCATTTTTCGATACCCCTATTAGATCAAAGGTCTAGCCTGATGGCTAGACCTTTGTCAGCAGTCTGAGGGCACTCGGTGCCCTTTTCTCGTTCTTATACTCAGCGTTTGGTTTGCTGGTGTCCTTTTGCTTTTCGGTTATGGGAAGGCAAAAGCTTATTAGCCTGTCAGTAACTTCTTTAGTTAGCTTGATTTAAGGTCCAATCGTATTCGTATTTCACTTTGCCAGAGAAGTTTTTGTATTGCGGTGCATACTGAGCTATGTGGTTGAATATATGTTTTTCTCCACCAAAGTCCGTTGCAAACCAATCATAAATAGAAGACAGCTGTGCCGTGTTACCTTGGATAGATACGCCTTTGCTGCTGTTGATAAATGTTTTGGCGGCACTATCCAGTAGAGCTTGTGTGTTTTCAGCGGTGAATGCTTGAGGCTGCAGGTTAGGGCATCCTAAGCTGGCACAGTTAACCGCGTAATGCGTTCTTGGGTCATTCCAAATCGGGCGCAAAATACGATGCTCAATGTCGTTTAAAGTCAGATCCTTCCCGTTGACTACGACCACATCATCCCCCCAAGGGCCAAAGCTAAATAGCCCACCAAGTTTGGTAATCGACTCGACAGGATAGTTATCTAGGATTAAGTCGACAGTGATGGCGTTGTAAAGGTTTACCCAGTAGGCGTATTGCTCCGCTTGGTTGTATTGTAGAGGGTCGAGTTTCGCCAGTCGTTGGATGTACTGCTTTAACTTCGCTTTGTCGGAGGTCGTGACTTTGCTATAGCGGAACAAAGTATTCTCACCTTGCTCGACTAAATAAGTATCAAGCAGTTGTTGCCACTCTTGATGAGAAATCTTGGTTTGGCTAGCTTGATTAGATTGTTTCCAATACGGCCACAGCTCCGATTTAGGGGCGGCAAATGATGAGAAAGAAACGAGAGCACACAATAGCAATAACAGACGCTTCATAGGGAGTCCTTTGGGTTAAACTTTATTGATAGTGTAGACCTGTATAAAGCGAAGTTTCTTTCTTGAAGCAATGAAAATAAAAGAAAAAAGGCTGGCCAATGCCAACCTTTTGTTTGTTTAAATTGCGATTTTAATTAGCTTAAGAAGCTTGGGATATTCGCTTCGTATTCGGCAATCTTATCTTCATGTTGAAGGGTTAGACCAATGTTGTCCAAACCGTTTAGCAAGCAGTGACGACGGAACGAATCGATTTCAAAGCCATATTCTTTGCCGTTGGCACGAACCACATTGGCTTCTAGGTCTACTTCCACTTCAGCGCCTTCATTCGCCTCAACAAACTGGAAGATTTCATCTACTTCTTGCTCAGTCAAGCGAACTGGCACCATTTGGTTGTTGATCGAGTTGCCGTAAAAAATATCGGCAAAGCTAGGTGCGATCATCGCTTTGATGCCGTAATCCGCGAGTGCCCACGGTGCGTGCTCACGAGAAGAACCACAGCCGAAGTTTTCACGCGCTAGCAAGATAGAAGCGCCTTGGTAACGCGGAGCGTTCATCACGAACTCTGGGTTTGGTTGTTCGCCAGCATCATCTAGGAATCGCCAGTCATGGAATAGGTGCTTACCAAACCCTAAGCGGGAGACCTTTTGTAGGAACTGCTTTGGAATAATAGCATCAGTATCAACGTTCGCTGCATCTAGAGGAACAACTAAGCCTGTGTGTTGTTTAAAACCTGACATCTGTTCTCTCCTAATCCTGTTTATCAAAAAAAGTCAACTCACGAATATCAACAAAGTGACCAGCGATTGCTGCTGCCGCTGCCATAGCAGGGCTAACCAAGTGGGTACGACCATCACGGCCTTGGCGACCTTCAAAGTTACGGTTTGACGTTGACGCACAACGTTCATGAGGACCCAAACGGTCGTTGTTCATTGCAAGACACATTGAACAACCCGGTAGACGCCACTCAAAGCCAGCGTCTTTGAAGATAACGTCCAAGCCTTCCGCTTCTGCTTGCGCTTTTACTTGCTCAGAGCCAGGAACGATAAGCGCTTGAACATGAGAAGCAACTTTACGACCCTTTGCCACTTCAGCGGCTGCGCGCATGTCTTCAATACGAGAGTTGGTACAAGAGCCAACGAAGACTTTATCGACGTTGTAATCAGAAAGTGCTTTGCCAGCTTCTAGGCCCATGTAAGCCAACGCTTTTTCAGCAGAAGCTTTCTCTACTGGGTCGGCAAAGCTTTCTGGTGCAGGGATTGGTTGGTCTACCGCGATAACTTGGCCTGGGTTAGTACCCCAAGTAACTTGTGGTTTAATGTCTGCTGCGTTTAGCGTCACAACCGCATCAAACTGAGCATCATCGTCAGTTTTTAATGTCTTCCAGTAGTCTACTGCTGCATCAAAGTCGGCACCTTGAGGTGAGAATTTACGGCCTTTGATGTATTCGAATGTGGTTTCATCTGGCGCAATCAAACCGGCTTTAGCACCTAGCTCAATCGCCATGTTACACACGGTCATGCGGCCTTCCATTGAAAGGTCTGTGATCGCTTCACCGCAGAATTCAACCACGTAGCCTGTACCGCCAGCAGCTGTGGTTTCACCGATGATCGCAAGTACGATGTCTTTAGCGGTGATGCCAGGAGTTACTTTGCCTTTCACTTCGATCTTCATCGTTTTTGCGCGCGCTTGTTTTAGCGTTTGCGTCGCCAATACGTGCTCCACTTCCGAAGTACCAATGCCAAAAGCTAGAGAGCCGAATGCACCGTGAGTTGCGGTGTGGGAGTCACCACAAACAATGGTCATGCCCGGTAGGGTAATACCAAGCTCAGGGCCCATGACGTGCACAATGCCTTGGTATTTATGGTTGATGTCGTAAAGCGTAACGCCAAACTCTTCACAGTTTTTCGATAGCGTTTCCATCTGGATACGCGCCATCTCACCGGATGCATTGATGTCTTTCGTTGTTGTCGAAACGTTGTGGTCCATAGTCGCAAAAGTTTTGCTGACCTGACGCACTTTACGACCTTTTTCACGTAAGCCATCAAATGCCTGCGGAGACGTCACTTCGTGTACCAAATGACGGTCGATGTACAAGATTGGGTTTTCCCCTTCTGCTGCGACGGCAACGTGTGCGTCGTAGACTTTTTCGTATAATGTTTTGCCCATTGTTTGCTTCCTTTCCTCGTCGCCTTTGCCGCAATAACTGCGTTAGCGACACCCATTTATCCAGTTATTTAGCGAACTAAACGCCTTAATATAAATGGGCTTGCTGCCTTGTTATCGCACCAATGACTTAGAGGAAAGCCATTGGTTGACCGAGGATTTAGTATTTATTATGAATCTGTTTTGTATTAAGAGTTTAAGATGTACTCAGCGATTTTATCGCCCATCTCAGACGTCGAAAGTGCTGGGTTGTCGCCGGCAAGGTCACCCGTTAGTTCTCCTGCTGATAGCGCTTTTGAAACCGCCGTCTCGATGTCTTGTGCCGCAGTTTCTTCACCTAGGCTGTAACGCAGCATCAGTGCTGCCGATAGGATTTGTGCTACTGGGTTCGCGATGTTCTTACCTGCGATATCCGGAGCACTACCGCCTGCTGGCTCGTACAGACCAAATTGGCTTTCGTTTAGGCTTGCTGATGGCAGCATCCCCATTGAGCCAGTGATCATCGCGCACTCATCAGAGATGATGTCGCCGAAGATGTTCGAACACAGCATTACGTCGAACTGTGCTGGGTCTTTGATAAGCTGCATGGTTGCGTTATCAATGTACATGTGTGACAGCTCAACATCTGGGTAGTCTTTTGCGATTTCTTCGACCACTTCACGCCATAGGATAGAGCTTTGTAGAACGTTCGCTTTGTCGATTGAGCAGACTTTTTTGCGACGTAGACGAGCAGATTCAAAGGCGATTTTTGCAATACGTTCGATTTCGTAGCGGTGGTAAACCTCTGTATCGAAGGCTTTCTCTGTTGGCCCTTCACCTTCGCGCCCTTTTGGTTGGCCGAAGTAGATACCACCTGTTAGTTCACGTACTACCACGATGTCAAAACCGCGACCTGAGATGTCTGCACGAAGTGGAGAGAAGGTCTCTAGACCTGAGTGTATTTGTGCTGGACGTAGGTTACAGAACAATTGGAAGTGTTTACGTAACGGAAGTAGTGCACCGCGCTCAGGTTGGTCATTTGGTGGCAAATGTTCCCACTTAGGGCCGCCAACTGAACCGAATAGGACAGCATCAGACTCTTCACATGCTTTCACGGTGCTTTCTGGAAGCGGGCAACCGTGGTTGTCAATCGCGATTCCGCCCACATCATGCTCGTCACGCTCAAACGCAATGCCGTGTTTCTTCTCGATTGCATCTAACACCTTATGTGCTTGCGCCATCACTTCTGGGCCGATGCCGTCGCCTGGTAAAACGGCAATTTTGTATGATTTGTCTGTCATGTTAATCCTTTAAGTTTTCTAAATCTTTTGAGCTTGTCTAAAACGAATTTGGTTGGAGCTTGAGTTATGAGGCTCAAGCTCCAATGAATTAATGATTAAACCGTCGCAATCTTCTTCTGCTTCATTTCCGCAATCTTATCGGCACGATGAATGCTGTTGATGACGTGCAGTAGCGCTTGACCAGAAGCTTCTACGATGTCGGTAGAAACGCCCGTACCGTGGTACTTACGACCTTTGTAGTTGGCAATAATGTCCGCTTGACCAAGGCCGTCTTCACCTTCGCCTTTTGCGGTTAGGTCGAATTTGTCTAGAACGATCTCGTAACCCGTCACGCGGTAGATACATTGGTATAGCGCATCAACCGGACCATTACCGACGGCAGCTTCACACATTTCTTCATCGCCGCATTGCATCTTGACGCTGGTGGTCGCCATCACACTGCCTGACTGTACGCTTAGGTAGTTCAGCTTGTAGAAGTCATCTTCTTCACGCAAGTTCGAGAAGTGCATTAGGGCTTCTAGGTCGTAATCGAATACCTGTCCTTTGCGGTCGGCAAGCTTCAAGAAGTCTTCGTACAACGCATCTAGGTTGTATTCTTCTTCTTTGTAGCCCATCGCGTCCATGTGGCTCTTCACAGCAGCGCGGCCACTACGGCTGGTTAGGTTCAATGCTTGGTTCTTAAGACCAATCGACTCAGGCGTCATGATCTCGTAAGTGTTCTTATTTTTTAGCATGCCATCTTGGTGGATGCCTGAAGAGTGGCTAAACGCATTTGCACCCACGATAGCCTTGTTACTTTGAATCGGCATATTACATAGTTGGCTGACCAACTTACTGGTGCGGTGGATTTCATCGTGTTTTAAACCGGTATGAACCCCCAAGAACTCCTGACGCGTTTTTAAGATCATCGCGATTTCTTCAAGAGAACAGTTACCAGCGCGTTCACCAATACCGTTAATGGTGCCTTCTACTTGGCGAGCACCCGCTTGAACGGCAGCGATAGAGTTGGCAACAGACATGCCCAAGTCATCGTGACAGTGAACAGAGATGATCGCTTTGTCGATGTTTGGTACGCGGTTGAATAGGGTTTCAATGATGCCGCCAAATTCACTTGGCACGGTGTAGCCAACGGTATCTGGGATATTGATGGTGCTTGCGCCAGCATCGATAGCCGCTTCAACCATGCGGCATAGGTTGTCGATTGGCGTACGACCTGCGTCTTCGCAAGAAAACTCAACGTCATCGGTGTAGTTACGCGCATGTTTTACGGCTTTTACGCCCATTTCTACAACATCGTCGTAGCTACGGCGTAGTTTGTCTTGAACGTGAACAGTCGAAGTTGAGATGAAAGTGTGGATTCGAAATGCATCTGCGACTTTTAGCGCTTCAGCAGCAGCATCGATGTCTTTCGCAACGGCACGCGAAAGGGCACAAACTCGGCTGTTTTTGATGTGTTTTGCAATGGTTTGTACGGACTCGAAATCACCCGGAGAAGAAACAGGAAAGCCCGCTTCGATAACATCAACGCCTAGCCTTTCCAGCGCATAGGCAATCTGCAGTTTTTCTTTAACCGTCAAGCTTGCTGACAACGCTTGTTCGCCATCACGCAATGTGGTGTCGAATATAATGACCTGATCGTTCATGTTTGCTTCCTTCATGATTTCTGCACTTTTCGTGCAATTTAATCGTTTACTTCCGGTATTTAGATATAAAAAAACCCGCATTTGCATGCGGGTTTCTTAGAAATTGGTGTGGTTATTTTTCTTCCACAGCCTACCCGCGCGAATTGGTCACGATCAGGAGGAGGCTAAGCAGGATAGAAAAACGTGCTGACATAGTTGTTAAGCATTCCACAAAATTAAGTTAACAAATTAGTACCGCACTCAATGGAACACGTCAACCCTAAAGTCGATTTTTTATTCATATCCGATGAGTGGATTTCTGTTAATGGCTTTTAAAAGGACTCAGGCGTTAGCGGTTATTCGCAGCGTGAATCGTTTTTGTTGTGCTCAGAGGGGGAGATTTGTCAGTCTCATTATGGCTTTTAAATGCAGGTGTTTATTGCGCTTTGATACTAAATGTAACCGTTTGTTTTGCTGCGTTTTAGTTACGTAATATTTCTCTATTGTTTTCGATCGAGTTCTTGTTATTAGTTGGGTGAATGCCTTACGGCTAGCGAAGAGATATTTAAAATGGAGGGCAAATTAATCAAGGATGGTGAGTTATGTTTTATAAATCCCGAGTTGCATTGGCGATCAGTAGTGCTTTGGTTCTTTCTGCCTGTGGCGGTGATGATTCTAATCAGCCAACGGTTACCGACAATGTGTTAACCGTTAAGGTGATTGATGGCTACATTCAAAATGCAAAAGTATGGTTAGAAAGAAAAGACAGCGTTAACTACATTTTGGAAGACGGAGAGGTTAGTGGTACCACTGATGAAACTGGCGCGGTTTCTCTGGATCTCACTCAAATTGATGACATTAACGACTATCAACTCATCACCTTTGCTGAAGCTGGTGTTGCGATCGACTTAGATCATGGTAAACCCATTGCTGAAGATCTGTTGATGGTCGCTTATCAGGGCAAGGTTGTTACGCCATTAACGACATTGGTTGAAGCTAAAATGCGCATGGGCGTTACCAATGCTAGTGAAGCGGATGCTTATCAGCAGGCAGTAAGCGAGGTTGCACAAGCACTTGGGGTAAGTGAAGCGTCGGTGGTTTCTGACTATATTGTATCCCAAACAGAAGAGGCGAAGAAAGTACAAAAAAGTGCGGTTTCTTTAGTTGCTTCTGGCGCGATGCCTGCCTCTGTTCAAGAGCTTGAACAAGCCCAAAACATTATCGCAGATTCTGAGCAGGTAAACATTTTGGTTGAGAATGCTGCTGATGATCATATCGTCATTAAAGATCCTGAAACGAATGAGCTGATGCTGGTTTCCACTCATGACAGCGATGGCGATCTTATTATTGATGCGCTTGATGCCTTTCCTAATGATGATACTGAATGGTACGACACCGACGGTGATCAGGTTGGGGATAATCAAGACGTTTTCCCTCTCGACCCAAGTGAGACCAAAGATACAGATAAAGACGCTGTTGGCGATAATGCTGATGCTTTCCCTAACGATCCTTCAGAAACGAAAGACAGTGATAAAGATGGTGTCGGTGATAACAGCGATGTCTTCCCAAATGATGCTTCAGAGTCTAAAGACAGTGACACGGATGGTGTTGGTGACAATAGCGATGCGTTTCCAAATGATCAATTAGAGTCTAAAGACAGCGATAAAGATGGCGTTGGTGACAACAGTGATACCTTCCCAAGTGATGCTACAGAATCTAAAGACAGCGACAAAGATGGTATTGGCGACAACAGCGATGCTTTCCCAAGTGATGCGACAGAATCTAAAGACAGCGATAAAGACGGTGTTGGTGACAACAGCGATGCTTTCCCAAATGATGCATCAGAATCTAAAGACAGTGATAAAGATGGTATTGGCGACAACAGCGATGCTTTCCCAAGTGATGCGACAGAATCTAAAGACAGCGATAAAGACGGTGTTGGTGACAACAGCGATGCTTTCCCAAATGATGCATCAGAATCTAAAGACAGTGATAAAGATGGTATTGGCGACAACAGCGATGCTTTCCCAAGTGATGCTATGGAATCTAAAGACAGCGACAAAGATGGTATTGGAGACAACAGCGATGCTTTCCCAAATGATGCATCAGAATCTAAAGACAGTGATAAAGATGGTGTAGGCGACAATGCTGATGCCTTGCCAAACGACCCGACGGAAACGCTTGATACCGATGGGGATGGCATCGGTAACAATGCGGACAACGACGATGATGGTGATGGCTACTTAGATGATGAAGATAATCAGCCTCTGGAAGCGTTAAATGTACCAAACACGTTAGCGCAATGTGTCTCTTCTCTACCTGAGAATCAGTTCTCAACAGTGGCGATTGATGAAAGACGAGACAGCAAGCTCTATTCTGTTGAGCGTGAAATGATCAGTGGTGATATCCAACAGTTTTCCCAAACAGAAATATTGTTAGGTCAGCAGTCAGGCTTACCAAATGGTTTGTTAACGGACCGAACTTTTAATGTCACTCAGGTCACTCCTGATTTTGGTGGTTCATTAAGTGAGTGGGATCCGAATGCAGAGTTAGAGTATACCGATGTCGAAAGTGGCATGTATTACGGATTCCATGATACCTACTATCGCTGGTGGGGCTTTATCCCTACCACTCAACAAGAATATGACGTAGTACTCAATACCCCGCTTGTTGTTGACTACACACGCATCAATAAATGGAATCCTGATGCCGAATCGCCAACGTTTAATCAAGATGCAACGACCTTGTTCTATAAAGGGAAAGACATTTTAAATCTGGATGGCAACCTAGTTGAGGTTTGTGTTTCTGGACATGAGGGTCACTATGCCTTTATGGACAATGATGGGAACAATGAGCCTGCAGCAGTATATATCTCGGAAGCTATGACTAATTACACTGCTAGCCAAAACCTCATGGTGAGAAGTGAACGTTCATATATGGAGTACTCAGACGAGGAGAAAATGACGCCGGTTTGGGGATGGCGTAACTACATCAAGCAATTAGAAGGCTTCGTTATAGACAATAAGGTGTATGGCAAAGATCCTTTGCTCTCCCGAGTCCCGGAAGGTGAGTTTTCGACCTTTGAGCAGTGCTTGGCGTCGTTAGAAGGGGGAGAGTATGTTGCTGAGGTTGGTGATGTTAATACCTATCGAATGAACCGTTCTCGTTTTAATGAATTTGATGAGCACGTCGAGCAGGAAGCCAATTACGAGTGGCACCTTTTAGTTAATGAAAACTATCAGTGGCATGACATGACCGTTCGTTTAGAGCAATTGTTTGCGACGTTACTAGATAGCTCACCATGGTTTAAAGAGCATTACCATATTGGTCAAAATGGAGACTGGTTGGGAATTGAGGGGTATGAGCCAAACAATGACATTGATATTAAATGGGGCTCTAGAACGACTGAAAAAGTAGCTTGGAATGATAAGGCATACTATCGAATCCCTAATGTTACTTATAGTCAATTTTCTATCCACGATCCTTCAACCCAGTACGGTAGTGATAGCAATGACGATGAGTTGGTGGACTGGCGTTCTGGCAATGTGATGTATAGCCAAACCTATGCAGGTAAAAAGACAATCAATTACGAAGTTGACGGAAAGAACCATCAAGCAGAGGTATGTCAGCAGTTTAGCTACAGTACATCGGAGTATTTCGATGAGACAGGAACAAAGTTAAACGATATGACAGAATGGCAAAGACAGATCGATAGCTATGATAGCAAGGGGATTGTGCTGCGAGAGCGAAGCAATAATACTTGGTCAATAGAAGTGTGGAACAGAACGTCGACCAATCACTAGCGAGTCGAAAAGCGGTTATTTTGATAACCGCTTTTTTTCGAAAGTTTTCTCTTACTGAGTGAGTGGAAAAACTAGGGATAATCAAGTCTTAAAAATGAGAAGAGTGATTGACGGGGTAATTTTATACCGCACGCTTTGCGAGCTATCACACAAAGGGCTCAATTGTTTGGCGCAAATCCATTATAGCGTTTTATAGTAGAGCGGTTGCATTAGGTGGATTTTACAAGCAAATAGGTTAGGGATTGATGAATTTTGCAAAACAATTTGGACGTTCTACGCTGGTGCTAGCTGTGCTCTCTTCGTCTGGCTGTCAGCTACTTCAATTTGGATCGGCTGAAGCAACGGCTTCTTCTGTGATGAGAAATGATCATGCCCAAAGTGTCATGGTGATTAATCATCAAATGGATCAGTATTTAAGTGAAGATGGACGCGAGTCCTTTTTAAATCAAATGCTGGTGGCATTGGAATCAGATAACCGCGATAAGTTTAAAGGTAAAGACCCGGACACTTACACATGGTGGAAGATTCGTGTTCAGCCAAATCAATGGAAAGAGGCTGAAGTCAGCCGTCCCGTCGTTGAGGGTGTGGATACTTCAAATAAGTTAGAGTTTATGGATGTCTCTTATCGTTCGAAAACCACACTTAACTTACGTTCTAAACCAAGTTTAAGTGGCGAGAAGTTGGGCGAACTGACAAAAGGCGAAGTGTTCAATGCGATTGCCAAAGTTGAAGGTGAACCTTGGTTGTTGGTTGAGCAAAAAGGCATGATCCGAGGCTATGTCCATAAAGACTATGCCCGTAGTAACGTAGTGAATCGCGATATCCTCTCTATCAAACCGAATCCCTTGCTTGGCGGTACTTCTAAATCAAGTGATACCCAATCCGAGCATGGTTTATTTGGCAACTACACCTGCCGTGACCTGAGTTACGAGCTGACCAAAAATGGCAATATCACCACAGGTTCGCTTCGAGCTTGTCGCAAGCAGAGAAAAATCTGGTATATCGATGCTCCAGCTGTGAACTCGAATCCATCGTAATTTGCCATGCCCCACCATTTTGAATCTTCAGTGACACGTATATTGTGTCACTGAAGCCTATTCTTCTTCAGATTTATCCCCTCTTACTCTAAATAATCACTTGTCATTAATTGTCCAACTTCTCGTCATGTCGTTGTCACTTTCTACGCCTACTTTTCATACAAAGGCATTGTCAAAGTAAAGGGAAGTCACATGCGAGCTTTAGAGACAATTTCACAGCCAATCGCCACTATTGCTAAATTCGATTTGGCATTTTCCAGTGTGTGCTTACAACACCGTTTCAACCAGCAGGTCGCCAACATCAGTAAAGGGGTCTCACACAGTGGAGATGGGCACCTTTATGTTGTACTTGGCTTATTAGCTTGGTTTTTAGATAAGCAGTATGGGCAGTGGTTTTTGCTCGCAGGGGTAATTGCTTTTTTCATTGAGCTACCCATTTATTGGGCGTTAAAGAACAGTTTCAAACGTCGTCGCCCTGAAGAGTTGAGTGCGTTGCTGCCCGCGTTTATTACTCCATCCGATCGTTACAGCTTGCCTTCCGGCCACACCGCGGCTGGATTTGTGATGGCGACCATCATTCACCACTTCTACCCAGAACTCGGTACTACTGCTTTTGTTTGGGCAAGTTTGATTGGGATTTCAAGAATTCTGCTTGGTGTACATTTTTTTACGGACATCATTATTGGCGCGCTCTTAGGCAGCGCTTGTGGTTCTGTGGCTATCGCTATTGTTGGAGGTAATTGATGAAGATCTTGTATGGAGTTCAAGGAACGGGAAACGGCCATATCGCTCGAGCTCGAGCCATGAGTGAGGCATTTAAAGCGCATGATGTTCAGGTGGATTTTTTGTTTTCTGGTCGAGAGCCAGGCAAGTATTTTTCTATGGAAGCGTTTGGTGATTACCAGACGCGTCGGGGTTTTACTTTTATCACTGAGAAAGGATCGGTTAGCTATACCAAAACGGCGTTGAGCAATAATCTGATGCAGTTTTTCAAAGAGGTAAAACAGCTCGATCTTTCGTCTTATGATTTGGTGATCAATGATTTTGAGCCAGTGACTGCTTGGGCCGCTCGTAAACAAAACAAACCATGTATTGGTATCAGTCACCAAAATGCGTTTCGTTATCCAGTGCCACTGAAAGGCGCGAGTTGGTTCGACAAGTCTGTCATTGAGCACTTTGCTCCTTCGCAGCATCATTTAGGGTTGCATTGGTATCACTTCGATCAACCGATCTTACCTCCCATTGTACATACGTTAGAAAACATCACAGATAGCGACGACTTTGTTTTAGTGTATTTGCCATTCGAGTCGATAGAGGACATTAGCGATTTGCTGTTTCATTTCAACCAACAGACGTTTATCTGTTATCACCCGAACGTGATTGAGTATGAGCGAATAGAAAATGTCGAACTTCGTCCACTTTGCCACACTAATTTTCAGCACCACTTGCAGCGTTGTAGCGGTGTCATTGCTAATGGTGGTTTTGAATTACCGTCTGAAGCGCTCTCTCTTGGCAAGAAGTTGTTACTCAAACCATTGGCGGGGCAGTTTGAACAACAAAGTAATGTCGCGACTTTGGAAGATCTTGGTTTAGCTACATCGATGGAGAGTTTGGATATTTCTATCGTTCGTCATTGGTTGAGCGAGCAGCAAGCAGAAAGCGTTAAATACCCAGACGTAGCAAAAGCTATCGCATCATGGGTGTTACAAGGTGCATGGGATACATCAGAGAAGCTCTCTGAACAACTGTGGGAACAAGTCGATTTCCCCAGCTACGTTTCCAATATATAACCCATTCATTTGTCTTCTCAATAACAGCAGTTTCTCTTCGAGCAGCTGCATTTTTATGCCCTCAATATCATTTCTATTCACTGCAATTTTGCTGCCTCTTTAACTGATTCGCGCACTTTGTGAACCAAAGTATTGATGGTGCTTTTTGAAGTTAAATGCAAAGGATAAGTCGGGTAAATGAGTTGTGTAAGCCCTGTAGAATGCCATTAGCGTGCTAAATAGGTTGTCAGAAATATCTGATTTGGTTGTTTTATAGTTTTTTATATTTTTGCTAAGTTAATGATAAATATGAATAAAATACCTAATTGGCTAAAATTTAATGATTAAATATCAATCTAGTTGCGAAACCTTGATTGATTAGTTGATAGTACGGTTCAAGCCGGAAATATCCGGACGATAAATATAATACAAATTCGGTGTTCTATTCCTGAAAAATGATCTGAATCCAGCCACGGTTGTTTGTGCGCACAGAGATTCTATTCGTTAAGAATTCATTGAACCAAATTGACGATTACAAAGAGGCGCACTCAATGTTAGATAAAAAAGACGCGATGAGCGCAATTGCTAGCTACCGTATGGAAAGCACATTGCGTGGTGTAGATTTAAACCTATTGACCGTATTTGATGCTGTGATGCAAGAGCAAAACATTACTCGTGCAGCGCACAACCTAGGCATGTCACAACCAGCAGTAAGTAATGCGGTTGCACGTCTAAAAGTGATGTTCAACGATGAGCTATTTATGCGTCAGGGTCGCGGTATTCAGCCGACTCAACGTGCTCGTCAACTGTTTGGTCCAATCCGCCAAGCGCTGCAACTTATCCGCAATGAACTACCAAGTTCAGTGTTCCAGCCAGAGTCTTCAACTCGTCTATTTAAGCTAGCGATTTGTAGCCCATGTGATATGCGTTTTGCACCACGAATCATGGCAAACATTAATGAGCAAGCGCCAAGCGTACAGCTTCACCTAGATGCGGAATTCGACCGTCTTCTATCTGAGCGCATGCGTTACCAAGAAATCGACTTCGTTATCGACTACGCACGTTTCGATGACCAAGGTTTCTCAAGCACTGAAATCTTCAAAGATGAGTTAGTTGTGATTGCATCTAAGACGCACCCTCGTATTCAAGGTGGCGTATCTGCTGAGCAACTGATCAACGAAAAACACGCGAAACTTTCACGTGTACATGGTCAACGTAGTTTCTCTGAGCAAGCGTACCGTGAGCTTGATTGCCAAGCTGCATACGAAGGCTCAAGCCTAAGCAACTTGCTATACGTAGTAAGCCAGTCTGAACTTGTTACAATTGCACCACGTTGGATGGCTGAAAACGCAGTAAACAGCGACCAACTGCAAATCCTAGACTTCCCATTTGAAAACAAAGAAATCAGCGGTTACCTAAGCTGGCATGAATCAAGTGAGAAAGACAAAGGCCACATCTGGCTACGCGACCAACTAATGATCACTTGTGGCGAAGTGGTTGCGCTAAAACAAGCTTAATTTATCGTCTGACTAACTGGTCAGACTGGACTTGTAATCATCAATTTTTACAATTCCTTGGCCCCGAGAAGACTCTGTCTCTCGGGGTCTTTTTATTTCTGCTAACTAATTGCAGAAACAGCGACTTAAGTTGATTAAACCTTCAACAGTTAAAGGCGTGCTAAGCTCTCATTAGTGATAGTGCTCTCTTAATAATGATAAGTTTGATAATGGTCAGTTGCGTTTTTAGGCGTCGAGGTTACACTTGTGCGCTCAAATAGCTTACGCCTGTAAGCCAAAAGGTAATGTAGAGAATGGCCAAGTTAGATTTTCATATCGTTAAACGTATTCGTGAACAAATTGCGAAAGGTGGTACTCGTGTTGCACTCAAACATAAAGTGGGTGATGCATGGCAGGGTATTACTTGGGAGCAGTTTGGGCAGCAAGTAGATGCTTTGTCACTTGCACTTTTGGCTCAAGGATTGGGCGTTCAAGATAAGATCGGTATCTTCTCGAACAATATGCCGCAATGGACCATCGCTGATTTTGCAGCGCTGCAATTGCGTGGCGTAACCGTCCCTATCTACCCAACCAACACAGCAGCGCAGTCTGCTTACATCATCGACAATGCAGACGTAAAAATACTGTTTGTCGGTGAGCAGCCTCAATTTGACGCAGCCGTGAGCATCTTTGGCGAATGTCAGCAGCTAGAACTGATCGTGGCGATGTCGGATGACATTGAGCTTGGCGAACACGCGTTTGCAATGACGTGGGATGATTTCATCGCTAAAGGTGACGATAGTCATCAGAGCGAATTAACTTCTCGTTTAGAGCAGGCGCAAGAAGAAGATCTTCTTACATTGATTTATACCTCTGGTACCACGGGACAGCCAAAAGGCGTAATGTTGGATTACGCTAACATTTCGGCTCAGCTTGAAGGTCACGATGAGCGTTTAAGTTTGACTGAAGATGATGTGTCTTTGTGTTTCCTTCCGCTATCACATGTATTTGAGCGAGCTTGGACGTTCTATGTGCTCTACAAAGGCGCGACTAACTGCTACCTACAAGACACCATGCAAGTGCGTGATGCACTAAGCGAAGTGCGCCCTACCGTTATGAGTGCGGTACCTCGTTTCTATGAGAAAATTTTCTCTGCTATCCATGAGAAAGTATCCCGTGCTCCAATCCACCGTAAAGTGATGTTCACGTGGGCAGTTAACATGGGCGCGAAGATGGCGGCATGTTATCAAGAAAATCGCAAGCCATCGTTGATGCTGCGTAAGTCATACGCTCTGGCGGATAAACTGGTTCTGAGTAAGCTACGTGCATTGCTGGGTGGCCGCATTAACTTCATGCCATGTGGCGGTGCGAAGTTGGATGAGACGATTGGTCGCTTCTTTCACGCAATCGGCATCAACGTAAAGCTTGGCTACGGTATGACAGAAACGACAGCAACAGTTTCTTGCTGGGATGATCAATGCTTTAGTCCGGACTCTATCGGTATGGCAATGCCTGGCGCACAAGTTAAGATCGGTGAAAACAACGAGATCTTAGTGCGTGGTCCAATGGTGATGCGTGGTTACTACAAAATGCCAGAAGAAACCGAGAAGACTTTCGACGAACATGGTTTCTTGAAAACGGGCGATGCAGGTTACATTGATGAAAATGGCAACTTGTTCATTACTGACCGTATTAAAGAGCTGATGAAGACCTCAAATGGTAAGTACATTGCGCCTCAGGTTGTTGAAGGTGCGATTGGCAAAGACCACTTTATTGAGCAGATCGCGGTGATTGCCGATACACGTAAGTTTGTATCTGCGCTGATCGTACCGTGTTACGACTCGCTAGAAGAGTACGCAAAAGAACTGAACATCAAATATCACGATCGCGTTGAGTTGATCAAACACCACCAAGTGGTAGAGATGTTAGAGAAGCGTGTAAATGACCTACAAAAAGAGTTAGCGAAGT
The DNA here is from genome assembly GCF_002906655.1 of Vibrio hyugaensis. Taxonomy (NCBI): domain Bacteria; kingdom Pseudomonadati; phylum Pseudomonadota; class Gammaproteobacteria; order Vibrionales; family Vibrionaceae; genus Vibrio; species Vibrio hyugaensis. The sequence goes on along the minus strand of NZ_CP025794.1, from coordinate 1,839,836 downwards.
TTGAGCAAGTGAAGAAATTCAAACTGTTACCAAAAGCTTTTTCGATGGATGAAGGTGAATTAACACCGACTCAAAAATTGCGTCGTAAAGTGATTAACGATAAATACCAAGATGAAATTGAAGAAATGTACAACGAAAAGTCAGATAAAAAGTAACTTAAGCTGACTTAGATTTCAAATTGATGAAAAAATCCCCAGTTGCCTAATATTGTGCTGCTGGGGATTTTTTTGTGCCTGTATTTCACACTTATTAATATCCTTCATGAAGGAGAAATTGTTCTTTTAGGTGATTTTTAGTGAAATTATTCACTTTATTTCTGCCTTGAATATGGTCTTGATTCCAAATTGTATTTGTTGGTTGGTGCCTAATCCTGGTTTTGTTCTGATTTATAGCATCTTGTTTAAATTTTGACTCAACTCTCATTAGACCCGTTGATAATAAAACGTTACATTTGTTGTGTTACCTTGCGTTTTGTTATGACAAGCGCAGGACATAGCTGAAAAAGTGGAAGTATTTCTATTAGGCTACGAATAAGACCTAGACTATGTAAAACCAGCCCAATCCGTTGGCCTTACGGAGAGGAAAACTGGTAAGGAGAGCAATTATGACAGCAATGTTGTCAGGCGCAGAGATGGTAGTGCAATCTCTGATCGAAGAGAGCGTAGAGCAAATCTTTGGTTACCCTGGTGGATCCGTTCTGGATATCTACGATGCACTGCACGCAAAAACCGACCAAATTAAACACGTATTAGTACGGCACGAGCAAGCTGCGACTCACATGGCTGATGGTTATGCTCGCGCAACCGGTAAGCCGGGCGTAGTGCTAGTATGTTCGGGTCCTGGTGCAACAAATACCATCACGGGTATTGCGACAGCGTACATGGACTCGATCCCAATGATCGTTATTTCTGGTAACGTGCCGAATAATCTTATCGGTAACGACGCCTTCCAAGAGTGTGACATTGTGGGTGTATCTCGCCCTGTCGTAAAACACAGCTTCTTGGTTAAAAAGGCAGAAGACATTCCTGAGACGATCAAAAAAGCGTTTTATATCTCGACAACTGGCCGACCTGGCCCTGTTGTGATTGATTTGCCGAAGGATATTTTGAATCCGCAAATCAAGCTTCCTTACGAGTATCCTGAAAACATCTCGATGCGTTCGTACAAACCAACGACCTCAGGCCATAAAGGCCAGATCAAAAAAGCACTTAAAGCTCTAGTAGAGGCGAAGAAGCCTGTTCTTTATATTGGTGGTGGTGCGGTGATTTCCGGTGCGCATGAGCACATTCAAACCTTATCTGATGAATTGAATCTGCCTGTTGTTAGTACCTTGATGGGCTTAGGTGCCTTCCCAGGGACGCATAAGAACTCGTTGGGAATGTTAGGTATGCACGGTACTTATGAAGCCAATATGGCGATGCATGAAGCCGACTTAATCTTTGGTATTGGTGTGCGCTTCGATGATCGTACGACGAATAACTTAGAGAAGTACTGTCCTAACGCGAAGATCATGCACATCGATATCGACCCGTCTTCGATTTCGAAAAACGTCAAAGTGGATCTGCCTATCGTAGGTTCTGCCGATAAGGTGCTAGCGACCATGGTTGGCTTGCTGAATGAGCAAAACAGCAGTAATGATACGCAAGCCATCGCGAAGTGGTGGGAAGACATCCAAGTATGGCGTGAGCGTGAATGCCTAGCATACGAGACCTCTCCGGAACGCATTAAACCGCAACAAGTTATCGAAACACTGCACAAGCTCACCAAGGGAGATGCTTACGTTGCGTCTGATGTGGGACAGCACCAGATGTTTGCGGCACTTTACTATCCATTTAATAAACCACGCCGTTGGATTAATTCGGGTGGTCTCGGCACAATGGGCTTCGGCTTGCCTGCTGGTATGGGTGTGAAATTCGCAATGCCAGAAGAAGAAGTGGTGGTTGTGACTGGTGATGGCAGTATCCAGATGAATATCCAGGAGTTGTCGACGGCAATGCAATACGACATCCCTGTAAAAATCATTAACTTGAATAACCGTTTCCTAGGCATGGTAAAACAATGGCAAGACATTATTTACCAAGGTCGTCACTCTAACTCGTACATGAGTTCTGTTCCTGATTTTGCTGCAATTGCAGAAGCTTATGGTCACGTCGGTATCCGTATTGAAACGCCAGATCAGCTCGAAGCGGGTCTACAAAAAGCGTTAGATATGAAAGATCGTTTGGTGTTTGTCGACATCAACGTAGATGAAACCGAGCACGTATACCCAATGCAGATTAAAGGCGAGGGTATGGACAAAATGTGGCTAAGCAAAACGGAGAGAACGTAATATGAGACACATTATTTCTTTGTTAATGGAAAACCAACCAGGTGCACTGTCTCGCGTTGTCGGTCTGTTTTCTCAGCGTGGTTACAACATTGAATCGTTGAACGTATCTCCAACCGATGATGAAACCTTGTCGCGTTTGAACATCACAACCAACTCTGATGAGATGCAATTAGAGCAGATTCAGAAACAACTGCATAAGCTGATTGATGTGCTTAAAGTTCAAGAGGTGACAGAGTTTGAACATATTGAACGTGAGCTGATGATGGTGAAAGTGAAAGCGAGCGGCTTTGCGAGAGCAGAAGTGAAACGCACGGCTGACATCTTCCGTGGGCAGATTGTTGATGTGACCGCTTCTCAATACACCGTTCAGTTGGCAGGAACCAGTGAGAAGTTGGATGCGTTCATTCAAGCCATTTCAGAAGTGACAGAAGTGGTTGAGGTAGCACGAAGTGGTGTGGTTGGGGTTGCTCGCGGAGAGCGCTGCCTTAAACCGTAATAACTGAAACCTTCTATCCAAGTCACTTGGGTATTTGTGATAAGCCATCGTGAAATCGATGGCTTTTTGTTTAGAAAATAACAACAGATGATATAATTGATGGTTTCGTAAACAAAATGGGTAGTAGTACGCGTGAAAGTCAGAAAGTTAGTCGGCTCTTTGTTGGCGACAACGCTATTTTTTAGCGCGCTAATCTCTACCTATTATTATCAAAAATACCAAAGCTTGTTGGCGAATAATGTAGAAAATACGGCCAAGGAAGCACTTCATCAATTGGCGTATTCTGAACGTGAATACAATAACGTTCAGGACCAAATATCCTCCATTAGCGACCTGCTCGGTCACAGTCAAAGTCTTTACGACTATTTACGACACCCTAATCCCAAAAATTTAGCGATTTTAGAAGAGGTGTGGAGCTCAGTTGCGGTGAACCAAAAGTGGTACACGCAGATCCGCTTTTTGAACCTTGCTGGTCGAGAGAATGTCCGTATTAACTACGACTTCAAAACTCGTACTGCGGCTCCTGCTCGTAAGCTTCAAGACAAGTCCGAACGAGAATATTTTCTTTATGCGCAAAACCTTAAAGACGATCAAATAGGGTCTTGGGGTATTGAATTAGAAAAAGAAAATGGTGACTTGATTCATCCATATCGACCATCAGTTCGAATCATGATGCCTGTCGCGATGAATGGGGTACGAGAAGGGTACTTGGTATTAAATATCGACGTTCAATACCTCTCCTCCCGATTGAACTATTCACCGGTTCGAGATTTCAACATCGAACTGATTAACCAGCCCGGTTTTTATGTCGCGAGCTTACACAGTGATAAATTGTATGGCGACATCATTCCAGATCGTGAGCGCTTTAATTTTGGCCTAATGCACCCAGACATTTGGCAAAATATGGGCTCAGAAAAAATGGGTTTTGGGTATGACGGTAAGCACCTCATTGCGTTCAACACCATTGAGTTTGTCCCTGGTGAGCCATTGCATCTGATCATCGACCTTTCTCAAGAGCAGCTGCTTGAACGAGCAGAAAGAGATATTGATGACTTAGCCCAAGAAGCCTTATTTGTCCTCAGTTTGATGCTGGTGTTCGCTTTGCCGATTACCACGTTGGCACTCCATTACCGACGGCATAGTATCGAATCCAAGTTGGCACGTGCCGCGTTGGATGGCATGACAGCGGTGATGATTTCAGACACCTCACATCGCATCATGATGGTGAACCAAGAGTTTGAGAACATGATGGGCTACTCATCAAATCGATTGCGAGGTTGGAACGCTCATAATCTGATTTTCTTGCCGGAAGACATTGAAAACATCCTTTCGATTTGGAGTAAGTTGGGTGTGGAACATGTTTGGGAGGGGGAGGTTCGTTGTCGAACGAAGCTCAACCATGTGTTTACGGCCATCATGCGTATCCAAGCTATCATGGCCAAATCAGGCAAAGTCAGTTACTACATTACGTCGTTGGTGGATATTTCTGAACGAAAATTGTTGGAAGAAAAATTACGTAACTTGAGTGAAAAAGACGGTTTAACCAGTCTTTGGAACCGTAGGAAGTTTGAAGAACAATTGACGCAGCATGCCAATATGTTTGAGCGTTATCCTGATACCCCCACAACTTGTTTGGCGTTGTTTGATATTGACCACTTTAAGCGCATCAATGATGAACTTGGTCATGATGAGGGTGACAAAGTGATTCTTAGTGTCGCGGAGACGTTGCAAGAAGGCGTTAGAAATACCGATTTTGTCGCCCGTGTTGGTGGTGAAGAGTTTGCGGTGATCATGCCTCATACTTCGACCCAAGAGGCGGAAGTGGTATTGAACCGATTGCGAGTTGCGGTAGAACAGAATTCAGAACAGTCGGTGACGGTGAGTGTCGGCTACAGTGATTTAACCGCGGATCGCACTCGCACTTATAAGTGTGCTGATATTGCTTTGTATGAATCGAAAAGTGCAGGGCGTAATCGAGTCTCGATTTGCCACAGCTTTGATGACATAGCGTAACCTACGTCGCTTTGATGGCGAATACAAAAAAATCGGGTACTTCCCGATTTTTTATGGTTAGACTTTGTGCGATTTAAGCGGTTTCAATCGCCAATTCAATACGCTCCATTGAGCTTAGCAAGTGCTTATCAAGTAAGTCCATAGCTTCTTCGCTGTTCTTCGCCAGTACCAACTTCATGATCATCTCATGCTCATCAATATTGAACAGTACATCCTTTTCTGAGCTTAATGTTTGCATTGCGAAGTAACGGTAGCGCTTGATTTGATTGATCAGGTCACTGAAGAAGTCAAACATGTTCTTAGAGTCTGCCCCTTCCAATAGAGAAATATGGAATTGATGGTGGCGTTCTTCCCACTCTTTCCAACAGAAAGTTTCATCGAAGTTCAGGCGAGACAATTTGTGGTATGACGTTAATACATCCAGTTCCCAGCTCTCATCACCCGCTAAAATCGCCTTCTTAAGCAGAACAGAAGAAACAACACGAAGGCTTTCGTAGAGGTCATTCAGCTCCTTTTTACAGACTGGGGCAACCCAACAGCCTTTTTGCGGTTCAAGCTTTACATACTTGCTCCAAGACAGCTGTACAAGTGCTTCGCGAATAGGTGATGCACCTACGTTGTACTTCACTTTCAGATCAGCAACTACAAGCTTTTGACTTGGTTTGAGTTCACCAGTCAGGATGTCCTGACAGATCATTTTTGCAACTTTATCGGTAAGGGTAGGACTGGACACAAGCAACCTCATGAAATTTTTATTATCGTAACGACAACTAAACAGTACGTAGTTCGGTTGTGATTGATAATACAGCGTACTGATTATGAGGGCAAGATTAAATATATAAAAAAAGAGGGCCGAAGCCCTCTTTTTTATTTAACTGATGATTGAGTTCTTCAGTCTTATAGAACGTGTACAGAAGCTGTGTTCGTTGTGCCTGAAGCTACTAGAGCACCAGAAACCATAACAACGATGTCGCCTTTGCTGCCGAATTCAGCTTCAAGAGCGTATTCTTTACCCATTTTGTAGAAAGCATCTGTGCTGTCGATAGACTCAACAAGAACTGGACGAACACCTTTAGTAAGAACAAGCTGAGCAGCTGTCTTTTGGTTAGTTGTCAGTGCAATGATGTTTGCAGTTGGGAAGTATTTACGTACTGAACGTGCAGATTTACCGCCTTCAGTTGCAACGATGATTAGAGGAGCTGCTAGTTTTTCAGCTGTGTCTACTGCGCCTTTACATACTGCTTCAGTAATGCGAAGACGTGGGCTGTCTAGACGAGAACCTAGTTCAGCTTTAAGAGCAGAATCAGTACGGTTCGCGATTTGAGCCATGATAGTAACAGCTTCAACTGGGTACTTACCTTTAGCAGTTTCACCAGAAAGCATTACTGCGTCAGTACCATCCATGATTGCGTTCGCAACGTCACCCGCTTCTGCACGAGTTGGACGTGGGTTGTTGATCATAGAATCAAGCATTTGAGTTGCAGTGATCACCATCTTACGTGCACGGTTACACTTCTCGATCATCATTTTCTGAGCGAAGATTACTTCTTCAGCTGGGATTTCAACACCTAGGTCACCACGAGCAACCATGATACCGTCAGAAAGCTCTAGGATTTCGTCGAAGTTATCTACACCTTCTTGGTTCTCGATCTTAGAGATGATGTGGATATCGTTGCCGCCGTTTGCGTCTAGGATCTCACGGATTTCTTTAACGTCAGATGCTTTACGGATGAAAGAAGCAGCGACGAAATCAACGCCTTGCTCACAACCAAATTTAAGGTCAGCTTTGTCTTTCTCAGAAAGAGCTGGAAGTTGAACAGAAACGCCAGGAAGGTTAACACCTTTGTTTTCGCCTAGTGCGCCGTTGTTAAGAACTTTACACTTAACTTCTGTTTCAGTCGTAGAGATAACTTCCATTTCAATTAGGCCGTCATCTACTAGGATTGTGTTACCAGCGTTTAGGTCTGCTGCGAAACCAGCGTAAGTTACCGCTACAGTCTCTTTGTTACCAACAACTGAAGTATCAGTTGTGAAAGTGAATTCTTGACCAGCTACTAGATCTACGTCGTTACCGCCTTCTAGCTTGATAGTGCGGATTTCTGGGCCTTTAGTATCAAGAAGGATAGCAAGTTGCTTACCTACTTTGTCCATTACTTCGCGGAAGTTCGCAATACGAGTGCCGTGCTCTGCGAAATCACCGTGAGAGAAGTTAAGACGCATAACGTTCATGCCTGCGTTTACTAGTTCAGTTAGCTTCTCTACAGATTCAGTTTTAGGGCCAATCGTACATACGATTTTGGTCTTTTTCATGGAAGATACTCTCCGGTAAGTATAGTTACAATTTGAAAGTCGGTTATTTAGTCTGAAGTTAGGCGCTTTTGATGGCATTTAGTGCCTGCCATTCACCGATTTTCCGCCTCATTATTAGAACTTCAGATTCTGAAAGTCTTTCACCAAGTTTAGTCATTTTATGACTAAAAGATCGGCGATTTTGGTTACCTTTTTGTGACTAATCCCACTTTATATGCAGAAAGTTGCAAAAAAATAACCGTCAATTCTGTAATTTTTTTTCTTTTCGGTGGCGAATTCTACCACCGAATGAATCCAATATCACTGTTTAAGAATTGTCTTAGGACAAGGTTTTAACGAGAAATATTAATTTTTTGGATCGAAATAAATGGACTTAAAAGTTTCGATTTGACTATAATAAGTTTCAAGTCGAAACTTAAAGTCAGAGCTTAAATGTCGAAACGAAACACTCAATTAAGAAGACACGCCATTTCTAACCTAGTAAATGAGCTTGGGGAAGTCAGCGTTGATGAGCTGGCACAAAAATTTGAAACCTCAGAGGTCACGATTAGAAAGGACTTAGCTTCTTTAGAGAAAAACGGACAACTTTTGCGCCGTTACGGTGGCGCCATTGCGATTCCAACGGAAGTTATCCATGAAGAAATGAGTCCAAATGTTTCGAGTCGAAAGTTAAGTCTGGCAAAAGCAGCGGCATCACTGATCCGAGAACATAACCGAATTGTGATCGACAGTGGCAGTACAACGGCTGCGCTGATTCAGCAATTAAATGATAAACGAGGCTTGGTTGTCATGACCAACTCGTTGCATGTCGCCAATGCACTTAACGAATTAGAGAGCGAACCAACCTTGTTAATGACAGGCGGAACTTGGGATACGCACTCAGAATCCTTCCAAGGCAAAGTAGCCGAATCTGTATTACGTGCTTACGACTTCGACCAGTTATTTATTGGTGCTGATGGTATCGATTTAGAGCGCGGAACCACCACGTTTAATGAGTTAATTGGCTTAAGTAAAGTCATGGCAGAAGTGTCTCGTGAAGTCATCGTCATGATTGAGTCTGAGAAAGTGGGACGCAAGATCCCGAACTTAGAACTCGCTTGGGACCAAATTAATGTGTTGGTTACCGATGCAGAGTTAGGACCAGAACACAAAGTACAGATTGAACAACATGGCGTTAAGGTTATTTGCGCCTAATCTAATTATATATACCCGAGTAACTTCAAGTTGCTTGGTTCAGCGAGAATGACTTGGTTTGCAAGTAAGGCAACGATTTGAAGATCTAGTGGGTCCTAAATTGAAAATCGTTAACAAAGCTTGTGAGCCAAGGCAACTCGCCCTTTGGGAGCCTGTCATTGATACGATTTCATTGTCAGACGACTTGGAAATAGGTGTCTATTCCACAGCGTCGTCTTCCTCGAACTCGAATCAATGACAAGGCTCTGAACAATACAACTTGAAGTCACTAGGGTATACCAGTTTCATATTTCACTTCCCTCTGGATAAAGGCCCTTTGCTTGCTGCCTCTATTTGAAATCATGGTCAGGGAAGAACAAAACTACAAACGGAGATAAACACATGTGTGGAATCGTAGGTGCAGTAGCACAACGAGATGTTGCAGAAATTTTAGTTGAAGGCCTACGTCGCTTGGAATACCGCGGTTACGACTCTGCGGGCGTTGCGATTGTTGATGGTGAGACAAACCTAACGCGTATTCGTCGTCTAGGTAAGGTACAAGAACTGGCAGACGCAGTAGACGAAGCGAAAGTGATCGGTGGTACCGGTATTGCGCACACTCGTTGGGCAACACACGGTGAACCTTCAGAAGTGAACGCACACCCACACATGTCTGGTGACATCGCAGTGGTACACAATGGCATCATCGAAAACCACGAAGAGCTACGTGAACTGCTTCAATCTCGTGGTTACGTATTTGAATCTCAAACGGATACTGAAGTTATCGCTCATATGGTTGAGTGGGAACTTCGCACTTCAGAAACGCTACTAGAAGCGGTACAGAAGACTGCAAAACAATTGGATGGTGCATACGGCACGGTAGCGTTGGATCGTAAAGATCCTTCACGCATAGTAGTGGCACGCTCAGGCAGCCCAATCGTAATTGGTTTTGGTGTGGGTGAAAACTTCCTTGCTTCTGACCAACTTGCGCTACTTAACGTAACACGCCGTTTCATGTACCTAGAAGAAGGTGACGTAGCTGAGATCACTCGTCGTGACGTGACTGTATTTGATGCAACAGGTGAGCGCGTAGAACGCGAAATCACAGAATCAAACGCTGAACACGATGCGGGTGACAAAGGTCAATACCGTCACTTCATGCAGAAAGAGATCTACGAGCAACCAACAGCGCTGATCAACACAATGGAAGGTCGTATCACGGCAGATTCTGTTGTCACTGAAGCAATCGGTGTTAACGCGGCAGAAATCCTAAGCAAAGTGGAACACGTACAAATCGTGGCATGTGGTACGTCTTACAACGCGGGTATGACCGCACGTTACTGGTTCGAAGACATTGCAGGCGTAAGCTGTGACGTAGAAATCGCGTCCGAATTCCGTTACCGCAAGTTTGTAACGCGTCCAAACAGCTTGCTTATCACGCTTTCTCAGTCTGGTGAAACCGCCGATACATTGGCAGCACTTCGCCTAGCGAAAGAGAAAGGCTACATGGCGGCAATGACCATCTGTAACGTAGCGGGGTCATCTCTTGTTCGCGAATCTGACTTCGCATTCATGACGCGCGCCGGTGTAGAAATTGGCGTGGCATCAACTAAGGCGTTTACGACTCAGCTTTCTGCGCTACTAATGCTAGTGACTGCTCTTGGTAAGCAACAAAACCGCATCAGCAAAGAGAAAGAAAAAGAGATCGTAGAAGCGCTTCATGCCCTTCCAAAGCAAATCAATGCAGCGCTGTCTTTCGAAAAAGAAATCGAAGCACTAGCACCAGACTTTGCAGATAAACACCACACACTATTCCTAGGTCGTGGTGAGTTCTACCCAATCGCGATGGAAGCGTCTCTAAAACTGAAAGAGATCTCTTACATTCACGCAGAAGCGTACGCGGCGGGTGAACTGAAGCACGGCCCTCTAGCGCTAATTGATGCTGACATGCCCGTTGTGGTTGTTGCACCAAGCAACGATCTTCTAGAAAAACTGAAATCAAACGTTGAAGAAGTGCGTGCTCGCGGTGGTTTGCTTTACGTATTTGCAGATGAAGACGCTGGCTTTGAAGGCGATGAGACGATGAAAATCATCAAGATGCCACACGTAAGCGAAATCACAGCAGCAATCTACTACACGATTCCAATGCAGTTACTTTCTTACTACGTTGCACTGATCAAAGGTACGGACGTAGACCAACCTCGTAACTTAGCGAAAGCGGTAACGGTAGAGTAACTAATACAAGGTGTGATTAAGATTACACTTGTCTATGTTGCGTTATGTAAGTAGCCAGAACCTAAAGCGAAGTCACATGACTTCGCTTTTTTTATGTCTGCTGACATGGTTATGATGCGCAATACGTTGACATTCACTTGTTTACTTTCTGACACGTTGGGCGGTCTGCATCACTATCGTAATCCCACTGATGCGGTTTCCATTGAACTGAAAAGGTCATTATGAAAATCAAACTCTTGGCTTTATGTATCGCGTCCTCGTTTTACCATCAATCAGTGATGGCAGAGGAAGAAACACAAACAGAAGAGCGCAAAAGCCAAACCGTATTCATCGACGAAAGCGATGATTGGTTGCAACTCAAATCTGGCGAAGTGATCAAGGGGAATTGACCGGTACGATCAAGGAAGAAACCAACTCGTTCGATCAAGAGGTTGAATTCGATAGTGATGATCTTGGCGATCAAGAGATCGAACTGGAAGACATTGCGGTATTAGAGACGGCAAGTTTCTTTACCATCCGGACTTCTAGTGGTGACATCTACGATGGCTATTTGTCGATTCGCGAAGACGAATTATATTTGATTAATGATGGAGAAGAATTGTCGTTCCCTGTTTCCGACGTGGTTTCGATCTATCGAGGAGCTGAGAAAGATTCTGATCATTGGACTACCGAGATCTTTTTGGGGTTGGACATCAGCAAAGGCAACACCGATGAGTTTTCACTGTTAGGTGAAGTCGATGCGGAACGGAACACGGTGGGATCGCGCACTAAGCTAAAAGCCAAACATGAAAACTCCAAGACGAATGATGAGACCACAGCCAATAACAGTTCGTTTGATGGTTCCTACGACATTTACCTAAGCAACCGTCTATTTTTTAGGCCGCTTAAGCTCTCGCTGCTCAGTGATGAGTTCCAAAATATTGATTACCAAGTCAACGCCTCGATGCAGATGGGTTATTTCATCATTGCCAATTCGCAGACAGAGTGGGATGTCTCTATCGGTCCGGGTTACCAGTACACCGACTTTAAAACGGTAGAAGAAGGGGAGTCAGGCGATGCGACCAGTAACACCTTAACCTTCGAATCCAATTTTGAGTATGAACTGACAGACGACATCGATTTAAGTCATACCTATAACCTCAATTGGGCGAGCAATGATGCGGGTGGTGCTCGTCATACCAACGAGCTGGGTTTTGACATCGATCTGGTTGATGATCTTGAACTTAGCATCAAAGCCATTTGGGACCATATCTCCGATACCAAAGCCGATGCAGAAGGTGCTGTACCAGAAAAAGACGATTATAAATTCCATTTCGGTCTGACTTACGAGATCTGAGTAAGCTGATTATCAGTAATAAATCGCTATTTTGGTTTATGACAAAAATGTCATCTTCACGATAGATTGATGTCAGGTGCGTTGTTGAATAATGAAGCCATTGAAAACAAACACACTCAAAGGTCATCAACATGAAAGCACTGAAAACCGCTCTCCTTGTAACAACAATGGCAATCACTAGCGCATCAGCATTCGCTCAACCGACTTTCACTGGTGGAAAATACATTAGCCGTGAAGAAATGAAGACAATTTCTGTTGAGCCAACAGCAACCTCAGATGCGGCCTATCAACAAGCGTTAGCTGAACTAAACTCTTTAAAAGACATGTCGTCTCGTGAGCTAAATAAACAACTGAACCTTAGAGCTTTTGACATCGCTTCTAATAGTACACATCTACAAGACGGTGGTTTTGTTACGGTACAAGAGCGCATGAACGAGCAGGGACAATTGGAATATCAGGGTACTGTGAACGTAAAAGTGAACTACGCACAGCGCGACAGTAATCGATAAAAACATGGAATGAAAAGAGTATGATGCAATTTGTGTCGTACTCTTTTTGCGATCGCCAATGCCGAGCGCAAACCATTGAGATAGAGGGCAAAGATTGAAATTACTGATTGTAGAAGATGAAGTAAAAGCAGGGGAATACTTGCAAAAAGGGCTGGTGGAATCAGGCTATGTCGTTGATTGGGTTCGCGACGGTGTCGATGGCTTATATCACGCAACCAGTGAACCGTATGACCTTATTCTTCTCGACATCATGCTGCCCAAGCTCGACGGTTGGCAAGTGCTCAACACTCTACGCAGTAGCGACATTCAGACTCCAGTTATCATGCTGACCGCCAAAGAGCAGATAGAAGATCGCGTGCGTGGCTTTGAACTAGGGGCGAACGATTACGTGGTAAAACCTTATGCGTTTGCTGAGCTACTGGCTCGCATTCAGAATGTCTTTCGTCATCATACTTCCTCTCGTGTACAAACCTCTCCTCAGACACTGCAAATTGCGGATTTAGAGCTCGACATGATGAAGCGTGTGGCAACACGAGGCGGACAAAGTATTACGCTAACGGCAAAAGAGTATGCGCTGCTTGAGTTGCTGATGCGTAAAGAAGGTCAGGTGTTATCGCGAACCACCATTGCGTCATTGGTGTGGGACATGAACTTTGATAGTGATACGAACGTGATTGATGTTGCCATCAAACGACTGCGCAATAAAGTCGACAAGCCATTTGAAACGCCCCTTATTCATACCATTAGAGGGATGGGGTATAAGCTGGAAGCGCCAGATGTTTAAACTCCCTGCCAACCTGTCTATGCAAAACAAACTCGTGTTGATGTTTGTCGGCACGACGCTGGTGGTATACCTCGCTTTAGCATTTATTCTCTATTACACCATCGAGCGCCATTTCTTTACTCAAGACTATAACGAAATGGTCAGCAAATATAATGCGATAGAGAAGACCATGATGGTTTCTCCTGAGTCGGCTTATCTGCTTATCGACAACAGTTCCGCTTACATGTGGGCGTTTGAGGAGGGAGAGCAGACCTACAAAAATTCGACCCTTTCTATTCCTGACAAGCTGTCTCTCACGTTGAGTTCGCCGCAGATTTTGAATCAAAACAATGCGATTGAATGGCATGAAGACTCTTTGGATATTCGAGCCTTCGCCTTTAAAGCCAAAGATGTCACCGTGGTTATAGGCACCAGCATTAACCACCATATACTGTTCCTCAATAAACTGGGGTGGATTCTATTCTGGTCGTTGGGCTTTGCGTTTTTAGCTTCTGCTCTGTATAGCCGAACCATTGTAAATCGAGGTTTGAGGCCGATTCTTACCTTAAACAAACACATTCAACATATTACCCCTGAACAGTTAGATATTCGTATTGACCCTGAGACGTTGCCGATCGAGCTAAGAGAGTTAGCGATAAAGCACAATGCGATGTTGGATCGATTACAAACCGGTTTTCATCGTTTGAGTGAGTTCTCCTCTGATATTGCTCATGAGCTTAAAACGCCGCTAACTAATATCACTACTCAAAACCAAGTAATCCTTGGCGCTGCACGCAGTTCTGAGGAGTATCAAGAAGCGATTGCTTCTACTTTGGAAGAGCTTGAACGGATAACCAAAACCATCAATGACTTACTGTATATCGCCAAAGCAGAAAACAAACTGATCCATCGACACAACGAGCACTTCGCGGCTCATGAACAAGTGGCTCATTTGATCGAGTATTTCGAAATACTGGCGGAAGATTCAGCGTTGGCCATTACCGCTTCAGGAGAGGCGATGTTGTATATGGACCGAAACATGTTTGAACGCGCTATCAGTAACTTATTATCCAACGCGATTCGTCATGCGTATGACGAGACGACGATTTCGGTTGATATTGAGCAGGTTGATGAACTTGTGAAGATAACCGTCAGCAACGTTGGTGAGGCGATTCCCAAGCAAAACCTACCGTATCTGTTTGATCGTTTTTATCGGGTCGACAAGTCTCGCCAACATTCAGGTAGCGTGGGAGCCGGGCTGGGTTTGTCGATCACTCAATCGATTGTTCACGCCTACGATGGAAGCATCAGCGTCACTTCAGAAGATGGCCAAACCCAGTTTTGCTTGATACTGCCAGCGGCTAAAACTGACTCAGAAGGGGAATCACTTCCTCAAGAGACGCTTTAATGATGACTCTGTCTTTGAGCTCTGGCAGAGGTGGAAGTAAATCCGGAATCATTACAGCTTGGCATTCTGCAGCGAGTGCGGCTTTGATGCCGTTGTTCGAATCTTCCAATACTAAGCATTGCTTGGCGTCCACACCTAAGTGGCGATAAGCCATTTGATAGCAATCAGGGTTTGGTTTGCCGCGTTCTACATCTTCGGCGGTAATCACTAAATCGAACTGCGCAAGGTACTCGCTGCCTGCGAAATTGTGTTTTACTTCAGGAAGGTGAGAAGAGGTGACAATCGCGGTTAATAAGCCATGTTGTTTGATAGCATAAAATAGTGCGTCGAATCCGGGTTTGAGCGCAATGCCTTGATTTCTTAGATTATGGAAGTGTTCATCTCGCACGGCTTTATAGCGTGGCATATCGATAGCATCGTGAAAATGCTCAGAGAGTATTCTCTCACATTCAGGGTCTGGACACCGATGAACTGTTGGTAGAAATCATCAGTGATGGTTAAGCCTTGCTCGGTAGCGGCGTATTGCCAACTTTGCTTGTAGATGGATTCAGTATCGAAAATCAGTCCATCCATATCAAAAAGTACCGCTTTTAACATTGGGTAGGGCTCCTACGTTTTTGGGTGTAGAGCGGCTGACATTGTTATCTTCTTATACCTAAGCAACCTCGAATCCTTTTAAAGTTGGCTTGGGTATAAAATGTGGCGTTAGAATGGGCTCTCTTTGCCGAGTTCATTGCAGATCTCGACAATCGCAAGCGAGAGCCCTGACTTAATGATTTGTTGTTGACGTTGCAGTTGGAGCTGATAAAACTCAAGGTCGATGTCGTCATCTGGTTCGTTGACTTCCAGTTGCACCATGCCCATCTTCTTCACCAAATGCAGCTTTTTGATTGGATCTAGAATATTAGGGTCAGTGAACTCGTAGTCAGAAGCGTCGCTATTGAGATGGTTTTTGAGCTTAATGATGTCTTCGATGTCGTGGTAAATATCATCGGGAAGCACACCCAAGCCAAACAATAACTTCAAACGAACAGACAGATCGCCCAGCGGTCCCGAGTCTTGTAACAGCGGACCGACAACCGATTGAACAGCGAAGTTATCTTTACGAAAAATTCTTTGCACTAACCCGTCGATCGAATCGTTAAAAACGTCGACTGCTGCAATGAAAAAGCCTCGTACCGATGGTGCGCTGTTTAATCGCTCAATGATCTCGGTTTCGTTGATGTTATCTGCCATATACGGAATACATTTCTAATTATTAGCTATTCCAACTCTTCATGGAGATGGATATAGAAGGGGAGCCAAGCTCCCCTAGGTAAATCAAAGTTGGTTGTAAAGTGTCTCGATTTGAGTCACTTCAGCACTGTTTTCTGCAAGACCTGTGTATGTCGCTAGCGTCTTCTTCACTCCCACTTCTTTTAATGAGTTTTGTAGCTCTACAGCTTGTGGATCAGTGTCGTTAGTGTACTTCAACGCAGCGGCAATGCCTTTCAAAAGTGTTTTATTTTCAGTGCCATACTCAATTGTACCGAGTAAAGGCTTCACTAATCTATCGTTTGCACCTAATTTACGAATTGGTTGACGACCTACGCGATCAACCTCATCCACTAAGTATGGGTTGGCAAAGCGTCCCAGAATCTTCTCGATGTAAGCGTTGTGCATGTCACGGTCGAAGCCGTAACGTTTAATCAGCACTTCACCACTCTCTTGCATCGCCTGTTTTACTTCAGCATGAATGCTTGGGTCTTCAATCGCTTCACGAATGGTGCGATGGCCTTTCAAACAACCTAGGTAAGCGGTAATGCAGTGACCAGTATTGAGAGTGAACAGCTTGCGTTCTACGAATGCCATTAGGTTGTTGGTTCTTTCCATGCCAGCGATGTCAGGGATTTCGCCCTTGAATTGCTGTTCATCCACAATCCATTCGCTAAAGCTTTCTACCGTCACTTCTAATGGATCGTCGTTCGCCGCTTCTGCTGGTGGGACGATACGGTCTACCGCTGAATCGACAAAGCCAACCAACTCGTCTGCTTTTGCGTGCAATGATTCATCTAAGTGTTTGTACACCTCACCTTTTAGGTGTGTGGTGCCACGAACCATGTTTTCACACGCGATGATGTTCAATGGTTTATCGTTACCTGCTGCAAAGCGTTTAGCAATGCCGGTAGCGATGGTTTTTGCAATGATGTCCAGTACGTTAGGGCCCACTGCTGTTGTTACCAAATCGGTTTTTACAATGCGGTCGATGACATCTTCACTGGCTGAGTTAACCGCGGTGACGTGAGTTACTGTGTCGATTTGGCACTCAGTACCGACCACTTTTACTTTGTATTCTTGCTTGTGACTCAGTTGGTCGACGAGTGGAGCGTCAACGTCTGCGAAGGTCACCTCGACTTCTGCGTCTGCTAATAGTTTACCGATGAAGCCACGACCAATGTTACCTGCGCCAAAATGAACTGCGTTTTTCATAATTCTTACCTACCAATGTCTGAAATGTTGACTAAAACGAATCTAGGGTGAGGCCAACCGCATAGGGGGTGACAGCTGACCTCGGTTTGCTCAGGAGCAAATTAAAGGGAGTGATTAAGCCGCTTGTTGGCCGCCAAGGATGTTCAGAATCTCTTCTACATCGTTGGTGCTGGTTAGCTTCTCAATTGCCTCCGGCTCATCAAGCGCGTTTGTAATGGTGGTAATCACCTGGATGTGCTCATCGTTCTTAGCGGCAATGCCGATAACCAGTTTCGCTACATCATCGTCGTCTTCAGTAAATTGGATACCCGATGGGTATTGGCAGATTACAATGCCGGTTTTCTTCACGCGGTCTTTCGCTTCTACCGTACCGTGAGGTACTGCGATAGATTCGCCTAGGTAAGTTGGAACCAACGCTTCACGCTCAAACATCGCGTCTACGTATTCTGGTTCTGCGTAGCCAAGTTCAACCAATTTATTGCCTGCAAAGCGAATTGCTTCTTCTTTGTTGGTTGCTTTCAAACCTAGGTGAATGTTCTCACGCTGGATTTGGAATACAGATGATTGTTGTGGCTCAAAGCTGTCGTCGTTCGCCGCCATGACTGACACTTTTACCATCTGGTCGTCATTGGCTGCGGATTGGTTTTGTGCTGCCAGTAGTTTCGTCACTAACTGGTTGTACATTTCGCTATCTAGGAAGTTAGTCAGTGAAATGTGGTGTGCGTTTGGAGCATGCTTACGTGCACGATCCGTTAAGTCTTTATGAGTAATCACGATATCTGCACTCTCTGGTAAGCTGTTGATAGCAAGGTTGGTTACGTGGACGTTCAGACCTGCGTCTTGAACTTTTTTGCGTAGCATGCTCGCACCCATAGCGCTTGAGCCCATGCCCGCATCACAAGCGACAATGATGCTTTGTACTGTCGCTAGGTCTACGTCACCTTTGCTTTCATTGTTTACCACTGCATTGTTTTTCGATGCAGATTTCATGTCTTTCATTTGTGATGTTGCTTTCTCAAGTGCAGCTTCATCACCGTCTTCTTCTGTTGAAGTTTGAGTCTTCATGAGTAGTGCTGCTACGGTGAATGACACACCTGTTGCTGCTGCGATAGACGCTAGCACGCCAACGATTGAACCTTTCTGAGTCATCAATAAGATTGCGAAGATTGAACCTGGTGATGCCGGAGAAACGATACCTGCGTTAAAGATAGTTAGAACGAATACGCCAGTCATACCACCTGCGATAGCCGCAAGGATTAGGCGAGGGTTCATTAGGATGTATGGGAAGTAAATCTCGTGGATACCGCCGAAGAAGTGGATGATTGATGCACCACCTGCAGTTTGACGAGCCGTACCTTTACCAAACACCATGTAAGCCAGCAGGATACCTAGACCAGGACCTGGGTTTGCTTCAATTAGGAAGAAGATTGATTGACCTGTTTCAGACGCTTGTTGGATACCTAGTGGAGAGAAGATACCGTGGTTGATCGCGTTATTTAGGAACAGGATCTTCGCTGGTTCAACGAAGATTGAAGTCAGTGGTAGTAGGTGAGCAGAAACTAGGAAGTTAACGCCTGCCGCCAAGCCACCAGAAAGAATTTTTACGAATGGGCCGATAAAGATGAAAGCAAGGATCGCACACAACATGCCGATGATGCCCGCAGAGAAGTTGTTAACCAACATCTCGAAACCACTTTTTACTTTACCATCGATGTAGTTATCGAATTTCTTGATAGCCCAGCCGCCCATTGGGCCGACCATCATTGCACCCATAAACATTGGGATGTCTGTGCCGACAATCACACCCATTGTTGTGATTGCACCGACTACCGCACCACGATCGCCACCAACTAATTTACCACCGGTATAACCGATAAGTAGTGGCAGCAAGTAGGTAATCATTGGGCCAACCATAGAGGCTAGCGTTTCGTTTGGTAGCCATCCAGTTGGGATAAATAGAGCAGTGATAAAGCCCCACGCGATAAACGCGCCGATGTTTGGCATTACCATGTTTGACAGAAAACGACCAAAATTTTGTATCTTGATCTTGGCATCTGGTGATATCATAACAATTCCCCGTTCGATGTTCTGATGAATCTTGTTGTAGTAAACGGTTCGCCAAAACCGTTTGTTTGATTGCTTAGTACCCAATCAATTTACCACACATTTTCCAATTGGAACTGACAACGGGTTTTTCGTGATCTACGCCCGCATTTCTTAGGCTGAGAAACGGTTTTTAAGTGACCAAGTTCAACTTATTAACTTGTAACTTAATAACAAAAAGCCACTTTCAAATCTGTCAATAAAAATCTTAGTGATCAATTCGACCTTCTGACAAATTTAAAGTTAAAATACTTTGTGACTTTGATCACCTTTGATTTCTTTTGAAATTCAAATTAAATACCAGTGACGATCAATGTCGCATTTTGTGTCGATTTGGTCTGGGTGTGAAGTGTGATCTAAGTCCGCTTTGGTGTTTTATGAAAGTTTGTGACGGGATTGATGTGATCAATGTCATTGCGACCTTTCTGATAGAGTGTGTCTATACGAGTCTTTTCGGCGCACTTCACGAAGTGTTCTTATCTAATTGATAGAAAAATAAAAGAGAGTCGCTATTCGGCTTTTTATTGATTCACAACTCTCTTCTTACTTACTGCTCTTACTTATGGCAGCTATTAGTATGGTAGGTGAGGTACTCATGAGCTTGCTCGCGTCCCATATACCTTGCTAGCGTTTTCTCTTCTACATCGCGTAAGTCCACCATGATCAACCCATCTAGAGCATTATTGAACGCAGGATCTACGTTGAAGCACACCAGCTTGCCATTGAGGCTTAAATACTGACGCAGCAAAACGGGTACACCTTTCCCTTCATCAATTCTGGCAATAACGCGTGATAATAGCTGTAAGTCCCCCAGAGCGGTAAGCATGCCGGTGTTCCAGTCACGGTGGTGCTCAGGAAGTGGGTTAGAAGGCGTGACGTACTCTGCGCAGTTGTTGTCGTAGTGGTGCAGTGTCATTGATTGGGCAAGCAGTTGGCGTGCAGTATCGCTGTAGTCGTTGCTAATGCTCACCGGACCAAATAGGTGTGTGTAATCTGGGTTTTGATGTACGAACGTTGCGATGCCTTTCCACAGCAGCAGCAGCGCGCTCATGCTCTTTTGATATTGCAGCGCAATCACTGAGCGTCCCATCTCAATGGATTTGCCCATCTGGTCTATAAAACGTTGGTCATAGTTAAACAATGTTCGTGAATACAGACCTGCTACGCCGCACTTTTCAATCAACTGATCAACCAGACCTAAGCGATACGCGCCCACCAAGCATTGGTTTTCTCTGTCCCACACAAACAGATGCAGATAATCATGATCGAAATGGTCAATGTCTATTGCTAGCCCCGTTCCTTCGCCAACTTGTCGAAAATTGAGCTCACGTAGGCGACCAATTTCATGCAGTAGGGAAGGGATATTCTGCGACTCCGTACAGTAGACGTCGAACTCACCACTTGTTAACAGCTTGGCCGCTTTTGGTAAGTTGTTCAGCTCTCCAAGCAATTCGCCTACAGGTAACCCTGCCGCTATTGGAGAGAGCTGTTCTGATGAAGAAGAAGGCTTCACTGATTGGGTTTCACGATTGAGCAAGTAAGTGTTGAGCCGCAAATAGTTCACCACTTGATCATCGCTAAGTGTATTTAGCTCTTTAAATTTAATCGCTTGGCCAAAGGATAAGTCGATGGTTTGCGCATGTTTGTTCAGTAGCTCTCGTCCGAGCATTAGGGTACGCAAAAGTGGATGGATTTTTCCTGCCATATAGAAGCGTTTCGAGTTTTGACCACTGATGAATATCGGAACCGTCGTCGCTTTATTCTTTCGGATCAGACTGCTCACGCTTCGGCTCCACTCTTTGTCTTCCAAGCGTTGCTGTTTGGCATCGACTAACTGGGACACTTCACCGGCAGGAAAGACAAGCAACAAGCCGCCCTTCGCCAAATGTTTGTTGGCTGCTCTGAGTGCTTTCATGTTCGATTTCATGGCGTCTTTGCCTTCAAACACATCGACGCCAATGAAGAGCTGATCTAACTCTGGCACGGTTTTGAGGTATTGATTGGCTAAGATTTGGATATCGTCTCGTACCATCAACAAGAGTTCAGCCAAGATCACGCCTTCCACACAACCAAGCGGGTGGTTCGCCACAATAACGGTAGCACCTTGTTTTGGAACTGAGTCGAGTGAGCCATGGGAGATACGATAGTCGATGCCTAAGATATCCAGCGTAAAGCGGAGAAAGGCTTTGGTATCGGCATTGACGGGGCGTTGAGCGTAGAACTTATCCAGCTGGTTTAAACCGGTTGCCCATTCAGCAACGTTTTCACCAATACCAAAAGGCGTTTTACGGGGGAGACGAAAAGGGGTTGAACTATCCATATTTACCTCAGCGTATAAGTTGCTGATTGGATAGTAGAAATTACAGATGACAGTTCAGAGGCAAAAGCATGAGCCTTTGGTGACAAAGTGGTGAAGCTTTGTTGACCAAAGGCGAAGCATAATGAAGGTGGTATTGGGAAGTTTAAGCTTTATCACCAGCAAACATGAGGATACTAAGAGAGTTGAGTGTTTCACCCAGGCTTTCTAGAGAGCTCAGCACCTGCTTAGTGGGTTCGTTTTCTAGCAGTATGCGTCCATCAAAACCTTTGCCCTTGCACGATTCTTCTGAACAAGCCTGTGCATTTTCTTCAATGGTGTTTTCATTAGTGACTTGCTCTTCAGCTAATGATTCTTCAGGTGCAAACTCGTTGGCACTGACACAAAAGCTGGAGATCAGCAGTCCACAGAGCAATATTAATTTTGTTTTCAACATAGTGATAAACTCAAAAATAAAACACTGTTCGATTTTATGTTATCGAGCTCATCATTTCGAGCGATATGACACAAATTTAGCTTCCGGTCGCTATTTTATTGCCATAACTAGACTATCTTATCGACATAACAAATTGATTGATTGAGCGAAATTAGGAGTATGAATGGAGCGAATTACCAATAAGTCGTCAGTATGGCTGGGGTTAAGCCTGATCATTGGTCTTGGTGTCCTGGGTTTTTTTATCCAACAGACGGCGATTAAGTACAAAGCTTACGAGCGTGTGGTTACCGTAAAAGGGCTATCTGAACGTGAGTACCCCGCGGATACGGTGATTTGGCCGATTCAGTTTACCGTAGCGAGTAATGACATGCCGACGATGTTTGATGAGATTGATCAACAGACGAAGCTAGTACTCGATTTTCTCGCAGCAAAGGGACTGGATGAATCCAACTTCTCGTTATCCTCTCCAGCCGTAACAGACCGTAAAGCACAGCAATATGGTAACGAACAGGACATTGAGTATCGTTACTTAGCCAATCGAACGGTGACGGTCTACAGCCAGAACATTGATGTCGTTAGAGCGGCTATCAATGAAATCGGTGAGCTAGGCAAACAGGGCGTTTTGCTTAACCAAGATCCTTATGCAAATCGCATTGAATACAGTTTTACTAAGCTTAATGACATCAAGCCAGACATGATTGAAGAAGCGACTAAGAACGCTCGTGAAGTGGCAGAGAAGTTCGCGAAAGATTCACAAAGCTCGCTTGGTAAAATCAAGCGTGCGACGCAAGGTCAGTTCTCCATTTACGATCGTGATAGCAACACGCCTTATATTAAAAAAGTACGCGTTGTTTCAACCGTTCAATATTACTTGTCCGATTAACTCTACGTCTTACTATCCACTGAATAAAAAAGTAAAAGCCAGTCATTCGATTGGTTTTTTTAATGCTCAATCAATTGCATTCTAGTTGCCGCTCTTTTTCTTATTTGTGCAAGTGATCTTTTATAAAACTAAGTTCTTATTTGTTCGGCCGTGAAGTTGATAAAAGTCAATTCAGATAGGGGTTTAGAGGCGTAATTTTGACCGCACTTATTCGCTAGAAGGAATTGCTAGAATGGCTTACAAACATTACCTCAGAGAATTGCTTGGTTTAGCAATTGTGGTTTCTGTGGTGTTCGGTGCATTGAGTGTGTTGTTGGATTTATGTGCCTTGGTGGCGTTTTGTGAACATCAAGAAGATACGGCTCAATTGTTTTTCCATGAATCGTTTTATTTTGTCGCGTTCTTGATCCCCCCTTATTTTCTGTGGAGAGCGATCAATCGCCCAGACTTAGTCTCTGCAACACAAGAGTATCAAGCCTCAAGGTGCGAGCTAGAACGTTCGTAAAACTAATAAGCTTAGTGGCTTAAATGAAGCGCGTTTCCAAAAACAAAAAAGCTCGTAGATTTCTCTACGAGCTTTTCGAAATTTGGTGGCCCCTCCCAGACTTGAACTGGGGACCAATCGATTATGAGTCGACTGCTCTAACCACTGAGCTAAGGGGCCTTAATAGGTCAACGATTATAGGGGAAGCGTTGCAAGGTGTCTAGCCACTAGGTAGGGCAATTGCGCTTAGTTTTTATTCACTTAGCTTCACCGATAATAAAAAAGGTGACACTCGGTCACCTTTTTTGCTTTTAATCGCTTCGATTACTCGTCTAGGAAGCTGCGCAGAGTTTCTGAGCGGCTTGGGTGACGCAGTTTACGTAGTGCTTTCGCTTCAATCTGACGGATACGTTCACGAGTAACGTCGAACTGCTTACCTACTTCTTCTAGAGTGTGGTCAGTGTTCATGTCGATACCAAAGCGCATACGAAGAACTTTTGCTTCACGTGGTGTTAGACCTGCAAGTACGTCTTTTGTCGCCATTTTCAGGCTTGTCGCAGTTGCTGAATCTAACGGCAGTTCTAGCGTTGTATCTTCGATGAAATCACCTAGATGCGAATCTTCGTCGTCACCGATTGGTGTCTCCATAGAGATTGGCTCTTTAGCGATTTTCAGTACTTTACGAATCTTGTCTTCTGGCATTTGCATGCGCTCTGCCAGTTCTTCCGGTAGCGGCTCACGACCCATCTCTTGTAGCATTTGACGAGAGATACGGTTTAGCTTGTTGATCGTTTCGATCATGTGTACCGGAATACGAATCGTACGTGCTTGGTCCGCGATTGAACGAGTGATAGCCTGACGGATCCACCACGTTGCGTAAGTCGAGAACTTGTAACCACGACGGTATTCGAACTTATCTACCGCTTTCATCAGGCCGATGTTACCTTCTTGGATTAGATCCAAGAACTGTAAACCACGGTTGGTGTATTTCTTCGCGATAGAAATCACTAGACGTAAGTTCGCTTCAACCATCTCTTTCTTCGCTCGGCGAGCTTTTGCTTCACCGATAGACATACGACGGCTGATGTCTTTAATGTTTTGAACGTTTAGAGAAGTCTCTTCTTCAATCATTTTTAGCTTCATGATTGAACGACGGATCTCTTCTTCGCTACGTTTGATTTTTTCAGCGTAAGGCTTATCAGATGAAAGAATCTCATCTAGCCAAGCTTCGCTTGATTCATTACCTGTAAATAGCGCGATGAATGATTTCTTCGGCATTTTGCCGTATTCAACCGCTGACTTCATGATCAAACGTTCTTGAGTACGAACGCGATCCATCGCAGTACGAAGCTCGTTCACGAGGTGATCGAACTGTTTTGGTGTTAGACGGAATTCTCTGAATACGTCTAGCATCAATTCGTTTGCAACGGTTGCTTTCGGGCTTTCGTAGCCGTGTTCGTTGATCGCAAGCTGAAGGTTTTGGTACGTGCTGCGTAGCTGGTTGAATTTCTCAAGCGCTAGCTCTGGGTCAATACCTACATCTTCTTCAGAATCATCTGAATCGTCATCACTCTCTTCATCTTCTTCTGCGTCTTCTTCGTCTTCTTCTTCTAGTTGAGATTCAGACAATTCAGAGCCGATGTGCGTTGCTGTTGGAGCAGCAGTGTCATCTGCGTCAGGGTCAACAAATCCAGAGATAAGG
This sequence comes from Vibrio hyugaensis, assembly GCF_002906655.1. NCBI lineage: Bacteria > Pseudomonadati > Pseudomonadota > Gammaproteobacteria > Vibrionales > Vibrionaceae > Vibrio > Vibrio hyugaensis. Next base: position 1,814,870 of record NZ_CP025794.1, on the reverse strand, counting down.
TCAGTTAGACGAAGTTCTTCTGCTTGAACTTTGTCAAACTGCTCAAGAATGTATGGGATAGTGCCAGGGTATTCAGCAACAGACGATTGAACTTGGTTAATACCTTCTTCAATACGTTTTGCGATGTCGATTTCGCCTTCGCGAGTCAGTAGCTCTACAGTACCCATTTCACGCATGTACATGCGCACTGGGTCTGTTGTACGACCAATTTCACTTTCTACGCTAGAAAGTGCAGCGGCTGCGGCTTCGGCAGCATCTTCATCGGTAATGTTTGTGTCATCGTTCAGTGCTAGATCATCGGCATCAGGAGCAGTTTCAACTACTTTGATACCCATATCGTTGATCATCTGAATGATGTCTTCTACCTGTTCTGAATCTACGATTTCAGCAGGTAGGTGGTCATTTACTTCGGCGTAGGTCAGATAGCCTTGTTCCTTGCCTTTAATAACAAGTAACTTTAGCTGTGACTGCGGATTTTGATCCATAGACGGTATCCAACTTCGTAATCTGGTGAAGGAATCAGTATGCGAAATGCAAACCACTTACTATAGCAAATTTAATTGTTGCTGACTAATTAATCAGGGTTACGCTTTTAAATCTAGCATTAAAGCTAGCAGCTCCCTTTTCTCTTCGGCTGATAAACCGACACTTCTTGCTTTGGCCTGCAGGTTTTCAATTTGCTTTTCTACGCACTGGGCAATTATTTTGTCCAGTGAGTCTAAAAATATTTCTTCAAGGTTGTCTTCTACGAGCGGAATATCCCAGCTCGCCAGACGAGACAGAAGGGTCTCATTTTGGCTATTTCGCCAATGCTCTAATAATTGGCCTGTGTTGATATGGGGATGTGCCTGACATTTATCAAGTACATCAACAAATAAACTTAGGCCTGGTATGGATAAATCTCTCACTGAGGAAAGATCCGGTACCATTTGAGCATAGCTCGGATTTTGAATAAGTAGAGCGATAACCTCGCGCATCGGAGTTCGTTTGATCTCTTTGTGCGGCTGAGGTCGAGTTTCATTGCTCTTCTTACGTGGTTGACGTAAGCGGTTATCAAAACCAGTGCGTTCATCAAGCAGCTTTTCGAGTAACTCCTGAAAGTAGGGATCAGGTATCTTGTCGATAAGTGCACTTGCGTAGGCACGCAGTGCCGACTTACCTTCATTATTGCCCAAGTTGATTTGGTGCAATTCAATTAGGTTATCAAACAGATAGCTCGAAAGCGGTGTCGCTTGTTCGATTTGTTGTTCGAAGGCTTGTTTGCCGTATTTACGAACGTAGCTGTCCGGGTCTTCGCCATCAGGTAAGAACAAGAACTTCAATGTGTTACCTGTTTTCAGGTATTGAAGTGCGTTTTCCAGCGCGCGCCAAGCGGCCTCTTTACCTGCGCGGTCGCCATCGTAACAACACACAACGGTGTTGGTCTGACGAAACAGCATTTGAATGTGGTCGCCAGTCGTTGACGTGCCCAATGAAGCGACAGAGTAATCTACGCCATATTGCGCTAACGCGACAACATCCATATACCCTTCAACCACCAAAATTCGTGGTGGTTCACGATATGCCTGTAAGACTTCATAAAGGCCGTATAGCTCTTTACCTTTATGGAAGATTGGCGTTTCCGGTGAGTTGAGGTATTTCGGGGTGCCGTCGCCCAATACACGACCACCAAAACCAATCACTCGGCCTCGTCGATCTCGAATTGGGAACATAATACGGCCACGGAAGCGGTCGTAACGGTTACCTTTTTCGTTTTCAATCAACATGCCGCCTGTAACTAGCATGTCTTGGTTATCTTTGTTCTGGCCGAAGTTCTTACGGACTAAGTCCCATTCATCGGCCACATAGCCGATGCCAAACTTCTGGACGATTTCGCCAGATAATCCACGATCTTTTAGGTATTCAATGGCAACTTTGCTTGCTGGTAGCTTGAGTTGATTACGATAAAACTGAGAAATACTGCCCATTAAATCGTAAAGGCTACGTTTTTCGCTGCTGCTGGCTTGTGGTCCTGATTGAAACTGACCGCCACCACCGCTGCGTTGTTCGCGAGGAACATCTAACCCGAGGTAAGACGCCAGTTCTTCAATAGCTTCGACAAACTCTAAGCGCTCGAACTCCATAATGAAGTCGATGGCATTGCCATGCACGCCACAACCAAAACAGTGATAGAACTGCTTTTCTTGGCTGACACTGAATGAAGGGGTCTTTTCGTTATGGAAAGGGCAGCAAGCGCCGTAATTTTTACCTTTTTTCTTAAGTTTCACGCGCGCGTCAATGATGTCGACAATATCAAGTCGAGCTAGGAGGTCATCAATAAAACTGCGTGGGATGTGTCCAGCCATAAAACCTAACAAAAAAGAAAAATCATGATTGGTGTGAATGAGTTATGGAGAAAAGCATGCATACGACCGTGCGTTATTCCATTCATTCAGATACAAACAAGCCGTGCGTTCCAAAGGATAGCACGGCTTGCTGCAATTGGGTGGGGTGTTAAGCCAATTTAGCGCGAACTAAACCGCTCACTTTACCCATATCTGCACGCCCTTGAATTTGCGGCTTCAGAACGCCCATTACTTTGCCCATGTCTTGCATGCCAGCTGCACCAGATTCAGTAATCGCGTTCTCGATAAGAGCTGCTACTTCTTCATCTGTCAGTGGTTGAGGCATAAAATCCTCAAGAACCGTAATTTCTGCTCGTTCAGCATCAGCAAGATCTTGACGATTTGCTGCTTCAAACTGCGTAACAGAGTCGCGACGTTGTTTAACCATTTTGGTCAACACAGCAAGAATGTCGTCGTCGTTCAGAGTGATCTGTTCGTCAACTTCACGTTGCTTAATTGCTGATAAGGCTAAACGAATAGTACCAAGGCGCAATTTGTCCTTGGCTTTCATCGCTAATTTTTGCTCTTCTTTGAGTTGTTCAATCAGAGCCATAACTAAATTCCTTTCCGGAGCTCAGTTATTAGTACAGGCGAACGCGACGAGCGTTTTCGCGAGCTAGCTTCTTAGCGTGACGCTTTTGAGCTGCTGCTTTAGCGCGTTTGCGAACTGTAGTTGGTTTTTCGTAGTGCTCACGACGACGCACTTCAGAAAGGATACCTGCTTTTTCGCAAGAGCGCTTGAAACGACGTAGAGCAACGTCGAACGGTTCGTTTTCACGTACTTTAACTACTGGCATATGCCTTTCACCTCAGGGGTTATTCGTTAACGCTGGATTTCAGTAAACCAAATCACAATTATTTGGTCTATTACCAGCTTGATCAAAAATGGTGCGGAATTTTAATCCGATCACATAAGCTTTGTAAAGCCTTTTATCGCTTATTGTCTGTACAAAATTTGTTTGAAGCACCAAGGCAAGGTAATATGACGCCCAAATTTCCTCTATACAGAAAGCCCACTGAGAAAACCATGCGCATTATCGGTATTGAAACCTCATGTGACGAGACTGGCATCGCGATTTATGACGATGAAAAAGGTCTGCTATCACACCAGCTTTACAGCCAAGTAAAACTTCACGCGGATTACGGTGGCGTGGTGCCTGAGTTGGCTTCACGTGACCATGTTAAGAAAACTATTCCTCTTATTAAAGAGGCGCTAAAGGAAGCAAATCTGACACCTAAAGACATTGATGGCGTTGCGTACACCGCTGGGCCTGGTCTTGTTGGTGCCTTGCTCGTTGGTGCAACGATTGGTCGTAGTATTGCTTACGCTTGGGGTGTTCCTGCAGTGCCTGTTCACCATATGGAAGGTCACCTACTGGCACCTATGCTAGAAGACAATCCACCACCATTCCCGTTTGTTGCGGTATTGGTATCGGGCGGTCACTCAATGATGGTGGAAGTGAAAGGCATCGGCGAGTACAAAATCCTAGGCGAGTCGATTGATGATGCAGCGGGTGAAGCGTTTGATAAAACCGCGAAGTTAATGGGCTTGGATTACCCTGGTGGTCCACTACTGTCTAAACTGGCAGAAAAAGGCACTCCGGGTCGCTTTAAGTTTCCACGCCCAATGACCAACGTGCCAGGTTTGGACATGAGCTTTTCTGGTCTCAAGACTTTTACTGCTAATACCATTGCGGCAAACGGTGATGACGAGCAAACACGTGCAGATATCGCTTTAGCATTTGAAGAAGCTGTGTGTGCGACACTGGTAATCAAATGTAAGCGTGCTCTAGAACAAACTGGCATGAAGCGTATTGTGATTGCGGGTGGTGTAAGTGCTAACCGTCGTCTGCGTGCTGAACTTGAGAAGCTGGCGAAGAAAGTCGGTGGTGAAGTTTACTACCCACGTACGGAATTCTGTACCGACAACGGTGCGATGATCGCCTACGCTGGAATGCAGCGCCTGAAGAATGGCGAAGTGTCGGACATGGCTGTGGAAGCGCGCCCACGTTGGCCAATCGACCAACTGACGCCAATCGCGTAAGTAAGCTTCTACTGAAGGTTTGAAATAGATTCACCACGATAAAGGTCTCTGCTTATAAGAGGCCTTTATTTTTACCTATTGGACTGAAAGGCTTTGCGTAATTAATGTTAAAGCCTGACTGATGCGAGCAGTTCTATATCGTTTCAGTGATAGGATGATGTGCAAGAATAATAAATGGATATAACAATGAATAAGTTTGAAATTGAAGGTCAGAAACTTGCTTACTTAGATAAAGGGGAAGGCCCTGTGTTGCTATTTGGACACAGTTATTTGTGGGATTGCCAAATGTGGGCTCCGCAGATTGAGGTGCTAAGCCAGTCATACCGTTGTATTGTGCCAGATCTTTGGGCACACGGTGAGTCAGATGCTGCACCAGCTTCAACCCGTTCTTTGGTGGATTACGCTCAGCACATGCTGGCATTGATGGATCATTTGGAGATCGAACAGTTCTCTATTGTTGGTTTGTCTGTTGGCGGCATGTGGGGTGCAGAGCTGACTGCTCAAGCTCCGCAGCGTGTGAAGTCATTGGTGTTGATGGATACCTTCATTGGGCTTGAACCTGAAGTGACGCACAAGAAGTACTTTGCGATGTTAGATACGATTAACCAAGTGCAAGCTGTACCAGCGCCAATTATTGAGGCTGTCACTCCGCTGTTTTTTGCCAATAATGCCGAGCAAGTAAACCCTGAGCTAGTCGCTTCATTCAAACAAAGTCTTGAAGCTCTACAAGGTGAGCGTGCAGTCGAAGTTGCTCGTGTTGGGCGTATGGTGTTTGGCCGCCGTGATGTGATTGAAGATTCAGAAATGTTCGCTTTGCCAACCTTGATTGCCGTCGGCCGTGAAGATAAGCCTCGCCCGGTGTTTGAATCTTACTTGATGAACGACTGTATTACGGGTAGCCAATTGATTGAGATCCCAGAAGCAGGGCACATTAGCTCATTGGAGCAACCTGAGTTCGTTAACCAGATGCTGTTAGACTTCTTAAATAAAGTGCACGCTTAGATTTTCAAGCCATATTTAGATACAGAAAACTCGGTTTTAGGCCGAGTTTTTTTCTATCAGTTTCTTCTCACCAATCTTTGGTTCTTCGCCAGAGAGTAATCGGCGGATGTTTTGATGGTGTTTAAAGACGATTAAACAGCACAACATTGCTACAGGTAAGGTGTATTGAGGTTTGAACATCCAAGTGTAAAACGGTGTCACTAAAACGGTGACTAAGGCAGCTAAAGAAGAGTAGCGGAACAAGACGGCGATCCCCAGCCATGTCAGCATAACAAGACCGGTTAAATCCAGACCGATAGGGGCGATTGCACCAAGTGCTGTTGCGACGCCTTTCCCCCCTTTAAAGTGGAAGAATATTGGGTACATATGGCCGAGACAGGCTGCAATCGCGATGACACCAAGAATGATCGGATCGATACCGAGGAAGTACCCTCCCCAAACTGGTATGGTGCCTTTGAGCATGTCACAGAGTAAAACGGCTACGGCAGCCCCTTTGCCGCCAATGCGTAACACATTGGTTGCACCAGGGTTATTAGAGCCAACTTTACGAGGGTCTGGCAGCCTTAACAAACGACAAATGAGTACCGCACTGGAGATCGATCCCAGCAAATAGGCGGCCATTGTCATTATCAGTGCCAGTGCGTCCATAGAAGTCCTTGATGGATTGGAATTTAATGCTCAGTTCCTGAGTAGTTGCTATCATACCGCGATTCGGCTTTGAGCAAAAATACTCTCTGCGATAGAGCTTGCATTATGGGATTTCTTGTATATAAAGAGTCTTCGCAGTTTATACCCAAGTGACTTTTGCCACCAATTGACGTGGTTAAAGGCCGCAGTAGGTTGCTTGGGTATAGAATAGTACGATCAAATTGCCCGTATCGGGTATCCGACCTCTGTAAAAGAAGGACATAAGATGGCTCTGGATAAAGTTTTTATTGAACAACTAGAAGTAATCACCACCATCGGCGTTTACGATTGGGAACAGCAAATTAAGCAAAAGCTGGTTCTGGATATCGAAATGGCGCACGACAATAAACCGGCGGGTAAAAGTGATGATGTTCAAGACGCATTGGACTACTCGCAGGTAAGTGAAGCGGTGCTTAATCACATCGAAAATGGTCGTTTCCTTCTGGTTGAACGAGTGGCAGAAGAAGTGGCTGACATCATCATGCAGCGCTTCTCTGTGCCTTGGGTAAAAATTCGTTTGGCAAAACCTGGTGCCGTTCCTCAAGCACGCGCGGTAGGCGTTGTGATTGAGCGAGGCCAGGCATGATAAAAGCTTATATCGGTGTCGGTACCAACATAGATAGGGAGCGGCATTCGTTGGCGGCTTTTCAAGAGTTGCAGCAACTTGGAACGGATCTCCACGTATCACCGATATATGAATGCGAGCCAATTGGCTTTAGCAGTCAGAACTTCTACAACTTCGTGATTAGTTTTTTTACGGAGTTGTCACTCGAAGAGTTGAGTCAGCATCTACGCGAGATTGAGTTTAAGTGGGGTCGTGAGGAAAATGCGCAAAAGTATCAGGATCGAACCTTAGATCTCGATATAGTCTTGTTCGGTGAGTGCATTTCGCAACAAAAACCTGAGTTACCTCGCAGTGATATCTACAAATATCCTTTTGTAACAAAGCCCCTGTATGATCTCGAACCTCATCTAGTGATCCCCGGCGATGGGCGTACTGTCGCTGATATTTGGCAGGCGATGCAGCCCGTTGATTCACTCAAACCCGTTTCTTTTTCACTTTAATTTTGAGTTGTTTACATGAGTTACTTTGAAGCCTTTATTTTGGCTCTGATTCAGGGTCTGACAGAGTTTTTACCAATTTCCAGCTCTGCTCATTTGATTTTACCTTCCGCTATATTTGGTTGGGAAGACCAAGGTTTAGCATTTGATGTTGCCGTTCACGTTGGTACGTTGATGGCTGTGGTGATTTATTTCCGCCAAGAAGTGATCACGCTATTCCAAGCGTTGTTTGCCTCGATCTTTAAAGGCGACCGCAGCAAAGAAGCCAAATTAGCTTGGATGATTGTATTGGCGACGATCCCGGCATGTGTCTTCGGTCTATTGATGAAAGACATCATTGAGATTTACCTACGCAGTGCTTATGTGATCGCGACGACGACGATCATCTTTGGTTTGTTGCTGTGGTGGGTGGATAAGAACGCAGAGCAAATCGCGGATGAATACCAAACGGGTTGGAAGAAAGCACTGTTTATTGGTATTGCTCAAGCACTTGCGATGATCCCTGGTACTTCACGCTCTGGTGCAACCATCACCGCGGCGCTTTACTTAGGCTTTACCCGTGAAGCGGCGGCTCGTTTCTCATTCTTAATGTCGATACCAATCATCACTTTGGCTGGTGGCTACTTAGGGATGAAGTTAGTAACCAGCGGCGAACCTGTGCATGTTGGCTTCTTACTTACGGGTATCGTGACTTCATTTATCAGTGCGTATATTTGTATCCACTTCTTCTTGAAGATGATTTCACGCATGGGCATGACACCATTCGTTATCTACCGTCTGATTCTAGGTTTTGGCTTGTTTGCTTTCTTGCTGACGACTTAAACCCAATCCGAATGAAAACGCCCGCTTTCTATAGCGGGCGTTTTTGTTTGTTCGTTATGTACCTATCGGCTTATTTTCCTAGCGTAACTCTTACTGCTTCAACGCGGCGCTTCTCTTGTTCATCGCGAATAGTTGGGCCTTTGAAGCCGTCTTTAATGATAGCTTGTACGTCGACAGATGCCGCAGCTTGGTAAGCTTGCATAAACAGCTCTGCTTGCGGGTAAGGTCGGTCTTCTAAGCCTTTTCGACCTGCATGATCGGCTTGGCAACAGATTAAAATATCTTGCAAACGTTCTGACTTACGCCACACATCAAACTTGTTGAGGATTTTTATGATGGTTTGTGGTTTAAGCTCGGCGGCTCGGTGGATGTTAGAGTGTTGCTCACAGACCATTAATGCCAAGTCACGAAATTCATTAGGAACGCGCACGCGAGCACACAGCTTTTTAATCAACTTTAAACCCGTGTGACAATGCATTTTGTGACTCGGCCATTCGCTTTCTGGCGTGACGCCTTTGCCTAAATCATGTACTTGTGCAGCAAATCGAACCGGCAATGAATCACTCAGCTTTGCTGCTTGCTCGGCCACCATAAGAGTGTGAATACCTGTATCGATTTCTGGATGCCACTTTTCTGGCTGAGGTACGCCAAACAGGACATCAATTTCTGGCAGGACGATGGCTAACGCACCGCACTCTCTTAAAACAGATAAGAATACGTCTGGGCGGGAAGTAGAAAGCGACTTATGCCATTCTTGCCAAACACGTTCTGGAGTAAGGGTGCTCAACTCGCCAGATTCTGCGATCTCGCGCATTAGTTGGATGGTTTCCTCTGCCACGCTAAAGCCCAAATGCGCCAACTTCGCCGCGAAACGAGCCACACGCAGAACACGTAGAGGGTCTTCAACAAAAGCTTCCGATACATGACGTAGCACTTTCGCCTGCAAATCTTGTTGGCCACCATAAGGATCATATAGATTGCCGTCATTATCCATCGCCATGGCGTTGATGGTGAGATCTCGTCGGATAAGGTCTTCTTCTAGCGTGACGCTTTGATCAAAGAAACATTCAAAGCCAGTGTAACCCGCGCCAGATTTTCTTTCGGTTCGTGCAAGGGCGTACTCTTCTTTAGTCTTGGGATGAAGAAACACAGGAAAGTCTTTCCCGACAGCCGTGTAGCCTTGGCTTTGCATCATTTCTGGTGTCGAGCCGACAACCACCCAATCTTTGTCATAACTGTCGATTCCGAGCAAATGATCTCGAACTGCACCACCAACTAAATAAACTTGCACGGATTACCTCTTAATTTATGGATATGACGTTGGACATTGTAGCAAGCAATGGTACTTTTCTTCACATCTAAAAGAACTTAGCGCTTTGTTTAAGTCTAATAAGGAATATCCCGATTTGATTGCGGGAGGGTTTTAGCTGGAGATCCTAATGTATAAGGACTTTTTCGGGTTTGTTGAACTGCCATTTTCGATTGTTCCAAACTCGCGTTATCTGTATCTGAGCCAACGTCATAAAGAGGCGATCACGCATCTTCAGGCGGGGTTAGGCGATGGTGGTGGTTTTGCCATGCTGACAGGCGAAGTAGGGACAGGCAAAACCACCGTCGCGAAAGCCATGTTGGCGAATTTGGATGAGAACACCAAAGCAGGCTTGATTCTTAATCCCACCTTTTCTAGCCGAGACTTGCTTGAGGCTATTTGTGATGAGTTCAAAGTGACTTATCCGCAAGATGCGACGCTCAAGCAGCTTAACCAAGCGATTCATGAGTACTTGCTGCGTAACCATAAATTAGGTTGGACGACGTTATTAGTGATTGATGAGGCGCAGCACCTCGCCGCTGATGTTCTTGAGCAGTTGCGTCTACTTACCAACTTAGAAACGGACACCAGAAAGCTGCTTAAAGTGCTCTTGGTTGGCCAGCCAGAGCTACAACGCTTGCTGCAAACGACGCAGCTACGTCAGCTTGCACAGCGTATTACTGGTCGTTATCACTTATTGCCGTTGGATGAAAAGGAAACCGCTGACTACATTGCGTTTCGTTTGCATACCGCAGGTGGTGACCAGCAGTTGTTCGATCGCAGTTCGACTAAGCTGATTGCCAAGTATAGCCATGGCATTCCACGCCTTATCAACCTTGTGTGTGATAAGTCACTGAACATGAGTTACTACAAGGGCAATGTAGTCGTTGATCGACAGACAGTACATCAAGCGTGTGAAGAGGTGATGCAGTTCCAAGCCGAGATTTATCAGCAGGATAAGCCAATTCGCCGTAGCTTTGAATGGCCTGCATGGGGCTCGGTTGCCATTGGTGTGTTTGCGGCATTAGGGGTTGGTTGGGCAGTGACGCACAATATGCCTATGAAGGTGCCAACAAATACTGTACCTACGGTTGCTGCTCACACGCCAATACAACCAGCGGTTGTTGCCCCAATTTTTAATGAGCAATTGACCAATGAACAGCGTGAACAACTGTTAGCACAAACCCAATCAAATTTAGCCGTTAACGATCTTTACAAACTATGGGGCTACCGCGCTTCAGTTCGCGACAATCTTTGTTTATCTGAGCCACAATCAACAATGCGTTGTGAGCGAAAGATGGCAACATGGCCGTTATTGGTTCAGCAGAATCGTCCAGTGATATTAGAACTGAATTATCAAGGGGAAGTGGGTTACGTCATTTTGTATGCGATTGGTGACGGTAAGGTGGAAGTGCTCAATGGTAAGGAGCGCCTACGCCTACCTATATCGTGGCTAAAACCACTGTGGCAGGGCAATATCATCGAGTTATGGCAAGCGCCTCTAAAAGATACTCTGCGTCTTGATATGGAAGGGCCTGCAATTGAAGTGTTGGACAAGTTGCTGGCAGAAGCGGTAAATGAACAACCACTAAGTACAGACATTTATGATGGTGCAATGAAAGAGCGTGTGGAACTCTTCCAGCGCTGGCAAGGCATTGGTGTGGATGGCATTGCAGGTCAACGTACATTAGAGCGCTTACAACAAAGCGCGCAACCTGATGCTCCAGCCTTAGCGCAAATCAATGAGGAGGAAGCATAATGCCGATGATGAAACACATTGGGCTTTTTCTACTGCCTGTAAGCCTAACCGCTGTTGGCGTCGCTTGGTATATGGACCTTTTGACGCCAGAAATGCAAGCCCCCAGGGTTGCCCAAGAGCCGATGACGGTTCAAGTGCCAGTTCAAGCTCCTGAGCCTGTTAAGTTAAGACCAAACTTTGAAACGCTTGACTACCCTGAGGTGACTCAGCTTGCTCAGTTGCAACGTGAGTGGCCAAGCGCAGAGTTATCGAGAAGTATGGGTACCTTTGTCGGGCAAGATTATGTGAGTAATGAATCAGTGCCGGGTGAGCAATCATTACTTTCTGTGCCAGAGAAAACAAAACAGACTTCGCAAACGAAAGTTGGGCAGGATGATCTCGGACTGTCGTTAGATGATCTCGACTTGTCTTCGTTGTCTCCTGATTTAGCGATGAAAGTTGAAAATGCGATGGCGAACAATGATCAGCCTACGCGCTCAGAAGCTCAGATGAACGATCTTGAGCATGATGCACGCCAATGGCATGGCCGCTTGCCTGCATTGAATTTACAAACGCACATGTATTCAAGCGATACTAAGCGACGTTGGGTGAAGATCAATAACGTTGAATACCACCAAGGTGATGTGGTGGATGGTCAAATCACGTTAAAAGAGATCCAACCACAAGCGGTGATCGTCGAGTTCCAAGGGGAACAGATCCGAATTCCTGCATTATATGAATGGAAAGGGTAACGATCTAACCCGAATCTAATAGAAGCCAGTGAAGTTATTCGCTGGCTTTTTTGTCTCTTCTACAAGCTTCTCCCTATTGGTTTGGTTAATGATTTCCAAACCGTCAAAGAAACAAAATATACCTTACACCAGTGCTTAAAAGGGCTTCGATATTGCTGATGGATTGATCATGCCTATCGGGTCAGGGTTGTGTAAAAAAACACCATATTGACGAACTTGGCAATAAGCATTTGGTCAACGTTAGACCTCTATAAAATTACAGGAGTCTATACGGAACGTATGCGTATTCTTACTTTTTCTTTGAGCTTGGTTGCCGCGGTGAGCTATGCCGCAAAGCCTGAACCTTTTCCGATTACGCCAGATAATACTGGTGAGCATTTTATGGTAAGCGCAACCAATCCTTATGTGAGCAGTACTGGTTACAAGATATTGAAGCAAGGCGGTAACGCGGTTGATGCCATGGTGGCGATGCAGATGGTGATGTCGGTCGTTGAACCGGATATGACAGGTATCGGTGGCGGTACATTTGCTTTGTTTTACCAGCACGATAAGCAACAGTTTCTTGCGCTTGATGGTCGAGATGAAGCGCCTTCTAGTGCGAACCCGAATATGTTTGTAGAAAACGGAGAAGTACTCAGCCGCAATGACATTCTTGGCCCTCGTTCTATTGCCGTTCCGGGAACCTTACGATTGCTCTATTCCACACACGAGCAATACGGCAAGCTTGCGTGGTCTGAATTGATGAAGCCTGCAATTGAATTGGCAAGCGAAGGTTATGCTATGAACAGCTACACCTACGATATTGTCGTACGCGAGCAAGCGCGGTTGAGACAAGACCCTGAGATAAAAGCACTGTATTGGCAAGGTGATGAGATTAAGCCGACAGGCACGTTGATGAAGAACCCTAAGATGGTCGAAACGCTAAAACAGATCGCTCGACAAGGTGATGAATACCTCTATGGCGGTGAGTTTGGTAAGCACATCGTTGAGACAGTCAACAGCCGTATTGGCGACCGACATGAGAAGCTGTCTTTGTCGGACTTCAAAAACTACCAAGTTAAGCAACGTGACATCATTGAGACCGAGTATCGAGGTAATAAGGTTGTGTCATTTGGTTATCCGGCTTCTGGTGGAGTGATGGTCGCACAAAGCCTTAAGTTGCTTGAACCTTATGGTCTCTCTCAAATGGCGAAAACAGATGTTGAACCTTGGCGTTTGATGACGGAGGCAATGCGTGTTGCAAAAGCCGATCGCATCGCTTACGCCGGTGACCCTGATTATATAGAGACTCCGATTGAGCAACTGTTAGATAACGATTATCTCGATGAAAGACGAGAATTGATTCCTGATTATGGTGTGGCAAAAGATAGTCCTAAAGCTGGGCAGGTAACGCCAATGCAGTATGCGCAATACCAAGGCTTTGAGAGCAAAGATACCGGGCATATTTCCATCATTGATAAAGAGGGCAATGCCATTGCGATGACCAGTACCGTTGGGACTGGAATGGGAGCGGGTGTGATGGTCGATGGCGTGATTTTGAATGCGCAAATGGCAAACTTCTCTCCCATGCCAACAGTCGATGGTAAACCGACGCAAAATGCCATTGAGGCAGGTAAACGCCCGCGATCAGCCATCACGCCTTTAATGGTCATGGACAGCAGCAATGACTTACGTTTGGTTGTGGGCTCTCCTGGCAGTTCGCAAATCCCAGGTTATGTTTTAAAGACCCTTGTAGGGGTTCTCGACTGGAACTTGTCTGCGCAGGAGGCGATTGATCTACCGAATATTCAATACGGCACCAAGATTGACCGAACTAAGCCCTACGATCCGACTGGCTTGTTGGTGGAGAAGAAGACCTTTGCAGAAATGCTCGTTCCGGAGTTCATGGAATTAGGTTACCCAGTCCACGTAATACCTGTGGTGAGTGGGTTGAACGCGATTGAAGTTAAGGATGGCAAGATTTACGGCGCAACGGACAGACGACGAGCATCCAGTTCAATGGGTGAGTAACAAGGTATCTCGTTAAACGAAGCCAACAAAAAAGCCAGTCGAGTACGACTGGCTTTTCTTTATCCGTTTAGCTGAAAGCGATTATGCCCAACCTGCTGGTGATTTCTTTCTGCGTGGCATGATATGCGGAAGAATCAAACCAAACAGCAAACCAAGACCTGCAACACCACCACCGTAAGTGAAGTACTTAAGTAGCATGTCGTCTTTTTGGGTGTCTAGCTTAGCGCGAAGCTCACGGTTCTCTGTTTCTATAGAAGTCAGTTGGTCACTGATCTCTGAGTATTTCTTCTCAAGGTCAGAGATTTGCTGGTTACGCGTTTCTAGTGACGTCACTAGGCCCGCTTTCTCTGTGTCTGAGTTTTGACGAGCGTTCGCAAGTTGAGACTTCACTTCTTTCAGTTCTTTCTCAATGCGAGGCATACGAATTGCCATGCTCTCTTGGTTTGTGACGAACTTGCTTTGCACCCAACCAGTGCGGCCGCGGTCGTCTCGAATCTGTGTGTAACCTGTGTCTTTATTTGCTTGCAGCAGTTGTACTTTAGAGCCTGCGTTAACACTACCCATAATGCGGTAAGTGTTGTTTGGACCAGAGTGCATAAAAGTGAATAGGTCATCAGAAATATAACGGTCTGCCGCTAGTGCCGCTGGCGCTGCTAGCAAAGTAAACAAAACCGTGATGAATAGTTTTTTCACAATAAATCCCTTAACGATTTTCTTGGATACAGCTTTGGCACCGAATGATTGGAGCCGGAAATAGACGAATATTATGCAGTTTCAAACTTCGGTGCAACAAAGAAGGGAGGCAAAGCCTCCCTTTCTGTGCGTTTGAGTCAATAATGACAAAGCGCTTACAATCTATTGACGGTCTGTCTTACGAGAACATCGCTTGGATGCCGTAGAAGAATACGACTGCCAATAGTGCGCCTGCTGGTAGGGTAACGATCCATGAAGCAACGATGTTACGTACTACGCCTAGGTTTAGTGCTGCGATACCGCGAGCGAAACCAACACCTAGAACCGCACCAACCAGTGTCTGAGTCGTTGAAATAGGTAGACCAGTACCTGACGCTAGAACAACCGTACATGCTGTAGCAAGCTGCGCAGCAAAACCACGGCTTGGTGTTAGTTCAGTGATGCCTGTACCAACGGTTGCCATTACTTTGTGACCAAGTGTCGCAAGACCAACTACGATACCAAAACCACCTAGAGGAAGAATCCACCATGCGATGGTGCTCTTACCGGTGATTTCACCCATGTGCTCAACCGTTGAAACAACCGCAGACAGTGGACCGATCGCGTTCGCTACGTCGTTAGAACCGTGTGCAAATGCCATCGCACACGCAGTGATAACCATCAGTACAGAGAAGATACCTTCAACACCTGCGAAGCCGTGGTCTTCTTCACGGTTCGCGAATTTCTTCTGAATGTAGAAGTAACCGCCAGCCATTACTGCTGCTGAGATTACCGCTGCCCACATCCATGCTTCACCGTTACTTAGGTGAAGGCCAACGTGTTTCAGACCTTTTTTGATGGTTACAAGTGCAATCACCATTGTCGTGATGAACATGTAAACTGGAACGAAACGTTTTGCGTTGAATAGTGGGTTCTCAGTATCAAAAATCAGGCGTTGGGCACTGACAAAGATAACGTAAGCAAAGAAACCTGAGATAACCGGCGTAATAATCCAGCTACCAACAATGCCTTGAACACTTGCCCAGTCAACCGCTTCAGTACCTACAGACACACATGCGAAACCGATGATTGCACCGATGATCGAGTGAGTCGTAGAAACAGGCCAACCCATGTATGACGCAAGTAGTAGCCATGTGCCAGCCGCTAGAAGCGCAGACATCATGCCAAATACAAGAACATCAGGTTGATGTGCGAATAGAGAGGTTTCGATAACACCTTTACGGATCGTATCGGTAACTTCACCACCTGCAAGGTATGCACCCGCAAATTCAAAGATCATTGCGATAATGATCGCTTGTTTAACGGTTAGCGCTTTCGAGCCGACTGAGGTGCCCATTGCGTTCGCAACGTCATTCGCACCAATACCAATAGCCATCAAGAAACCGAAAGCTGCTGCAACAATAATCAGGACAGTGCCGTAGTTAGCGAGGATATCCATCGTAATACCTAGTTGTTTTATAACAAGCGGAGCAAAATTTTGCGCGCGTCAGCCCATAAGACGGTGAATCTCGTCATCGTCCATCTGACTTGCATTCGTAATGCTCTTCGTTATGTCGTTAACTTATGATTTAAGATCGAGATAGCATGACTTCCAAACGAGCACCTACGCGCTGCGCTTGGTCGGCAATACCACCTACCCATTCAAGAATCTTGTACAAGAACATGACGTCGATAGGGTTCATGTCAGGTTCAATCGCCATCAATTGTTGGCGTAATTCAATCTGCATGGCATCGGTGTCATCTTCGATAACATCTAGTTGATTAATCATTTCAGCAACTAGCGTTACTTCACGGCCTTTAAAGCCAGTTTCAAGAAGTTCATCAAGTTCATTGATCACTTTTTGCGCTTGGTCAGCCGCATCAAGACATCGTTGAACGTAAGCGAGGAAATTTGATTGGAGAGCCTCTGGAATGACAAGTTGACGGCCATATACACGGCCAGCAATGTCTTTTGCCAGGTTAGCAAGTTTGTCCTGTTGAGTCAGAAGCTCAAGCATGTCAGTACGATCGACTGGCATGAACAAACCGCGAGGCAGTTTTAGACGGATTTCACGTTTCAGAACGTCTGCTTCTTTCTCTAGGTGAGAAATTTGAGCGCGAATTTCTGCTGCTTTTTCCCAGTCACCCTTTGAAGACACTTCAAAGAACTTAACCAAGTGTGAACAACATTCGTTGACACAGACAACGTGGCGTTGCAAAGGCTTAATTGGGGACTTTGCAAATAACCCCATAATTGTATTTACTGGCATGGTCATTCAACCTAATAGCTATAACCTTAAAAAAACATACACCATTTCTTGGCGAAATGTTGAACGATGGCTATAAAGGCGCGCATGGTAACGCATTAAATCACTCTTTAAAACTGTTTTAGATCATCATTCCGGTGATATTTCTTTCTTGCCGTGTGAGAAATTAGGCAATATCCTGTTTCTATCTGCTTTGAAAGGTATAGCTATGGAAACCGAGATAGAACTGAAGTTTTTTGTTTCTCCTGAATTTTCAGAAACTTTAAGAGCAAAAATTTCTGAAACAAAGGTACTTCAGCACAGTTGTCGTGACTTGGGTAACACCTATTTTGATACCGCTGATAAATGGTTAAGGCAGCACGACATTGGTTTAAGAATTCGCCGTTTTGATGACGTTTTTGTCCAAACTGTAAAAACAGCAGGACGCGTTGTAGCGGGCCTTCATCAAAGACCAGAATACAATGCTGAGCACACCAGTAATGAGCCAGAACTCACGCTTCACCCTTCTGACATTTGGCCAGTAGGTAAAGACGTTGCGACGCTACAATCAGAACTGACCCCTCTATTTTCTACCAACTTCACTCGTGAACAGTGGCTGATTGGTATGCCTGATGGCAGTCAAATCGAAGTGGCTTTTGACCAAGGTGCTGTAATTGCTGTTGATACCGAAGGGGAAGAGAAACAAGATCCTATTTGCGAAGTTGAACTGGAATTGAAATCAGGTCAAACCGATGCACTGTTTACTCTTGCTCGTAGCCTGTGTGAAGCCGGCGGTATGCGCTTGGGTAACCTGAGCAAAGCCGCAAAAGGTTACCGCTTGGCGAGTGGCTATGCAGGGGATGAAGTAAAGCCTTTGTCTTTAGTCGATAGTAGTAAGACAGATACCGTAGAGTACTGCTTTATTAACTCGTTAGAGCATGCGCTTTCTCATTGGCATTACCATGAGCAAATTTTTACTGAAAGAGACAGTGTTGAGGCTCTGCGCGAAATTGGTAATTCAATTCGTTTTATTCGTCAGACTCTGACTATCTTTGGTGGTATGGTGCCGCGTCGCGCCAGTGCGATTTTACGCCAAGAACTAAAATGGTTGGAAGAAGAGCTAGAGTGGCTAGACGAGCACGCGCATTTAGAAGAGCTTTTAGATGATAAAGGTAATGTGTTACGTAAACTGGATGCTCGTAAGTTCTTAGTTTCTGAGTTGACGCAGCAACTAGAAGAGCTACCAGGCCGTGAAGAGACCCTTCAACTCCTCAGTTCGGCACGTTACACCGGTCTGCTATTGGATTTGAGCCGTTGGATTCTCACTCGTGGTTGGCAACCTTTCTTAGACGACAAAGCTCGTGAAAAAATGTCTGCGAATATCCAGCCGTTTTCTGTCACGCAATTGGATCGCACTTGGGCGGAGCTGATGGAAGCATTCCCAGCGGAGCGTCAGTTGTCAGGACAAGAATACGTTGATCAACGTTACCGTCTATTACGAAATCTCTATACGGGCATCGGCTTTGCGAGTTTGTACGATTCGGAAGAACGTAATAGTTTCCGACTGCCATGGGCTGATTTAGTGCATGGTATTGATGACTTGCTGATGTTGAACCATCTATTGCCATTGGTTGGTATGTTAGAAGGGGAAGAGCAAGAGCAACTGGAACGTTGGTTACATCGTCAAGAGCGTTCTATCTTGCACGCGATGGATCAGACGCGAGCCATCAGCGTGGAAGTTGAGCCCTACTGGCAAGAGTAAGATCAAACAATAAAAATAGGACCTTAGGGTCCTACTTTTTTGTCTGCTGCTTTTGTTCTTGAAGTTCTTCTTCAATCACTTGTAGCCGGTTCAAAATCTGCTCTTGTCTGTCTAGCACCTGCTTTAACAGCTTTTCTTTATTTTTTGAGCGATGATCTTGCTGTCTGGTTGGCGCAGTCAGAATCGATGTAATCAAACCAGAAATCATACCGAAGATACCGACACCACAGATGATGACCATTACAGCCAGCAGTTTGCCGCCTGTCGTCACCGGATAATGGTCACCATAACCAACTGTCGAAATGGTCACAAATGCCCACCACAATGCATCAGTTCCCGTTTGGATGTTTGCCTCTGGGCTTTGTCCTTCAATAAACAACATGGCACTGGAACCAAGAGTTATCAGAACCACCATTAGCAATAAGATAGAGGCTAGAGTGGTTTCTCGGCGGTTTTGCTTGAGCTGTAAAAGAATGAACTTTGAAGAGCGTAAGACCAAAATGACACGCAAGATATGAAACAGTCGAGCGAAGCGTAAAGGCTCAACCATTGGGATACTCGCCACAAAATCGATCCAGTGATGCTTAAGAAATGACCTGCGATCTGTGGCCCGGATCAAATCTATGGTGAGCTGTAATAGAAAAATACTACAGATTATAAAATCCAGACCGATAAGAACTTGACGGGTTTCGTTATCAAGCGGGAAAAACAACAGGCCAGAGATCACAAATAGTGCCATAAAGGACAATATTAGTGATAGCAGCCCCATCGGTTTGGTGCTGTCTTTGATATCATGGTTTTTCATACGAAGCTCGAAATAAATCGCGCAGGCAACGTTAAGTGCGCGCATAACTATAAGTAAGACTATATAAGACTCGGTGGAGAACTGACAATGGAAAAGCTGGCATTTAAGCCGTGGGAAAGGGTGATATCCGACATCAAGCTCGTTCCGAAAATGGTCATGTTGATGGTATTTAGCACCATCCTAATTGTGGCGAAGCAACTGTGGGACGCGAGCACATTCTACGATTCATTACTAGCGGCAACTCAGAACGAACAAGTTGCCCAGCAGCATTATGAAGCGTATCTCACTCAAGTTGCTTGGCAAACGGCGATCTTAATTGTGGTGTTTGTGGTACTACTGCTGGCCGCTGCGCGCGTGATGTTGCGTCAGACGCAATACCTTAATGAAGCCATCAAATTAATGGCAAGTAAGAACCTTTCTGTTCCTTTTGGAATGGATTGTAAAGACGAATACGGCGATGTGGCTCGTGAACTTGAGACCACTCGTCGCCAACTGCATGATGTCATTCAAATGCAGATCAACTCTTCGGAAGAGCTTTCTACCCTCACAGAGGTGATGACATTGAGCATGTCCGAGACGAAAGAGTCAGCACAAGAAGAGTTTAATGAAATCGACCAGCTTGCGACGGCCATGAGCGAGATGTCTTCAACCGTACAAACTGTAGCTGAACATGCGCAAACTGCGTCAACTTTAACCGAGCAAGCTTCAACTCAAGCGGTGACTGGCCAGCAGTTCTTGCAAAAAACCGTGTCTAAAATGAGTGAACTCTCTTCCGATATCGCGTCTTCTGCAAGTGCCGTTAACCAAGTAGAAGAACGCGTAGAAGCGATTGGTAGTGTAGTAGGGACCATTCAAGGCATCTCAGAACAAACTAACTTACTGGCATTGAACGCAGCGATTGAAGCGGCGCGTGCAGGTGAAGCAGGTCGAGGCTTTGCTGTGGTTGCGGATGAGGTTCGTAACCTTGCCCAGCGTACACAACAAGCGACCGTCGAAATTCAAGAAATGATCACACAGCTTCAATCGAGTGCTGAATCTGCCGTCGAATTGATGGAAAAGAGCGTGGTTGAAGCAGCAGAAGGGGTTGAGTTAGTGTCCAATGCAGGCTCTGAACTGGATGGCATCGTTGGTCAAGTGACACAAATCAACGACATGAACTTCCAGATTGCGACGGCTTCAGGCCAACAAAGTAGCGTCGCAGAAGAAATGAGCCAAAACCTCACTAACGTTCGTGAGTTGGTGGAAGCATCTGTTGTTGTTGTGACGGAGTTGCTGGAAACGTCTGAAATGATGCAAAGTAATGCCGAAGAGTTAGATGAGAAGATTAAATCCTTCCAAGTCTAAGTCTGACAAGCTTTGATAAAACGCCCACAAACCTTTTGTGGGCGTTTTTATTTGTGCTAACTCTGGTATAAATAAGTGATAACACCTAATCACAGTGCTTTTCAAACAAGGAAGAAAAATGCAGCTGCCTTCGTCACTGATTTCTGTCGCGGATTCTGCGGTACAAAATGCGGAACAAGCGGGATACGTTCAACAATGGCCAACCGAGCTCGCTGAGCAATTTCGTTTTGTGTCTGGGTTAAGTAAGTTCATTACCGAAGCGATTCATCGTGATGAGAAACTCGCGCAAGATTTACCTAGCATGCTGGCAGAAAGCAGTCGACAACAAACCTATCGTGTAAGCCTCGCAAAGCTCTTGGCGGAATGCCAAGATGAAATGGCTGGACACCGTGTACTGCGCCAATTTCGCAACCGTGAAATGGTTTACATTGCGTGGAAAGACTTCACCCACACTTGGACGCTAGAAGAGTCACTTAGTCACTTATCACAGTTGGCAGAAGCGATGATCTTCGAGACCTACCAATGGCAATATAAGATTTGTTGCAATGAGTGGGGAACCCCAACCAATGCCGAAGGCGAAGCGCAACCTATGCTGATCATCGGTATGGGTAAGTTGGGTGGTGGCGAGCTGAACTTTTCTTCCGATATCGACTTGATCTTCACCTATCCAGAAAATGGTGAGACCCAAGGTGCACGTCGTAGTATTGCCAATGCACAGTTCTTTACCCGTTTGGGCCAACGCATCATTAAAGCGCTCGACCAACAAACCTTTGATGGTTTCTGTTACCGCGTTGACATGCGTCTACGTCCGTTTGGTGAAAGTGGTCCCTTGGTCATGAGCTACGCAGCTCTCGAAGATTATTATCAAGAGCAAGGGCGCGATTGGGAACGTTACGCGATGATCAAAGCACGCGTCATGGGCAGCGAAATGTATCCGCAATACCAAGAATTGCGCCAGATGCTGCGCCCATTTGTGTTCCGCCGTTATATCGACTTCAGTGCGATTCAATCTCTGCGTCGAATGAAATCGATGATCAGCAGTGAAGTACGTCGCCGTGGTTTGAGTAACAACATTAAATTAGGCGCTGGTGGCATTCGTGAAATTGAGTTTATTGCTCAAGTATTCCAGTTAATTCGTGGTGGTCGAGAGCCTTCTCTGCGAGGTCGTGGTTTACTAGAAACCTTGAATGCTATTGGTGAATTAGGCCAGTTGACCCCATCAGAAGTCGAGAATTTAGAAACGGCCTATAAATACTTACGTAAGCTGGAAAACTTACTGCAAGCGATGGCCGATAAACAAACCCAAACCTTGCCTGATTGCGATGATGAACGCCTAAAACTGGCCATTGCGATGCGATTTGATGCTTGGGATGATTTGATGGCTCAAACTCAACAGCATATGGCTAACGTACATAAGGTGTTTGAGAACTTAATTGGTGATGACGAAGAGGACGAGACGGAAACCATCGCACGTCATTTCCATGAACTTTGGGACATGGCGACCAAGCAAGATGTGCTTGAACATGTGTTGCAAGAAGACATCAAAACGGAGAACTCGGAAGCGCTTGCTAAAACCATCATGCAGTTTAAGGCAGACTTAGCGAAAAAAACGCTTGGCCCGCGTGGGCGTGAAGTCTTAACTAAGTTAATGCCGAAAGTCTTCGATGCGGTGTTCGCCCATCCTGATGCACAGTTTGGTCTGCCACGAGTTCTGCATTTGCTGCATAACATTTGCACGCGCACTACGTATTTAGAATTGCTGGATGAGCACCCAGCAGCATTGGTGCAATTGGTGCGTCTGTGCACTGCAAGTCCGATGATTTCCGAGCAGCTATCGCGTTACCCAATACTGCTTGATGAGCTGATCGACCCTCAGCACCTGTATAACCCAATCCCACTCGACAGCTACCGAACGGAGCTGCGCGACTTCCTTGCTCGTATTCCAGAGGATGATATGGAACAGCAAATGGAGGCGTTGCGTCAGTTCAAGCAGATTTGCATCCTCCGCATTGCTGCTGCAGATATTGCTGGTGTGTTACCAGTGATGAAAGTAAGTGACCACTTAACGTACTTAGCTGAAGCCATCGTAGAAGCCGTAGTGAACCAAGCTTGGCTACAAGTGTCGGAAAAGTATGGTGAACCAACACACGTGAAAGATCGTGAAGGTAAAGGTTTTGCTGTGATTGGTTATGGGAAAGTCGGTGGTTGGGAATTGGGCTACAACTCAGATCTCGACATCGTGTTTATGCACGATTGTCCGGTGAATGTGTATACCGATGGTAAGAAAGAAATCGATGGTCGTCAGTTTTACCTTCGTTTGGCACAACGCATCATTCATATTTTCTCGACCCGCACTGCATCAGGCATTCTGTACGAAGTGGATACTCGCTTACGTCCTTCAGGCGCATCAGGATTACTGGTAAGCCCGACCGATGCATTTGACGATTATCAACATCAAGATGCGTGGACTTGGGAACATCAGGCGTTAGTACGTGCTCGCATGATTTATGGTGATGAACCATTAGCGGTAGCTTTCCATAACACGCGCCATGATGTGCTGTGTAAATCGCGTGACCAAGATACGCTGAAGAAGCAGGTGGTCGATATGCGGGAAAAAATGCGTGATCACCTTGGCGGGAAAAAGTCTGAGCGCTTTATGCTTAAGCAAGATAAGGGAGGTATTACCGACATTGAATTCCTCGCTCAATACCTTGTGCTCAACTACAGTCACAGTAAGCCTAAACTAATACGTTGGTGCGATAACGTAAGAATTTTTGAAACCTTGATTGCTCAGGGTGTCATGGAAGAAAATCAAGCGATGCAGTTAACTCGCGCATACACATCGATGCGTGATGAGATTCATCGCCGTAACTTACTTAATTTGGATGCTGATGTGGCGGAAGATAAGTTTGTTGCGGAGCGCGAGTGGGTGAAGCAAGCATGGAATCAATGGTTTGCCTAAGCAGAAGTCATGTGCAAGGTTCAGCCTAGAAAAAGGCTGTGTTAAACTCACCACGATTTAATTTTTGGAGACCAATAATGAAACCAATTCTACCTGATTACAACAGCGCTGGTGTGCTTATCATCGGCGATGTCATGCTAGATCGTTACTGGTATGGCCCGACTGGACGTATTTCTCCTGAAGCGCCAGTACCTGTTGTGAAAGTAGAAAACAATGAAGAGCGTCCGGGTGGTGCTGCGAACGTAGCAATGAATATTGCTTCACTTGGCGGTCACGCTCACATTGTTGGTCTAACGGGTATAGATGAGCCAGCGAAAGTGCTGACTGAAACCCTGAACTCGCTAAAAGTAAAATGCGACTTTGTGGCGCTTCCTGAATACCCAACGATTACCAAACTGCGTGTCATGAGCCGTGGTCAACAGTTGATTCGTTTGGATTTTGAAGACAAGTTCGAGAACACAGATGCAGAGCCTGTATTGTCTCGCATGGAAGCCGCGCTACCAAGCGTGAAAGCGGTCATCATGTCTGACTACGCAAAAGGTTCGCTTGAGCATGTACAGGCGTACATCCAAAAAGCACGCGCAGCAAACATTCCCGTATTTATTGACCCTAAAGGGGCGGATTTCGAACGCTACCGTGGTGCAACCCTTCTGACTCCAAACATGAAAGAGTTTGAAGACGTTGTGGGCAAAGTGAAATCTGACCAAGAGTTAGTAGAAAAAGCGCTAGCTTTAGTTGAAGAGTTCGAATTTGAAGCTCTGTTGGTGACACGCAGCGAAAACGGCATGACATTGATTCGCCGTGGTGCAGAGCCATTCCACCTACCGACACAAGCGAAAGAAGTGTATGACGTAACGGGTGCGGGCGATACGGTTATTTCTGTATTAGCAGCATCGGTAGCCGCTGGTAAATCGTTTGAAGAAGCTTGTGCACTAGCAAACGCAGCCGCAGGTGTTGTGGTTGGTAAATTAGGTACATCAACACTATCTGAGATTGAATTGGCTGAAGCTATTCACGGCAGTCAAGATACAGACTACGGTGTGATTTCAGAGCAAGCGCTGATTGACGCCGTGAAGAAAGCACGTGCAAAAGGCGAGAAGGTGGTGATGACCAATGGTTGTTTCGACATTCTACACGCAGGTCATGTTTCTTACCTAAATCATGCTGCTGAGTTAGGTGACCGCCTAATCGTTGCAGTGAATACTGATGACTCAGTGAAACGCTTGAAAGGCCCAGGTCGTCCAGTGAACCCAACTGATCGTCGTATGGCAGTCTTGGCGGGTCTTGGCGCGGTTGATTGGGTTGTACCGTTCAGTGAAGACACACCACAGCGTTTGATCTCAGAAGTGCTGCCTAGCTTATTGGTGAAAGGTGGTGATTACAAACCAGAAGAGATCGCGGGTGGTAAAGAAGTGATCGCTGCAGGCGGTGAAGTTCGTGTACTGAACTTTGAAGATGGTTGTTCAACCAGCGAGATCATCAACGCTATCAAAGGTGGTAAGGGTTAATACCTTGCTCGCCAAACTGATTACTACAAACTGATTGTTAAAGGTCGCTTTCAAGCGGCCTTTGTTGTTTTTAGAGGAGTGAATCTAACCACAAACGCATTCCAGTCCTCCCCCTTTTCAAGGGGGAGTTAGAGGGGGTTAATGCTCGGTCTGATTGAAAACCAGTGTCGTCAATTAGATCGAGAAGCAACCCCTCCCTAACCCTCCCCTTTGAAAGGGGAGGGGATCTAAAGCGCACTTGGCTTGGTTACTTACCCCAACAAAAAAAACGCCAGTTGAAAATCAACTGGCGTTTTGCGTGTTACTTAGACGTTTATTTTGCTGGCTTAAGGCCCGCGTCTACATCTAGGATATCTTGCTCACTTAGCGTACCAACTGCTTGGCGTAGCTGAAGACCTGCAAGAATGTAGTTGTAACGTGCATCTGAGAGGTTTTTGTTTGCATCGTACAGACGACGAGTTGCGTCTAGCACGTCAACGATAGTACGAGTACCAACATCGAAACCAGCTTCTGTTGCTTCAAGTGCAGACTGTGCAGAAACCACAGATTGTTCGTACGCTTTTAGCGCGCCGATAGAGGCGTTAATGTTGTTGTTTTGTGCACGCACTTCTTTCACAACACTACGGTATTCAGCTTCAAGGTTTTCACTTGCCGCTACATAGTTGTATTCTGCTTGTTTCACTTCAGATGTCGTACGACCACCAGTGTATAGCGGCACTGCTAGGTTCACGCCTACGTTAAAGCCATCGGTTGTGTTGTCAGCTGTACTTTCTGCTGTGTCAGAGTAGTTGTAACCACCGTCTAGCGATAGTGTCGGTAGGTGACCAGAGCTTGCTAGCGAGATGTTATCACGAGCAATATCTTGTGAGATACGCGCTGACAGTAGGCTCAGGTTGGTTGTTTTTGCTTCTTCAACTAATGTTTCAGCTGGTGTGCTTGGACGGCTCGCCGAGAAACGAGCAGTATCAAGAACATTTAGGTTTTTGTGTTCTTGGCCTGTGATTTCACGTAGTGACTCGTAGCTGTTGATCAGATCGTTTTCTGCTAGAACTTCGTCCGCCAATACTGCGTCAAACTGTGCCTGTGCGTCGTGTACGTCAGTAATTGCTGATAGGCCGACTTCAAAACGTTGTTTCGTTTGCTCTAGTTGGCGACCAACCGCAGCTTTCTCTGCACGAACAAACACAAGGTTGTCTTGCGCACGTAGTACTTCAAAGTAAGCTTGAGAAACGCGAAGGATCAAACCTTGTTGCGTTGCTGCATAAGTCGCATCCGATTGACGTGCTGTTTTCTCAGCAGTATCTAGAGTGATCCAAGACGCGCGGTTGTACAGCTCTTGTGTAAAGCCAACACCGGCGGATAGAACATTTTGGTCGTTGCTACGATCTCTTACTGTTGCGCTATTCTGGTCGTAGTCAGTATCACCACGAGCAATGTCATAACCAGCGGTTAAGTTGATTTGTGGTAGTAGGGCACTGCGGCTAGAGTTGATTGCTTCAAAAGCTTGATCACGCTGCGCTGCTACACTGAGCAATTGTGGGTCATTTTGTTTTGCTAAGTCATAAATTTCAGCAAGGGAGTCTGCCCATGCTGCTGTGCTCATACTGCCTAGCGCTGCACTGATAAATAGTGGAAGCAGTTTTTTCATTTTCCATTCCCGCGGTCAATAGATTGGTTAATTCTCAGTAGTTTAACTTAATTTGGACGATATTTACTCTAAACTTTGCACTTTTTTACACGTAATTATCCACCTGTGCAA
Source organism: Vibrio hyugaensis (assembly GCF_002906655.1). Classification (NCBI taxonomy): domain Bacteria; kingdom Pseudomonadati; phylum Pseudomonadota; class Gammaproteobacteria; order Vibrionales; family Vibrionaceae; genus Vibrio; species Vibrio hyugaensis. The sequence continues at coordinate 1,788,002 of NZ_CP025794.1, read as the reverse complement.
TAAATTTTTGAGAAAGGCTTAAAATAATTTATAACTATTGTACAAAAAGTTGAGCCAAGTCCTTTGAGCAAGCGAATAACAATGAGTAAACTACAAGATTCACTCAGAGAGGTGTTGAATGCAACAGTGTGACAAGCAACAAAATGATTTTACTCCCCAAGATGTGGAAATAATCTCAAAGGAAACTGTGTTTAAAGGTTTCTTTAAAATGGTGAAATACCGTTTTAAGCATAGGTTATTTGCTGGTGGTTGGAGTGGGATTGTCGAACGAGAAATGTTCGAACGTGGTCATGCTGCTGCCATGCTCCCGTATGATCCTGTGACTGATCAAGTTGTGATCATTGAACAGATCCGAGTTGGGGCATTGGAACATTCATCTCCTTGGCAATTCGAAATTGTTGCAGGAATGATAGACCGTGATGAGTCCGCTGAAGAAGTGATTCGTCGAGAAGCAGAAGAGGAAGCAGGGATCCAAGTGGGACGTGTCACTTCGGTTACTTCTTATTACCCTTCTTCTGGTGGGTGCTCGGAAAAATTAGATGTGTTCATTGGAGAAGTGGATGCAACTAAAGCGCATGGCATTCATGGTTTAGACTATGAGAATGAAGATATTCGTGTTCATGTACTGAGTCGCGAAACTGCGTATCAATGGGTGAAGGATGGAAAATTCGAAAATGGTGCTTCGATCATTGCATTGCAATGGTTACAACTTAACCATCAAGAATTGAAATCACAATGGGGAGTTTCCCCAATCGGTGGAGAATAAGTAATGGCACAAGTAGCGGTAAAACAGCGATACCATGTCGACTTAGCGGGTCTGATGAGAACTTATGAGACCAACTACGCTAAGCTCAATGCTTTGCTGCCTGCTTCTGCCGAAGTTGGTGATATTCGTTGTTATCAAGCAGCGAACATGGTTTACCAACTGACCGTGAATGAAATCACAAAATACACCACAGTTGTTGAGATATGTCAGAGTGATGAGATGCCGGTGTTTCCTTTACCGACGATGTCTGTCAGGCTTTATCACGATGCAAGAGTTGCTGAAGTATGCTCAAGCGGAGAGTTCTCTCGCATCAAAGCTAAATATGATTATCCCAACGACCAGTTGATGCAGAAAGATGAAAAACATCAACTTAATACGTTCCTTGGTGAATGGCTGACGTTCTGTTTACGAAGTGGCATTAGTCGATCGCCACTTGCCTTCAATTGATTGTCACGTCACTAAGGGAAAATAACAAAAAATTAAATAGTGGACGAATCAGGTTTTCATTTTGCAATCATCTAGTGACAGCATAAAGCTTATACAAATCACGGATACTCATCTGTTTGCTGCAGATGAGGGCAGTTTGCTGAGCGTAAGAACCGCCGACAGCTTTGAAGCCGTGGTGAAAGAAGTTCTTCATCGTCAAGTGCAGTTTGAATACATCTTGGCGACGGGTGATATTTCACAAGATCACAGTGCCGAGTCTTACCAGCGTTTTGCCGAGGGTATTGCACCGTTGGAGAAAGCGTGTTTTTGGTTGCCTGGCAATCACGACTTCAAACCAAACATGGGGACGGTTCTACCATCACCTCAAATTCAATCTGTTGAGCACCTTTTGCTAGGTGAACATTGGCAGTTGATCTTGCTAGATTCACAAGTTGTGGGCGTGCCTCATGGGCGTTTAAGTGATCAGCAACTTTCCCTATTAGAAGAAAAGTTATCTGACTACCCAGACCGACACACACTTGTGTTATTGCACCATCACCCGTTGTTAGTTGGTAGTGCTTGGCTTGACCAGCATACACTGAAGGATGCTGAAGCATTTTGGCAAGTTGTAGACCGTTTTGAGAACGTAAAGGGCATTTTATGTGGTCATGTGCACCAAGACATGAATGTTCTTTATAATGGTATTCGAGTGATGGCAACGCCTTCAACCTGTGTGCAGTTTAAGCCGAACTCCGATGACTTTGCGTTAGACACAGAGTGCCCAGGGTGGCGAGAATTAGAACTTCACCCGAGTGGTGACATTTCTACTGAGGTTAATCGCCTGACGGATGGGCAGTTTCAGCCAGACTTTACCTCAAACGGCTACTAACCAAATATCACGCCCGAACTTTATGTTCGGGCTTACTTTTTCTTCTGTGAGGCTTTTATGAGCAAACCGGCGCTACTACTGTATATCCATGGTTTTAACAGTTCGCCACTTTCAATGAAGGCGAATTTGATGAAAGAGTACTGTGAACAGCAGCGCCCAGACATTAAAGTTGTTGTGCCTCAATTGCCATGCTTTCCACAGCTTGCCGCTCAATGTCTATTAGACATTGTTGAGCAATATAAAGATGACTATAACATTGGTTTAGTGGGCAGCTCTCTGGGGGGCTACATGTCTACGTGGTTGAACGCGCAATTTGGTTTTCGTGCGGTCGTGGTTAACCCTGCGGTGAAGCCTTATGAGCTGTTGGTTGACTATTTGGGTGAGCAAACTAACCCATACACGCACGAAACCTATACACTTGAAGCTTGTCATATTGACGAGCTGAAAGCTCTTGATGTAAAAAGCATCGCGTCGCCTCAATCCTTCTGGCTGTTACAGCAAACAGAAGATGAGGTTCTGGATTATCGCCAAGCGGTAGAGAAATTTACCGATGCTAAGAAAACCGTAGAAGAAGGCGGTGATCACAGTTTTATTGGCTTTGAGCGTTATCCTGCTCAAATCATTAAATTCTTAAATTTGTGATTTCTAGAGCGATTGGAATAGGCTCATAGTTTTTATTGATATATCCAACCGTTTCTTGACATAGCGGGTATGCTTTCCGACTATGTTTTGCCGAAAAGATCTTAGGGGTGTAAATCCCTGACTACTTTGTTATGCATGACCGACCAATGAGAAGGGTGCTGACGGGGTAGCTTTTTCGTTTCTCGAGTATCGCTCACCCATCGGTGAGGCTCGGGTTACAAGTAAACTTTGAGAACAATTCCGTATTATGACTGAACAATATAATGCTGGTGCCATTGAAGTACTGAATGGTCTAGAACCAGTACGTCGCCGACCAGGGATGTATACGGATACAGCGCGCCCAAACCACTTGGGCCAAGAAGTTATCGATAACAGTGTCGATGAAGCGCTAGCCGGACATGCCTCAAAAGTACAAGTCATCCTACATGCTGACCAATCACTAGAAGTGATCGATGATGGTCGAGGCATGCCTGTTGATATCCACCCAGAAGAGAAGGTTTCAGGTGTTGAACTGATCCTATGTAAGCTTCACGCGGGTGGTAAGTTTTCCAATAAAAACTACCAATTCTCTGGTGGTCTACACGGTGTAGGTATCTCAGTAGTAAACGCACTGTCCAAGCGTGTTGAAGTGACCGTACGTCGTGATGGCCAAGTGTATGAGATTGCTTTTGAGCACGGCGATAAAGTTTCTGACCTAACGGTAGTCGGCACATGTGGTCGTCGTAACCGTGGTACCAGTGTGCATTTCTGGCCAGATGCTAAGTACTTTGATTCTGCAAACTTCTCAGTAACTCGTCTGGTGAATAACCTGCGTGCGAAAGCGGTACTTTGCCCGGGTCTAGAGATTACTTTTACAGATAAAGTAAACAACAAAGACTATAAGTGGTTCTACGAAGATGGCTTGAAAGACTATCTAGCGGAAGGTGTTAAAGGTTATACCGTCCTGCCAGAAGAACCATTTACAGGTGAATTCTCAGCCGAAACAGAAGCAGCAAATTGGGCCGTGATCTGGCAGCCAGAAGGCGGTGAGATGATCACCGAGAGTTACGTGAACCTTATCCCAACGGCACAAGGTGGTACACACGTAAACGGCCTTCGCCAAGGTTTGCTCGACGCCATGCGTGAGTTCTGTGAATTCCGTAACTTGTTGCCTCGTGGCGTAAAACTAACTGGCGATGACGTCTTCGACCGTTGTTCATACGTCCTGTCGGTTAAGATTCAAGATCCACAGTTTGCCGGTCAGACCAAAGAGCGTTTGTCTTCTCGTCAAACCGCTGCGTTTGTATCTGGCGTAGTGAAAGATTCATTCAGCCTTTGGTTGAACGAAAAGCCACAACTTGCAGAGCAACTTGCCGAAGTTTGTATCGCGAACGCGCATCGTCGTATGCGTGCGAGCAAAAAGGTTGTACGTAAGAAGGTAGCATCTGGCCCTGCACTGCCTGGTAAGTTAACGGATTGTTCAGTACAAGACTTAAACCGCACAGAAATCTTCTTTGTAGAGGGTGACTCGGCGGGCGGTTCTGCCAAACAAGCTCGTGATCGTGAGTTCCAAGCGGTGATGCCACTGCGTGGTAAGATCTTAAACACATGGGAAGTCTCCGCAGACCAAGTTCTGGCTTCTCAAGAAGTTCACGACATCTCGGTAGCTTTGGGTATCGACCCTGACAGCGACAACCTAGACAGCCTTCGCTACGGTAAGATCTGTATCCTTGCCGATGCGGACTCGGATGGTCTTCACATCGCAACTCTTCTATGTGCTCTGTTTACTCGTCACTTCCGTGCACTGGTTGAAGCTGGTCACATCTACGTTGCGATGCCGCCTCTGTATCGTATCGACTGCGGCAAAGAAGTTTTCTATGCCCTAGATGACGACGAAAAAGATGGCGTACTTGAGCGCTTGTCGAAGAAGAAAGCCAAAATCAACGTGCAACGATTCAAAGGTCTGGGTGAGATGAACCCACTTCAGTTGCGCGAAACAACCATGGATCCAAATACGCGACGTCTGGTTCAGTTAACCATCGATGATTCTGCGGCGACCATGGAAATGATGGACATGTTGCTTGGTAAAAAACGAGCAGATGACCGTCGCACTTGGCTACAAAGCAATGGCGATATGGCAGAGGTTTAACGGATGTCTACAGAAATTACTTATGATGGCGTTGAACAGTTGCCAATGCGCAAGTTCACTGAAGACGCTTATCTGAACTACTCGATGTACGTAATCATGGATCGCGCATTGCCATACATTGGCGATGGTCTAAAACCGGTTCAACGACGCATCATTTACGCAATGTCAGAGCTTGGTCTTTCGGCATCAGCGAAATACAAAAAATCAGCACGTACCGTTGGTGACGTACTGGGTAAATACCATCCGCACGGTGACTCTGCATGTTACGAAGCGATGGTACTCATGGCACAGCCATTCTCTTACCGTTACCCATTGGTAGATGGTCAGGGTAACTGGGGGGCGCCAGATGACCCGAAATCATTCGCTGCAATGCGTTATACCGAAGCAAAACTGTCCAAGTTTGCTGAAGTTCTACTAGGCGAGTTAGGTCAAGGCACGGTTGAATGGCAACCAAACTTTGATGGCACGATGAAAGAGCCACAAATGTTGCCTGCGCGTCTGCCTCATATCCTGCTAAACGGTGTAACTGGTATCGCGGTTGGTATGGCGACGGATATTCCGCCTCACAACGTTCGTGAAGTGGCAGATGCAACCATCCACTTAATCGACAACCCGAAAGCAGAACTGCCGGATGTGATGCAGTTTGTGAAAGGTCCAGATTACCCAACGGAAGCTGAAATTACTTCACCACAAGCGGATATCGAGAAGATTTATCGTAACGGTCGCGGTAGCATCAAGATGCGTGCGGTATGGCACAAAGAAGGTTCTGATATCGTCATTACTTCTCTGCCACACCAAGTATCGGGTGCGAAGTTACTAGAACAAATCGCGAACCAAATGCGCGCGAAGAAGCTACCAATGGTAGACGACCTTCGTGACGAATCGGATCACGAGAACCCAACGCGTATCGTCGTTGTACCTAAGTCAAACCGCGTTGATTGCGATTTGTTGATGAATCACTTATTCGCTTCAACGGATCTTGAGCGCAGCTTCCGCGTTAACTTGAACATGATCGGTCTCGATAACCGTCCTCAAGTGAAAGGTCTGGTACAAATTCTGTCTGAGTGGATTGAGTTCCGTCGTACTACTGTGCGTCGTCGTCTACAACATCGCCTAGACAAAGTGATGGCTCGTTTACACATCTTGGAAGGTTTGTTAGTAGCTTACCTAAATCTAGATGAAGTGATTGAGATCATTCGTACTGAAGACGATCCAAAAGCGGTCTTGATGGAACGCTTTGGTATTACTGATATCCAAGCGGATGCGATTCTAGATACTAAACTTCGTCATCTAGCAAAACTAGAAGAGATGAAGATCCGTGGTGAACAAGACGAGCTAGAAAAAGAGCGCGAGAAGCTAGAACAACTGCTTGGTTCTGAGCGTCGTCTGAACACACTACTGAAGAAAGAGATTAAAGCGGACGCAGAGAAATACGGTGATGACCGTCGCTCTCCACTGGTTGAGCGTGCAGAAGCAAAAGCGTTGACTGAGCGTGACCTAGTACCAAGTGAGCCAATCACAGTGGTGCTTTCAGAGAAAGGCTGGATTCGCCATGCGAAAGGCCACGATGTTGATGCAGAAGGCTTAAGCTATAAATCTGGTGATAACTACCTTGCGCATGCTCGCGGTAAGAGCAACCAACAAGCGGTGTTCTTCGGTAGCGATGGCCGAAGCTACTCATTAGAGTCACACTCACTACCATCAGCGCGAAGCCAAGGTGAGCCGATTACTGGCCGCCTGAACATCACGGCTGGTAGCAGTATTCGCCAAGTGATCATGGGTGAAGATGAGCAGCTATGGCTGGTGGGTTCTGATGCGGGCTATGGCTTTGTATGTAAAGGCTCAGAGCTACTATCGAAGAACCGCAGTGGTAAGGCACTCGTGACACTTCCTGCTAACTCTGAAGTGATGACGCCGAAGACGATTGCGGATCTGGATTCGGATGAAATCTTAGCGATCACCAACCAAGGTCGTATGCTGTTGTTCCCGATTAAAGACCTGCCGCAATTGGCGAAAGGTAAGGGTAACAAGATCATCAACATTCCAGCGGCGAAAGCTAAAGAGCGCGAAGAGGTTCTGTCTCACTTGATTGCATTGCCACAAGGTGCTTCTCTGACGCTGTATGCCGGTAAGCGCAAGTTGGGCTTGAAACCAGCGGACTTAGAAAACTTCCGTGGTGAACGTGGCCGCCGAGGTAGTTTATTGCCGAGAGGCTTGCAGCGCGTAACGCGTATTGAAGTGGATATGGGGGGAGCCTCAGACACTTCAGAAGAGCCAAGTGATAGCGAGTAACACACAAACAAAAATCCCAGCCAATGGCTGGGATTTTTTTATGCTTCTTGTTTGTCTTCGGCGATGGTGACTTTTACGTTCATCTCTTTACCCTTGCGGATAATCCCAACGTCGACTGACGTTCCTGGTCGCAAGTCAGTGACAATGTCCATCACGCTTTGTCGCCCTTGAACTTTGGTGCCATTGATACTGATGATGATGTCTTGTTTCTCAAAGCCAGCAGCACTTGCAGGGCCATTTGGATCAATGCCAAGTACGACAATGCCACCAATGTGTTCATTGCCCAATAGACGAGCGGTTACGGCGTTAATATCTTGGCCATCAATACCGATATAGCCACGGATTACACGGCCATCTGCGATGATCTTCTGCATGATCTTGTTGGCGAGCGGTGCCGGAATGGCAAACGAGATACCGTAGGTTTCAAGGTCTGTCGCTTGTTGGAATGACGCGGTATTGATACCGACCAGTTCACCTTGAGTATTCACCAATGCACCTCCGGAGTTACCCTCGTTGATTGCTGCATCGGTCTGAATAAAGGCTTGTCGACCATCACTGATTGATGAACGACCTGTCGCAGAGATAATGCCGAATGTTGTGGTTTGTCCCAAGTTGTAAGGGTTACCAATAGCCAGTACAACATCGCCCACCTGAGGTTTATATTCAGAGTTCAGAGGGATAACCGGTAGGTTAGAGCCTTCGACACGCAAAATCGCGATATCTGTGCGTTTGTCAGTACCCACCAACTGTGCGGCTGCCACTCGGCCATCTTGAAGTGCGACAACAATTTGGTCTGCTTGCGCCACTACATGATAGTTCGTGATGATGTAGCCTTTCTCACTTACGATCACGCCGGAACCCAAGCCTTGTGTAGAAAGCTTGCTGCGGTCGTTTTCAACGTATTTGCGGCTGTAGATATTTACTACGGCAGGTGCGGCTTTTCTCACGGCTTGATTAAAAGACACTTCAAGTGAGGCGATATTACTCGGTTGTGTATCAACGAGGGCGTCAGGAATGACATTGCTACGCAAAGAAGGGACAGCGAGCAACACTATGACGGCAGTTGCTAAGCCTAAAAAGACAGAACGTAACAAAAAGCTAAGCATAACCTCTCCATGATTGGGCGCCCGATTGGGATAGAAAAGAGAAGGATAGCACTACATTGAAAAATAACAAAAGGGCAAGACGTGATTGCCTTGCCCTTTTAAAAAACCATGACATACAAGGTAAAGTATAGGAGTGTTCTCGAATAAAACGGAGAAGCACTCATCGCTCTTGTTGATGGATTATCGAATAACTAAGTAAACCGTGCGGTCTCCACGTTGAACATTGATTGCTAACACGCCTTTGTGCTTCTCAACTATGGCGCGTAGCTCCGCTAAGTTCTTCACGCGTTTGCGGTTCACACCAATGATGATATCGTCTTGCTCAAGTTGGTACTGTGCTGCAGGTGAGTTCTCGACCACGCTGGTCACCTTGACCCCTTGAATCTTATCGTTTGGTGTCGTGTTACTTAACTCGGCACCTTTTAAGCCCTCATGCAACGTTTCAGCCTTCGCTTTGATATTGGTAGACTCGCCTAAAGTGACATCAAAACTCTTGCTCTTACCGTCACGAATCACACCAAGTTCAATTTTTTTGCCAGCACCTAGCGTTGCAACTTTGGCGCGAAGTTCAGAGAAGGTATCAATCGATTTACCATTGACGGAAACAATCACGTCTCCGGCTTTCAAGCCTGCTTTATCAGCGGCACTGTCTGGGACCACTTGACTAACAAAAGCGCCTTTGCTTGACTCGTAACCTAGTGCTTCTGCCAATTCTGAAGTGACTTCACCACCCTGAACGCCCAACATACCGCGTTTCACTTCACCAAACTCTAGGATTTGATCCGTTAGGTTTTGCATCATGTTGGATGGAATGGCAAAGCCGATACCAACATTACCGCCATTTGGGCCTAGGATTGCGGTATTAATACCAATCAGTTCGCCATTGAGGTTCACTAATGCGCCGCCAGAGTTACCGCTATTGATAGCCGCATCGGTTTGAATGAAGTTCTCAAAGTTCTCCACGTTTAAGCCGCTTCGGCCAAGTGCAGAAACAATACCAGAAGTGACCGTTTGTCCTAGACCAAATGGGTTACCAATTGCCACGGTAAAATCACCCACACGCAATGCGTCTGAATCTGCCACTTTAATTTGAGTCAGGTCTTTCGCCTTTTCTAATTTAAGCAAGGCAATGTCCGACATTTCGTCACCGCCAACCAATTCTGCGTCGTACTCTCTACCATCGTAAAGGCGAACTCTAATATCATCTGCGCCTTTTATTACGTGGTAGTTTGTTACTATCTGACCTTTCTTCGCGTCAATGATCACGCCTGAGCCCAACCCTCGGAATGGACGTTCGCGAGTTTGTTCTGTTGGAAATTCAGGGCCAAAGAAAAACTGAAACTGTTCTGGAATACGGCTGGTTTGCACCTGTTTACCCTCTACCGCAATGCTGACGACCGCAGGGGTCACTTTTTCTAGCATGGGTGCAAGGCTTGGTAATTGCTCACCATCAACACTTAAAGGAAGTGCTGCCGTAGCTGAGATTGGGGTGATGATTGAACTTAAGCTTAAAGATAGAACGGTTAACGCAAGCAACGGTTTTTTCATCCAATAACTCCTCTTGAAACCAGTCTGCCAAAAAGAAATATCCTAACCATTATGTGTTTAAGTATTGGTCGGGATAATCGAAACGGGGTGGCAGGTCACTGCAAGTTAGAGATGAGTTGCTTAAGAAAAGTTCAAAAAGGGTCAACACAAATTGATAAGAAATGAATATGTATTGACCCAATAGGAAGAAGATAGAAGATTAAGAGGCTTTCGCTGTGACGGCTTCAGGTGCGTCGATGATCTCTTTTTCTTTATCTTTCAAAAGGCCGGTTGCGCCATTGGCATAGTCTTTTGGTTGTTCATTGACTTCAGATGGTTGCTCTTCAATTTGCTCTGAAGACATCGCCGTTTTCTTGTCGAATGGGTTGTCTTGCTCAGGCAAGTTTGGCAAGAGTTCTGATGAAGTCTTTGCCATATGTTGGTACAGCTTAGTGTAATCTTTACCTAGCGTATCCAACATTTCTGCGGTTTGTGCAAAGTGATCGACCAGCTCTTGACGTTGTTGCTCTAGTTCAAATTTGGCTGCTTCTAGCTCTTTTTGCACAGACTTTTGTTTTTTGTATTCGGGGTGGTTAGTCTACTAATGACTACGCCTACGATTGTACCGACCAGCAAACCCACAATGGCATAAATCCAAGGCATAACTGCTCCTTATAGTTGTTTTAACAAGTCTTTTACTACTTAGTTACACGCGGTGCTTGTCCATGTTACTATGGCTTGAACAGCCGATAAAGAAAAATAGCGGTATGTCTTCGGGGACTGATATCCACATCTCTCTATTCCTAATGCTGACCCCGAGGTGACAAAATTTCTCTGTACCTCTGATACGACCCAGTGCCATGACACCATTAAAACGATACCAACAAGACATAGCCAAGCATGGATTCCAACGTGATGAAGCGCAATATAGCGCGGTCGTCGCTTTAGATGAACTTTACCATGCCATCGCCGACTTTCAGTCTGCACCTATTCCTCAGCTCAGCACTTGGCAAAAGTTACTAGGTAAAAAAGTCGAAATGCCAGAACCTCCTAAAGGATTGTACTTTTGGGGAGGTGTAGGGCGCGGTAAAACTTACCTTATGGATGCCTTTTTTGACGCCTTACCAACAGAAAGGAAAATGAGGGTGCATTTTCATCGCTTTATGTACCGAGTACATGATGAATTAAGGCGTTTAGGTGATGTAGAAAATCCGCTTTCTAAAGTGGCAGACTTGTTTAAGAAAGAATCAGATATTGTTTGTTTTGATGAATTTTTCGTTTCAGACATTACCGATGCAATGATCTTAGCGACGTTGCTTCAAGAGATGTTTAAACGTCAAATGATTTTGGTCGCGACCTCGAATATTGAACCTCAAAATCTATATCGCAATGGTTTGCAACGAGCACGTTTCATGCCTGCAATTGCCATGATCTTAGAGCGTTGTGATGTGCTCAATGTCGATAGTGGTGTGGACTACCGTTTAAGAACGCTAGAGCAAGCTGAGATTTACCATTACCCACTTGATGAGCAAGCGTCCGTTAACCTTAATCAATACTACCAACAGCTGATTGGGGAAAGAAAAGCCGCAACGAATACGATTGAAGTGAATCATCGCGAAATTGCAGTGATTGAGGCCAGTGATGGTGTGTTGCATGCATCTTTTGCTCAGCTGTGCCAAACTCCGCGTAGCCAAAATGATTACATTGAGCTGTCTCGAATCTACCACACCGTATTGCTTGCGGACGTGATGCAGATGGACCGTAAAGTCGATGATGCAGCAAGGCGCTTTATTGCGTTAGTCGATGAGTTTTACGAGAGAAACGTGAAATTAATCATTTCCGCCGAAGTGGCGATGGAGGCGCTTTATAGCGATGGGCTACTGGAATTTGAGTTTAAGCGTTGTTTGTCTCGATTAACTGAGATGCAGAGTCGTGAATACCTAGCGAGAGAGCATCTGGCGTAAAAAACAGCAACTCATCTTAAAAAAGTGAAGAAAAAATTAGTGATTTGGCGCAAAAAAAGGTGATTTTTTCTTCGCTCTTCTCTATAATCCTGCGACCCACCGTTACTGCAGACCTGAATATCGAAGTTATTTCGGCATAGAAGGTCGAGAGAACCAACGACTCGAAGGGGTGATGACTGGGCTCTTAGACAGTGTGGGAACACAATACTGTGTTCCTTTAAAGTTTAAAATTTAATTAACGGGTTATTATTAGCATGAAAACTTTCGTTGCTAAACCAGAAACTGTAAAACGCGACTGGTATGTTGTAGACGCAGAGGGTAAAACTCTTGGCCGTCTAGCAAGTGAAATTGCATCTCGCCTACGTGGCAAACATAAAGCTGAGTACACTCCTCACGTTGACACTGGTGATTACATCATCGTTATCAACGCTGAGAAAGTTGCTGTAACTGGCAACAAAGCTAAAGGCAAAGTGTACTACCGTCACTCTGAATTCCCAGGTGGTCTAAAATCTATCACTTTTGAAAAGTTGATCGATCGTAAACCTGAGATGGTTCTTGAGCTAGCAGTTAAAGGCATGCTTCCACGTGGTCCTCTAGGCCGTGCTATGTACCGTAAGCTTAAAGTTTACGCGGGCGCTGAGCACAACCATGTTGCTCAACAACCACAAGTACTAGACATCTAATTGGGGATTTCGAAAATGGCAGAGAATCAATACTACGGCACTGGCCGTCGCAAAAGCTCAGCTGCGCGTGTTTTCATCAAACCAGGCAGCGGCAACATCGTAATCAACAAGCGTAGCCTTGATGAGTACTTCGGTCGTCCAACTTCTCGCATGGTTGTTAAACAACCTCTTGAGCTAGTTGAACTAACTGAGAAGCTAGACCTATACGTTACTGTTAAAGGTGGCGGTATTTCTGGTCAAGCTGGTGCTATCCGTCACGGTATCACTCGCGCTCTTATGGAGTACGATGAGTCTTTCCGTCCTGCTCTACGTGCAGCTGGTTACGTTACTCGTGACGCTCGTTGCGTTGAACGTAAGAAAGTTGGTCTACGTAAAGCACGTCGTCGTCCACAGTTCTCTAAGCGTTAATTTCCTCTTACTGGAAATTATGCTTTTCCAGAGTTTCTCTGGATACTGTGTACCAAAGCTCGGCTATATGCCGAGCTTTTTGTTTTTATAGCCTTCTGTTTTTATAACCTCAGTTAAACGTCTGTTTTTTGTTTCCCGTCGCTTCAGCACCTCTCCTTAATATCCTGGCAACATTTGTTTGTCTTATGTACTGCTTTATGCAATTTATTCGTGCTACAAATCGCACATGATAAAAGTGGAGAGTACCTTCACATTCTTGAAATATCTTTCTGCTTAATCCGCTGAAAACAACCGAAATAAAAGGCGTTAGCTCTTGTTTTTAGTCGTTATTCGTTTCGCTTTCTTGTTACAAATCACATCTATTTTTTATAATTTTGCCGCTTTTGTGACGGCGTGGGCGATTTGCCTCACAAATGTTACAAAAAGGTAGCTTTATCTTGTCAAAAAGTAGGGTTTTCTTTATCATTTCCCCCCAATAAATAGAACTAAATTCATAATTTGTTAGCCATGCTCTTATAAGCGGAATAATAACGATCCAAAGGGAGCAAATGGGAGAATGTTTGGATGAGCAACGCGCCTTTAAATAACGGTCGCAGGCGTTTTCTAACCGCTACAACGGCAGTTGTTGGTGGCTTAGGGGCAGCTGCCGTCGCCGTTCCTTTTATCAAATCATGGAACCCGAGTGCCAAAGCGAAAGCTGCTGGCGCGCCGGTGGAAGTGGATATCAGTAAAATTGAACCAGGCCAAATGGTCCGTGTTGAGTGGCAGGGTAAGCCTGTATGGGTAGTACGCCGAACTCAAGAAGTGGTCGATAATCTTAAGAGTATTGATGGTCAGCTTCGTGACCCGCAATCAGAAATGGAACAACAACCAGTTTATGCTCAGAACGAGTACCGCTCGATCAAACCTGAGTATTTTGTGGCGGTTGGTTTCTGTACTCACTTGGGCTGTTCACCTACTTACCTACCAGATACGTTCTCAGAACAAGTACAAGGCGTTAAGTCGGGCTTCTTCTGTCCTTGTCATGGTTCTAAGTTTGATATGGCTGGTCGAGTGTTCCAGGGTGTTCCAGCGCCACTGAACTTGGTCGTTCCTAAGCACATGTACTTGAGCGACACCAAGCTCATGATCGGTGTTGATGAGGGAGATGCATAATGCAAGCGATATTAGACTGGGTAGAAAAACGTATTCCAGCGATGAATGCTTATAAAAAGCACTTGTCTGAATACCCAATGCCAAAGAACTTCAACTTTTGGTACCTTTTCGGTTCCTTGGCAATGTTGGTACTTGTTAACCAGATTCTTACAGGTATTTGGCTAACGATGAACTACGTTCCGTCTGGCGATGGCGCGTTTGCTTCTATTGAATACATCATGCGTGATGTTGAGTACGGTTGGCTATTGCGTTACATGCACTCAACTGGCGCTTCGGCGTTCTTTGTCGTTGTGTACCTACACATGTTCCGTGGTCTGATCTACGGTTCTTACCAAAAGCCTCGTGAGCTACTGTGGATCTTCGGTATGTTGATCTTCTTGGTTCTAATGGCAGAAGCGTTCATGGGTTATCTACTACCATGGGGTCAGATGTCATATTGGGGTGCCCAGGTAATCATTTCTCTATTTGGTGCGATTCCTGTTATTGGCGACGACCTAACGCTTTGGATCCGTGGTGACTACATCATCTCAGGTGCAACACTAAACCGTTTCTTCGCACTACATGTAATTGCACTACCTATCGTTCTGCTTCTTCTTGTTGTGCTACACGTACTGGCCCTGCACGAAGTCGGCTCTAACAACCCTGATGGTATCGAAACGAAGCTACCAAAAGGCTCTATGGGTGACGATTACAATACGCAATTTAAGTTCCACGAATACTACACGAAGAAATACGACATCATCGACTCAATTCCTTTCCATCCATACGGTACGGTTAAGGATCTTGTTGGTGTTGCTGGCTTCTTGTTCTTCTTCTGTTATGTATTGTTCTTCAACCCAGAAATGGGTGGGTACTTCCTTGAGCCGCCTAACTTTGAGGCAGCAAACCCATTGAAGACACCTGAGCACATCGCTCCGGTATGGTACTTCACGCCGTTTTACGCAATCTTGCGTGCGGTTCCAGACAAACTATTGGGTGTAATCCTAATGGGCGCGTCTATTGTGGTGCTGTTTGTTCTTCCTTGGCTGGATCGCTGTAAAGTACGTTCGTACCGTTACCGTAGTAAGATCCATCTATTTAATATTATTCAATTCACTATCGCCTTTATTGCTCTGGGTATTTTGGGTGCATTGCCGGCAACGCCGTTGTACACGATTCTGTCTCAGATCTTTAGCTTGTGTTACTTCATGTTCTTTGTATTGCTGTTCTTCTACAGCAAAAATGAAGCAACCAAACCACTACCAGAGAGGGTGACATTCAAATGAAGAAGTGGATTGTAATTCTATTTGCTATGCTGCCGTCTCTTGCTATGGCAGCGGGTGCCAACGTTCCGTTAGATAAGGCGAACGTGGACTTAACGGATAAGGCTTCGCTGCAAAATGGCGCGAAGCTATTCATGAACTACTGTTTTGCTTGTCACTCAACGCAATACCAGCGTTACGAGCGTGTTGCGACAGACTTGGATATTCCGATTGATCTAATGAAAGAAAACCTGATCTTCGATCCAGAAGCAAAGGTTGGTGATCTAATGGTAAATGCAATGCCTGCGAAGCAAGCGGCTGACTGGTTTGGTGCACCGCCACCAGACTTAACTTTGGTTGCTCGAGTTCGTGGTGCAGATTGGCTATACACTTACCTGCGTTCTTTCTATGTTGACCCATCTCGTCCATTTGGGGTGAACAACATTGTATTCCCAAGTGTTGGTATGCCGCATGTGCTTGAAGAGCTTCAAGGTATTCCTATGCCAGTTTACGGCACTAAAATCGTAGATGGTGAAGAAGTACAAGTCGTTGTTGGCACACAAACCAGCGGTACTGGTGAGCTAAGTTCTGGCGAATACGACAAAGCAGTCGGCGACCTCGTGAACTTCTTGGTGTACTCCGGTGACCCTGTTCAACTAGAACGTCATGCAATTGGCTGGTGGGTAATGGGCTTCCTAGTTCTATTAACTATCGTTGTCGTGTTGCTCAAGAAAGAGTATTGGCGTGATGTGCATTAATTGTGCTATCATACCGTGCTAATTCCCAATTTTAATTGACGAATAATGGAGGCTAGCGCCTCCATTATTTTTATTTGTAAGTGTACTGGAGGGCTCCATGGCTGTAGCTGCCAATAAACGTTCTGTGATGACTCTTTTCTCGAGTGCATCAGATTTGTATAGCCATCAGGTTCGCATCGTACTAGCTGAAAAAGGCGTAAGCGTTGAAGTTGAGCTTGTAGATGAAGCAAACCTTCCTGCTGAGCTTGTAGAGTTAAACCCATACAAATCAGTGCCAACTCTTGTTGACCGTGAGCTAGCTCTTTACGATTCAAAAATCATCATGGAGTACCTGGACGAGCGTTTCCCTCATCCACCTCTAATGCCTGTTTACCCAGTAGCTCGTGGTAACAGCCGTTTGATGATGTACCGTATCGAACGTAACTGGTACTCACTCGCTGAAAAAGTGGTTAAGGGTAACGCGGAAGAATCAGAAAAAGCGCGTACTAAACTACGTAATGATCTTCTGACTCTAGCGCCTATCTTTGCTGAGTACGAATACTTCATGAGTGAAGAGTTCAGCCTAATCGATTGTTACCTAGCACCACTATTGTGGCGTCTACCTCAACTAGGTATTGATCTTGTTGGCCCTGGCTCAAAAGAAATCAAGGTTTACATGAACCGCGTGTTTGAACGTGATTCATTCCTAGCTTCTCTAACAGAAGCTGAACGTGAAATGCGCCTAGTTCGCTAATTAACGGTTCAGTTTACTTGTTATGGATATTGCTAAAATGACTGCTCGCCGTCCGTATATGCTTCGTGCATTTTACGATTGGCTAGTAGACAACGACTTAACTCCGCACTTGGTTGTAGATGCAACTATGCCAGGTGTGCGTGTACCAGTTGAGTTTATTCAAGATGGTCAAATCATCTTGAATATTGCTCCACGTGCTGTTGGTCATCTAGAGTTGGGTAATGATGCGATTACCTTTCAAGCTCGCTTTAGTGGTCGCCCGCATTCCGTTATCGTGCCAGTGTATGCTGTTCAAGCTATCTATGCTCGCGAGAATGGCGCTGGGACTATGTTTGAGCCTGAAGAAGCTTACACTCACATCGAAGAAGAAGGGATTGTTGAGGAAGATGTATCTCCAACGTTCTCTACCGTAAGCGATGAGCCTTCTGAGGTTGCGGAAACCGAATCGGAAGAGGAAGAAACGCCTCGCCCGAAAGGCAGACCGAGCTTAAGAGTTATCAAATAAAAAAAAGCAGCGTTTACGCTGCTTTTTTCTTTTCATTTATCTACGCTGCAACACTAATTCACGTCGGTTTCTTCTATCGGCGTTGCTTTCGTTGTCGTATTCAAGTCACTGACTTCAGCTTCTTGGCTTTTCACCACTTCGGACTCTTCCACTTCGAGTGGTTTTTCATCGCCGTATTGGAACCCTTTAATGACTTGTTTTACTCCAGAAATGTTTCGTGCGATATCAGTCGCTTTCTGACTTTGCTCAGGTGTCACGTAACCAAATAAGAATACGTCGCTGTCTTCGGTAATGACTTTTACTTTCACACCGTTTAGATCGCTGTCAGTCAACAAGGCGGATTTTACTTTTGTGGTAATCCAACTGTCGTTGCTGATTTGAGTTACGCTCAGTGGCTCTTTCTGTTTAATTTGATTATGGATGTTCTCAACGCCATCAACTTCACGTGCTCGATTTTCAAACTCATTGATGAGTTCTTGAGTCGGTGCTTGTCCCATTAGAACAACCGTTCCGTTGTATGCGCTAGCGACGATACGAGCTTTGCCTTTGAAGGGGGCTTTGTTACCGATGGCCGCAACTTCGAATTCGATGTTGTTGTCTTGCCAAATCTCTTTTGTGGTTCGCGTATCAGTGACGATATTAGCAGTTGTCGCTGCCCCGGCAATAAATAAACCTGCACAACCACTCATACTGAGTGCTGCACATAAAATGACAAAACTACGTATCATAATTCTAAACTCTCAATCTGGATTATTCTTCGTGAGCTGGGAAAAGCACTTGGTCGATTAGATCACACAGGCAGTGAAGTGTCACCATATGAACTTCATGAATGCGCGCTGTGCGGTGGGATGGGATACGAATTTCAACGTCGTGCTCACCCAGTAGACCAGCCATCTCACCACCATCTTTACCTGTAAAAGCAATGATCGTCATGTCGCGAGTTACTGCGGCTTCCATTGCTTTAATGACGTTTTTGCTGTTGCCACTGGTTGAGATCGCCAACAAGATATCGCCCGGTTGGCCAAATGCGCGTACTTGCTTAGAGAAGATCTCTTGGTAGTGGTAATCGTTCGCTACCGCAGTCAATGTTGTGTTGTCTGCTGTTAAAGCCATTGCTGGAAGGCTAGGGCGTTCAGTTTCGAATCGGTTCAAAAGGCAAGAGACAAACTGTTGCGAGTTCGAAGCACTGCCACCGTTGCCACAGCATAGGATTTTGTTGCCATTGAGCAGGCTCGACACCATTGCTTGAGCGGCGTGAGTGATGGCATCTGGCAGCGCTTCTGCTGCCGCAATTTGAATTTGAATACTTTCTGTAAAACTGTCTTTAATGCTGTCTAGCATCGTTTATCCTTCAGAGATTGCATTTTGTATCCAGTTAATGTCTCTACCACTGTCGTGAATGGCGACCACATCAAACCGATAATCTATATTTTGTGCCATACGTTTTTGCTGGCTTAGCCAAATTTGGGCTGTTTTGACTAGTTTACGCATTTTTGCGCGGGTGACCATCTCTGCTGCTGAGCCAAAGCGATCATTATTACGATATTTGACCTCAACAAAGACGATAGTTTCACCTTGTTGGAAGATTAAATCAATTTCGCCGACTTTGGTCAGAAAGTTTTGAGCTATAAAGCGTAAACCCTGACGCTGCAAATATTGCTTCGCCAGGGTTTCGTATTGGTCACCGATTTGTCGCTTGCTAAAGAGCCCCACGCTCGGCCCAGTCTAGCTCGCGTTGCACAACACAGTTGTTGTCAATGCTAAGTACACCTGTTTGGCCGCTTACTGAGTAACCCGGCAGAAGCTTCATCTGTGGTAACTCACCAATGAGCTTATAGGCGTCCATACCAAGCGCTTCTAAACGTTTTTCCATGTTGGATTGATCTGACCATAACTCGTTCATTTCTGCCATAACGGTAGGGTCAGGGTTGATCAACATTGGAATGTCACTGTAAGCCACACCAGATAGATCTTCATACGTTGCACCACCACTGTTACTGCGTGAGTTTGAGAACAGTTTTGGCGGCTTCGCATCTGGGTTAATCGCTACTTCAATAAAGGGTTTGATCAGTGTTAGCTCAGAGCTTCGTGCGACAATGTAAACCGCATCGACATCACGACGACTGCGTGGTGGGCTCTCTAAAGAAATACGCATCAGTGACTGCATTTGGGCGATACGCTGCTGGCTCTCTTGTAGACCGAATACATTGTTAATGTTCTTCTGTAACTGACGTTTATCGCCAAAGTAGCTCGAAGCCACTTTATTTGAGCTGTACTTGCGCCATTCTTCATTGAAGGCTTCAACCACACGCTGACCGTAAGCGCCATTCGGAGCCAAGATCATTGGGAATTGGTAGCCCTGATTGAAAAGGTACTTCGCCGCTTGTGCGACTTCTTGCTCTGGAGACAGTGCTAGGTAACACATGTCTGTTCCTGGTTGAACTTCCTCTGGGATGTTCAATGCCAGCGCTGGGATCTTCACGCCAGTTTCAGAGCCATCTAGTGTTGCTTGCAGCTTCTCAACGTTTTCTTTCTGTAGTGGTCCCACAACAAAGTCGATATTCTCATTGATTAAGCGCTGTTTGATTTGGTCTGCACTGTACGCGTGAGTATCAATTACGGTTAACGTTGCACTTGGGTCGCGTACATCATCATTCATCATTGCGAAGATGAAGCCATCACGGATCAACTGAGCTTGCGGTGCAAATTTACCGGTTAGTGGTAACAACAGCGCCGTATTGTTTGGTTTCACAATATCCAGCGACAAGATATTTTGGATTTCTGCTGGCGTATAAACCGCAGCTGGGTGTGATGGATTTTCGTCTAACCAGCGCTCTAACGTGTTTTGTAATTGAGGTAAGTTACTTGAAAGTGTTTTGGCGTAGGTAGCTAATTGCAGCCACCCGTCCAGCACATCTTCATTTGGCGCTGTTTGCAATGACGTTAATTCGTTTTCAGAATAGCTGCCAAAATTCATCCAAATTCGGCTAGAGATCTCACGTTGTTCCGCGGATGAAGCATATTGACCTTGAGCTACGAGCTGGCGGTTTGCTTCGAACGGTTGGTTCAGACTTTGATAAGCGTCAGCACGCAATTGGTAGTAGTCTTTCCACTGCTCACTTGGCAGCTTCCACCATGATTGGAAGTTCAACGTTTGCAGCAATTGAGAGTAATTGCCTTGCTTTTGTTGTATGGTCGCTCGAGCCAGTTGCCATTCAGCTTGTTGAACTTCGGTCAATTGCTGGCGGCCAAGTCGCTTGATAAGCAACTCTGCTTGATCCAATTCGTTGGCTTGAATCGCCGCTTTTGCAGCCATGATCAACCAGTCGTTTTGTAGGCTACCTTCCGTGCTATCAGCTTGAATCATGTAGTTCTGAGCAGACTGTGTAGGCTCTAGTGTAATGTCTACGCTATCTGGTTGGCGCGGGCCTGAAGAACAGGCGGCGAGCGTAATTGCCAGTGCAACAGGAGTGAGTAAGCGTGGTACACTGAGTCTCTTATGGTTCATCATTGCCGTGAGTTCTCTATAATTTTGTACAAAATTGTCTCTATATTAATCGTTGAAGTGATCGTAAACAAATGACAGATAAAAATAAGTTGCCGAATGAGGGGCCAACTCTCTACATCGTACCGACTCCAATCGGAAATTTAGCGGATATCACTCAACGTGCTATCGAAGTTCTGTCGAATGTGGACATCATTGCCGCTGAGGATACTCGACATACGGGCAAATTACTGTCTCACTTCAATATCCAAACCAAAACTTTCGCGCTACACGATCATAACGAGCAGCAAAAAGCCCAAGTTTTGGTTGAAAAGCTACTATCAGGTCAGTCAATCGCTTTGGTGTCTGACGCTGGTACGCCGCTAATAAGCGATCCAGGATACCACTTGGTAACAAAATGTCGTCAAGCGGGCGTTAGAGTTGTGCCTCTTCCTGGTGCGTGTGCGGTCATCACTGCGTTAAGTGCGTCTGGTTTGCCATCGGATCGTTTTAGCTTTGAAGGCTTTCTACCACCGAAAAGCAAAGGCCGTAAAGACAAGTTCTTAGAAATTGCGTCAGTGGAACGCACTTGTATCTTTTATGAATCACCGCATCGCATTTTAGACTCTCTACAAGACATGTTAGACGTTCTTGGTCCAGAACGAGAAGTCGTGTTAGCTCGTGAGTTAACGAAAACCTTTGAAACTATTCAGGGAATGCCACTTGGCGAATTGATTGAATGGGTGAAAAGTGACGGAAACCAACAACGTGGCGAGATGGTACTCCTTATTCACGGTCACCGTGATTCAAGCGAAGAATCGCTACCAGACGAAGCGACCCGCACTTTGGCTATTCTGACGAAAGAACTGCCGTTAAAGAAAGCTGCAGCATTAGCCGCAGAAATCTACAGTCTGAAAAAGAACGCACTTTATAAGTGGGGCTTAGAGAATCTGAACTAGAAGTCCGTAGAGCGTTGGCGCTTCGGGAGCACTTTGCTTTGAGATGTGATAATCGAGAGGTGCGCTTTGGTAGTTTCCTTTAAGAGCCGTTAGTTTTCCTAGTTATCTAGATAAGATTAAGAAGGGGAGCCGTTAACGCGACTCTCCTTTTGTTGTTTATGAGTGCAGGAGTTTTTAATCTTACATAGACAGGGTTAAGAAGTGCGTTGTTAATGTAACTGTGCATTTATTTTCCCACTTTACTTTCAAGGCCATCCTTCGGAGCATCATGATCCCGAGTCCCAAACCGCAGTGCTCCATTTTTTTTCTCTCGGAGCGAAGCGTTTCCATTCGCTGCTGTCTTTTTGAGCACTTAACCCGCCGTTTTCAGCAATTCTGTGATCTCACTAGACTCTGAGTAGATAACTCTATACAATCCGCCCTCGGAGCTGACTGGGTAGTCGCTGCTTTGTTGATGTCCTTCGGGAGACTGACGTTGAGGTCCCTTTGGGAGACTGACGTTGACGTCCTTCGGGAGACTGACAAAGGGGAGGAAAGTCCGGGCTTCATAGAGCAAGGTGCCAGGTAACGCCTGGGGGGCGCAAGCCTACGACAAGTGCAGCAGAGAGAAGACCGCCGATGGCCTTAGGGCACAGGTAAGGGTGAAAGGGTGCGGTAAGAGCGCACCGGACGACTAGTAATAGTTCGTAGCAGGGTAAACTCCACCTGAAGCAAGACCAAATAGGCCTCCACATTGCGTTGCTCGCGTAAGGAGGCGGGTAGGTTGCTCGAGCCAGTGAGTGATTGCTGGCCTAGACGAATGGCTACCGCCGCGCAAGCGGAACAGAACCCGGCTTATGTGTCGGCTCCACCTATTCGAGACCCATCACTACTTCGGTAGTGATGGGTTTTTTGCATTTTATTGACGCAAACTATGTCATTACCAATAAACTTGGCGCTGAATCACGTCTAACTTTAGACTTGAGGTGGCGATGATGTGGGAAATCAGTACACTAAAGAATCGCTTCAAGATCATTCAACGAGAAAGCTATGACCGAAACATTTCAACATATCTCAGTGTTATTAAATGAATCCATTGATGGCTTGGCTATCAAACCCGATGGTATCTATATCGATGGAACATTTGGCCGTGGCGGTCACAGCCGAACTATCTTGTCGAAATTAGGCGAAAACGGCCGTTTGTACAGCATCGATCGCGATCCTCAAGCGATTGCTGAAGCTGGAAAAATTGACGATCCTCGTTTTACTATCATCCATGGTCCATTTTCAGGCATGGCGCAGTATGCAGAAGAGTACGATCTTGTGGGTAAAGTCGATGGTGTCTTACTAGACCTTGGCGTTTCTTCTCCACAGCTTGATGATGCTGAACGTGGCTTTAGCTTTATGAAAGATGGCCCGTTAGATATGCGTATGGACCCGACTTCTGGCGTTCCAGTTTCACAATGGTTGATGGAAGCTGATCTCGATGATATCACTTGGGTGATTCGTGAGTTTGGTGAAGACAAACATGCACGTCGCATTGCCAAAGCAATCGTGGCATACCGCGAAGATGAAGAGAACGAGCCGATGGTTCGCACTGGTCAACTAGCAAAGCTGATTTCGGACGCCGCACCAAAGAGTTTCAAAGAGAAAAAACACCCAGCGACTCGTGCTTTTCAGGCTTTTCGCATTTACATCAACAGTGAACTAGAAGAAATTGATACGGCATTAAAAGGCGCTGCGAGCATTCTTGCTCCAGAAGGTCGCCTATCGGTCATCAGCTTCCATTCGTTGGAAGACCGTATGGTGAAACGCTTTATCCGTAAAGAGAGCAAAGGCCCAGAAGTGCCACATGGCATCCCAATGACGGAAGAACAAATCCGAGCATTGGGCAGTGCAAACATGAAAGCGGTGAGCAAGGCGATTAAGCCAACGAAGCAAGAAATCGAACTCAACCCTCGCTCTCGTAGTTCAGTACTAAGAATTGCAGAAAAGCTTTAATTATTATGACGAAAACCACTCCTAATCTTGCTAAGTTGATTGCGACGGATTTGATTTCCGTTGGTCGCTGGTCGTTATTGTTGATGATTTTAATATTTTCATCGGCAATGGGAGTGGTCTTTGCCACCCATCATGCGCGTCAAGCGATCACTGAAAAAGATCATACATTGGTTGAGCGAGAGCGATTGGATAGCGAATGGCGCAACCTAATGTTGGAAGAAACAGCCCTCGCGGAACACAGTCGCGTTCAAGACTTGGCAAAGAAGGATCTTGAAATGAAACGACCAGATGGCGATAAAGAAGTGGTTATCACGCTAAAATGATTGGAAAGAAAGCCAAATCGAAACAAGGAAATTCGCGCAAGCCAGCAGCCAAAGAAAAGAAAGTGGTTGCTGCAAAGTCGCAACCCACCAAGGAAGCAAAAGAACCTCAAGAAACAGACGTTGTTGAACCCGAATCCTTTTTGATTCGCTGGCGCTTTCAGTTACTGCTGTTTTTTCGTCTTTTGTGCATTTGCCCTACTCGTTGGGCGCGTTGCCTACATTCAAATCATCGAGCCTGATAACCTTATCAAGCAAGGTGACCTTCGTTCAGTCCGTGTTAAAGCCATTCCTTCTGCGCGCGGTATAATCTCTGATCGCAATGGCGAACCTCTTGCCGTTAGTGTTCCTGTTGAGGCTGTATGGGCCGATCCAAAAACCATCTTCAAAGAGGGCGCGCTACAGCAAACCAAAAGTTGGTATGCATTAGCTGACGTTCTTGGTTTGGACCGACAAGGCCTGATCAATAAGATCAAGAAAAATGAAAAGCGTCGCTTTATCTACCTTCAGCGTCAGGTAAGCCCTGCGATGGCTAACTACATTCGTGAACTCAAACTACCCGGTGTAGGCTTGAAGTCTGAATCTCGTCGTTACTATCCTGCTGGTGAGGTTAGTGCTCACTTAGTCGGTGTTACGGGGATTGATGGTCATGGTCTAGAAGGTGTAGAGCGAAGCTATGATGAATGGTTAACTGGTGCTGCAGGTAAGAAAACCATTCGTAAAGACCGCTATGGCCGTGTTGTTGAGAATATTGCTCTTGAAGAGAAACAAGAAGGTAAACCGCTACAACTGACTATTGATCAGCGAATTCAAGCTGTTGCTTATCGCGCAATTAAACAAGCGGTTGCTGACCATCGCGCAACATCTGGTTCTGTAGTGGTGCTTGATGTAAAAACGGGCGCTGTGTTGGCGATGGTGAACGCGCCATCTTATAACCCAAATAATCGTAGCGATTGGCAAAGTTACAAAATGCGTAACCGAGTAATCACCGACTCTTTAGAGCCGGGCTCTACAATTAAGCCATTCGTTGTTTTGGCCGCCTTAGAAAATGAGGTCGCGGATAAAGACACCATCGTCGATACTGGAAACGGTATTCTTCAATTGGGTGGCAGCCGTGTTCGTGATGCACCAAAGGTAGGGAAAGCGAGCTTAACGACCATCTTGAAGAAATCGAGTAATATCGGTGTGACCAAGTTAGCTATGCGTATGCCAGTAGAAGCATTGCTTGGTTTATACAGTTCTGTTGGTTTGGGAGAACTTTCTGGCTTGAACTTAGTCGGTGAAGTTGTGGGTATTTTCCCGAGTCGCTCGCGTTGGTCGCCAATTGAACGCGCCACCATCGCCTTTGGTTACGGTTTATCGGTGACCCCAATTCAGTTAGCGCATGCTTACGCAACCTTGGGTAACTTAGGTAAATATGAGCCGATTCATATTATCGAAAGTAACGATAACGATATGGCTCGCCAAGTCGTTAGCCAAAAAAATGCACGCCTTGTACTCGATATGCTGGAAACGGTAACGCAAAAAGGCGGTTCAGCCCGTCGTGCTGCGGTTCCGGGCTATCGAGTTGGCGCCAAAACGGGTACGGCTCGAAAAGCAACCGCTGGTGGCTATAGTGATGAGTACATCAACTACACGGCCGGTGTTGCTCCTGTGAGCGATCCAAGACTTGCATTGGTTGTTGTAGTTAATGAACCGCAAGGTGATGACTACTATGGCGGTTCAGTTGCTTCGCCAGTCTTTTCTGAAATCATGAAAGGCGCGCTGCAAATTCTGAATGTTGCCCCTGACGAAAACAAATTCCAACAGTAGGCTTTGATGTTTACTGAGAAACAAAATCTAGAAAGCTGAGCTAAAGCTCGGAGAACAAATATGACCAAAGCCATCAGTATGGACGCGCTGCTTTCCAATTGGGTTGATTGCCCAAGTTTGTCGTCCGTTCTTGTCTCTGAACTGGAACTCGATAGTAGACGAGTTCAGTCCGGCACTACTTTTGTTGCCATCATTGGCCATGCTGTCGATGGACGTGATTTTATCGCGAAGGCCATCCAGCAAGGTGCTAACGCGGTGATCGCTCAAGCCTGTGAGCGAAAAGCACACGGTACGATTGAGATTGTTGATAATGTTCCAGTGATTTACCTCGATGCACTGGATAAGTGCCTTTCTCAAATCGCAGGTCAGTTCTACCGTTATCCAAATATGGAGCTGATTGGTGTCACTGGTACTAACGGTAAAACCACCATTACTCAGCTTATTGCCCAATGGATTGATTTGGTCGGTTCCAAAGCGGCGGTAATGGGGACAACGGGGAATGGCTTTCTAGATGATCTGCAAGAAGCCGCAAACACCACAGGCAACGCAGTTGAAATCCAAAAGACCCTATCCTCGCTCGCCGAGCAAAAAGCACAATACACTGCGCTTGAAGTTTCCTCTCATGGTCTGATTCAAGGTCGTGTTAAAGCATTGTCTTTTACCGCTGGTGTGTTTACCAATCTGAGCCGTGATCACTTGGATTATCATGGCACGATGGAAGAGTATGCAAAGGCGAAGCTGATGCTGTTTACCACTCACCAATGCGAGCATGCGATCATCAATGTCGATGATACGGTGGGAGCAGCGTGGGCGAAGCAATTATCGAATGCCGTAGCTGTTTCACTCAAGCCGAATTCAGAATTCCTACAATCCGTATTTGCTACTGACATTGTTTACGCAGAGTCAGGCATTACGATTGAGTTTGATGGCAAGTTTGGTGAAGGAATACTTCATGCACCGCTGATTGGCGAGTTCAATGCAGCGAACCTGATGTTGGCATTCACAACGTTACTTTGCCTAGGTTTCGATAAGCCGACGTTGCTTGCGACAGCCGGCCAATTGCAACCCGTACTTGGTCGTATGGAACTCTTCCAAGCTGACGACAAGGCAAAAGTCGTGGTGGATTACGCCCACACACCTGACGCGCTAGAGAAAGCGTTGCAAGCATTGCGTGTGCATTGCCAAGGTGAGCTTTGGGCTATTTTCGGATGTGGTGGTGACCGTGATGCTGGTAAGCGCCCAATGATGGCGGAAATCGCTGAGCGTTTGGGTGACAAGATTGTGCTTACCGATGATAACCCTCGCAGTGAAGACCCTGTGCTGATCATGAAAGACATGCTGGCCGGCCTAACAAAACCTGCTGAGGCGATTGTGCAGCATGACCGTTTTAAAGCGCTGTCTTACGCACTGGAACATGCTTCTCTGCAAGACATTATCCTTCTGGCAGGTAAAGGTCATGAGGACTACCAAATTCTAAACTCTGGAACCATCCATTACTCTGACCGCGAGTCAGCCATGACGCTATTGGGGCTTTCATCATGATCACAGTAACGCTTTCTCAAGTCGCGGATATGACTGGCGGTGAGCTGGTTGGCAATGACCTATCTATTGAATCTGTTTCTACCGACACTCGAGCCATCGAACAAGGTGCTCTTTTTGTTGCTTTGGTTGGAGACCGTTTTGATGCTCACGATTTCTGCCAACAAGCGGTGGAGTCAGGGGCGGGCGCACTGTTAGTGCAAAAGCAACTTAATGTGAATGTCCCTCAAGTTGTTGTTACCGATACTAAGGTTGCGTTAGGTGAAGTCGCATCTTGGGTACACAATTCGTGTCAAACACCGACAGTGGCTATTACAGGCAGTTGTGGCAAAACTACAGTAAAAGAGATGGTTGCAAGTATCCTGCAGCTGAAAGGCAAAGTACTGTTTACCGCGGGCAACTTCAACAATGACATTGGTGTTCCGCTAACCTTATTGAGATCGCAACAAGACGATGATTACGCTGTGATTGAACTTGGAGCCAACCATATTGGTGAGATCGAATATACGACTCAACTGGTTCATCCGAACATTGCGTTAGTCAACAACGTAGCTGCCGCTCACTTAGAGGGGTTTGGTTCGATTGATGGCGTAAAACAGGCTAAAGGCGAGATTTATCAGGGATTGCCTGCTGGCGGTGTTGCGATTGTGAACCTCGATAGCAATGGTGGTGAGAAGTGGAACCATGTTCTTGCCGATAAGCAAGTCATCACGTTTTCCCAAACGAACACCGATGCTGACTTTTATGCAACAAATATTGTGATGAACGCCGCTGGCGAAGCAAGCTTTAACCTACATCTCGCAATAGACTCACAAGAAATTGAACTGTCTCTGGGTATTATAGGTCAACACAACGTTGCGAACGCGATTGCGGCCTCTATCATTGCGTTGCAGATGGGCGCGACGTTAGAAGAAGTGCGTGATGGCCTTAAACATTTAAACAAAGTGAAAGGTCGAGTCGAAGTTGAGGAACTCAGCGATAAAATCAAGCTAATTGATGACAGCTATAATGCGAGTGTTCCAGCGATGAAGGCCGCGGTGGACTTGCTTAGTGCGTTCCAAGGTGAGCGTTGGTTGATTTTAGGCAATATGGCGGAGTTGGGTGAGGAAAGTCTTGCACTTCATCGTCAAGTCGGGGAACATGCTGCCCCACAAAAATTTGAACACGTTCTCACGTATGGTGCAGACACGAAGGTCATTAGCGAACTTTGTGACGGCATCCATTTCGAGACACATCCAGAGATGATTGACTACATCAAGCAGCATCTAGACCAAACCGCACCTCAACACCATACAATGTTGGTGAAAGGAGCGAACGGTGCTCGTATGTTTGAAGTCGCTGCTGCTTTGAAGGAGTATTATTAATGATTATTTGGCTTGCCGAGCTGCTACAGCCATACCTGTCTTTTTTCCGATTGTTTGAATACCTGTCGTTTCGAGCAATCCTTAGTGTACTTACTGCTTTAGGTCTGTCTTTATGGATGGGGCCTATCATGATCAAGCGTCTACAGATGCTACAAATTGGTCAGGTTGTTCGTAACGAAGGTCCAGAGTCTCACTTTAGCAAGCGTGGTACCCCAACAATGGGGGGCATCATGATTTTGGCTGCTATTTCTATCACTATTCTTTTATGGACTGATTTATCGAACCCATACGTGTGGGCGGTGCTGACGGTACTGCTTGGTTATGGGGCGATTGGTTTTGTTGATGACTATCGTAAAGTCGTTCGTAAGAATACCGACGGTCTGATTGCTCGTTGGAAGTACTTTTGGCAGTCGCTGATTGCATTTGTCGTGGCGTTTGCGCTGTACGCTTACGGCAAAGATACCGCAGCTACTCAACTTGTTGTGCCATTCTTTAAAGACATCATGCCGCAACTTGGTTTGATGTACATTATCCTCACTTACTTCGTTATTGTGGGTACTAGTAATGCGGTAAACCTAACCGATGGCCTAGACGGCTTGGCTATCATGCCAACGGTTCTGGTTGCGGCTGGCTTTGCTGTAATTGCTTGGGCGACAGGTAACATTAACTTCTCTGAATACCTTCATATTCCATACCTCCCACACGCTTCTGAGCTGGTTGTCGTTTGTACTGCAATCGTCGGTGCGGGCCTTGGTTTCTTGTGGTTCAACACTTACCCAGCGCAAGTATTCATGGGCGATGTTGGTTCACTTGCTCTAGGTGGCGCGCTTGGTACTATCGCTGTACTGGTTCGTCAAGAGTTGGTACTGGTGATCATGGGTGGTGTGTTTGTAATGGAAACGCTATCGGTAATTCTACAGGTAGGTTCTTATAAACTACGTGGTCAGCGTATTTTCCGTATGGCACCGATTCACCATCACTACGAATTAAAAGGTTGGCCAGAGCCTCGCGTAATCGTGCGCTTCTGGATTATTTCTATGGTTCTTGTTCTGATTGGTCTAGCGACTCTGAAAGTGCGTTAATCGCACTTTCCAAGAACAAGACAAATTGCGTGATCAAATATGGAACGTTGGCAAAACATACATAAGGTCGTCGTCGTAGGGCTCGGTATTACCGGGCTCTCTGTCGTTAAACACCTCACAAAAACTCAACCGCAACTGACGATCAAAGTCATTGATACGCGCACTAACCCTCCGGGGGCTGAGCGTTTGCCAGAGCAGGTAGAACTCCACAGCGGTGGTTGGAATACCGAATGGCTTGCAGAAGCTGACTTAGTCGTGACTAACCCAGGCATCGCCTTAGCGACACCAGAAATACAATCGGTTCTTGCGAAAGGAAAGCCAGTTGTTGGTGATATCGAGCTCTTCGCGTGGGCAGTCGATAAACCTGTTATTGCGATTACTGGCTCTAATGGCAAAAGTACGGTTACCGATCTGACTGGCGTGATGGCAAAGGGAGCTGGTTTAGAAGTTGGGGTTGGCGGAAATATTGGCGTCCCTGCATTGGATTTACTAAACCAAGATGCTGATTTATATGTGCTAGAGCTGTCTAGTTTCCAGCTGGAAACCACGTCGAGCTTAAAACTCAAAGCGGCCGCGTTTCTTAACCTTTCTGAAGATCATATGGATCGTTATGAGGGCATGGCGGACTACCGACAAGCGAAGTTGCGTATTTTTGATAACGCCGAACTGGCAGTGGTTAACCGTGATGATCAAGAAACCTTTCCTGACACTGATACGCCGTTGGTGACGTTTGGTAGTGATGAGCAGGCTTACGGACTTGAATCTGACGGTAACCGTACTTGGTTGCTTGATCATGGTCAGCGCGTGATTGCCAGTGATGAATTGAAGTTGGTTGGTAAGCATAACTTAGCTAACGCTCTTGTCGTACTTGCTCTGCTTAAAGCGGCGGATGTGGATTATCACAAATCCTTGAATGCACTGAAAATTTACACTGGTTTGACACATCGATGCCAAGTGGTTGCGGATAATCATGGTGTAAAATGGGTGAATGACTCCAAAGCAACTAATATTGCGAGCACTATGGCTGCGCTTTCTGGCTTAGAATCAATGGGTAAATTGTATTTGTTGGTTGGTGGTGTTGGTAAAGGCGCAGATTTCACACCATTAAAGCCGATCTTAGCGACGCTTAATTTGCAACTTTGCTGCTTTGGCAAAGATGGCGATGATTTTATGCCACTGCATGAATCCGCAACTCGTTTCGACACCATGGAAGATGTGATTCAACAGATATCTTCGCAGTTAAATACGGGCGATATGGTGATGCTATCTCCGGCATGTGCTAGCTTTGATCAATTCGACAACTTTATGGCAAGAGGTGACGCATTTGCGGCTCTTGCTGAGAAATATGCATAATTAAAGGTCACACACTTCGTGGGTTTAGGTAACGTTAAACGCAGCATTGGCACTTGGCTTAAGCATCCTGCTCCAGAGGCGCTCTTTGACCGTCAACTCGTATGGATCGCACTGGGTTTGATGTTAACCGGTTTGGTGATGGTGACATCAGCATCATTTCCAATCAGCTCACGTCTAACGGATCAGCCATTTCACTTTATGTTCCGTCATGCCACTTTCTTGGTGCTGGCGATTGGTGTGTCTGCCGTCATTCTTCAAATCCCATTAGAACAATGGTTTAAGCGAAGCCATTACTTATTGTGGATCTCGTTTGGCTTACTCATCATCGTATTATTGGCTGGCAAGTCGGTAAACGGAGCATCGCGTTGGATCCCGCTGGGACTGTTTAACTTGCAACCGGCCGAAGTCGCGAAGCTCTCGCTATTCGTCTTTATGTCCGGCTATCTGGTGCGTAAGCAAGACGAAGTTCGCCAAACCTTCTTTGGCGGTTTCATGAAGCCCATCATGGTGTTTGCCTTCTTCGCCGTGTTGCTTCTAGGGCAGCCCGATCTAGGTACCGTGGTTGTAATGCTTGTGACGCTGTTTGGCATGCTGTTCATTGCTGGAGCCAAGCTGACTCAGTTTTTAGCGCTCATGATTGCTGGTATTGCTGCCGTGGTTGGTTTGATTTTGGTCGAGCCATACCGTATTCGTCGTGTTACCTCGTTTCTCGACCCTTGGGAAGACCCATTCGGTAGCGGCTATCAGTTGACTCAATCTCTCATGGCATTTGGTCGTGGTGAATGGTTTGGGCAAGGTTTAGGCAACTCGATTCAAAAACTGGAATATCTTCCAGAAGCGCACACTGACTTCGTGTTTGCGGTACTGGCTGAAGAGCTGGGTTTTGTTGGTGTCGTGTTAGTGTTAATGCTGATTTTCAGTTTGGTGCTTAAAGCGGTTTATATCGGCAAACGAGCTTTTGAAGAAGGCGAAATGTTTGGCGGTTACCTCGCATTTGGTATTGGTATTTGGTTTGCTTTCCAGACGCTGGTTAATGTTGGCGCAGCGGCCGGTATCGTTCCAACCAAAGGTCTTACTCTGCCGCTGATCAGTTATGGTGGTTCGAGTTTAATCATTATGTCCGTAGCGGTGTCTATATTGCTGCGTATCGATCATGAATGCCGTTTGAAGCGCGGCCAGAAAGAACTAGAAAAACAAATCGATGAAGAAAAATAAACGTTTGATGGTGATGGCTGGTGGTACTGGCGGTCACGTGTTCCCAGGTTTAGCGGTTGCAAAACAACTGCAGGAGCAAGGCTGGGAGATCCGCTGGTTAGGTACTGCGGATAGAATGGAGGCGGATTTAGTGCCGAAACATGGCATTGAAATCGACTTTATCAAAGTAAAAGGTCTACGAGGTCAAGGCGTTAAGCGTCTTCTTGTGGCACCATTTCAGATTATTAATGCCATCAAGCAGGCACGTGCTCACATGAAACGCTGGCAGCCAGATGCCGTGCTTGGTATGGGCGGTTACGTGAGTGGTCCTGGTGGTATTGCCGCTTGGATGAGTGGTATTCCTGTTGTCCTGCATGAACAAAATGCTGTCGCGGGTTTAACTAACCAATGGCTATCGAAAATTGCCAAAAAGGTATTTCAAGCCTTTCCTGGTGCTTTTCCAAAAGCAGAAGTGGTTGGTAACCCAGTTCGTGAAGACGTGACTCAACTGGAAGCGCCAACTGAGCGGATGCAAGAGCGACAAGGTCCGATTCGTATTTTGGTGATGGGTGGAAGCCAAGGCGCACGCATTCTTAACCAAACTCTGCCAGAAGTGATGGCGAAATTGGGCGAAGATTACTGTATTCGTCATCAAGCGGGTAAAGGTGCTGCTGAAGAAGTGAATACAGCGTACCAAGCCAATGGTGTTGTGAATGCAGAAGTAACCGAATTCATCGACGATGTAGCAAATGCTTATGCATGGGCTGACCTTTTGGTTTGTCGTTCAGGTGCACTCACTGTATCTGAAGTTTCAGCTGCCGGTGTTGGTGCCATTTTTGTGCCGTTTATGCATAAAGACCGCCAGCAAGCATTGAATGCAGACCACTTGGTGGATTGCGGTGCGGCTAAGATGATTGAACAACCAGATTTAACCGTTGAGTCATTGACTCAACAGATCCAACAATTGGATCGACAAGCTTTACTTACAATGGCTGAGCAAGCACGCAGTGCAGCAAAGTTAGATGCGGATAAAACAGTCGCACAAGCCATTGTCGCTTTGACCGAAAAGCGTTAACGAATTATTGAGAATAGAATTGATGACAATCCAACATACACAAGACTTAGCTCAGATTCGCGCAATGGTGCCAGAGATGCGCCGCGTGAAATCCATCCACTTCATCGGTATTGGTGGTGCGGGCATGAGCGGCATTGCAGAAGTGCTGTTGAATGAAGGCTACCAAATCACAGGTTCTGATCTATCAGAGAACCCAGTGACGGAGCGTTTGGTATCAAAAGGTGCAACCGTGTTTATCGGTCACCAAGCCAGCAATGTGGAAAAAGCCAGTGTGGTTGTGGTTTCAACAGCAATCAACGAAGAAAACCCCGAAGTCATCGCGGCTCGCGAATTACGTATTCCAATTGTACGCCGCGCAGAGATGCTGGCTGAGCTGATGCGATTCCGTCACGGTATTGCCGTTGCTGGCACACACGGTAAAACCACGACGACTGCGTTAGTGACACAAATCTATTCTGAAGCAGGTTTAGATCCAACGTTTGTTAACGGTGGTTTAGTTAAGAGTGCTGGCACTAACGCGCGTCTAGGCTCTAGCCGAATTTTGATTGCAGAAGCGGACGAGAGTGATGCGTCATTCCTGCATCTACAACCTATGGTGAGCATCGTCACGAACATCGAAGCTGACCATATGGATACGTACGGCGGTGACTTCGAAACTTTGAAGCAAACCTTCATCGACTTCCTTCATAATTTACCGTTTTACGGTCAAGCGATCGTGTGTATAGATGATCCTGTGATTCGTGAGCTGATTCCACGTATTAGCCGCCAAGTGATCACTTACGGTTTTTCTGAAGATGCCGATGTACGTATCGAGAACTACCACCAAGAAGGCCAGCAAGGCATGTTCACCGTGGTTCGTGAAGGGCGTGCGAATCTGGATATCACACTAAATATCCCAGGTCGCCACAATGCACTGAATGCGTCAGCCGCGATTGCCGTAGCGACAGAAGACGACATCACTGATGAAGCGATTCTAAAAGCAATGGCGGGAACCCAAGGTACGGGTCGTCGCTTTGACCATTTAGGTGAGTTCGATACTGGTAATGGTCATGCCATGCTTGTCGATGATTATGGTCACCACCCAACAGAAGTGGACGTGACGATCAATGCAGCGCGCGCCGGTTGGCAAGACAAGCGTCTTGTTATGATTTTCCAACCACACCGTTACAGCCGAACTCGTGACCTTTACGATGATTTTGCTAACGTGCTAGAGCAAGTTGATGTACTGATCATGCTGGATGTCTATGCGGCGGGTGAAAAGCCTATCGCTGGCGCTGATGGTCGTGCTTTATGCCGAACGATTCGTAGTCGTGGGAAGGTAGATCCAATTTTTGTGCCTGAAATAGAGCAATTGCCGTCAGTTTTAGCTAACGTTATACAAGATGGCGACTTGATCTTAACTCAAGGTGCCGGTGATGTTGGTAAAGTCGCTAAGCAATTGGCAACGCTTGAGTTGAACATTAATAAGATGCTCGGGTAATCACGAAAATTGACGCAATGCACAGAGAAAGACATAGATCTCGATTTTGCGTCAAGATCGTTGTGATTTATCGCTATCAGTGTTTGATAGTTTACAAGAGCTCAGTATAATCCCAAGGTTAAAGTCAATACTTTTGCCGATGTGTACTCACACGGTGAAAAGTACAAGACAAAAGTCAGGAAACAAAGACGTTGTTGAATATTGCACTGAATGAAGAGCGACTTAACACGGAGACTAACCGTGGTCGCCAAGAGAAAATCTTGGGTGTGCTATTTTTCGTTGTCGTCGTGACCTTAATCAGTTCTGTTTTGTACTCAGCGATCAGTTGGATGTGGGATGACCAAAGGTTACCTCTCTCCAAAATCGTGCTTCAAGGAAAACTGGAGTACGTCACCGCAGACGATGTTCAAGCAGCGTTTAGCAAGATTGATCATATCGGCACGTTTATGTCGCAAGACATCGATGTCTTGCAACAAAGTGTTGAAGCCTTACCTTGGGTCGCGCATGCCGCGATCCGT
This sequence comes from Vibrio hyugaensis, assembly GCF_002906655.1. Classification (NCBI taxonomy): domain Bacteria; kingdom Pseudomonadati; phylum Pseudomonadota; class Gammaproteobacteria; order Vibrionales; family Vibrionaceae; genus Vibrio; species Vibrio hyugaensis. Next base: position 1,752,619 of record NZ_CP025794.1, on the reverse strand, counting down.
AAGCAATGGCCAGACACGGTAAAAGTATTTTTGACAGAACATCGCCCTGTCGCCATCTGGAATGGCATCGAACTGTTGGATAACAACGGTTTGGTATTTGAAGGCGATGTCGGCCTGCTAAAGGAAGAGAAAGTTAAGTTATATGGACCCAATGCAACTGGGCCGGAAGTCTTGCAAACCTACCGCGAACTCCGACCTAAGTTCCAACAATTGGGTTTAGCTATATCGTCTCTGGTTTTAAATGAGCGACGAGCTTGGCAAATCATCCTTGATAACGGTATTCGACTAGAGCTTGGTAAAGAGTCTCTGGATGAGCGAATAGAGCGCTTTTTCTCGCTTTATAACAAGCTTGGCAGTGACACTCAAAGAATCAGTTATATCGATCTTCGATACGATACGGGAGCCGCGGTTGGTTGGTTTCCTGAACATGAGTTAGAACAAGAGAGTACAGATGACTAAGGCCGCTGATGACAACATTATTGTTGGTCTGGATATAGGCACTGCAACCGTATCAGCTCTAGTGGGCGAGATTCTACCTGATGGCCAAATAAATATTATTGGTGCTGGTAGCAGCCCCTCACGCGGCATGGATAAAGGTGGCGTGAATGATTTGGAGTCGGTTGTAAAATCAGTACAACGCGCAATTGATCAAGCTGAGCTAATGGCGGAATGCCAAATCAGCCGAGTATTCATTTCGTTGTCTGGTAAGCATATCGCAAGCCGAATTGAAAAAGGTATGGGCACGATTTCTGATGAAGAAGTGTCTCAAGAAGATATGGATCGTGCTATCCATACAGCCAAATCGATTAAAATCGGTGATGAACAACGAATCCTTCATGTGATTCCGCAAGAGTTCACCATCGACTACCAAGAGGGTATCAAAAACCCACTTGGTTTATCTGGAGTGAGAATGGAAGTAAGCGTCCATTTGATCTCATGCCATAATGATATGGCACGCAATATCATTAAGGCCGTAGAACGTTGTGGTCTTAAAGTAGAGCAACTTGTGTTTTCTGGGCTTGCTGCGAGTAATGCAGTAATTACCGAGGACGAAAGAGAGCTTGGGGTTTGTGTGGTGGATATCGGTGCCGGCACGATGGATGTTTCTATCTGGACCGGTGGTGCGTTGCGTCACACAGAAGTATTTTCTTACGCAGGAAATGCGGTAACTAGCGATATTGCTTTTGCTTTTGGTACGCCAGTGAGCGATGCTGAAGAAATCAAAGTCAAATATGGCTGCGCCTTGAGTGAACTGGTCAGTAAGGATGACACGGTTAACGTCCCAAGCGTAGGTGGTCGACCTTCACGTAGTCTGCAACGTCAGACTTTGTCAGAAGTGATTGAACCACGCTACTCTGAGCTGATGGGATTAGTTAACCAAACTATCGACTCTGTACAAGCGAAATTGCGCGAAGAAGGCATTAAACACCATCTTGCTGCGGGTGTAGTTCTCACCGGCGGTGCTGCGCAAATCGAAGGAGTGATAGAATGTGCGGAACGCGTATTCCGCAACCAAGTAAGGGTCGGCAAACCGCTCGAAGTCAGCGGATTAACTGACTATGTAAAAGAGCCGTACCATTCTACGGCAGTTGGATTACTTCATTACGCGAGAGACATGCAGTCTAGCGACGATAGCGATTATAATGAACCTAAGCGCTCATCTGTTACTGGCTTCTTCGGTAAATTGCGTAATTGGATACAAAAAGAGTTTTAACCTGAGTTGCAGGATAAACGGAGACAACACATGTTTGAACCGATGATGGAAATGTCTGACGATGCAGTAATCAAGGTCGTTGGAGTTGGTGGCGGCGGTGGTAACGCTGTTGAACACATGGTGCGTGAATCCATCGAAGGTGTGGAATTCATCAGCGTCAACACTGATGCGCAAGCACTTCGTAAGACAAGCGTTGGCAATGTTATTCAGATCGGTGGTGACATCACTAAAGGTCTGGGGGCAGGTGCGAATCCACAGGTTGGCCGTGAGGCAGCTCTCGAAGACAGAGATAGACTTAAAGATTCCCTAACTGGTGCCGATATGGTGTTTATCGCAGCAGGTATGGGTGGTGGTACAGGTACTGGTGCAGCTCCTGTTATCGCAGAAGTCGCTAAAGAGCTTGGCATTCTGACCGTTGCGGTAGTAACAAAACCGTTCAGCTTTGAAGGCAAAAAGCGTTTGGCATTTGCAGAGCAAGGTATCGATGAGCTTTCTAAGCACGTTGATTCTTTGATTACGATTCCAAACGAAAAGCTACTTAAAGTACTTGGTCGTGGTGTTACGCTACTTGAAGCATTTGCGAGTGCGAACGACGTTCTTAAAAACGCTGTTCAAGGTATCGCAGAGCTAATCACTCGTCCTGGCATGATCAACGTCGACTTTGCAGACGTACGCACTGTGATGTCAGAAATGGGTCACGCAATGATGGGTAGCGGCATCGCGAAAGGCGAAGACCGTGCTGAAGAAGCGGCAGAGATGGCAATTTCTAGCCCACTTCTAGAAGATATCGATCTAGCTGGTGCCCGTGGTGTTCTTGTTAACATTACGGCTGGTCTGGACATGCGTCTTGACGAGTTTGAGACCGTGGGTAACACAGTGAAAGCATTTGCTTCTGACAATGCAACAGTGGTTATCGGTACATCTCTAGACCCTGATATGACGGACGAAATCCGCGTAACTGTTGTTGCAACAGGTATTGGTAATGAGAAGAAACCAGATATCACGCTAGTTGCGGGTGGCAAAGCGAAAGTGGCTCCGACTCAGGCAGCTCCTCAAGCTCAACCACAGCAGCAAACTGCGGCACCGCAAGCTGAAGAGAAACCGGCACAAACCTTGCAAACTTCACCAGTGCAAGAGAAGCCACAGGTAACTCCTCAGCCGACAAATACCGTTTCTTCTCCAGCTTCTTCTGCAAGCCAAAGTTCGGCGGCACCGAAGCAAGAGAAAGAAAGTGGTTACTTAGATATTCCGGCATTTTTGCGTCGTCAGGCTGATTAATCTTTAACCCGTAAATTTGACATAGCTCAAAATTATGGTAGCATTCACGGTCGACGTTACAGACGGCCGTGTTTTGTAGCATATTTTAGAGAGGCAAGCAGATGATCAGACAACGTACTCTGAAAGAAATAGTGAAAACAACTGGTGTGGGTCTCCACTCTGGTCGTAAAGTCACGCTTACTCTGCGCCCAGCTGCTGCAAATACAGGTATCATTTACCGTCGTACTGATGTAAATCCACCTGTAGATTTTCCAGCTGATCCGGCATCTGTTCGTGACACTATGCTTTGTACGGCATTAGTGAACGATGAAGGTATTCGTATTTCAACTGTTGAACACTTGAATGCGGCACTCGCTGGTATGGGTATTGACAACATCGTAGTTGAAGTTGACGCACCTGAAATCCCTATTATGGATGGCAGTGCAAGCCCATTCGTATACTTGCTACAACAAGCAGGTATCGAGATGCAAAATGTACCTAAGCGCTTTATTCGTATTAAAAAACCAGTTCGTTTTGAAGATGGCGATAAGTGGGCAGAATTTGTGCCATTTAACGGCTTCCGCATGGACTTCGAGATTGACTTCAACCACCCTGCGATTGAATCAGACGAGCAACGCCTTATGTTTGATTTCTCTTCTCAAGGTTTCGTTCGCGAAATTTCTCGTGCACGTACGTTTGGTTTTATGCGTGACATCGAATATCTGCAATCTCAGAACCTTGTTCTAGGTGGTAGCTTTGATAATGCGATTGTTTTGGATGACTACCGTATTCTTAATGAAGAAGGTCTTCGTTTTGAAAACGAGTTTGTGACTCACAAAGTGTTGGATGCCATTGGTGACCTTTACATGTGTGGTCATGCAATTATTGGTGAATTCCGCGCTTATAAATCAGGTCACGGTCTGAATAACCAACTTCTGCGTGCTGTTCTTGCTGATCAAGAAGCATGGGAATGGACAACATTCGAAGAAGAAGTCGGTTCACCAGTTGCATTTGCAGAGCCAAACATGGTGCTTGCGTAATCAACGCTGACGCAAAATAGATTAAAAAAACCAGGCCGTCGCCTGGTTTTTTACTATCTGAGCTTTGAACAGTGAGGTCACTGTTCTTTCTTCGCTCTACCTATCACTCGTCTTCTTCTTTTCTGCCATTTCCGCAAGACGTTTTAAACGCTCTTGAATCTTTGGTGGCGCCATATCTGCGATGATCATTAATGAATTTGCTGCAGCTTCAGTAAGAGGCGGACGCTTTGGTCTGTCATCGTGCTCGAAACGATTGCGGTATAGTGATGGGTTGATTCGAACTTCCACACTCATCAGCTTTGCATAGCCTTGAGTTCGAAGCTTATTTAGGATCATTAAACGATCGTAATCGATCTTCATCTTTAGTGAAGCGCTGGCCACATCAATGAGCAAATGACCGTTACGGACGTTAGCCACTCGGCAATGATCTGCCGTACCCTTAGGTAGGATCTCTTGCAGCGCCTGATTAAGTTGCAGGATGTCTCCCGCATGTTCTTGTATCTTTTTGAACTGGGATTCGGCAATAAGATCGTCTGTTGAGGTAGGGCGATGATCACGCATAGGTAAAATCTAATTTTGTTGAGATATGGGTATTCTAGAGCAGCTTTCTGCTTAGGTATAGTTTACATTATGGCCTTTATCTTCAGCTCGCCCATAAATATTTGATATAGCATGGCGAGACGGATTGTTTTGATAATGCCGATTGAGCAGCGATATGTATGTGTAATACTGGCGAATCCGTCATCAGTTTGGTTAAAAACTTACGAGTGCTTCAAACAAATACGTCTATTTATGGTTGTATCGATGAAAAATCCTTACACTAAGCCACATTGATTCAAAATTAAGCCTTGAAATATGGACGTTTGAACTCAATATCTTTGATAAATGATTTATCTCAGTATTCTTAGTTCTAAACTGGCAGAGACTGAAGGCATTACGAGTAGATCGGGAACGGTCTGATAAAAGAGAGATTCACGAAAAATGATAGCTAAGCTACTGACAAAAGTTATTGGCAGTCGCAACGACCGAACACTGCGCCGCCTTAGAAAAATTGTAAAAGAGATCAATAACTACGAACCAACGTTCGAAGCACTGTCTGATGAAGAGCTAAAAGCAAAGACTGTTGAGTTCCGTGAGCGCCTAGAGCAAGGCGAAACTCTTGATAAGCTACTTCCAGAAGCATTTGCTACGGTTCGTGAAGCATCTAAGCGTGTTTACGGTATGCGCCACTTCGACGTGCAGCTTATTGGTGGTATGGTCCTTAACGGTGGCCAAATTGCTGAAATGCGTACTGGTGAAGGTAAAACTTTAACGGCGACTCTTCCTGCTTACCTAAACGCACTTCCTGGTAAAGGTGTCCATGTTGTAACGGTGAACGATTACCTAGCAACACGTGACGCGGAAACAAACCGTCCACTATTCGAGTTCCTTGGTATGACTGTTGGCATCAACGTGCCAAACATGCCTCCTCAAGCTAAGAAAGAAGCTTACGAAGCCGATATCCTTTACGGCACAAACAACGAGTTTGGTTTTGACTACCTTCGTGACAACATGGCTTTCCGCAATGAAGACCGTGTTCAACGTGAACGCTTCTTCGCTGTTGTCGATGAGGTGGATTCAATCCTAATCGATGAAGCTCGTACTCCTTTGATCATTTCTGGTCCAGCAGAAGACAGCTCGGATCTATACACTCGCATCAACTTGCTTATCCCACAGCTTCAGAAACAAGATAAAGAAGATTCTGAAGAGTACCGCGGTGACGGCCACTACACTGTGGATGAGAAGTCTAAACAAGTTCACTTAACCGAAACGGGCCAAGAGTTCGTTGAAGAGCTGATGGTTAAGAACGGTTTGATGGAAGAGGGTGACACGCTTTACTCTCCAACCAACATTAGTTTATTGCACCACGTAAATGCGGCACTTCGTGCGCACGTATTGTTTGAACTGAACGTAGACTACATTGTAAACGATGACGGTGAAGTGGTTATCGTTGATGAACACACTGGCCGTACAATGCCAGGTCGTCGTTGGTCTGAAGGTCTTCACCAAGCGGTTGAAGCGAAAGAAGGCGTTAAGATTCAAAACGAAAACCAAACGCTGGCTTCTATTACTTTCCAGAACTACTTCCGTCTATACGAAAAACTGTCGGGTATGACAGGTACAGCAGATACAGAAGCGTTCGAATTCCAATCGATTTACGGTCTTGAAACGGTGGTTATTCCAACCAACAAACCAATGATCCGTAATGATATGCCAGACGTGGTCTACCGTACTGAAGCAGAAAAATTTGCTGCAATCATCGAAGACATCAAAGAGCGTGTAGAAAAAGGTCAACCATCTCTAGTAGGTACGGTTTCTATCGAGAAATCAGAACTTCTTTCTAATGCACTTAAGAAAGCGAAGATCAAACACAACGTATTGAACGCAAAATTCCACGAGCGCGAAGCTGAGATTGTTGCGGAAGCGGGTACGCCAGGTGCGGTAACAATCGCAACCAACATGGCAGGTCGTGGTACCGATATCGTATTGGGTGGCAGCTGGCAGGCAAAAGTTGAAACGCTGCAAGATCCAACCAAAGAACAAATTGATGCGATTAAAGCAGAGTGGAAACAGGTTCACGATCAAGTACTAGATGCGGGTGGTCTACACATCATTGGTACGGAACGTCACGAATCTCGTCGTATCGATAACCAGTTACGTGGTCGTTCTGGTCGTCAAGGTGATGCGGGTTCTTCTCGTTTCTACCTATCAATGGAAGACTCACTACTTCGTATCTTTACTTCAGACCGTATGGCGAGCCTTATCCAAAGTGGTATGGAAGAAGGCGAAGCGATCGAATCGAAGATGCTGTCTCGTTCAATCGAAAAAGCACAGCGTAAAGTAGAAGGTCGTAACTTCGATATCCGTAAACAGCTTCTTGAATACGATGACGTTGCGAACGATCAACGTAAAGTGGTTTACGAATTGCGTGACGAGCTAATGAGTGTTGACGACATTAGCGATATGATCGAACAAAACCGTGAAGACGTAATCACAGCGATCATCGACGAGTACATTCCGCCACAATCTCTAGAAGACATGTGGGATGTTGAAGGTCTGCAAGAGCGTTTGAAAGCGGACTTCGATCTAGATGCTCCTATCAAAGAGTGGCTTGAGCAAGATGACAAGCTTTACGAAGAAGCATTACGTGAGAAGATCGTTAACCTAGCAGTAGAAGTTTACAAGCAAAAAGAAGAAGTGGTTGGTGCACAAGTACTACGCAACTTCGAAAAGTCGGTCATGCTTCAAACGCTAGATACGCTATGGAAAGAACACTTAGCGGCGATGGATCACTTGCGCCAAGGTATTCACCTTCGTGGTTACGCGCAGAAGAACCCGAAACAAGAATACAAGCGTGAGTCGTTTGAATTGTTTGAAGGTCTACTAGAAGCGCTGAAAACAGACGTAATTACAGTATTGTCACGCGTGCGTGTTCAACAGCAAGAAGAAGTAGAACGCATGGAAGAGCAACGTCGTGCTCAAGCTGAGGAAGCGGCTCGCCGTGCTCAAGCTCAACACGCGGCAGCTCAAAACCCACTGACAGAAGGTGAAGAAGCAGAGGAAGGCTCTAGCCAACCAATGGTTCGTGACGAACGTAAAGTGGGCCGTAATGAGCCTTGTCCATGTGGCAGCGGTAAAAAGTACAAACAGTGCCACGGTAAAATTGACTAATACAGTCCGAAGATATTAAGAAAGAGTCGCTTAGGCGGCTCTTTTTGTATCGACAGATCTAGGAATGAATCTAATGAAAAGAATTCACATTGTTGCGGCGATTATCTTCAATCAAGACAGGTCGCAAATCTTCATCACTAAACGCCCGGATGATAAACACAAAGGTGGATTTTGGGAGTTTCCTGGTGGCAAAGTTGAGCAAAATGAAACAGTCGAGCAAGCGATGATTCGTGAACTTGAAGAAGAGATTGGTATCACAGTCACAGAACAAGCCTTATTTGAGCATTTGGAATACGACTACCCAGATAAGTCTTTAAAGTTTGATTTCATGACCGTTTCTCAATTCAACAACCAGCCTTATGGGCGTGAAGGACAAGAAGGGCGTTGGGTCGATATTATTGCATTACCTGACTACGCTTTCCCAGAAGCTAATGTGCCGATTCTAGAGCGTGTAGTGAAAGAGTTTTCCTAACCTGCATCTAACTGTCTTGTGGTTAACACGGGATATTGTTAGTTTAAAAAGATACCGCGAAACGAAAGAGAACGAGTGCAAACCTCGTTATCCAGAGAAGGAGAGAAAGCGCAATGGTTCGTATTGCAATCGCAGGAGCGGCTGGCCGTATGGGTCGCAACTTAGTAAAAGCTTCACACTTCAACTCAGAAGCCGCTGTAACGGCTGGTTCAGAGCGTCCAGAGTCTTCACTTGTTGGCGTTGATGTGGGTGAACTGTGTGGTGAAGGTAAGTTTGATGTCTTTTTGACGGATGATTTAGCAAAAGAAGTCGACAACTTTGATGTTGTTATCGATTTTACTGCTCCAGTGAGCACACTGGCGAATCTAGAGCTATGTAAGCTACATGGTAAGTGCATTGTTATTGGAACAACGGGCTTTAGCGAAGAAGAACGTGAACTGATTGACGAGGCAGCTAAGCAGGTGCCCGTTGTCATGGCTCCAAACTACTCTGTTGGTGTGAATCTTGTCTTCAAGCTTCTTGAGAAAGCTGCGAAAGTTATGGGTGACTACTGTGATGTTGAAATCGTAGAAGCGCACCACCGCCATAAAGTGGATGCGCCATCTGGTACCGCGATTGGCATGGGGGAAGCGATTGCTGGAGCGATGGGTAACAAACTGAGTGATGTTGCTGTGTACGCACGCGAAGGCATTACCGGTGAACGTACTAAAGATGAAATTGGCTTTGCTACTATCCGTGCCGGTGACATTGTCGGCGAGCATACTGCTATGTTTGCTGATATCGGCGAGCGTGTTGAGATCACTCATAAAGCAACAGATCGTATGACCTTTGCTAATGGCGCGGTAAAAGCCGCCGTTTGGCTGCATTCGAAGCCATCAGGCTTCTATACCATGACCGATGTGCTCGGCTTGAACGAGCTTTAAATACATAATTATTCGCCGGCGTAAGCCGGCTTTTTTGTATTTAGAGGAAAATATGTAAAGAAATTGAGTCGCACCATCTGCGATTTTATCTTGAGTTATGGTGTGTTTTTGGGTGTCTTGTTGTGAAAAGTGCTTGAATTGCTCAAAAGTATAGGTTGTTTTTGTGTGATGAACGTTTGCGCAAAAAACTCACAAAATTTTGTGATCTGCAATAAGTTCAAATTTGTAAAATTTACAAAAAAGGCCAACTGTCGGGAATGAATAACGATAAAACTTACAATTTTAGGGCTTTTTCTGTTTAAATGCCCTTACTCGCTAGAAAGTAATAATTTATTTTTCAATGTGTGTTGACAGTTTTGAAGTCCATCATTAGAATACCGCCAATTTGTCAAAAATACCTGTTTATGTAAGTTTTCAAGGTAAAGGAAGGCAAATTTGCGGCTTAATTTATTTTTTATGCATTTTTATTCTGGAGGTTGTCTTGGGTAAATTAGCACTGTTAGTCCTAGAAGATGGGACAGTGTTCCGCGGTGTTTCCATTGGAGCAGATGGTATTTCCGTTGGTGAAGTTGTTTTTAATACCTCGATGACGGGGTACCAAGAAATTCTCACTGATCCTTCCTATTCTCAACAAATCGTTACTCTCACTTATCCTCACATTGGCAATACCGGAACCAATTCCGAAGACGAAGAATCTTCTTCAATTCACGCACAAGGCCTTGTGATTCGCGATCTTCCTCTTATCGCTTCTAACTTCCGTAATGAACAATCCCTTTCTGATTACCTCAAGTCGCAAAATATCGTCGGCATTGCAGACATCGATACTCGTAAGCTAACTCGTATCCTACGTGAGAAAGGTGCGCAAAACGGTTGTATCGTTGCAGGTAACAACCTAGATGAAGCTTTGGCATTAGCGAAAGCAAAAGAATTCCCTGGCTTGAAAGGTATGGATCTTGCGAAAGAGGTTACAACAAAAGAAGCGTATCAATGGAAACAAGGTTCGTGGACGCTTGAAGGTGGACTTCCTGAAGCGAAAGACGACAGCGAATTGCCATATCACGTTGTTGCCTACGACTTCGGCGCAAAACGCAACATCTTGCGCATGTTGGTTGACCGAGGCTGCCGCCTAACGGTTGTTCCTGCTGAAACGTCAGCAGAAGAAGTTCTGGCTCTAAACCCAGATGGTGTCTTCCTATCAAACGGCCCTGGTGACCCAGAACCATGTACTTACGCGATTGAAGCAACAAAAACTTTCCTAGAGAAAGGTCTGCCAATCTTTGGTATCTGTCTAGGCCACCAAATCCTTGCGTTAGCATCGGGTGCACAAACAGTGAAAATGAAGTTTGGTCACCACGGCGCAAACCACCCAGTAAAAGATTTGGAACGTAATGTTGTGATGATCACTTCTCAAAACCACGGTTTTGCAGCAGACGAAGCAACACTACCTGAAAATCTACGTGCTACTCACGTATCGCTATTTGATGGTTCTCTACAAGGTATTCACCGTACAGACAAGCCAGCATTTAGCTTCCAAGGTCACCCAGAAGCGAGCCCAGGTCCACACGACGCGGCACCGCTATTTGACCACTTTATCGAACTAATCAAAAAACACAGCGCTTAATTCGGAGTAGTAGATAATGCCAAAACGTACTGACATTCAAAGTATTCTTATTCTTGGTGCTGGTCCGATTGTTATCGGTCAGGCATGTGAGTTTGACTACTCTGGCGCACAAGCGTGTAAAGCACTGCGTGAAGAGGGTTACCGAGTTATCCTTGTGAACTCTAACCCTGCAACCATCATGACTGATCCAGACATGGCGGATGCAACTTATATCGAGCCAATCCAGTGGGAAGTGGTTCGCAACATCATCGCGAAAGAAAAGCCAGATGCAGTTCTACCTACAATGGGCGGCCAAACAGCATTGAACTGTGCTCTAGACCTAGAGAAGCATGGCGTTCTTGAAGAATTCGGCGTTGAGATGATTGGTGCAACGGCTGACGCTATTGATAAAGCAGAAGACCGTTCTCGTTTCGATAAAGCGATGAAGTCTATCGGCCTTGAGTGTCCACGTGCGGATACTGCTAAAACCATGGAAGAAGCTTACGGCGTTCTAGATATGGTTGGCTTCCCATGTATCATCCGTCCATCATTCACTATGGGTGGTACAGGCGGTGGTATCGCTTACAACAAAGAAGAATTTGAAGAAATCTGTCGTCGTGGTTTGGACCTTTCTCCAACCAACGAGCTTCTAATCGATGAATCTCTTATCGGTTGGAAAGAGTACGAGATGGAAGTGGTTCGTGACAAAGCGGACAACTGTATCATCGTATGTGCGATTGAAAACTTCGACCCAATGGGCATCCACACGGGTGACTCAATCACGGTTGCACCAGCGCAAACACTAACAGACAAAGAATACCAGCTAATGCGTAACGCATCTCTAGCAGTACTGCGTGAGATTGGTGTTGAAACTGGTGGTTCTAACGTACAGTTTGGTATCAACCCGAAAGATGGCCGTATGGTTATCATCGAGATGAACCCACGTGTATCTCGCTCTTCTGCTCTAGCTTCTAAAGCAACAGGTTTCCCAATCGCTAAGATTGCAGCGAAACTGGCAGTTGGCTTCACGCTAGACGAGCTAATGAATGACATCACTGGCGGCGCAACGCCAGCATCATTCGAACCAACAATCGACTACGTAGTAACTAAGATTCCTCGTTTTAACTTCGAGAAATTTGCAGGTGCTAACGACCGTCTAACGACGCAAATGAAGTCTGTTGGTGAAGTTATGGCTATCGGCCGTAACCAGCAAGAATCTCTACAAAAAGCGCTTCGCGGACTAGAAGTTGGCGCGACTGGCTTTGACGAAATGGTTGACCTAGATGCACCAGACGCACTGACGAAAATCCGTCATGAGCTGAAAGAAGCTGGCGCAGAGCGTATTTGGTACATCGCAGATGCATTCCGTGCGGGTATGTCAGTAGATGGCGTATTCAACCTAACGCAAATCGACCGTTGGTTCCTAGTTCAAATCGAAGACATCGTTAAACTTGAGCAAGAGCTAAAAGCAAAAGGCTTCGCGGGTCTGAACAAAGACGAGCTAAACAAGCTGAAGCGTAAAGGTTTTGCTGATGCGCGCCTATCTAAGATTCTAGGTGTAGCGGAAAGCGAAATCCGTCGCCTACGTGACCAATACGATATCCACCCTGTTTACAAGCGCGTTGATACGTGTGCGGCTGAGTTCTCTTCAGACACGGCTTACATGTACTCATCTTACGATGACGAGTGTGAAGCAAACCCAACAGACAAAGACAAGATCATGATTCTTGGTGGCGGTCCAAACCGTATCGGCCAAGGTATTGAATTTGACTACTGTTGTGTACACGCATCACTAGCTCTACGTGAAGATGGCTTTGAGACTATCATGGTTAACTGTAACCCTGAGACAGTTTCAACAGACTACGATACATCTGACCGTCTGTACTTCGAACCAGTCACTCTGGAAGATGTACTAGCAATCGCTCGCGTTGAGAAGCCAAAAGGCGTTATCGTTCAGTACGGTGGCCAAACGCCACTGAAACTGGCTCGCGCACTTGAAGCAGCTGGCGTGCCAATCATCGGTACTAGCCCTGACGCAATCGACCGTGCAGAAGACCGTGAGCGTTTCCAAGTTGCTGTTGACCGTCTAGGTCTTCTACAGCCAGAGAACGCGACAGTAACAACAATGGAGCAAGCGGTAGAGAAATCTCGCGAAATTGGCTTCCCATTAGTTGTACGTCCTTCTTACGTACTTGGTGGTCGTGCGATGGAAATCGTATACGACGAGCAAGACCTACGTCGCTACTTCAACGAAGCAGTAAGCGTATCGAACGAATCGCCAGTTCTTCTTGATAGCTTCCTAGATGATGCTGTTGAAGTGGATATCGATGCTATCTGTGACGGTGAGCGCGTAGTTATCGGCGGTATCATGGAGCACATCGAACAAGCAGGTGTTCACTCAGGTGACTCAGCATGTTCTCTTCCTGCATATACGCTAAGCCAAGAAATCCAAGACGTAATGCGCGAGCAAGTTGAAAAGCTGGCGTTCGAGTTGGGTGTTCGTGGCCTAATGAACACGCAGTTTGCTGTTAAGAACAACCAAGTGTACCTAATCGAGGTTAACCCTCGTGCAGCACGTACGGTACCGTTCGTATCGAAAGCGACTGGCGCGCCAATCGCTAAGATCGCAGCACGTGTAATGGCGGGTCAATCGCTAGAGTCTCAAGGCTTTACGAAAGAAATCATCCCACCGTACTACTCAGTGAAAGAAGTTGTACTTCCATTCAATAAGTTCCCTGGTGTTGACCCACTGTTAGGTCCAGAAATGCGCTCTACTGGTGAAGTTATGGGTGTTGGTGCAACGTTCGCAGAAGCATACTCTAAAGCTGAATTGGGTTGTGGCAACATTTACCCAGAAGGCGGCCGTGCACTTCTTTCTGTTCGTGAAGGCGACAAAGAGCGCGTTGTAGACCTAGCATCTAAGCTGTCTAAGCTTGGTTACCAACTAGATGCAACACACGGTACAGCAGTTATCCTTGGTGAAGCGGGCATCAACCCACGTCTAGTTAACAAGGTACACGAAGGTCGTCCTCACATTCTTGACCGTATCAAGAATAACGAGTACACCTACATCGTGAACACTGCAGCAGGCCGTCAAGCGATTGAAGACTCTAAAGTTCTTCGTCGCGGTGCACTGGCTGAGAAAGTGAACTACACGACTACGCTAAATGCGGCATTCGCAACTTGTATGGCACACACGGCAGATGCGAAGAGCACAGTAACTTCGGTTCAAGAGCTGCACGCAAAAGTGAAAGCTAGCCTAGAAGCGTAATAGATAAAAATCAGTAAGCCTGAAAAATAGGGCTTATATGACAACCTCATTGCCCGCTCATTTGAGCGGGCTTTTTTGTTTAATTAAACAACTTGTTCTACTTGTTGATATTTCTCATTTGTCTTCGATGCTCTCTACGACTCTGAGCTAGTTCATAGTAAAAGGTTATGAAGCATTTGTAGGAAGGGGTATTCATCAAATAAAGAGCAAGAATAGGGAGAGCAAGGGCTATCAACCAGAATAGGTCTCCTAATTTTGCTTCTGAAACTCCAAAACATATCGCAATGAAAATCTGTATCGTGGCATTAAAAATATTGATTGGATTTAAGAACTTTAAACCATGAATAATGATCATCCCAAATGGAATCGTTACCAAAAGAGCGCCAAGACCCATCATTACCACCCATAAGTGGAATTGGTCATAACTATTTGAAATATAGGTTATTTTATCCAGAAAGAATATATTTAGTCCGCCCCCTATTGTTAAAAACATTATTGCACTTAAAGCTGTAACGATGCTTTTAGCGGACAGAACGAATACATCTTTTTCTTTACTATTCACAGGCACCTTTTAGTTGAAATTAGGTTATGCATATGACCGATAAAAATGTGTTGAACTTGTCTTCTTAAAGATAAGAGCGGCTTTCCTGAAAAAGCCGCGATGAACCTCTGTATGTGGATACTCTTAGAGCCTTCGTGCTTTTTGTAACTCGTAGTAAAACTCTACAAAATTTAAGTAAGCGTTTGTTTTCAAGAGAATGAAAGCTACTAATGGTAGTGTAAGTGCTATCAATGCAAGTGGCTCGTTAAAAGCTGTATTTATAATGCAGTAGCAAAGTGCTATTGATACTTGAAGCAATGCATTATAAGTATTTACTTTAGATAGGGACTTTGAGCCACGTATTGCGATCATTGTAAAGGGAAGCCAAGTCAGAAATGTTGCGATGCCAATCATCACAATCCAAAAGTAAAAGCTTCCATATCGGCCAGATATATCGATCATTTGATCTAAGAAAAAAGAATTTAACCCGCCCCCTGCGATTAATGCCATTACTATAAAAAGGGCTGTAGTGATACTTCTTATGCCTAGAACTATTACTTCGTTTTGATGCTTATTCAAACTGCATCTCCTCATATATGCCGATAGCAATAGATCTAACATTCCCGGATATAGCACTTCCTGTAAAACTCAATGTAGCGCCAATTGCATCTTTTAATTGAATCCTAATCGCATGATTGATTTCCGTTGGTGAATAACGTCTTTTTGCTTGCCCACTCTTAATTAGTTTTTTGTAGGCTTTTGAGGAGAGGTTTGGAATGTTTTGACGTGATATTTCTTTAGTTAGCCTTGCTCTTTCCTGACGATTCAGCGTTTTCAATGCATCCATCGTGCTTTTGCCTGAAGTTTTTTTTAAGTTTGAAAGTGCCTTTATAGTTGTCGAACCTGCCGCCCCAACGCCAGCTAAAGATATGTAATCCAGCGCTTTAGAGGTTGTTTGGTACCATTCATTTGAATCGAATTCATCTAGTTTTTCTGGCGCGTATATTTCTGTGCCTACTCGTGCTAAACCTATACCACATTGAGCTGAAGACGCGAGTGCTGCGGAGGTTCCGAGGTATGTTACAGCTGCACTTGTTCCCCCGGAGAGAGGTATTGCAGCTGCGCCTCCAAATACAACTAGCCAGCCAAGTACGGCGGATGTACAGCTTAGAGTCATCCCGATAATCTCGCCAACTACCTTAGACTCTCTATTCGAAGACTTAAGTTCTTTGGCGTAACTATCGGCAGACATAGGAGATGTCGGTTCTTTTAAAACAATTCTGATAGGATTGACGCGACAACTGGAATTGAATTTTCGCAAAGATATGATAGTTGAATCACTTGCGATATAAGTAACCCCAGCTCCCGAGGTTTCGGGCCTAGAGTCGATGACTTTGAAGAGTTGTTTTAAATTTATGGTTTGTTCTACACGAGAGCGCAGCTGTTGCTCTTTTATTGAAGGGCGAGTCCTTAAAACATCCATTGTTTTCACTTTCGATAAGGTTGAATTGATAAGATTAAGCCAGTGTTTTCTTTTTCCATCAAAAAATTGAAATGCTCTTGAGAGTGAATTCTATCGGAAATGTAATTGATACATTTAACGTATCATTTGTTAGATTTTTAGATTGATGAATATCTGGAATAGGTTGGTGTCTTGAGTTTCCTTTTGTGCGTTTGTAAGGCAATGCTATCGTTGCCTCATCTGGTTACAAATATTTACAAGGACGCACGAGTGGAAATCACTTTCGAGATGTTAATTGCATTGTTTTTTGTCGCATCAGCAGCAGGATTTATTGATGCCATGGCTGGTGGTGGTGGTCTATTAACATTGCCAGCTCTACTGGCAGCGGGGCTTAGCCCAACTCAGGCATTGGCGACGAACAAACTCCAAAGCTCATTCGGAAGCTTCTCTGCCAGTTGGTACTTTGTGCGTAATGGTATTGTTAGCCTCAAAGAGATGCGCCTAGCGATTCTATGTACCTTTATTGGCTCTGCTATTGGGGCAGAGGCTGTGCAGTTTATCGATGCAGGTATACTCACTAGCCTTATCCCTGTATTGCTGATTGCGATTTCTCTCTACTTTTTGCTCTCCTCGACCTCTAAAACAGCGGAAGGGGAGCCGAAGCTTTCTGAAGCGATGTTCGCTTTGTGCGTTGGTGGCGGCGTGGGCTTTTACGATGGCTTCTTTGGGCCAGGAACGGGCTCTATATTTGTACTCTGTTTTGTCGCACTTGGTCACTTCTCATTGGTTGATGCGACTGCTCGTACTAAGATTCTTAACTTCACTTCAAATATTGCCGCACTATTATTCTTTATTCTTGCAGGTCTACCTGTATGGGAGATTGGCCTTACCATGGCCGTTGGCGGCTTTATTGGTGCTCAGCTAGGAGCAAAAGTGGTGGTGACCAAAGGTCAGAAATGGATTCGACCTTTAGTCATTACCATGTCTATGTTGATGGCGACAAAACTTCTTTGGCAACAACATCAGCAATGGATTCTATCACTGTTTTAATACGCTCATTTCGATAAGCATTGTGTCGTAGGCAGATGTGCATCGGGCGAACTAGTGGATTGAGTTCCTCAAAGTCATAGCGATATTCCGAGGCGATATTCAAGGTTTTTATTATCGATCTAGGAATTAAAGCAGGTGCCATTCCTCCTAATGCCAATTGTGCCGCTGCAGTGTATGAGTCCATTTCCATTAAAGGTTGAATGTTGTGCTTAGACAAAACTGCTTGTTGATAGGTGTTGGCTGGGTTATTCAAGTCATTGGTTAGGATCGCTTTTGGCAAAGAAGTGAGTTTATGTTTGCTAATAATTGAGAAAGGTTCATCCGCGAGGTGGAAACTCATCAAACCATGGTGCGGGGGTAGATAACCTGCACAAAACCCAAGCGTGGCTTTGCCTGATTTGACATTCTCAACGATACGAGGCGTATGGTTGGTGGAAATTCTAAGATAAGGGTCTTGGGTTAATCGCTCTTCCATTATTAGGCTTAGGTAACCTGCAACTAACGTTTCCGAGCAGTCCATTCGAATTAACGAAGAATCTTCGAGCTCTTGTTGGTCATGGATCTGACCACGTAATTCATTGAAAGTTGGTTCTATTGTGCTGATCAGTGCGGTGGCTTCTGAGGTGAGTTTGATATGGCGGCCACTGGGCTCAATGAGCTTCTTTCCTAGCTTTTTTTCTAGATTCGCAATGCGCTTACTTACTGCTGATTGGCTGATGTAAAGCTGGCTGCCAGTGCGACTCATGGTCTTCTCTTTACTTAAAACCAAGAGTGTTTCAATGCCTTCCAGTAACATGTCTATCCATGAATGTTGGGAATAATAGCCTTAATATAACCAAGCTTTGCTCCAGATGCGAATTCTGTTTTGGTAATAAAAAAGCCGACGCGAGGTCGGCTTTTTATACGATTCATTGTGGGCTGCTGATTAGCGATTGATTGCAAACGTCGGTAATGATAAGTGCCAACGAATAGCACCAAGGCGAATTATCAGTGTTGAAATGACGCCCGCAAGTAAAGCGACAGAGTGATCATACCCCATGCTTAGAGCCATGGTGTGGAAGATGCCGCCAATAATACAGGCCGTCGCGTAGACTTCACTTCGTAATACCATCGGCACTTCTCGTGCAAGCACATCACGGATAATACCGCCGCCGCAGCCAGTGATGACACCCATGATCACCGCCACCATACCAGATGCATTGTAGGCTAGCGCTTTTTCGACACCGATGCCGACGAATACCGCCAAACCAATTGCGTCACAGACGGGGAGCACCCACCAAGGCAAGCGTTTAGGACGACGAATTAAAATCATAGTGAGTAAACAGGTGATGAAAATTACCCAAAGATAAGTGGTGTCTGTGATCCAGAAGACTGGGGTTGCACCAAGCGCCATATCGCGAATGGTGCCGCCGCCAATAGCCGTTACACTACCGAGTACGATCACACCGAAGGGGTCCATCTTTAATCGGCCTGCGAGTAAAACACCAGAAACCGCGAAGACAGCAGTACCGAATAAATCGATCATATAAAGCAGCATGGAGTCCATGTTACTTGGTACCTTTTAAACAAATTGTGGGGGAACAGAAATGGGACGGAAATTGTACGGGATTTCCAACGAAAACGTTAGCGTTTTTGCCGAACGGTTTCAAAGTGTTCACACACCTCTGTGATCGCGTTTAAGGTTCTTGGGGTTGGGCGATTTATCCAGTCTGAGTTTAGTGACCATACATGCTTGTTCTCAAGCGCCGGAATATCGTTTTTCCACTCAGACCACATTCCATTATTGCTCATGGCATGTCGAGACGTGAACATAACTTCTGGCTTGCGAGTTATCACTTGCTCAATGCTCACTTGGGGGTAAGGTGCACTGCCTTTGGCAAAGATATTTTCACCACCGCAGAAGTTGAAGACTTCACTAGGCCAGTTATTGCCTGCAACGGTGATGATTGGTTTCTCACTTAGTTGATAGAAATAACTGACTTTATCTTCGGTGTTGTATTTTTCTTTCAGCGCGTCCAGCTGTGCTCGAAACTCTGCTGCGGCTTTTTGACCTGTTTCTGGTTTTTCACTGTATTGGCTGAGCTGCTCAATGTTCGTAGCGATGTCTTCTAACGTTCCAGTGGTTGAGTAGTAGATAGGAATGCCAAACTGCTTGAGCTTATCAAGTTCTTTGGCTGGATTACCCGCTGGCCATGCAATAACTAAATCGGGATGAAGTGCAATAATACGTTCGAGTTTCATTCCTTGATAGTTGGAGACCGTCTCAAGTTCCTTTGCTTGCTCTGGGTAGTCACTCATTTCACTAACAGCGATCAGTTTATCGCCCAGGCCGGCAGCATAAGCTATCTCGGTTGCGTGTGGGGCCAAACTGATAATGCGTTGCGCCGGAGTATTGGCAAACGTTACTGCAGAGAAGAGTAAAGGAAGAGTAAAGCAAAGTTTGTTCATCATAATCCTTGATATAGGAATCCAAGAGTAAGACTTTGGATGACGACCCAAGCAAAAATACGCCATACCAGCAAAGTTTGAATTTGTGCTAGGTGAATCGCAGACGGTGCGATTCGACCTCCGATTTTAGCTCGCTCAGCACGTTGTCCTTGATAGAGTGCAGGGCCACCGAGTGAAAGCTGTAACTTATTGCCAACAGCACAGAGCAGCCATGATGGTCCTGGTAACGGCCAGCTTTTTGCCTGTTGCAGCATGCCAGAACTTACCGTAGAGAGGTTTTTGCCTATCGTGATAAAAAGAGCGAATAAGCGCAGTGGGATAATTTCTAAGGCTGCCACTAACTGAATGGCGGGCTTACCAAAAGGTGAAAACTGACGGCGACTTGGTGACCACGCTCGGGAGAGCTCTGTCGTAAGGCGATACATCAATGCGCCTATACCACCTGTTAATCCATACCAAAACAACACACAAACGACGTTACGTCCGTACCCCATGATAATGGTTTCTGCGCCTGCTTTGCCGATACCCAATAAAGATAACGTATGGGTATCACGATTAAGATAAGGCGCAAGTAGGCTTCTACTCCGAGCTTTGTCTTCATTAGACATTGCGGTAATGAGTTGTTTAGCTAGTGATTCATTGTTACGCCAGTCTAAGGCTATCAATAAGAGAGCTAGCTCAAATAGGGGGCCTTGCCACACCAAAGGTTTCATCGCGATCAACAACACCAAACAAGGGAGAAGCATCAGCATAAGTGCGAGGCCTCCGGATATTAAGCTTTGTGAGTGGTTGTGATGGTTGTTAACTTTGTATGCCAGTTGTTCTGCGAACTTGTGCCACAAAGTCACTGGATGAGCAGTGTGAGGAATGGGAATTAAAAGGTGAAATAACAGTGCGCCCCACATAACGAGGAGCGCACCATTGGCATAAAGTTGCTGAAAGATTTCTTCCATGAAATTTGAGAGACTTATTTAGTCAGTTCCAACATTTTGCATACCATTTCTGAAGAGCTTTTTGCCGCTAGTGGCAGGAACTCATCAAAACTCATTGGCGATTCTTTATCTGCTACGTCAGAGATTGCACGCACAACTACAAACGGTGTGTTGAACTGGTGGCAAGTTTGAGCGATAGCGGATGCTTCCATTTCTACAGCGATAACTGATGGGAAGTGTTTGCGGATAAACTCTTGGCGTTCTGCTGTGCAAACGAACGCGTCACCAGTACAGATCAGGCCACGAACCGCGTGGGTGTTTTCCATTTGAGCCAGTGCTTTTTCAGCAAGGTCCATTAGCTTCTCATCCGCTTTGAATGCGGCTGGTTGACCTGCCATTTGACCCATTTCGTAACCAAATGCAGTAACATCTGCATCGTGATGACGAACTTCCGTTGAGATAACGACGTCACCTAGGTTTAGACTTGAGTCAAAACCGCCAGCAGAGCCTGTGTTGATGACAACATCAGGTTGATATTCATCTAGGAGAATGGTTGTGCCGACTGCTGCTGCAACTTTACCGATGCCTGATTGAAGCAGAACGACATCTACATCGTTAATTTGACCAGAGAAAAACGTACAACCTGCTTTGTTTACAGTTTGGCAGTTTGTAATGGCTTCTTTTAGGATGGCGACTTCTTGCTCCATCGCACCGATGATACCGACTTTCATAACACTCTCTTTCGATAAAAATTTAAGTTGGCGGGAGTATACCACTCTGCAACCACATATGGTCGTTATTTGATTAACTCAGCATTCGCTAACAATGAACGTAATTGATTTGCTCGTTTGCGGTTAACACCAAAGTCAGAATAACCAACACGGGATTCAGAACGGACGATGAGCTGTTCATCTTCAATTTTTAGTTCTAGGTCATCAACAAAACGCATGATTTTAGACGTGCACTCGATGCGCAAGTAATTGCCCTCTTTGACTGCTGTTTTTGCGCCCGGCAGTTCAAGCGCAACTTGCTCAATAGCATCGATGTCCGCAGATTCGGTAAGGGTGAATGGCGTTAGGTTGTATTCTTCACGCGTGTCTTGGGTGGAAACGCAGTTTGGTTTGTCACCACAAGGTGATTGAGAGCGATCCGTCATGGTTGTGACTCCTTGGCTACAAGCGGTTAAACTGAGCAAAGTGATTGAAAGGAGAGCGGCTTTTTTCATTGTATTTACTCTTATACTTTTGCTTCTAATTATATGGATACAAAAGAAAAAGGATCCAATAATAGGATCCTTTTTGTGATGTTAGCTGTGATTAGACTTCGAGGTAATCGAGAATGCCTTCTGCCGCTTTTCGTCCTTCATCAATGGCAGTTACTACAAGATCTGAGCCTCGTACCGCATCACCACCAGCGAAGATCTTTTCGTTGCTGGTCTGGAACTGGAAATCTTGTTTCGCTGGAGCCTTGATACGGCCCCATTGATCCAAGTCGACATCAAACGGTGCTAACCAATCCATTTTGTGTGGTTGGAAACCAAACGCCATGATCACGACGTCTGCTGGTAGAACGTGCTCGCTGCCTTCGACGGGCTCTGGACGGCGGCGACCCGCCTCATCAGGTTCGCCAAGTGCGGTTTTCACCACTTTGACCCCCGAGACTTTGCCTGACGCATCGACTTCAATTCCTAAAGGCTGAAGGTTGAACATAAACTTCACACCTTCTTCCTTGGCGTTTTTCACCTCGCGGCGAGAGCCTGGCATATTGGCTTCATCACGACGGTAAGCACATACAACGTTTGACGCACCTTGGCGGATAGAGGTACGAACACAGTCCATTGCGGTATCACCACCACCGAGTACCACTACGCGTTGTTTTGCCATGTCGATAAAAGGTTTGTCGTGCTCCAAGCCCATGACCTTGTACGTATTTGAAATCAAGAATGGCAGAGCATCGTAAACGCCCGGCGCACTTTCATTTTCTAGTCCCGCACGCATGTACTTGTAAGTACCAACACCCAAAAAGACGGCATCGTACTCATCAAGTAGCTCTTGCATTTGCACATCTTTACCTACTTCGACATTCATGCGGAACTCAACACCCATCTCGGTGAAGACGCGACGACGATTTTCCATCACGCCTTTTTCAAGCTTAAATGAAGGGATACCGAAGGTCAGCAGGCCTCCAATTTCAGGATATCGGTCAAATACGACAGGTTTCACGCCATTGCGCACTAGGATATCGGCAGCTGCCAAGCCTGCTGGACCTGCTCCAATGATGGCAACCTTTTTATCGGTCCATTCCACCTTGGACATGTCAGGCTTCCAGCCCATTTCAAAGGCTTTGTCGGTAATGTATTTTTCAACGTTACCTATGGTGACAGCGCCAAAGTCCTCATTGAGAGTACAAGAGCCCTCACACAGACGATCTTGCGGACACACTCGACCACAAACTTCAGGCAAGCTGTTGGTTTGGTGTGACAATTCAACGGCTTCGAGGATCCGACCTTCATTGGCAAGCTTTAGCCATTGTGGGATGTAGTTGTGGACTGGGCACTTCCACTCACAATATGGGTTACCACAATCCAAGCAGCGATCCGCCTGCGCAGTCGCTTGTTGTTTGGTAAATGGTTCATAGATTTCAACGAACTCGATCTTACGAACTTTGATAGGCTTCTTCGCAGGATCTACGCGTTGAACATCGATAAATTGATAAACGTTCTGACTCATGATTCAAACATCCTCCATGATTACTGGGCTTGAACGCGCAGTTCTGCGGCACTGCGACTCTGGTGACCAAGTAGCGTGCGTAAGTCTGCCGCTTGTGGTTTCACCAAGTAGAACTTCGGAATCCATTCATCAAAGTTCGCCAAGATATCTTCTGCGTGGCTAGAGCCGGTTTCTTCAAGATGTTCAGCAATCAGACCACGCAAGTGCTCTTGGTGGATGTAGAGATCCGACAGAGAAATCGCTTCAACAGACTCGTTGTTCACGCGACCTTGGAAGTCTTGGTTCTCATCCAATACGTAAGCAAAACCGCCAGTCATGCCTGCGCCAAAGTTCACGCCTGTCGCGCCAAGAATGGCAACAATACCGCCGGTCATGTACTCACAAGCGTTATCGCCAGCGCCTTCAATGACAGCAATCGTACCTGAGTTACGTACGCCGAAACGCTCACCGGCTTTGCCTGCGGCAAACAACTTACCGCCGGTCGCGCCGTACAAACAGGTGTTACCAATGATGGTCGCTTCATTACACTTAAATGCAGTGCCAAGGTGAGGTTTGATAACCACCTTACCGCCAGCCATGCCTTTACCTACGTAGTCGTTTGCATCACCAGTGAGATAAAGCTCTACGCCACCCGCGTTCCAAACGCCAAATGACTGACCAGCGGTGCCATCCAAGTGCAGTTTGATTGGCGTCGCCGCCATGCCTTGGTTGCCGTAACGCTGAGCGATTTCACCTGATAGGCGTGCGCCCACAGAACGGTCGGTGTTGATCACGTTGTAGAAGAAGCTAGCAGATTGACGTTTTTCAACCGCTTGTAGCGCGTCTTCAATGATCTTGTTGTTTAGCTCTGCTTTATCAAATGGTGTATTTGGCTGTGTCCAGTAAAGAGGGTGTCCTTCTGGAGAGACTGGTGCCTCAAGGATATTCGACAAATCCAGCTTGGTTTGTTTTGCTGTCAGACCTTCAACGGTTTCCAATAAATCGGTACGACCAATCAAGTCAGTCAGTTTTTCAACACCAAGTTCAGCAAGTAATCCGCGTACTTCGTCCGCCAGACCGATGAAGTAATTCATCACCATTTCCGGTAGACCTTTGAAGTACTCTTTACGTAGTGTCTCGTCTTGAGTTGCAACACCAGTTGCACAGTTGTTGAGGTGACAAATACGTAGGAACTTACAACCCATTGCCACCATTGGCGCAGTACCAAAACCGAAGCTTTCTGCACCGAGAATTGCCGCTTTCACCACGTCTAGACCAGTTTTTAGACCACCATCTACCTGTAGACGAATCTTATGACGTAGACCATTGGCAACCAGTGCTTGTTGTGTCTCTGCCAATCCCAACTCCCAAGGGCTACCAGCGTATTTCACTGAAGTTAATGGGCTTGCTGCGGTACCACCGTCGTAACCCGAGATGGTAATAAGATCAGCGTAGGCCTTCGCGACACCTGTTGCGATGGTGCCGACGCCTGGTTCAGATACTAATTTCACCGAAACCAGCGCATTTGGATTGACCTGCTTTAGGTCGAAGATCAGCTGTGCTAAATCTTCAATCGAATAAATATCGTGGTGCGGAGGAGGGGAGATCAGAGTCACCCCTTGTACCGAATAACGCAGTTTTGCGATTTCTGCAGTGACTTTGTGTCCCGGTAACTGGCCACCTTCACCCGGTTTCGCACCCTGTGCTACCTTGATCTGCAGTACGTCTGCATTGGTGAGGTAGTGAGGCGTGACACCAAATCGTCCCGATGCGATTTGCTTGATGCGTGAGTTACGCTCTGTGCCGAAGCGGCGTGGATCTTCACCACCTTCACCCGAGTTTGAGTGGCCGCCGAGACGGTTCATCGCCATCGCTAGTGCTTCGTGTGCTTCGGGGCTGAGTGCGCCAATGGACATCGCTGCAGAATCAAAGCGTTTGAAGAGTTCTGTATTAGGCTCAATTTGCTCTAAAGGTAGCGGTGAATCTGATTTCTTCAGTGACATAAGGTCACGAAGCATAGCAACAGGGCGTTGGTTCACCTGCTTAGCAAAGCTCTGGTAATCGTTACTTTCTCCCGATTTCACAGCGGTTTGCAGTGTGCTTACTACGTCAGGGTTGTAGGCGTGATATTCACCATCATGGACATATTTTAATAGTCCACCATGGTCGATGGCTTTGCGCTTCGCCCATGCTTTGCGAGACAGGTTATACAGGTCTTGTTGGAAGTCTTCGAAGCTTGCCCCTTCAATACGAGTCGTCACGCCTTTAAAGCACAAATCGACTAATTCTTGGCTTAAACCAACCGCTTCAAACAGTTGTGAACAACGGTACGAAGCAATGGTGGAAATCCCCATCTTCGACATGATCTTGTACAGACCTTTATTGATGCCGTATTGGTAGTTTTGCATCACATCGCGATAGTCTTTATCAAGCGCACCATCGTCAATCAGTTTACCCAACGCCTCATAGGCTAGATATGGATAAACGGCCGTTGCACCAAAGCCAAGCAAGACAGCAAATTGATGCGGGTCGCGCGCTGTGGCAGTTTCAACCACAATATTGGCGTCACAACGCAGATTTGCATCAATCAAGCGAGTTTGTATCGCACCGACGGCCATAGCCGCAGGGATAGGCAGTTTGCCTTTGACTAAAGCTCGATCGGAAAGCACAACCAAAACGGTGCCTTCACGGACAACGTGTTCGGCTTGATCACACAATTCATTGATGGCTTGTTTTAGATCTTTCTGCTGTGGATCGTAGTTGATATCGAGAATGGTATTACGGTAATGATCGTCACCAAGCTCGAGTAATTGTTGCATGTCTGAGTAAAGTAATACTGGCGAATCGAAGGTGACTCGGTACGCGTGGCCATCGGTTTCACAGAAGACGTTCATTTCCTGACCAATACTGGTTGCCAGTGACATCACGTGCTTTTCACGCAGTGGATCGATTGGCGGGTTAGTTACCTGAGCAAACTTCTGACGGAAATAATCCGTTACCAAACGCTCTTTGGAAGAAAGGACGGCCATCGGGGTGTCATCACCCATAGAGCCAACAGCTTCTTGGCCCATATCGCCGAGCACTCGAAGTACTTGATCGACTTCTTCATTGCTCATGGCGAATTGCTTTTGATAGGTCCTAAGTACGTCTTCATCAAAGCTGCGTTCACCGACTTGATCTTCAGGTAGCTGAGAAAATGGCGTCAGTTTGCGAACGTTATTTTCCATCCATTCACGATAAGGATGGCGAGATTTCAGGTCATTATCGATTTCACTTGATTGCCACAACTTGCCTTTGCGTGTGTCGACAACTAATAGCTCACCCGGACCAACTCGGCCTTTTTCGGCGACTTCATCTGGTGCGTAATTCCAAATCCCCACTTCAGAAGCCAAGGTAATGAATTTGTCTTTAGTAATCACGTAGCGCGCAGGACGTAGACCGTTGCGGTCTAGGTTACATGCTGCGTAACGACCATCTGATAGTACTACCCCTGCTGGGCCATCCCATGGCTCCATATGCTTTGAGTTGAAATCATAAAAAGCACGCAGGTCTGGGTCCATGTCTGGGTGGTTTTGCCATGCTGGTGGCACAAGCATGCGCATTGCACGGAAGATATCCATCCCGCCAGAAAGGAACAGATCCAACATATTATCTAGGCTGGAAGAGTCTGAGCCTGTCTCGTTGACAAAAGGTGCGGCCGTTTGTAAATCGGGCAGCAGTGGGGAAGAGAACTTATAAGCTCGTGCTCTAGCCCATTGGCGATTCCCTTCGATGGTGTTGATCTCACCGTTATGTGCTAGATAGCGGAATGGCTGAGCCAGTGGCCAACGCGGTTGAGTGTTGGTAGAAAAACGCTGGTGGAACAGACAGATAGCGGATTCCATGCGTAGATCAGCAAGATCAAGATAGAAGCGCGGTAAGTCCGCAGGCATGCACAAGCCTTTGTACACCAGAACTTGTGTCGACAAGCTACAGATGTAGAAATCTGGATCTTCAGTGATTTGTTTCTCGATACGACGGCGTGCAATGTAAAGGCGGCGTTCAATATCACGCTCGCGCCAGCCTGCCGGTGCAGAAATAAAGACTTGCTGAATATTCGGAAGTGAGTCGGCAGCAATTGGGCCGAGAACCTCTGAATTGGTTGGGACGTCGCGCCAACCTGCAATCGTTAAAGTTTCTTGGGCGAGTTCTTTGTTTACGATGTCTTTTGCGTGTTGAGCTTTAACCGGGTCTTGATTGAAAAAAATCATGCCCACGGCATATTGTTTGCCTAGATTAAAGCCGTTTTCTTCAGCGATCAGGCGTAAGTAGGAATCGGGTTTTTGTAGTAGAAGACCACAACCATCACCAGTTTTGCCGTCAGCGGCGATACCACCACGGTGGGTCATGCGGTCAAGTGCAGAAATTGCTGTTCGAACCAGCTTGTGACTTTGCTCCCCTTCCATGTGAGCGATTAAGCCAAATCCACAGTTGTCTTTCTCAAGACTTGGATCATAAAGAGCCATTGCAATTCTCCCTTTGCTTATCTGTCGTCCGACAGATATATCAACACTGCTCAAGTTGATAATGATGACTAACTATGCGTCACTTTTATGGTTTTACGTATATTTATTCAATAAAAATCGTCAATTATCTTAACAAAAAATGGTTGTTTTATTTTCATCGACTTCACAACCTATAGCTTATTGTAAAAAAGGTCAAGTTATTAGTGAATCATCACGTGAATATGCGATTTACCATTTAATTGGCTAAAATATTTCAATAAATTCAGCTAGATAGGAATTTGATTGTTACAAAAAAGTAACATTTGATTCTGTGAGGCATAAAAAAGACCAGCACAAAATGCTGGTCAAAATAAAAAGATTGGAAGGAACTGTTTTCTTTTCTTATCACCAGCCATCGATACTACTGATGGCTGGATTTATGACTTAAAAAGAGGAAGCGAGAGCACTCCCTTTAAGCTGAAAGCATTAATGAATCTGCTTTCGCTTCTAGGTTTGTGCCACCCATCAAATAATCATCGATGGCACGAGCTGATTCACGGCCTTCATTGATACAACGAACAACCAGAGATTGGCCTGTACGCATATCACCAGCAGCAAATACGCCTTCTTGGTTAGTAGCAAAACCTTGGGTTGCTACG
This sequence comes from Vibrio hyugaensis, assembly GCF_002906655.1. Classification (NCBI taxonomy): domain Bacteria; kingdom Pseudomonadati; phylum Pseudomonadota; class Gammaproteobacteria; order Vibrionales; family Vibrionaceae; genus Vibrio; species Vibrio hyugaensis. The sequence goes on along the minus strand of NZ_CP025794.1, from coordinate 1,724,347 downwards.
TTACCGCGATCATCTAGTGCGATGTCCAGTTGAGCAAGAACACCAGTTGGTTCCGGATGCAGGAAGCCCATAGCAAGAAATGCCATATCACATGGGATCACACGCTCACTGCCTTCGGCCTCTTTAAAGTTTGGACGCTCGCCTGGCTTCGCTTCTTCCCAAACAATATCGGCAATACGCAGACCAGTCACTTCACCTTGCTCATTGCCGATGAACTCTTTGGTTAGGATATTCCAGTGACGATCAACGCCTTCTTCATGGGAAGTCGATGTGCGCATGATCATTGGATACTGTGGCCACGGCATGTTTGCTGGGCGTTTTTCTGGCGGAATCGGCATGATCTCAACCTGAGTAATGCTTGCTGCACCGTGACGGTTTGATGTACCTACACAGTCAGAGCCGGTATCACCACCACCGATCACCACAACATGCTTACCCGCAGCGTGAAGTTCTTCACCCTTAAGATCCATATCATTGGCACGACGGTTGTTTTGACCTAGGAACTCCATTGCAAAATGGACGCCTTTTAGTTCACGACCCGGAACGGGCAAATCACGAGGAACGGTTGAACCACCCGTTAGTAGAACCACATCGAATTCTTGACGAAGTTGCTGGGCATTCACATCAACACCAACGTGTTGGTTAACTTTGAATTCAATACCTGCTTCTGCCATCAAGTTGATCTTACGATCAATCACATCCATACCCAGTTTGAAATCTGGGATACCAAAACGTAGCAGACCGCCTACTTTCTCGTCTCGTTCGAATACCGTCACAGTATGACCAGCGCTGTTTAGTTGCTCAGCAGCCGCAAGGCCAGCAGGACCTGAACCGATGATCGCAACGGTTTTGCCAGTGCGAGAACGTGGTGTTTTTGGTTTGGCGTACCCTTCACGATACGCCGTTTCTACGATGGTTTTCTCGATATTACAGATAGTGATTGGATCTTGGTTGATACCAAGTACACAAGCACTTTCACATGGAGCAGGGCAAACACGACCAGTGAACTCTGGGAAGTTATTGGTTGAGCTCAGAATGTTCCAAGCTTCTTCCCAGCTATCACGATAAACCGCATCGTTAAACTCTGGAATGATGTTACCGATAGGGCAGCCGTTATGACAAAACGGCACACCACAATCCATACAACGAGAAGCTTGAGTATTGATCTTGTCACCAAACTCCTCGTTCAGAACGAACTCTTTGTTGTTCTTGATGCGTTCTGCTGGGTCGATCTTCTGTGGTAGTTCACGACCATGCTCTAAAAATCCAGTAGGCTTACCCATTATACGGCCTCCGCTTGAGTTTCGTTTCCTTGAGACTGTGCTTCAGCTTTACGCTTTTGAAGAACCGCTTTGTAGTCACGCGGCATTACCTTAACCATAGAGGCTAGGCTTGCTTCAAAGTTGTCTAGGAAAGACTGAGCGACTTCACTTCCTGTGAATTGAACATGCTTAGTTAGCATGTCGAGTAATAGATCTCTGTCTTCTTGCTCGATTGGATCTAGGTCTACTAGCTCTGGGTTCAGTTTCGACTCAAAGTCACCTGATTTATCCCATACGTAAGCCACGCCGCCACTCATACCTGCGGCAAAGTTACGACCTGTTGAACCAAGGATAATTGCTGCACCGCCCGTCATGTATTCACAACCGTGGTCACCGACGCCTTCTACTACTACTTTGGCGCCTGAGTTACGAACACAGAAACGTTCACCAGCCATACCGCGGATGAAAGACTCACCCGAAGTTGCACCGTAGAAACACACGTTACCAACCACGATGTTGTCTTCTGCGACAATGCTTGATTTCGCGTCTGGGTAAAGTACTAACGTACCGCCAGATAAGCCTTTACCCCAGTAGTCGTTGGCATCACCTTCAACTTCGAACTTCACGCCCTTAGCTAGGAACGCACCGAATGACTGACCTGCAGAGCCGTTGAACTTAACGTTCATTGGTTGTGGCAGACCGGCGTCTTTGTACACTTTCGAGATTTCGTTCGACAGCATGGTACCTGCAGAACGGTCCGTGTTAACGATAAGGAATTCGGCTGTCACCGCTTCGCCTTTCTCAAGTGCAGGAATTGCGGCTTGAATCAGTTTACGGTCCAGAACCGCTTCTAAGTTGTGGTTCTGTTTTGCTTGGTTAAATACACCATCTGCTTCACGAGCTTGCTCAACGTGGAGAACAGGAGACAAGTCGAGGTTCTTGTATTTCCAATGAGAAACGTCTTGGCGAATCTTAAGTTTCTGACCTTGACCGACCATCTCATCGATGGTGCGGAAGCCAAGTTCAGCCATGATTTCACGCAGACCTTGTGCCATGTACTGGAAGAAGGTTACGACGTCCTCTACGCGACCATCAAAGCGTTCGCGAAGTGTCTTGTTCTGAGTTGCGATACCAACAGGACAGGTGTTCTTATGACACTTACGCATCATGATACAACCTTCAACCACCAATGCTGCGGTTGCTACGCCCCATTCTTCTGCACCAAGTAGTGTTGCCACTGCAAGGTCGCGAGGTGTCTTCATCTGACCGTCCGCTTGAACCACGATACGGTTACGCAGACCGTTCTTCAGTAGCGTTTGGTGCGTTTCTGCCAAACCAAGTTCCCAAGGAAGACCAGTATGACGGATTGAAGACATTGGGGATGCACCCGTACCGCCGTCGAAACCTGCGATAAGTACAACGTCCGCTTTCGCTTTAGCAACACCAGAAGCGATCGTACCTACACCTGCTTCTGATACCAGCTTCACGTTTACACGGCCCGCGCGGTTCGCGTTCTTCAAGTCGTAGATAAGCTGAGCCAAATCTTCGATTGAGTAGATATCGTGGTGTGGCGGTGGCGAGATAAGGCCAACGCCTGGAGTAGAGTGACGTGTTGCACCGATCCAGTCATCTACTTTATCGCCTGGTAGCTGACCACCTTCACCTGGCTTCGCACCTTGAGCCATTTTGATTTGCAGCTCTTCAGCGTTAGTTAGGTAGTATGAGGTTACGCCGAAACGACCCGAAGCTACCTGCTTGATTGCAGAGCGTTCCCAATCGCCGTTCTCTTTGCGCTCGAAACGCATTGGGTCTTCACCACCTTCACCAGAGTTCGATTTCGCGCCAAGACGGTTCATCGCAACAGCCAGTGTGGAGTGTGCTTCGTAAGAAATAGAACCGAATGACATTGCACCTGTCGCAAAGCGTTTCACGATACTTTCTAATGGTTCTACTTCATCAATTGAAATCGAGCCAGCAGGGTTCTTAATAAACTCAAGTTGGCTACGCAGTGTTACCGCGTTGTCACCTTGCTTATCAACTGCTGTCGCGTATTGCTTGAACTGTTCGTAGTTCTTGTTACGCGTAGACTCTTGCAGAAGAGAAATAGTTTCTGGGTTGAATAGGTGCTTCTCACCGCGTTGTTTCCATTGGTAAACACCACCAACATCCAGCATTTGAATTGGGATTTCGCGTTGCGGGTAACCGATGCGATGACGGATCAGCACTTCTTTGGCGATATCATCAAGGGTAAGACCTTGGATACGAGAAACCGTACCTGTGAAGTACTTATCGACCACTGATTTGTGGATACCCAAAGCTTCGAAAATTTGTGCACCATGGTACGACTGAAGCGTTGAAATACCCATCTTCGAGAAGATCTTCAGCAGACCGCCATTGATGGCATTGCGGTAGTTGTTGAACAAGTCGCGAGGGTTCGCTTCTGGATCCAGCTTCTTAGTGCGTTGCAGTTCGATAATGGTTTCGATAACCAAATATGGGTTCACCGCATTTGCACCGTAACCAAATAGTGTTGCAAAGTGGTGCGTTTCACGTGCGTCACCAGTTTCAACCACGATGTCACACTTCGCACGTAGACCTTTACGGATCAAGTGGTGGTGTACTGCGCCAACTGCCAGCATTGCTGGGATCGCCGCGTGGTTTGAGTTCACTGCACGGTCAGTTAGAAGGATGATTGAGTAACCATCGATAACCGCGTCTTCTGCGTATTGACAGATACGTTTTAGTGCACGCTCAAGTTTGCCTTGATCTTCATTCGCTTGGAATACGATATCCAACGTCTTCGCTTGTAGGTGCTCGTTATCGATCGCGCGCAGTTTTTCAAGCTCAGAGTTGGCCAGAACAGGTGACTCTAGTTCTACTTTCTGACAGTGAAGTGGTGTTTCAGTCAGAAGGTTTTGGTCTTTACCCAAGTAAGTGTTCAGCGACATAACCATACGCTCACGGATCGGGTCGATCGGTGGGTTAGTTACCTGTGCAAACAGCTGTTTGAAGTAGTTTGAAAGGTGCTGAGACTGATGAGATAGAACCGCAAGAGGCCAGTCGGCACCCATAGCAGATAGTGGTTCTTTGCCATCATTCGCCATTGGAACGATGATTTCGTTCACTTCTTCAGTGCTCACACCGAAAGCTTGTTGACGGTGCAGCAAACGCTCTGGAGAAGGTTGACTGAACTGGTTACTCGCATCTGGTAGCTTCTTCAAGCTCAGTAGGTTTTCTTCTACCCACTTCTCGTAAGGTTGTGCTGTTGCGATGGTGTCTTTCACTTCTTCATCAGAGATGATGCGACCTTGCTCTAGGTCTGCAACGAAGATACGGCCTGGTTGCAGACGACCGCGGAACTCAACGTTCTCTGGCTCAATATCCACAACACCAGATTCTGATGCCATTACAAGGAAGTTGTCTTTGGTCACTGTGTAGCGAGAAGGGCGCAGACCGTTACGGTCGAGTGTTGCTCCTACCTGAACACCATCAGTAAAACATACTGAAGCAGGACCATCCCATGGTTCCATAATGTTCGCGTGGTACTGATAGAACGCGCGACGCTTAGGATCCATGTTCTTGTTTTCTTGCCATGCTTCAGGAATCATCATCATCAATGCATGTGGCAGGCTACGACCAGAAAGAACTAGGAGCTCAAGTGCCATGTCAAAGTTAGATGAATCTGAACTGCCTTCCTGACAAATAGGAAGGAGCATGTCGATTTCAGCCTGAGTAAACAGATCTGATTCTAGGATTGCTTCACGGGCTTTCATCCAGTTCAAGTTACCGCGAACTGTATTGATTTCACCGTTGTGTGCAATGTAACGGAAAGGCTGTGCAAGACGCCATTTCGGGAAGGTATTGGTAGAGAAACGAGAGTGTACCAGTGCCAGTGCGGTCACCATGGTCGGGTTCTGCAGATCAAGGAAGTACTGAGGTACTTGCTCTGTCGTTAACTGACCTTTGTACACCAATGTCTTGTAAGACATGGAGTTAATGTAGAAGTCGTCACCAATGTTCGAAACGCTTTCTAGGCTAACACGCACAGTGTAGTTACGAAGTACGTACAGTTTGCGTTCTAGCTCTTCAGGTGTGATGCCAGGACCGCCAGAGATAAACACATGCTCAAACTGAGGCTCTGTGCTTAGAGGGTCTGCACCGATCATTGAGTTGTCGGTTGGTAGTACTCGGTAGCCGATAACTTCAAGATCTAGACGCTGTGCGTTACGTTCTAGAATGTCACGGCATTGTTCGCGTTTGTATTCGTCTTTCGGGAAAAGAACGACACCAACACCATACTTTTCAAACGAAGGCAGTTTAATGCCTAGCTTAACGGCTTCTTCTAATAGGAATTCATGAGGTTTTTGTAGCAAGATACCTGCGCCATCACCGCTACATGGGTCACAGCCTTGACCACCACGGTGTTCCATGCGAGCCAGCATATCTAGTGCTTGAGTCACTACTTCATGAGATTTACGGTTTTTAAGGTGAGCAACAAAACCGATACCACAAGCGTCATGCTCCAGCTCCGGAGTGTACAGACCCTGTGAATTTTGCTCTCTATCTACCATAGATACATCCTTCCAGTTCAATGTCGACGCAAGAATCCCAGACAGATCTTGGCTGTCTTAGGTACGCTCTGTGCGTCTTGTCCTTTATATTTATGATTCGAAACCGACCTAGGTTGGTCAGTTTTGATTCCTTTCCGTATCTCGCAGGAAAAATTTTGCGAGAAAAACAATCCTTGGTGATATCCCTTTATTTATTATCACTATCTAGTGCTTTATATCGGTGGGAGCGGGGTATCGCCGACAATTCCCGCAGTTGTCATTGTAATAAAAGTCACAAAAACAGCGGGGTTGTGTAAGTATCCTACAATTTTGTGACTTCGTAATGCAATGAAAAGTCGCTTTTGTGACCCAATTTTTTCGTTTAAATATGCACTTTTTGTTTAACAATTGCGCAACATGGCTGCTTTTAAGTTGGTTTTATGCAGTTTTATTGATTTCAAACCATTATGGTCTTGTTTGAATTGACTAGAATTATTTGTTTTTTCTTGCAGGGATGTAATTTATTTACATAGATCGTAGTGAGATTTATTACGGTTTACGATTGGTGAGAATCTATGCAATTACATGAGTTGGTCAACACACTAGGTCAAGACCTTCAGCGTCGTTACGGCGAAAAAGTCCATAAGCTGACTTTACATGGTGGCTTTAGCTGCCCAAACCGCGACGGCACCATTGGTCGAGGTGGTTGCACGTTTTGTAATGTCGCGTCCTTTGCGGATGAAGAAGTCCAGATCAAAAGCATTCATGATCAATTGAAAGATCGTGCGGGAGAGATCCATCGTGCGAAAAAGTACCTTGCTTACTTCCAAGCCTATACCAGCACATACGCGGAAGTTCAGGTACTGAAAAATATGTATGAAGAAGCTCTCAAGGCCGCTGACATCGTGGGGTTGTGTGTAGGCACTCGTCCAGATTGTGTTCCTGATGCCGTATTGGATCTGTTGTCGGATTATGTCAATCAAGGTTATGAGATCTGGTTGGAATTGGGCCTTCAAACTGCCAAAAACGACACACTTAAGCGAATCAACCGAGGTCACGATTTTGAATGCTATGCCGATATCACCAAGCGCGCTCGTGCGCTAGGCATCAAAGTATGTACTCATCTTATTGTTGGTTTACCAAAAGAAACACGCAGCGATAACATTGAAACACTGCGTAAAGTCCTTGAAGTAGGCACTGATGGCATCAAGTTGCATGGCTTGCATATTGTTGATGGCAGCACGATGGCAAAGGCATGGCGTGCTGGAAAACTAGAAGCTCCAGAATTGGAAGAGTATGTAGCGATTGCCAGTGAAATGATCCGTATGACCCCTAAAGAGGTGATCTATCATCGTGTCTCTTCGGCTGCACGTCGCCCAACATTGCTCTCCCCGTTGTGGTGTGAGAACCGTTGGCTAGCAATGACAGAGATAGGAAGAGCTTTGGATCGCGAGGGGGCTCAGGGCAGTTTGAATGGTGACCCTTTCATCTATAGTAAGCCAGAATTAAAGGCAGATTGATCGATTAATAACTGGTATATTTTTCCCGATTTGCATTAAAGGTCGGAAAAATGGATCAGTTACTCGATTGGTTATGGGATGGGTGGGGCAACTACGAATTTGTAGTCCTGCTCTTTTTCGTGTTTGCCGTTGCCGTTACATTAATTTATTTACGTTTTCAAACCGCTTTAAAGTACGTTGTTACTGATTCCCCTTATCCTGTGCTTGTGGTTGATGCTAACCATGGGCAGCTTCTGTTATCCAACCATCCCGCGATGCAACTATTGGGTATTCGTCCTTTAGGTTCTGGTTTCCTTTATCCGGCTTCATTTAATTTAGATGAATTTGTCGTATTGCTTGATAGCTTTTCAAGCCGACAATTTCGCCAGCAAATTTTTGACTGGCGTTTATCCGATGGTGAAAGCATCAAAGTTGAGTTATCTGGTCGAAAGAGCTTACTGCGTAGGCAAAGAGTATGGATTCTGTATGCTCAAAGTCATCAAATGACCCTGAAAGATCAGCAACAAGAACTGGCCCAACTAAACATTGCTCGTTCTGCCTTGGACTCGTTGTCTGAATTGATTTGTTTGCAAGATCAACAAGGCAAAGTACTGACCACTAACCGCGCGTTTGATCAATTTTGGCAAGGTCGAGAAAACGAAGCATGCACTTCAAAATCCAGTTCGATGGCTGCTAGAAAAAGTGACCGTCGTTGGACAACGGATCCTCAAGGACGCAGTTGTTTGCTAGAAGTGAATCAGAATTCACTAGTGTCTCAAACTGGGGAAATGATAGGGACGCTTTCAATTAGCCATGATGTAACTGAATGGCATAAGATGCAGCAAAACTTACGTGATGAAATGGATCGTCGTAAAGATACGGAAGTGGCTCTGGCTCAGCGTGACACCATTCTTCAGACCATTTTGGACGCCAGTCCAGATTCGATTGGTATCTTCAATGAAAACATGGTGTATCAAGCGTGTAATAAGCCGTTTGTGAATGCTTTGGGGATTCCAGATGTTTCGGACCTAATTGGAAAGCGTCTACAAGATGTGATCCCTGAAGATATTTACATCCGCCTAGAAGCCAGTGATCTTCAAGCTTTACAGCAAACTCACCCCGTGCGTTATATCGACAAAGTGACCAGTACCGACGGTTATTACACGTGGTTTGATGTGGTGAAGTCACCCTTTAAAGATAAAGCTTCTGGTACCAATGGTGTGCTGATCATGGCTCGCGATATTTCTGAGCGTTATCTTGCGGAGCAGAAACTTGAAGAAGCCAACTTGGAGTTGGAGAAACTCAGTTTCTTAGACAGCCTAACTCAAGTCGCAAACCGACGCCGATTTGACGAGCAACTCGATACGCTTTGGTACCATCATGTTCGAGAGAAGTTACCTCTGTGTATTATGTTGTGTGATATCGACTTCTTTAAGCTCTTTAACGATTGTTACGGTCATCAGCAAGGTGATGAAGCGTTGATAAAAGTGGCATCGGCGTTCCAGCAGGTGGTCAGTCGTTCTTCCGATTGTGTCGCTCGTTATGGTGGTGAGGAGTTCGCTTTCATCTTGCCAAATACCACGACGGAAGGGGCTCAAAAAGTTGCCCTGCGGATACATGAACGCATTCACGACCTCGGCATCGAACATTGCTGTTCAGAAGCTTTTGCTCAATTGACGGTCAGTATCGGCTTTGTCTCTTACATTCCTCAGCACGGCGATGAACCTGAAATGGGGGTCGCGATGGCAGACAGTGCACTCTACCAAGCGAAGGCTGATGGTCGTGATCGAACTAGTGTTCATCCAAGTTCTTGCTAACGCTTTGTGACCGCTTGCTCTAAGTTGAGAGTAGGCGGTTTTAATCACCGTATTAAACACGTTAAACTGCCCATACATGGTGTGAGGTGTCTGCTAGCCCTGAAGCTTCGCTGGTTCGCCAATGTGTATTGCCAAACTTAAAACAGCTCAAAATATCTTCACTGTTTTAACTTCTCTAACTGTCAGGGTTCGATATCTAGCTTGTTCCATGGAGTAGTGAATGAAGCCCATGAAAAACCTCGCCCAGTACTATGTTGACCTATTGGTTAAGCTGGGGATTGTCCGTTTCTCTATATTGCTGGCCTTAGCGCTGGTGGCACTGGCTGTTGTGGTGCAAGTTGGTATTACGCTCGCCTTGAAAGGGAACGTCGACGATATTGATATTGTTCGTTCTGTTTTCTTTGGTCTGCTTATTACCCCTTGGGCGGTGTACTTTCTTTCCGTTGTCGTTGATCAGCTAGAAGAATCTCGTCAACGATTGACCAAACTAGTCTCTAAGCTCAAAGACATGCGTTCGCGTGACCAAGAACTGAACTTCCAATTGCAGCAGAACATTGAAAAGCTCAATCAAGAAATTGAAGAGCGCATCAAGGCGGAAGAAGCGCGCGAAGAAGCCATGCAAGATTTGGAGAACGAAGTATTCCAACGTGAACGCACTCAGTTAGAGCTTGCCGAGCGTACCGCACTGTTACGCTCTTTCATTGATGCATCTCCAGACTTGATTTACTACCGTAACGCCGATGGTGTCTTCTCTGGTTGTAACCGAGCAATGGAAGAACTCACTGGTAAGAAAGAGCATCAATTGGTGGGCCTAAGCCCATGGGATGTTTACAGCAAAGAAGTGGCCGAGCACATCGTAGATACCGACCAAAAGGTCTTTGCAGACAATCAGGCCATCACTTACGAGCAATGGCTTGAATATCCAGATGGTCGCAAGCACTACTTCGAATTACGCAAAGTGCCTTTCTACAGTAAAGATGGTCGTCACCTTGGTCTGGTTGGTTTTGGACGAGATATTACCGAACGAAAACGCCATGAAGAATCACTAGAAAAAGCCAGCCGTGACAAGACCACCTTTATCTCCACCATCAGTCATGAACTGCGCACGCCATTGAATGGCATCGTTGGTTTGAGCCGAATGTTGCTCGATAGTCAGTTAACGCAAGAGCAGCGTAAGCACATGCAAACCATTAACGTCAGTGCCATTACATTGGGCAACATCTTCAATGACATTATCGATATGGATAAATTCGACCGTCGTAAATTGGAGCTGCTGCCTGCACCGTTGAACTTTGAGGATTTTGTAGCAGAGATTGAAAGCATCTCTGCACTGATGGCGGAACAGAAAGGGTTGCGTTTCGACCTTGAACGTTTGAGCGCATTACCAAAAGCGATTGAAGTGGATGCGACCCGCCTGCGTCAGGTTATCTGGAACTTGGTTAGCAACGCAATGAAGTTCACCAAAGAAGGTGGCGTCGTAATGACAGTCAGCGCAGATGTCGAAGACGACTACGTGACCATCATCATGGAAGTGGAAGACACAGGCATTGGCATTCCTGAAGAAGAGTTGGATAAGATTTTTGCGATGTACTACCAAGTGAAGTCAGGCAAAGACAACCTTCATGCGGTTGGTACTGGCATTGGTTTGGCGGTTTCTAAGCAGCTTATCAACATGATGGATGGCGACATTACTGTTGCGAGTGAAGAGGGCTTCGGTAGTACCTTTACCGTTTCGATTCACGTTCCGATTGTTGAATTGGAAGAGCCTGTTATCGATGCTCAGCGAGATAAAGTGCATCTAAATATCTTTATGGTAGAAGATATCGAACTGAACATTACCGTTGCTAAGTCACTGCTTGAAAGCTTGGGACATACCGTCACTGTTGCCATGACGGGTGAAGAAGCGCTGGTGAACTTTGTACCAGATGAATATGACTTAGCGTTGCTTGATATCCAACTGCCAGACATGACCGGTTTTGATGTCGCTAAGTACTACCGAGAGCACTACGACAACTTGCCGCCACTAGTAGCACTAACGGCGAATGTGATGAAAGACCGTCGTGAATACTTAGACAATGGAATGGACGATGCGATCAGCAAACCACTAGCGGTACAAGCGATGCAGTCAGTGATTGATAAGTTCTTCGTTAATCGTATTGATACTGAACAACAGATCTATATCGAACCAGAAGTGATTGAAGTGGCTGAGTTGGTGCCATCACCGGTTATTGAAACCCATTTGCTCGATTTGGATATGCTAGAGTCTTATGTCGATATTGTTGGGGTAAAACCTGTCTATGACAGCATTAAGATGTTCGAAGATATGATGCCAGGTTACATGCAAATCCTAGACTCGAATATGATGGCCAAAGACCAAGATGGCATCGTTTCAGAAGCTCATAAGATCAAAGGAGCAGCAGGTTCCATTGGTCTTAAACATATCCAAAGCGTTGCGCAGAAAGCGCAGTCGCCAGATATGCCCGCTTGGTGGGAGAATATCTCGGATTGGGTCGAAGAAATAAAGAATGAATATCAAAATGACATTCAAGTCTTAAAAAGTTGGTTGGAACAGAGGAAATAACATGAAAAAATTTGCATCGGCAGCACTGGCAATCGCATTACTTGCTGGTTGTAGTTCTGCTCCTCAAGTGGGTTGGCAAGAAGACAGCCAAATCACCATGAACAAAGTGAATGTTGAGCTGAAAAGCAACTTATGGGTAAACCTAATGCCAACCATTGGTGAGGTTCAAGAGCAAAATGTACATGGTGCTCTGTACTTAAAATCAGACAAGGAGTTACCAGCGAACTTGACCGTTGATTCATTGATCATCAAACAAGGCGATTCTGAATGGCAGATTGATGGTGACTTGCTTGAGTTACGCACCCACAGTGAGAACCAGTGGGAAGTTGCCTTTGTATGGCAAATTGAAGCGGATATGGAAAAGTCGGTCGACTTAGCTCTGTTACTGGATGATGCAGGCAAGAAAGGTTGGCTGGTAGAGAAGCACATTAAGATTGATAAAGTGTACTGATTTTGCGTTTTTTCAGATAAAAAAGGGCTTACTCATGGAGCAAGCCCTTATTGTTTGCGTTGAAGCGACTAGTCCTCTAGATCGCCACAGAAGCGGTAGCCTTCACCGTGAATTGTTGCGATGATTTCAGGTGTACCTGATACTGATTCAAAGTGCTTACGAATGCGGCGGATTGTTACGTCCACAGTACGGTCGTGTGGCTTAAGCTCACGGCCAGTCATCTTCTTAAGAAGATCAGCACGAGTTTGAATCTTGCCTGGGTTCTCACAGAAGTGCAGTAGTGCACGGAACTCAGAGCGAGGCAGTTTGTAGCCATCGCCAGCTGGGCTCACAAGAGAGCGGCTGTTGATGTCTAGAACCCAACCGTTGAACTCGTATTTTTCTACCGAGCGCTTCTCTTCTTGTACTGCGTTAGTGCTCATTGAGCGGCTTAGCAGGTTACGTGCGCGGATAGTCAGTTCACGTGGGTTGAATGGTTTAGTGATGTAGTCATCAGCACCGATTTCAAGACCTAGGATCTTGTCTACTTCATTGTCACGACCAGTTAGGAACATCAGTGCGATGTTCGCTTGCTCGCGAAGTTCACGTGCTAAAAGGAGACCATTCTTGCCTGGAAGATTAATGTCCATGATAACCAAGTTGATTGCATTTTCAGACAACACTTGGTGCATCTCTTCACCGTCACTGGCTTCAAAAACAGCGTATCCCTCTGCTTCAAAAATACTCTTAAGAGTGTTACGAGTTACTTGCTCATCTTCTACGATAAGAATCTGCGGGGTTTGCATTGGCGGTACCTAAATTTGTGACAAAATTGTGCTAATAGAATAAATTCTAGGCAAAAATATAACATACAGGTAATGTGATTTTGATAATAAATCAAGTTAATCAAAAAAACACTTCTTTCAGCTATCCGCCTTCCTTGGAATTTTGCCAACTCACCAGTATCCGATGGCGACGTTTATTCTATAGGGCTTGTTTACCTTTCATTTCCTAGCCTTCGCGGGGCCTGAAACGTAAACACCCTAAGATATGGAGCGGATTTTATATTGTTAACAGCATGCTAACAATGCTCAAATGTTAATTCCATTCAGTTTGTTGATTTACATCAATTGATGAAATGTAATCGTTATTAATCGTTTAAGAGTTATGATAAAAAAAAGTAATACGAACATAGACTCATCGTTATGGAATGCTTATTCAGAATCTTTCTTTCGTTTTCATACTAATTGGTACTCTCCAAGCTATGCAGTAATAACCGCTTGGAACCCTTACAGTAATTTGCGGTCAAAAGAGATGAATTGCATAAGTAATCACGAACTCGAAAAGCAATTAAACCACGTTAAGTACGTGCCTGTCACGGTTGGCGATCAGGCATTTGAATGGTTTGAAGAAAGTTACGCAGCAGAACTGACGACAGAAGTGGCGATATCGCTGGCAAAGGATTTCCAACAGAACGCGATTTACTATGTTATTGATGGCGAACTATACCTGATAGCGTGTTCAGAACCGGAGATTTTACACAAGATTGGTTCGATGAAATCAAGGCTCGTCGTATAGAAGGATACTACTCACTGGAGTTTTACTCGGGTGAGACATTTCACGGAGGAACTATGAGAGACATAACACCAGATATTTGTGACCAATTTGAAGACCAAGTAACGTTGCTGAGTTTACCATTGCAGAATTTTGGTCAACGTACCGCGTTTCATGGAGAGATAGTCACAGTGCGTTGCTACCACGATAATTCAAAGGTACGCGAGGTACTTAGCGAAAATGGTGCAGGCAAAGTGCTGATTGTGGATGGACACGGTTCTTGTCAAAAAGCATTGCTGGGTGACCAGTTGGCTATTCTTGGTATCGAAAATGGTTGGGAAGGCATCATAGTGTACGGCGCTATTCGCGATGTCGTTCAGATGTCTCAAATGGATATTGGGGTTCAAGCGCTAGGCACGTGTCCGTTTAAAACGGAAAAGCGGGGTGTAGGTGAAGTGAACGTCACGCTGACGATGCAAAATCAAATCGTTCAACCTAAGCATTACGTATATGCAGATTGGAATGGTGTATTGATCTCTAAAGAGGCATTGGATTTTTAGAAGCGGAAACCAAGCCCTACCTCAAAGCCTTGTTGCCAATCTTGATAATCTAAAGTGGCGTGAACATCCAAGTTTTCAGTGATTTTTACGCGGCTCGAGACTTCGGCAGCCAGGCTACTGTCTTCTTCTCGGACACCACCCGTAGTTTCACCTTTATAAGAACGAACGGTACTTTTCACAGTAATACGATCATTTAAGTGGTAGCTTATCCCACTTAAAAAGCCACTTTGATTTTGCGTTGGTGAGTTATTTACACGCGCACCAACATAAAGATCCACAGAGTCAAACAGCTCGTACGCGTAACCGCCGTCAATATTCCAGACGTCAAAACTGTCGGTTTGGTAGTTTTCACTGGAAATGAAAAGCTTGTGTGGGGAAGTTGTAGTTTTCCCAGGAAGAGGTGGTAGCTCGTTCGCTACACAAATGCTAGGCACAACAAACAGTAACAGAAAAATCCATTTTTTCATGTTGGCCACTCCTTGTGTCGAACTTTGTTATTAGTATGTGCTTAAAGCTTCTCAATATTAAAGCATAGAATATGAAAGCCAGCTCACTTATTTTCCACTTAATTCAATCCTATGAACTTTGATCACAGTTAACTTGTTGTTAATTAGTATTCATGAGGATCGATGTTTTGATCATATGTAGATAGAAGAGGATCAGGTGCCATCACCGCTATTTGCTTCTATATCAAACAGACCGTTGTAGAGAGAGAAAAAGTTCAATTGACTATGATAATTCGCAACCCATTGTAATTACATTGAAATATCAAAGACATTGCGTAGCAGAAATCACTACAAGACCGGAAAATAGACAATTTTTTGTTGACTCTGTACCGGAAACTCGGTAAACGTAGAGTTAAGCAAACACACAATTATCGTTGAATATTTATTTATGCCATCAAACAGCCTAGTAGTAATGACCACAACCATTATTATTACCAACACGACCAATGTTGGGGCAGGCTGCTGAGCGAAAGAAATTCACAAAAAAGGCCTGTATCCAACAAGATACAGGCCTTTTTTTATGCTTTTTTAAATGAAATTTAGACAGAATTAAGAAGATACATCGGAGGAAGGGATGCGAGTATTGAAGTTTGGCGGCTCATCATTAGCAGATGCAGATCGCTTTTTAAGAGCAGCGGATATCATTGCCAATAACGCTCAACAGGAAGACGTTGCCGTTGTGCTTTCTGCACCGGGTAAAACGACCAATAAGCTTGTTGCGGTGATCGAAGGCGCACTTCGAAACGGTGAAGCAGAGCTTCAAATCAATGAGCTAGAAGCGTCGTTTAAAACGCTATTTTCCGAAATCCAAGCGGTTGTTCCAAATGTGGATGGCACGGCTTTCGATAACCAAGTTAAAACCTCACTTTCTCAATTACGTCAATTTGTTCACGGCATTAATCTTCTTGGTATGTGTCCAAACAACGTCAACGCACGCATTATCAGTAAAGGCGAGCGTGTGTCGATTCAACTGATGAAAGCGGTACTAGAAGCAAAAGGCCAACCTGCGCATCTTATCGATCCGGTTGAGTACCTATACGCGAAAGGCGATCATCTAGAAGCGATGGTTGATGTTGAAGTCTCTACGCAGAACTTCCGCCAAAACCCACTTCCTCAAGGCCATGTCAGCATCATGCCGGGCTTTACAGCTGGTAATGAAAAAGGTGAATTGGTAACTCTGGGTCGTAATGGTTCTGATTACTCCGCAGCGGTACTGGCCGCATGTTTGCGCGCAGACTGCTGTGAAATCTGGACTGATGTGGATGGCGTTTACAACTGTGACCCTCGTCTAGTTGAAGATGCACGCCTACTCAAGTCGCTTAGCTACCAAGAAGCGATGGAGCTGTCTTACTTCGGTGCGTCCGTTCTGCATCCAAAAACCATCGCACCAATTGCACAATTTCATATCCCATGCCTGATCAAAAACAGCTTTAACCCACAAGGTGCGGGTACATTGATTGGCCAAGATACTGGCGAAGATAATCTAGATATCAAAGGCATCACGACGCTAAATGATCTGACGATGGTTAACGTGTCTGGCCCAGGTATGAAGGGCATGGTAGGCATGGCAAGCCGTGTCTTTGGTGCGATGTCATCAGCGGGTGTGTCTATTGTGCTTATCACACAATCTTCTTCTGAGTACAGCATCAGCTTCTGTATTGAAGCGCAAGATAAAGCCAAAGCACAGCAAGTGTTGGCTGACGCGTTTGAATTGGAACTAAAAGACGGTCTACTTGAACCAGTCGAGTTTATCGACGATGTGTCTATTGTGACGCTAGTTGGTGATGGTATGCGCACTTCTCGTGGTGTTGCTTCTCGCTTCTTCTCATCTCTTGCTGAAGTGAACGTAAACATCGTGGCAATCGCACAGGGTTCATCTGAGCGTGCTATCTCAGCCGTGATTCCTGAAGACAAAATTTCTGAAGCGATCAAAGCGTGTCACGAGAACCTATTCAACTCGAAGCACTTCCTAGACGTATTCGTTGTTGGTATCGGTGGCGTTGGTGGTGAGCTGGTGGATCAGATCGAACGTCAACAGGCGAAGCTTGCAGAGAAAGGCATCGTGATTCGCGTGTGTGGCTTGGCAAACAGCAAAGGTCTTCTACTTGATAGTGAAGGTCTGCCTCTAGAACATTGGCGTGACCGTATGTCTGCTTCAACTGAAGAATTCAGTCTAGCGCGTATGATTTCATTGGTTCAACGTAATCACATCATTAACCCCGTGTTAGTTGACTGTACGTCCAGCGAAGCCATTGCGAATCAGTATGCAGACTTCTTAGCCGCAGGTTTCCACGTCGTAACACCAAATAAAAAAGCTAACACGGCAAGCATGGCGTACTATCATCAACTTCGCGATGTAGCGCGCAGCTCTCGTCGTAAATTGATGTACGAAACAACCGTAGGCGCAGGTCTACCGGTTATCGAAAACCTTCAAAACCTAATTTCAGCTGGTGATGAGCTAGAGCGTTTCAGTGGTATCCTTTCCGGTTCTCTGTCTTACATCTTCGGCAAGTTAGACGAAGGTATGAGCCTAAGTGAAGCGACAAACATCGCGAAACAAAACGGCTTTACGGAACCGGATCCTCGTGACGATCTATCGGGTATGGATGTGGCGCGTAAGCTACTTATTCTTGCTCGTGAAGCTGGCATGTCTTTAGAACTGGAAGATGTGGTTGTTGACCAAGCGCTACCACCGGGCTTTGATGATTCAGGCAGTGTTGATGAATTCATGGAACGCCTGCCAGAAGCGGATGCGTACTTTAAAGAGCAGTCAGCAAAAGCGGCAGAAGAAGGCAAAGTACTGCGCTACGTGGGTGAAATCGTTGACGGTAAGTGCACGGTAAGCATTGCAGCGGTAGATGAAAATGACCCAATGTTTAAGATCAAAGATGGAGAAAACGCACTGGCATTCTACAGTCGCTACTACCAACCAATTCCACTGGTATTGCGTGGTTACGGTGCAGGTACTGAGGTAACGGCGGCTGGTGTCTTCTCTGATGTGATGCGTACTTTAGGTTGGAAGCTAGGGGTATAACAACAATGAGTTCAAGTGATATGGATGTTGTGGTTTATGCCCCAGCATCAATTGGCAATGTAAGCGTTGGTTTTGACGTTCTGGGCGCCGCAGTGTCCCCAGTTGATGGCACTCTTTTGGGTGACAGAGTATTGGTAAAGTTAGGGGCTGAGCCGTTCAGCCTAAAAACATCCGGTGACTTCGTTGAAAAGTTGCCTACCGAGCCAAAAGAGAACATTGTTTACGATTGTTGGGTGGTGTTTGCTCGTGAGCTTGATAAAAAAGGCGTCGCGCTAAAGTCCTTGGAAATGACGCTAGAGAAGAACATGCCAATTGGCTCTGGTTTAGGGTCAAGTGCGTGTTCTATCGTTGCTGCGTTGGATGCGTTAAACCGATTCCACGGTCAGCCACTCAATGAGACTGAGTTACTTGCTCTGATGGGGGAGATGGAAGGCAAGATTTCAGGTGGTATTCACTATGATAATGTTGCGCCATGTTACCTTGGCGGTGTGCAATTGATGCTTGAAGAACTCGGTATCATCAGCCAAGAAGTCCCTTGTTTTGATGACTGGTATTGGGTGATGGCGTATCCGGGCATCAAGGTCTCGACAGCAGAGGCTCGTGAGATCCTACCATCTCAATATCGTCGACAAGATATCATTGCTCATGGTCGCCACCTTGCAGGCTTCATCCATGCATGTCATTCTGGTCAGCCAGAGCTTGCTGCAAAAATGATCAAAGACGTCATTGCAGAACCGTATCGTGAGAAACTGCTCCCGGGTTTTGCTAATGCTCGTCAATATGCCGCAACAGCGGGTGCACTTGCTACTGGTATTTCTGGCAGTGGTCCGACGCTGTTCAGTATTTGCAAAGAGAAAGATGTCGCTGAGCGAGTTGCTCGCTGGTTAGAACAGAACTACGTACAAAACGAAGAAGGATTCGTCCACGTTTGTCGTCTAGATAAACAGGGTTCGAAAGTAACAGGAAGTGAGCTATGAAGCTTTACAATATAAAAGAAAATGATGAACAAGTTTCCTTTGGCCAAGCCGTTCGCCAAGGGTTAGGTCGCAACCAAGGCCTATTTTTTCCATCGGAATTGCCAAAGTTTGATGATATCGATGCGCTACTAGCAGAAGACTTTGTCTCTCGTAGCACTAAGATTCTATCGGCATTAATCGGTGATGAACTTGCAGAAGAGCAAGTTAACGCATTGGTTGACGCTGCGTTCCAATTCCCTGCGCCAATCAATCAAGTAAAAGATGGTGTTTACGCACTGGAGCTTTTCCACGGCCCAACGCTCGCTTTTAAAGACTTTGGCGGTCGTTTCATGGCGCAATCGCTAGCAGCGGTTTCCGACGGTGGCAAAATCACCATTCTTACGGCGACTTCAGGCGATACTGGCGCTGCCGTTGCGCACGCTTTCTACGGTATGGAAGACATCAACGTTGTGATTCTTTACCCGAAAGGCAAGATCAGCCCACTGCAAGAGAAACTATTCTGTACGCTTGGTAAGAACATTCACACTGTTGCGATCGATGGTGATTTCGATGCGTGTCAGGCTCTGGTTAAGCAAGCTTTTGATGATTCTGCGCTGCGTGAAGAGATCGGTCTGAACTCTGCAAACTCAATCAACATCAGCCGTTTGATGGCGCAAATCTGTTACTACTTTGAAGCAGCTGCGCAAATGAGCAAGCAAGAGCGTGAAAACCTAGTTGTGTCTGTACCAAGCGGTAACTTTGGTAACCTAACTGCTGGTCTATTGGCAAAAGCGCTGGGTCTGCCTATCAGACGCTTTATCGCTGCAACTAACGCTAATGACACTGTTCCTCGCTACCTAGAAACAGGTAAGTGGGAGCCAAAACCAACAGTCGCAACGACATCGAATGCGATGGACGTGAGCCAACCAAACAACTGGCCTCGTATCGAAGAGCTGTGCCGCGTGAAAGAGTGGGGCTTGGAGACGCTAGGTAAAGGTGCAGTATCTGATGAGCAAAGCGCGCAGTCAGTAAAAGATCTATACGCACTGGGTTACTTGTGTGAGCCGCACGGTGCGATTGCTTACCGCGTTCTTGAAGAGCAACTGCAAGAAGGTGAGACAGGTCTGTTCCTATGTACTGCTCATCCTGCGAAGTTCAAAGAAGTGGTGGATGACATTCTGCAATCTGACATTGATCTTCCTGCACCACTAGCGAAGCATGCGGTGATGGAGCTGTTATCGGAAGATTTAGATGCCGATTTTGACGCACTGAAGCAAGTACTACGTCGCGTTCAGTAAGTGACAAAAGATGAACGAAGAAAGGTGAATGAGTGATCATTCGCCTTTTTTATTGCTTGTGAGTTTCGACTTTCTTTAAGATTGAGAACGAACTTGATGAAATAGACGGAAGGGGAAGCATGCATTTTTTGATTTTTCTTGGCTCAGTGAGAGACAGCACGCCACCGAGACCAGCTCGCTTGGGGTTGCGAGTCAGTAGAGCGTGTGAAAAGCTTATCGCGAGTCAACATTCAACACATACTGTAGAAATCATCGACCCTTTGAATTACGACTTTGGCGATGTATTTAAACCTGAGTTTGCTTATCACCGTTCTAAAGTGCCGGAACATCTAAGCGAACTGGCAGATAAAATCAAACGTGCCGATGGGTATGTGATGGTCAGTCCGGAATATAACCATTCGATGAGCCCTGCCTTGGCAAACATGCTTAACCACTTTGGCAGCTCGCTGTTTTCTTATAAGCCGAGCGCTATCGTGACATACTCTGCCGGGCAATGGGGTGGCGCGCGAGCTGCGGTGTCGATGCGTACTTTCTTATCAGAGCTGGGGTGCTTGCCTGTGTCGGCAATGATCCACATCCCGAAAGCACAAGAGGTGTTTGATGAGCACGGTGTCGTTACGGACGAGTCGGAGCAGGCGCAGTGGGACAGTTATATGAATCGCACTATGCACCAATTGATTTGGTGGGCAGATGGGGCACTACAGCAAAGAGAGAAGCTTGATCCAACCTCGTTGGCACAAGCATTTAAGAACGATCCTTCGCAAAGAAACGCCCCATAGAGTCTAGCTGCTCTCCACTACCGGAAGGGATTAGAAGGATCCAGAATCAAAAAAAGCTTGGTCATTGCTGACCAAGCTTTTTAAATTCTAACAAGCTAGTTTACTGAGAGATTATAGAGACTCAGTAAAAGTACGAGCGATTACGTCACGTTGCTGTTCTGGAGTTAGCGAGTTGAAACGTACTGCGTAACCAGAAACACGGATAGTTAGCTGTGGGTAGTTCTCTGGGTGTGCAACTGCATCTTCTAGAGTTTCACGCTTAAGAACGTTCACGTTTAGGTGTTGACCGCCTTCGATGCGAGGAGCTGTTTCGATTGCTACTTCACGGCTTTCGTATTCACCTAGGTCGCTGATTGCGATAACTTGGTCTGCTTCGTAAGTTGATGCTGCAGCAACACAACGCGCTTCGTTCTTCTCACTATCTAGTAGCCAGATTGAGTTTAGTAGTTCGTCGTTAGCTGCTTTAGTAATTTGGATACCTTGGATCATCACTATCTCCTAGACCACTTACGTGGTGATTATTGGTGTTAATTTTCGAATTTTTGTCGAGCTAAGTATTATATAGCCAATATCCATTATTTTAATATTGATTTAAGTCAAAAAACAACCAAAAACCTTAATTTTTTGAAGGTGATTTTATTGAGTTAAATCAATAAAACGTTTGAAAACATACTATTTACAATTTATTTGATAATATAAAAAATATTTAAAAGTTAATTTTGTTGTAAATTTACTACAAAATGAGTTCAAAACTTAACCTTGTTTACGCAACTGCCTGTATTTAGGTAGCCATACTGAAAGTCTAAAGTGATTAAATGACAAACATGAAAAACAAGTTTGGAAACAAATTTATTGGTGCTCACGTGTCAGCGGCTGGAGGGGTTGACCAAGCGCCTCTTCGTGCTCGTGAAATTGGTGCGAATGCGTTTGCTCTGTTTACTAAGAACCAACGTCAATGGGTTGCAAAACCACTCGAAGAAAAAACCATTAGTGCGTTCAAAGCAAACTGCAAAATGCTTGGTTTTGGCGCCGAGCACATTCTTCCCCATGACTCTTATCTGATTAACTTGGGCGCTCCAGAAGAAGAAAAGTTGAATAAATCCCGCGCGGCATTTATTGATGAGATGGAGCGCTGTAACCAATTAGGTTTAACCTTGCTCAACTTCCACCCTGGTAGCCACTTAAAGAAAGTGTCGGAACAGGAGTGTTTGGCGACGATCGCCGAGTCGATCAACCTCGCGCACAAAGCAGTGCCGAATGTGATCGCAGTGATTGAGAATACGGCAGGTCAAGGCACTAACTTAGGTTGGAAGTTTGAGCATCTGGCTGAAATCATCGAGCAAGTAGAAGACAAAGAACGTGTTGGTGTGTGTCTCGATACTTGCCACACGTTTACCGCAGGTTACGATCTGCGTACTAAAGAGGATTGTGAGCATACCTTTGCTGAGTTCGATCGTATCGTAGGCATGCACTATTTAAGAGCAATGCATCTAAATGATTCAAAAGTCGAATTCGCTAGCAAGGTTGACCGTCACCACTCATTAGGCAAAGGCGAGATCGGCTGGAGCTGTTTTGAGTACATCGCTAAAGATCCACGTTTTGATGGTATCCCTCTGATTTTAGAAACAATTGACCCTGATATTTGGCTGCAAGAAATCAACACCTTACGCCAATTCCACATGGAAGAAATGGTTAATTCCTAACGGGATGGCAAAGTTGGCATCCTTCTTTCTTGGCTAAGTACATTGAGCGGTTATGCGCTTGTTTTAAACGCCTGAACTCAACGTTGTAGTTAGGCGAAGCTAGTTAGGAGGATGACAATATGTCTCGACCAGTTTCTTTTATCCCAGCGACACACTCTCGACGAGTATTACGTTTACCTACCCCAAACCGCCATATCTCAGGACAAGGGCACTTTCGAACGCCGCAGCGTAATTAGCCTCATCATTATTAGTATTGGTTATTTTGGTTTTAGCCAAACCAGCAAGATCAACGCGCGTTGTCTGTTCATCAGTTTTTGAGAAGCCGTCTCAAGCTGGTGGTAAGTTTTTGTTTGTTTGAGTTTCGCTCGTTAGAATAGAGGGAAACATTAGGACAGGAACTTTCCATGAATCAGTTACCCACTTGGCACGATGTGATCGGCGAAGAGAAACAACAGAGCTACTTTGTCGATACTTTGAATTTTGTTGAAGCAGAACGAGCGGCAGGCAAAGCCATTTATCCGCCAGCGAAAGACGTATTTAATGCGTTTCGTTTTACCGAGTTCAAAGACGTTAAAGTAGTGATTCTGGGGCAAGACCCTTACCACGGTCCTAATCAAGCGCATGGTTTGTGTTTCTCTGTGCTGCCTGGCATTAAAACTCCACCATCTTTGGTGAATATGTACAAAGAACTGGCGCAGGATATGGAGGGTTTCCAAATTCCTCAACATGGCTTTCTACAAAGCTGGGCTGAACAAGGTGTGTTGCTACTCAATACAGTGTTAACAGTAGAGCAGGGCAAAGCACACTCACATTCGAAAACCGGCTGGGAAACCTTTACTGACCGCGTTATTGAAGCCATTAACCAGCATCAAGAAGGTGTGGTGTTCCTGCTGTGGGGGTCACATGCGCAGAAGAAAGGACGCTTTATCGATCGCAATAAACACCACGTCTTGGCAGCACCGCATCCATCGCCGTTATCGGCACATCGTGGATTCTTTGGTAGTAAGCCATTCTCACAAGCGAACCAGATTCTGCTTCAGCAAGGTAAAGAAGCCATCAATTGGCACTTACCTATGACGGTGTAAATCTCAATTTCCTTCTTATATATAGAGAAATAAATCAGTACAGCGATCGTGGGAAGACGATCGCTGTTTTTTTGAACACCGTCGAATCAGATATTAGGTTTCTCATATACACTTATAGAAAGTAGGTGTTAAGGAGAGACGCTATGATGATCGAAAGAATTCGACGAGAACACGGCTATATGGTCCGTTTACTGGCGATATTGCGCCATAAATTAAATGAGATTAAACAAGAGAATGCCATCAATTATGCGTTGGTGAGCGAAATCGTAGATTACCTCTCTAACCATTCTGAAAAAATCCACCACCCTAAAGAAGACATTCTCTACCATTACTTCCTAAAACAGTACGGTCAGCAGAAGACAATTGAGAACTTAGAGCTTGAGCATCAAGTGTTGGCGAGCAAAACCAAAGACTTCTCAATGCTATTAGAAATGATCCTGCAAGATGCTGTCGTTCCACAAGAGTTATTCATAACACAGTTAGAGGACTTTATTGTTACTCAAAAACGTCATTTGGAGATGGAAGAGCGACAGGTACTGCCTCTTATTGAAGAACTGTTTACCTCGGACGATTGGCAATATGTAGAAAGCCTATGGCATCAGAGTGAAGATGATCCAGTATTTGGTAGTACTATTGCAGATCGCTATAAACAATTGGCTGAACGAGTGCGTCAGAACGATGTAGAGTTCGTTTAGAGCGAATTATTACAAGGTAAACGATTGCTTTAGCGCGGTTTATTTTGCGTTTTCTTATTTGATGAGAATTGAGGGTAAATTGGATTCTTACAAATAGGGCAGAATTTTGAGGTAAATTCTCAATCAATAAGAATGGGTGTTATAGGGCGAAATTCAACGCAAAAACACCCATCAAATTCATAGGTCTATAAATGACAAAAGGCACCCACGGGGTGCCTTTTGTCTAAATTATAGTTTGATATCTTCTAGAGAGATGTCGTGACAGACATCCAGTTCACGCAGTTCCTTTAGCAAATTACGTCGGTCGTTCATTTCTTCTATTTCTCGCCACTTACGCTTCAATGGTTTCGCACGAGATTTTGATGTTGAGGTAGTATCCAGACCAAATAGGTCATCGAGTTGAAAGCCTTCCATAAGCCACCTTTACCTTTCTATATCTAAACTGTTGTAACCAGTCCTTGTGGAGCTTTTTAAGTACCACAATAGACGTGAGGATAACCATGATATATTTCGCATTTGTGTCGGTAACATGACATTTTCGCGCAAAAATACTTACAGAATCACATTTTGCATGGGGATGGAGTGTGCAAAAAATAAGCGAACGAACTCACGAAAACGATTAAATGAAGAGATTTGGTATGTTAATTCGAGCGACAGATTTTACTTAAATTTTGAATACTAAGGTTGCATAGCATCGCTTTGATGAAAATGTATCCAATCGTAACAAAGCGAGGTCATTAAAATTTGTCAGATACCTTGTGGTTGCTAGCCTCGCTAAAAATAAATGGGATGGTGTTTTGTTAACGATTGCAGGGCTATTTATGTTGAGTTTTGATAAATGCAATGTTGCTGTTTGTGAGTAATAAGTTTTCATTTTATGTTAATCATTGGTGACTTTATAGTGAAAAATAACAAGGTTATTTTACTGGTTGCATATTGATTTTTGCTTGTCGAGGCTGCATTATCCGCCCGTCAAAAAATACGCTGGTACGTAAAATGGATGCATGAAGCGACGTTTACGATTCTAGATTGCGAAATAAACATTATTCAAAAAGCTAAGCAGACTTTGACACTTAGCATGCAATCTGGTGGATGGCTTGGAAGCAAAGACTGGCGCAACTCACTTTGAGGTACACATGACAGACTTAATCAATTTGATGAACGACCTCCTTTGGGGCTCGATTCTTGTTTATCTTCTTGTTGGTGTAGGAATCTACTTCACCGTTCGATTGGGATTCATTCAATTCCGCCATTTCGGCCACATGTTCTCTGTTCTAAAGAACAGTCGTAAAGCAGACAAAGCTGGTATCTCTTCTTTCCAAGCGCTTTGTACTAGTCTTGCTGCACGTGTTGGTACGGGGAACATGGCGGGTGTTGCAGTTGCACTGACTGCGGGTGGCCCTGGTGCAATCTTCTGGATGTGGTTGATTGCGATGCTTGGTATGGCGACGTCGTTTGCAGAAAGCACACTGGCACAGCTATACAAAACCAAAGATGATGATGGCAACTACCGCGGTGGTCCTGCTTACTACATGGAAAAAGGCTTGGGCATGCGCTGGATGGGCGTGTTGTTCTCAATTTTCCTAATCATCGCTTTTGGTTTGGTATTTAATGCCGTTCAAGCAAACTCTATCGCGAATGCAATGAGCAATGCATTTGGTTGGGATGACCTTTACGTAGGTATCGCAGTTGTTGCTTTGTCCGCTATCGTTATTTTTGGTGGTATTAAGCGTATCGCGAAAGTTGCTGAGTTAGTTGTTCCTGTAATGGCTCTGGCTTACCTCGTTCTTGCGATGTTCGTGATGCTTTCTAACTTAGAGAAACTACCAGACGTTCTAATGCTTATCTTCAAGAGTGCATTCGGCCTGCAAGAAGCAGCAGCTGGTGGTCTTGGTTATGCCATCGCACAGGCGATGATCAACGGCATCAAGCGTGGTCTATTCTCGAACGAAGCGGGTATGGGTTCTGCACCAAACGCGGCTGCATCAGCAACGCCTTATCCACCACACCCAGCATCTCAAGGTTACGTACAAATGCTAGGCGTGTTCATGGATACGATCGTTATCTGTTCGGCGACAGTTGCTATCATCCTAATGTCAGGTGAGTACGTAGGCCAAGCAACAGAAGTGACCGGTATTGAGCTAACTCAGCGTGCATTGAGCTCGCAAGTGGGTGATTGGGGGGGCATCTTTGTTGCGGTTGCGATCTTCTTCTTCGCATTTACCTCAATCATTGCTAACTACTCATACGCTGAAACAAACCTTATCTTCCTAGAGCACAACCATAAAGCGGGTCTAGGCATCTTCCGTATCGTTGTACTAGGTATGGTTATGTTTGGTGCGTTAGCTTCTCTGCCTGTGGTTTGGTCGCTTGCTGACGTCTCTATGGGTCTGATGGCGATTGTGAACTTGGTTGCGATCATCTTGCTATCTGGCATCGTGATTAAACTGGCGAAAGACTACAACCGCCAGCTGAGCGAAGGTAAAGTGCCAACGTTTGATCCGAATGACTTCCCTGAGCTGAAATCTCAGCTAGAGGAAGGTATTTGGGACAACAACAAGAAGGCAGACTAAGTCGCTTAATCATTGTTGAAAGCTATCAACACGATTCAAAAAGCCATGCAGACAATGCATGGCTTTTTTTGTACCCTAATGGAAAACAAAATTAGGGAAGTTAAAGTCATGCTTATCGTCGTTTCTCCAGCTAAAACGCTTGATTACGAGTCTCCACTTGCAACCGAGAAGTTTACTCAACCAGACTTGGTTAGCTATTCAAAAGAGCTGATCGAGGTATGCCGTAAATTAACACCTGCCGATGTTTCATCACTGATGAAAGTGAGCGACAAAATCGCTGATTTGAACGTTGGTCGTTTCCAAGAGTGGAGTGAAACCTTCACTACCGACAACGCGCGCCAAGCGATTCTTGCGTTTAAAGGTGATGTGTACACTGGTCTTGAAGCGGAAACTCTTTCAGATACCGATTTCGATTACGCTCAAGGTCATCTACGTATGCTGTCTGGCCTTTACGGTCTGCTTAAGCCGCTTGATTTGATGCAGCCATACCGTCTTGAGATGGGCACTAAGCTAGCAAACGAAAAGGGCACTAACCTCTACCAGTTCTGGGGTAATGTCATTACCGATAAGCTGAATGAAGCGATTGCTGCGCAAGGCGACAACGTGCTGATCAATCTTGCATCGAACGAATACTTCAAAGCGGTGAAGCCAAAGAACTTGGATGCTCAAGTGATCACACCAATCTTCAAAGATTGTAAGAATGGTCAATACAAGGTGATCAGCTTCTACGCGAAGAAAGCGCGCGGCATGATGGCGCGTTACATCATCGAAAACCGTATCGAAAGCGTTGCTGACCTCACTAAGTTTGATGTTGCGGGTTACTACTTCGTTGAAGAAGAGTCGACGCCAACTGACTTGGTGTTTAAACGCGAAGAGCAAAACTGATTGAAGTAAGTCAATCGCGAGTGGATGACTCAGCGAAATAAAGTACGCCAAAAAGCCGGATAGTTATCCGGCTTTTTTATGCCTATTCGATCTGATCTTAATCGAAGTTTTTACATAAAAAGTTTATATCTTAAAAAATAGTTGAGTAACAAGGGTTAAATTTGTATTTTAAATGCAACTTTAAAATAAAGGAGTTCTCCTATGTCAGACTTCAAGCTCACACACAAAAAAGCCTCTAAGTTATCGGAGTACATTGCACTGCGTATCACCAAGTTGCTGAAATTCACTCTGAATATCTTTTATGGCAAGAAATACGCGAAGCGAGCCGTGATTCTCGAAACGATCGCCGCTGTGCCGGGTATGGTGGCTGGGATGTTCAATCACCTGAAAGCGCTGCGCCGAATGAAAGACGATGAAGGCTGGATCCGAGAACTCCTCGATGAGGCCGAAAACGAGCGTATGCACCTAATGATTTTCCTCGACATTGCCAAACCAAGTTTGGTTGAGCGTTTATTGGTGTTGCTGGGACAAGGTGTTTTCATTGTTGTGTACAGCTTCATCTATCTGCTTTCTTCTAAAATTGCTCACCGTGTTGTGGGTTACTTCGAAGAAGAAGCGTGTAATAGCTACACTGAGTACCTAGAGAAAATTGATAGCGGGGAAGTGGAGAATGCACCAGCTCCGACTCTGGCGATTGACTACTACAAGCTGCCTGCTGATGCGATGCTAAGAGACGTGATTTTGCGTATTCGAGAAGATGAAGCGGGGCACCGTGATCGCAACCATGGCTTCGCTGATGCCTATGAAGATAAAACTCTTCCAGCTCATCAATTATAGATGAAAAACAAAAAGAGCCGCGATTGCGGCTCTTTTAGATTTGGAATCAATCAGACGTGATTACTTCTTCTTAGCGGTTTTCTTTTTCGCTACTTTCTTCTTGTCGTCTTTTTTCTTTTTCTTCTTAAACACTGGTTTTTTGTGTTTAGGGCGCATCTCTTTGATGAAACGCTCTTTGATGTCTTCTTTTACGTAACGTGCAACACGATCCATCATTGGCTGGTCGTGCGCTTCTACGATAGAGATAGCGTTACCTTTTTTACCTGCACGCGCGGTACGGCCAATACGGTGAAGGTATACGTCAGCTGTGCGAGGCATGTCGTAGTTGACAACGTGTGATACGTCTGGAAGGTCGATACCACGAGCAGCAACGTCAGTGGCAAGTAGTACGTTCACAGCACCTTCACGAAAGCGTGCAATGGCATTGTTACGACGATCTTGCGGCATTTCACCTTGGATCCATGAACAAGGAATTTGCGCACTTTCTAATTGGCCACGCAACTCAGCTAGACGCTCACGAGTCTTCAAGAACACAATTGTGCGTTCTGCTTGCTCTGTGATGATGTGTTTTAACAGTTCTAGCTTATGTTCTGCTGTGTCGGCACGGTGATACCACTGAGCAATTTTTTTGCGCTCACGCAATGGTGATTTTGCATCGATCTCTGCTGGCTCGTTAAGTAGGTCTGCTGTGAAGCCTTCTACGCCTTTGCCTTCTAGTGTTGCGGAGAACAGAAGGGTTTGCTTACGCCAGCGACATTCGTTTGATAGACGGTCTACCGTTGGTGCGAAGCCCATGTCTAGCATGCGGTCTGCTTCATCCAGCACTAACCATTCAATGGCACGACAGTCAAAGCGCTCTGCATCAATGTACTCACGTAGACGACCCGGTGTAGCTACGACGATGTCTTGCGTTGTTGCAAGAATATCGGCGTGCTCTTGGTACTGAACACCACCAGTGATGGTGAAGATATTCAATTTTGTGTTCTTTGCAAGCGCACGCGCTTGATCTGCAATTTGCATAGCAAGTTCACGTGTTGGCGTCAGGATCAGGATACGAGCAGGTCCAGGCTTGCGACGAGGGAAGTCTTGCAGGTATTGCAACGCAGGCAGTACGAATGCTGCCGTTTTACCTGTGCCAGTTGGTGCTGACGCTAGAATGTCACGACCATCCAACGCTTGTGGAATCGCCTCAGCCTGAATTTTAGTTGGGCGTTCGTAGCCCATCTCTTCGATGGCTTCAAGTAGGTTTGGGTCTAGATCAAGTTC
Source organism: Vibrio hyugaensis (assembly GCF_002906655.1). Classification (NCBI taxonomy): domain Bacteria; kingdom Pseudomonadati; phylum Pseudomonadota; class Gammaproteobacteria; order Vibrionales; family Vibrionaceae; genus Vibrio; species Vibrio hyugaensis. Next base: position 1,694,477 of record NZ_CP025794.1, on the reverse strand, counting down.
AGCAAAGGTTCTGATCACAATGAGTTCTCCACAAGCAAAGCTTGGTTAATGGTTCGCCGCAGCAGCATAGAATATAAAAAGGTCGCACATTATAAAGTGATTGGTGACAAGGATCACATGTTATTTCACATCTTAAGATAAAACTCGTGAGTTAGACGGATAAATTCTTCGTCATAACCCTGATTTGAGTGGATGGTCAATTGTGATTCTTCGGTGTCGTAGACCTTTTTCGATAACTCAAATAGTACACGATGCACCGCTTTTTTCTGTGATGGTTGCACGTAGCATAGACGTGATACATACCAGCCTTGTGTTTTCGCCATGACAATAAACTGCTCACCTTCGGTGATTGGCAGAACAAAACTGGCTTTGCCGTCTTCTTCAAGTAAGTCATAGCAACACGCTAATAACGCGCGATGTTGCAATGTGTCGGTATGTCGGGCGGTGGCGCGCTGAGTCTGCTTTGATTGCTCACCATTATTGAAGTAGGGCGGATTACAAATGATGTGCTGAAAACGTTGCGTTGGTTCAAACGTTAATACATCGGTGTGCAAAACGGTTAATCGGTCAACCCAAGGTGAATGCGTAAAGTTGGTCTGGGCGGCTTCGACTGCGGTTGATTCGATGTCAACCGCGGTGATCATTGCGCCTGAAAAGCGTTGTGCGCACATTAGAGCCAACAGACCCGTACCAGTACCAATGTCCAGAATATTGCACTGCGATGGACACTTTGTCCAAGCGCCCAGCATCACGCCATCGGTACTGACAGGCATGCCACTTTCACCACCATCGATGGAAAATTGCTTAAACTTGAAGCCTTTAGTCTTGAATGTATCGCTCTTCATGATTGTTTTATATTTACTCAATAATAGAGTTAAATGCTCTATTGTTTCTAAATTGTATGGTTTGTTATCTTGTTGGTTATTAATTTGTATTGCTTTTTGATCGAGATAAAGAACTGGTCATAAATGTCAGTGTAGTGATATCCACTGCTTTTGAGTTTGCAAACTAAATTAATATGGTGTTTTTTTTCTTAAAGGTTGCCAAATGATGGGTCTTTCGTCATTATGCGGCGGAAAATTTATAGATTGAACCACAGATACTCATTTTATTTGGGTATACAAAAAGTGGTCGATGCATACACAACATTCATCAATTCAGAAAAAGGGTTATCTGTGAAGCAGACGTTAAAACTAACAGATATTATCGCAGTAGGCTTTATGCTATTTGCGTTCTTTTTGGGTGCTGGCAACATCATCTTTCCACCTCTAGCGGGTCAGCTAGCCGGTGATCATTTGATGCCAGCAATGTTTGGTTTCTTGCTAACAGCGGTAGGTCTACCTCTTATTACTATCGTTGCTATTGCTGTTGCAGGTGGTTCTTGGGATCATCTAACGCAAGACCTTCCTAAGAAAGCAGCAGTACTTATGGCTGCGCTTATCTTCATCATTATCGGTCCTGCATTTGCAGCGCCGCGTACTGGTCTCGTGGCTTACGAAATGGCAATCAAGCCTTTCTTCGTTGATGCGACACAAGCACACCTTACGTCATTCTCTATCCTGTTCTTTGCAGTAGCGATGCTATTTGCTTGGTTCCAAGGTCGTCTGATTGACTTGATCGGTAAAGTGTTAACGCCAGTTTTGTTCCTTGGCCTTATCGTACTTGCTATTGCGGTATTCGTTGATCCGCAAGGTGAGATGATGGGTGCGCATGGTGAGTACTTAACGCAGCCACTAACCAAAGGTTTCCTTGAAGGTTACAACACCATGGATACGTTCGCATCGTTGATGTTCGGTATGCTAATGGTGGATGCACTGCGCAGTAAAGGCATCACTGAGCGTGCTGCAACGACGAAATACCTAATTTGCGCAGGTTGTATTGCAGCAGCAGGTCTGGCGTTCGTATACATCTCATTGTTCTACCTAGGTGCGACGAGTGCAACTATCGCAGCTGGTGCAGACAACGGTGGTGCAGTACTAAGCCAATACGTTCAGGCACTATTTGGTCCTTACGGTCAGATTGTTCTTTCAATCATTGTATTATTGGCGTGTTTGACGACGGCGATCGGCCTTATCTCTGCATGTTCAGACTTCTTCAGCTCTAAGACGAAACTGACTTACAAGCAATGGGTTATCATTAACGGTGCCGCTTGTGCACTGATTGCGAACGTAGGTCTATCACAGCTGATTTCGTTGTCAGTTCCTGTATTGTTTGCGCTGTATCCAGTAGCAGTCGCATTGGTTGCGCTAACGTTTGTACGTAGCAAGCTACCAAACCCGCGAGTAGCATACCGCTCTGTGTTGCTAGTATCATTATTGTTTGCATTGATTGATGCAGCGAAAGTAGCAGGTCTAGACGTTTCAGCATTCAACATGCTACCACTGTTCGAAGTGGGCATGGGTTGGGTTCTACCAACGTTTGCAGCAATTGTTTGCATGTTCTTTGTTGCTAAATCTTCTCAACCTGAGTTGACTGAAGAAGCGGCATAACTGCTGACTCGCAAGATTAAAAAAGCCCGGTGAAGTGATTCACCGGGCTTTTTATTTGTCTGTCGTTTTATCAGGGTTTATGCGGACTTATAGCGTGTCGTGAAACTCAACCAACACTTGCTCACACCATTTCTCGATGCGTTCGTCACTCAATTCGTACTGGGAATCTTCATCTAATGCCAAGCCAACAAATTGACTACCATCTTCTGTTAAAGCTTTTGATGCCTCGAACTCATAACCTTCATTTGGCCAGTAGCCGATAAACTGCGCCCCCGTTGCTTTGAGTTCGTCATGAAGTAGGCCCATCGCATCAAGGTACCATTCGCCGTAGCCTTCTTGGTCACCCAAGCCAAACAGTGCAACTACTTTGTCTTTTAGAGGTGTGGTTGCAATGTCTTCCCAAATAGCACTCCAATCTTCTTGGATTTCACCGAAGTCCCAAGTAGAGATACCAATCAGCAATAAATCGTAGTCTGCCATCAGTGACAACGGTGTCTCTTTCACGTTGTGAATATCGACAAGGTCTGCGCCAATGATGTTGCGAATTTTCTCTGCTGCCATTTCGGTGTAGCAGGTTGTTGAGCCGTAATAGAGTCCGATTTTCATTATATTCGTCGTTTTTTGTGTTGCTGTTGTGGCAGATTCTAACCATAAATTGAAGAAGATTGCAGCGAATATCCCGAGGGAGATGATTTTTTATGGTATTGGCTTGGCTGTTGCCTTACTCTCAATACTGTAAATATAAACAGATAAGGACGCGTTCATGACGGCACAACAGCCTGTCAATCAACAAGATTTTGGTCTTGTTGAACAATTCTTAGATGCAATGTGGATGGAGCGTGGTTTATCAGAGAACACACTAGCTTCTTACCGAAATGACTTAATGAAGCTGCTCGTGTGGATGGAGCAACATCGCTACCGCCTCGATTTTATCAGCTTGTCAGGTTTGCAAGAGTACCAGAGTTACCTTGTTGATTTGGATTACAAACAAACGTCCCGCGCGCGTATGTTGTCGGCGATTCGTCGTTTATTTCAATACATTCATCGTGAAAAAGTACGCGCGGATGATCCAAGTGCGTTACTGGTAAGCCCAAAGCTGCCTCAACGCCTACCAAAAGACATCAGTGAAGAACAAGTGGATGCTTTGCTTGAAGCGCCAGATCCGAATGACCCAGTAGAACTACGTGATAAAGCCATGCTAGAGCTGCTCTATGCGACGGGGTTGCGTGTGACAGAGCTGGTCAGTCTGACAATGGAAAACGTCAGTTTGCGCCAAGGGGTAGTGCGCGTGACGGGTAAAGGTGGTAAAGAACGTCTTGTACCTATGGGGGAGAACGCCGTCGATTGGATTGAAACTTTTATCCAGCAAGGTCGGTCTGCTCTATTGGGAGAGACTACGTCAGATGTGGTATTCCCAAGTAAACGTGCCAGACAAATGACCCGTCAAACCTTCTGGCATCGTATCAAGTACTATGCTGTGATTGCGGGTATTGATACTGACCAATTGTCGCCACACGTTTTACGTCATGCATTTGCAACGCATTTATTGAACTATGGCGCAGATCTCAGGGTCGTACAGATGCTGTTGGGGCATAGTGACTTATCGACCACGCAAATTTATACTCACGTGGCGACTGAGCGATTGAAACAGATCCACAGTCAACACCACCCAAGAGCATAATGATGGTTTGGTTCATCCATTATCTCATTGGATGAAAGGATTTTATTTTAAGGTGAATTTAATGAGCGTATTACGCCGACTAACTCTGCTGACTTTACCGTTTTTCGTTGCCGCTTGTGGTGCTGAAGAAAGTCAGGCAAAAACGGAAACTCCTGCACAACAAGTCGCGCCAGCGGCAAAACAGAACTTTGATGAAGCAGCGCTAAAAGCGAAGTTTTCTAAGTTGGGTGTGTCTATTCTTGATATCCAACCATCAGACGTTGCTGGTCTTTTAGAAATTCAAACCAATGGTGGTGTGCTGTTCGCATCAAACGATGGTAACCACTTTATTGCCGGTACACTTTACGCCATCGATGATAACGGCGGTTACAAAGACGTAATTGCTGAACGTCAAGCACCTCTGAATGCAGCAAAAATCGCGAAGTTCTCTGACAGCGTGATCGAATATAAAGCGGACAACGAGAAATACGTTGTGACGGTATTCACTGACATCACTTGTGGTTACTGCGTGCGCCTACATAGCCAAATGCAAGGTTACAATGACCTAGGCATTACGGTTCGCTACATGGCTTACCCTCGTCAAGGTGCAACAGGTCCAGTTGCTGAACAGATGGCGACAATTTGGTGTGCAGAAGATCCGAAATCAGCAATGCACAACGCAAAAGTAGATCGCACGTTTGATAATCCAGCGAAAGATCTTAAGCAGTGTAAAGAGACAATCCAAGCGCATTACAACCTAGGTCGTGAGCTTGGTATTTCTGGTACACCAGCAATCTTCCTACCAAACGGTGAGCTAGTAGGTGGTTACCTTCCACCGGCAGATCTGCTAAAACGTTTAGAGCAACAATAATCCTTTAAGGAGCAGAGCCAGTGATATTCGCTGGCTCTTTTCAAACATGATAGAAATTCAACGACGTCCCGAACCGGATCTTTCTCTTCTTCCCGATTCTATTCCTGCCATTCTTAAGCGTATTTACATCAACCGTGGTATTACGGATGTAGCACAGCTAGAGACCTCTGCGCGTGGCTTGCACTCTTACCAACAACTTGGCGGCATTGATAAAGCGGTCGAGCTCTTATTCCAAGCGATCGATGAGAAAAAACGCATTATTGTCGTAGGCGACTTTGACGCTGATGGCGCAACCAGCTCGGCTCTGTCTGTTCTCGCATTGCGTATGCTTGGCAGTAATAATGTCGATTACCTAGTGCCAAACCGCTTTGAAGATGGCTACGGCCTCAGTCCGGAAGTTGTGGACCAAGCGTTAGAGCTTGGTGCTGAGATGATCATGACGGTAGACAACGGTGTCTCGTCGATTGAAGGTGTCCGCTACGCCAAAGAAAACGGCATTACTGTACTGGTGACTGACCACCACTTACCGGGCCAAGTGCTACCGGATGTGGATGCTATGGTGAACCCGAACCTCGACAGTTGTGCTTTCCCATCGAAAGCGTTGGCGGGGGTTGGCGTTGCTTTCTATCTGATGATGGCGCTGTGTGTGCACATGCGCAAACAAAATTGGTTCGCGCAGCAAGGCATGCAAGAGCCTAAATTGATGGAACTGATTGACCTTGTTGCACTTGGTACGGTCGCCGACGTTGTTCCACTCGATGAGAACAACCGCATTCTTGTACACCAAGGTTTGCAGCGCATCCGTGCAGGTAAAGCGCGTCCGGGGATTCAAGCGTTGATCGAAGTCGCGAAGCGTGATGCTCGTCGTTTAGTCGCATCAGACTTTGGTTTTGCTTTAGGTCCACGCATTAACGCCGCAGGTCGCCTTGATGACATGTCTTTCGGTGTAGAACTGCTGATGTGTAACAACATCCATGCTGCTCGTCGCATGGCGAGTGAGTTGGACGGTTTGAACCAAACTCGCAAAGAGATTGAGGAAGGCATGAAGCAAGAAGCGATGGCTTTTTGTGAGCGTCTTCAGTTTGGTGAAAACAGTGAACTGCCTTACGGTTTAGCTTTATTCCAACGTGATTGGCACCAAGGTGTGATTGGTATTCTGGCTTCACGTATTAAAGAGAAGTTCCACCGTCCTGTTATTGCTTTTGCTGATGGCGGAGAAGGGACGATCAAAGGTTCTTGTCGTTCGATTCCTGGCTTACACATGCGTGATGCGTTGGACTTTATCGATACGCAAAACCCAGGTTTGATCATCAAATTTGGTGGTCACGCGATGGCGGCAGGTTTAACCATCAAAGAGCAAGACTTTGAGCGTTTTTGTCGTCTATTCGATGATGTTGTGAAAAAAGAACTTGATGAAGCGGCGCTAAAAGGCGTGATCATGTCTGATGGTGAGCTCAAGCCAGAAGAATTTTCTATGCACATTGCGGAGCAACTGCGCTCAGGTGGTCCATTTGGTCAGGCTTTCCCGGAACCTATCTTTGATGGCGAGTTTAAAGTATTACATCAAAAGCTGGTGGGAGAAAAACACCTTAAGCTAATGTTAGAGCCACTGCATAAAGGTCACCCAACTAATGTGATGATCGATGGTATTGCCTTCAACGTTGATTTGCGTCGTTGGCCAGATGCCTCGGTCAAAACGGTACGTCTCGCGTATAAGTTGGATGTGAATGAGTTTCGTGGTAATCAATCGTTGCAATTGATGATTGACTACATCGAAGCCAAGTAAAGTCAGGTTTTACACTTTATATAGAGTACGGTCGCCTTTAAGTGGGGCAAAAATTTTATGACCGTGCTCTCTCTAATTGCAATCTGATTTCCCAGCCGAAATTTTCCTGTATCTCCGTCACATTTTTGAGTAGAATTTCTCGGTTAAATTCTATTCTAAAATGTTGAGCAAACATGTTTGAAATCAATCCAATTAAAAACCGTCTTCAGGACGTGTCTGAGCGCACGAATGTCCTGAGGGGGTATCTTTGACTATGACGCAAAGAAAGAGCGTCTAGAAGAAGTCAACGCAGAACTTGAACAACCAGATGTATGGAACGAGCCAGAGCGTGCGCAAGCACTAGGTAAAGAACGTGCATCTCTAGAAGCGGTTGTTGAAACTATCGTTCAACTAGAACAAGGTGTAGAAGACGTTGATGGTCTTCTAGAGCTTGCGGTTGAAGAAGAAGATCAAGAAACGTTTGACGAAATCGAACCAGAACTTGCTGAGTTGGAACAGAAGCTAGAACAGCTTGAATTCCGTCGTATGTTCTCTGGCGACCACGACAGCTCTGATTGCTACATTGACTTGCAAGCAGGCTCAGGTGGTACCGAGGCACAAGACTGGACCAACATGATGCTACGTATGTACCTGCGTTGGGCTGAAGCAAAAGGCTTCAAGGCAGAGGTTATCGAAGTATCTGAAGGTGAAGTTGCCGGCCTTAAAGGCGCGACAGTTAAGATTTCTGGTGAGTACGCTTACGGTTGGCTACGTACGGAAACAGGTGTTCACCGCCTAGTACGTAAATCGCCATTCGATTCAGGCGGCCGTCGTCATACGTCATTTGCTTCTGCGTTCATCTACCCTGAGATTGATGAAAACATTGCTATCGACATTAACCCTTCTGACCTACGTATCGATGTTTACCGAGCGTCAGGTGCAGGTGGTCAGCACGTCAACACGACTGAATCTGCGGTACGTATTACACACGTTCCAACGAACACCGTTGTGCAATGTCAGAATGACCGTTCTCAACATAAGAACAAAGATCAGGCAATGAAACAGCTTCGAGCGAAGCTATTTGAGCTTGAATTGCAAAAGCAAAACGCGGAAAAACAAGCTAATGAAGACGCTAAGTCTGACATTGGCTGGGGTAGCCAGATCCGTTCTTACGTATTGGATGACTCACGCATTAAAGACCTCCGTACGGGCGTTGAAAACCGTAATACACAAGCGGTTCTTGATGGCGATCTGGACAAATTTATTGAAGCTAGCCTGAAATCAGGTCTATAAAGCTTTTCACCGACAAAAAACAGGATACATCGAAAATGACTGATGCTGTTCAAAACGAAACTGTACAAGAAGCCTCTGCACAAGAAGAGAACAAGCTAATTGCTGAACGCCGCGCTAAACTGGATGCAATCCGAAAGAGCTGCAAAGCGAACGGCCATCCAAACGACTTCCGTCGTGACGCACTAGCGGGCGACCTTCAGAAAGAGTTCGGTGAAAAGACGAAGGAAGAGCTAGAAGAGCTTAACCACGTAGTAGCAATCGCTGGTCGTATCATGGCTAAACGTGGTCCATTCTTGGTAATCCAAGAGACTTCTGGCCGTATCCAAGCTTACGCTGACAAAGCGGTACAAAAAGTACTGAAAGACCAATACCAAGGCCTAGATATCGGTGACATCATCGGTGTGAAAGGTGCACTTCACAAGTCTGGTAAAGGCGACCTATACGTGAACATGGAAGAGTACGAGTTGCTAACCAAAGCACTACGTCCACTTCCAGAGAAGTTCCACGGTCTAACTGACCAAGAGATGCGTTACCGTCAACGTTACGTTGACCTAATCGTTAACGAAGATTCTCGTCAAGCGTTCGTAGTACGTTCTAAAGTAATGTCTGCAATCCGTAACTTCATGATCTCTAAACAGTTCATGGAAGTTGAAACGCCAATGATGCACGTTATCCCTGGCGGTGCGAGTGCGCGTCCATTCATCACGCACCACAACGCACTAGACATGCCAATGTACCTACGTATTGCGCCAGAGCTATACCTGAAGCGTCTAGTCGTTGGTGGTTTCGATCGCGTATTTGAAATCAACCGTAACTTCCGTAACGAAGGTCTTTCTCCACGTCACAACCCTGAATTCACAATGATGGAATTCTACATGGCGTACGCGGACTACAAAGATCTGATGGACCTAACTGAAGAACTACTAAGCTCTATCGCACTAGAAGTTCTAGGTTCAACATCAATGCCTTACGGTGAAGATACAGTAGAGTTCGGTGGCACTTACACTCGCATGAGCATGTTCGAAGCAATCAAGCACTACAACCCAGACCACGCGCAAATCCAAGCGCTAACAGAAGAAGACATTCAAAACCGTGACCTAATGGTTTCTATCGCGAAATCTGTTCACGTTGAAGTAGAACCTTTCTGGACATGTGGTCAGCTTCTTGAAGAGATCTTTGGTGAAACAGCAGAACCTAAGCTAATGCAGCCTACGTTCATCACTGGCTACCCAGCAGATATCTCTCCATTGGCTCGTCGCAGCGATGACAACCCATTCTTCACAGACCGCTTTGAATTCTTCATCGGCGGCCGTGAAGTTGCGAACGGCTTCTCAGAGCTTAACGATGCAGAAGACCAAGATGCGCGCTTTAAAGCACAGGTTGAAGCGAAAGAATCTGGTGACGATGAAGCAATGTTCTACGATGCAGACTACATTACTGCTCTAGAGCACGGCCTACCGCCAACAGCAGGTCAAGGTATCGGTATCGACCGTCTAGTTATGCTATTGACTAACACGCACACAATTCGTGACGTGATCCTATTCCCAGCGATGCGCCCACAAGCGTAATCTCCTCGCTGAGCCATAAAAAACCACCTTCGGGTGGTTTTTTTGTATCTTTAATTTGAACAAATTCAACTATTTGCATTTAAGTATGGATAGGTGAGGGAAATAAGTATTCGCCAAATCTCAATCTGTTGCATAGTCTTAATATTGAGACAGACTTCGTCAGGCGTAGTCTCGATAATGTTACCCGTTCGCAAAGATGGGTTTGTGGCGCGAAATTTCTATCAACAAGCAATAAGGGTTAGAGAATGGCTGGGCAGTTTAAGATGGATTCCATTCCGGGATCGCTAGTCGTAGTTGGCGGTACTTATGAACCTTGGTTATCAGTACTAGAACAAGTGGGATGGAAGTGTCATCAAGTCGGTGACTTACGTAAAGCCAACACATTGTTAGAAGATATTGGACCATGCATCGGTATAGTTGACCTCAGCCATGATGAGTTCAGTCTTAACGGTTTGGCAAACTTAGTAAGTTCTCATAAACACGTTCGTTGGTTGGCGTTTATTCGTGAATCTCAACTTGGAACTGATACCATCTGTCAGTTCATCGTGAACTTCTGTATCGACTTCTTTACTGCGCCAATCCCAGATGCGCAGCTACTCAGCACCATTGGTCACCAATTGGGTATGCTGAAACTAGAGAAGAAAGTATGGCCGAGCTTCGGTAACAGCCTAGATATGGGGCTGATTGGCGAATCTATCCCAATGAAACGCCTGCGTGACCAAGTAAAGCGTATCGGTCCAACGGATGTGAGTATCCTTATTTACGGTGAAAGTGGTACTGGTAAAGAGGCTGTCGCTCGTGCAATTCACAAAGTGTCGTCACGTTCACACAAGCCGTTCCTATCGATTAACTGCCGTGCGCTCAATGAGCAACGTTTCCAAGCAGAAGTATTTGGTATTGATGCAGAAGAAGAGATGGGACCAAGCCTACTAGAGCAAGCGGATGGCGGTACGGTTCTTTTCAATGACATCCTAACCATTTCAAAAGAGCAGCAGATGAACCTGCTACGCTTCCTGCAAGAAGGCACGATTGAAACTCGTGATGGTGCGAAGAACGTTAATGTTCGTGTTCTTGCTGCTAACTCTTCAGACGTTGAAAAAGCGCTGATTGATGGTGACTTTAACGAAGAGCTTTACCATTACATCAATGTACTGCGCATCAACGTACCGAGCTTAAAAGAAAGAGCAAGCGACATCGGCATGCTGGCACGTTTCTATCTTCAAGAGTTTTCGAAAGAGTACAACTCGCAAGCCAAGAGCTTCTCTGAAGACGCTCTGAAATCGCTGACTCGTTACTTCTGGCCAGGCAACGTACGAGAGTTGATGAACCAAGTGAAACGTGCGGTTTTGATGTCTGATAGCGTATTGATTGAAGAGCATCATTTAGATCTTCCTCAACGAAATGACTCGAAACGTAGCTTGAAGTCTATTCGTGAGAAGAGTGAACGAGATGCGTTGCTGGTGGTATTAGAGTCGCACTCTGGTCAGGTATCTAATGCAGCAAAAGAGCTTGGTGTATCACGTGCAACCATGTATAGACTGTTGAATAAGCACAATTTGATTTCAGATCAAACGGTTTAATCGATAACAAACTTAATAGAAAGGGAGTGCAGATGCGCTCCTTTTTTGTACGTAACATTCTGATATTTATAAAATTCGAGTTTTTATATATTCCTTAGTTGAATATGTTATTCAAAAAACCATATGCAACCTTATTTTAGGCTAATGGTTTGTTTTTAATCGAAAGGATAAAAATTGTTTGATAAATATCCTCTGTTGCTTACAATTTAGCCGTAACTCAAAGAGTTATACCACATCAATCACGGATTAATTTTTAGCTAGGAGGCGCAAGATGAAACATTACGTTGTTAACACCACTGCTTGCGCTGATCGTATGTCTGATGCTCGCTCAACCTTTGAAGCGATCAAACAAGATACTACTGGCTCATTAGATTAAATTAATCCGTAACCTACCTCTTATTACTAGGCTGCGGAAAAGTAGCGGCTTAGCCTCAACAGAGTCTTTCTGTTTAATTAGCCCACTATTTTTCCCTGTCGATTATCTATCGCTATTTGGAGAAAAATTATGCGTCACTCTATCTATTTGAAACTGGCCACCGTGCTTTTAAAAGCCGATCTCAAACGTGAAGAAAAGCAATGGCAACGTATGGTCCGCCGTAATGCTCATCAAATCCCTTGGACAAATGAGCACTTGTTAAAAGATATTGGCTTAGATAAAGAAGGTCGTTCAAACCATGTCAGTGTGCCTGATGCTGTCAAAGTTGAACGCCGAGTTCGTCATCTACGTCGTGTTTTAACTGCGCGAATACCAACGTAATCAATAACCCAAGTAGAGCTCTCAATTATATCTATTCGGTTCAACTTGGGTTTAATTCGCCAATGCAAAGAGGCTGACCATTGTGGTCAGCCTCTTTGTTTTTAGTCTATTGGGAAGTGAAATACTATGGGCATGGGTTCGAGTAAGTCGTACCAATCGCTTGGATATCATTTAGCAACGCTTCACTTAGGTGAACATCGATACTGTCGATATTGGATTTGAGCTGTTCTAGGTTAGTAGCGCCAATGATATTTGAACCCACAAACGGGCGCTGATTGACGAAGGCAAGCGCCATTTGCGCAGGATCTAATCCATGGTCTCTCGCTAGGTTGACGTATGCTTCTGTCGCTTTAACACCTTGTGGTGTGAAGTAGCGAGCGAAGCGTTCCCAAACCGTGCAACGCGCACCTTCTGGTTTTGCTCCGTTGAGGTATTTACCGCTCAAACAACCAAATGCTAGTGGTGAATAAGCCAGTAGCTGAACGCCTTCGTAGTGGCTGATTTCAGACAAACCAACTTCGAAACTGCGATTAAGTAAGTTATATGGATTTTGGATTGAAACGATTCTTGGTAAGTCATGCTTTTCTGCCAAACGCAGCAGTGACATCACCCCCCACGGCGTTTCATTCGATACGCCGATATAACGCACTTTCCCAGCCTTAACTAGTTCAGTGAGCGCTTCCAACGTTTCAATCAGCGTGACTTCTTCTTGTTTGTCTGGGTAAGGATAGTTGAGTTGACCAAAGCAATTGGTTTGACGTTGCGGCCAGTGCAGCTGGTACAGATCAATATAATCGGTTTGTAGGCGTTTAAGGCTGTCATCAATCGCAGTATGAATATGGCGACGGTTAAGGCTCATGTTTTCACGAATGTATGGGACGTTGCGCGGACCAGCTACTTTAGTTGCTAAAACCACTTTCTCACGTTTACCACTTTTCGCTAACCAATTGCCAATGTACTGCTCGGTGAGTCCTTGTGTCTCTGCTTTCGGTGGTACGGGATACATCTCGGCAGTATCGATGAAGTTCACCCCATGATCGAGGGCAAAGTCGAGCTGTTGAAAAGCTTCTTGTTCGGTATTTTGCTCACCAAACGTCATAGTGCCAAGGCAGATCTTACTGATCTCGAGTGATGAGTGCGGTAGTTTTGTATATTGCATTTCACATCCTTGAAGAGTTACCGACTGAATAAGTCATTCCAATATAGGGGATTTTTAGTTGCTGTCGCAAATGATTTAAGTTTCGCGATGTAGTTAACTCGAAAGTTATCAATACGGTAACTAGACTTAAAGGATCTTGTAAAGGAGGTGCAATATGCAGAAGCATCAACTCGACATGTGGTTGCATGGCTATCACAAAGACTCCTATAAAACGCCTAAGGTCTTTGTGATTGGTTGTTCTGATGTCTCTGATTACCTATTAGCAGTGGAGTACAAACACCAACTTGAACCGATCAAAGACGGTGAAGATCCGATTCATTTCGGCTCATTGGATCTGGTGAAAGAAGAACTGCTGAGGTTGGGGATAGATAAAGCTTATTTGAGGCTGCACAATGCTTACGATGAGTTTGGCAGTGAAGGTACAGCCTCGTACTGTGATATTGAGTTGTCACTCGTGACGCACTGATCATTCTGATTGGGCGTTGATGTAGTGCTTCAATAATATCTGTTCGGTGAATTGTGTCCTAAGGTAGAAACCACGGGGCAGGGTTTTTATCGGTTTACCATTTGAGCTGTAAGCTTCAGTTAGTGCTTTTGCGTTTGCTGCTTTAGGTCGCAAGTGAAGCGCTTCTCCATGTCTGGCGGAAATTTGATCAAACTTACCCAACACGATCAATTCCATCAGTTCTTCCCAATCATTTTTTAGAATTAACTCTTCTTCTTGATCGGGTGACCATATCAATGGGCTACCAACTCTTCGCTCTGCCAAAGGAATCTCGCGCTCGCCCTCTACAGGTACCCACAGTACTCGTGACAGTTTGTTGCGAACGTGACTGGTTTCCCACGTGAGTCCCTGAACCCCAGTCAATGGAGCGACAGAGACAAACGTTGTCTCTAGTGGTCGACCTGAATAACTGATCGGAATGCTTTTTAGTTCGATCCCAAGCTTGGCAAAGTCTTGTTGCGGTTTGCTTCCTGCTGGCGCACCTAAATGCCATTCCAGTAATTGCCCAACCCAGCCTTTATCGCGTTTTAAGTTTTCAGGAACAGCCATTCCTGCCTCTTCGGCAAGCTCTGTAAAGCTTAAGCCCGCAATATCATGTGCGCGCTCCATCAGTTCAGCTTCGGATTGTGGTTCTGGTTTCATAACGGCAATGTGATGAGGGAAAACGTTAGTCTACCAAATTTCATCAAAATCGACTGTCCAAGATTTCACCGAGCTGGATTAAGAATGATCAATTCATAACTTATCCACAGATTAGAAAGCCACCAATAGGATCTCCATGTAGGCTGGATGAATAAACAGGGGTTTAAAGATGGATTGAGACTTGATTTTATTGAGATGTCATGAAGTCCTACCTGTTCAATGTGGATAAATAACCGATTGAGCGATCTTTGACCGATCTGTATTTGGTGAAAAGATCATCAGGAAAATAAAGATCGTTAAATCGCCATTTTTGGGTTTATGTTTTTATAATCAATATCTTATGTTTGTTTTGTTTGTGGTTGGAAAATATTGCTTGTAATGGTTTTGAACAAAAATCTTTATTGATAATGATTTCTTCACAAAGTTATTCACAGAAAAGGTGAATAAATGTGGGCTATGTCTCAATCTTGTGTTGATAAAATAATGTCTGTCTAAAAGATATCCAAAAAAGGCCAAAAGGTAATAAATCTTGCTCATATCACATCAGTAAGTTTGCTAGTAATGGGGATATGTGGAAAAATCACGGTAATAAAAAATTATTCATAGAGGTTAGCCGGTGATAGATGGCGATGGTTACCGACTTAATGTTGGTATTGTGATCTGTAATAACCATGGTCAGGTCTTCTGGGCTAAACGATACGGGCAACACTCATGGCAATTTCCACAAGGTGGGATTGACGAAGGTGAAACACCTGAACAAGCCATGTTCAGGGAGTTATATGAAGAAGTCGGTCTGACGAAAAAAGACGTTAAGATCATCGCAACAAGTCGTCATTGGTTAAGATATAAGCTACCAAAGCGATTGGTGCGTTGGGACTCCAAGCCTGTTTGTATCGGCCAAAAACAGAAATGGTTTCTGCTGCGATTAGAATGCGATGAATCCCGCATCAATATGCAGCGTGGGAAATCCCCTGAATTTGATGGTTGGCGCTGGGTAAGCTACTGGTATCCAGTTAGGCAAGTTGTTTCTTTCAAGCGAGACGTTTATCGTCGTGCGATGAAAGAGTTTGCATCTTTAGCCATGCCTTTTCGAGAGCGTAAGACGAAAGGGAAAAGAAAAAAGCAACGTAGATAGAGGATCAACATGCTCAGTCAGCTAAGGGAAATAGTTGAGAAAGTCTCCAGAGTCGATGATGTGCATCTGGCACTGGATATATTGGTTAAAGAGACTTGCGCAGCCCTATGCACTGAGTGTTGTACTATTTATCTAGCTAATGATGAAATGCAGCGCCTTGAGTTAATGGCAACTCAAGGCCTTATTTTTGAAGGCGATAGTATTCATATCAACTTCAACGAAGGCTTGGTCGGTTTAGTCAAACGCAGTGCGGAACCACTAAACTTAGCTGAGGCTTCAACCCATCCTGATTTTAAATTCTTCCCTCAACTCGGTGAGCAGGTTTACCACTCCTTTCTAGGTACGCCGATCATTCATCGTAAACAAGTGCTCGGTGTTCTGGTTATCCAGCAGAAAACCCCACGCTTGTTTAGTGAGATGGAAGAGTCTTTCCTTGTGACCTTATCTGCGCAGCTTGCTGTGTTGATTGCGCATGCGCAAAACTTAGGTCACTGGCAACTCGCCTCCAAGCCTACTGTTATCAAGGGGCTTCCAGCTTCGACTGGTGTCGCTATCGGCGAGTTCTGGTTTGATAATACTCAACCTAATTTAAGTGATGTTTTCCCTGCCTCTGCCTTAGATAAAGAAAGGGAACATGAACTTTTGGCGGTTGCTGTGGAAAGAGCGTTGAATGACTTTCGCCGTATGCGTAAGAAGTTTGACAGCGAAATCAATAAAGACGCGTTAGCTATTTTTGACCTCTTTACCCACTTACTCAACGATCCAATGTTGCGTGGTGATCTTAAGAAGCAGATCGAAAAAGGCGACCGAGCGGATTGGGCATTGCGACAAGTCGTCGAAACCTACTCAAACCGCTTCGCGCGTATGTCAGACGTTTATCTACGTGAACGTGCTCAAGACATTCGCGAGCTTGGGCAACGCTTGCTTTACTTTTTACATAATAGTGAGCAAGAGCATGCCTCGATTGATCGCCCAGTGATTTTAGTTGCCAATGAACTCACGGCGACGCTACTTGCTTCAATACCAAAACAGCACTTACTTGCCGTTGTTTCGCTGGAAGGTGCGGCGAACTCTCATGCTGCGATTCTATCTCGTGCGCTGGGTGTTCCTGCCATTATGGGCGCAAACATTAATACTCGCGCGGTAAACGGCAAGAAGGGCATTGTCGATGGCTACACTGGCGAGATCTATTTAGAACCGAACCGTCAATTGCTGCGTGAATATCGCAGCTTAGTGAGTGAAGAATCTGAATTGTTCGCGATGGTGAACAAAGATCTTGCACTACCTGCGATCACACAAGATGACCATCCGATTGAAGTCATGCTCAACGCGGGCTTGAGTGCGGATAGCAATATTGCCATCAACTCTGGTGTGGATGGCGTGGGTTTGTACCGTACTGAAATCGCTTTTTTACTTAAGCATCACTTTCCATCGGAAGATGAGCAGTATCATCAGTATCAAGCAATCCTCAATAGCTATCCAAATCAACGAGTCGTAATGCGTACGCTGGATATCGGTGGTGATAAACCGTTACCGTATCTTCCGATTGAAGAAGATAATCCGTTTTTGGGTTGGCGAGGTATTCGTTTTACGTTGGATCACCCTGATATCTTTTTGATCCAGTTGCGTGCGATGCTTAGGGCGAGTGCGGAAAGTGGTAATCTAAGCATCTTACTGCCGATGGTTTCTGGTATTAAAGAGCTGGATGATGCTATTACGCTGATTAACCAAGCTTACAGCGAAGTCGTGTTACTTGATGACCGTATTCAAGCGCCGAAGGTTGGGGTAATGATTGAAGTGCCATCAATGGTGTACTTATTGCCTGCGATAGCCCATCGTGTTGACTTCGTTTCTGTTGGTACTAACGATTTAACTCAATATTTGTTGGCGGTCGATCGGAACAATTCTCGTGTTGCTGATGTCTATGAATCCATGCACCCTGCGGTGTTGTTGGCGTTAAAACAAATTCATGATGTTTGCCACCAGTATCAAGTACCAGTGTGTATTTGTGGTGAGCTCGCAGGTGACCCATTTGGTGCGCTCTTATTGTTGGGCTTAGGTTACAACAGTTTAAGTATGAACACCTCAAACGTGGCTAAGGTGAAGTATTTGATTCGCCATAGCCAGCAAAAAGAATTAGAAAAACTCGTCGAAAAAGCCATGTCATGCTCTTATGGGCAAGAAATCCATCAAATGATGCATGATTTCTTTATTCAACAAGGTTTTGCCGGCTTTATTCGTGCAGGTAAGAAGTAGGTAATTGTGACCATCTCTTTATTTATATTATTGCTCGCGCTAGGCGCTTTCGTTGGCGTGATGGCAGGACTCTTAGGCATCGGAGGCGGGCTGATAGTTGTACCTGCGTTACTGTACCTTCTTCCTTTAGCTGGCATTTCTCCTGAAATGAGTATGCACATGGCACTTGCTACTTCCTTGGCGAGTATCATCGTAACCTCCGGTTCGTCGGCGATGAATCACCTTAAGCTGGGTAACGTCGATATGTTCGTCGTGAAATGGCTGATGCCTGGTGTGGTTATCGGTGGCTTTGTTGGCGCCAATATCGCCGAATGGATCCCTACACACTATTTACCGAAAGTCTTTGGTGTGATTGTGTTGTGTCTAGCGGTACAGATGTTTCGTTCAATTAAAACGAAAAGCGAGAAGCCCATGCCGAGTAGTCCGATCACTATGATGTACGGAACGGGAATTGGTGTGGTATCAAGTCTTGCGGGTATTGGCGGTGGTTCACTGTCGGTCCCTTTCTTGAACAAACATGGTATTGAAATGCGTAAAGCGGTTGGCTCCTCTTCGGTGTGCGGCTGCGTGATCGCCATCTCAGGCATGATTGGATTCATCTTACATGGCTACAAAGTAGAAGGATTACCTGACTACAGTGTGGGTTATGTTTACCTGCCAGCTTTGTTAGCAATAGCCATGACGTCGATGCTCACGACGAAAGTTGGCGCAAAACTGGCTTCTACCCTTCCAACTGCGGTATTGAAGAAAATATTTGCCGTATTCTTGATGTTTGTTGCAGCGACCATGCTGCTGTAAAGTCCACCTGTTTTATTAGTAATAAGAAGAGAATGAGTTATGTCTCAGGGATACTTTGAATTTCCCAATATTGATCCGGTTTTAGTCTCTATTGGTCCTGTTTCTGTTCGTTGGTACGGTTTGATGTACCTTGTCGGCTTCATGTTCGCACTTTGGCTGGCAAACCGCCGCGCAGATAAGCCGAGCAGTGGTTGGACACGTGAGCAAGTTTCTGACTTGTTGTTTGCGGGGTTCCTTGGGGTTGTGATTGGTGGTCGTGTTGGCTACGTGATTTTCTACAACTTCGATTTATTCTTAGCGGACCCTTTGTACCTATTTAAAGTTTGGACCGGCGGCATGTCGTTCCACGGTGGTTTAATGGGTGTGATTACTGCCATGTTCTGGTACGCGCACAAGAATGGTCGAACTTTCTTTGGCGTGGCAGACTTTGTGGCTCCGCTTGTACCATTTGGTCTTGGTATGGGCCGTATGGGTAACTTTATGAACAGTGAGCTTTGGGGCCGTGTGACAGACGTACCATGGGCGATTATCTTCCCGAATGGTGGACCGCTTCCACGTCACCCATCTCAGCTTTATGAGATGTTCCTAGAGGGGATCGTACTGTTCTTAATCTTGAACTGGTTTATTAAAAAGCCTCGTCCTTTGGGTGCTGTATCAGGGCTATTTTTAGCTGGATATGGTACATTCCGTTTCCTAGTTGAGTTTGTCCGTGAACCGGATGCACAGCTTGGTTTATTTGGTGGCTATATTTCGATGGGGCAAATCCTATCTTCACCAATGATCATTCTAGGTGTGCTTATGATGGTTTGGGCGTACAAACGTGGTCTTTACCAAGACAAAGTCCAAGCAGAAACGAAGTAAGGAATTGGTGTGAAACAGTATTTAGATTTGTGTCAGCGTATCGTTGACCAAGGCACTTGGGTTGAAAACGAACGCACAGGCAAACGCTGCCTAACAGTGATCAACGCAGACTTGAACTACGATGTTGCCAACAACCAATTCCCATTAGTAACGACACGTAAGAGCTTTTGGAAAGCGGCAGTTGCTGAGCTACTTGGTTATATCCGTGGCTACGACAACGCTGAAGACTTCCGTAAGTTAGGTACGAAAACATGGGATGCGAACGCAAACCTAAATGAAGCATGGCTGAACAACCCATTCCGCAAGGGTGAAGACGACATGGGACGTGTATACGGCGTTCAAGGTCGTTCATGGGCGAAGCCAGATGGCGGTCATATCGACCAGCTGCGTAAGATTGTGGATGATTTAACGCGCGGTGTTGATGACCGTGGTGAAATCCTAAACTTCTACAACCCTGGTGAGTTCCATATGGGGTGTTTGCGCCCATGTATGTACAGCCACCACTTCTCACTGTTAGGTGACACGCTGTACCTAAACAGCACGCAGCGCTCTTGTGACGTTCCGCTAGGTCTGAACTTCAATATGGTTCAAGTGTATGTGTTCTTGGCAATCATGGCGCAAATTACAGGTAAGAAACCTGGTCAGGCTTATCATAAGATTGTTAATGCACACATCTACGAAGATCAGCTTGCGCCAATGCGTGACATCCAGTTGAAGCGTGAACCTCTGAAAGCAGCAACCTTCCACATCAATCCAGAAATCAAATCTCTAGAAGATTTAGAAACATGGGTAACCCTAGATGACTTCTGGGTAGAAGGTTACGAGCACCACGATCCAATTCAGTACCCGTTCTCAGTTTAACGAGTATATTGAGTTTTCTAAGCCGCCTTTATGGGCGGCTTTTTTATGTCCGAAGGGTGGGGACTGGAGGGGACGGGCTTCGCCCTACAGAACGCTGCGCTTCGAGATGTGAGAGGGAATAAAAGATCCTCAACCCACTCGAGCCTCGCTCTTGAAGATGATGTTCACTCACTCTGAAATCAAACGGTCGTCGGGAATCTCTTTTACCACAGTTTACTGCGTGATTAAGAAATGAGAGCGCTCCGCTGTAGGTATCGAGAGTGGGGGCTTGGAAGCTTAGTGAAAGGAAGTTGAACTTAAAGAATTTTGGCAGGACTTGATGTCTTAGGTGGATATCATCGAGCCTTGTCCCTTGTCCCTTGTCCCTCTCGAAGCTTAGCGTTCCTAGGGCGAGCCCGTTTTTACTTCTCTAAAACGAAAAAATGCCCCACCGAAGTGGAGCCTAAAATAAGCGATGGTAATCTTATTATTATGCTGTCAGAGCAAGGATAGAGCCCGGTAGCACGATGAATACTGCTAACAGGTAACCTGCTACAACTGCCTTGTTCTTAATTGCCATTTCTGAAATCACTTCTGCACATTTCACTGGAATCTCACGTAGGAACGGGATACCGAAGATGAACAGTGTCGCCAGAATGTTGAACGTTAAGTGTACTAGTGCAATCTGTAGTGCGAACACTGCGAACTCACCAGATACTGCAGTTGCTGCTAGTAGAGCCGTGATACATGTACCGATGTTAGCACCTAGAGTGAACGGGTAGATATCACGTACTTTTAGAACACCTGAGCCTACTAGTGGAACCATTAGACTTGTTGTCGTAGAAGAAGACTGAACAAGAACCGTTACTACAGAGCCCGATACGATACCGTGGATAGGACCACGACCGATTGCGTTCTTAAGGATGTCACGAGCACGACCAACCATCAGGCTCTTCATTAGCTTACCCATAACAGTGATAGCGACGAAGATAGTACCGATACCTAGAGCGATTAGTGCTACACCACCCATGGTGTCACCAAATGTAGATAGAGGCTCTTTAATCGCGCTTACTACAGGTTTAGTGATTGGTTTGATGAAGTCAAAACCACCCATGCTCATATCGCCAGTTTTTAGTAGAGGCGAAACTAACCAGTGTGAAATCTTTTCTAGAATGCCGAACATCATTTCCAATGGTAGGAAGATCAGTACTGCAAGTAAGTTAAAGAAATCGTGGATTGTTGCACTTGCGAATGCACGTTTAAATTCTTCTTTACAACGTACGTGGCCAAGTGAAACAAGAGTATTCGTTACGGTAGTACCGATGTTAGCACCCATTACCATAGGAATAGCGGTTTCTACAGGTAAACCACCTGCAACCAAACCTACAATAATAGAAGTTACGGTACTTGAAGATTGGATTAGGGCCGTAGCCACCAAACCGATCATTAGACCTGCGACTGGGTGAGACGCAAATTCAAAGAGTACTTTAGCTTGATCGCCAGTCGCCCATTTGAAGCCGCTACCAACCATAGATACTGCTAGAAGAAGCAGATATAACATGAATGCCAAGTTAGCCCAGCGTAACCAGCGAGTCGTGCTCGAGATTGGTGCTGCTGTTGAAGTAGCTTGGTTCATCATAATTTTCTCCGTGGACCTTTCAGTTCGTTTATTTGGTCTGTTGTTGAAACTGAGGGCGATGTTAGAGATTAAATATTTCAGTAATATTACAGTTCGGTTTCTATGGAGAATTTTTATTATTCTTTTTAATAGTTGCCTGTGAAGAAAAATCCACAGCATTATAATTGATTGAAATTTATGTAATTTTCTGTGCTATGGGTTCGCTGCCACTTATCTTGATGAGATTAAAAAAGTGCGTTTTACTTCAAGTTTTATGACAGTGTGAATTCGTTATTTTCGGTAAAACTTATCTTTTCCTTATTTATTGTAGGTTTTGCCGAACTTCTTGTCTGCCCTTGTCACATTTGATATAAAAAGTGTCATCTTCTTTATAGGGATTGACGATGTCACATCTAAATTACAACCACCTTTATTACTTCTGGATGGTGTGCAAACAAGGTTCTGTAACTAAAGCTGCTGATGCTTTATTTCTAACACCACAAACCGTAACTGGGCAGATCAAAGCACTTGAAGACCGCATGAAGGGGAAGTTGACCAAGCGCAATGGGCGCACGGTAGAACCAACAGAACTAGGACAGTTGGTGTTTAAGTACGCTGACCGTATGTTTGGTTTGAGCTACGAAATGCTCGATATCGTTAACTACAGCCAGCACTCTAATATTCTTTTCGAAGTCGGCGTTGCCGATGCACTATCTAAGCGACTCGTCAGCAAAGTATTAATGACGACGGTTCCTGAAGATAACAGCATTCACTTGCGCTGCTATGAATCGACTCACGAACTGCTTTTGGAGCGTTTATCTCAGCATAAACTTGATATGATCCTTTCTGATTGTCCGGTGGACTCAACACAAAGTCCGGGCCTTTACAGCAAGAAGTTAGGTGAGAGTAGCATGAGCTTTTTTGCTTCGTCTGAAATACCAGATGTGAAATTTCCTGAAGTTTTAGAGAATAAAAAATTACTTATCCCAGCCAGTAGAACGGCAATGGGACGTAAAGTATTGCAGTGGTTTGATAGACAAGGATTACAGCCAGATGTGCTGGGCGAGTTTGATGATGTTGCCTTAATGAAGGCATTTGCTCGTTATCGTGATGATGTGATTTTTTTAGCTCCGACCGTTTATATGTCGGAGATTGAAGATGACCGCAATTTACAACTGATCGGTCACGTAGACGACCTTAAAGAAGAGTATTACGTTATTTTTGCTGAACGAATGATACAACATCCAGCAGTTAAGAACGTTTGTGATGCAGATTTTAGCCAAATGTTTGAATGAACACGTTTCGTTGCGCAAATAAATAGATTACTATCGACAAAACTATAACTCTAAATTATAAAATCTTTGTAACACAACAAACTGGCCAGGGTTGGGGAAAGTAAGTTGTAGCTAGAGGTCCAGCACATGAATCTACAAGAAATGGAGAAAAACTCCGCCAAAGCTGTCGTGTTGCTTAAAGCAATGGCAAACGAGAGACGCCTACAAATCCTTTGCATGCTGCATAATCAAGAACTATCGGTCGGGGAACTTTGCGCAAAACTAGAGTTGAGCCAATCGGCACTGTCTCAACATTTAGCTTGGCTTCGTCGCGACGAACTGGTGGCTACGAGAAAAGAAGCACAAACGGTATACTACACGCTAAAGAGTGATGAAGTGAAGGAATTAATTCAAACGCTTCATGGCCTTTATTGTGCAGAGGCCATGTGATGACAGGTCACATATGAGAAAAGCTGGCATCGCCAGCTTTTTTATTGTCTAAAATTCGACGAGTTACACGGAATTTAGATATAAAAAAACCGGCAGTAGCCGGTTTTTTCTTCACTGTAAAATCAAGTTTCTATTAAAGAGCTTTGATTTGTGCAGCGAAACGAGACTTATGACGTGCTGCTTTGTTCTTATGAACAAGGCCTTTAGTCGCCATACGGTCTAGGATAGGTGTAACTGCAGCGAATGCAGCAGTTGCAGCTTCTTTGTCGCCTGCTTCGATAGCAGCAACAGTTTTCTTCATGTAAGTACGCATCATTGAGCGACGGCTAGCATTGTGCTGACGACGTTTCTCAGCTTGGATAGCGCGCTTCTTAGCAGATTTACTATTTGCCAAGGGTCTAACTCCCAAAAACTTATTTCTGTGACAATTTAAGGGCGAGGACTATCCCTCATTTGCGCCTAAATGTCAAATGATTTGTGCAAAAACCAATCGAAGCCAAAACAAATTTTGGTAAGAAAGGTTATCGCGGTTAAGATGGCGGGGATTCTAACAGCATTTTTAGACCATTGCTAATAATTATCCGCCTAGATCTGACAATAAACGGATATATTTTTAACGCCCATTTGTAGCTTTCAAAGGCTTAGAGGAATAGGGTTGGCTATCTTTTGGTGATATTCCGAGGTTACAGTGAGTAAACGACTGCTCAAGTCTGGCATGATCGTCAGTGCCATGACATTAATTTCGCGCGTCCTAGGTTTAGTTCGTGATGTGGTAGTAGCAAACTTGATGGGGGCAGGCGCGAGTGCCGACGTCTTCTTCTTTGCCAATAAAATTCCTAATTTCTTACGCCGTTTGTTCGCCGAAGGCGCATTTTCTCAGGCCTTTGTGCCAGTACTAACCGAAAGTCACGCTCAAGGGGATATGGATAAAACTCGTGAGTTGATTGCTCGTGCGGCTGGTACGCTGGGCGTGATTGTCTCTATTGTTACCATTCTCGGGGTTTTGGGCTCTGGTGTAGTGACGGCGCTGTTTGGTTTTGGTTGGTTCCTAGACTGGATGCATGGCGGCCCGGCCGCTGAGAAGTTTGAACTTGCCAGTGTCATGCTCAAGATTACCTTTCCTTATTTATGGTTCATTACTTTTGTTGCGCTTTCTGGTGCGATCCTTAATACCTTAGGTAAGTTTGCCGTCTCTTCTTTTACGCCTGTCTTCCTCAATGTGATGATCATTTTGGCGGCGTGGTTTATTTCGCCTCAGATGTCGCAACCAGAAATCGGTCTTGCGATTGGCGTATTGCTAGGTGGCCTTGTTCAGTTTCTATTCCAGATTCCCTTCCTTATTAAAGCGGGAGTAATGGTTAAGCCTAAATGGGGCTGGCGCGATCCGGGGGTAGTGAAAATTCGTACCTTGATGATTCCTGCCTTATTTGGTGTGTCGGTAAGCCAAATCAACTTATTGTTTGATACTTTTATTGCCAGTTTTCTGCAAACCGGTTCGATCAGTTGGTTGTACTATTCAGATCGCTTACTTGAATTCCCGTTAGGTTTGTTTGGTATCGCGATTGCGACGGTGATTCTTCCTGCATTGTCACGTAAACACGTAGATGCTCACAGTGAAGGTTTTGCTCATACCATGGATTGGGGCGTGCGCATGGTGACCTTACTGGGTATTCCTGCCATGCTTGGGTTGATGGCATTAGCGAAGCCTATGTTGATGGTGTTGTTTATGCGTGGAGAGTTTTCCCCGCAAGATGTACATCAAGCTTCTCTCTCTTTATTAGCATACGCCTCGGGCTTGCTTAACTTTATGTTAATTAAAGTGCTCGCTCCGGGCTACTACTCGCGTCAAGACACCAAAACGCCTGTGAAATACGGCATTATTGCTATGGTGACCAATATGGTTTTCAATGCAATTTTTGCTTATTTCTACGGTTATGTTGGCCTTGCGATTGCCACTGCACTCTCTGCGTTTGTAAACATGGCATTGTTGTATCGTGGTTTACATATTGCTGGGGTGTACCAAGTCACCAAGCGAACGGTCTTTTTTATTGTTCGTTTGATGGTGGCGGGTGGCGCAATGGTTGCGGCAATTCTATGGCAGCTCGAAGACATGTCGGTGTGGTTGGATTGGAGCTTTGCTCACCGTAGTGGTGTGCTAGCGATGTTGATTGGTTTAGGTGCCGTGGTTTACCTTGCTGTGGTGTTTTTACTCGGTGTTCGTTTAAAAGACCTAAAAGCTGGGACAGAATAAGGTTGATTGGTATATAATCCGTCAGTTTCACACAGTGCAAAGTAAAAACAGAGGCATAAAGCAGTATCCAATGGAACTGATTAGAGGCATTCACAATATCAAGTCGCGCCATCAAGGCTGCGTGCTGACTATTGGCAATTTCGATGGCGTACATAGAGGCCATCAACAAGTATTGCAACAAGTGTCTGAACAAGCGAAGAAACTTTTGTTACCTTCGGTTGTGATGACCTTTGAACCTCAGCCTATGGAGCTGTTCGCTCGAGATAAGGCCCCAGCAAGGTTAACGCGACTGCGAGACAAATTTGTCCAGCTGAGTAAGCTGGATATTGATCGCTTACTTTGCGTTAACTTCAATCGTCATTTTTCCGACCTAACGGCGGAAGAGTTTATCCGTGACTTGTTGGTTACTCGATTGGGTGTTAAGTTTCTTGTCATTGGTGATGATTTCTGTTTTGGCAAAGGTCGAACAGGTAACTTTGCAATGCTACAAGAAGCGGGGGAAAAGTACGGCTTTAAAGTCGTAAGTACTCAAAGCTTTTGTTTACAGCAGTTACGAGTCAGCAGTACAGCAATTCGAGATGCATTGGCTCGTGATGATTTGCAGTCCGCACATGAGATGCTGGGAAGAGATTACAGCATCAGCGGTCGTGTTTCACATGGAAGAAAACTAGGTAGAACCATCGGGTTCCCTACGGCAAATATTCCTTTGAAGCGCTGTGTTTCTCCGGTTTCCGGAGTCTATGTTGTTCAAGCGCTTGGCTTAGGAGATAAGCCGATTGGTGGTGTCGCTAACATTGGTCAACGACCGACGGTTAATGGTGTTCGCCAACAGTTAGAAGTACACTTATTCGACTTTCATGCTGATTTATATGGTAAACAGCTAGAAGTGAAACTTTTGCATAAACTTAGAGATGAGCAAAAGTTTGAGTCGTTTGAAGCACTTAAACAACAAATCGTATTGGATGCTGAAGCAGCAAGGGTGTGGCTGCGTCAGCTTAAGCGTTGAGCGGTTTATTCCACCGTTCAACATAATGTCTAATTTTCGCCCAATATAACGGAATTAAGAATCGATGAGTGAGTATAAAGATACCCTGAACTTACCTGAAACAGGGTTTCCAATGCGCGGCAACCTGGCCAATCGTGAGCCAGAAATGCTTAAGCGTTGGTACAAAGAAGATCTTTACGGTGAAATCCGTAAAGCGAAGAAAGGCAAAAAGTCATTCGTATTGCACGATGGCCCTCCTTACGCGAACGGTGACATTCACATTGGTCACGCACTAAACAAGATTCTTAAAGACATTATTATTAAATCCAAAACACTTTCAGGTTTTGACGCACCTTACATCCCAGGCTGGGACTGCCACGGTCTACCAATCGAATTGATGGTAGAGAAGAAAGTCGGCAAACCAGGTCAAAAAGTGACAGCAGCTGAGTTCCGCGAGAAATGTCGTGAGTACGCTGCAGGTCAGGTTGAAGGTCAAAAAGAGAGCTTCAAGCGTCTTGGCATCATGGGTGAGTGGGACAAGCCATACCGCACTATGGATTTCGCAACTGAAGCGAACATCATCCGTGCACTGGGTAAGATCGCAAGCAAAGGTCACCTACTGAAAGGTTTTAAACCAGTTCACTGGTGTACAGACTGTGGCTCAGCACTGGCTGAAGCTGAAGTTGAGTACAAAGATAAAGTATCGCCATCTATCGACGTTCGTTTTAAAGCGGCTGACGAAGCGGCACTATTGTCTAAGTTTGAACTGACAGAAGGTCATGAAGGTCACGGTGACGTATCTATCGTTATCTGGACAACAACACCTTGGACACTGCCAGCAAACCGCGCAGTATGTCTACGTGATGATCTAGAGTACGTGCTTATCCAAACAGAAGGCGATAACGCTGAGCGTATCATCGTTGCTGCTGAGCTAGCGAAAGACGTAATGGATCGTGCAGGTATCGAGCACTTCCACAACCTTGGCTTTGCTAAAGGTGCGGATCTAGAGCTTTCTCAATTCCAACACCCATTCTACGATTTCACTGTACCAGCGATCCTTGGTGATCACGTTACGACTGATTCAGGTACTGGTGTTGTTCACACTGCACCTGGTCACGGTCAAGAAGACTTCGCGGTTGGTAACAAGTACAACCTAGAAGTAGCAAACCCAGTTGGTTCAAACGGTGTTTACCTACCAGATACAGAGCTATTTGCTGGTCAGCACGTATTTAAAGCGAACGATGCAGTAGTAGAAGTACTGAAAGAAAAAGGTGCACTACTACACCACCACGCTTACGAACACAGCTACCCACACTGTTGGCGCCATAAAACTCCAATCATCTTCCGTGCTACGCCTCAATGGTTCGTTTCTATGGACCAAGCTGGCCTACGTGCTAAAGCACTAGAGTCTATCAAGAACGTAGAGTGGATGCCTGAGTGGGGTCAAAGCCGCATCGAAGGTATGATCGAAGGTCGCCCTGAGTGGTGTATCTCTCGTCAGCGTACTTGGGGTGTGCCAATTGCTCTGTTTGTTCATAAAGAAACAGCAGAACTTCATCCAAACACGCTAGAGCTGATCGAGAAAGTCGCTAAGCTGGTTGAAGAGAAAGGCATTCAAGCATGGTGGGATGTAGATGCAGCTGAACTACTAGGTGCTGACGCTGACCAATACGAAAAAGTACTAGATACACTAGACGTATGGTTCGATTCAGGTGTGACTCACTTCTCTGTTGTTGATGCTCGTGAAGAGTACAACGGCAACAGTGCAGACCTATACCTAGAAGGTTCTGACCAACACCGCGGTTGGTTCCAGTCTTCTCTAATTTCATCTATCGCGATGAAAGACGAAGCGCCTTACAAACAAGTACTGACACACGGTTTCGTGGTTGATGGTCACGGTCGTAAGATGTCTAAATCTATCGGTAACGTGGTTGCGCCAAAAGATGTAACCAACAAGCTAGGTGCTGACATTCTTCGTCTATGGGTTGCTTCAACAGACTACACTGGTGAAGTTGCGGTTTCTGATGAAATCCTAAAACGCAGCGCAGATGCTTACCGTCGTATCCGTAACACAGCGCGTTTCTTCCTTGCTAACCTAAGCGGCTTCAATCCTGAAACAGACATCGTTCCTGTTGAAGAAATGGTTGCGCTAGATCGCTGGGCGGTTGGTCGTGCACTAGCTGCACAAGAAGAGATTGTTAAAGCATACGAAGAGTACAACACACACGGTGTGACTCAACGTCTAATGCAATTCTGTTCAATCGAAATGGGCTCTTTCTACCTAGACGTTATTAAAGACCGTCAGTACACAGCAAAACGTGGCGGCAACGCTCAACGTAGCTGTCAGACAGCACTTTACTACATCGTAGAAGCGCTAGTTCGTTGGATGGCGCCAATCATGTCGTTCACTGCAGATGAAATCTGGAACGAAATGCCAGGTCAACGCGACAAATTCGTATTCACTGGTGAGTGGTTCGACGGTCTATTCGGTCTTGCTGAAGGTGAAGAGCTGAACAACGAATTCTGGACTGAGCTCCAAGCGGTTCGTGGTGCAGTAAACAAACTTCTAGAAGATGCGCGTAAAGAGAAAACCATTGGTGGTGCACTACAAGCTGAAGTGACTCTATTTGCTGATGACGCACTAGCGGCTAAGATCAACAAACTTGAAGATGAACTGCGCTTTGTTCTACTAACATCTGCTGCGAAAGTTAAGCCACTAAGTGAGAAGACTGATGCAGCACAAGCGACAGATATCGAAGGCTTGTTTGTTGAAGTAGCAGCAGCTGAAGGCGAGAAGTGTGACCGTTGTTGGCACCACACGCCAGACGTAGGCACAATCGAAGGTCACGAGAAGATCTGTGGTCGTTGTGTGTCTAACGTAGACGGCGAAGGTGAAGTACGTAAATTCGCGTAATTGCCTAGAACGACTGAACTTTTTTTAAAATTAACAGCCCCAGTATTTACTGGGGCTGTTTGTAGGTAAAGTAATGAGTGAAAAAGCACTGACGTTAAAGCAATCTGGAGTTCGCTGGCTGTGGTTAGCAATTCTGGTATTTATTGCAGATATTGGCATCAAATTGGTGGTGATGGATAACATGGGCTACGGATGGGCAAACCGAATTGAGGTGCTGCCATTCTTCAACCTACTTTATGTTCATAACTACGGTGCCGCTTTCAGCTTCTTGAGCGATCAGGCGGGTTGGCAGCGCTGGTTGTTCACAGGTATCGCGTTTGTTGTGACAGGTCTTTTGACCTACTGGATGAGCAAGCTTCCAGCAAAGGAAAAATGGAACAACATCGCTTACGCACTGATTATTGGTGGTGCAGTGGGTAACGTGTTTGACCGCGTCGTTCACGGCTTTGTTGTTGATTACCTAGACTTCTTCTGGGGTAACTACCACTGGCCAGCATTCAACCTTGCAGATACCACCATCTGTATTGGTGCGGCAATGATCATTCTTGATGGCTTCCGCAAAAAGGACGCGGACAAGTAATCTTTTGCGATATATCGAATAACCCTAAGCGTCGTCGGTTGATTCTGGCGACGCTTTTTAGTATACCCGTCATATTTGAAGCTGCAGCGTTGTTGACTGCGATAATTCCCCCTAATCACATAGCGCACTATGCTCATAGGGAGGAATTATCTTGTCGCCTAGCCGCAACTCCAACTATTTAGGGTATACACCAAGAAAAACAATAATGACTTCAAGGAAGCAGTAACGTGACAACAATAAATCAAGATTCAGCAGTAACGCTGCACTTCACCATCAAAATGCAAGATGGCTCTGTAGCGGACAGTACACACAATATGGGCAAGCCTGCTAAGTTCGTTATGGGCGATGGTAGCTTGAGTGAGAACTTCGAGCAATGCCTACTAGGCTTACAAGTAGGCGAGAAAAAAGCCATTGAACTAAAAGCGGCAGACGCCTTTGGTATGCCGAACCCAGATCATATCCACCATATGGATCGTACTAAGTTCGTGGGTGAGTCAGAAGTGGAAGTCGGTACGATTATGGCGTTTAGTGGCCCAGATGGAATGGAAATTCCAGGTATTATCACTGAGATTGCTGGTGACTCAGTGACCGTGGACTTTAACCATCCATTAGCGGGACAAGACGTGACTTTCGAAGTCGAAATTTTGTCAGTAGAATAGCGAATCAAATAAAGAAAATGTCCATGAGCAATGAAATGAAAATCCTGTTAGCTAACCCACGTGGTTTCTGCGCTGGTGTTGACCGCGCGATTAGCATTGTAGAGCGTGCGCTAGAGATGTATCAGCCACCAATCTATGTTCGACATGAAGTGGTACACAACCGTTTTGTGGTTGAAGGCCTGAAGCAACGTGGTGCGATCTTCGTTGAAGAGTTGCACGAAGTGCCAGATAACAACATTGTGATTTTCTCCGCTCATGGTGTGTCACAAGCTGTTCGCCAAGAAGCGAAATCTCGTGATCTTACGGTGTTTGATGCGACATGTCCGCTGGTAACCAAAGTACATATGGAAGTGGCGCGAGCGAGCCGTCGTAATATGGAAGTAGTGTTGATTGGCCACGCAGGTCACCCTGAAGTAGAAGGCACAATGGGCCAGTACTCTAGTGAGACCGGCGGCATGTACCTTGTCGAAACTCCTGCTGATGTTGAGAAGCTAAAAGCGATCGTAAAAGATCCTTCAGATCTGCATTACGTAAGCCAAACGACATTGTCTGTTGATGAAACCGCAGATGTGATTGAAGAGCTACGCCGCGTATTCCCAGACATCCAAGGTCCTCGCAAAGATGATATCTGCTACGCAACGCAAAACCGTCAAGATGCCGTTCGTGAGCTTTCTGCTGATGTTGATGTGATGGTGGTTGTGGGTTCTAAGAACTCATCGAACTCTACTCGCTTAAAAGAACTGGCTGAAAAGCTAGGCACTCCGGGTTACCTAACGGATTGCCCAGAAGACATCATGCCTGAATGGTTTGAAGGCAAAGTGAAAGTTGGTGTGACTGCTGGTGCATCTGCACCAGAAGAGCTGGTAAACCAAATCCTAGATCGCATCAAAGAGCTGGTTGGTGCAGAAGCGGTAGACGAAGTGCTTGGTCGTGAAGAGAACATGTTCTTCGAAGTGCCAAAAGAGCTGCAAATTAAGCAAGTCGATTAAGACGAATTAAAACATCAAAAAGGCGACCACAAGGTCGCCTTTTTAATTGGGAATTTCTACACGAGTTCTGCCAGAGTCTGAGCTTAGTGACTGATGCCTAGAAGTTCTTTGAGCACCTTTAAGTAACGGCGGCTCACTGGGATCTCAAAGCCTGTTTTGGTGATGATTTCAGCTAGGCCATTTTCCAATAATCTAATCTCGCTGATGGCTTTGATACTCACCAGATACTGGCGATGACAACGCACCAGTGGCGTTTTTTCTTCCAAGGTTTTCAACGTTAACTGTGTACTGGCCGTTTGGTTGGTAGAGCGCACATGCACACCGCTAATATCGCTGTAAGCAGACTCAACTGTTTCGGTTGCCATGATCACAATGCGGTTGTGGCCAATGCATGGGATTTGATCAAGGCTATCAGGTGCAATGCTGGAGATTTGTTGTGTCAAAGCTGATTGGCTAACGACTTTATTTAAGCGTTTCACCGTCTTTGTTAAGCGGCATGGATCAACCGGTTTTAACAGATAGTCGAACGCATTGTCCTCAAAAGCTTGAATCGCATACTGGTCATACGCGGTCACGAACACAACATAAGGCATGGTTTCTGGGTCGAGCATACCAAGCAGTTCTATTCCTGTCACTTGGGGCATTTGGATATCAAGGAACACCACATCGGGCTTGAGCTCATTGATCTTCTTAAGGCCCATAATGGCGTTTGATGCATCGCCTATTACTTCAATTTGGCCTGTTTCGTCCAATAGCTCTGCCAGCTCTTCACGAGCAAACTGTTCATCATCAATGACGAGGGCGGTTAACATCCAGCATTACCTTTTTATGCGTTTTTATTGCGCTTATCGCGATGAGGGAATGATAAAACTCATTTTAGTAAATTGGTGTTGTTGATAGTTAATTTTTAGCGCTGAATCACGTCCAAATTGATTCGACAAGCGCTTGTCGACAATTTCCATGCCTAAACCAGAATGATTCTCTTTTGGCGGCTGGTAGCTTCCTGCGTTGTCCTCAACCGTTATCAGTGCGCCTTGCGGGTGTGTTTGGCTGTAAATCTTTACCTTGCCACCTTCTAGCATGTTGGAAACACCATGCTTGATCGCGTTTTCGACTAATGGCTGGAGAGTAAAGCTCGGTAACTTGATATCGAGCAGTTCTGGTTCAATGTCGATCTCGACTTCCAATCGATCAGTAAAACGCGCTTTCTCAATCGAAAGGTAAGAATCCACATGTGCTAACTCTTCTTTCAGCGTCACCGTATTGATGTTCTGTTTTAAGTTACTGCGGAAGAAGTGCGACAAGTTTTGGATCAGTTCTCGTGCTTTATCAGGGTTACGGCGAGTAATGGCACTGATGGTGTTAAGTGCATTGAACAAAAAGTGTGGGTTCACTTGAGCGTGCAGCAGTTTGATTTCTGCCTGAGCCAGTAGGGTTTGCTGCTGCTGATAATCGCCATACAAAATTTGGCTGGAAAGAAGCTGAGCGATGCCTTCCGCCATCGACATATTTGCCGTCGAGAACAGCTTACGTTTTGGTTCGTAAAGCTTAATGGTGCCCACCACTTCTTTTCCTGCCCGTAGTGGGATTATCAGTGCGGAGCCCAGTTTACAGTCTTGTGCCAATGAACATTGGTAAGGGCGCTCACTGCCATCAAGGTAGATGATGTCGTTCTTCTCCATTGAGTCGAGCGTACTCTGCGATGAAATAGGAGTATTCGGCCTATGATGATCATCGCCGATACCGACGAAAGCCAGAATCTTTTCTTGATCGGTGATCGCCACCGCGCCTACCTTCGTTTCTTCATAAATAATACGGGCAATCTTATCGGCGTTTTCGCTGTTAAAACCTGTGCTAAGAATGCCAACAGAGCGATCTGCGATGCTCAAGGCTCGACGAGAAAAGGTGGCCGAGTATTTTTCGAATATGGTCTTACGATCTTCCAGAATACTCATGAACAACGCCGCACCAACAGAGTTGGCAATGATCATTGGTGCAGCAATGGCCGACACTAACTCATACGCTTGATCGAAGGGCTTTGCGACAGCAAGCAGCAGCACCATCTGAACGATTTCTGCAACAAAAGTAATGCTGAATACTACGCTCGGGTTAAACAGCATTGCCCCTTTGTTACGCTTAATGAGGTAAACGTGGAGTAGCCCCCCAATGAGCCCTTCTGCTGTTGTGGAAATCGCACAAGCTAAGTCGGTAAAACCGCCTAAAGTATAACGATGAATCCCCCCAGTTAAGCCCACCGCAAAACCGACAACAGGACCGCCAAACAGTCCTCCCATCACGGCACCAATTGCACGCGTGTTTGCTATCGCGTCGTTGATCTGTAAACCGAAGTAGGTGCCTAGGATACAAAAACCAGAGAAAAGCACATAACAAATGAGTCGGTGATTTAAGCGAGAAGAAATGCTCAGTAGGGGAAGAATGATTGGCGTTTTACTCAGCATATAAGCCAGCACTAAGTAAACACACATTTGTTGCAAAAGGGAGATGATCAGTTCCATAGCGAACCTAACCTAAAAATGATGTTTTTATTGTAAGTGAATTAAATCTTCGAAGAGAAACAAAAAGAGCCTGCAAAGGGCAGGCTCTTGGTTTATCCAGACATCGATAATGAATCGGTTAGCAAGCGATGGTATTCATTATGCGGTTTCTGAGGCTGCTTGTGGCTTCTCGTCATCTGCTAGCTCAGTCTCACCTTTGCCTTTCGAGATTTTGATAACGTAAGCCGCTGCAGCAAGAGCGAACAAAACGCCAGAGATTGTCGAGATTTGCATTGGCAGACCAAAACCTAGCGTGCTGTTGTTTAGAATGAAAGTTACACACACGGTTGTCATGAATACTGCTGGGATAGTCGTAATCCAATGCAGTTTGTTGTGACGTAGTAGGTAAGCCGACGCAGTCCAAAGCATCATTACTGCTGTTGTTTGGTTTGCGAAGCCGAAGTAGCGCCAGATGATACCGAAATCTACTTGAGTCAGAATGCCACCGATAACGAACAGTGGTAGAGCCATTAGAAGACGGTTACGTAGTGTTTTCTGTTCCATACCGAAGTACTCAGCAAGAATCAGACGACTTGAGCGGAATGCGGTGTCACCTGATGTGATTGGTAGAATAACAACACCAAGGAAAGCAATCACACCACCGAATACACCCAGTAGACCGAATGAAGCGCTGTATACCACGTTACCAGGGCCACCGTTTTTCACTGCTTCTGCAAGACCATCAAGCGTGCCGAAGAAAGACAGAGCGATAGCACACCAGATTAGCGCGATAACGCCTTCACCAATCATTGCACCGTAGAATACGAAGCGACCGTTCTTCTCATTTTCCATACAACGCGCCATCAGTGGAGACTGAGTTGCGTGGAAGCCAGAGATAGCACCACATGCGATAGTGATAAATAGTGCAGGCCATAGAGGCATATCGTTCGGGTTCAAGTTAGTCAGCATGTCGCTTACTTGGAAGTCACCCATTACAGTGTGTTCGCTAGAGAAAGCAATAGCAGTCATTAGACCTACAGACATGAAGATCAGTAGCGCGCCAAACAATGGGTAGAAGCGACCGATGATTTTGTCTACAGGAACAATTGTCGCGATGATGTAGTAAGCGAAAATCAACACAACCATGGTTGTCATGCTTACGCTAAAGCTGGTTTGGTCGTTGATTAGGTTTGTGATCATGCCTGCTGGCGCTGACACGAATACCACACCAACAAGAAGTAATAGGACAATGGCAAAGATGTTCATAAAGTGTTTTGCGCCATTACCTAGGTAGCGACCCGTAATCGTTGGTACTGATGCACCGCCGTTACGAACAGAAAGCATGCCTGAGAAGTAATCGTGTACCGCACCTGCGAAGATACAGCCAACAACAATCCAAAGCATTGCAGCAGGACCGTATAGGGCACCCATGATTGGGCCAAAGATAGGACCAACACCTGCGATGTTCAGAAGCTGAACAAGGTATACACGCTTGGTTGACATTGGAACGTAGTCAACGCCGTCCGTCTTAGTATGAGCTGGCGTTTGACGATTCTCATTGATGCCGAAAATCTTCTCAACGAAAGCACCGTAGATGAAGTATCCGCCGATGAGGGCTGCGACACAGGTTAGAAACCACATCATAGCAATTGTCCTTGGTTTGTTAGGTAGGGTAATTTTTTAAGCTCAGGATGTATGGT
This sequence comes from Vibrio hyugaensis, assembly GCF_002906655.1. Lineage (NCBI taxonomy): Bacteria > Pseudomonadati > Pseudomonadota > Gammaproteobacteria > Vibrionales > Vibrionaceae > Vibrio > Vibrio hyugaensis. The sequence continues at coordinate 1,658,383 of NZ_CP025794.1, read as the reverse complement.
ATTCATCTCTTTTGTTAAGTGCATTCGCTCTATGGATGAGTGGTCGAATAGAGAAGCGAGTGGTCGATATAACGGTTAAGTGGTTTTATCGTTTGCCTAGTGGTAGTACTTAGGGCTGAGTGGTTCTATTAACCATTAAGCGGTGGTTATCAAGGGTGAGTGGCGAGCTCAAGAGTTAAGTGGTGAAATCAACAGATAAGCGGCAAAGCACAGGCTTTAGTGGTAAGCTTGTTTTGAAAACAATTAGTTAAGGAAGAATGATGAAAAAGGCAACGTTAGGCTTGGCGCTGGCTTTACTAGCAGGGTGTGCGGCAACAACGGAAGAACTGGCGCAGTCCGGAGATTGGTACCAGATCGGTTATCAAGATGGTGTCGCTGGGCATACCTCTCGTACCATGAAAGAACTTCGCTCGTTAGGAAATGTAAAGCAAGGCGATTATGACCAAGGTTACCTTGAAGGGGTAACTGAATATTGTAATCCTGATTTTGCTTACCAAATGGGCTTGTCTGGTCAGTATTATGAAGGTGTATGTGAGGGAACGCCTGGGGCACAAAAATTCCGTATGGAATGGCAACGTGGCTGGAACGAATACAGCAACTAGATCTGTTTTATAATCGAGACTATGGTTTTGCTTGTTGATCTTCTGACATTTGGATTTTATTGCTTTGCTGTACTTATGGCTTGAGATTCAATCAGAAGTGAAATGAAAACATGAAGAAGTATTTTTTGGTCGCATTAGCATTGTTGCCCTTAACGGTTGGTGCGACCAACGTGTTGAAAGAGTCGATTAAGATGAAGCGTAAATACGATCACGATAAGCATCGTATTACCAATACCATCAACAATACCAAGCGTAATATTAAAGAAGTCACTGACGGTACTTATGTCGAGAACCAAGTGAAGCGAGAAGTAAACCAAACCACTCGCAAGTACACCAATAAAGTAGAGAACGTTAAGAACATAACGAATCCTGATCACATCAAACGTAAAGCAAATGACAAGCTTAACCAAGAGTTTGATGAATGGTTGTATGAAGACTAAATCTTGATATCTAAAACAAAAAAGGAGACCACGAGGTCTCCTTTTTGTTTGTCTTGTATCGACAGGTTTGAGTTGCCGGACTCAAGATTTATTTCGGCTGGTGGTTTTCCACTGCTTTGCGTAAGAAGCCGTCTTGGTGGTGTAGGTGGGCACGAGCAGAATCAATATCAAGATCGGTCAGGATCATTAAGATCGCCAGTTTCACCTCATAACCAGTTTGTTTAAGTACGTCGGTAGCCTGCTCTTTGCTGCAGTCGGTCGCTTGCATCACAATTCGCGCTGCGCGTGCGACGAGCTTGTTGTTGGTTGCTTTGACATCGACCATTAGGTTTTGATAACTCTTACCCAAACGGATCATGCTTGCGGTTGTCAGCATGTTTAAAACCAGTTTCTGCGCGGTACCTGATTTCAAACGTGTTGAGCCTGTTAATGCTTCAGGGCCTACAACAGGGCTAATTGCGACGTCGGCAATATCGGCGATTGGCGAATCTGGATTACAAGATAGCGCTATTGTGGTTGCACCGATCTCGTTGGCGTACTCCAAACCACCAATAACATAAGGCGTTCGGCCACTTGCAGCGATACCGACGACAACATCGAGATTTGTGAATTTGATATCTTTTAAGTCTTGCTCACCCAAAACCGGCGAATCTTCCGCACCTTCTTTCGCTTTTAGAATAGCCTCTGGGCCACCCGCAATCAGGCCAACCACCATCTTGTCAGATACACCAAATGTCGGCGGACATTCCGATGCATCAAGCACACCCAAACGGCCACTGGTGCCTGCGCCCATGTAAACTAGACGACCGCCGACTTTAAACGCGTCGGTGATCTTATCCACCGCGAGTGCGATTTCGGGTAAAACCTTCTCAACCGCAAGTGGTACGAGCTTATCTTGCTGATTAAGTCGCTGAACAATGTCCAGAGAAGGCAGTAAATCGATGTCCATCGTATCTGGGTTACGACCTTCTGATACTAGGTGGGCAAGAGCAGCAATAAGCGCGTCATTTGTCATAGTGGTTTAAGCCTTTTGAATACTGATTTCGATTTATTTTGTCGCTGTGTCTGGCACAACGCATTTAGTTTTTAGGATAGAGTACACCCAGTGAAGCAAGACGGCTCGCACCGGTCACTTCAGGTAAGTTGCTTGGCAGCCCGTCGATATGTCGCTGAGCAAGCCAAGCAAACGCCATGGCTTCCATGTAATCACCATCGACACCTTTATCATCCGTTGTTGCGACTTGCCACTGCGGCAGAAGTTCCGCTAAACGTTGCATCAATAGGGGGTTTCTCGCACCACCGCCACACACCAACAGCTGTGGTTGCTGGCCATACGTGAATTTCTCCACTTCGTTTGCAATGGTCTTCGCCGAGTATTCACACAGCGTGCGTTGTACATCTTGTGCTGAGATATTGTGGCCAGCTAACTGATGATGCAGCCAACCGATATTGAACAGCTCTCGGCCAGTGCTCTTCGGCGCTGACATAGCGAGGTAAGGTTCTGCTAAGAGTTGGGTCAGTAGTACAGCATCGATGTTACCTTGCAGAGCAAATCGCGCGTCTTTGTCGAAGCCTTGTCCGGTGTGTTGTTCACACCATGCATCCATCAACATGTTGCCCGGGCCCGTATCGTAGCCGATCACTGCTTGCTCAGGATGCAGTACCGAGATATTGGCAATTCCACCGATGTTAAGCACCACGGTGGTGGAATCTTGCATGGCGAAAATACTTTTATGGAAAGCCGGGACGAGAGGTGCACCTTGGCCACCTAACGCCATGTCTTTACGACGAAAATCTGCCACGGTATCAATGCCAGTTTTTACTGCAATGATGTTGGCATCACCCAGTTGGGTGGTGAAGGGCAGGTCGCCAGTTGGCTGATGGAACACGGTTTGACCATGATTACCAATGGCTCGGATTTGCTCTGCGGAATAGCCGGATTTATCCAGTACCTGTAAAACCGCATCGGCAAACAGATGGCCAAGTTGATGGTCGAGCTCACCAATGGCTTTTAGATTCGTGTCTTGCCCAGTGCAAACCGACAAAAGCGTCTGCTTAATATGAGCGGGCATTGGGTAATCATCGTGTGCGATTAAGCGAACACGGTTATCTTCAATTTCAACCAGTGCGGTATCTACACCATCCATACTGGTTCCAGACATCACACCGACATACAGTTTGTTAAGATTCACAGCCAATTCCGTCAATTCTTCGATTCACTTATTGTAAAGCAATTCTGAAGCGAATAACCTCATCGAATACGAGATATTCAGCCGATTTTGAGGAGAAAAAATGGGACCGTTATGGGTTGATGTTGCAGGCTATGAACTGACTGCAGAAGACAGAGAAATTTTGGAGCATCCAACGGTTGGTGGTTTGATTTTATTTACGCGTAACTACCACGACAGCAAGCAGCTTCAAGCTCTTACCCAATCTATCCGCAAAGCGGCGAAACGTCCGATTTTGATTGGTGTTGACCAAGAGGGCGGGCGCGTTCAGCGTTTCCGTGAAGGCTTCTCACTGATTCCTGCGGCAGACGAATACGCCAAACACCAAAACAGTGAAGAGCTGGCTCGTCTGGGCGGTTGGTTGATGGCTGCTGAGTTGATTGCTCATGATATCGATCTAAGTTTCGCACCAGTACTAGATAAAGGTCACCAGTGTAAAGCGATTGGCAGCCGTGCCTTTGGTGAGGGTCTGGACACCATTTTACGTCACAGCACCGCGTATATGCAGGGTATGAAGAGTGTCGGCATGGCAACAACAGGTAAGCACTTCCCGGGTCATGGTGGTGTGATTGCTGATTCACACCTAGAGACACCGTACGATGAGCGTAGCGATATCTTTGAGCAAGATATGGCTATCTTCAAAGCGCAAATCGATGCTGGCATATTAGACGCGATGATGCCTGCTCACGTCATTTTCCCAAATTATGATGACCAGCCTGCTAGTGGCTCTGAATATTGGCTTAAACAAATCCTGCGCCAGCAACTTGGTTTTAAAGGTTTGATCTTCTCAGATGATTTGACCATGGAAGGTGCCGCAATTATGGGTGGTCCTGCTCAGCGTGGCGCACAAGCATTAAACGCTGGCTGCGATATGCTGCTGGTTTGCAATAAGCGCGATGCGCAAGTTGAGGTGCTTGATAATCTACCAATCACTTCTGTTCCTCGAGCAGATGCCTTGTTGAAGAAGCAAAGCTTTTCTCTAAGCGAGCTAAAACTTTCGCAAGAGTGGAAAGATGCGTCTGAAGCTATGAAGCGATTGGTTGGCTAGCCATCTCACCTCTGAATAATGGTTTGTTCAGGGGGAGGCGTAAACTTTCTAAAACATCCATTTAAAGCCGAAGTGCTCTGCATTTCGGCTTTTTCTTTTAGTGTAAATTTAAGTTTACATTAAATGTTTTTTATTGTGTACGGTTGTATTTCTTTTTTAGCCTGTTATCTTGTCGATAAAGCTTAGTTGTCTCACCAAGGAATTGGTTGGGTGTAAACAAAAATATACAGGTCAAAGTTATGCAAAGAAGTGAATTGAGCAACATCAACATCAGCGAAGAACAAGTTCTGATCACGCCAGAGGAGCTAAAAGTGAAGCTTCCTTTAAGTGAAAAAGCACGTCGTTTTATTCAAGAGTCTCGTCAAACCATCGCTGACATCATTCACAAAAAAGATCATCGTCTACTCGTTGTATGTGGACCGTGTTCTATCCATGACGTAGAAGCTGCGAAGGATTACGCTAAGCGTCTAAAAGCTCTTTCAGAACAACTAAGCGACCAACTGTATATTGTAATGCGTGTTTACTTTGAGAAGCCTCGAACCACAGTTGGTTGGAAAGGCCTAATCAATGACCCACACCTAGACGGCAGCTTTGACATTGAACATGGTCTGCATGTTGGTCGTGAATTGCTGGTTGAATTGGCAGAGATGGAAATCCCGCTGGCAACAGAAGCCCTTGACCCAATCAGCCCGCAATACCTTGCGGATACCTTTAGCTGGGCAGCGATCGGTGCTCGTACGACTGAGTCACAAACACACCGTGAGATGGCAAGTGGTCTTTCTATGCCAATCGGTTTTAAGAATGGTACGGATGGTAGCTTGGCTACTGCTGTTAACGCGATGCAAGCGGCTTCTTCTAGCCACCGTTTCATGGGTATTAACCGTGAAGGTCAAGTCGCGCTTCTGACTACGCAAGGTAACCCGAATGGTCATGTGATTCTGCGTGGCGGCAAGCAAACTAACTACGATTCAGTGTCTGTTAACGAGTGTGAGCAAGAGATGGCGAAGTCCAACCTTGATGCGTCCTTGATGGTGGATTGTAGCCATGCGAACTCACGTAAAGATTACCGCCGTCAGCCGTTAGTTGCAGAAGACGTGATTCACCAGATTCGAGAAGGCAACAAGTCGATCATTGGCCTGATGATTGAAAGTCATATTAATGAAGGCAATCAATCTTCAGACCTTACTCTCGAAGAGATGAAATACGGTGTTTCAATTACCGACGCGTGTATCAATTGGGATTCAACTGAGGCACTATTACGTCATGCACACGAAGAGCTGGTGCCTTTCTTAGAGAATCGCCTTAAAGGCTAAAACGGAACTTATTTAAGGAACATCAATGGCAGTTGAACTTAACGCATTACGCGATCAGATTGATGCAGTCGACAAGCAAATGCTAGAGCTACTCTCTCAGCGTTTAGCGCTAGTAGAGAAAGTGGGTGAAGTAAAAAGCGAACACGGTTTGCCAATTTACGCCCCAGATCGTGAGGCGGCAATGCTGGCATCACGACGAGCTGAAGCTGAAAAAATGGGGATCCCTCCACAGCTGATAGAAGACATTCTTCGTCGAACAATGCGTGAGTCTTATGCCAGCGAGAAAGATTCCGGTTTTAAGTGTTTGAACCCAGAATTGCGCTCAGTGGTTATTATTGGTGGTAATGGTCAATTGGGTGGTCTGTTTGGTCGAATGTTCAAACTATCTGGTTACCAAGTCAAAGTGCTGGGCAGTAAAGACTGGGATCAGGCCGATGACATCCTAAAAGATGCGGGGCTGGTGGTGGTTACTGTGCCGATTCACCTAACAGAAGGTGTGATTGAGAAGCTCGGTAACTTGCCACAAGATTGCATTCTTTGTGATCTGACTTCCATTAAGTCTAAGCCGCTGCAAGCTATGTTGAATGTGCACCAAGGTCCGGTTGTTGGTTTGCACCCAATGTTTGGCCCAGATGTTCCGAGCCTAGCGAAGCAGGTGATTGTCTACTGTGACGGTCGTGGTAATGAGCAATACCAATGGCTATTGCAACAGTTTGGAATTTGGGGCGCAAGCTTGTGCCAAATCGATGCGCAAGAGCACGACCATGGCATGACTTTGATTCAGGCGCTGCGCCACTTCACTTCCTTTGCTTACGGCATGCACCTAAGCAAAGAGAATCCGAACATTGAGCAACTATTAAAGCTGAGCTCGCCGATTTACCGTTTGGAGCTAGCGATGGTAGGGCGTCTGTTTGGTCAAGACCCAAATCTATACGGTGACATCATTCTTTCATCACAAGAAAACATCGACATGATTAAGCGTTTCCACCAACGCTTTGGTGAAGCTTTGTCTGTTTTAGACAGTAAAGACAAGGCTGAGTTTGTCGAAAGCTTCGAACAAGTGAGTGATTGGTTTGGTGATTACTCGCAGCAATTCATGAACGAAAGTCAGAACTTGCTCAAACAGGCTAATGACAATATCCATCGTGGATAAGAGCAGATTTTAAATGTAAAAAGAGCAGCTTATTCGCTGCTCTTTTTTATTCGTATGTTTCGTAATGATCAGTTGGTTGATGTAGCGCTGTTATCTTCACTCGATACTGTGCTGATGCTGGTATCTCGGTATGGCGAATTGGTTAGATTGATTTGCAGACGAACCACGTTATCGATCAACTGAACCAGAGGACCCCATTTCACCATCTTTTCTTTCTCGAACACGGAGTTAAAGTTCTCTGGTGTCCAATCCATTAAGTAGCGCGGGTTTAGCGTACGCCCAAGAAAGCGTACTTCGTAATGAAGGTGTGGCCCAGTCGAGTTACCTGAATTACCACATTTCGCTATTACATCGCCTTTACTGACAAACTGACCATTTTTCACGCTGAATTTGTTCAGATGAGCGAATGAACTTGAGAAACCAAATGAATGACGGAGCGTAAGGTAATTACCGTATCCACGATTACTTGGTCGCACCGTTTCTACCACACCATCCGCTGGGGCTAAGATTTCTTCGCCGCGTTTACATGTAAGGTCGATGCCTGTATGCACATGACGTTTGCCAGAAATAGGGTTAATCCGACTGCCATAAGGGGAGGAGATACGTTGGTAAGTCATCGGACTGTCGTTTGGAATTAAACGGAACATCGTTGCGCGCACTGCTGAATCAATTGCTGCGGCATCAATACGCTCTTCTAGGGCAACGTTGTACTCTTCGCTTTCAAGTTCTTCGTCAGCGAGACCCAGAACCGACTCCACATCATATACACGCTTACCTAGCAATTGAATCTGATTGTTTTTGTCAGTTAAAGATTGAGAAAGAGAGTGGTTCGTATCAAGTTGTTCTTCATACAGTGCCGTGATCTCCGCTTTTTCACCTTCCAGCTTTGCGATGGTTTGGTTAAGCGTCTCTTGATTGTATGTTTGTTGCTGATTCAAATACCAAGCGCTACCAACGACGGCAGGCAAAGCGATGACTGACACACATACTGCAAGGATCGAAAGGCGACCCACATAAAATTGCTGATTCCCATCTTTTGTTGGGATCTGCATGATGATTTTTTTAGACATAGTTATTGTTACTAAAGCAGGCGTTCAATTTATTCTTCCCCCAAATCAGAAAGGTATTCTAACTCTCGATTCAGCAGCTCGTTATTGCCTACGTTTAACTCTATAAATCGTTTTAATTGGCTAATACTGTCGATGTCTATGTTGATGATCTTCAGCCGGATCTCGTTATTTGCAACAGAGATGATATCAGCGGTTAACTGCATCACCTGTTCTGATTGAGCGAACGAGAATGCGACTTCTACCGGTAGTGACGATTCAAGTGAGTTTGCATTTTCAGCTCTTAACAATAAACCATGTAATGAGAGATCTTGAATCGTGGCTTGTAGTGCCAAGTCACTTTGTTCCACTAAAGCAGAAACTTGGTAGATGATGCGTGAAAAGCGTCGTCTCTCCGTCATAGAGCTTTCTCATTAAGTCGTCGAATCTGTCGATGACTATATCAAATAGAACAAAATTTGTTCAATTGTTGTTCTTAAAATGTCGAGCTAGCACAGAGTTACGATTGCTAAAGGTCAAGCTCTTAATTGAAAAAATGCCAATCTGAGCCATTTATGCAACACATACAACAAAGGCCGCTATGATAGCGACCTTTGTACGAATTACAAGCAAAGGTGAGTGTAAGGTGATATACCGCACACTCATCTTATAAACGAAATTACTTCGATACGCGCTTGTATTTGATGCGGTGTGGTTCAGCTGCTTCAGGACCAAGGGTCTTCTTCAGCCATTCCATGTACTCGTTGTAGTTACCTTCGTAGAAGTTAACTTGGCCTTCATCGCGGTAGTCGATGATGTGCGTTGCGATACGGTCTAGGAACCAACGGTCGTGCGAGATAACCATGGCACAGCCAGGGAACTCAAGCAGCGCTTCTTCAAGTGCACGTAGTGTTTCAACGTCAAGGTCGTTGGTTGGCTCATCGAGTAGTAGTACGTTACCGCCGGCTTTAAGCAGCTTAGCAAGGTGCACACGGTTACGCTCACCACCAGAAAGCTCGCCGATAACTTTCTGTTGATCTGAGCCTTTGAAGTTAAAGCGAGAACAGTAAGCACGTGCAGGGATTTCGAAGTTGTTGATCTTGATGATGTCAGCGCCTTCTGAGATCTCTTGGAATACTGTGTTTTTATCGTTCATTGAATCACGGAACTGCTCAACAGAAGCCAGTTTCACAGTGTCACCCAGTTCAATCGTACCTGAATCAGGTTGCTCAGTACCGCTTAGCATCTTGAATAGGGTTGATTTACCCGCACCGTTGGCACCGATGATACCCACGATGGCACCCTTAGGCATGCTGAATGATAGATCATCGATAAGAACGCGACCGTCGAATGACTTAGTCAGGTTGTTCACTTCGATAACTTTATCACCTAGACGCTCACCTGGCGGGATGAACAGCTCGTTAGTTTCGTTACGTTTTTGGTGGTCAGTGTTTTGTAGCTCTTCAAAGCGCGCCATACGTGCTTTAGATTTCGCTTGGCGACCTTTAGGGTTTTGACGAACCCATTCAAGTTCTTTCTCGATGGTCTTTTGACGAGCTTTTTCTTGCGACGCTTCTTGTTGTAGGCGCGCATCTTTTTGCTCTAGCCAAGAGGTGTAGTTACCTTCCCATGGAATACCTTCACCACGGTCAAGTTCTAGGATCCAACCCGCTGCGTTATCTAGGAAGTAACGGTCGTGGGTAATCGCAACTACAGTACCAGTGTAATCAACTAGGAAGCGTTCTAGCCATGCAACAGACTCAGCATCCAAGTGGTTGGTTGGTTCGTCGAGCAGTAGCATGTCTGGTTTTTCTAAAAGAAGACGACAGATAGCCACACGGCGACGCTCACCACCGGATAGGTGTTGGATTTTTTGATCCCATTCAGGAAGACGAAGTGCATCAGCAGCACGTTCTAGCGCGTTGTCTAGATTGTGACCATCTTTCGCTTGAATTAGCGCTTCTAGTTCACCCTGTTCTTTTGCTAGAGCATCAAAATCGGCATCTGGTTCTGCATACGCTGCATATACCGCATCCAAGCGCTTAAGTGCGCCAGCAACATCTGCAACAGCTTCTTCAACGATTTCACGAACGGTTTTTGACTCGTCCAGAACGGGCTCCTGCGGTAGGTAACCTACGTTTAGGCCCGGTTGTGGGCGTGCTTCACCATCGATATCGGTATCGATACCCGCCATGATACGTAGCAGCGTAGATTTACCCGCACCGTTCAGACCTAGAACACCGATTTTTGCACCAGGGAAGAAGCTTAGAGAGATGTCTTTAAGAATTTGACGCTTAGGTGGCACAATTTTGCTCACCCGCGACATGGTATATACGTATTCAGCCATTGCCGATCGTTCCTAAATTAACTGTCATTCAAAGGCTCTATTTTATACCAACTCCTTCAGTTTTGTTACCGCATTGCAAGAAATTAGCATCTTGTGTGATTTCTTCTTCATCGCTGACCGGAAACTCTCAACTTTAGGGTATACACTTTTCTTGTTCGTCTTTAAATCAAAGCCAACAGTTCATTTAGTTGGATGAATTGATGGGAATCTATTTGTCTTAAAGGGTTCTAAAGTTTTACGAGTACAACATTTATTACATCAAGTCGCTTTACAATAAGCACTTATTACGGTGTAAATAGATGCATATGCTTTATTGCTTACTACGTTTGTATTCACCAGTGGTAAAGCATGAAGAGAGAAACGTCTGGGGAAAATGACGCACATGAAATTCAACGTAACTGAATTGGCTAAAAGAGTATGCTACGCAGCCGCTTTATGTGCGGTAAGCGTGTCGGCAAACGCGACGCTGAGCCTAGAAAAGCAGCGTCAAGTCTATGAGCAGGCACAAAATTTATTAGACAAGAATGACATTGATGGCTACTTGTCTATTCGTTCCAAAATCGCTGATTATCCACTCACTCCTTATGTGGACTATCGGGTATTTCTGAGGCAATTATCGAGCAAGTCACCACAACAGGTAGATGCGTTTATTAGTGAACATGAAGCTTTTCCATTCTCACGTCGTATTCGCGCCCCGTATCTAGATAACCTTTATCGCCAGAAAGATTGGAAAACCATTACCGAGTTCCAGAAAGTTGAGCCAAGTGGTGAGCGTTATCAGTGTATTTTTTATGTCGCTCAATTAGAACAGGGTAAACAAGTTGCTGCCTTTAAAGGCGCAGAGCACATGTGGCTGCGCGGCAAGAGTATTGCTGATGAATGTGACCCACTGTTCTCTGCATGGGACAAAGCGGGTGAACGTACAGATGACATGATTTTACAACGCATGTTATTAGCATTTGATGCGCGTAATGGCGGGCTAATGGCCTATCTGCAAAAGTTGCCTACATCGGCCAAAGCTCAGCAGCAAGCCAAAGCGATGAAGGCATTGTTCGATAAGCCTGAAAATGTGGCGGAGTTTGCCAAGAAGCAACAAGCGAATGACTTTAATCGAACTCAAGCAGAATTCGCATTAGAGAAACTGGCTCGAAAAAACACCAAGCAAGCGCAAGATGCTTATGCGACCGTAGTGAAAGGGCAAAAGTTCTCTCCAGAAAAGGCTCAAGCACTGGCGGATTACATTGCGATTCGTTTGATTCGTACTGAATCAGATTCATTGGCGAAGTGGCGCGATGACAAAACAAAAACCAGTAAAAACCTACCTCTGATTGAAAGTCGTATTCGTTTATCGATTCAAAATGGCGACTGGCAAGGGGTAAAAAAATGGATCGCAGTGCTTAATGATGAAGAGCAAGCATCACTTCGGTGGCAATACTGGTTAGGGCGCAGTGAAATCGCATTGGGTGATGAAGTCGCAGGTAAGCAACGTTTAGCAAAACAGACTGGCCAGCGTAACTTTTACAGTGTGGCCGCAGCGAATGCGATTGGTCAATCGATCAAGTATCCATCAAGTTCTGTTAAGCTCGATAAGAAAGCCATTCAGCCATATCAAAAATCGCTGCTTCGTATTGAAGAGCTGATAGCAACCGACAAGATCGCTGCGGCGAAGAGTGAATGGACACATTTGCTCCGTCGTGTTGGTAAAGAGGAGAAAACGCAACTTGCCGCTTTTGCCGCGTCTAAGCATTGGCATAACTTGACGGTTATTGCGAGTATTCAAGCTCAGATGTGGGATAACATTCCGTTGCGATTCCCTGTCGCGCATCGCTGGTGGTTTAACTTTTACGCTGAGAAACACAATATCGACCCAATCACAATGATGTCTTTGGCGAGACAAGAGAGTGCACTTGATTCTGAAGCGCGCTCTCCGGTTGGAGCTCGTGGTCTGATGCAGATTATGCCTGCGACGGCTAAGTACACGGCAAACAAGTACAAGCTGAAATATCAAGGTACGCAAGATCTCTACAATGTAGGTAAGAACATTGAAATTGGTAGCCATTACTTACAAGGCTTAATGGAAGATTACGATAATAATCGTATTTTTTCGCTCGCTGCTTATAATGCAGGGCCTAACCGAGTAAAAATGTGGCGAGAGCGAACTCAAGGAAAAGTGGATGCTTATTCCTTTATAGAGGCGATTTCATTTAAAGAGACGCGTGGGTATGTACAGAACATTTTGATGTTCGAAACGTACTACCGCGACCTTTTAGGTGTCGACGGTTCGTTCTTGACCCAAGAAGAGATCAATACCAAGTATTGAGTGAGGTAACTTGATGTCACATGAACCTGAGTACAAAGACTGGCAACAGATTGTCGCGTTAATCCGTTCAAGTGTGGACAATCAGCAACACGAAATGTTGTTGACCATGCTAATGACACCGGATGAGCGAGAGTCACTGACCGCACGCGTTAATATTCTCAACGAGTTGCTAAAAGGTGAGCTCTCACAGCGTCAAATCAGTCAAATGCTTGGGGTTGGTATTGCGACAATTACCCGTGGCTCTAACGAGTTAAAGTCAAAGTCCGATGTCGACAAAGACAAACTTAAGACATTATTAGAGCAGGGCGCTCAATAATCTTTGAGTTACGGGCAGCAAAAAGGGCGGAATATCCGCCCTTTTTAATACGTACTTTACTCGACTATCAGCTTCAGACTCTTAATAAGAGCCACACAGCTATAGGTTTGCAGGGAAATGTTCAGGGTTGGTAAAAGGAATCAACGCCAGAATCAAAGCTTGGTGGTAGACCGAACTGCGCGTCAGTTGGTTTTGAGTTAACAGGCCAATTGCGCCACCTTTTTGTTTGATATTGTCAGTACCAAATACTTCATCCATTACATCACCCAGTTCATTGGCATGTTCAAGTTTTTCTAGCACTTCTGGTGGTAGCATCAAACTTGCTGAACGCGACTCTCCACGATGAGTCTCGGATTCAATCACCATCCAAGCAAAAGTAACTTTTCCTTCAATACCCGCTTCTAAACCAATATAGAAATCAGCATTCGGCATCTCAGTTTTAGCATTGCGAACACGATTTAAAGCACCTCGGCGTGTTTCATCATTGGTCATTGGCTGGTCTGAAACTTCACTCGGGACACTGACTCCGAAAAAGTTAAAACGTTGTTCAGGGAAAGCACTTTGAAAAGCACTCTCTACGGCTTTAATTTTTGCAGGGTTGAGTGAAGCGATAACGACTTTTTGGTCTACCATGATCTTTTTACCTATCGATGTCTATTAACCCAATTTTACTTGAGTGGGTTTTACGTTCTCACTTGGGTAACATCCTAATACTTTCAGGTGTTTAGTTATCTTGGTGAGCTCATCGAGCACATGCTGCATGGCGGTGGAACCAAGGTGTGATTCTAAATCAACATAGAACATTTCTTCCCATGGGTTACCCATGATCGGACGGGACTCTAACTTAGTCATGTTGATACCGAAACGTTGCAGTACTAACAGGGTCTCGACTAAAGAACCTGCCTCTTGAGAGGTAGACATAATCAATGTGGTTTTTGCCGGTATCTGTGTGGAGACCTCGACAGGTTTACGAGCAACCACAATAAAGCGGGTATGGTTTTCAGTTTGGTTCGCGATGTTGCCTTGGATCGCTTGTAAGCCATAAAGCTTACCACTGGAAGCATTACCGATAGCGGCGACATCATCACGGCCCAATTCTTGTACCTTCTGCATCGCATCGGCTGTGCTCGCACAAGATTCGAGTTGAACGCCTTTCATTCTACTAAGGAACTCACTGCATTGCTGATGGGGCTGCGGGTGAGAGTAAAGCGTTTTGATGTTCTCTAGACGAATGTCTTTGGTTGCAACAAGGCAATGCTCAATCGGTTGAGTCAGCTCTCCTACGATATAAAGTGTTGTGTGTTGTAGAAGGTCGTAGACTTCGTTAATTGAACCAGAACTGGTGTTTTCAATTGGTAGAACACCATAATCAGCATGGCCAGATTCAACGGTCTGAGTTACTTCTTTGAAGTGCTCGCAGTTGAGTTCAATTAGCTCTGTATTTTTACGACTGAAGTACTCACGACTAGCTAAGTGAGAGTAAGACCCTTTAGCTCCTAAGAAAGCCACTCGTGCTAATGGTTTACGACTTTGCTGAGGGTTGACTAGGTTCTGTAGATAGCTTTGTTGCAAAAGCACCGAATCTTCGATGATCGTATGGAAAAGTTTGGTGATGTACTGAGCGTCGAGTTCGTATTTATCACGGCCGTTGGTAATCAGTTTTACTAGTAGTTGTTGTTCACGGACAGCATCACGAACAGGTTTTGATGTTTGGACTTTGCTTTTTGCTACTTCAATGCTGAGCTTACGACGTTCAGACAGCAAGCTTAAAAGCTCGTCATCAAGCTCATTCAAACGTAAACGAATTTCATCCAGGGAAATAGGTTGGTCAGTCATCAATTCTTTCCTTATAAAAAAAGCCTCCCGATTTGGGAGGCTTTCTGTTTGTTTTTGACTTTTCTTTCACAAACGAGTTAGCCCCTCCAACTATGGAAGGAAAAAGAAGTCAAAAAGAAACAGGTGAGTCAAATGCATAAATAGTGCTTAATTTGTGAGTGTTTAAACACAATAAGCAAGCAGGCGGGGAGCGTCAAGCAAAAAAATAGCGCCTTACGGCGCTACTTCCTCGATCTGGTCGGTTTACTCTTCTTCTTCCACTAACTCCGGCTTGCTAGCACGTCGAGCTTCAGGTTTGTGGGTCAGCTTATTCAATTGTCGTTCTAGTTTTTGCTCCACTTCGTTGATAGCTGCGTAAAGATCTTCGTGAGTAGCTGAGGCGATTAGTTGCCCTTTAGGAACCGTAATAACGGCTTCGAATTTCTTCTGTTTGTTTGGTTCCTCACTGAAAGTTGCTTGGCATCCGATGATGTCTACTTGCCATTTCTCCAGCTTTTTAAATTTGCTCTCAATATGAGCTCGGATTGCAGAGGTGATTTCGATATTTTTACCAGTGATGTTCATTGTCATAAATGTTTTTCCTCTGTTTCATCCCTCATGGGTTGAATTCAGATTACCGCTCTGAGGATAAAATAATGTGATATAGATCACTATTTTGAGTGGTTTTTTATAGGTGGGAAGTGAATGTGATCTTTCTCAAGAACTGTTTAGATTTCTGTGAAAATTGCTTGTTATCGGATTCGAAATCATTAGATTGGATAGAGTACTGAGCTGAAAACTATCCCGTTTTTAGGGGAGTTATACGGCCTGTAATTCTAGTTAGTTAAAAATCAACCAGAACAAAGATGTGAATCAGATCACTCTTAAAGTGCATAGTAAGTTAGATTCAAAAACGCCGCTCATGAACTGAGCGGCGTTTTTGGTTTTTTGTTCTCGGTTTTATGGCGTTTGGCTTATTTTCTTCAATGGCGTCATGAACACAGGGTCTTCTGGCGCTAATAAGACGTTGTCCAATGTCTTGGCTAGGTCGAGGCTTTCGAGTTGCTTGTAAATAACGTAGTAGCGGTTCACGTTAGTGACGTATCTGACGGTCTCGCCTAAGCTACGTCGCGTCACCACTTCTACATTGTGAAACCAAACGTTTGGGTCATAACCTTGTTGCGCGGCGCGTTTGCGCATTCTCTCTATATTTCCAGGCCCTGCATTGTATGCGGCAAGCGTTAGGTACAGTTTGTTCTCTTTACTGATTGCTTCATCGCTGAAGTAGTATTGACGTAGAAAGGCCATGTACTTCACACCAGCATGGACATTGTTCTCCAAGTTTCGAACGTTTTTAATGTTTACGTTTGGGTCGCTGGCAGTACTTGGCAGAATTTGCATGATGCCAACTGCACCTCGACTCGATACTAGATTATTGTTAAATCCAGATTCTTGATAGGCCACTGCGGCGATAAGCAGATAATCAAAATCGTATTTCTCTCCATATTTAGAGAATAAGGAAGAGAGCTTTTCTAATTGCGCGATTTTTTTCGGGTTGAGGGCTTTGTTGAGCCAATTAGTATTATCGATATATTTGCCGTAAATCACATTGCCCAATAAGGTGCCGGATCTTGATGTCTTGATGAATTTATTCACCACTTTCTTCAACTCTGGACTATCGTGCCTCATTGCCCATGCTATCTCACCGCCGGTGCGGAGGGGGATTTTGGTATGAGAGCGAATATCATCCATAAAGCTCATCCACAACTTGGCTTTGTGGCTATCAAGAACGATGGCTTTGACATAGCCATTGTTGAGCATTCCCACCAATTCGTAGTCTTGTAGTGTTTCTTCTATGAAATGCACAACAACAGGTGGTAAGCCTTTCTTATTAAGTTGTTTGTTTAATGCCTGAATGCTCTCGAAGTAACTTGAACTGGCACGTACCCATATTTCCTTGCCGCTTAACTGGTCAAGCTTGGTCATCACAGGTGTTTTTTTGTCGGTGATCACCCACTCTTCAATTCCCGTAATGGCAGGATCACTAAAATCAACCAATTTCTTACGTGCGTCGGTAATGGTGAGGTTCGCAACAACCAGATCTCCCAGCCCTTGTTCTAGGGAAGGAAACAGCTCATCACGAGATACAGGAATGATTTGAATATTGATCTTAGGTTTGAGTTTGCGTAAATCTCTCTCAAAATGCGCAAGCAACTCAGCGCCAATCCCTTTTGGTTCACCTCCCTCTATGTAGTAGAAACCCAAATCGGCAGATACCAACACACGCAAGACGTTCTTCTCTTTAATGACATCGAGATCACCTGTGTAAGGGGGCTGTCTCAGAGGGGACAACTCTAAAGCAAATGCTGATGCTGAGAGTAACAGTAGAAGTCCTGTCCATAGCTTTGATAATGCCATGTTCACATCCATGTTGATGGTGAAGGAGAACCTTAAGCATATGTGTCGCTTAAAAAATCATCAAGGTAATGAATGTGGTAACGAGAAAGGATAAAGCAAAAATAAGGAAGGGGGGAACAAAACCGCCACAAGCAAAGCTGTGGCGGTTGGTGTTATTTTACTGGGTTAAGCTTTATCAGCTCTTCCGTTCTGGCAACTGCATCTTTTAGTTCCAGTTGCTTGTAAGCTTCTAACTGAATATCCAGTGACTTGCGTGCTGCTTCAGTATCTGGGAATGCTTTTTGAAGTTCTTGGGCACGGTTAATCGCAGCAATCCAAGCTTCACGGCGTAGATAGAAGTCCGCAGTAGCAAGGTCGTAGTTTGCTAAGCGGTTTTTCAGTGCCACCATGCGTTTTTGTGAATCTTCAGCATATGGGCTGTTTGGGTAACGCTCTAGCAGTTTTTTGAAATCATCAAATGCTTTCTTAACTGGCTCTGGATCTCGGTCACTACGGTCAACATTGAACAAGTCATGCATAAAGTTACGGTCTTGCGCCATGTGGCTCAAACCACGCATGTACAATACCCAGTCCATTTTTTCATGAGTTGGGTTCAAACGCATAAAGCGAGAAATCGTTGCAAGACCTAATGCTAGGTCGTCGTTTTTGTAGTACGCGTAAATAAGGTCAAGTTGTACCTGCTCAGAGTAGGCACCAAACGGGTAACGCGAATCTAAAGCTTCCAATTTCTCAATAGCAGAAAGCCAGTTACCACTTTGAAGCGACGTTTGCGCGTCAGCATACAGTTCAGAAGGTGGCACATCAGGAACGATTTCTTCTTTGCTTGCACAGCCAAACAGAAGGGATACCGCTAAAAGGCCTGTTAAAGTCTGATGTTTCATATCAGGAGTCTGTTCCTTGAATCTAAATATTTCTTAAGCTGCCGTTACTTTCTTTCCAGTAACAGATACAATGACGTAATAGTCTATTTTTCCACAGTCGTGAGCATTAGTCTCACAGTTTTTAAAAAAGTTCGATATGGCTCAGCAGATTGTTTTAACCAACACCGTAAAAGATAGCCAATTAGGTCAACGTTTGGACCAAGCTATCGCCGAATTATTCGCAGACTTTTCTCGCTCTCGCCTGAAAGAATGGCTTCTTGACGGGAAAGTACAAGTGAATGGTGAAGTTGTCACTAAACCTCGCACCAAAGTTATGGGTGGCGAGGAAATTACCTTGCAAGCCGAGCTGGAAGATGAAGAACGCTGGGAAGCGCAAGATATCCCTCTAGATATCGTCTACGAAGATGATGACATCATCGTAATCAATAAGCCTCGTGATTTTGTTGTTCACCCTGGTGCGGGTACTCCAGATGGTACCGTGCTCAACGCGCTATTGCATCATTATCCTGATATTGCAGAAGTACCTCGTGCAGGTATTGTGCACCGTTTGGATAAAGATACGACTGGCCTAATGGTGGTCGCAAAAACCGTTCCGGCGCAAACTCGTCTAGTTCGTGCTCTGCAAAAACGTAACATTACACGTGAATACGAAGCGATTGCTATCGGCCGTATGACAGCAGGCGGTAAAGTGGATAAGCCAATTGGTCGTCACTCTACTAAGCGTACGCTGATGGCTGTAGCACCTCTGGGTAAGCCAGCAGTAACACACTACCGTGTTGCTGAGCACTTCCGCGAGCATACACGCATTCGTCTTCGTCTAGAAACCGGTCGTACACACCAAATCCGTGTGCACATGTCTTACCTGCAGCATCCGCTATTAGGTGATACTGCTTACGGTGGTCGTGCTCGTATCCCGACAGGTGCTTCAGAAGAAGTGACTGCGATGATTCGTGGCTTTGACCGTCAAGCACTGCACGCGGTAATGCTTCGCTTTGAACATCCTATCACTGGTGAAGAGCTTGAGTTCCATGCTCCAGTGCCTGCGGATATGGTCGTCATGACAGAAGCGTTGCGCAAAGATACAGAAGAATACGGTCTACCAGACGAGTTCTAATATGAAGACAGTTATTCCCAACTGGCCTGCGCCTAAGAATGTAAAAGCTTTTTCCTCTACGAGAGTAGGGGGCTTTTCTTCTGCTCCGTATCAAGGGCTTAACTTAGGTGCACACGTTGGGGATGAACTGTCATTAGTTGAAAAAAACCGCGAATGGTTAGCGCAACAGGCAAATATGCCGACCGCACCTATCTGGTTAAACCAAACTCATTCGACGGTTGTCACTCAAGTGAGTGCTCCGACTTTGCAAGTGCTCGATGCGGATGGCATATATACGTCTTCAAGCAATGTTATCTGTTCTGCTATGACGGCAGATTGTTTACCCGTTTTACTGACCAATATGCAAGGTACCCAAGTTGCTGCGGTGCATGCCGGTTGGCGTGGTTTAGCGAATGGTATCATTGAAAACGCATTAGAGTTGTTTTCTGGTGAGGTAATGGCGTGGCTTGGTCCTGCTATTGGACCAAAAGCATTTGAAGTGGGGGAGGATGTCCTCCAAGCCTTTATGGATTTCGACTCACAAGCTCATCAAGCCTTTACCCCTCGTGATGTTGAAGGAAAGTGGTTAGCGGATATGTCCAAGCTTGCAACTCAGCGTCTTAATAAACTTGGTGTCACTCAAGTATTTGATTCAGGTCTATGTACTTTTCAAGACAAAGATGACTTTTATTCCTATCGCCGTGATGGTGTGACTGGTCGACAAGCCACTTTTATTTGGATTGAAGATTAACTCTGACCAAGCGCAAATTCGCTATGATGCATAGCTCTATTTTTGCAAAGCTATCTTTATTGATTCACTCCCTTGAAATTCCCCCTTTGCGTATCCATCTTTCTAACTGTCAAAAGAATTCTCTTAAGTTGAGGTTAGGAAGGAAGATATGCGTCTTGATAGATTCACAAGTAAGTTTCAAATCGCTATCTCTGATGCTCAGTCACTGGCGTTAGGGCGCGATCATCAATACATCGAACCAGTCCATCTTATGGTGGCTTTGCTGGATCAAAACGGTAGCCCAATTCGTCCATTGCTAACAATGTTAGATGTCGACGTTACTCAGTTACGTTCAAAGTTGAGCGAGATGTTAGACCGATTGCCAAAAGTAAGCGGTATTGGTGGTGATGTTCAATTGTCTAGTTCAATGGGGACTTTGTTTAACCTGTGTGACAAGGTGGCTCAAAAGCGTCAGGACTCTTACATCTCATCAGAAGTCTTCTTACTTGCTGCAATGGAAGACCGCGGTCCTCTTGGTCAATTGCTTAAAGAGCTCGGCTTAACTGAGCAAAAAGTTAGCCAAGCAATCGAAAAGATCAGAGGTGGTCAAAAGGTCAATGACCCCAATGCAGAAGAGCTTCGCCAAGCCTTGGAAAAGTTCACGATTGACCTTACCGAACGTGCAGAGCAGGGTAAGCTGGATCCTGTGATCGGTCGCGATGATGAAATCCGTCGAACCATTCAAGTACTGCAACGTCGAACTAAAAACAATCCTGTCATTATCGGTGAGCCGGGCGTGGGTAAAACCGCTATTGTGGAAGGTTTGGCGCAGCGCATCATTAATAATGAAGTTCCGGAAGGTCTACGCGGGCGTCGTGTGCTTTCACTAGATATGGGATCGCTCGTAGCAGGAGCGAAATATCGTGGTGAATTCGAAGAACGTTTGAAATCGGTATTGAATGAATTAGCCAAAGAAGAAGGCAACGTTATTCTCTTTATCGATGAATTACATACTATGGTCGGCGCTGGTAAAGGCGAAGGCTCTATGGATGCAGGCAATATGCTTAAACCAGCGTTGGCACGTGGCGAGCTTCACTGTGTCGGTGCAACAACATTGGATGAATATCGTCAGTATATAGAGAAAGATGCCGCACTTGAGCGTCGTTTCCAAAAAGTGCTGGTGGACGAACCTAGTGTTGAAGATACCGTTGCGATTTTGCGTGGTCTAAAAGAGCGCTATGAACTTCATCATCATGTAGAGATTACCGACCCTGCGATTGTAGCAGCGGCCAGTTTGTCACACCGTTATGTGTCAGACCGTCAATTACCAGACAAAGCGATCGACTTAATTGATGAAGCGGCTTCTAGCATTCGTTTGCAGATTGACTCCAAGCCTGAGTCACTAGACAAGCTAGAGCGTAAGATCATTCAGCTTAAAATCGAACAACAAGCATTAAGTAATGAACATGATGAAGCGAGTGAAAAACGTTTAAATGCACTTAATGAAGAGTTGGATGAAAAAGAACGCGAATACGCGGAGCTTGAAGAAGTGTGGAATGCTGAAAAAGCGGCCCTTTCTGGTACACAACATATTAAAGGTGAACTAGAGCAAGCGCGTATGGATATGGATTTTGCTCGCCGCGCTGGTGATTTAAACCGTATGTCTGAATTGCAATACGGTCGTATTCCTGAACTTGAAAAACAACTCGACCTTGCAACTCAAGCTGAGATGCAAGAGATGACGCTACTGCGCAATAAGGTGACGGACAACGAGATTGCAGAAGTACTATCTAAGCAAACGGGTATACCAGTCTCTAAAATGCTCGAAGCAGAAAAAGAAAAACTGCTCCGCATGGAAGAAGTATTGCACAAACGTGTGATTGGTCAGGCAGAAGCGGTAGAAGTGGTATCGAATGCAATCCGCCGTAGTCGAGCCGGATTATCAGATCCAAACAAACCAATTGGTTCCTTCTTATTCTTAGGCCCTACGGGGGTGGGTAAAACGGAATTGTGTAAGACACTCGCGAGCTTTATGTTCGATAGCGAAGATGCAATGGTACGTATCGACATGTCTGAATTCATGGAGAAACATTCTGTGGCAAGGTTAGTTGGTGCGCCTCCGGGTTACGTTGGTTATGAGGAGGGTGGTTATCTAACAGAAGCGGTTCGTCGCAAACCTTATTCTGTCATCCTATTAGATGAAGTAGAAAAGGCGCATCCCGATGTGTTCAATATTTTACTGCAAGTATTGGATGATGGTCGATTAACTGATGGTCAGGGTAGAACGGTTGATTTCCGTAATACTGTAGTGATCATGACATCGAACTTAGGTTCAGCTCGCATCCAAGAGAACTTTGCTACTCTGGATTACCAAGGCATTAAGAATGAAGTTATGGATGTGGTTAGTAAGCACTTCCGTCCTGAGTTTTTAAACCGTGTTGATGAAAGTGTTGTATTCCATCCGCTTGGTCAAGAGCACATAAAGTCGATTGCTTCTATTCAACTGGAACGTCTAGCTAAACGCTTAGAAGAAAAAGGTTACCAATTAGAGGTATCCGCAAAAGCCCTCGATTTGATTGCTCAAGTTGGTTTTGATCCTGTGTATGGTGCGCGACCTCTAAAACGTGCAATTCAACAGAATGTTGAGAACCCATTAGCGAAATCAATCTTGGCTGGTCAAATCTTGCCAGACAAGAAAGTGCAGCTGATTGTGAATAATGACCAAATCATCGCTCACCAGTAATTATATTAATGCAGTGAAAGTGAGACGAAGTTCAAGTTTTAGGGGGCGTAAGCCCCCTTTTTGCTCCACTTTTATCGGCTTTTGCTTGTTTTCTAATCGAACGAGTTAAAAAGGCAAGTTTTTTTGAAAAATAGGCTTGTGTTCTTAAACGAACTCCCTATAATGCGCCTCCGTTGTCACGGGAAAGCAAACAAAGCGAAGCCGAGATGACAAGGTCAGTGAGTTCGAAAGTAACTCACAGAGAAATAACTTAAAAAAGTGTTTGACACGATAAGTTATCTCGCTAAAATGGCCGTCCACTTTGAAGAGAACTTCAGAGTGTGCTCTTTAAAAATAAGAACCTATCAATCTGTGTGGGCACTCGTTGATGATAATCCAATTAGAAACTTCGGTTTCAAATTAGGTTTCAATGAACTGAGTGACCAATCAAGACTTCTTTTGGCAACATTAGGGGACTTGGCACAGTCAATTCATTATCATTCTGTTGGAATGATAATAGCTTTAAAATTACTTCTTACTTTCGAGTAAGGATGAGTTTTGAAGTCAGTATTCGTTGAGCCGAACAAAATCTTAAATTGAAGAGTTTGATCATGGCTCAGATTGAACGCTGGCGGCAGGCCTAACACATGCAAGTCGAGCGGAAACGAGTTATCTGAACCTTCGGGGAACGATAACGGCGTCGAGCGGCGGACGGGTGAGTAATGCCTAGGAAATTGCCCTGATGTGGGGGATAACCATTGGAAACGATGGCTAATACCGCATGATGCCTACGGGCCAAAGAGGGGGACCTTCGGGCCTCTCGCGTCAGGATATGCCTAGGTGGGATTAGCTAGTTGGTGAGGTAATGGCTCACCAAGGCGACGATCCCTAGCTGGTCTGAGAGGATGATCAGCCACACTGGAACTGAGACACGGTCCAGACTCCTACGGGAGGCAGCAGTGGGGAATATTGCACAATGGGCGCAAGCCTGATGCAGCCATGCCGCGTGTGTGAAGAAGGCCTTCGGGTTGTAAAGCACTTTCAGTCGTGAGGAAGGTAGTGTAGTTAATAGCTGCATTATTTGACGTTAGCGACAGAAGAAGCACCGGCTAACTCCGTGCCAGCAGCCGCGGTAATACGGAGGGTGCGAGCGTTAATCGGAATTACTGGGCGTAAAGCGCATGCAGGTGGTTTGTTAAGTCAGATGTGAAAGCCCGGGGCTCAACCTCGGAATAGCATTTGAAACTGGCAGACTAGAGTACTGTAGAGGGGGGTAGAATTTCAGGTGTAGCGGTGAAATGCGTAGAGATCTGAAGGAATACCGGTGGCGAAGGCGGCCCCCTGGACAGATACTGACACTCAGATGCGAAAGCGTGGGGAGCAAACAGGATTAGATACCCTGGTAGTCCACGCCGTAAACGATGTCTACTTGGAGGTTGTGGCCTTGAGCCGTGGCTTTCGGAGCTAACGCGTTAAGTAGACCGCCTGGGGAGTACGGTCGCAAGATTAAAACTCAAATGAATTGACGGGGGCCCGCACAAGCGGTGGAGCATGTGGTTTAATTCGATGCAACGCGAAGAACCTTACCTACTCTTGACATCCAGAGAACTTTCCAGAGATGGATTGGTGCCTTCGGGAACTCTGAGACAGGTGC
The DNA here is from genome assembly GCF_002906655.1 of Vibrio hyugaensis. NCBI lineage: Bacteria > Pseudomonadati > Pseudomonadota > Gammaproteobacteria > Vibrionales > Vibrionaceae > Vibrio > Vibrio hyugaensis. Next base: position 1,634,257 of record NZ_CP025794.1, on the reverse strand, counting down.
TGCATGGCTGTCGTCAGCTCGTGTTGTGAAATGTTGGGTTAAGTCCCGCAACGAGCGCAACCCTTATCCTTGTTTGCCAGCGAGTAATGTCGGGAACTCCAGGGAGACTGCCGGTGATAAACCGGAGGAAGGTGGGGACGACGTCAAGTCATCATGGCCCTTACGAGTAGGGCTACACACGTGCTACAATGGCGCATACAGAGGGCAGCAAGCTAGCGATAGTGAGCGAATCCCAAAAAGTGCGTCGTAGTCCGGATTGGAGTCTGCAACTCGACTCCATGAAGTCGGAATCGCTAGTAATCGTGGATCAGAATGCCACGGTGAATACGTTCCCGGGCCTTGTACACACCGCCCGTCACACCATGGGAGTGGGCTGCAAAAGAAGTAGGTAGTTTAACCTTCGGGAGGACGCTTACCACTTTGTGGTTCATGACTGGGGTGAAGTCGTAACAAGGTAGCGCTAGGGGAACCTGGCGCTGGATCACCTCCTTATACGATGATTACTCACGATGAGTGTCCACACAGATTGATATGGTTTAAATTTCAGAGCAAAAGATTGGTTCTGCATAAAATGCTGAAGCGATTTTATGTGGGGCTATAGCTCAGCTGGGAGAGCGCTTCGCTGGCAGCGAAGAGGTCATCGGTTCGATCCCGATTAGCTCCACCACTAGCTATATTGTTTCTGCTTTTAGCAAAACAAGCTTACAGTGTCCCGTTCGTCTAGAGGCCTAGGACACCGCCCTTTCACGGCGGTAACAGGGGTTCGACTCCCCTACGGGATACCATCTTTAAGTGCATTTCTTTTAAATAAAAAGTCTTAAGTGTTCTTAAAAATGGTTACTTCATAAGAAGTGATTAGCTCTTTAACAATTTGGAAAGCTGACAAAGTAATCTTTAAGATTACTTGTAAAGTTCTCAATGTTTGTCTTTATGACAAACACCAAAAAACACATTCAGTGTTCTTGGGAATATCACTTTTACAGTGATTATTCGAAATTGAGTCCGGCAAAATCGAAATGTCTCTCGCTCATTCAAATAATGAGAGACAACTTTGGTGATTTGAACATCAACTCGAAACTCCTTCGGGTTGTATGGTTAAGTGACTAAGCGTACACGGTGGATGCCTTGGCAGTCAGAGGCGATGAAGGACGTATTAACTTGCGATAAGCCCAGATTAGGTAGTAAAAACCACTTGAGTCTGGGATTTCCGAATGGGGAAACCCACTAGCATAAGTTAGTATCGCTGCGTGAATACATAGCGCAGCGAGGCGAACCGGGGGAACTGAAACATCTAAGTACCCCGAGGAAAAGAAATCAACCGAGATTCCGAAAGTAGCGGCGAGCGAAATTGGACTAGCCCTTAAGCTTTATATGCGTTAGACGAACGGTCTGGAAAGTCCGGCAATAAAGGGTGATAGCCCCGTAGTTGACAACGCACATTCAGTGAAATCGAGTAGGGCGGGACACGTGATATCCTGTCTGAATATGGGGGGACCATCCTCCAAGGCTAAATACTACTGACTGACCGATAGTGAACCAGTACCGTGAGGGAAAGGCGAAAAGAACCCCTGTGAGGGGAGTGAAATAGAACCTGAAACCGTGTACGTACAAGCAGTAGGAGCACCTTCGTGGTGTGACTGCGTACCTTTTGTATAATGGGTCAGCGACTTATATTCAGTGGCAAGGTTAACCATCTAGGGGAGCCGTAGCGAAAGCGAGTGTTAACTGCGCGACTTAGTCGCTGGATATAGACCCGAAACCAGGTGATCTAGCCATGGGCAGGTTGAAGATTGAGTAACATCAATTGGAGGACCGAACCGACTAATGTTGAAAAATTAGCGGATGACTTGTGGCTAGGGGTGAAAGGCCAATCAAACCTGGAGATAGCTGGTTCTCCCCGAAAGCTATTTAGGTAGCGCCTCGGACGAATACTACTGGGGGTAGAGCACTGTTAAGGCTAGGGGGTCATCCCGACTTACCAACCCTTTGCAAACTCCGAATACCAGTAAGTACTATCCGGGAGACACACGGCGGGTGCTAACGTCCGTCGTGGAGAGGGAAACAACCCAGACCGCCAGCTAAGGTCCCAAATTATTACTAAGTGGGAAACGATGTGGGAAGGCTCAGACAGCCAGGATGTTGGCTTAGAAGCAGCCATCATTTAAAGAAAGCGTAATAGCTCACTGGTCGAGTCGGCCTGCGCGGAAGATGTAACGGGGCTAAGTAATAAACCGAAGCTGCGGCAATGAAGTTTACTTCATTGGGTAGGGGAGCGTTCTGTAAGCCGTTGAAGGTGTGTTGTAAAGCATGCTGGAGGTATCAGAAGTGCGAATGCTGACATGAGTAACGATAAAGGGGGTGAAAAACCTCCTCGCCGGAAGACCAAGGGTTCCTGTCCAACGTTAATCGGGGCAGGGTAAGTCGACCCCTAAGGCGAGGCCGAAAGGCGTAGTCGATGGGAAACGGGTTAATATTCCCGTACTTCTTACAATTGCGATGGGGGGACGGAGAAGGCTAGGTGGGCCTGGCGACGGTTGTCCAGGTTCAAGTGCGTAGGCTGAAGAGTTAGGTAAATCCGGCTCTTCTTAAGGCTGAGACACGACGTCGAGCTACTACGGTAGTGAAGTCATTGATGCCATGCTTCCAGGAAAAGCCTCTAAGCTTCAGATTGTAAGGAATCGTACCCCAAACCGACACAGGTGGTCGGGTAGAGAATACCAAGGCGCTTGAGAGAACTCGGGTGAAGGAACTAGGCAAAATGGTACCGTAACTTCGGGAGAAGGTACGCTCTTGATGGTGAAGTCCCTTGCGGATGGAGCTGACGAGAGTCGCAGATACCAGGTGGCTGCAACTGTTTATTAAAAACACAGCACTGTGCAAAATCGTAAGATGACGTATACGGTGTGACGCCTGCCCGGTGCCGGAAGGTTAATTGATGGGGTTAGACTTCGGTCGAAGCTCTTGATCGAAGCCCCGGTAAACGGCGGCCGTAACTATAACGGTCCTAAGGTAGCGAAATTCCTTGTCGGGTAAGTTCCGACCTGCACGAATGGCGTAATGATGGCCACGCTGTCTCCACCCGAGACTCAGTGAAATTGAAATCGCTGTGAAGATGCAGTGTACCCGCGGCTAGACGGAAAGACCCCGTGAACCTTTACTACAGCTTGGCACTGAACATTGACCCTACATGTGTAGGATAGGTGGGAGGCTTTGAAGCACAGTCGCTAGATTGTGTGGAGCCGTCCTTGAAATACCACCCTTGTAGTGTTGATGTTCTAACGTCGACCCCTAATCGGGGTTGCGGACAGTGCCTGGTGGGTAGTTTGACTGGGGCGGTCTCCTCCCAAAGAGTAACGGAGGAGCACGAAGGTGGGCTAATCACGGTTGGACATCGTGAGGTTAGTGCAATGGCATAAGCCCGCTTGACTGCGAGAATGACAATTCGAGCAGGTGCGAAAGCAGGTCATAGTGATCCGGTGGTTCTGTATGGAAGGGCCATCGCTCAACGGATAAAAGGTACTCCGGGGATAACAGGCTGATACCGCCCAAGAGTTCATATCGACGGCGGTGTTTGGCACCTCGATGTCGGCTCATCACATCCTGGGGCTGAAGTCGGTCCCAAGGGTATGGCTGTTCGCCATTTAAAGTGGTACGCGAGCTGGGTTTAGAACGTCGTGAGACAGTTCGGTCCCTATCTGCCGTGGGCGTTGGAAGATTGAAGGGGGCTGCTCCTAGTACGAGAGGACCGGAGTGGACGAACCTCTGGTGTTCGGGTTGTGTCGCCAGACGCATTGCCCGGTAGCTAAGTTCGGAATCGATAACCGCTGAAAGCATCTAAGCGGGAAGCGAGCCCTGAGATGAGTCTTCCCTGATACTTTAAGTATCCTAAAGGGTTGTTCGAGACTAGAACGTTGATAGGCAGGGTGTGTAAGCGTTGTGAGGCGTTGAGCTAACCTGTACTAATTGCCCGTGAGGCTTAACCATACAACACCCAAGGGGTTTTGATGGACTCAATGCAAGAACGATTGAATGTGTAAGAACTTAGAAACAGCTTTCCGAATTAAAGAATTTGCTTGGCGACCATAGCGATTTGGACCCACCTGACTTCCATTCCGAACTCAGAAGTGAAACGAATTAGCGCCGATGGTAGTGTGGGGTTTCCCCATGTGAGAGTAGGACATCGCCAGGCTTTAAATTTAGACTCAAGAGTCTAACCAGTGCGGAGCGGTAGTTCAGTTGGTTAGAATACCGGCCTGTCACGCCGGGGGTCGCGGGTTCGAGTCCCGTCCGCTCCGCCACTTATTCCGAGAGTCGTCTCACTAAACACGAACTACAGGGGTGTAGCTCCAATTGGCAGAGCAGCGGATTCCAAATCCGCGTGTTGGGAGTTCGAATCTCTCCACCCCTGCCATATCTAAGGCTCTAGCAGAAATGCTGGAGCCTTTTCGTTTTTATCACTTCTACAAGTGATATTAGGATAACTTGGCGCCCCTTGGAGCGTAGTCCGCTTGGCTGCATTTCCTATCGAATCTCCGGAGTGCCGACCCAGTCCATCCCAGTCATATTCGAAAACCTCGATAGAAATATTGAGCCTTTCTTGTATTTGTGTCTTTGCCAAGCAGGCGCAAATTTGGCGGTAATGGCACCGTCAGACGAATCGAGCTTCTGCTCCCTCATTAAATTGTAACTCTTACTTATGTCTTGCGGTATGTGCGCCATTTTGTAGTGCATAGCTAGCGCTCAACGTGATTAGAAGGTGACTTCCTGTTATCATCGGCGCTGAATTCTAATAATTAGGAAGTAATGTTATGCCACATCTTCGATTTCGCGCAGTAGAGCCTCAAACCGTTCAAGCTTTATCAAAGCCTCTTACTGACGAATTACAGCCATTAATGGAATGTCCTCGTGAAGACTTCACGTTTGAATACATCTACAGTACTTTCTTCAGTGAAGGTGAAGTAAGCAGTGCATATCCTTTTGTTGAAGTTCTGTGGTTTGACCGTGGGCAAGATACGCAGGATAAAGTTGCGAAGGCGATTACTCAGCAAGTACGTGGTGTTGTTGGTGCCGATATCGATGTTGCGGTAATTTTTTCTGCGCTCTCTCCAAATGCCTACTATGATAATGGTGAGCACTACTAAGGGATACGCATGATGAGGCTGAGTCTTTCTTTTTGTTTAAGTTTTCTATTCTCAGCTTCACTTTACGCGACCCCGTGGGAGCAGGTCTCTGGTCCCACAAATAACCCATCCTCTTCCATTGGTAGTTATGCGAATGGCTGTTTGGATGGAGCATCCCCTCTCCCTTTAAATGGCATTGGCTATCAGGTCCTACGTAGTAAGACGAAACGTTACTATGGGCATCCTCATACTATTAGCTTTGTTGAAGAATTGGCAAAGCAAGCAAATCACGACCTTAATACGACACTGCTTATTGGTGACTTGTCTTTAGCTCGTGGTGGACGTTTCTCTTCGGGTCACACGAGCCACCAAACAGGGCTAGACATAGATATTTGGCTACGTTTAGCTGATGAGCCGCTTTCTTATAATGAGTTGCAGTTGCCGAAGCCAATTAGCGTCGTTGATCTTAAAAAATACAAGATTCTAGAGCATCGCTGGGAAGATCGACACTTTGAAATTATTCGAAGCGCAGCTCAAAATGAAGACGTAGCTAGGATCTTTGTTCATCCAGTGATCAAAGAGCAATTATGTAAACAGGAAAATGCGAGTGAGCGTAATTGGCTACGTAAGGTTCGACCTTGGTGGGGGCATCATTATCACTTTCATGTAAGGTTGAGTTGTCCGACATCAAGCGCTAACTGTGTGGATCAAGCACCACCTCCTGCTGGTGATGGTTGTGGTGCTGAGCTTGCAAGTTGGAAACCGAAGGCAACCCCACCTCCAGTTAAAAAGAATGCAACTAAGATTCCGCCTAAACCTAAGAAGAGAAAGATCATTCCTTCTCGATGTCTGCCTCTAATCACTAAACGCTAACCCTTACTTTTTCTCATTCGGGCTAAAAGTTCTTATTTGTATCTCTTTTATGAAACTGGAGAAACATCATAGTTTTGTCTACATTGAATAGTACCAGTATCAAAACTAATCAGATTAGTTTTGTTGGCATATTATAGAAATCTAAAATAAACACAGAGTTGCAGGTGTTACACAAGTAGTGGCAACTGAGTTTTTAAAAGATCTTTCGTCGCGATTCTCTGATTTCTTAGCAATATGTCTGTTGGTTGGTAAAGGATAAACGACAACGCAGACAAGTGTATTTAGGTGGGGGATGGAAGCTTAATCCCATCGAAGAGTTAATCAAGGATAAAACCATGACTATGATTTGTGCAAAAGAATTTGCAGAGTGGTTAAGACACAGATTTAGCAGTGATAATAAAGGGGTCTTTTTGACTCGAGAGGATGTTAATCACCTGACTGGACGCCAACGTCTTGATCCAGGGTTTGTTAATGATGTGCATTACGAACTAATGCAATATGGGATGGCTTTCGTTACTGATACGAGTCGGGAAAGCTTCTATTTGATACCGGTTTCTCAAGCTGAAAACTGGCGCGAAAGGCTAGAATATCATTTCGAGAAAGAGCTGTTCTGCAATATCATCCCTATCGAAAAATCGGGTTAAAAAAAGGTTCAACTTTGAATGCAAAGTTGAACCTCTTTCAAATTACGCTAACCCTTGAATAATTACAAACTTCTCTAGCAATTGCTCATCTGTTTCTACATGATTCGGGTCGGTGATAATGCATTTCGTAATAGGACACACTGACTGGCATGTTGGCTTTTCGTAGTGACCTTTACACTCTGTACATAGAGCAGGGTCAATCTCGAAAATGCTGTCACCCATAGTAATAGCACCGTTAGGGCATTCTGGGTCACACATATCACAGTTGATGCACTTATCGGTAATAAGTAGTGCCATGATTACTTACCAGTTGGGTTACGGGTATCCTGACCTGCATTTAAGTTACGCATCAACAGGCCGTATTCCAGATCCATATCTTCTGGTACTGGGATGAATACGAAGTGGCCGTTACCTTTTGCGTCTTCAATTGATTCTGACTTACGGTTTTCCATCGCTTCTAGCGTAAAGATTACGTTACCTTTTGGCGTCATTAGCTCTAGGCTATCACCAACGATGAACTTATTCTTAACTTCAACTTCTACCATGTCACCACGGCGCTTACCTGTGAACTCACCAACGAATTGCTGAGCATCTGATACAGAGTAGCCGTAGTCATAGTTTTGGTAGCTGTCGTGTGTATGACGGCGAAGGAAGCCTTCTGTGTAACCACGGTGAGCTAGGCTCTCCAATGTGCCCATTAGGCTTTCATCGAATGGCTTGCCAGCGACCGCATCATCGATTGCTTTACGGTAAACCTGTGCAGTACGAGCACAGTAGTAGAACGACTTAGTACGACCTTCGATCTTCAATGAATGAACGCCCATTTTAGTTAGGCGCTCAACGTGTTGGATTGCGCGAAGATCTTTCGAGTTCATGATGTAAGTACCATGCTCGTCTTCGAACGCTGCCATTTTTTCTTCAGGGCGGTGCGCTTCAGAAAGCAGAACTACTTCATCGGTTGGTTTGCCGCGACCGATGGTTGTCTCAGGACGCTCGTCAGCGACTTCGATTGCTTGCGTTTCCGTTGGGTCAAATTTTTCTACGATATCGCCAGTGTCGTTTTCTTTGCCTTCTTCTACTTTGTATTCCCAACGGCATGCGTTAGTGCAAGTACCTTGGTTAGGGTCACGTTTGTTGATGTAACCAGACAGTAGGCAGCGACCAGAGTAAGCCATGCATAGAGCACCGTGAACGAAAACTTCTAATTCAGTTTCAGGACAGTGCTCACGAATTTCTTCGATTTCTTCTAGAGAAAGCTCACGAGAAACGATCACACGTTCAACGCCGTTTGCAGCCCAGAACTTCACTGTTGCCCAGTTTACTGCGTTCGCCTGTACAGACAGGTGGATTGGCATTTCTGGGAACGCTTCGCGAACCATCATGATAAGACCTGGATCAGACATGATAAGTGCGTCTGGGCCCATTTCTACCACAGGTTTAAGGTCGCGGATGAAAGTTTTAAGCTTAGAGTTGTGCGGTTGGATGTTACATACCACGTAAAGCTTTTTGCCTAGGGCATGCGCTTCGTTGATACCAATTTGTAGGTTTTCGTGGTTGAACTCGTTGTTACGTACACGAAGGCTGTAGCGAGGTTGGCCTGCGTAAACTGCATCTGCGCCGTAGGCGAATGCGTAACGCATATTTTTAAGGCTACCTGCTGGGGATAGTAGCTCAGGTACGAATACTTTCTCTGTTGTCATTGCTCAATTCTCTTATATCTGATCACAAGTCAGGCCAATTCCACCTCATGGAAATGGGGCGCAAATTTTACGTCAAAATGTGACCTGTGACTAGGAGAATTATGGTTCAGACAAACAAACGCCCTCAAAAAAAGTGAGGGCGTTATGGTTGATCTTTGTGCGAAATTAAGCGTTAGGGTTTGGCAGGCCGCCCAATGCTTCGTACAGATTTGGTAGGAACGCGCTGAACTCGCCACACATCAGAGAGAAGTCTGCATCGAAGCGAGCTGCTTGATCTTCACGCGGGATATCGTCGTTTTGATCTTTAAGTTCGTCGGAGAACTTAAGACGTTTGATGCCTGAATCTTCTGCCATGATGAATTCGATACGATCTTGCCAGTTTAGTGCTAGCTTAGTCACCACCTTATCTGCAGCAATGTGGTTGCGGATTTCATCAGTTGTCAGTTCTTGCTTCTTACAACGAATCACACCGCCTTCTTCTAGCACAGACTTAAGCTCTGCTTCGTCCATCATAGAAATGCCTTGTGGCGTGTCGCCAGTTTTCACCCATTCAGTCAAGGTCGTTTCAATCGCGACTTCAGGGATTGCAGGCACAACAGGTAGGCTACCCATTGTTTTACGTAAAAGTGCCAATACATCTTCTGCTTTTTTGTAGCTGCTTGCATCAACAAGGATGAAGCCTTCTTTTGGCATGATAAGCACGTGAGTGTGGCTACTGCGACTAAATGCGCGTGGTAGTAGATCCATCACGATGTCATCTTTGAGGTTGTCCTTCTCTTTCTTCTTGAGTGGGCGACCTTCTTGCGCTTCCATTGCTTCAACTTTGGCATTCAATGAATCTTTGATCACTGATGCAGGAAGCATTTTCTCTTCTTTCTTAGCGCAAACAAGAATGCGGTTTTCAGAAACGTGCGTCATCATGTCGCCGTGTCTGCCCATTGCACTAACCCAACCAAATTTTTGTTTATCTTGGCTGCCACAAGGGGTAAATCGGAACTCTGAAAGTTGAGTTTCTAGTTGATCGGCGTTGAAGCTAACCTCACGGTTAACACGGTATACCAGACAGTTTTTAAACCACATAAATCTTCTCTAGGCTTGATGACAAGGGACTAATCATAGGGAATTTTCCCACTGATGTCCTAATAGAATTGAAAAAGATCACGATGAATCTCAAAAGAAACTTATATGAAAATTTGTTTTCAAAGGTCACAAAAGTGTCATAATTGGTAGTAATAATGCTTATGCATAGAGGGGCGCTTTGTCCTTTAAATTCATTAGCTCAACTCACATAAGGTTATTCAATTATGTCTAGAAGGATTCTGGTTGTTGAAGACGAAGCTCCGATTCGCGAAATGCTATGCTTCGTGCTTGAACAGAAAGGTTATCAAGCAGTAGAAGCAGAAGATTACGACTCTGCGGTAACCAAACTGGCTGAACCCTTCCCGGATTTAGTGCTACTAGACTGGATGCTACCAGGTGGCAGTGGTATTAACTTCATCAAACACATGAAGCGTGAAGAGTTAACGCGCAACATTCCCGTTGTGATGCTGACTGCTCGTGGTGAAGAAGAAGACAAAGTGCGCGGCTTAGAAGTTGGTGCGGATGACTACATCACGAAACCTTTCTCACCAAAAGAGTTGGTTGCTCGTCTTAAGGCCGTTATTCGCCGCGTGACGCCGACTGCGCTTGAAGATGTGATTGATGTACAAGGTCTGAAATTGGATCCTGTTTCTCACCGTGTGACCGCAAATGATGAAGCGGTTGATATGGGACCAACAGAGTTCAAAATGCTGCACTTCTTTATGACGCACCAAGAGCGTGTTTACAGTCGTGAACAACTGCTAAACAACGTTTGGGGCACCAACGTGTATGTTGAAGACCGTACGGTTGACGTACATATTCGTCGTCTGCGTAAAGCGCTTGAGGCGGCAGGTCACGACAAACTCATCCAAACTGTTCGTGGTGCAGGTTACCGTTTCTCGACGAAGGCATAACATCGTTAGCAGCTTATCAATACCATTTCTGGAGTTATGAGTGGTTGAAAGATTAACTTGGAAAAAGCTGGCCTGGGAGCTGGCTTTTTTTTACACCCCTTGGGTGATCATAGGATGGATATTCGGTTATATGCCGTGGTTGCTTTTAGCTGCCACGGCTTTGCAGCTTGTCTGGCATCTGCATAATCAGGTTCGCTTATCGGCTTGGTTATGGGATGAAAAGCGTCTGACTCCACCATCAGGTAGTGGTAACTGGGAATCTTTGTTTAACGGTTTATACCGCTTACAACAACGTCAGCGTCGAAAACGTAAAGAGCTCACCAATTTAATTCGCCGTTTCCGTAATGGTGCTGAATCGCTACCGGATGCGGTAGTGGTTTTTCGTGCTGAAGGCAATATTGTGTGGTGTAACAAGCTTGCGCAGCACCTTTTAGGATTCCACTGGCCAGAAGATTCTGGACAGCCTATTTCTAATCTCATCCGTACTCCTGATTTTATCAAGTACATCAACAAGCAAGATTTCTCTGAGCCGCTAGAAATGCGTTCGCCGCTCAACGTCGAACGTATGTTGGAATTGCGTATCGTGCCTTACACCGAAGGCGAGCACTTGATGGTGGTACGTGATGTGAGCCAACTTAAACAGCTTGAAGGTATGCGCCGTAACTTTTTCGCTAACGTATCTCATGAACTGCGTACCCCAATGACGGTACTGCAAGGTTATTTAGAGATGACGGAAGATCCAGACATGATCGTTGGTCCAATGTGGAGTAAAGCACATGGTGTAATGACCGAGCAGCTAAACCGAATGAACAGTTTGGTGAACCAGTTATTAACGCTGTCTAAGATCGAAGCGGCACCAATGCATGAGCTAGAAGAAGTTGTGAACGTACCAAGTATGTTAGAAGTGCTTGAGAAAGAAGCGGTCAGTTTGAGTGGTGATGATCAGCACCAGTTGACGTTCGATGTTGATTCTAGCTTACGTGTCCTTGGTGATGATGACCAGTTACGCAGTGCTATCTCCAACTTGGTTTACAACGCGGTGAAGTACACCCCTCCAGGTGCTCACGTTAATGTCCGTTGGTATCAAACCGCGCAAGGCGCGTGTCTGGAAGTGGAGGATAGCGGTGATGGTATTGAGCCACAACACTTACATCGATTGACGGAACGTTTCTATCGCGTGGATAAAGCACGCTCTCGTGATACGGGGGGCAGTGGTCTCGGTCTGGCCATCGTGAAGCACGCATTGAGCCACCATGACTCTCACCTCGAAATCTACAGTGAAGTTGGTGTCGGCAGTAAGTTCTCCTTCATCCTACCAAGTCGTTTGGTGGTGAAGTAATGAGTGTCATATCCAAAGCTATTAAAAAAATCACTCTAGCCACGTTAGTGTTTTCTAGCGTGGTTGTTGCACAAGATAAACCGCTGCCGAATTATCAAAAGACAACGGGGATTGCGGGCAACTTATTGTCTGTCGGCTCGGATACGCTAGCGGGCATGACAACGCTTTGGGTGGAAGAGTTTAAATCTATCTACCCGAACATTAATGCTCAGGTTCAAGCTTCTGGCTCATCGACTGCGCCGCCGGCGTTAACGGAACAAACGGCGCAATTCGGTCCAATGAGTCGTGCTATGCGTATGCGTGAAATCGAAGCATTTGAGCGTGTGCATGGTTACAAGCCAACGGCACTTCGTGTTGCTATTGATGCGATTGGCATCTTCGTTCATCAAGACAATCCAATCAAAGGGCTTAATTTCCATCAGTTGGATGCGATGTTCTCTGCGACATTGCGCTGCGGTGAAAGTGAGTTCACCACTAACTGGCGTGAGTTAGGCATCAAAGCCGAGTGGGCGAAACGTAATCTGCAGTTGTTTGGACGTAACTCGGTATCGGGCACTTACGGTTACTTCAAAAGTAATGCCTTATGTGGTGGTGATTTTAAAACTCGTGTGAATGAACAACCTGGATCAGCGTCAGTAGTGCAGTCTGTGGCATCTACGATTAGCGGTGTTGGTTACTCCGGTGTAGGTTATCGCGTGGCGGGTGTTCGTTTAGTCCCAATTGCAAAAACAGGCACAGACTATGTTAGCCCAGTACGTGAAAATATTATTTCAGGTAAGTACCCACTATCACGTTACCTATATGTATACGTAAATAAACATCCGGATTATCCATTAAGTCCTATTGAAGCGGAATTCATTCGCTTTATGTTCTCTGCCCAAGGACAAGCGCTGGTCGCGAAAGACGGTTATGTTCCGATTACTGCTGATTTTGCTGCAGAGGAATTAAAAAAGGTCGGTTTATAAGCCGACCTTATTCTTTCTTGACGTTAGTCGCTAGAAGCTTAACTCCCATCCTGCGCTTTCCCAGCGTTGCTGTTCTTCCTGCAAATCGGCATCGAGCAGTTTGTTATTCTCCAACCAATCTTCTTCTACGCAGGTAAGTACCCACTTATCTTCTTGTATCGATAGTGTAAGCTCTGGTAGCGGGTCATCATTGCGTTGACCGTTGACCACAATAGCTAGACGCAGAACCTTAATTAAGTTGATGATGTCACTCTCTTTGTAGAGGTTAAACTCTGGGAACTCATTCAACTTAAGAGATTTACGTTGGAAGCGAGCCAAGGTCGCCAAAACGAGCTGTTGTTCGCGGTTAAAGCCCGGTAAGTTGGAATGCAGCAGAATGTAGAACGAGTGACGATGGAAACCGCGTAGACTGATGCTCAAGCCGACTTCATGCAGCAAAGCTGCCCATTCCAGTAAATCAAACAGCTCACTCTTCTTCTTGATTCCAAGTTCAGAACGAACATTGCATAGCATTTCCCGTGCATGACCTTTTACGCGAGCCGCATGTTCGATATCGACGCGATGTTGTTTGGCTAAATTCTCAGTCGTACGCATTCGAATATCAGACCGAGCAAAGCGTTCTTCCATTTCGTACAGCAAGCCTTCTCGTAATGCGCCATCGGAGAAGAACATCTGATTGATTTTGAGCGAGTGGAATATCGCAGACAAGATAGCGACACCAGCAGCAAAAACCGGTTTGCGTTCGTCAGTCAGGCCGACCAGCTCTATATCATCAATGGATTCAAACTCGCACAGTGTGTCAATAAGCTTGCCTAAACGCTTGTTGGTGATCAGTCCATCTTCATGGCCAAGACCAATTAATACTTCACGAATTGCTTTGATGGTCCCTGAGGAGCCTAGTGCGATATCCCAGCCTTTCTTACGATATTTGTTGGCAATGGATTCCATGCTTTGTTCGGCGGCCAGAATCGCTTTGCTAAAGTTTTTACGAGACAACTTGCCATTGTTGAAAAATTGTTCGGTAAAGCTCACACACCCCATTTGTTTACTGTTGAGTAACTCGGGCTCGAACTCTTGGCCAATGATCATTTCCGTACTGCCGCCGCCAATATCAACCACCAGTTTTGAGTTCGATTCGACTTGGGTGTGGGCGACACCCAGATAAATAAGGCGAGCTTCTTCTTCGCCGGGAATGATTTCAATAGGGAAGGGTAAAACGTCTTTGGCTCGCTGGATAAATAAGTGAGCGTTACTGGCTCGCCTTAAAGTGTGAGTTGCGGCAATTCTTACATTCGACGCCTCAAAGCCTTGCAGTCGCTCTGCGAACATGACGAGACATTCGAGGCCACGCTCCATTGCCGCATGGCTGAGATTGAGTTCTGAATCGAGTCCAGCGGCTAACCGGACACGTTGTTTATGGCGACTGACAAGTTGAAGATCACTACCGACAACTTTCGCTACCACCATATGGAAACTGTTTGACCCGAGGTCAATGGCAGCGATATGGCGTACATCTTGTTCAAGTATTTGAGGCATCTGCTTTTTGTTTTCTTATTTGCTTCTCTATATTTTTAAGATAGTCGTAGATGGCAACTTGTGAGCGAACTTTTTTACGATTACCGCGTGGTACGTAAGCATTACTCATCTCTTTATCTATCAGGCGAGCCTTTACTGTATCGGTAAAGTGGATGTTAGTTATATCAATAATTCTTTGTTTCAAACGTGGATCACGTACGGGGGCTGCAACTTCAATACGATGATCGATATTTCGAGTCATCCAGTCCGCTGAGGATATGTACACCTGTGGGTCACCGTCATTGTGAGTAATCACGACGCGAGGGTGCTCTAGGAAGCGATCGACGATACTGATGATCCGAATGTTTTCACTCACTCCCTCAATCCCTGGAACCAATGAGCACATGCCTCGGATGATCATATTGATTTTCACTCCAGCATTGCTCGCTCCATAAAGTTTATTGACGATGCCTTTGTCGACCAAGTTATTGACTTTTATCGTCAGTGCCGCTTTCTTTCCGGCTCTTGCATTGGCAATTTCGCCATCAATAAGACGGTAAAGTTGCGTTCGCGAATTACGTGGAGAAACGATCAAATGATTAAACTTTACTGGGCGATACGGGTTTTCGATGTAGCCGAACACATTGCGCACTTCATTAGTAATTTCCTGATCGGCAGTAAGCAGGGAAAAGTCGGTGTAAATACGTGCGGTTTTTTCATGAAAGTTTCCAGTCCCTATGTGGGCGTAACGTACAATTTCACCTTCTTCACGGCGGCTAATCAGTAGCAGTTTTGAGTGGATTTTTAGACCTGGAGCACCAAAGATCACGTGCACCCCGGCATCGGTAAGCACTTTAGACCACTCAATATTGGCTTCTTCATCAAAGCGAGCTTGCAGTTCCACAACGACGGTGACACTTTTACCGTTATGCACTGCATCAATCAGTGAGTTCATGAGGCGAGAGTCTTTCGCCACTCGATAGATGTTTATCTTGATGCTAAGAACTTTAGGATCGAAAGAGGCTTGTCGTACTAACTCAGAAATATGATCAAAGGTGTGGTACGGATAGTAGAGTAATATGTCTTTGGCTTTGATCGCTTCAAAGCTGTTTGCGTAGCCTTCAAAATCCGCACATTTCATCGGCGGCATCGGCTTGTTTTCTAAGTAATCTCGACCAACGTTAGGAAAGCCAATAAAGTCTTTGAAGTTGTGGTAACGCCCACCAGGGATCAAATTATCGTAATTTGATATGCCTAATTTATCGCATAAGAAACTCAGCATTTTTTGTGGCATGTCACGTTCATAAACAAAACGAACTGGCATTGCGGTCAGGCGTTGGTTAACGCCTTCTGACATTTGCTCGAGTAAGCTGTATTCGACTTCATTACGTAAGTCATACTCGGCGTCGCGAGTCATTTTCATTGCATAGCCGTTCAACTCATCGTATTCGAAAAAGCCTTTAAAGAGTTCATCGAGGCAATAACGGATGATATTGTCGAGTAAGATGATGGTTTTGCGTCGCTTGCCTTTTTGTTCCGGTACCATGACGAAGCGAGGCAAGTGGTCGGTCGGGATTTCGAGCAAAGCATATTGGGAATGTTCTTCTTTGCGCAGTTCAACCGTGATGTAGGCGTATTCGTCTTTAAGGAACTGCAACACATCGATGTCATCTTTGATCAGTAAAGGGGTGATATGTGGCATGACTTCTTTGCGGAAGTATTTGGTGATCCAACGCTTTTGCGTATCATCGAGTTGGTTTTCGTTAACTAAGAAAATACGGCGTCGTGCCATTTCTCTGATCAAATCACCGTACAGTTCGTCGAATTGTTCGTTAAGCTTCAACGCTTTGGTTTGCATCTTAGTTAACAAGTGCTTAGAGTTGTCGCTTCCTCCTCGTTCTTGGCTGATCAAGATCCGACGTTTTACGTCAGCAAAGCGCACTTTGTAGAATTCATCTAAGTTATTAGAGAAGATCCCAAGAAAGCGAATTCGTTCAATGAGAGGGACGGTTTTGTCGGCAGCTTCTTGCAGTACTCGTTCGTTGAAAGATAACCAACTCAGTTCTTTTTCTATATATAGTTTTTCTGCGCTCATAACCTTACCTAGCCTAAAAAAGAAGTAAATCCGCACTCATCGTGGGATAAAAGAGGAGTGTGAACATTATGAGTTTTTCATTACAGATTTATTTCATACCACGGCATGCATAAGAGTTGTATTCTTTTCAGTCGTTTAATGTGATCTGTAATATAATTGTCATCTTAACGACATATTCTAGTACTAAGTCAAAAAGGGTAGAGAGATCAATGGCACAAGCCGAGTTTTCATTGCAGGAAAAAGATAAGAAACGATTGATCAAAGATCGTTTAGTTCGATTTGCAGTGACATCCGGTGGCGTAGGGGTTTTAGCAGCCCTTGTTTTGATCTTCGTTTACCTTGCAATGGTGATCATCCCTCTGTTTTCTGATGCAGAGATCGAAACCAATTATGCCTCTAGAGTAACCCAAAGTGGGAAGCCTCTCGCAATTTCTGTCGATGACTATTCTCAAATTGGACTGGTGTTAACCCAGTCGGGGGAGGTTCGTTTCTTATCGCTGGATCACCCAAGTAAGCCAGCTTTATACACACAACAAATGGCTCGTAACCCTGTCGCGTTTGCTCAATCAGCCCCTGGTTTAGGTTGGTATGGATTAGTTGATGAAAATGGTTTCGCTCACCTTTTTAAGCCAGAATTTAACGCGACATTAAGAGAAAATACCCGTCCACCAGAGGTCATTCCTTTTAGCTCTGGCATGGATATGCAGCTAACAGATGCCAGCGATCCGGTAACACAGTTTGTCTTTAGTGCTTCGACCCAAACCCCAACGTTAGTATGGCAGACTCAGACAGGAGTGCTTAAAGCTCGCTGGCAAGAGCCACAGTTATTAGACGCACCACCGATTACCATTGATTACACTTTTTCATCAGGTTTTGATTCACCCGATCAAATGTTACTAACACCCGACGGAAAAAACTTGTACCTACGTAATGGCTCCGAGCTGATTGTGTTAGTGAAAGGAGAAGATAAGTTCTCTGTGCGTGAGGTCATCGATCTTACTCAAGGTGATACTAAACATTCGGTGAGAACCATTGACTTATTAGCCGGCGCTTATTCCATCTTGGTTACTCATAACGATGGTCACGTTTCTCAATGGTTTGATACCCTACAAGGTGATCAACGCACCTTGACGCACATTCGTGAATTCAAGTTGGCATCGGAGCTTAAGTACTTGTTGCCGGATTCCCACCGCAAAGGTTTTTACAGCTTCTACACTAACGGAACGTTGCAGAGCCATTACACCACCAGCGAGAAACTGGTGCTGTTTAAGCGTGCATACAAGCAGGCACCTGTGATGGCGGGAATGTCGAATAACGAGCGTTATCTGATTACTTGGCAAAATGACGAGTTAAATGTGGCGTTCGTTGATAACCCATACCCAGAAGTATCGTTGTCATCTTTATGGCAAAAAGTGTGGTATGAAGGTTACCCTGAGCCAGAGTTTGTATGGCAATCGACCTCGGCCAGTGATGATTTCGAAGCGAAATTCAGCTTGGTTCCAATTGCGTTTGGGACCATTAAAGCGGCGATGTTCGCGATGTTATTCTCGGTACCTTTGGCGGTACTAGGAGCGATTTATACGGCTTATTTTATGTCGCCTCGAATGCGTCGTGTGGTGAAGCCTTCAATTGAGTTAATGGAAGCTTTGCCGACGGTTATCATTGGTTTCCTTGCCGGGCTTTGGTTCGCTCCGATTGTGGAAGACCACCTGATTACCGTTGTGGTGATGCTGTTTGTTTTGCCTCTGAGCACCATGGTGATGGGCGGACTATGGGCGCTGATCCCACAACCAATACGTAACCGCCTGCCAAACGGATGGCATGCTTTGGTGTTAATGCCTTTGATTTTGCTGTTGATTGGTTTAGGTGTGTGGGTATCGCCAATGCTTGAGCAAGCCTTCTTTGGTGGTGACATGCGTTTGTTCCTGACTGATCATGGTATTGGCTTTGACCAACGCAACGCGCTGGTGGTTGGTTTAGCGATGGGCTTTGCGGTTATCCCTACGATTTTTACCATTGCAGAAGATGCAATTTTCTCAGTGCCGAAGCACCTATCGGATGGCTCATTAGCTCTGGGAGCCACGCCATGGCAAACCTTGATTTATGTCGTCCTGCTGACAGCCAGTCCGGGGATTTTCTCGGCAATCATGATGGGGCTTGGTCGCGCTGTGGGTGAAACCATGATTGTGTTAATGGCGACGGGCAATACACCATTAATGGATTGGAACGTGCTAGAAGGCTTACGTAGTTTGTCGGCAACCATTGCGGTTGAATTGCCAGAGTCGGAAGTGGGCAGTTCTCACTACCGATTATTGTTCCTATCAGCATTAATTTTGTTTGTCTTCACCTTTGCGGTGAATGCATTGGCGGAATGGGTTCGTCAAAGACTTAGAGATAAATATCGTGCGTTGTAATCAGTTAATGAAAGAGCGAGTAATAGCGTGTTAAATTGGATTCGTTCTGGCGCACCTTGGATATGGTTAACTGGGGGAGCGGTAAGCATCAGCTTGCTTTCTGTCCTTGGTTTATTGCTGTTGATTGGTTGGAAGGGACTCACATACTTCTGGCCCGCGCCACTTTATCAATGGAATGTTGCTGCGCTGACTCCTGTGCAAGGCGAAGTGTTGCATGAAAACTCGACTCTTGTTGGTCAAGTTTACGAGCGCAGTTTTGTACCAAGAAGTTACCTACCAGAAGATGCGGCGAATAAACTCGAGGATGATGAAGAATTCGCGACGCGCTTAAACATCAAAATTGCTAACCGTGAATTGTATCCATCAGATTTTATTTCTGTGCTGAAAATACAGTTGGATGATCCGACGACGCCGAGTGAATGGGCGGTGATCGAACGCAGCAGTGGTGGCTACTTCTTTGGTAAATTTGTAGCCTTCCAAGACGGGAAAAAACGCTACGAAAACAACATCCAAACGCTTTTGGATCAGAAGCTCGATGATGCAGAAACCTTACATCATGAAATTGATATGTTGGTGGATGATCAAGTAAAAGACTTGGGATGGCAGTTAGAGCAGCTTCGCTTAGACAAACGCAAGCACGAGCTCAACGACACCATCACGGACGAGTTTTTGGTGAACAATAGCCAACGAAAAGCCGAAATTGAAGCGGAACTCGTGAAGCTAGATACTCAGCTTGATGGGTTACGTTTAGGCTTCTCTGATTATTCTCTCATTGTCGAAGACATGACTGGAACTCAGGTTTCGATTCCATTAGAAGACATTTTGGACTACTGGTATCCAAACCAAATGTCATTGCCTGAGAAGGTTGCCCATTGGGGGAAACAGGTTTGGAAGTTCTTATCCGAAGCCCCTCGAGAGTCGAACTCTGAAGGCGGTGTTTTCCCAGCAATTTTCGGTACGGTTTTCTTGGTTATCATCATGTCTATCATAGTGATGCCATTGGGTGTGGTTGCGGCGATTTACTTGCATGAGTATGCCAAGAACAATGCGCTTACTCGAGTGATCCGTATTGCAGTTATTAACCTTGCTGGCGTTCCTTCGATCGTTTACGGCGTGTTTGGTTTGGGCTTTTTTGTTTACACCATTGGTGCCTCTATCGATAACCTGTTTTACGCCGAGCGGTTACCCGCTCCAACCTTTGGCACGCCTGGCTTGTTGTGGTCGGCACTGACTCTGGCTGTCTTGACGCTACCGGTGGTGATTGTAACGACGGAAGAGGGTTTAACCCGTATTCCGAGTTCTGTTCGTCATGGATCGTTGGCGTTGGGCGCAACGCAGTTCGAAACGCTGTGGCGTGTGGTTTTGCCTATGGCAACCCCTGCGATCATTACAGGTTTAATTCTCGCAATTGCCCGAGCTGCGGGGGAAGTGGCGCCATTGATGCTGGTGGGCGTTGTGAAGCTGGCTTCTAGCTTGCCAGTGGATGGGCAATTCCCTTATGTGCACTTGGACAGAAAGTTCATGCACCTAGGCTTCCACATTTACGATGTTGGCTTCCAGACTTCGAATATCGAAGCCGCGCGCCCGCTGGTTTACGCGACTTCTTTCTTACTCGTGACGGTTATTGTCGGACTAAACTTAACAGCAATCAGCATTCGTAATAATCTGCGAGAGAAATACAGAACTTTAGGACAAGATTAAGCATGTTTAACTTTGATAATACATTGGGTTACGAGCCACCATTGGATGTGCATAACCTGACGGATGAACAAACGGCTATCTCGATTGAGAACCTTAATCTTTTCTATGGCCAGGCTCAGGCGCTACATGATATCTCCATGCGCATTCCGAAAGGGCGCGTAACGGCGTTCATCGGCCCGTCAGGTTGTGGTAAATCCACACTGCTGCGCTGTATCAACCGCATGAACGACTTAGTTGAAGGTTGTAAAGTGACGGGTAAAGTACGTTTGCATGGTAAGAACGTCTACAACCCAAGTGTGGATGTCGCCACGCTGCGTCGCCGCGTAGGCATGGTATTCCAGCGCCCAAACCCATTCCCTAAGTCGATTTACGAAAACGTGGTTTATGGCCTTCGTCTGCAAGGTGTGAAGAACAGTCGCATGCTGGATGATGCGGTCGAGCGTTCACTACGATCTGCGGCATTATGGGACGAAGTAAAAGACCGTCTGCATGAAAACGCATTTGGACTTTCTGGCGGCCAGCAACAGCGTTTGGTGATTGCTCGTGCCGTCGCTATCGAACCCGAAGTTCTATTATTGGATGAACCGACATCGGCATTGGACCCAATATCAACTTTAACTATTGAAGAGCTTATCAATGAGCTCAAGACTCAATATACTGTGGTTATCGTTACCCATAACATGCAACAAGCGGCGCGCGTCAGTGACCACACTGCATTTATCCATATGGGTAAGTTGATTGAATACTCGGATGCGGATTCGATCTTCACTTCTCCAATGAAGAAACAAACCGAAGATTACATCACCGGTCGTTACGGTTAAGTCACGATCTCTTAAGGATTAAAGGAAAGCCATGCAGTTTGGACGTCACATCTCAGGACAATTTAACGTAGAGCTAGAATCGATTCGTACCCATGTACTTACCATGGGCGGCTTGGTAGAGCAGCAACTGTCGTATGCTATTCAAGCCTTGCATAAGGAAGACATCGAACTGGCGCGTAAAGTTGTGCGTGATGATCATAAAGTGAACGCGATGGAAGTGTCTATTGATGATGCTTGTACCCGTATCATTGCCAAGCGTCAGCCAACTGCAAAAGACTTACGCTTGATCATGGCGATTATTAAGACCATCACAGATCTTGAGCGCATTGGCGATGTTGCAACGCGCATTGCTTATGTCGCAATTGAAAGCCCATCATCGAAAGAGCGCCAATTCCAAGTCTCGTTAGAGCCTTTATGTCGTCAAGCGATCCAAATGTTACACCAAGTGCTCGATGCCTTTGCGCGTATGGACGTAGAAGCCGCAGCAGAAGTACACAAGCTTGATGATAAGTTGGACGCGGAATACGAAGCGGTGATTCGTCAGTTGATGACTTACATGATGGAAGACCCGAAAAACATTCCACATATTCTGCAAGTGATGTGGTCGGCACGTGCCATTGAGCGTGTGGGCGATCGTTGTCAAAACATCTGTGAATATATCATTTATTTCGTGAAAGGCAAAGACGTACGTCACCTTGGTGATCAAAGCATCGATGACGTACTGAAGTAAGTCTTAAAGGCGCAGGCCAAAGCCCAGAGAAAAGTTAATTGCCGTATCAGTAAAGGTGTGGGTTTTATCGTTCATGAAAACGTCTAAATCCGCCCCTGCTCTTACCGACAATATTGGGTTAACTTGATATACGTAAGCGCCACCAATACTCAATCCGTTTGTCTCTCTGCGTTCACTTTTGTACGTTCCATCGTACTGAGCTAATCCTAAGCTTGCTTGAAACCCCATCTGCGGCTGGTGGCCAAATAAGTGCTGGAAGCCAATGCGATAGGCGTCGATGGTCTCATCATAATTACCGCTCTTATAAGTAATCTGGGAGTAATCAAAATACAGCGCATCAAAGCCCGCCATATCGGACGCACCCATTTGGATACCAGCCCCTCGAAATGAGCCAATCTTAACTTCTGGAGAGATATAAAGCCCTGATGCGCTTACTGATAAGGGGACGAAGAGTGCAAGTAAAGGGAGGATATTTTTCATGTAACTTCTCAATGCATTTATCTAAGAGGCCTCCTTGCAAATTTGAGCTGACATCCTTTCAGTTAGCTAGGGACAAGTCATTCTATTGAGAAGTAATTTTTATAACTAAATAGCTTTCATTATTTTAGTGATAATCAATGCTTATTAGACTCATCAATTAACGCCATTTCAATCAGACCTTTTAGCCAGTTTACTAAAGGGTTATTCCGGTTTCGGACGTGTATGTGGCAATGTACAGACTTCATTTGTGGTTGACCATTGATGGTCAAATCGACAGCCCTTAAGCCCGGAAACTGCTCTATAGGAAATAGATTGGAGTGAGGTAAATACATATCGGTATGTTTCACCACATCAATGATCGCCATGACTAACTCAGAGCGAAATCCAATCGTGTGCTCGATACCCATTTCGGTAAGAAGTTCAGATGCATAGCTAAATTTGTCGTTCCACCCTGGGGAAATTAAAGAAGCAATTGGGTAACCGCTAAGATCACGTGGCTCAACGTGAGATTTTGTGACTGGATGACCTTCTCGAACAAAAATTCGTCCTTTCAAATCGAGTACTTTAGGAGCATAAATCTCTTTGTTTGCCAGAAGTAATTCGTAGTTTATGCCCATCAGGGTTTCACCCTTTAAGATTTCATCCACAGTACTGTTTGACCAACCGACCAGTTCAAGTTGGGCGTTAGGGGCTAATATTCTAATTTGTTCGAAGAGGAAACCGGGCAAGCAAGTCATTGTAATTGGCGCAAGCGCAATACGTATTTTTATATCCACTTCGATAGGATCAAACTGATGGGAACGATTAACTGCCGAAGCTAAACCATCGAGGAGCGGCGTAATATCGTTAGCGAGGGATTCGGCGAAAGGTGTCGGTTCAAGACCTGTTTTTACTTTCACAAACAGCTCGTCATCAAAGTGATTACGCAGCTTTTGTAATGCTTGGCTGATTGCTGGCTGCGAGACCAATAGACGTTGTGACGCTTTACGCATGTTTCGCTCTTGCATCAAAATCATAAAGGTTTTGAGTAAGTTCAGATCAAGGGTATGAAACAAGTCTTTCGCCATGGTGTCTCTCTAGTATTTATCAGGGACAAAGGTTTGATCGTCGATAGGGGCACGAACATAACCTTCTTTACTCAGCTCTGGT
The DNA here is from genome assembly GCF_002906655.1 of Vibrio hyugaensis. Lineage (NCBI taxonomy): Bacteria > Pseudomonadati > Pseudomonadota > Gammaproteobacteria > Vibrionales > Vibrionaceae > Vibrio > Vibrio hyugaensis. The sequence goes on along the minus strand of NZ_CP025794.1, from coordinate 1,610,717 downwards.
AATTCGATAACGGGATGCTCAAGTTCTTCGTACTCGACTTGGCTGAGTAAATGACTGATGCAGTTCAGCCGAGCTTTCTTTTTATCATCAGAAGGGACCACCCACCAAGGACAGTTTTTCGTGTCTGTGTAGGCAAACATCTTATCTTTTGCCTCTGAATATTCTGCCCAGCGATTACGTGATTCCAAATCCATCGGGCTGAACTTCCAACGTTTGATTGGGGTATTGATGCGTTCTAAGAAACGCTTTTCTTGTTCTTCATCGGAGACTGAAAACCAGTACTTAATTAAGATGATGCCAGAGCGTTGCAACATGCGTTCAAACTCAGGACAAGAGCGGAGAAACTCTTCATATTGGTCAGGGGTACAAAAGCCCATGACTTTCTCTACGCCAGCACGGTTGTACCAACTGCGGTCAAACAGCACGATTTCCCCAGCAGCAGGCAGGTGTGCTACATAGCGCTGGAAGTACCATTGTGTTTTTTCTTTTTCTGTTGGGGCGGGAAGGGCTGCGATACGGCAGACACGAGGGTTGAGTTTTTCAGTGATGCGTTTGATGGTGCCACCTTTGCCAGCAGCGTCGCGTCCTTCAAACAGTACCACGACTTTAAGCCCTTTGTGTTTGACCCATTCTTGGAGCTTAACTAATTCAATTTGCAGCTGTTCTAGTGCTTCTTCGTATTCCTTTTTCTTCAGTTTCGCCATGTTTCCTCCCGTCCTTAGTTATCAATATGTTAGCACTCAATAACCAAAGACGGGATTTGAAAGCCCTTAATTGAGAGCTGTTACCATTTTAGCGATAGCTTCGGTATTGGTGACTGGAATCGAAAAATCATCTACATCGGCAGCGCCCATTTTGCTTTGCTCGGCAATAAAGGTCATGTGACTTGGGCGAGTTGTCTTGCCAGATAAATGCACTTCGGTGACTTTGGCTTGTTCAACGATCTGACCTACATTGTCTGCATTCACACTGGCGCCCGCCATGATCGCAATGCGTCCTTGTGCTTGTTCAACTAAGGCTTTAAGCACATCGATACCTTGCGGTGCAGAAGGTGCAAGGCCGGAAGTCAAAATACGTTCACAGCCTAAGCTGATCACTTCTTCTAAGGCTTTTTCAGCATCGCGACACTGATCAAAGGCACGATGGAAGGTAACACCTAAACCAAGCGCTTGGGCAAATTCACACAGTGCTGTTGCGTAAGGCATATGAATGTCGCCGTCTTGAGTGAGCACGCCGAGCACGACACCATTCAAGCCTGCTTGTTTGGCTACTTCAATATCCCAACGCATCATTTCGACTTCTTCCTCACTGTAGAAGAAGTCGCCTTGGCGAGGGCGAATCATCGCGTAAACCGGAATAGTAGAGCGTTTAGCGGCTTGCTGCATAAAGCCATAGCTTGGTGTTAAACCACCCAAAGCAAGTGAAGAGCAGAGTTCGATGCGGGTTGCACCACCGGCAATCGCATTGTGGAGTGATTCAATGTTATCAATACAGACTTCAAGTTGAGTGTTCACGAGGTTGTCCTGAATTATTGTAATTACAGCAAATACTAGCAGGACGAAAGAGGAGAATCTTTATAAGAAGGCAGGGAAATAGAGGTAAACTTTTTGCGTGATGCTTGCCTCTTTTGCTTTTCAAAAGTGCAGATAAAAAGAAAGCCCAGAGCGAACTCTGGGCTTTTTTATGACTTTACTTAGACTGATTGGCGTTTGCGGTTTTTCCGCTATAGCTTTTTGCTTTATATATACATCCAACCAACACACCCATTGAGCTTGGGCGGCAGTGTCTATTACTTGCTTAGGTCGTCTGCGTGCTCAGATAGGAACGCTGCAACACCTTTTGGAGATGCATCCATACCTGCTTTACCTTCTTCCCATTGTGCAGGACATACTTCGCCGTGCTTCTGGTGGAAGTTTAGTGCATCAACCATGCGTAGCATTTCGTCGATGTTACGACCTAGTGGTAGATCGTTAACTACTTGGTGACGTACAAGACCGTCTTCGTCGATTAGGAAAGAACCACGGAAAGCAACGCCTGCTTCTGGGTGTTCTACATCGTACGCTTTACAGATTTCGTGTTTAACGTCAGCAACTAGAGGGTATTTAACTTGACCGATACCGCCATCTTCGATAGCCGTGTTACGCCATGCGTTGTGAGAGAACTGAGAATCGATAGAAACACCGATTACTTCAACACCTTTAGCTTGGAAATCAGCTAGACGGTTGTCGAATGCGATTAGCTCAGATGGGCAAACGAACGTGAAATCTAGTGGGTAGAAGAATACTACTGCTTTCTTACCTTTAGTGAATTCTGCAAAGTTGAAGTTTTCAACGATTTCGCCGTTACCTAGAACAGCTGCTGCAGTAAAGTCAGGGGCTTGACGACCTACTAGTACCATTTTTTTGCTCCTAAAAATTTTGGTTTGCTCCAAACCTACATTCAGTTATTTAGGTTTGGTCCGTGTTTGTGCGAGACAAACTATAGTACAGATTGTAGTATTGAAAAAAGCGAAATAAATAGATTGAGTTCATCGAAAAAAGCGATAACACCGAAACTATTATCTCGATCACTGGAACAGCAATAGATACAAATAGAATTATGAATAAATGGCCTAGCTTGAAGCAGTTACACTATTTGGTCACTCTGCATGAAACTCGACATTTTAGTGATGCTGCTGAGCGTTGTTTTGTCAGTCAATCTACCTTAAGTAAAGGCATCCAAAACCTTGAAGAGTTGATTGGTTGCCCGCTTTATGAAAAGAAAGATAAAAAAAGCCCATTAGTTTTCACCCAAGCTGGTGAGATGGTGGTGCAACATGGTCGAGAATTGCTCGCTAAAGGGCAAGATCTTGTTGAGCTGGGGCGCCTATGCCAAGGTGATGATATGGAAGGGCAGCTAAAAGTAGGTTGTATTCCGACCATTGCTCCTTTCTTATTGTGCGACCTTGTTCAAGAGGTGAACTACCGCTTCCCGCAATTAAACCTTCTATTAAGAGAAGACACGACGACCAACTTGCTGCAAGCACTTCGCCACGGTGAGTTGGACGTGTTGATTCTGGCTCTGCCTGTAGAGATAGAAGGAATGGAAAGCCGTGTGGTGGGGCAAGACCCGTTCCGCATGGTGATCAGCGCCAATCAAGCGGATTCCGTTCCTGTGCCGATCCGTTATGCAGATTTGCCAGATGAATCCGTCTTCTTATTAGAGAAAGAGCACTGTCTTACTGAACACGCGGTTTCAGCGTGTAAGTTGACGGATAAAGAGAAGATCAACCCCTTCACCGCGACCAGTCTTCATACCTTAGTACAGATGGTTGCTAATGGTCTGGGTACCACGTTTATTCCGCAAATGGCGATTGATCACGGTTTACTTCACAACCAGAACTTGGTGGTGATCGACCCTCCAGGTCAGCAAGCATATCGCGATATTGGTTTGGTTTGGCGTCCGAGTTCGTCACGATCAAACACTTTCAATCAATTGGCAGAAGTCGTCTCTGAACTGCTTTAGCTATTAGTATTAGCCTGCTACTCCCGAACTAATATCAAAAAGCGCACTAGAAATAGTGCGCTTTTTAGCATTTTATTCTGTGCGTGAACTTTGACTTGTAAAATTTTACAGATGAACTTTCATGAAGCTTTCATAAAATAGTGAAATTTCACAATGTTAATTTTACACAACTACCTGTGTAACGCGTTTAAGTCGCGTTTAATTCCCTCTTCCTAGCCCTTGTGAATACAAGGATTTTTCTCCCGCCTCACTATTCATACGATTGTTTGAATTTAAAAATGACCTGTAAAATTAATGTAATTAAATTACGTAATAAATTACAAATTGAGCTCAAAAATCAAACGCTTGTTTGATACCGAATAAAACTTTGAATTTAACGTTTTGTTTACTTGAGGGGTTTCGCTTAAACCTTTGTTGGGTTAGCTTAATTAAAGGCTTGTAAGACTTATGTCTAGATTGAAAAAGCAATTCAGGTTGCGCAAGGTATAGACATAACGAAGCGAAGTGAACGCCAAATCAAAGGATGTAATTTGTTGTTCATAACTTACAAATGTAGCTTTAGGCTGACTGCCCAAGATGAATAAAGCACGTTAAGGATGAATGATTATGCTTGCTCAGACAGAACAAAAAACACAACAACTAAAGCAAACCCAAGGCATGCTTGAGGTGAATGGAGTCGTTGCTCCTGAACATCAAGCAATTTTCCATGTTGAAGCCCAAACCTTCTTATCTCTACTGTGTGAAAAATTTGCCGGACGTGTTGAACAGTTACTGGAAGCACGAGAAGAGAAGCAAGCACGCATTGATGCTGGTGAGCTGCCAGATTTTCTACCAGAAACACAAGACATTCGTGAAGGAAGTTGGAAGATCCTTGGAATCCCGCAAGATCTGCAAGATCGCCGAGTGGAGATTACTGGACCAACTGATCGCAAGATGGTGATTAACGCACTGAATGCGAATGTAAAAGTGTTCATGGCAGACTTCGAAGATTCGATGTCTCCTGCATGGAGTAAAGTTCTGGATGGTCAAATTAACCTGCGCGATGCTGTTAACGGCACCATCAGCTACACCAATTCTAGCAATGGCAAACACTATCAGCTGGCAGAAGACCCAGCGGTGTTGATCTGCCGTGTTCGCGGACTGCATCTAAAAGAAAAACACGTAACGTGGCACGGTCAGATCATTCCAGGTGCGCTATTCGATTTCGCTCTGTACTTCTACAACAACTATAAGGCGCTACTGAAAAAGGGAAGCGGTCCTTACTTCTACATTCCAAAGCTGCAATCGCATCATGAAGCGAAGTGGTGGAGCGAAGTGTTCCATTTCACCGAAGAGTATTTCGGTTTGGATACTGGCACCATCAAAGCGACTGTGCTGATTGAAACCTTACCAGCCGTATTCGAAATGGATGAGATTCTGTTCTCACTGAAAGAACACATCGTTGGTTTGAATTGTGGTCGCTGGGATTACATCTTTAGCTACATCAAGACACTGAAAAACCACCCAGATCGCGTACTGCCAGATCGCCAAGTGGTGACCATGGACAAGCCATTCCTCAACGCTTACTCAAGATTGTTGGTGCGTACTTGTCATAAACGTGGCGCATTTGCGATGGGCGGCATGGCGGCCTTTATTCCGGCTAAAGACCCACAAGAAAACCAAAAAGTGCTGGATAAGATCCGCAACGACAAGTCATTGGAAGCCAATAACGGTCACGATGGCACTTGGGTTGCTCACCCAGGGTTGGCAGATACTGCAATGGAAGTGTTCAGCACCACATTGGGACAGCGTACTAACCAATTGGAGGTAAGCCGTGCAGAAGACGCACCAATCACCGCCACAGAGTTACTTGAACCGTGCGAGGGTGAACGCTCAGAAGAGGGTATGCGCCATAACATCCGCGTTGCGCTGCAATACATCGAAGCTTGGATCTCTGGCAACGGTTGTGTGCCGATTTACGGACTGATGGAAGACGCTGCTACCGCAGAAATCTCACGTGCTTCTATCTGGCAATGGATTCAACACGGTAAGTCGCTCGACAACGGATTGAAGGTCACTAAAGAGTTGTTCGAACTCTATCTGAAAGAAGAGATTGAAGTCGTGAAGCAAGAAATTGGCGAGCAACGCTATCAAGCAGGTCGATTTGAAGAAGCGGCAGACTTGATGGCTAGGCTCACCACAAGCGATGAACTGACCAACTTTTTAACCATTCCAGGTTATGACTACTTGGATTAACCCAAAGATTTTAAACACTCAATTTATCTAACTAATACATGTTTATTTAACCAATACGTGAAGGATTCGAGGCAGATAAGGATGTACTGCCTGAGAACGGAAAACTCAACGCACATGCACAAGTGCACATTATAAGAGGGATAGACCAATGACTAATTTAACTCGCCGCCAACAAATTGAAGCTCTGGAAAAAGATTGGGCAACCAACCCACGCTGGAAAAACGTAAAACGCACCTACACTGCGGAAGAAGTAGTAACACTGCGTGGTTCTATGGTACCTGCGAACACGATTGCACAACGTGGTGCTGACAAACTTTGGTCACTGGTCAACGGTAGCTCAAAGAAAGGCTATGTTAACTGCCTTGGTGCACTAACGGGTGGTCAAGCCGTACAGCAAGCGAAAGCAGGTATCGAAGCGATTTACCTATCTGGCTGGCAGGTAGCGGCAGATAACAATACTGCGTCTACGATGTACCCAGACCAATCTCTGTATCCAGTAGATTCTGTTCCTTCGGTCGTTAAACGCATCAATAACTCGTTCCGTCGTGCAGACCAAATTCAATGGACAGCAGGTAAATCGCCAGAAGATGAAGGCGGCATTGATTACTTCCTACCAATCGTCGCGGATGCAGAAGCAGGCTTTGGTGGTGTACTTAACGCTTACGAGTTAATGAAATCGATGATCGACGCAGGTGCGGCAGGTGTTCACTTTGAAGACCAACTGGCATCCGTGAAGAAGTGTGGTCACATGGGTGGTAAAGTACTGGTTCCAACTCAAGAAGCGGTGCAAAAACTGGTAGCAGCTCGCCTAGCCGCGGATGTTGCTGGCACAACAACACTGGTTATTGCGCGTACCGATGCAAACGCAGCCGACTTGCTAACGTCTGATTGCGACCCATACGATAAAGACTTTATTCAAGGAGAGCGCACTCCAGAAGGTTTCTATCGTGTTCGTGCAGGTATCGACCAAGCGATTTCTCGTGGTTTAGCTTACGCTCCATACGCGGATCTAATCTGGTGTGAGACGGCAACGCCATGTCTAGAAGAAGCTCGTAAGTTTGCAGAAGCGATTCATGCCGAGTACCCAGACCAACTGTTGGCATACAACTGTTCGCCTTCATTCAACTGGGAGAAAAACCTAGATGCAGAAACCATTGCTAAGTTCCAACAAGAACTGGCGAATATGGGCTATAAGTACCAGTTCATCACGCTAGCAGGTATCCACAACATGTGGTTCAACATGTTTGAACTGGCACACGCTTACGCACAGGGTGAAGGCATGCGTCATTACGTTGAGAAAGTTCAACGTCCTGAGTTTGAAGCAGCAGAGAAAGGCTACACGTTCGTAGCGCACCAGCAAGAGGTAGGTACGGGGTACTTTGACAGAATGACCAATACTATCCAAGGCGGGCAATCTTCAGTGACAGCACTGACAGGGTCTACCGAAGAAGACCAATTCTAACAAGCATAGAGTCCATAATTACTACGTTAGTAATGACATCTTGAGCGGCGAATTAGCCGCTCTTTTTTTGCTTTTTATTTGTTGTGAGTGCAATAAGTTCTGCTCAAACTATTCTGTTTCTAGCTCTTCAGGTTCAACCTCTTCCTGAAGCTCTAGTAAGTTGATTGCGATGGAAACAAAGTCTGTGTCGGTGATAATCCCGACTAAGTGACCTTTAGTTACCACAGGTAAACAGCCTACTTTGTGTTTTTGCATATAGATAGCACTTTGCTTTAATCCAGCTCTTGGTTCTGCTGTCATGATGTTGGTGTGCATCATTTCATAAAGCGGGGTGTCGAGGGTAAAAGATTGTTCAGCCTCATCTGGGTGTAAACAGGATTCTTGTGCGGCAAGAATATCGCGTTGAGTCACCAAGCCTTGTAAGTGTTTATTGGCATCAACAACCGGAATATGTCGAATATCAAGCGCTTCCATCATGCTTTTTGCGTCACGTAATGTGTGCTCACGCAGCAAGGTATGAGGGTTGCGAGTCATCATGTCTTCAACCTTGATCATAGAGACCTCCAGCGGCATTGTCCTTCCTTTAAATATAGAGAATATTTTTCCGTATATCTGGGAGCTGCCTCGTTTTTCACTAATAAAATAAAACGATTAGATGGAGATCAATCAGAGGTGAGAATGTACTGGAGTTTTCCATAATTCCAGCTACTCATTTGGGGTGATGTTAGGATGTAAGCGCTATCATAAATAACCAAAGCTAAGGCGTTGAAACCTTTGGTTACTCTTAACGTTGCTTGAAATGCACACAGATAAGACCATACGCTTTCGCATCGACACAGCGACCGATGTAGTGTTTACCAGGTACGTTTACAGCGCAGTGGCGAGGGACTTGTTTTAAGGCACAAGCTTGTTGCTGAGCACGAAACAAATCTGTTCTCCCATCGCCAAAACTGCTGGCAGAAAACAACAATATTGAAGCACTTAAAGTGGCTAGAAAGATCTTCATACTTACCTCAATTTATCATCAAAGAGCGTATCGCTCACTATCAATATAGTCGCCCCTCATCCCTATTGATAAGTTTGTTTTTAATTGGTAATTGCAGGGTGGGAACTCAATGCGAGTCAGTTTGCACTTTTGACTGATAAGGTGTGTAGGGCGCAGTTAATCCAATGAATTGAATCGCACATTTTTACTTGCTTGATTTTCCAAGGTAAGTCTGTGGAAGAAGATACGCTCAGGCTTACCAGATTGAAGATAACAACCTAAATGAAACGAACGACGTGCAACAAGCTCATTGCTTTGGCAGTGGCGGCATTCAGTGTGCAATCCGCTCAAGCGATTGTGTTAGGAGATGAGCAAACCGACCCGGTTGATCGCGTGACTTTACGCGCAAGTAACATGGCAGAGTTTCCGCTGTGTGGCGGTACCATGCTGACGGAACAATGGGTATTAACTGCGGCACACTGTGTGGTGATGGGGCAGGGAACTAATGAAGCTAGCTATTATGTGACCCCTCCGGGTGAACTGTCCGTGAATGCCAATGTGTATGATCTAAATACTGCAGGGCTTGATAACTTCTATCCAGTTTCACATGTGGTAGTGCATCCGGATTACACGCGTATATCTAAAGCGGACATCGACAGTAACGGCAACGTCAAACCAATTCAAACGGGTTTAGATTCTGATATTGCATTGTTGTATCTCACTCGTCCGGTCGCGAATGCAAGATTTGCGGACTTAGCAAACAAAACTGAGATGGAGAATATTGAAGCGCGTCTGGCTGCTGATTGGAACGACAATTATCTAACTAATCAGCGTGTGGAAAACGTGCAAGTATTTGGTTGGGGAACCACTCAACCTGATGCGTCTGAATCCTCAGATACACTTAAAACCACCATTAGCACCTTTTTACCCATCGACAAATGTTATGAGCGCTTAGAAATTGGCAGCAGCTTTCCGGGAATCATTGATTCACGTGAGAACTTAACCAAAATATGTACTTTGCCAACTCGGAATGAAGTGCTGGACTCGGAGAGTAATACCCAATATGGCAATTCTGCATGTAAAGGTGACAGTGGTGGTCCACTCATCGATGTCGCAACGGGGAAGCAGATCGGTATTGTAAGCGGTGCTCCTCTTATTCTTCCGACATGTGGTTCACTCACTATCCCAAGTTTCTACACCAAAGTGAGCCAATATCATGATTGGGTACAGTCTTACATTACCGCTGACGCCCCCCCAAGCAGTTACATCATTGAACCCAACTTTATTAAAGAGGCCAATGATGACAATGGGGGAGAAGAAGAGTGTCACGATGGTATTGCGACCAACAACTGTGATTTTAGAGGCTCTGAAGACGATGGTGGTAGCTTAGGAATTTGGTGGTTGAGTGTTTTAGCTTCATTTACATGGTTGCGCCGACGTAAAGTATAAAATCAGGCCGCAATAGATAGAAAAGATAAGCAGCGAACTCCGCTGCTTTTTTATTGCTGCTAATCTTGATACTTTCACGTTTTATTACACTCTTAGTGAAAGGTTTTACAGTCAATCTAAGGGGATTTGCTTGCTATTGCAGCATGTAAACATATACTAGTCTGCTGCGAAAAACTCGTCGCAATTTTATCGTCGTTTTCGACGTGATTTGACCAATATATAAGACAAGTAACATGCAAGTATCAGATTTCCATTTCGACCTTCCAGATGAACTTATCGCCCGCTACCCTCAACCAGAGCGTACCGCTAGCCGACTGCTGCAAATGGATGGCAATACTGGCGAACTTATTGATGGCACATTTACTGATGTGTTGGACCAAGTTCAAGCTGGTGATCTAGTGGTTTTCAATAATACTCGCGTTATCCCTGCGCGTATGTTTGGTCGAAAAGAGTCTGGCGGCAAACTAGAAGTGTTGGTAGAGCGTATGTTGGACGAAAAGAGCATTCTGGCTCACGTTCGTTGTTCAAAATCACCAAAGCCAGGTTCGACTATTATTGTTGGCGAGAACGATGAATATTCAGCGCAAATGGTTGCTCGTCATGATGCTCTGTTTGAACTGAAGTTTGAGTCAGATAAGACGGTTTTAGAAATTCTGGAAGAAATTGGTCACATGCCACTTCCTCCTTACATCGACCGCCCAGATGAAGACGCAGATAAAGAGCGTTACCAAACGGTTTACAACCAAAAGCCAGGAGCGGTAGCTGCACCGACGGCAGGCCTTCATTTTGATGATGTTCTGCTTGAGAAGATCAAGGCGAAAGGCGCTGAGTTTGCTTACGTAACACTTCATGTTGGTGCCGGTACGTTCCAACCAGTGAAAGTGGACGACATTAACGATCATCACATGCACGCAGAATACGTTGAAGTACCGCAAGATGTTGTTGATGCGATTAATGCAGCTAAAGCACGCGGTGGCCGAATCGTTGCCGTAGGTACTACATCAGTTCGTTCGCTTGAAAGTGCAGCGCAAGACGCACTGAAGAAAGGTACGGAATTGGTACCATTCTTTGGTGATACTGAAATCTTTATCTACCCTGGCTACGAGTACCAGCTGGTGGATTGTTTGATCACCAATTTCCACTTGCCTGAGTCAACATTGATTATGTTGGTCAGTGCATTCGCAGGTTACGAGAACACCATGAATGCTTACAAGCACGCTGTGGATAACCAATACCGTTTCTTCTCGTACGGTGACTCAATGTTTATTAAGAAGAAAATGGCATAATGTTTTAACCCCTCCCTAGCCCTTCCCTTGTGAAAGGGGGGAGGTTAGGAGGGGGAGAAAGCTAATGATTTACGAGTGCTAGCAGTACGCTAGGAAACAGAGTAGAACTTCTGCTTTGTCTCTCGCAAGGAAAGCGACCGCTCCTTAAAGTGGGGAACACCCCCAAGATACATAGTCAGACTGTTTCTCTGACACTCGGAGGCATCGTGAAATTATCATTCGATCTTAAAAAGAAAAACGGCAATGCGCGTCGTGGTCAATTGACCTTCGAACGTGGCACTGTTCAAACTCCAGCGTTTATGCCAGTAGGTACTTACGGTACGGTTAAAGGCATGACTCCGGAAGAAGTAAAAGGCACTGGTGCAGAAATTCTGCTAGGTAACACGTTCCACCTATGGCTACGTCCTGGTCAAGAAGTGATGAAAATGCACGGTGACCTGCACGATTTCATGAACTGGCACGGTCCTATTCTTACTGACTCAGGCGGTTTCCAAGTATTCAGCCTCGGTAAAATGCGTAAGATCACCGAAAAAGGTGTTCACTTCCGCAGCCCTGTAAACGGTGACAAGATTTTCATGGACGCTGAAAAGTCGATGGAAATCCAAAAAGACCTAGGCTCTGATATCGTAATGATTTTCGACGAGTGTACGCCATACCCTGCGACACACAATGAAGCGAAAAAATCGATGGAAATGTCACTACGTTGGGCACAACGCTCACGTGACCATTTCGATAAACTAGAAAACCCGAACAACCTATTTGGTATTGTTCAAGGTGGTGTTTACGAAGACCTACGTGACGTATCGGTTAAAGGTCTAACTGAAATCGGTTTTGATGGTTACGCAGTTGGTGGTCTTGCAGTAGGCGAACCGAAAGAAGACATGCACCGTATCCTTGAGCACACGTGTCCACAGCTTCCAGAAGATAAGCCTCGTTACCTAATGGGCGTAGGTAAGCCGGAAGATTTGGTTGAAGGTGTTCGTCGCGGTATCGACATGTTTGACTGTGTAATGCCAACGCGTAATGCACGAAACGGTCACCTATTTGTGACTGGTGGTGTGATCAAGATCCGTAATGCGAAACATAAAACGGATACAACTCCGCTAGATCCGCACTGTGACTGTTACACTTGTCAAAACTACAGCAAGTCGTACCTTCACCACCTAGAGCGTTGTAATGAAATTCTAGGCGCGCGTTTGAATACTATCCATAACTTGCGCTACTACCAGCGTTTGATGGAAAGCATTCGCACGGCGATTGATGAAGACCGTTTCGATGAGTTTGTTCAAGAGTTTTACGCTCGTCGTGACCGCGAAGTGCCACCACTAAGCAAAGCATAAAAGAATTAAAGCCTTTGGCATGTCGCCAGAGGCTTTTGCTAATAAAGTAGGCTAACGTACGTTATTTTTGAGAAGGTGATCTCTATTACTCACTCTTAGACTTGAATCTAAATTACGAAAGCCCAACTTGTTGGATTATCAATAAAATATAATGAGGATGTTTTAATGTTTATTTCTCAAGCTCATGCAGCAGCAGAAGGCGCTCCAGCTGGCGGCGGTTTTGAAATGCTAATCATGCTAGGCATGTTCGCGGTGATCTTCTACTTCATGATCTACCGTCCACAATCTAAGCGTGTAAAAGAGCACAAAAACCTGATGTCTTCCATGGGCAAAGGCGATGAAGTGCTAACAAGCGGTGGTCTAGTGGGTAAAATCACGAAAATCGCTGAAGACAATGACTACATTTCAATTGAGCTTAACGCAAACAATGAAGTTGTAATCAAGAAAGACTTCGTAACTGCAGTGCTACCAAAAGGTACGCTGAAGTCTCTATAAAACAGCTAAAGGATCCTCGCTGTGCTAAACCGTTACCCATTATGGAAGTACTTGATGGTATTTTTTGCCATCATCACCGCTGCGTTGTACGCACTTCCAAATATCTACGGTGAAGATCCGGCTATTCAAGTTACAGGGGCACGTGGTGCCTCTGTAGATATGTCAACGCTGGATGCTGTCACCAAAGCTCTTGATAAAGAGCATCTCTCTCATAAATCCATTGCTCTCGAGAATGGATCAATCCTTGTTCGTTTCAATGACACTGACACTCAAATCAGTGCCCGCGATATCATCAGTGAAGCGCTTGGCAAAGATAAAATTGTTGCACTCAACCTTGCTCCAGCTACGCCAGATTGGCTAGAAGCAATTGGTGCGTCACCACTTAAGCTAGGTCTTGACCTACGAGGTGGTGTTCACTTCTTGATGGAAGTGGATATGGACGCGGCGATGGAAAAGCTGGTTGGTCAACAAGAAGAAGCTTTCCGTAGTGAACTTCGTGAAGCTAAGATTCGCTACCGCGCAATCCGTCCTTCTGGTAAAGAAGGCGTGGAAGTATTGCTACGTAATGAAGAGCAACTAGCTGAAGCGAAAGCTACGTTAGAAAAGAATCACCCAGACATGAATTTTGTCGATTCTGATTCTGATGGTCGTTACGCGTTGATTGCCACCTTTACCGAGCAACGTTTACAAGAAATACGTAACTACGCAGTAGAACAAAACATCACGATTCTTCGTAACCGTGTAAATGAACTTGGTGTTGCTGAGCCATTGGTTCAACGTCAAGGTACTAGCCGCATCGTAGTTGAATTGCCTGGTGTTCAAGACACCGCTCGTGCAAAAGAAATCCTAGGTGCTACGGCAACACTAGAATTCCGCGAAGTCGACGACAAAGCTGACCTTTCTGCTGCGGCAAACGGTCGAGCACCAGCTGGTAGCGAGATTAAGCAAGATCGCGATGGCCGTCCTGTTGTTCTGAAGAAACGCGTAATTCTCGGTGGCCAAAGCATCACAGATGCAAGTTCAAGTGTTGATGAATACGGTCGTCCTCAGGTTAACATCTCGCTAGACAGCGAAGGTGGTAACAAGATGTCTGCGTTCTCTAAAAAGAACATCGGTAAGCTAATGGCAACCGTGTTTGCAGAGTACAAAGATAGTGGTCGTCGTACGCCAGAAGGTCGTGTGATTCTGGATAAACACGAAGAAGTGATCAACCAAGCAACGATTCAGTCTGCGCTTGGCCGTAACTTCCGTATTACCGGTATCGACTCTGCTGCTGAAGCTCACAACCTAGCACTTCTACTTCGTGCTGGTGCTCTAATTGCGCCTATCTCAATCGTTGAAGAACGAACCATCGGTCCATCAATGGGTCAGCAAAACATCGATATGGGTATTCAAGCGTGTATCTGGGGTATGGTAGCCGTAATGCTATTTACGCTGCTTTACTACCGTGGGTTCGGTCTGATTGCCAATATTGCATTGATGGCGAACCTGGTTTTGATTATTGGTGTTATGTCGATGATTCCGGGGGCGACAATGACGCTGCCTGGTATTGCCGGTATCGTATTGACGGTCGGTATGGCAGTCGATGCCAACGTACTGATATTTGAACGTATCCGTGAAGAACTTCGAGATGGGCGTAGTCCACAACAAGCGATTCACCAAGGTTACGCAAACGCATTCAGTACTATCGCCGATGCGAACATCACAACGCTTATCACTGCAATCATTCTATTTGCAGTAGGTACCGGCGCGGTGAAAGGTTTCGCGGTAACACTATCTATCGGTATCTTAACTTCAATGTTCACCGCTATTGTGGGTACACGTTGTATCGTGAACCTGATTTACGGTGGCAAACGCGTTGATAAATTGTCGATCTAAGGCTGGGAATTAATATGTTTCAAATTCTAAAAGCAGAAAACACGATCGGCTTTATGCGTTGGTCGAAAGTCGCGTTCGTATTCTCTATTGTTATGATCGCAGCTTCTATCTTCACGCTATCAACCAAATGGTTGAACTGGGGCCTAGACTTTACTGGTGGTACGCTTATCGAGGTGGGTTTTGAACAACCTGCAAACCTTGAAGAGATTCGTGCAGCACTAGATTCAAAAGGCTTCGGCGATGCGACAGTACAAAACTTTGGTAGTGCTCGCGATGTAATGGTTCGTCTTCGTCCTCGTGACGATATGTCTGGTGAAACGCTAGGTAACCAAATCATTGGTGCAATCAAAGAAGGCACTGGCGAAAGCGTAGAAATGCGTCGTATTGAATTTGTAGGTCCAAACGTTGGTGATGAGCTAACAGAAGCAGGCGGCCTAGCGATTCTTGTATCGCTGATCTGTATCCTGATCTACGTATCAATGCGATTCGAATGGCGTCTAGCGGCTGGTGCGGTAATGGCACTGGCACACGATATCATTATCACGCTGGGTGTCTTCTCACTGATGCAAATCGAAGTGGACCTAACCATCGTAGCGGCACTACTCACGGTTGTTGGTTACTCGCTCAACGATACCATCGTTGTATTCGACCGGATTCGTGAAAACTTCCGTAAGATGCGTAAGGGCGAACCCTCAGACATCATGGATGCGTCAATCACTCAAACATTGAGCCGTACATTGATTACGTCAGGTACAACCTTGTTCGTAGTAATTGCACTGTTCATGCAAGGTGGTGCGATGATTCACGGTTTCGCAACCGCACTTCTACTAGGTATCACTGTAGGTACTTACTCTTCTATTTACGTAGCATCAGCACTAGCGCTAAAACTGGGTATCCAGAAAGAGCACTTGATGCCACCTCAAGTAGAAAAAGAAGGTGCAGAGTTCGACGAGATGCCATAAGGCAGGTTGAGAACCGAAAACAAAAACCGCTGAGCAGTCAGCGGTTTTTTTGTATCTAAAATTCTGCCTTTCAATTTTCTTTGAACTGTTTCGAGGCTCTGATGCTCCATTTTGATCGGTGGAATAGGAATGTCTATGTTTCTTTGTTTCAAGATTGATAGGAGAGCAGGGCTTTTTCGAGCTCAGTATAAAGATGGTGATGAAGTTTGGGTTATCTTTTTTCTGTTTGGTTATCATGAATGTACCAGGTGCTGTTGCAGGTCAACTCCATGAAACCTACTTAACGATCAGAAAAGACTTGTATCAGATGCAATATGAAGAGGTATTGAAGGTTATTGCAGAGCTAGAGCTTTCCCCTAAAGAGAAACGAGAAATTCAGTCTCACCCAATAAAATTTGGTCATCAATTTCCATTTTTGTCATCCATCCCATCAAGTTTGATTACGGAGCTGTCTTACTTTGAAGCATACAGTGAGGATGGAGGAGTTGGGTGTCTTTCCGTAAACGGCTTTGGCGATGTATACCAGCCAGTCACGGTTTCGTTGCAGTTTCTAATGAAGGAAAAAATATGGAAGGTTAAGCACGCAAAAATAGACTACTTACCTGACTACGACCGTTTTTACCAACAGGCAGATTGCTCGAAATAAAAAAGCCCCGCTCAATGAGCGGGGCTATTCAAAAGTCATCAGCGTGACGGGCTTAGTATGACTTCAGAATCTTACTTAAGGATCGCGCTGTTGCCGTTTTCACGGATGTGTTTAAGCATTGATTTAACGCCACGAGCGCTAGAAGCAACGATGTTGCCAGACTTCATGTACTCAGTGCCGCCAGCAAAGTCAGTTAGGATTGCACCAGCTTCACGAGCGATAAGCTCACCTGCTGCCATATCCCAAGGTTTTAGACCTAGTTCGAAGTAACCATCAACACGGCCTGCAGCCACGTAACATAGGTCAAGAGCAGCAGAGCCGCTACGACGGAAGTCAGCACATTCAGTGAATAGAGAACCTACGATTTTGATGTAAGACTCAGCGTGTTGCTTCTGTTTGAATGGGAAGCCAGTTGCTAGAACAGTACCTTGAAGGTCTTTCAGTTGAGCTACACGAATACGAGCGTTGTTTAGTTGAGCGCCAGCACCACGTTGTGCAGTGAATAGCTCGTTTTGCATTGGATCGTATACACAAGCCACTTCAGTTTTACCTTTGAAGCGAACCGCGATAGATACTGCGAAAGTTGGGTAACCTTTTACAAAGTTATTGGTGCCATCCAGTGGGTCGATGATCCATTGTACGTCTTTATCTTTACCTTCGATAAGACCAGCTTCTTCAGCAACGATACAGTGCTCTGGGTAAGAGTGCTTGATAGTATCAATGATGATAGCTTCTGCTTCTTTGTCTACGTTAGTAACAAAGTCATTAGTGCCTTTTAGCGTAGACTCAACTTTATCTGTGTTTTCTAATGATTTAGCAATATGATTGCCTGCTTTTCGCGCAGCGCGAATAGCAATGTTTAGCATTGGATGCATACGAATTTCCCAACGGATGTTAAAGAACAATTTAAAGCGGCGGCGAGTATACCAGAGTGCAGAGAAAAGGGAAGTGGTTATTTTTTGGCCGCATGTGAAAGCCGCACTATTGGCTCTACCTTAAAGCTGAAAAACAATTGATGAGAATGCGAATAGAAACCTGCTTCACCCTAGGGTGTGTTAAAAAATTATGGTAACATCCTTCGGTTTTAATTTAGGTAGCAATCACAGATGTTGGATCAAGTAAAAGTCGTACTCGTCGGAACTTCTCATTCAGGCAACATTGGCTCGGCAGCTCGAGCAATGAAAGTCATGGGTTTAAGCCAGCTTGTATTGGTTGATCCGCAATGTGAGGTCGACGACCAAACCCTAGCACTAGCGGCAGGGGCAGGTGATATTGCACAAAATGCCAAGGTAGTAAAAACACTAGAAGACGCCATTGAAGATTGTGGTCTAGTGGTGGGTTCTAGTGCACGTTCACGCACTTTAGAATGGCCAATGCTTGAACCACGTGAATGTGGTGAAAAGTTTGCCGTTGAAGGTCAAAAGCACCCTGTTGCATTGGTATTTGGCCGAGAAAGAACAGGCCTCACTAATGAAGAATTGCAGAAGTGTCACTACCATGTTTGCATTCCAGCTAACCCTGAATACAGCTCGCTCAACTTAGCGATGGCCGTACAGACGCTGAGCTATGAAGTGCGTGTTGCACACCTCAACCTAGAACAAAGCCAGTACACGCCAAGTGAGCCTGAAGAGTACCCTCGCCATAAAGAATTAGAAATGTTCTTCGAACACCTTGAAAAAGTAATGGTGGAGACCCAATTTATTAGCAAAGAACAGCCTGGTCAGGTGATGAACAAGCTTCGTCGTTTGTATTCACGAGCTCGACCAGAGGCTCAAGAGCTTAATATTTTGCGTGGTGTTTTGACGGCGATTGAAAAGAAACTCTGAACAAAGAATAACCACTTTAGGTGTAAGGATGAATACCTGACTATTTTAGTCAAATAAATACTTGACCATTTTAGTCGGGTATGGAAAAATCCTAATCATTACAAACGATGTGGATACGGTGTGGTATGAAACTTACATCTAAAGGAAGATATGCGGTGACGGCCATGCTGGATGTGGCACTGCACTCGCAACAAAACCCAGTACCTCTAGCAGATATCTCAGAGCGTCAGGGTATCTCGCTCTCATACTTAGAGCAGCTTTTTTCAAAATTGCGCAAAGCCGGTCTTGTTGCCAGCGTTCGTGGTCCTGGCGGTGGTTACCGACTTGGTACTGACGCTCACAGCATTGCTATTGGCACTGTTATCGCAGCGGTTGATGAGTCAGTTGACGCAACCAAATGCCAAGGCAAAGGCGACTGCCAAGGTGGCACTCGCTGCTTAACCCACACTTTGTGGCGTGACCTAAGCTCTCGTATTAGTGACTTCTTAAATAACATTACGCTCGGTGAGCTAATGACAGATAATGAAGTCTTAGAAATTTCTGATCGTCAGGACATTGATCTTGTGGTCACTCATGGGTTATCAAACAAAAATACAACCACCGCGCCCATCGGTGTAAACGTCCGCTCTTAGCGGTCAGCATTTTACATTGGAGTAGAGAATGAAACTGCCGATTTATCTTGATTATTCCGCTACATGTCCAGTCGATCCTCGTGTTGCTGAAAAAATGGTTCAGTACATGACAATGGATGGCACATTTGGCAACCCAGCTTCGCGTTCGCACCGTTATGGCTGGCAGGCAGAAGAAGCTGTAGATACTGCTCGTGAGCAAATTGCTGACCTTCTAAATGCAGATCCTCGCGAAATCGTATTTACATCAGGTGCGACTGAGTCAGACAACCTTGCAATCAAAGGTGCGGCTCACTTTTACTCTAAGAAGGGTAAACACGTAATCACTTGTAAAACAGAGCACAAAGCCGTTCTTGACCCATGTCGTCAACTAGAACGTGAAGGCTTTGAAGTGACTTACCTAGAGCCAGAAGCAAACGGCCTAGTTGATCTAGACAAGCTGCAAGCGGCAATGCGTGAGGACACAGTATTAGTGTCTATCATGCACGTAAACAACGAAATCGGCGTTATTCAAGACATCACTGCTATCGGTGAACTGTGTCGCGAGCGTAAGATCGTATTCCACGTCGATGCTGCTCAATCTGCTGGCAAACTGCCAATCGACGTACAAGAAATGAAGGTTGACCTGATTTCACTTTCTGCGCACAAAGCTTACGGTCCTAAAGGTATCGGCGCACTTTACGTACGTCGCAAACCTCGTATCCGTCTTGAGGCGCAAATGCACGGTGGCGGTCATGAGCGTGGTTTCCGCTCGGGTACACTTCCAACTCACCAGATCGTAGGTATGGGTGAAGCGTTCCGCGTAGCAAAAGAAGACATGCAAAAAGATTACGATCACGCATTAGCACTTCGTAACCGTCTTCTAGATGGCGTTAAAGATCTAGAAGCAGTAACGGTGAATGGTGATCTAGAACAGCGTGTTCCACACAACCTAAACGTGAGCTTTGCATTCGTAGAAGGCGAATCTCTACTGATGTCACTAAAAGACCTAGCAGTCTCTTCTGGTAGTGCTTGTACATCAGCGAGCCTAGAGCCATCTTACGTTCTTCGTGCTCTTGGTTTAGACGATGAATTGGCGCACAGCTCAGTACGTTTCTCATTCGGTCGTTTCACAACTGAAGCAGAAATTGATTACGCAATTGAACAAATCCGCGTTGCAGTGACTAAGCTACGCGACATGTCTCCTCTATGGGATATGTACAAGGAAGGGGTTGATCTGAGCACTGTTGAATGGGCTCACCATTAATCTCACGGACTGAATAGAGGATTCGAGGTAATTTATCATGGCATACAGCGAAAAAGTAATTGATCACTATGAGAACCCACGTAACGTTGGTTCTTTCGATAAAGAAGACCCATCAGTAGGCAGCGGCATGGTTGGCGCACCAGCTTGTGGTGACGTAATGAAACTTCAAATCAAAGTGACGCCAGAAGGCATCATTGAAGACGCGAAGTTTAAAACATACGGTTGTGGTAGTGCGATTGCTTCAAGCTCACTAGTAACTGAGTGGGTAAAAGGCAAGTCTATCGACGAAGCAGCATCTATCAAAAACTCAGAGATTGCCGAAGAGCTAGAACTTCCACCAGTGAAAGTACACTGCTCAATCCTAGCGGAAGACGCAATCAAAGCAGCAGTTGCTGACTACAAGAAAAAACACCAGGAATAAGTATTCCGTATATAATGGGAGCCCTTAAAACGCTCCCATTCCAAAACGTAATTTAGACAAACTTAAGGTGCAGTATGGCCATCACAATGACAGAAACAGCGGCAAGTCGCGTAAAAGCATTTCTAGACAACCGAGGCAAGGGTGTCGGTTTGCGTCTTGGAGTGAAGACGACAGGCTGTTCCGGCATGGCTTACGTACTTGAGTTTGTCGATGATCTTAACGAAGAAGATGAAGTATTTGACCTTTCAGGTGTGAAAATCATTATCGATCAGAAGAGCTTGGTGTACTTAGACGGTACCGAGTTAGATTACGTGAAGGAAGGGTTGAATGAAGGCTTTGAATTCAACAACCCGAATGCAAAAAGTGAATGTGGTTGTGGTGAAAGCTTCAACGTCTAATTGTTCGTCCTTCTGGGCGACCGAGTCCAGAAGGCTTTACTAGGACCCGATCTTAATGAATCACTTTGAATTATTTGGGCTACCAAGTCAGTTTAAGCTGGATGGTAGCCTTCTTTCTTCTCAGTTCCGAGAACTACAAAAACGCTTCCACCCAGATAACTTTGCTACTGCTTCTGAGCGTGATCGCTTGATGGCGGTACAAAAAGCAGCGCAAATTAACGATGCTTATCAAATTCTAAAGCAGCCTATTTCACGTGCGGAATATCTCTTGGCTGAAAATGGCATTGAAATCCGTGGTGAACAACAAACTATGCAAGACCCAATGTTCTTGATGGAACAAATGGAATTGCGTGAAGAATTGGAAGAAATTGCTGACAGCTCTGATCCGGAATCAGCGCTTTTTGACTTCGACTCTAAGGTCAGCAAAATGTACAAACAGCATTTGGCGAGTGTAGAAAAAGAACTTGATAATAGTCTTTGGCCAGAAGCCGCAGACCGAGTTCGAAAACTCAAATTTATTGCCAAACTAAAGAACGAAATTGAACTGGTTGAAGACAAACTCCTCGGCTAGTTAGCGTGACAAGGACCCATCATGGCACTACTTCAAATCGCAGAACCGGGCCAAAGCTCGGCACCTCATGAGCATAAGTTAGCAGCGGGTATCGACTTAGGTACCACTAACTCTTTGGTTGCATCAGTTCGAAGCGGCGACGCAAAAACACTGACAGACGACCAAGGCCGTAGCATTTTGCCTTCAGTGGTAAACTACACGCAAGATTCAGCGTCAGTTGGTTACGATGCCAAAGCAAAAGCAGAGCTAGAACCAGCAAACACCATCATCTCGGTAAAACGTCTGCTCGGCCGTTCATTAAAAGACATTCAAGCTCGCTACCCATCTTTGCCTTACCAATTTAAAGAAAGCGACAACGGTCTGCCAATTCTGCAAACCGCTCAAGGTGACAAAAACCCGATTGAAGTGTCCGCCGACATTCTTAAAGCGCTTGGCAAGCGTGCAGAAGAAACGCTAGGTGGTGAATTAGCTGGCGTGGTAATTACTGTTCCAGCTTACTTTGATGACGCTCAACGTGCAGGTACAAAAGACGCGGCGAAATTGGCTGGTCTTCATGTACTACGTCTGCTTAACGAGCCAACAGCGGCTGCGATTGCTTACGGTTTAGATTCTGGCCAAGAAGGCGTTATTGCGGTTTACGACTTGGGTGGTGGTACGTTTGATATCTCTATCCTACGCTTGTCGAAAGGCGTATTTGAAGTATTAGCAACAGGTGGTGACTCGGCGCTAGGTGGTGATGACTTTGACCATCTTTTAGCAGACTACCTGATGGAGCAAGCTGGCTTAGAAGCGCCGCTTTCTGCTGAGAAAAACCGTGCGTTGCTGAACATTGCAACCGAGACGAAAATTGCGTTCTCTGAGCAAGACCGCGTTGATGTTGATGTATTTGGCTGGAAAGGCTCAGTGACTCGTGAGCAGTTCGAAGATTTGATTCGTCCTCTGGTTAAGAAAACGCTGATGTCTTGTCGTCGAGCATTGAAAGATGCAGATGTCGATGCAGAAGATGTACTTGAAGCCGTAATGGTGGGTGGCTCAACACGAACGTTACTTGTTCGCGAAATGGTCGGTGACTTCTTTGGTCGCAAACCGCTTACTACGATCAATCCAGACGAAGTCGTCGCAATCGGTGCCGGTATCCAAGCGGATATTTTGGCAGGTAACAAACCTGATTCTGAAATGCTTCTGCTTGACGTCATCCCATTGTCTCTTGGTATTGAAACCATGGGTGGTCTGGTTGAGAAAATTATTCCTCGTAACACCACAATCCCAGTAGCACGAGCGCAAGAATTTACCACATTTAAAGATGGTCAAACGGCTATGACAGTGCACACCGTTCAAGGTGAACGTGAAATGGTGGACGATTGCCGTTCACTAGCTCGTTTCTCATTGAAAGGCATTCCTCCAATGGCAGCAGGTGCAGCACACATTCGCGTGACTTATCAAGTGGATGCTGACGGTCTATTGTCCGTGACCGCGATGGAGAAAAGCACAGGCGTACAATCTGAGATTCAGGTGAAGCCTTCGTACGGTCTGAGTGATAACGAAGTCGCGAACATGCTACGTGATTCAATGGCGTTTGCGAAAGAAGACATGCAAGCTCGAGCTCTAGCGGAGCAATGTGTTGAAGCTGACCGAGTGATTGAGGGCTTGATTGCGGCAATGCAAGCTGATGGCGATGAATTGCTGTCAGAGCAAGAAAAACAAGCATTAGTTAAAGTTATTGAAGCGTTGATCGAGTTGCGCAATGGCGACGATGTCGCAGCAATCGAACAAGGTATTAAAGACACCGACAAAGCAAGCCAAGACTTTGCGTCGCGACGTATGGATAAATCAATTCGAGCTGCACTGTCTGGTCAGTCAGTTAATGATATATAAGAGATAAGTAGTTATGCCTAAGATTATTGTATTACCGCACGAAGATTTGTGCCCAGAAGGTGCAGTGTTGGAAGCAAACACTGGTGACACCGTTCTAGACGTAGCACTGAAAAACGGTATCGGTATTGAACACGCATGTGAAAAGTCATGTGCTTGTACAACTTGCCACGTGATCATTCGTGAAGGTTTTGATTCACTGGAAGAGAGTGAAGAACTAGAAGACGATATGCTAGATAAAGCATGGGGTCTGGAACCAGAATCTCGCTTAGGTTGCCAAGCGAAGGTCGCTGATGAAGATTTGGTTGTTGAGATTCCGAAATACACGTTGAACCACGCGTCAGAAGATCACTAATACTATCTCCCCAATAATATAGGGGCGAAGCAAAAGGAAGATGAGCAATGAAATGGACAGATTCTCGCGACATCGCGATTGAGCTTTGTGACAAGTTTCCTGATACGGATCCTAAAACGGTACGTTTTACGGATTTACATCAATGGATCACTGAATTGGAAGAGTTTGACGATGAACCAAACCGTTCTAATGAAAAGATCCTAGAAGCCGTTATCTTGTGCTGGATGGATGAAGCTGACTAATGCTCGATTCGGCGGTAAAACGCAGCAGAGTTAACAATTCTCACTAAAAAAAGCGGACCTCAAGGTCCGTTTTTTTATCAAGTTGACATTTTTACCCTACATAATGCTAACATCCGTTAGTTATTAAAAAGAAGAGGCGTAGGCAACGCCGTTATAAGACAAGGAGAAACCATGTCTACACAGATGTCTGTATTTCTAAGCCAAGAACCAGCGGCACCACATTGGGGCGACAAAGCATTGCTTTCTTTCGCTGAAAATGGCGCAACGATTCACCTAGGTGAAGGGCATGATCTTGGCGCAGTCCAACGTGCAGCTCGTCAACTAGATGGCCAAGGAATTCGTTCAATTCTACTTGCTGGTGATAACTGGGATGTTGAAAGCGTTTGGGCTTTCCACCAAGGTTACCGCAACCCGAAAAAACACGGCACATTAGAGTGGATTGCTCTGTCTGAAAAAGACCAAGCTGAGCTTCATGCTCGCATCACTGCAACCGACTTTACTCGTGACATTATCAACAAAACAGCAGAAGAAGTTGCCCCTCGTCAACTGGCAACCATGGCTGCGGAATTCATCAAATCTGTGGCGCCTCAAGGTACAGTTACTGCTCGTATCGTAAAAGATAAAGACCTACTGTCGGAAGGCTGGGAAGGTATCTACGCAGTGGGTCGTGGTTCTGAGCGAACGTCAGCAATGCTGCAACTTGACTACAATCCAACAGGTGATGAAAACGCACCGGTATTTGCATGTTTAGTTGGTAAAGGCATTACCTTTGATTCAGGCGGCTACAGCCTTAAGCCATCAAACTTCATGACGGCAATGAAGGCTGATATGGGCGGTTCAGGTACGATTACTGGTGGTCTTGGTCTCGCTATTCTTCGTGGTCTGAACAAGCGTGTGAAGCTGATTCTTTGTTGTGCTGAGAACATGGTATCTGGTCGTGCGCTTAAACTTGGCGACATCATTACCTACAAAAACGGTAAGACGGTTGAGATCATGAACACCGACGCCGAAGGGCGCTTGGTACTTGCTGATGGTCTTATTTACGCAAGTGAGCAAACCCCAGAGCTCATCATTGACTGTGCAACGCTGACAGGCGCAGCGAAGAACGCACTAGGTAATGATTACCATGCACTAATGAGTTTTGATGACGAGCTTTCTCATCAAGCGCTAACGGCCGCGAACCAAGAGAAAGAAGGTCTGTGGCCACTACCTCTTGCTGATTTCCACCGTGGCATGCTGCCATCAAACTTTGCTGACCTGTCTAACATCAGTTCTGGTGATTACTCTCCTGGTGCGAGCACTGCCGCGGCATTCTTGTCTTACTTCGTTGAAGATTACAAGAAAGGTTGGTTGCATTTTGATTGCGCGGGTACCTACCGTAAGTCAGCGTCAGATAAATGGTCTGCTGGTGCGACAGGTATGGGGGTTCGTACTCTTGCCCGTTTCCTAAACGAACAAGCCACAAAATAAGACTTTTGCCAGTGCAGACTTTTGTCTGTACTGGTATAACTAAGAGAGACGCAAGTCCCTCATATAAAACTATTATTACAAGTACAAAAAGGAAACTTTATGGCTCTAGAAAGAACGTTTTCAATTGTTAAGCCCGACGCTGTAGAACGCAATCTGATTGGTGAGATCTACCACCGCATTGAAAAAGCTGGTCTACGCATCGTTGCTGCAAAAATGGTTCATCTGACAGAAGAACAGGCGAGCGGTTTTTACGCAGAACATGAAGGCAAACCTTTTTTCCCTGCACTGAAAGAGTTCATGACATCTGGCCCTATCATGGTTCAGGTTTTGGAAGGTGAAGATGCAATCGCTCGTTACCGTGAGCTAATGGGGAAAACAAATCCAGAAGAAGCGGCATGTGGCACTATCCGTGCAGACTACGCACTTAGTATGCGTTACAACTCTGTTCATGGCTCAGACAGTCCTGCATCTGCAGCTCGTGAGATTGAATTCTTCTTCCCTGAGTCAGAGATTTGCCCGCGTTAATCTTGTTCTAATATGAATGTTGAGCCTCGGAATTTTCCGGGGCTTTTTATTATCGAAAATTGACTGAGAACTGATTACACCTATTGTCTAAAATTTAATCTATAAGATTTTAATGCCTTAGCAAACTCAGGGTCTTAGAGCCCTTGTTGTAGCTGCATAAAGGCTGTACAATTCGCGCCCTTATTCTTGTTTCAGTCATTGAGAGGCAACATGACCACTGAAAAAATCAATCTACTCGACTTTGATCGCAAAGGCATGCGTCAATTTTTCGCGGAAGAGCTAGGCGAAAAAGCGTTCCGTGCGGATCAGGTTATGAAGTGGATCTACCATTTCGGTGTTGATGACTTCGATAACATGACGAACATCAACAAGAAGCTACGTGAAAAACTGCAACACAAGTGCGAAATCAAAGCACCAACGGTAGCAGAAGCTCAGCACTCTTCAGACGGCACAATCAAGTGGGCGATGAAGGTTGGTGATCAGGACGTAGAAACGGTTTATATCCCAGAAGAAGATCGTGCGACATTATGTGTATCGTCTCAGGTAGGTTGTGCGCTGGAATGTAAGTTCTGTTCAACCGCTCAACAGGGTTTCAACCGTAACCTAAAAGTCTCTGAAATCATTGGTCAGGTATGGCGTGCTGCGCGCGAAGTTGGTTTGCAAAAAGAAACCGGTCGTCGCCCAATCACTAACGTGGTAATGATGGGCATGGGTGAGCCTCTTCTAAACATGAAGAACCTTATCCCTGCGCTTGAAATCATGCTTGATGATCTTGGTTTTGGCTTGTCTAAACGTCGTGTCACCGTATCTACTTCTGGTGTGGTTTCTGGTCTTGATCAGATGACGGGTAAAATTGACGTCGCATTGGCGATCTCTCTACACGCGCCAAACGATGAACTACGTAGCCAAATTATGCCGATCAACGACCGTTGGGACATTCAAGATTTCCTTGCATCAGTTCGTCGTTACATCGCTTCATCGAATGCTAACCGCGGAAAAGTAACCGTTGAGTACGTACTACTTGATCATGTGAATGATGATATGGACCACGCTCGTGAACTTGCGGAGCTAATGAAAGATACGCCATGTAAGATCAACCTGATTCCGTTTAACCCGTATCCAGGTTCTCCTTACAAAAAACCAAGTAACTCACGCATCGACCGTTTCCAGAAAACATTGATGCAATACGAACACACGGTAACGGTTCGTAAAACGCGTGGTGATGATATTGATGCCGCATGCGGGCAGTTAGTTGGTGATGTTATTGACCGCACCAAACGTACAGCATCTCTAAAAGCTGCGCGTGGTGCAGAAACCATCGACGTAAAAGCAGTATAAGTTGTAACAAATTCTTGAATAGCCAGAGCCTTATGCTCTGGCTATTTTGTTTGTAATATCTACACTGTATCCTTATAGACACAGCGTTGTGAGTAGAAATATTACTTAGCTGTGTCAATTTTTGGACAAAAGCTTGAGCTATCTGTTAATTTGAGAGCAAAGAGTTTTTGTCTTCCTTATACATTCGCTTATCATGGTGAGCGAAATATAACAAAGACACTGACTATTCTCAGTATTCTCTCAATTACGTTTGCTGATTCATTGCAAGCGAGCATTCATACTCTGAACACTGAGAATTTCTAAAAGATTATTTTGGTTAACGCGTTTAGGCTAGCTATCTTTAAGTGAGGCTTAAGAACAAAAACGAAAATAAATAACTGTGTTAGCCACCAAACAGATTAAATACCGCCATTATGACAGAACACGAAAACACCAATGAAGTCCCGCTTTCTATGGAAGCTGGCACGTTACTAAAAAACAAACGCGAATCTCTAGGGATGACTCAGAAGCATGTTGCTGATCGCCTAAGACTTCGCGTTTCTGTTATTGAAGATATTGAAAACAATCGATTTGAAGCACAGCAAGTTACTACGTTTACTCGTGGTTACTTACGTTCTTATGCAAAGCTTGTTGGGCTTGATGAAAAGATTGTTTTGGCAGCTTTAGAGCAAACTTCTGAAGTTCACGTTAAGCCACAAGAAACAGAGATGCAAAGTTTCTCTCGTAAAACCAAACACGAGAAACACAATAGCCGAATTATGCTGCTCACATGGGCGATTGCGATTGTGATTACTGGTATCTCTGGCGCTTGGTGGTGGCAGAACCAGCAAGAAAACAGCCTTGCTCAAGTTGTGACAGAATCAAGTTCAGAAACGGAACAAACAGCGGACGATGCTGATATCGATCTAATGAGTGCCGATGAACTTATCGCAAGCACGCCTGCGGAAGTTGCGCCAGTGGTAGAAGTTACTGAAGCCGTTTCATCTGCTGACGAGACGGTAAGTAAAGCAGAAAGCGCGGTAGCAGCAACTGAAGAAGCGGTGACAGAAGCTGTGGCAGAAGAGCCTGTTGCGGTCATCGAAGATGCTCAAGCAACTCAAGAACCAATGACGCCTGTTGTGCCAGAGGGCATGACGTTATTAACCATGAAGTTTAAAGCAGACTGCTGGATTCAGGTTAAGGACTCGAATGGCAAAACGCTAGTAAGCGGGACCCGTAAACCGGGTCAAGACGTAGAACTTGCCGGAAAAGCACCTTTTAAAGTGATATTAGGCGCACCAGAAGGCGTAACCATGACATTTGCAAGTGAACCTGTCGACCTTTCTGGGTATACTTCAGGCAAAGTCGCTAGATTCACTTTACCGTTATAAATATTATGCAACACGAATCTCCAATTATTCGTCGTAAATCGACGCGTATTTATGTGGGTGATGTGCCAATTGGTGATGGTGCACCGATTGCTGTACAGTCAATGACAAACACTCGCACGACTGATGTGGAAGCTACAGTCGCACAAATCCGAGCATTAGAAAAAGTGGGTGCAGACATTGTACGTGTTTCTGTTCCTACTATGGATGCTGCGGAAGCTTTTAAGCTCATCAAACAGCAAGTGTCTGTGCCGTTAGTTGCGGACATTCACTTTGACTACCGTATCGCCCTGAAAGTGGCAGAGTACGGTGTTGATTGTTTGCGTATCAACCCAGGTAACATCGGAAACGAAGAGCGTATTCGCTCTGTTGTTGATTGTGCCCGTGACAAAAACATCCCTATCCGTATTGGTGTAAACGGTGGTTCTTTGGAAAAAGATCTGCAGATGAAATACGGTGAGCCAACGCCAGAGGCATTGGTAGAGTCGGCGATGCGTCACGTGGATCATCTAGATCGTCTTAACTTTGACCAGTTTAAAGTCAGTGTGAAAGCGTCGGATGTGTTCCTAGCGGTGGATTCATACCGTCTATTGGCAAAACAGATTGACCAGCCACTACACCTAGGTATCACCGAAGCAGGTGGTGCAAGAGCTGGCGCTGTTAAGTCATCGGTTGGTCTTGGTATGCTTTTGGCTGAAGGCATCGGTGATACGCTACGTATCTCATTGGCGGCAGATCCAGTAGAAGAGATCAAAGTTGGCTTTGATATTCTTAAGTCTTTGCGTATTCGCTCACGTGGCATCAACTTTATTGCTTGTCCAAGCTGTTCACGTCAGGAGTTCGACGTGATTAACACAGTTAACGCACTGGAAGAGCGTCTAGAAGACATCATCACACCTATGGATGTGTCTATCATCGGCTGTGTAGTAAACGGCCCAGGTGAAGCTGAGGTTTCACACCTAGGTCTAGCTGGCAGCAATAAGAAGAGCGCATTCTACGAAGACGGCAAACGTCAGAAAGAGCGTTTCGACAACGATGATCTAGTGAACCAGCTAGAAGCGAAAATCCGTGCGAAAGCGTCTGTATTAGACCAAGCTAACCGCATCGATATCAAACAAGAAGATTAATCTCATAGCTTGAGCACGCTAAGTGTGCTCGGGTTACTAAGCGACGGTAATTATTGTGGCAAAGAAAATCCAAGCAATCCGAGGCATGAACGACTGCCTTCCAACTCAGTCTCCGCTGTGGCAGAAACTTGAAAACGCAGTAAAAAGTACCGTGAGCGCATACGGCTACAACGAAGTGCGCATGCCAATCGTTGAAGAAACAAACCTATTCAGCCGCGCGGTTGGTGAAGAGACAGACGTCGTTTCAAAAGAAATGTACACCTTTGATGATCGTAACGGAGACAGCCTAACACTTCGCCCTGAAGGTACAGCTGGCTGTGTACGTGCATGTATTCAAAACAGTCTGATCAACCGTGACGAACAACGTCTATGGTACATGGGGCCTATGTTCCGCCATGAACGCCCGCAGAAAGGTCGTTACCGTCAATTCCACCAGTGTGGTGTTGAGGTGTTCGGTCTAAATGGTCCAGATGTTGATGCTGAGCTTATCATGATGACAGCACGTCTATGGCGTGAGCTGGGTATCCATGAACATGTTCGTCTTGAGCTTAACTCTATCGGTTCTCAAGAAGATCGCGCAGATTACCGCACGGCACTGGTTGCATTCCTTGAGCAACATATCGATGTGCTAGACGAAGATTGTAAGCGTCGTATGCACACGAACCCACTGAGAGTTCTGGATACGAAGAACCCTGACGTTCAGGCTATTTTAGGCGATGCACCTCGCCTTTCTGAGTACTTAGGTGAAGAATCTAAAGCACACTTCGCAGGTCTATGTGAACTTTTAGACGCTGCAGGTATCGAATACACAGTTAACGAGCGTCTAGTTCGTGGTCTGGATTACTACAACCGCACGGTATTTGAGTGGATCACTGAGAGCTTAGGTGCTCAAGGCACAGTATGTGGCGGTGGTCGTTACGATGGCCTTGTAGAACAATTAGGTGGTAACGCAACACCAGCAGTTGGTTTTGCAATGGGCCTAGAGCGTCTTGTTTTGATGCTAGAAACACTAGAGCTAACCGATGTTCGTCGAAGTGTCGATGTTTACGTAGTGACAGCTGGCGAAGGCACAATGATGGTAGGCATGAAGCTAGCAGAACAGCTTCGTGAAGCTGTCCCAGGTGTTCGTGTGATGAATCACTTCGGTGGTGGTAACTTCAAGAAACAGTTTAAACGCGCAGACAAAGTCGGTGCTGTTGTAGCATTAGTGCTGGGCGAAAACGAAGTTGCGGATAATACCGTAGTACTAAAAGATTTGGTTGGTGGTGAGCAAGAGACTTACAATCAAGCAGAAGTTGCTGAGAAGATCGCAGCACTTATCTAAGTCTTTTAATAAGCTAAAGATTATATCCTAATTTGTAATAACGAGGCTCCCAAGATAGGAGCCTTTCGACGAATAGGAGCAATGGTAGCTCTTGCTGCCATTTACATGTTTTAAGAGGACAGGAAGTGGAACTTTACGATACTGAAGAACAACAAGTTGAAGCCATTAAAGACTGGTGGAAGGAAAACGGCAAAGCCGTCATCATCGGTGCGGTTGTTGGTTTAGGTGGTCTATTTGGCTGGCGTTACTACCAGGATTCTGTCGTTCAGGCGAGTGAAGCAGCTTCTCAAAGCTACACAACAGCGATGAATGCTTTGCAAACGAAAGGCGCAGATGCTCAAACAGATATTCAAGCGTTCATTGATTCAAATAAAGTGAAAGAGTACTCAGTACTTGCATCACTTCAATTAGCAAAAGTTCAGGTTGATGCAAAAGATCTTGCCGCTGCGCTTGAGCAATTGAAATGGGCTCAAAGCAACACGAAAGATGCCGCGCTAACTCCACTTATCAGCTACCGTATTGCGCGCATTGAAGCGGAAATGGGCAACTTTGACGCAGCAAATGCTGAGCTAAGCAAAGTAACAGATGCAGCATGGACTGGTCGCATTGCAGAACTTCGTGGTGATATCGCACTTCGTCAAGGTGACAAAGAAGCGGCATACGCAGCTTACACGGAAGCTCAGCAAGCAGCAGATGCTAGCCCGACGCTACAAATGAAATTGGACGATCTGGCGAAATAAGGACCGCATTGGATGAAAAGAGTCTTTAAGAAAGCCTTGTTAGGGGTATTAACAGTGGGAATTCTTGCCGGTTGTGCTAGCGAGGAAGACACCATTGTTATGGCTCCACTGCCTCAGGTAGATAGCCAGTTCACACCAAACAGTGAATGGAGTACATCAATTGGAGATGGCGTAGGTCATTACTTCTCTAAGCTGTCTCCTGTTATGGCCAATGACACTCTGTTTGTTGCTAGTCGTGATGGTTTAGTTAAAGCATTGGACCCAGAAAACGGCAAGCAGAAGTGGCAAGTAAATCTAGAAGAAGATGTGATTGCTCGTCTTTCTGGCGGTATTACAGCGGCTTACGAAAATCTTTATATTGGTTCTGAAAACGGTGAAGTGATCGCGCTTGACCAAGAAACTGGTGACGTGATTTGGCGTATTGAAGTTGGCGGTGAAGTATTGGCGAAGCCAATCGCAGACTCAGGTTTGATCATCGTTAATACTAGCCGTGGCACTCTCATTGCGCTTGACGAAAGCACTGGTGAGCAACGTTGGGCACTGAGCACTGAAGTTCCAAACCTAACCTTGCGTGGCGATAGCACACCAACTGCAATCGGTGGTGGTGTATTCTGGGGTACAGCGAATGGACGTCTTGCGGCGGCAATCGTTGAACGCGGTCAGTTGATTTGGCAACAGCCGGTTGGAACACCAAAAGGCGCAACTGAGATTGATCGTCTGGTTGACGTAGATTCTTCTCCTATCGTTCTTGGCGGTACTCTTTTCACTGTTGGTTACAACGGTCAGTTGATTGCTATCGACTTGCGCAGCGCAAACCCAATTTGGAAACGTAACTACTCATCAGCCACAGATATTGCGACAGATGGTAGTCGTATCTTTGTGATTACAGAGAAAGATCATGTGGTCGCTGTTGATGCACGTAGTGGTACTGAGCTTTGGGAAAACAGCAAGCTTGAGTACCGCCAGCTAACAGCACCTGTTCTTGTTGATAACTATCTTGTTGTTGGTGACACATTGGGTTACTTGCACTGGATGGATCGTTCAACGGGTGAGTTCGTAGCACAACAGTTTGTCGATGACAGCGGTTTCGCTGTGGGGCCAACCCTGTTGTCAGATGGTTACGTGATTACCACTCGCAATGGCGATGTAAAGAAACTAACCATTAACGAATAATATCGTGATATAATTCACATTCGGCTCCTGGCTGGTAACAGTTAGGGGCCGTTTTGTTGTTTGAAATTATTATTTATTAACAGTTATTCCTGACGTGGTTATAGGTAAAAAGCTGGTTTGATTTGGCATTAGGCAAGTCGTTACCTATAACTACAGAAGAAAGATTATTGTAGAGGTTGTTATGGTACCTGTTGTTGCTCTTGTGGGGCGTCCAAACGTAGGTAAATCTACGCTATTTAACCGATTGACTCGTACTCGTGATGCGTTGGTTGCGGACTTCCCTGGCCTAACGCGTGACCGTAAATATGGCCAAGCTCGCCTTGGTGAGGAACACGAATTCATCGTTATTGATACCGGTGGTATTGATGGTACGGAAGAAGGCGTAGAAACAAAAATGGCAGAACAATCGTTAGCGGCTATTGATGAAGCTGACGTAGTGCTGTTCCTTGTTGACGGTCGTGCTGGACTAACGCCATCGGATGAAGCGATTGCTGCGCATCTGCGTAAAATCGAAAAGCCAGCGATGTTGGTAGTAAACAAAATCGATGGTATTGATGCTGACGCCGCATGTGCCGATTTCTGGCAGCTTGGTGTTGACGATATGTACCAAATCGCTGCGGCACACGGTCGTGGTGTAACGGCATTGCTAGAGCGTGCATTAGCGCCATTTTTCGATGATCTACTGGCAAGTGAGTCTGAAGAAGGTGAGATCGAAGATCTGACTGAATTCGAAGATGAAGAGTTAGCGATCGAAGATTACACCGAAGAAGACGCAGAAGCTGAGTTCAAACGTTTGCAAGATCAGCCAATCAAACTGGCAATTATTGGTCGTCCAAACGTAGGTAAATCAACGCTGACTAACCGTATTCTTGGTGAAGAACGTGTAGTGGTATACGACATGCCAGGAACCACTCGTGACTCTATCTACATTCCAATGGAACGTGATGGTCGTGAGTATGTGCTGATCGATACTGCGGGCGTACGTCGTCGTGGTCGTATCAACGAAACAGTAGAAAAATTCTCTGTTGTTAAAACGCTGAAAGCCGTAGAAGATGCAAACGTGGTTCTATTGGTTATCGACGCGCGTGAAAACATTTCTGACCAAGATCTTAGCCTACTTGGCTTCGCACTGAATGCTGGTCGTTCAATCGTACTAGCAGTAAACAAGTGGGACGGTCTGGATAACGATGTAAAAGAGAACGTGAAGAAAGAACTCGACCGCCGTTTAGGCTTTGTTGACTTTGCTCGTATTCACTTTATCTCTGCATTGCACGGTACAGGCGTTGGTCACTTGTTCGAGTCGATTCAAGAAGCGTACAAGTCGGCAACGACACGTGTTGGTACTTCTGTTCTGACTCGTATTATGAAGATGGCAACAGACGATCACCAACCACCAATGGTTCGTGGCCGTCGAATCAAACTGAAGTACGCGCACGCGGGTGGTTACAACCCACCTATCGTGGTTGTTCACGGTAACATGGTTCGCGATCTACCTGATTCGTACAAACGTTACTTGATGAACTACTTCCGTAAGTCGCTGGAAATCATGGGTACACCAATCCGTATTAACTTCCAAAACAGCGATAACCCATATGAGAACCGTGGCGGGAAACTGACTCTTTCTCAAGAGCGTAAGCGCAAACGTATGATGTCTGCGGTTAAAAATCGCAACAAGTAATTGATATCAAATTTTGAATACCCAAGTTTCGACTTGGGTATTTTTTTATTCGAAGCTTTTATAAGAAGTAATAACACATGGCAATAACAGCAACCAAGACTCGCTTCTGTCATCAAACTTGGCAGTTAGAGGCGCACGTACAATTTGTTCAATCTACATCAGAAGCTACCCATGTTGTTACTGATGTCACGCCTTTTCATCCAGTCAGCCATATTTGGCCAGATCATCCAGCGGATAAAGGCACACTAACTATAAAAGGAATGAAGTTTGAAGTGGTTGACTGCCAAGTTGGTGCTGTAGAACTAGCAAGCGGCGAGTTATATATTGGCCAAGCTATTCCGGTAAAACGTGATACGGAAGGGTGGGCGTTTGTTGTAGTGCATGTCTTGCCATTCACCGATACGTTTGATGCTGGTGATATTGCGTTGCTGGAAGTAGACAAAGAATACCAACTGTCTCTAAGTCGCGGTCATAGCGCAGGACACATCGCATATCTTGCGCTCAATAAGGTGCTGGCGCAGAACTATTGGCGTAAAGATGCTGACCGTAAAGACCCGCATGGTAACTACGATTTCAATAGCTATGCGCAAGAAACCAGTTTTGTCACCCAAGACAAATGTCTGGATACGTATCGTTTAGGCAAAACACTCCGCAAAAGGGGTTTAAACAGTGCAGATATGCTGTCTGACCTGAAAAGTATCGAACAACAGGTGAATGTTCTGTTGGGGGATTGGTTAAAAAGAGACGCTGCGATCACTGTCGATTGCCATGGGGAACACCTCACGGACTCACGTTATTGGCAGTGTGATTTGGGTGAAGGTGAAATCGCTGTCATCCCTTGTGGGGGAACGCATGCGAGCCATTTGAATGACTTTGGTTCTATCCTAGTCACCCTAGTGGAAGTAGATGCACAGACAGTTGAAATGCACACCGATGTAAAACGCTAAATTAGGATTTTGATCTTTTTATTAAATTCTTAAATTTTGGTTTTTAAGAGTTTGGTTTGGTTTTAAATGCCAAATAAAATTGAAAGACAGCATATGTAACTTATGCTTTCGGTATGTGGTTATATAAATATTCTTTTAAGGGGTGATCGCTGATCAAAGGGGAAATATCCGAAGATCAGTATGTGATCTTTTATAGTGTCGCGTGCGCATAATGTGAGTTAGCTACCTGTGTAATATTAATAGATTTATTATATTCCTAGCTAACAAACATAATAACAATGTGAATACGCAATACGATGGATAAAGATAGACTGTTAGATGCTCACCGAGCAGTCAATCGTCTTTTAGGTAAGCTTGCTCTTGGGATGAGTCGCGATAAACTTAATCATGAAGTGATTGAGTTAAGTGAACATTTGTTCGGAAAGAGGCAAGCTTCAATATTACGATTACAGCCAGATACAAACACACTTCATTTAGAATTTGCCCCGCATTTGCCTGATTTTTATAACCAAGCGATTGAAGGAGTTCCTATTGGACCTGATATTGGTTCTTGTGGGGCTGCCGCATTTTTAAAGCAAACCGTTGTAGTGAGTGATATTGATCATCATGTTAACTGGGCGGCTTTTCTTAAATTTACTCAGCGAGCGAATCTGCATTCTTGTTGGTCTGTCCCTATTATTGCTTCCGATGGTCATGTGCTTGGTACATTTGCGGTCTACAGTACTGAGCCATCAACACCGCACCCTTATGAAATTGAAGTACTAGAAATGCTTGCGGCTTTGTATGCGATTGCATTGGAGAAGTTTCGCCTGGAAGAGCAGCTCCACTTTCATGCTAGTCGAGATTCATTAACTCACTGTTTCAATCGTCGAGCTTTATTGGCCGAGGTTGACCACAAAGTGAATGGTGAATGTGGCCGGAATGCCGTTGTCGGTTGCTTTTTTGTCGATATCGATGAATTTAAGTACATCAACGATCGTTTTGGTCATGAAGCGGGTGACCAAGTGCTTATTTTAGTGGCTGAGCATTTAAAGCAGGTCTTTCGTTCATGTTCAGTGATAGGGAGATATGGAGGGGATGAGTTTGTTGGGTTTAGCTGCTTTGCTGATGATCGCGCTTATCAAGAGTTTGGTATCCGTTTAGAAGCGGAGCTCAACCAAATCTGTCATTTAGAAGAATATTCAGTTAGGGCAAGTATTGGTTGGGCTTGCAGTTTAGCGAGTGAACGCGCAGTGTTAGAGCAGCTTATTCAACAAGCTGATGTGGCAATGTATCAAAACAAGCGTGCCAAACGAGCGTGATTAAGATCAAAGCACAAGATTGCCGTATGATTAGACTGTGAGTCAGTAAATAGAAGTTTTTAGGGGTAACCATGCAACCGAATATTTGCCCAACATGCGATATTGAGCTGGAGTGGACAGGTCAATACCACTGTAATCAATGTGAGTCGGATTATAAGAAAGTGGGATTTTGTCCAGATTGCGATGCTGAACTAGAAAAGCTGCAAGCTTGCGGTGCGGCTAACTATTTCTGCAATAGTTGTAATGAACTCAAATCGAAATCACGTGTTCGATTTGAGTTTCAAAAAGTCCGTTAATTAACGGTTGAGCGAAGCTCACCATCAGATAAGCGGGTGACTAAAACGTCGCCCATTTTTACATCTTTCGCCTGGGTAACAACCTGACCTTGCTCAGTTTGAGTAATCGAGTAGCCACGTTTTAGCGTTGCCAGTGGGCTTACCGTATCTAGCTTCTCTGCCGCGATTGCCAGTTGATGGCGCATGGTCAGTAACTTACGGTCCATCGCATCCAGCAATTTTTGCTCAACTCGATCAAGCTTCGACTTCTGCTCAGCCAAGCGCTTTACTGGTGAGTTCAGTTGTAGGCGATGATGCTTACGCTCAACAGCTTGTTGGCGTGTAGTAATGAATCGTTGCATCGCGCGTTGTAGGCGCATCTCCAACTCATCAAGTTGTTGCGTCTGGCGTTGCAATTGATAGCTTGGATGTTGGCGCTCTAAACGGTGCATCAGTTGAGCCGATTGCTGTTTTTGTTGCGCTAGGTAGTAACGCATTGCACTGGCTAGCTTATGTTGGCGAGTCACCAAAGCTTGATCTTTGTGGCTGTTATCGCGGCTTACCAATTCAGCCGCCGCTGATGGAGTCGGCGCTCGCATGTCCGCTACAAAGTCGGCAATAGTCACGTCAACCTCATGACCAACTGCACTGATGATCGGAATTTGGCTTGCAGCAATAGTGCGAGCAAGAATTTCGTTGTTAAAGCACCAAAGGTCTTCTAACGAGCCGCCGCCACGACCAACAATCAATACATCACATTCGTCACGACTGTTTGCACGGCCGATTGCCTGCGCAATTTGAATGGCCGCTTCTTCACCTTGCACCATGGTTGGGTAAACTACCACGGGTAGGGAAGGATCACGGCGTTTCAATACGTCTAAGATGTCGTAAAGTGCAGCACCGGTTTTTGAGGTAATCACACCAACGCGTTTTGGGTGTTCTGGTAAGGGCTGCTTATTGGTTTGAGCAAACAAGCCTTCTGCCGCCAGCTTCATCTTAAGTGCTTCAAACTCTTGTTGCAGACGACCATCGCCTTCTGGCTGCATACTTTCGATGATCAATTGATAGTCACCACGTGGCTCATACAGAGACAGACGTGCTTTAACTAATACTTGATTGCCGTTAGCAGGTTTGAAAGTGACGCGACGATTGTTACCACGGAACATGGCACATTTAACTTGAGCGCGAGAATCTTTAAGGGTGAGGTAC
Source organism: Vibrio hyugaensis (assembly GCF_002906655.1). Classification (NCBI taxonomy): domain Bacteria; kingdom Pseudomonadati; phylum Pseudomonadota; class Gammaproteobacteria; order Vibrionales; family Vibrionaceae; genus Vibrio; species Vibrio hyugaensis. Next base: position 1,572,441 of record NZ_CP025794.1, on the reverse strand, counting down.
CAGTGACCAGAGACAGGAGCTGAGAAGTTGGATATCTCTCCGACAAGCCAGACTATCCCCATTTCGTTTTCAAGTAACAGGCGGACTTCCGCATTGAGTCGAGAAACAGTGAAGATGTTTTGATTGGTCTGGGAGAGCACAGCTAATTCCGTAGACGTGAGTATGGAAATTAGCGGCAATATAATACATAGCAAGGGGGTAATTGCAAGAAAAAAAATTAAAAAATTTGTGGTCAAGCGATTGCGTTAACCGTATAATCCCTCCGCAATATCTAATCCAAATGTAGCCAACAACCTAAAACTGGTTACCCTCATTATGCGAAACGATGAGATTGGATTGTTCTTTCTACTCCTCTAATTGTGAGATATTGCAAATGCTAAGAATTGCCAAAGAAGCGCTGACATTCGATGACGTACTACTCGTGCCAGCTCACTCCACTGTTCTCCCAAACACAGCTGATCTTCGCACTCAGTTGACTAAGAACATCACCCTAAACATCCCAATGATTTCAGCGTCTATGGACACTGTTACTGAAGCTCGTCTAGCTATCGCGCTAGCGCAAGAGGGTGGCATTGGCTTTATCCACAAAAACATGTCTATTGAGCAGCAAGCTGCTGAAGTTCGTAAAGTTAAGAAGTTCGAAGCTGGTGTCGTTTCTGACCCAGTAACGGTAAACCCTGAAGCGACAATCGCTGACGTGGTAGCTCTAACTGAAAAACACGGCTTCGCTGGTTTCCCTGTCATCACAGAGAACAACGAGCTTGTAGGCATTATCACTGGTCGTGATGTGCGCTTTGTTACTGATCTTTCTAAGAAAGTGTCGTCAGTAATGACAGCAAAAGAAAACCTTGCAGCAGTTAAAGAAGGTGCAACTCGTGAAGAAGTGCAAGAAAAGATGCACGAAGCACGCGTTGAAAAAGTACTGGTTGTGAATGATGATTTCCAACTAACCGGTATGATCACTGCGAAAGACTTCCACAAAGCAGAACGTAAACCAAACGCATGTAAAGATGAGCGTGGTCGCCTACGTGTTGGCGCAGCTGTTGGTGCTGGCGCTGGTAACGAAGAGCGTGTTGCTGCTTTGGTTGAAGCTGGTGTTGACGTTCTACTTATCGACTCTTCACACGGTCACTCTGAAGGTGTACTAAACCGTATCCGCGAAACTCGTGCTGCTTACCCAGATCTAGACATCATCGGTGGTAACGTTGCGACAGGTGCTGGTGCTAAGGCACTTATCGAAGCGGGCGTTAGCGCAGTTAAAGTTGGTATCGGCCCTGGTTCAATCTGTACAACTCGTATCGTAACGGGTGTTGGTGTTCCTCAAGTAACAGCAATCGCAGACGCGGCAGAAGTGGCGAATTCATTCGGCATTCCAGTTATCGCTGACGGCGGTATCCGTTTCTCTGGTGACATCTGTAAAGCAATCGTGGCTGGCGCATCTTGTGTGATGGTTGGTTCAATGTTCGCAGGTACAGAAGAAGCACCGGGTGAAGTGATTCTTTACAACGGTCGTTCTTATAAGTCTTACCGTGGCATGGGCTCTCTTGGTGCGATGTCTCAAGGTTCATCTGACCGTTACTTCCAGTCTGACAATGCAGCAGACAAGCTAGTACCAGAAGGTATCGAAGGTCGTATCGCATACAAAGGTCGTCTAAAAGAAATCGTACACCAACAAATGGGTGGTCTACGTTCAAGCATGGGTCTTACTGGCTCTGCAACGATTGAAGATATGCGTACTAAAGCTGAATTTGTTCGTATCTCAGGTGCGGGCATGGCTGAATCACACGTACACGACGTTCAAATCACTAAGGAAGCTCCAAACTACCGTCGCGGTTAATTTTTACTGTTGTAAAAATAAAACCTATACACTCGACGTAAACGTTTGCTTTTTTCCTTGAAGCATTAATAAGAGGCGAGTACACTCGCCTCCGTTTTAATAACCTAGCTTATAAGACTGCTCAAAATGACTAAAAATATTCATGACCAACGTATTCTGATCTTGGACTTCGGTTCTCAGTACACTCAGCTAGTAGCGCGCCGTGTACGTGAAATCGGTGTTTACTGTGAACTGTGGAGCTGGGACGTTGAAGAAGCGGATATTCGTGAATTCAATCCAGACGGTATTATCCTATCTGGTGGTCCAGAAAGCGTAACGGAAGATAACTCTCCACGCGCTCCTCAATACGTATTTGACTCTGGTGTGCCAGTACTAGGTGTATGTTACGGCATGCAAACTATGGCTGAGCAGCTAGGTGGTAAAGTAGCGGGTTCTACTGAACGTGAATTCGGCTACGCACAAGTTAAAGTTTCTGGTGAATCTGCACTGTTTAAAGATCTTGAGCTAACTCAAGACGTGTGGATGAGCCACGGTGACAAAGTAGTCGAAATTCCTGCTGACTTCGTGAAAGTCGGTGAGACAGACACATGTCCGTACGCTGCGATGGCGAATGAAGAGAAGAAATACTACGGCGTTCAGTTCCACCCAGAAGTAACGCACACGAAAGGCGGCCTACAAATGCTAGAGAACTTCGTTCTTGGCGTATGTGGCTGTGAGCGTCTATGGACTTCTGAATCTATCATCGAAGACGCGGTTGCTCGTATTAAAGAGCAAGTGGGTGACGACGAAGTTATCCTAGGTCTATCTGGTGGTGTGGATTCATCTGTAGTAGCGATGCTGGTTCACCGTGCAATCGGTGACAAGCTAACGTGTGTATTTGTAGATAACGGTTTGCTTCGTCTAAACGAAGGTCAACAAGTTATGGATATGTTTGGCGACAAGTTCGGCCTGAACATCATCAAAGTTGACGCAGAAGAGCGTTTCCTAAATGCATTAGAAGGCAAAGCGGATCCTGAAGAGAAGCGTAAGACAATCGGTCACGTATTCGTAGACGTATTCGATGAAGAGTCTAAGAAGCTGAAAAACGCGAAATGGCTAGCTCAAGGTACGATTTACCCAGACGTTATCGAATCTGCTGCATCTAAGACTGGTAAAGCGCACGTGATCAAATCACACCACAATGTGGGTGGTCTTCCAGATGACATGGAAATGGGTCTTGTTGAGCCACTTCGTGAGCTGTTCAAAGATGAAGTTCGTAAGATCGGCCTAGAGCTTGGTCTTCCATACAACATGCTTTATCGCCACCCATTCCCAGGTCCTGGTCTAGGCGTTCGTGTTCTTGGTGAAATCAAGAAAGAGTACTGTGACTTGCTACGTCGTGCAGACGCTATCTTCATTGAAGAGTTACACGCTGCGGACCTATACAACAAAGTATCTCAAGCGTTCACGGTATTCCTACCAGTTCGTTCTGTAGGTGTAATGGGCGACGGTCGTAAGTACGATTGGGTTGTATCTCTACGTGCGGTAGAAACTATCGACTTTATGACTGCGCATTGGGCGCACCTACCATACGACTTCCTAGGTAAGGTTTCTAACCGTATCATCAACGAAGTTGAAGGTATTTCTCGCGTGGTTTACGACATCTCTGGTAAGCCACCAGCGACAATCGAATGGGAATAATATTCCCTTCATATTTGAAGTAGCAACGTTGTTGACTTCTCCATTTCACCCTAATCACATAGTAAACCTATGCTCATAGGGCTGAAATGGCTTGTCGCCTAGTTGCAACTCCAACTATTTTGGGAATTAGTTTTCGTATTTGACGTAAAGATTAAAATAGTAAAGCCAGCCTTCGGGCTGGTTTTTTTATGCCTGAAAAGTGTGAACGCAGGTCTCAACTTTTTTATTAGAAAAGATATACATGCGAGATTGTTGAATGTATATTCATTTTTAGTGTTTAAATATTAAAGTTGGTATTGCTATGGAACAGGCAGAAGTTACCTCCCTCATCCCCATCATTATTACGTTAGTCCTCGCGCTAACTACAAGAAACGTTGTTGTCGGTCTTTTTGCCGGCGTTGTTAGTGGTGTGGCTATGTTAGAAGGCACATTCGTCGATAAAGGTCCGCTCGATTCGTTTAGCGCACTGATGAAAAGTTACCTGTTACCGCAACTGACTGACAGTTACAATGCGGGCGTCATTTTGCTCTTAGTCTTTATTGGTGGCTTTGTGGCCTTGATGGAAAAATCTGGCGGTGGCGTGGCGTTCGCTAAAAAGGTCACTCAATGGGTTGCCAGTAAATGCCAAGCGCAGCTTTCTGCTTGGTTTGGAGGCGTTGTTATTTTCTTTTCTGACCTTGGTACGCCTTTGATTGTTGGCCCTGTTTTTCGTCCTCTTTTTGATAAACTGAAAGTCTCCCGCCAGAAGCTTGCGTTTATTATTGATTCCACTTCATCCCCTGTGGCTATCCTCATCCCTTTCATTGGTTGGGGCGTTTACATCATGAGCCTGATTCAAAAAGAGTTTGATGCGCTGGATATGGGTATCAGTGATTGGGATGCCTTTATTGGCGCGATTCCTTACCAGTTTTATGCCTTTTTAGCGATCGCAATTGTGCCGATTGTCTCTTTCTTCAAACTGGATTTTGGACCAATGGCGAAAGCCGAGCAGCTTGCAGAGCAGGGTTCTGATTTTGGAAAAGTGCAAGATTCATTGAATGTGTTTGAGCATAAAAATGCAAAAACAAGTTTTGTTTGGGCACCGCTGCTCGTTATGCTTGTGGTGCTTTGTTCAATATTGGTTCCTCACGGTTTTCCATTTCAGAAAGTAGCAGGCTCAACTTTCCGTGCAGCACTGTCGTCGTCGTATTTCTTTGCTGCGATTACTTTGATCAGCCTGATGGCGTTTTATGGTGTGAGAAAACTCTCTGATGGTATTCAGGTTTACCTAAAAGGGATGTCGAACATGATGTCCGTTGCGGTGATCTTGGTGCTGGCTTGGTCACTGAGTTCTGTCGGTAAAGAGCTTGGTGCTGCGGCCTATATTGCAGAGCAAGCACAAGCTGGCTTCCCATACTGGCTATTGCCTGCTGTGGCGTTTTTATTGGCGGGTATTATTTCCTTTGCTACGGGGTCGTCGTGGGGTACTTTTGCCATCATGATGCCATTGGTCATTCCAACCGCAGTGGCGATTGATGCACCATTGTTGGTGTGTATCGGTGCGGTGCTATCTGGCGGCTTATTTGGTGACCACTGCTCACCGATTTCAGAAACCACCATCTTGTCCTCTACAGGGGCAGGTTGTGAGCAGTATGAGCACTTTAGAACCCAGTTGCCTTATGCGGTACTCAACGGCGCTATCGCCCTGACGAGCTTCCTTGTTGCGGGTGTGATGGCTTCTCCTGTGATTGTGCTGGTGGCAATAGTCGTGCAGTTTGCCATTTACTTGGTGCTCTCTAAGCAGCAATCTTCACCAACGTTAGAGCAAGCAACAGTAGAGCAATAGCAATAAATGAGAGCGGGGGATTATCCCCCGTTTTCTTTTGAGTCAAGGTAACAGTTTTTGTGATACTCGCTGTGTAACAGTATTTATTTATAAACGTTGCGTCGCAGAATGAATGCACTTCACTCGGCGTTTTTTCTACATGATCCACTATGTGTCTAGTTATTCCTTGTATATTGTATTGTTAAATACGGAGATTAGACATGTTTGCACTCAAACATCTGCCTCTCGCATTGGGTTGTGTACTTGCTGCACAAGCTCATGCCAGCATGAATATCCAACCTGATCCACAAAATCCAAATGGTTACGTTATTGCTCGTGGCGACATTCAAGCTGTAGAGCAAAGCAAAACCTCTGACCCTATGTACGCCATCTGGGCACAAGCGTTAGAAACTCGTCCAAATACGGTTGTTGAAGCGATTGTTCCGGGAGCAGCAAGCAACCCTGACAACGTTAAGCGAGTTGAACGTGTCTTCCCTGAGAGCGAATGGAACTTCCTTACTCAGATGGCGGCACCGGAATATACGTACACACGTTTCTTGCGTGCGATCGGTAAATTCCCAGCATTCTGTGGTGAGTACACGGACGGGCGTGATTCAGACGCGATTTGTAAGAAATCCATCGTGACAGCATTCGCGCATTTTGCTCAGGAAACCGGTGGTCATATTGCCGTCGATAACGTATCTGACAACCCGCTTGCACTTGAAGAGTGGCAACAAGCATTGGTTCATGTGCGTGAAATGGGATGGTCTGAAGGTCAAGAAGGCTACACCACAGGCTGTGGTCAGAACGATTGGCAAAATAAGCGTTGGCCTTGTGAACCAGGTCAAGGGTATTTCGGTCGTGGTGCAAAACAGCTTTCTTACCACTTTAACTACGGCGCGTTCTCTGAAGTGATGTTTGATGGCGATGCATCAGTATTACTGAAAAATCCGGGCTTAGTCGCTGACTCATGGTTGAACTTAGCTTCAGCAATTTGGTTCTTCCTCACGCCTCAAGCGCCAAAACCAGCAATGCTGCACGTGATTGACCGTACTTGGGTGCCTTCACAACGTGAAATCGACGCGGGCATTGGTTACGGCTTTGGTACCACCATCAACGTCATCAACGGTGGTATTGAATGTGGTGAGCAAAACAAAGATAAAGGTCAGCCAGTTAACCGTATTCGTTACTGGGAAGGTCTAGCGGCGCACTATCAGATTCCTATCGAAGCCGATGAGACCAATACCTGTTGGCAACAAACGCCTTACGGTAGCTTAAATCTCAATGGTGCAACCGACGTGCTCTACACCAACTGGGACGGCAACTGGAAGTACTACTCAGATCGCCCAGGTGGTCATTCGTTTGAGTGTGAGTTAGTGGGCTTCCAAACGGCGTATTCAGCGCTAGTGGCTGGTGATTACGAGAAGTGTGTTACTAACTTCTACCAATCTCATGCTGGTTGGCCTGAAGTTCGCGTTGTCGATAAATTAGACCCTGTCGATCCGGTGGATCCACCTGTAGGTGGTGTTGGTGCATGGGATGCTGGAAAGGTTTATAACACAGGCGACCAAGTCTCTTACAAGGGGGCGGTATATGAAGCGAAGTGGTGGTCACAAGGTAATGAGCCTACTAAAGGTGACCCTTGGAAATTGGTCTCAGGTACGCCAACAGAGCCACCAGCGACTGAACCGCCAACGACTGAGCCTCCTGTAACAGAACCACCCGTCACCGAGCCGCCAGTGACAGAGCCTCCGGTTACTGAACCACCAGTATCGGGTGACTTTATTGCGTGGGAACCAGGTGTGACTCAAGTGGCTAATGGCGACAAAGTGACTTATCAAGGAAAATGCTTTATCGCGAAAAATGGACCGGGTGTATGGGAATCACCGACACAGAGCAATTGGTTCTGGGATGAGATCTCTTGCCAGTAATTGAACAATAAATAGTCTAACCATCTATAAAGACTCTGCTTTTTAGCAGGGTCTTTTTTTATTCGTTTGGTTGCTTATTTGTGCAATCTAAGTTTTCAATAACGTCTTTTCTCTTTTGTTTTTGAGTCCATTAAAATTCGCGCGCAATTTTTATCAACATTTTTGAAAAGGTAATGTACATGTCTACAAAACTGGCTAACCCAGCGCCACTAGGTCTAATGGGTTTTGGTATGACTACCATCCTGCTAAACATCCACAACGCAGGTTTCTTCCCAATGGATTCTATGATTCTGGCTATGGGCATCTTTTACGGTGGTCTAAGCCAAGTACTTGTTGGCATGATGTGCTTCAAGCGTGGTGACACGTTCGGTACGACTGCATTTACTTCTTACGGTCTATTCTGGCTAACACTGGTTGGTCTAATCGTAATGCCTTACATGGGCCTTCCAGCAAGCCCAGCACACTTCATGGGTTGGTACCTACTACTATGGGGCATCTTCACTGGCTTCATGTTCATTGGTTCTCTATGCTACCCAGTAGCGAAGCAAGTAGTATTTGGTTCTCTTACTATCCTATTCTTCCTACTAGCGGCACGTGACTTCACTGGTAGCGAGTTGATCGGTACTATCGCAGGCTTCGAAGGCATCTTCTGTGGCGCGAGCGCAATCTACTTTGCAATGGCTCAAGTACTAAACAACGAATACGGCCGTACCGTACTTCCTGTTGGTGAAAAGCAAAAGCCTCAAGTTGCTACGCAAGAAATCGCTGCATAATCGCTCCGAATTGAATGCAAAAGAAAAGGGTTAGCCACTGGCTAACCCTTTTTTAATGTCCGTTATTCGGACCACTGCTTTTTCTTATATACCTGCCAACCCGTTAGGGGAGGTGATCAAATCAAGCATTAGGTAGATGGTTGCTCTACCGTTTCTGTTGTATCACTGTCTGCGGTTGGCGCTTTACCTGTTTTGCGCTTGTACTTCTCTTCCCAGTAATCTGCACCTTTAATACCAAGTGCAACAGGGTTGAAGGTGTACTCAGTCACACCGCGTTTTTGTTGCTCTTCGTAATCGGCTAACGCTTTTAGTGCAGGTTTAGACATGAAGAAGATGATCAGAATACCGACAATATTTAGCCATGCCATCAGACCTACACCCACGTCACCCATTGCCCACGCAAGATTTGCAGTCTTTACAGTACCGTAGAATACCGCAGAGATGAGCACCAGCTTTAGAATGAACATCAAGCCATTTACCTTCACCGTACGACGAATATAGGCAATGTTAGTTTCTGCGATGTAGTAGTACGCCAGAATTGTAGTGAAAGCGAAGAAGAATAATGCAACTGCGATGAATGGTTTACCAACGCCTGGTAGAGCGCTTTCAATCGCCATCTGCGTAAATACAGGGCCATTCGCACCGATATCTGCAGGTAGGTTTTGCACTAAGAATGAGCCTTCTACTGCGCCTTGTACGTTGTATGCACCCGTGATCAGAATCATAAACGCCGTTGCAGAACATACGAGCAGTGTATCGATGTAGATAGAGAAGGATTGAACCAGACCTTGTTGGGCAGGGTGATCAACACTTGCCGCAGCTGCTGCGTGAGGGCCAGTACCTTGACCTGCTTCGTTAGAGTAAACACCACGTTTTACACCCCAACCAATCGCTGCACCAATACCAGCCATCGGCGTGAATGCGTCACCAAGAATCATCCCAACGATACGTGGGATTTCACCGATGTTAAGTAGGATGATAACGAACGCTGTGATGATGTAAGCCAGCGCCATGAAAGGAACCACAATCTGCGTGAAGTTCGCGATGCGTTTTACGCCACCAAAGATAATGAAGGCAAGAATGACACAGACAACCGTACCAGTGAAAATTTTAGCGAAACTGAAGGTACCAATAGCGGTTTCAATCATGTCACCTGAGCCAAATGCTGCTTCTACTGCGTTACCAATACTGTTCGATTGAACGCCAGGAAGTAGAACACCACATGCAAATATGGTTGCGATAGCGAAGATCCATGCGTACCACTTCTGACCCATTGCTTTTTCGATGTAGTAAGCTGGACCGCCGCGGAATTCGCCTTCGTCTTCCTCTTTATAAATCTGTGCGAGTGTTGATTCTGCGTATGCAGTTGCTGCACCAAAGAAGGCAACAACCCACATCCAGAATACTGCACCTGGACCACCGAAGCCGATAGCGGCTGCAACACCTGCAATGTTACCTGTACCTACACGGCCAGATAGTGAAACGGCCAAAGCCTGAAATGATGAAATCCCCTTGGTTGAACTCTTACCATTAAGTAGCAAGCGCCACATTTCAAAGAAGTGACGAATCTGCACAAAGCGCGTCATGATTGAGTAGAACAAACCAGCGCCAAGGCACAAATAAATCAGTACCGGACTCCAGATAATTCCATTCAGAAAATCAACTAATGACTGCATGAGTATTTTCCCTGTTTGTTATGGTTGTGGTTGTTTTTCGTACAACACATTACCCTTTTTTGTAATGCAATTGTTAATCTTTTTAACTAAAAATCCTTTGTAGCGTGATGGTGGGCACAGAATGGTTAAATATTGTTAAAAATTGGTTCTTGTTATGTATCTGTGTGGTTTTTATTGGAAATAACAATGAATTGATTGAATATGCAGCACATTGTCATGAAAATGTGCTGCTTGAGTTGGAAGTCATATCTTCCAAATGCCATTCAACTTGTAGAGTAATGCACTGTTTGAAATGGTTTGCAGGTGTTTAGGCGTAACGACTCAGGTTCAATTCTGAGTGATTTGTCACTTTGGGAACGGCGTTCATGATGACGTCTGTCAGTATCTGAGCTGAGCCACAAGCCATAGTCCAACCGAGCGTGCCATGCCCTGTGTTCGTAAACAAATTCTCGTAAGGTGTTGTCCCGATAATGGGCGTACCATCGGGAGTCATAGGGCGAAATCCACTCCAAAACTCGGCTTTAGTAAAATCGGCGCTTTGCGGAAACAGATCTCGAATCACCATTTCAATCGTATTTTTGCGTTTTTGCGGTAACGAAGGATCAAAGCCAGCAAGCTCTGCGGTTCCTGCGACGCGAATACGATCATCAAAACGCGTCATTGCTACCTTATAGGTTTCATCCATGACCGTAGAACGCGGCGCAAATTGCTCACATTCAATGGGAACCGTCAGTGAATATCCTTTGACGGGATAGACAGGAATGTCGATCTCAAGCTGTTTGAGTAACGCTGTAGAGTAACTGCCAGAGGCAAGGACAAACTGGTCTGCTTTAAACAAACCACGGTCCGTTTGGACACCCATGATCTTTTTGCCTACAGTAACCCAATTACTCACCTCAGTATTGAATTCAAACCTGACACCATGGGCTTTCGCTAGCTCTGTTAACTGTTGGCAGAACTGGAAACAATCCCCGGTTTCGTCATCGGGCAGGTATAACCCACCGACCAGTTTTTCTTTTACTAATGCCAACCCAGGCTCTTGTTTGATGCAGTGCTCGACATTCATTAGCTGAAAACGTGTACCGCTTTGTTCTAACAAATTAAGGTCTTTTTCTATGGCGTCTAGCTGCTGTTGAGATCGAAATACTTGCAAGGTTCCTAACTGGCGTCCTTGGTATTCAATCGCATGATCACGGCGCAGCTGCTCTAAGCAAGCGCGGCTATGATTGGCAATGGATAGCATTCTTGCTTTGTTAATCTGATAGCGAGACAAGGTGCAATTAGACACCATTTTCGTAGCCCAGCGGATAAGCTCCGGACTGAGAGAAGGTTTTATTTTGAGTGGTGCGTGTTCTTCAGTGAGCCACTTTATGGCTTTGAGTGGAATGCCCGGAGCTGCCCATGGAGAGGAGTAACCGTAAGAGATTTGTCCGGCATTGGCGAAGCTGGTTTCCATCGCGCTGCTTGGTTGACGATCGATCACGGTGACCTGATAACCTGCTTGAGATAGGTACCAAGCTGAGGTCAAACCGATAACTCCACTGCCTAATACGATGACTTCCATTGATGCGCTCCACACATTTTCGATGTTGCGCAGTGTGTCTTCTTTACCTTTTATTAACAATCGATATAAATTACATTCAGCGTTTAGAAAAACTATAGGCTCAAGGATGAAAAGTAGCGTCGTTAGTGGATTGTGGTTATTTAACCAAGTGGCGGGGCACAGCAGTTTTACCAGTGCAGCAAAGGCATTGCACTTGACGACAGGCGCCATTAGTCAGCAAATCATCCAGCTAGAAGTGCAATTAGGCTTTACTTTGTTTGAACGCCATTCGCGCGGGATTCGACTGACGCCCAAAGGGCTACAGCTGTCCCAATCCACGCAATTTCACTTCACCGAACTCGGGAAAATGGTTGAAGAGTTACAAGCTGAAAAGCCCCACAATGAAATTCGCCTCAAGCTGACGCCTTCTTTTGCGTTTAAATGGCTGGTTCCAAGACTAGAAAGTTTCCACCTAGATAATCCCGATCTCCAAGTGCAGATTTTTGCAGAGGGCGCGTTAGTGAATAGCGAGTTAAAAGACTATGACGTTGCGATAGACTATGGACCCCATCCTTATCGAAACAAGAGCGCGGAGCGGATTCTTGATGAGCAACTTTTACCTGTAATGAGCTCAAAATACCTTGAGGAACATGGGTGGTTAAAAACTCCGGCGGCGACACCTGCACAGTGGCGAGACGCGACGTTACTGCACGATGCCATGCCGTGGGATAGAGCTCCACGCGACTATGAGTGGCTTTATTGGGCATCGAATATGGGGTTGGATTTTAAAACGGATTCTGGGCATTTCTTTAATCGTACGGATATGTCGATGTCCGCGGCAGAAGCAGGAGTGGGTATTGCAATGGCACGTATGGCGCTGGTGGAAGACGAACTCGAATCTGGTCGTTTGGTTTCGCCATTTGAACCGGTTGATGCCAATGCTGGTTACTATCTGATTATCAATACAAAAAGCGAGCCAACCGAACGGTTTCGACAGTGGCTGGTGCGGCAAATTCAACAATAATTCGAGCCTATTCACTAAAGCTGTTGGCTGTTCACTTCCTGATACATTTAATCTACTTAAGTATCAGTAACTTCCTTGATTGTGCGGAACCAAGCTCATACCATCCGGCGTGTGTTAAATATCTGTTGTGATTGCTAGCTTACTGATCTTTTTGCGTGCTGCAAAAGTGACGTGAGCAGTAGCAATCTCTTTTCTGAGCAGGGAGTCGTTAATGAAGTTCAGTACACAAGTCAAAGGTTGGGTGGTTTTCACGAGTATCGTTCCGGTATTAGTGGCTCTGTTCGTCTCCGTTTATTCCTCTACAAAAAGTTTGAACACCTTGAATGAGGAGCGTTTGGTCGCGCTTCGAGATACCAAACAAGCGCGTCTTGATGAATTGTTCGAACGCTATCAGAACAATACTTCAGTGGTTGCTCAGGTGGTTTCGATGAATATAGACCAATTGTTGAGCGATGACTTTCATCGGTTATTGACGGACTTAAATCGAGAACTCGATTTCTACGATATTTTCATTGTCGATGAAGCGGGTGAGGTTATCTATACCGTCGCACGAGAAGCTGATTATCAAACCAACTTGGTCGCGGGGGCTTATTCAAACTCAGGTCTCGGTGATGTTTACCGTGCCCTTCGAGCGGGCAAGCATTTTGCGGCGGTCGACTTTGCCCCTTATGCGCCATCGAATGGTGACCCAGCCGCTTTCCTTGGCGTTCCTCTAAAAGTCGAGGGGGAGCAATGGATGGTCGCTACTCAGATGTCGATTGATGGTATTAATCAGTTGATGAACCTTCGTAGTGGTATGGGGGAGTCTGGAGAGACGTACCTTGTTGGCTCCGACTTTAGAATGCGTTCTGACTCATTCCTTGACCCTGTCGGCCGAACTATCCAAGCTTCTTTTGCGGGCACGGTGGAAAACAATGGCGTAGACAGTGACGCAGTAAAACGTGCATTGGCAGGTACATCTGGCGTTGAGACGATTATCGATTACAACGGTAATCCGGTCGTGTCAGCCTATTCTCCTATTGATATGTATGGGCACCGCTGGGCGTTGTTGTCCGAGATAGATGTGGCAGAAGCGGAGCAACCTATCAAGGAACTCATGACATTGAATGGCATTGTATTATTGCTAGCCGTCATTGCAGGCGTTGGTGTTGCACTTGTTGTCACTCGTGCAGTCATGAAACCTTTGGGCGGCGAACCTGAGGAGATGAAAGAACTGATGAATCAGCTGGCTCAGGGCGATCTGCGATTGAATATTTCTCAAGCCGAAGAGGGCAGCTTAAAACAGACGTTGAACACGACGGCGAGCAATTTAACGGTGATGATCAAAGACATCAGTGATGCCTCCTCTCAACTTGCCGCCACGTCTGAAGAACTGAGCGTAGTGACTGAGCAATCAGAACAAAGCCTACATGTTCAAAATGACGAACTTCAGCAAGCCGTCACAGCCATTCATCAAATGACGTCATCCATCAGTGAAGTGGCGGGCAGTGCAAGTGTGGTGTCTGTTTCAGCCGCGGACGCGAACCAAGATTGTCAGCAAGAGCTTCAACGAATCACCCAAACGGTACATACCGTTTCAGGTTTGGTTGAACAAGTTGACGAAGGCAACAATAACGTTGTGCAATTGGCAGAACAAGTTCGTGAAATCAGCACGTTACTTGATGTGATTCGTGGTGTTGCCGACCAAACCAATTTACTTGCTTTGAACGCCGCGATAGAAGCTGCCCGAGCTGGTGAAAGTGGACGTGGTTTTGCGGTGGTAGCAGAAGAAGTTCGCAACTTAGCGCAGCGCACGCAAGTGTCGACTGAGCAAATTGAAGAAATGGTGCACAAGGTTAATCAACAGGCAGAGCAAACCGAGGCTATCATCAATAACTGTAAGTTAGTGGCAGGACAAACGATGGAGCAAGTGCAAGAAACGGGCACCATGATTGAAACGGTGGTTGGTACCATGGAGCAAATTCATCGCCAAACGTCGTCTGTTAGCCAAGCCACGGAAGAGCAAGCTAAGGTGTCAGGCGGCATAGACAGTAGCCTTTTGACCATCCAAGATCTTGCAACTCAGAACGTCTCAGGAGCACACGAAACCTCTGCGTCCAGCCGAGAGCTGGCTCGTGTCGCCGTGAACTTAAAAGACATCGTGGACGACTTTAAAGTCTAATTCTGGTTAAACCGTCTCAATTGAGGCGGTTTTTCTTTTAAGTCGTGTTCAAGAATTAATAAAAACAAATTTCTTAATTACATGATACTTCGAATTGCTTCCCACAAATTACTTCCTGTTTATTAACTCCTCTCACTCTTGCGTCTTTTTCCATATCATCCAAAAAATAATCAATGGATAGAGAAAGAGTATGGCTAAAAGATCCTTCCTTATGTTGGCCCTAGCTCTATTTTCGGTAGGAGCAAGTGCAATGTTTTGGCCGTTTAAAAAATACGATGTGGAAATGTCTCCAGAAGTACGCGGTGTCATCAAACTTGATGGCGTGCCGCAGATAGGGTTAACGGTTTATCGAGAGCTTTATTATGAAGGGTACAAAAAAGGCAAAACCCTAACAGACGAAGCTCAGACCAATGAGCGAGGAGAGTTTTCTTTTGAACGTATCACTGTTCGTTCTAGTGCTCCTGGAGATCTCTTTGGAGGTAGTTTGAAGGTCTATCAAAACATCTGTGTTGATTGCGACTCTGAAAAGAAAGAAATCTGGGGCGCGTGGGTGCCAACTGAAGGTGCGGAATCTCTGAGTTGGATGCTAATGAACGTAGACTGTGAGTTATCAAACAGTAAGCGAATTCATGAGGTTGAAATATCTCCAGAAAGTAATAGGCGCACTCCCGTTCATTCTGTATGTGACTGGCACAATCAGAAAATTGATACATACGAATATGATGAAAGTACTGATACCCACGTGTTGAAAAACAAGACCAAGGAAGAGTAATTAATGAGCACTATTTCTCCTTTAATGGCTAGTGAACTAAGTATTACTGCTTATGAGGTTAAGCATAACCTTGAACGTGTGAAACTGCCTGCTGTTGTTGATAATCACTTTAGTTTTTCGAAAGTAGAAGTAGGTACATCTGGTGGCTTTTTCTTTCGCCCAGAAACTGGATTTGCTTTGCTAGGAAAAGGAAAAAGTCAGCGCCATAAGAACGACCTTGTTTTAGCTTTTAGAGGCACAGCGGGATTAGCGGATGGAATTACTGACTTAACGTGTAGTGGAAAAGGAACGGGGACTGGAGAGATTGTTCACTCGGGGTTTCAAACGACTTTTTATTCAATGAAAAAAGGACTTACTCGTTTTCTGCGTGATAATCCGGTAACTGGCAATGGCACTATTCATTGTGTTGGACACAGTTTAGGTGGCGCATTAGCGACTTTGGCTGCGAACTGGATATCGGCCTCTCCTGAGTTTAAAGGAAAAGTGAATTTGTATACCTTTGGCTCACCAAGAGTTGGAATGAAGTCTTTTTCGCTGAACTCTTCGCCGCGTATATCGTCGCATTTCCGCTGTGTGAATGGTGCTGATCCAGTTACCAAAGCGCCAGTGTGGCCTTTTTATCATGTGCCTTATGATGGTTCTGAGTACATATTGAATCGTGCTCAGGGGCTTCTTCCTAGCGCACATTTTATGTCGGAGTATAGCTCTTATACACAAACAGCAACGTGGGATAGCCTTGGTCATCAAAAAGCGAATTCAGCCTTTAAACGAGTTGTTTTGAATTACGAAAACCGACTTCAAGCGAAACCGTCTGCTGATTGGGCAGACAAGATTTCAGCGGCAATCCTCACCCTGTTAATCGATGGTGGCTTTGCGGCGACGGTTTTTGCTCTACAAAGTGGTGGCGCAGCGATTGCGACCATTTACGATGCGATGGCTCGTTCTATGGTCAAAATCTCAGAACTTTCTAGCGAGTTTGCTGAGCGTGTAAAAGGCTTGCTTGGTCACATGTTAGTGTTTGCAGGTAAAGTCGCCCAGATTGCGATTAAGTTTACCTATTCATTTATCCGCTGGGTATTCGAACTGGTTTTAGGCAAATTGAATCAAGCGGTTAAAGCTGCCCTTAAAACAACGTTCTAATTATGTAGAAACCGCCTCAAATGAGGCGGCTTTTGGTTCCGATATCCAACAGGTTTAGCGCTTATAAGCCGTTTCTCCGCGGCTAATTGTTTCTTGGATTTTTAGGTCTTTTAAGGTTGCGGGTTCCACCTTGAGTGGGTTTTTATCTAAGATGATCAAGTCGGCGTTCTTGCCTACTTCTAAACTGCCTTTCTTCGTTTCTTCAAAATGCTGATAAGCGGGCCAAATCGTCATGGCTTGCAGCGCCGTGTAGGTATTTACCCTTTGATCAGGTCCCAAGACTTCATCTGTTCGAGTGGTTCGGTTGACAGTTGCATCTAATACTCGGAATGAGTTTGGTAGAGCAACAGGGGCATCATGATGAGTACTGAACATCAAACCGGCTTCACGTACCGCTTTTGTTGGTGATATAAAGTCCGCTCGAGGGTGGCCAAGAACGGATTCAGCGTGCCAATCTCCCCAATAGAACGTGTGCATTGGGAAGAGAGATGGGAATATCCCAAGTTCAGCTAAGCGGTCAATTTGATCTTGGCGAATGGTTTGCCCGTGTATCAGTACTGGGCGTCGGTCTTTTTTGCCTAACTTTTCGTTGGCTTTCGCGACAGCATCAATAAATTGCTCTATTGCGGCATCACCATTTGAGTGGGTTAGCACCTGCCAATTATTTTTAAAAGCGGTTTCAACGTATTGATAAGCTTGTTCATCTTTAAATGTTGGATACCCTGCATAATCTTTTGCTTGTCCATGAGGTGGGTGGAAATATGGTTGCGTTAACCATGCTGTTTTACCTTGCGGGGAGCCATCAAAATTGAGTTTAACACCACCAATACGGAAGTGATTTGTGTAGGTTGGCGAGTTGTATTCCGAGTTCATAAATTCACTGCTTGAAACCATATCGGCGTAAGCAACCAAATCGATGATCAATTTGCCGTCTTTGGAGGCTCGTTTCATCGCTTCATAACCTTCGATAGTAGCGCGCCCCTCCTGAGCCGTTGTATAACCATATTCGGCATACATCTTCTGAGCGGCTTCGAGCATCATGTCTTGCAGTTCAAGGTCTATAACCTTAGTGAGACCGAAGAGCATAGCAAAGTGCGCATTTTCTTCTAATACCCCGTTTGGTTCTTGGCTGCCCTCCATTCGACGAATGATGCCACCCTGAGGATCTTGAGATTCCGCTGTGATACCTGCTAATTCAAGCGCTTTACTGTTCGCGACACTCAAGTGTCCGGACGTATGAATGATCATCACTGGCTTTTCGGTACTGACTTTGTCCAAATCGGCTTTGGTTGGATAGCGATCTAGTTGTGCATCGTCGTAACCAAACCCTAGTATCCAATCGGTTTTCTCAATGAACAGGCGTTGTGTATCGTCTTGTCCAGCGGATTTTAGAATTGCCACAATTTCATCCACAGTGTCTGCTTGACCATCAGGAGAAGGTAGAACATTTGCCACCATTGCCTGCAAGCCGACACCATAAACATGGCTGTGTGGATCAACAAAGCCAGGAAGTAAAGCCTTGCCTTTTAAATCAACCAGTTGGGTTTTACCAAACTGATGTTCCATCGCGCCTTTTTTGCTGCCTACGTAGATAATTTTTTCACCCAATGTCGCAATTGCTTCGGCGTACTCTGGGGTGTCTCCTGCCATTGTGAGGATTTCGCCACCAAAATAGATCTTATCGGCAGCGGTCACTTTGATTGGTTCTGCAACGGCTTCTGTTTGTTTCGTTTCTTCAGAAAAGCATCCCGTAAGTATAAGGCTTGAAAGGGCGATGGGAATACACGTTGATTTCATATAAAGACTCCGTTCTGATGTTGATTTTAATCAATTTAGTGCATATCTGTTGCGGTGTGTACAATGTTGCATGGATTTATAAGCCCGATCAGGTAAATAGGGAATATGCGTGCGAAATCTGTTAGCCGAGGCTTGATCAGTGAGGGATTAAAGTCGCAAAAGTTGTGTGACTTAGGGCGCTTTTCTTTGCTGAAAAAATCGGCAATATAAAAGAATAACCATTCACTCAATAGTTCAGGGAAGATGCATGAAAGACGAAACACTCTCGATCCATTTTGGCTACGAAACCGACCCAACAACCAAATCTGTTGCGACACCGATTTACCAGACCGTCGCGTATGAGTTTGATAATGCTCAGCATGGTGCCGATCTATTCAACCTCGAAGTTCCGGGAAACATTTACACTCGAATTATGAACCCAACCAATGATGTGTTGGAAAAGCGTATGGCAGCACTAGAAGGCGGTATTGCTGGTTTGGTTGTTAGTGCAGGCAGTGCGGCAATTAACTACGCCATTCTCACGCTTGCGCAAGCCGGCGATAACATCGTTTCTACTCCTCAGCTATACGGTGGCACCTACA
Source organism: Vibrio hyugaensis (assembly GCF_002906655.1). Lineage (NCBI taxonomy): Bacteria > Pseudomonadati > Pseudomonadota > Gammaproteobacteria > Vibrionales > Vibrionaceae > Vibrio > Vibrio hyugaensis. The sequence continues at coordinate 1,553,722 of NZ_CP025794.1, read as the reverse complement.
CTTTATTTGCGCATATGTTGCCGAACCAAGGTATTGAGGTACGTTTTGCCAAGGATGACAAACCTGAAAGTCTCGCTGAGCTTATCGATGAGAATACCAAAGCGGTTTACTGTGAAAGCATTGGTAATCCGGCTGGCAATATCATCGATCTTGAACGTGTTGCTGAGTTGGCTCATGCGCAGGGCGTACCTGTGATTGTAGACAATACAGTCGCAACTCCTGTGCTATGTAAGCCAATCGAATTTGGTGCTGATATCGTGATTCATTCACTGACTAAGTATGTGGGTGGTCACGGTACGACATTAGGTGGCATCATCATTGATTCGGGCAAGTTTCCTTGGGCGCAGCACAAAGATCGTTTCCCAGTATTTAATCAGCCTGAACCTTCTTACCACGGCGTGGTTTACACCGAGGCATTTGGAGAGGCAGCGTTTATTGGCCGTGCTCGTACCGTTCCTTTGCGTAATACCGGTTCAGCCTTGTCACCGATGAATGCGTTTATGTTGATGCAGGGACTGGAAACGCTGTCGCTGCGTATGGAGAGACACACCGAAAATGCACTCAAAGTTGCGGAATATTTAAGCCAGCACGATAAAGTGAGTTGGGTAAGTTACGCAGGCTTGCCTGACTCTGAGTTCTATCCGTTGGCTGAGAAATACATGCAAGGTAAGCCGTCGGCGATCTTGTCGTTTGGGTTGAAAGATGGTTACGAGGCGGGTGTACGTTTTTACGATGCGCTTAAGATATTCAAGCGACTGGTGAACATTGGTGATGCGAAGTCGCTTGCTTGTCATCCTGCATCAACTACACACCGACAGTTGAGTGAGGTGGAGCAAAAGCAAGCGGGCGTTTCTCCAGAGATGATTCGTTTGTCTGTCGGCATTGAACATATCGATGATATTCTGGCTGATTTAGAACAAGCGCTGAACGCGTAATTATACTTTCTAACAGAGCTTTGGGTTACCCATAGGCCAGCCTTAATAAAAGCTGGCCTTATTTCTATAACGTACTTATTTATAATGATTTTTTATTATTTGGGTTGCGGTATTCCAAATGCTCATGATGGTGTACTTTTCTTACCTTGCGTATAAGTCTCATCTTACTGACTATGCTTAGAAAATAGTCACTAGGAAGGGACGCTCATGTCTTACGTGTTTCACCGTCATTGCCACACCAAGTTGCCCACTATCGCCAGAGGGGAAGGGGTTTACCTGTTCGATAATCAAGGCAACCAATACCTCGATGCTTGCGGCGGTGCTGCCGTTTCAAACCTTGGGCATAGCCACCAAGCTGTTAAACAAGCCATGCTCGACCAAATCGAAAAAGTGCCTTTTGCTCACACGGGCTTTTTTACTAGCGAAGCTAGTGAGCAGTTGGCTGAGTTGATTTGCCAGCAAATGCCATCGCAATTTAATCATGTCTACTTAGTCAGTGGGGGCTCTGAAGCGGTTGAATCTGCGCTAAAGATGACAAGGCAATATTTTGTGGAATGTGGCAAACCTGAGAAAAAGCAGTTTATTGCCCGCCAACAAAGCTACCACGGTAATACACTTGGTGCGTTGGCTGTTGGTGGTAATGAATGGCGGCGTGAGCCTTTTAAACCCATCTTGCACCCAAGCCATCATATTGCGCCGTGTTATGCCTATCGTTATCAAAGAGAAGATGAGTCAGAACTCGATTATTCACTGAGAGCCGCCAATGAGCTTGAAGCTAAGATTTTAGAACTGGGTGCGGATAACGTTATGGCGTTTGTTGCAGAGCCGATTGTTGGCGCAACAGCTGGTGCAGTGCCAGCCACTCAAGGTTACTTCAAACGAATACGAGAGATTTGCGATCGCTATGATGTGTTGCTGATCATGGATGAGGTGATGTGTGGCGTTGGGCGCAGCGGTAGCTTTTTTGCTTTTGAACAAGAGCAAGCCGTCCCGGATTTAGTCTGCATGGCGAAAGGTTTAGGAGCGGGTTATCAACCTATCGGAGCCGTTGTTGCCAACGATAAAGTTTATCAGGCGATTGCGTCTGGTAGCGGTTTCTTTCAGCATGGGCATACCTTTATGGCGCATCCTGTTGCGTGCGCAGCTGCCGTTGCAACCATTCAAACCATCGGTGACCAAAAGCTCTTGCAAGCCGTCAATCAACAAGGGGCGATGTTAAAAAGAGAGCTCGAATCGGCGCTTTCAGACTTCCCGTATTTTGGAGATATTCGTGGTAAAGGGCTGTTTCTTGGCATTGAGCTTGTAGCAGACAAAGTAAGTAAAACACCGCTGCCTAATTCAACTTTGGCAGACAAAAAGATCAAGCAACAAGCGATGGCAAATGGGTTGATGTGTTACCCAATGGGCGGAACGATTGATGGTGTAAGCGGACATCATATCCTTCTTGCCCCACCTTTTATCATCGAACGAAACCACATTGACGAGCTGGTGGAAAAGCTCTCTCGTACACTCAAAGAGGTGTCGCAAACATGGCAATAAGTTCCCCAACTGAAAGAGCTCGAATCGCGATTATTGTTGCGCCCAATGGAGCGAGAAAAACCAAGCAAGCCCATGCTCAATTGCCGATGACTATTGAAGAAATGGTTGTCGAGGCGAAAGCATGTCAAACGGCAGGGGCTGCCATGATCCATTTGCACGCGAGAGATGCGCAAGGCAGGCATTCTCTAGAGGTTGATGACAACTTAGAAATCTACCACGCGGTGAAAGCTGCGGTTGGTGATTCGATGATTGTTCAGCTCACGACTGAGGCAGTTGGGACGTATTCGCCACAACAGCAAATGGCGCTGGTTAAAGCGGTAAAACCAGAAGCCGCTTCTTTTGCTTTGCGTGAACTGATTCCTGATGAGCAGAGTGAAGAGCAAGGTTTTGTCTTTTTTGACTGGGTCGCTGAACAGGGCATTCTCAGCCAAATCATTTTGTATGATCAGGCAGACATTGAGCGCTATTTATCCCTAAGAGAGCGAGGCGTTTTACCAAAGCAAAACAAACACGCGTTAGTTGTACTTGGTCGATATCATGAGGCTCAACAATCTTCGCCATGGGATTTACGGGCACTGCATTTAGAGCGATTTATCGAAGAGAAGGTTAGGTGTGCCGTGTGCGCGTTTGGCGCGAGAGAGCAAGACTGTTTAACCCATGCATTGTTATTGGGGTTGGATGTTCGGGTAGGCTTTGAGAACAACCATTTGAGTGCTGATGGTCAGCCCGCGAACAGCAATGCGGAGCAAGTTCAACGATTAAAAGAGATCTGTGAATTGCTCGATGTGCCACTGCATGATGCGGAGAGTTTTCGAGAATCCATTTAGCAACAGGTACAAAAAAGGCTCCAATCGGAGCCTTCTTCAAATGTATTTTAGTTTTCAGCCTGAGTCACTGTTTGGCGCGCTGGATGTTTGATAAACACTGCTACGACAGCGGCAATTGCCAGAGCAAAACAGTAGTAAGAGTTCGCAACAACTTCTAGTGGAGAAAGGTTAAATACCGAGCCCAATAGCAGAACCTGTGCACCGTATGGCAATACACCTTGGATAACACACGAGAAGATATCCAACAAACTTGCAGAGCGACGCGGTGAAACGTTGTTCTCTTCTGCCAGTTGGCGAGCCACGCTACCTGATACGATGATGGCAACGGTGTTGTTAGCGGTACAGGTATTCACCATCGAAACCAGACCAGCAATACCTAGTTCGCTTGCACGACCATTTGCTTCTTTCGAGTGGCTAGAACCAAACGTACGGATGATGCCGCTCACTAGGTTAGTCAGAAACGCGAGACCACCTTGGCGACGCATAAGCTCACTCAAACCGCCAATCAGCATGGACAGCAAGAAGATCTCTTGCATATTGCCAAAGCCTGAGTAGATGTCTTGAGCGAAGTTGGTTAGACCGTAATTTTCGATAGAAGACAAGCTCACGCCGCCCGCCAAAACGATACCAATAGTCAGTACGACAAACACATTCATGCCTGATACCGCAAGGATAAGAATCGTTATGTAAGGAAGTACTTTCAACCACTCAATAGAACCGGTTTCTGGTACTTGAGTCGCTGTGCTGTTGAAGGCGAAGATAACAAGCGCAACCAGTGCTGCTGGCAGTGCGATACGGATGTTTTCTTTGAATTTATCTTTCATCTCACAGCCTTGAGAGCGTGTTGCCGCAATGGTGGTGTCCGAGATGATCGAAAGGTTATCACCAAACATTGCGCCGCTTAGCACTACGCCTGCCGTTAGTGGAAGACTCATACCTGCAGATTGAGCAATGCCCAGAGCAACAGGCGCAACTGCTGCAATAGTGCCCATTGAGGTGCCCATCGCTGTCGCGATAAATGCAGAAATCAGGAAGATACCCGGCAAGATCATGCTGGTTGGAATCGCAGAAAGACCAAGGTTAACAGTCGCATCCACACCGCCAGACGCTTTTGCTACCGCAGCAAAGGCACCTGCAAGTAGATAGATCATACACATCGCGATGATGTCTGGATGACCTACGCCACGCATAAAGTGTTCGATAGAACGATTGAGTTTGTCTTTGCTTAGGATGAGCGCAAGGATCACCGCAGGCAATACTGCGATAGGCGCTGGCAGTTGGTAGAACGCGAAATCTACCCCTTGCAGAGACAAGTAAGTGCCCACGCCAATAAACAGCGCAAGGAATAGTACTAAAGGTAAAAGTGCGACCGCTGATGGTGCGATTGCTTTATTAGAATTTTTAGAACCAGACATGTGAACGACAACATAATCAACAAATAAGGCGAGCAGACTAATCGGACACCAAAGACTTGTCAACGTCTAGACGTCTAAATGGCTGGTTATTTTAAATGGAAAAGACCAATAAAAAAGGCTCACATAACATATCTTATTGATACAGCGAGCCTTTGTGGAATTATATTGTTTTAGAGCATTTACGCTTTTTTTCGTTTGAGAAGTGCGAAGATCATCAGTGAGAACAGCAGTGCTGCGCTAGACCAAACTACGTAGCGATGATCGGTATAGAACTGGCTGAGCACGCTCAGATGCTCAAACGCAAAGTTAGTGAGCAAACTGAACACGGCAACCCAAATGGTGGTTGCAAGCGCGTTGCCTAACAAGAATTCTTTGCGCGGCATCTTAGCAATACCGCAAGCAAGCGGCATAAACTGTTTCATCCCTTCAACAAAGCGACTGACAACCAAACAAGCAGGACCATACTTCTGAATCGTACTTTGCAGCTTCTGCATTTTAGGACCAGAAATGTAGCCTTTCTTATCTAGCCAACCTTCGAAGTAATAGCCAATTAGGTAGCCACACGTGTTACCAAAAAAACAGCTCAACCAAGACACTATCATCACTAAGCTGAGGTTCATGACATGTTCAGATGAGATGATAGACGCCGCAATCATCAGCGATTGCCCGGGCATAGGAATGCCAATGCCTTCAAGAAAGATGCTGACGATAAGGGCGAGATAGCCATATTGCTCAAGCAGCGGCTTCATCGCCATTAATAGTTCATTTATGTGTTCCAAACGCTTTCCTCTAACAAAACTGGAACGAAGCTGGAGTGATACTCCTGTTAGTTCGCTTGGTCAATCGACGTTGTTCTCCGTTAGTAAAGTCTGACACGCCGTTGATAATAGTGCTGCGGATTTAGTCTTTTAGGTTACGCCTTACTAAGTCGTGCATTTGTTTAATCGTCATCAATGCTAACCAGATGATCTCTTCGACAGATCGTTGACCAGCCGTTGAGGAGGGATGATTGGCATCGGTTTTATTGCTCAGTGCTGGAAGCTCATGCACGCGATTGTCACAAATCGTACTGATCAACGCATCCATCGCATCATGAATCAGACGTTCGACTTGCAGTGAGCCTTGGTAGTGGGTGCCCGTTCTCACTAGAGGGATCAGCAAGCAGAGGTAGTGACTCAACAAGCGATAATGGCTCAACATATCTTCGTAATAATGCGGATCGGCGCGAGTGTGCCTTGGCTCTTGCTGCATCTCGTTGTAAATCAGCTCAAGGTCGCTTTCAGCAGTGAGCATAGCGGCACGTTGCTTAGTGAGCGCCATATGATCACGTTGCTCTGTGTCGACTTGTAACTGCTCATAGCAATACACAAATAAGCTTTTTGAACTATCGAGTGCTTTTAATGCTTGGGTATGAATCTCCTTACCTCGCCACTGCGGCCACAATAAGCCATAACCGAGCAAGACAATTGCGCCACCGACGACATTGTCGATCAAGCGCGGAGCGGCAAAGTCGAGCCCTTGGTGTGCCATGGTCTGATAAACCAAAATCAACAGTGCGGTAATACAACCAATCGCCAGCGAGTAATGACGCATAATATTGAGCATCGCGACGGGTAATAGGACAGCTATTAACACAAACAGGATGGTCGTTGGTACGCCAAGATGAATCAAGGAGGTGGCGAACAATACCCCAAGCGCCGTACCTAAACAGCGTTGCCAAGTTTTACTTCGGGTTGCCAAGAAGCTCGGTTGAATCACCATCAACATGGAAATCAATACCCAATCCGGGCGAATCAATTCAAAATATTCGGCAATCCCAGCACCAAGAGCAAACATCAAACCAACGCGAGTCACGTGGCGCCAAACCGGGTTACCTCGGCTTGGTAGACGAAAAGACAGCTCGAACGGTTGTACCTCAAATGAGCGTTCATAAGCGGGTTCATTCAGCTCAATACGACGAGAAATGTGTTTTACCGCGTATGCCCAGTAGCGAAAGCGAGGTTGGTCTTCTAGCTTCACCGCCTCAATTAAATCATGGGCTTCTTGCTCTAGTGAGCTCAAGTGTTCCATCTCTTCATGCGTGTTATGCAAAAGCTGCTTGGCTTTGTGTCTTAATCTTTGCTGACAGTGTTGGCTCCAAACCAAGAGCAGATCTCGTTTCGGTTTACTGGATTGAAATTGCTTGAGCAGATCAGGGTTGCTGGTATGGCTACTCAAGACGACTTCAAATGTATCGAGCGCCAAAAACAGAGCCTGACGTAGTGAGTTGGCATCTTCATGTTTCGAGCGAAAAGATTCAGATTGCAGGGCTTGTTGGAATAGTTCAATCAACTGATATTTGATGCGTCGTTTCGGGGCGTCGTTTTCGCTTCCAAGTAAGAAAGCTTGGCGATATTGAATGTAGTCCGCTAGCGTCTCGTAAATCGCAGAAAGACAAACACGCAGCGCGTAATGCTTCCATAAAGCAAACCAAAGCCAACTGAACAGCGCAAAAGTGAGAGGTCCCAACACCAACATAGGATAGAGGCCAAGTACCGCACTGGAGTTATGCAGCGACAAGCTCACGACCGCGATCAGTAAGCTCGACATGCCAAGACGTCCCCAAAACGGACCATTCACTGCTGTGCTCGCCAATACTGCTCCCATCGCGCCGTAAGTCAGCCACAGTGGTAAGCCCATATTCAGCAGAGCATAACTGATGATGAGCGTAATGCTCCACGTGAAAGCGGTAATCGCAAAGCGGGTCCAGCGTCTAGGACCGGCAGTGTCTAAACCACTGATTAATGCTGCGGGCATGGTCATTAAAGCTGTCATGGCGAGATTGATTTGGTTGAATAGCAGACCCAATCCCATGAACAGAACAATCGCGCTGGTGGCACGTAGGCCAAGGTTGACAGAAGGGGAGTACCAGATTTTACGCAGAAAGGCAGGAGATAACGTCATAAACCCTCATTACAGTTGGCAACACCTTCAGTGTAACGCGAATATCTTTAGATATGCTGGCTTCAACCACAGATTGAAAAATTGAAGCGGAGTCGTTATCTAACCGACGCCTTCTCCAAGCTGAGTAAATAGCCAATCATTGAACAACGAGACTTTTCGCGCCGCTAAACGGTAGTTCGGCACAAATACGTAATAGCCATAATGGCTATGCATACTCAATTGTTGGATGTGGTAGACCTCATCTCTCGACATCGCCTGCTGCACCATAAAATCAGGAATGAGGGCAAGCCCTTTGCCAAGCTTTACCGCTTCATAAGAAAGATAGAAATGCTCATGACCGACAGGGTGATAATGAATCGCGCTTTGCAGAGATTGTTCTAGTTTGAACTGTTCCCACAACTGTGGGCGCGTCGTTTGAGGAATAAAAGCGAAATCCGTAATGGATTGTTTGTCGTTACACGTTGAAGAACTTGATGAGCCCGTTAGCAGCAGCGTTTCTTGACGCAACAATCGACCATGTTCGTAGTGACTGGAGAGAGGAAGGCAACGAATGGTGATGTCGCTGTCTACGTCTAGCTGATTTATTGGGCCATCACTGGTGCGAAGTTTAACGCGGATATCAGGATGGATTTGATGGAATACCTCAATGTTAGGCACTAACCACAAACTGGCGAAAGAAGGGGTTACATCGACTACCAGTAACTCTTGCTCTGTGTTGGTTTGAATCAAGTTTGCCGTCGCATGTTGGATGATCTCCAACGCTTCGGTCACCTTGGGTAAGTAACGTTTTCCTTCTTCGGTGAGCTCAATACCATTGATACCACGCTGAATTAAAGGCAACCCAACCAGTTGCTCTAACGTCGCAATCTGTTTGCTCACCGCACCTTGGGTCACGCACAAACTCTCTGCCGCTTTAGAAAAACTCAGATGGTTGGCAACCGCAACAAAGGTTCGAAGCGCACGAATAGAAGGGTACTCACTGCCTTTTAGCATAAACTCATGTCCATTGAAGAATGCTTAACTACAGACTAAGAGATTTTGATGGGGAATCAAAGCGATGAGTTGAGGGGGAGATACAAATTGCAGATACAAAAAGGGCCAACCCTTTCGAGTTGGCCCTTTCCAAACGTTCGGTGGAGCTGGCGTAATTTGAATTCAATATCTAACCTTATGAAATTTAAGGTAATGTATCGATTCAAGTTTTGTGTTGTGTACGCGGTTGTGTACTAATTCTTGAGCCTTGAACAAGGAAAATTACAAAAATGTGGACGTGCGCACATATAGGCGTCGTTGTCGGGAGTTTATTGAAGGCTAACCGGGGCTCTCTAGATTCTCAATTTGTTCCGAAAGATACTTTTCCAGTTCCCTCTGTCGAAATGATGAGTCAATTTGAATCCATCCGAAGTGATATCCCAAATCATCCAATTGCCGATAAAAAGAGCGAAAACGACGGGCGAGCTGCTTTAGTTTTGGTACAGAAAAAATAGTTAAACCCGGCTCAAACGTTTGTGTACTTAAAAGACTTACGTTGAGCAGGTAAACTTGGAGCTCTGCAAGTGCGGCCTGCTCAGTGAGTAAATCTGACGTGCGCTTCATTTCGTCCAGCGATTCATATGCCTCTACAAGAGCTGTTGCAATACTGTCCGGAAGCTTTGATAGCCATTTGGGGTCCATAAGTACTTCCTTTCCCCTCCCAGACAACAGCAGAGAGGGGCTGGTGGTTACACGACTAGAGGCGCTTTTCTGTTCAAGCCTTTCTTTGCCAAAAAGTAATCAAGGTACTCCCAGTAAGTAAAGTGACAAATGGGAAGCTGTGCTCCTTCTTCAATACCCAAATAGGACTCATCATCTGTATCTTCGAATTTCTCAATGGCCGACTCCGAAGCACGGCCATAAGCGTATTGGATCAGCTCATCGCGAACTTCGTCATCTGTGTATTCTTGAAATTTAGCTACGTCATTTGGTAGAGAATTTGTGCGAGATTGAATGCTAAAAGAAGAAAATGCAGAGGCATCTGAGAAATCAGCCTGCACTGCCATTTGCATTTTAGTGCCCGCTTCATGCCATAGATGAGTATCATCTGCTGTAAATACAAGCCAATAGCGACAGTTGATTGCGACTTCCCACCCAAGAAGATTTAGCTCTCGGACGATGAGTTTACGGTCTTCATCGGAAAGTGGCATCCCCAGAATTTGCTGAACTGCCGTTTCTTGCATCTTAAACTTAGGTTTCAGTTCCTCTTTGTATTCCGGAGACGTCGCATTGATGAGAAGGATGAGTTTTGCCACTTGTTTGGCTGATAGGGTTTCTTGTGCTTCTTTTCTTCTGTTTATAGCCATTATGTTTCCTTACTTCTGAAATGGAAAAGTTATAGAAGAGAAAAACGCCCTAGCATGGGAATGAAAGGGCGTCGTATCGTAAAGAGGTGTGTTGAATCTTGGTTATACCGAAACGCGAGAAATTAATCTTACGATTCTGCCGAAAACTCAGGTCGTTACGTGAGTTCCTGTCTGGATTACTTACTACAAGAAGCTGTCAAACAACTCTTCTGTAATCTCTGTAGGGTTACTTGCCCCTTGAGCGCGAACCCAGATCCGTAAAGTGTTTTTGATTGTTTTTGATGTATCTCCGTCTGACGCGAATCTTGCGTTCAAATCAAAAGGAGCGAGTGCTCTCTGCATACATTCAAGAATGCTTGCTTTGGAATTCAGCTTCCCTTCTTGGTGATAGGACTCACTGAATTCTTTGATGATTGCCGTCTCTAGCAGTGCAGATGGAAACCAATCAACAGCATATCTATAAGAGATAACCCAGTTAGGACCATTCACCCACAGAGTCGAAAGGCTATTTGCAGAGATTGAACTTTCTGTTGCTGCGGCTAATTTATCGGTCAAGCCGGCCATACATGAGCTCACGATGAGGCCTTTGATTTTCTTTCCTCGTTCTTTAATGAGCTCTGTTGTTTTGTTGATTGTTGCATCTGCGATGCGTTTACCATCACCATGGCCACCGATGTAAAGTATCTGAATGTTCTCACTTGTATCGACCAAGTGGTCAAGGGCATAGGAAAGGGATTTGTTGTCGTAGTAGTGGCAGTGATAGATGTTAAGTTGTGGTTTATCAGTACCATCATTTACCAGCTTTTTTACTCCTTCAAAGAAAGGCAAACAGCTTGCTTGGTCGTGGTTCTTTTTAAACGAAAACCACGGTGCTTCAGCAACCAAAAGGGCGACATTCTTGCTCATTTTTTACGTACTCTTTCATTACAGCTTTTAAGTCGTTTATCATGAATAAGTGCATGATTTAATATGCCTTATACTCCATATGTTACTGTATGTATAGAATCTTAAACTATGTTTGCTTCAATACTTTTTGTGACGTTTAGGAAATGAACTTGATATGTAACTTATTGAATTTGTTTTACTTATTATTAATTTTCAGTGTGATCGTGTACGCACTTAGTTATTAATTATTTCGACCTTCATTCAGTAAAACGCAAAAATGTGCACTCCTACACAAATCATGCGTTATGACATGGGGTTACTGATGGCATCAGATCAAAAAAGTTCTCATTCTTTACAATTTAAACTCTTCCCTCTCCCGTATTTCTCTTTACAACAAGCTGCGAATCAAATTGGCGTGTCTATCGAGTATATTGAGGAAGCGATTGTTTGTGGCCTCATTCGCCCTTGTGTGCTGTTAGATAGCCGTGCCCCTTGCCAGTCTTCATCGTGTGTTGTTGGGTGTGAAGGAGTGCTTGGGAATGTTGAGGTTGTTGAACCCGAGTTAATAGCAGACGATAACGTTATTGGTGTTAGCCCTTTCCAGAAGCTCATGTTGTCTAATATCGATGAACTTATTTCGAGTAATGCATCGCAAGCCGTTGTTACTGGCTATGAAGCGCACGGCACAGGCATTGGTGAAGTTAGTGCGTATTTGCATGGTTTTTGGCAGATAACCAGCAACGAAGAAGCAGTCAAGATGCTGAATATAGAAGGCGATGAAGAACTCATGGTAGAAGTTCTACCTTACGTTGATGAATGTTGGTATCAAGAACTAGAAGCTGAAACTGGAAAGGTCAGAGTTACAGGGTTCTTAGTAAACGCTCGTCGAGAACAACTCGTCATCAGTTACCTAGATACGTACCGAATGCTCGAAGCTTACCACTTAGCAAAACCTATGACTCAGCTTGGGTTGTATGGTGAAACTCAGCTCACACCAGAGAGAAAACCGAGAAAACCAGCAGATCAAGCTCTGGCCATGATATGTGGTCTCATTGCCTCTCATCCAGAATTAGGCGCTGACTTACTTAATAAACCTAGTGAACTCCATCATCGTGTTGAGCATTTGTTCGCACGGAAAGGTATTTCTCTCAATAGCTACTTTCCAAACCTCCGCTCTTTATTGCGTTGGTTAAAAGGGGGTTACAAAGATAAGTTAACCCTCTAGCAAAAGAGAGATGAACTTTGGACATTTTGTTTCTCGTTTAGACATTTTTCAAAGTGTCCAATAGTCCGCTCTGATCCCGATTAATCTCATTTCGTCTTAACAACACACGTTAAAGGAAAAGAAATGAGAATTGTCCGCTTAAAAGAAGTTATGGCTATGACTGGCTTATCCCGTTCCACTATCTATGAACGAATGTCGATGGATGAATTTCCTGCCAATGTAAATTTTAGTGGAAGCGCAGTCGGATGGCTTGAGTCAGAGGTTTGTGAATGGATTGATTCTAGAGTGAGACTGCGAGGCTCCCGTTTGAATAAACCTTTATACAGCAAGTCATTTTAGGGAGGAACATCATGAGCCAAATACTCACTACACATGAAGTTTGCCTTATGGTTCGACGCTCTCCGTCTACGCTTTACCGCCGGTGGACGACGGGAAGATTCCCTATGCCATTGCAGTACAACGGTAGAACATTTGGATGGGACAAAGAGTCTGTAGAACAGTGGCTAAGAGGGCTATCCTCTTGTGTTCAAACGCATTTGCATGATGGTGAATGAATTTGAGCGCCAGATACCTACATTCGTTATCTGGTTGGCCTCTATTATTTTGACCTTCAGACCTTCAGACCTTCAGACCTTCAGACCTCTGGGGTAGATGGTTTTACATCATCGCTGTGGAGGTAGGTATTTTATATTGTCTACCTACTTCCCCTTCCACCAAAGGATGAGAGGAGTGATATGAAGAAACATCAATCCTGCTCACCTTACTTGCGATATGAAGGAAAAGTGTATGAAGTTAACGCACGTGAAGGTATGCCAATTTTTACTCACCAAATTAAGGAAAAGTATCGAGCAACTGGCCGCGATGGAAGGCTAAGAGTTGCAGGTGGAGAACGCAGACTTATTGCAACTTTATCCATATCTACGAATGACTTTCCTTATCTAAACAGTCGATTAGATAAGGTTAAAGTTACTCCAGCATAAAAACATGTCACTTTTAAGTTTTCTAAAGTGCTGACCTTACAGGGGAGCTCCCTTCTCTCTGTAACATCCGCAAATATTGAATCCATATCAACCCAACGAATCTCATTTCATATATAATCCCACGCCATGAATGACTTGTTCCACCAGCAAAGTCTCAACTTAATATAAGTAGTACCAAACATGGCAAAAGCACCAGCAAAGAAACCTGCAAAAGGTTTTGAAGAAACCCTTTGGGATACCGCCAACCAGCTGCGCGGCAGCGTTGAATCATCAGAATACAAGCACGTTGTATTAAGCCTTGTGTTCCTTAAATTCATTAGCGATAAATTCGAATCACGTCGCCAACAGATGATCGACGAAGGGCAAGAAGCTTTTGTTGAAATGAAAGAGTTTTACCAACAAGACAACATTTTCTACCTAGAAGAAGCTTCTCGTTGGTCATACGTGAAAAAGCACGCTAAGCAAGACAACATTGCAGTCATCATCGATACCGCTTTGTCTAATATTGAAAAAGCCAACCCAAGCTTAAAAGGTGCATTGCCAGACAACTACTTCTCTCGCCAAGACCTAGAAGTGAAAAAGCTTGCGTCACTGATCGATACCATCGAGAACATCGGCACGCTCGCCAATGAATGTGACATGAGCGAAGAAGATCTCGTCGGTCGAGTTTACGAATACTTCCTTGGTAAGTTTGCTGCAACCGAAGGTAAGGGAGGCGGTGAGTTTTATACGCCAAAGTCTGTCGTAACCCTACTTACAGAAATGCTAGAGCCATTCCAAGGCAAAATTTATGACCCTGCCTGTGGCTCGGGCGGTATGTTCGTTCAGTCTTTGAAGTTCGTTAAACAACATGAAGGCCGTACCAAAGACATCGCAATTTACGGTCAGGAACTGACGTCAACCACCTACAAGCTAGCCAAGATGAACTTAGCCATTCGCGGCTTATCAGGCAACTTGGGTGAGCGCCCAGCGGATACCTTCTTTGCAGACCAACACAAAGACCTTAAAGCCGATTACATTATGGCGAACCCACCGTTCAACATCAGCCAATGGCGTGATGAGAACGAGCTAACTAAAGATCCTCGCTTCTCTGGCTACCGCACACCGCCAACAGGTAACGCCAACTACGGTTGGATTCTGCACATGCTGTCTAAGTTAAGCGAAACAGGCACAGCAGGTTTTGTATTGGCAAACGGCTCAATGAGCTCAAACACTTCTGGTGAAGGTGAGATCCGCCAACAGCTTATCGAGAACGATGTGGTGGAATGTATGATCGCCTTACCGGGTCAGCTGTTCTACTCAACCCAAATCCCAGTTTGTATCTGGTTTATCACTAAGAACAAGCAAGCCAATACTTCGAAAGGCTACCGCCAGCGTGAAAAAGAGACGCTGTTTATTGATGCACGTGAAATGGGCACTATGACCAGCCGTGTACATAAAGAGCTGACCAAAGATGATATTGCTCTTATTGCGGATACTTACCACGCATGGCGCAGTGATGAAGTCGAGCTAAAAGCTCGTGTAGAGCGTGGCGACTGCAAAGTTGAACAATACCAAGACGTTGCTGGTTTTTGTAAGCAAGCGAATTTCGATGAGATCAAAGCTAATGACTTTGTACTTACTCCGGGGCGCTACGTGGGGGCTGCTGAAGTTGAAGATGATGGTATTCCGTTTGAAACCAAGATGCGTGAGCTATCCCAAACTCTATATAGCCAAATGAACCAAGCCGAAGCGCTAGATAAAGCAATTCGCAGTAACTTGGAGGCATTGGGTTATGGGGAGTGAGTGGAAAGAGTGTGAGCTTGGAGATGTATTAGAGCTCAAACGTGGCTACGATTTACCAAAGACGAAAAGAGAGGACGGTGTTGTTCCCGTTATTTCCTCCTCTGGAGAGTCTGGAGAACACAATGAATATAAAGTTTCTGCACCAGGTGTTGTAACTGGTCGATATGGAACTATTGGTCAAGTATTTTATGTTGAAGATAACTTTTGGCCTCTAAATACAACATTGTATGTAAGAGACTTTAAAGGTAATGACCCTCTATTTATCTATTATTTTTTGAAGACTATTCCATATAAAGATTATACCGACAAAGCTGCTGTTCCCGGAATCAACCGAAATCATCTTCATAAGGCGAAGGTGCGTGTTCCTGTATGCCCTAAGTATCAAAATAGGCTAGCAAGCCAATTGAGAGCATTTGATAAAAAGATTTCTCTAAACAACCAAATTAACCAAACCCTAGAGCAAATGGCGCAAACGTTGTTTAAATCTTGGTTTGTCGATTTTGACCCTGTGATTGATAACGCCCTTGATGCTGGCAGTTACATTCCAGAGGTATTTGAAGCCCGTGTTGAGCGCCGTAAAGCCGTGCGTGAAAGTGCGGATTTTAAGCCACTGCCTGATGATGTACGTCAGCTATTCCCAAGTGAATTTGAAGAGAGTGGGTTGGGTTGGGTGCCTAAGGGGTGGAGCGTAACAAGCGTTAGTGAAATATCTGACATTCTCAATGGATTTGCTTTTAAAAGTAAAGACTATGTGACGTCTGGAAATTTTGTTTTGAGAACTAAGAATTTTTCTGAAAACCAAGTTAAAAAGGCACATGATGACGTATTCCTACCGGATAAGTTTTTAGATAGTCATAGTAAGTATCTTTGTAAGCCCCTTGATTATCATTTGGTCATGGTTGGAGCTAGTGTTGGGAAATGTGCTTTGATTTTCGAGCATCATTTGCCAGCGTTGCGTAATCAAAACATGTGGTGTTTTCGGGCAAAGGATAAGAGCATTGCCTCCCAGAGTTTTATTAAGCACATGCTCGACAATTTGGTGTTAAAAAATCAAGGGTTAGCATCAGGAAGCGCCCGTGAGTTTTTCAGGAAAGGTGACTTCGGAAATCAGCAGGTTGTAATTGGATCTTCTGATATTCAAAGGCAATTTGAGATGAATGTACTACCAACCATAGAAAAAATGTCATTGATTGCTTCTGAGGTTGATGTGTTAACAAAACTCCGTGACACACTGCTTCCAAAGCTAATCTCGGGCGAATTGCGCCTTGATTCTCCGGAAGTTGAGCAAGCCAAAGCGCTAGTGGACTAACCCGTATCGTCATTCCGGAAAGTGAGGAACGAACTTATCCGGAATCTCGCTTTTAATGCGGTAATGCGAACGAAAAGCGAGATCTCAGATGCCTCGTCCCTCGGTTCTGAGATGACGGAAGTGGAAGGTTCTGAGATAACGAAGGGAATGAGCATCTGAAGTAGAGCAAGCCAAAGCATTGGTGAAGTAAAGGAAACGAGTATGAATAAACACCTCTCGACAGGCATTGAATGGCCTCAATTACCTGAGTTGATGTCCATGTGTGAAACCGCGACCTTACAAAAGGGGATACAGCTCGCCCGCAATGGTGCAGTGCGTAACGTCATTGTCGAAAAGCATACCGCCAATGCCATAGTAAGAGGCAGTTATGACTATCACGTTAGCCTTGATTGCTCCACGTCACTGTCAGCGACGTGTGATTGCCCTGCAGCTCAGTATCAAAACGTCTGTAAGCATGCCGTTGCGCTTGCCATGATTCTTCAAGACCAAGATCTTCTGGCTGATCAACAAAGTGAGCGGAAGATAATCAAAAAACATCTGCAAAGTCTCGGTGAAGAGGCCACGTTAGAGATGCTGCTTGATTACCTCGAAGAGGATGAATACGCATGGAATGCACTGCTCACAAAAATTGAAATACGTGAAAAGCCGGCCGTATACAGCGAATTAAAAAAACTCGTTACTCAAGCTCTTCCTCGCGAGGAGATCTGGGATTGGCGCGAAAGTTCCGCTTATTTCCATTCAGCACATGAACAACTCAGTATGATTGTTGAGTCGATGCAAAGCTTAGAAGCGGATCAACAATGGAAGCTCATCCAATATTTAGTGCAGCGCCTGAATAAAGTGCTTGAGTATATTGATGATTCGAGTGGTGATCGGCTTGATATTGAAGCGCTGATTAATACCCACATGCCTGCTATTTTGGCAAAACTGAATTGGAGCGAACAGGCGAAAGCAGAGTGGATGTTTGAACGCTTAACCCATTATGAGTTTGATGTGTTTCCCTCTATTGAAGAGCATTTTAAATCGCTTTGGCAAACCAACACCTGTTTCCTCAATTTATGCCGCCAAGCAATTGAACAAGCTTCACAGGATGAAAGTGGTTGGAACCTGCGATCATGGGCGATGCCACTGATTGAACAAAGTTCTGATTGGCGTGAAGTGGTGGCGATCAAGCAAAAAATTGCGCGAACGCACCGTGATTACCTTGAGGTTGTTGATATGTTTATTGATAACCACGAGCCGTTAGAAGCCGAATATTGGCTCGCAAAAGCAAGAAAGAACGCCAGTCAGTATGAGCTTAACGCCTGTGATGAGGCTCAGTTCCGCCTTTATGTAGAGCTGGGTGAAATCCATTCAGCGTGGATGTTAGCCAACCGAAAGTTAGAACAACTGCCAAGCTTTCAACGTTACCAACGCTTAGCGAAGTTTAAACAAAACTATCAAGTTGAGGATGATGAATTTCTTACTCGTGTTGAGCGCATCTTTAAGAAGGCTTATCAGCCACCAAGCCAATCTTTTTCGTTGTCTGATGTGATGGATGCCTTGGTGCTGTTCTATATGGATAACCATCAGTTAAGCGAAGCGTGTGACTGGGTGTCAACACGTAAAGTTTCGACCAATGTGTTGCTAAAGCTTGCTGATGCAGTGGTCGATAAAAAGCCCGATAACACGCTAAGTTACTATTTGCGAGTCGTTACTGTTTATATAGAACAAACCAATAATGACGCTTATACCTCTGCTATCGAATTGTTGAGAAAAGCCGAATCGCTGCTTGAGCCACACGATAAACAGAAAGCACAGTTTTATAGTGAAGTGGCAGAGCTAGCAAGCACCTATAAGCGCAAGCGTAATATGTTAAAGCTGTTCAAGCAGCACTATGCCGCCCATTTGTAACCTTTTGATGTAGGGAGCGCC
This sequence comes from Vibrio hyugaensis, assembly GCF_002906655.1. Lineage (NCBI taxonomy): Bacteria > Pseudomonadati > Pseudomonadota > Gammaproteobacteria > Vibrionales > Vibrionaceae > Vibrio > Vibrio hyugaensis. The sequence goes on along the minus strand of NZ_CP025794.1, from coordinate 1,535,626 downwards.
TTAAACCATGAGCTTAAAATTTACTGAAGCCAAACTCGAACAAGCCATCATTGAGTTATTGGGCGAGCAAGGTTATCCGCATGTCGTTGGTGAGCAAATAGCCCGTGAAGATACAGAACAGGTGCTGCTTCTTGATGACTTACGCACTTACCTTACCAAGCAATATCAAGCGGACGACATTACCGAAGGTGAGATTGACCAAATCGTCCACCAGCTTAATCGCCTACCTGCTAGTGACTTATACGAAAGCAACAAGACGTTTTGTGATTGGCTTGCTAATGGTTTTCTACTTAAGCGTGAAGACCGCTCCAAGAAAGACCTCTATGTTGAGCTGATAGACACCAAACACTTGGCACAAGCACTGCGATTAATGTTTGTGCCTCTTCTGGAAGACAAAGCACAATCTGCTGAGCCAAAAGTCGCAGAAGATCGGCTCAGTTACTTCGAACCTGTAGACCAAAACATCTACAAAGTCGTAAATCAATTGAAGATTGAAAATGGTGATGAAGAACGTATCCCTGATGGCATTCTCTACATTAACGGTTTACCGCTAGTCCTGTTTGAATTCAAAAGCGCTGTACGTGAAGAGCAAGCGACCATCTATGATGCGTGGGAACAAATCCACATCCGCTATAAGCGTGCTATTCCTAAATTGTTTGTGTTTAACGCCCTGACGATTATTAGCGATGGCGTAAACAACAAAATGGGTAACGCCTTTGCCCCTTATGACTTCTACTACGCTTGGCGCAAGGTGACTGGCAACGAGTCCACTGAGAAACAAGGCATCAATTCGCTCTATACCATGATATCGGGTCTGTTTGATAAAACTCGATTGTTAGACGTGTTGAAAAACTTCATCTTCTTCCCTGATACCTCGAAGAAAGAAGTGAAAGTGTGTTGTCGTTATCCTCAGTACTACGCCGCTCGTAAGCTTTATTACAACATCGACAAAGAGCGTAAGCCATGGGGTAGCGGTAAAGGTGGTACTTATTTTGGGGCGACAGGTTGTGGTAAGAGCTACACCATGCAGTTTTTGTCTCGCTTGTTAATGAAGAGCGTTGATTTTGAAAGCCCAACCCTTGTTCTTATTACTGACCGTACCGACCTAGATGCTCAGCTCTCTGAACAGTTCTGCAATGCCAGTGATTATATCGGTGACGAGATGGTGGTTTCTGTCACGAGCCGACAAGACCTTCGTGACAAACTCCAAGGAATAAAAAGTGGTGGTGTGTTCCTCACTACCATCCACAAGTTCACTGAAGATATAGAAGTACTTTCTAACCGTACCAACATTATTTGTATCTCGGATGAGGCGCACCGCTCTCAAGTCAATCTCGATAAAAAGGTCACACTGCAATACAAAGATGGTGTCGCTGTTGATGTAAAAGAGAGCTACGGCTTTGCTAAGTATCTTCATGACTCATTGCCTAGTGCAACGTATGTCGGCTTCACAGGTACGCCAATTGATGCCACGTTAGATGTGTTCGGTAACCCTGTAGACAGCTACACAATGGCGGAGTCTGTGAATGATGAAATCACGGTACGCATTGTGTACGAGGGCAGAGCGGCAAAGGTTATTCTCGATAACAGTAAGCTGCAAGAAGTCGAGAAGTACTATGAGAAATGTGCTGAGGCAGGCGCTAGTGAGCATCAGATTGAAGAGAGCAAAAAAGCCTCTGCCAACATGAATGCCATCTTAGGTGATGAAGACCGCTTGGAAGCATTAGCCAAAGACTTTGTTGCCCATTATGAAGAGCGTGTCGCGGAGGGGTCGACAGTAAAAGGTAAGGCAATGTTTGTGTGTGCCAGCCGTGAAATTGCCTACGACTTTTACAAACAAGTGAAGCGACTTCGCCCTGAGTGGTTCGAAGTTAAAAAATGCCTAGAGGGTGAAACCTTAACTGAGCAAGAAGCTAAAGAGACCCTGCCTTTGGCAATGGTACAAATGGTGATGACTCGTGGCAGTAACGATGAAGATGAGCTTTACAAGTTACTCGGAACCAAAGATTACCGCAAGTCACTAGATGCTCAGTTTAAAACTCCGAAATCTAACTTTAAGATCGCGATAGTCGTGGATATGTGGCTAACGGGGTTTGATGTACCAGAGCTCGACACCATCTATATCGATAAACCACTACAAAAGCACAACTTGATTCAAACTATCTCACGTGTAAATCGTAAGTTTGAAGGCAAAGACAAAGGTTTGGTCGTTGACTATATCGGCATCAAGTCTCGAATGAACCAAGCACTTGCGATGTACTCAAAGGCCGATGAAAGCAACTTTGAGGATGTGCAACTCTCGGTAGTGGAGGTTAAGAATCACATCGACCTACTGGGTAAGATGTTCCATAACTTTGACCGTTCCGGATACTTTAGTGGCGAACCTAGATTGCAGCTTGAGTGCTTAAATCTTGCCGCAGAGTTTGTCTTGGTGAACAAGAAGAGTGAACACCGCTTCATGGGCTTAGTGAAGCGTTTAAAGGCGGCTTATGACGTATGTTGTGGTAGCGAGTCGCTTTCTAAGCAAGAACGTGACTTGATTCATTTCTACATTGCTGTTCGGTCAATCATTTACAAGCTGACCAAAGGTGATGCGCCAGACACGGCACAAATGAACAAGCATGTTCGCGAATTAGTGGCAGAAGCGTTACGTGCTGAAGGCGTAGAAGAAATTTTCACTATCGGTGAAGAGCAAGCTGAGTCTATCGATATCTTCGATGACGAGTACATGGAACGTGTTCTAAAGCTTAAACTGCCTCATACCAAAATCCAGTTGCTCCAAAAGCTGCTAGGCAAAGCCATTAGTGACTTTAAAAAGGTAAACCAGCTCAAAGGTGTCGACTTCTCCAAGCGCTTACAATCGCTGGTGGACCAATACAACGAGCGCCGTGAAGGTAACGAACTACGAGGTGAGGAGTTCGAGCCATTCGTGGATGAGATGTTTGAAGGGATCATCAAAGAGATGACTTCTCTAATGAGCGAGATGGTGACTGAACTCTCCTCGTTCGTAGACCTTGGCATCGACATGGAAGAGAAAGCTTTCCTCGATATCTTGGAGCACATGCGCACCAAGTATGAATTTGAATACGAAGACGACAAGATGCTAGAGCTTGCCAAAGAGATGAAAGTGATTGTCGATGACGTTGCCCAGTACCCAGATTGGGCGGGGCGGGATGATATCAAAGCCAAGCTTAAGGTAGACCTGATTCTGCTTCTGCACAGGTTCGGCTTCCCGCCAATCGCAAATGATGATGTTTATAAAGGCGTGCTAGAGCAGGCTGAGAATTATAAGAAGAATAGTTAAAAGGAAGTCCGTTTGGCTAAAAAGATTGAAGTAGTGGCAGCCGTTATTCAACATGAAGGTATAACTTTATGTGTTCAACGTGGCCCCTCGAAACTGGCTTATATTCATGAAAAGTTTGAGTTCCCAGGAGGTAAGGTCGAGGTAGGTGAGTCTCGTGAATGTGCGATAAAAAGGGAGTTGAAGGAAGAACTGCATTTAAGTGTTGAGCATGTCGATTATTTTATGACGGTTGAGCATACTTACCCTGATTTTCACATCACTATGCACGCGTATCTATGCCCGGTAGAGAATAGAAAGATTGTACTTACTGAACACATTGATGCTCAGTGGTTAAATCGCGAAGAACTGCCTTCTCTAGATTGGGCTGAAGCTGATGTTCCTATCGTTGAAAAGCTTCTTAGAAACTGAGAGGGCACTTCAATGACACATTGTTATGCCGATAAGATTGGTGCCTTTCTTCAAGTGCAAGAAGAGCAATGGTTAACTCAAATGAGCTCTGAGTTTGAGAGTAATTTCCCAGGTTTAGAGCTTGGAGATCTTCAAAAGCGAGCTTGGGCCGATTGCTTTAAACACCTTCAAGTAGAGCTGTCCAAGTGTACTCTTTCTGACGGTTATATAATCTTTGAATATGTCCTGCCTATGGAAGGAGGGCGTCGGCCAGATGTCCTGTTGCTTATCGAGAACAAGCTGTTCATTTTAGAATTTAAAATGAAAGATGGTTACCAACGGGCCGATTATGATCAGTTGTGTGGTTACTATCGAGATATCTGTAATTATCATCATGAAAGTGCAAAGTTAGATGTGATTGCCGGTTTGGTTTTAACTCAATCCACCAGTAAGCTAGCTGAAATCGAAAGCGATATTTCTATTCTATCTAGCGATAAGTTGAGAGCTTTCTTAGATAAGCATCTAACCGGGGCTCCAACCTGTACTGAATTGAAATCATGGCTTGAATCCGCGTATGTACCGTTACCAAACCTAGTTGATGCGGCGGTCGAAATATTTAATGACAACCCAATAGACGAGCTGAAAAGTGCCAAAAGTGCAGGAATATATGACGCGCTGAATGAGCTAGACAAGGTTACTGAGTGGGTCGAAGGCGCGGGGAATCGAAATAAAGCCAATGTACTAACCCTGGTAACTGGTGTTCCTGGTGCTGGTAAGACATTACTAGGCCTTGAGTTTGTTCATCGAAACAAAACAGGCCAGTTTCTATCTGGGAACGGCCCTTTAGTCGATGTATTGCAGCACGCTCTAAAAAATAAAACGTTTGTTCGCGCCTTAAAGGACTTCAAACGCCAATATATGAAACAAGGTAGTAAGCCCCACACGAATTTGATTGTTTTTGATGAAGCTCAGAGGATGTGGGATGAACAGAAAAACAAAAATTACCAGATGTCTGAGCCTTCTTGCATTATTCATATTGCCGATAAAGACCCTAAACCTTGTCACTATGTTGCCCTGATAGGGGAAGGACAAGAAATACATACCGGTGAAGAAGTTGGTATCTCTTTATGGTGTGATGCACTCAAAGAGAGCTGTAAACCTTGGTTAATCTTTTGCCCGCCAACGCTGAAGCATCATTTTAATTTCTTAAGCAGTGAGAGAGTTAGAATGAACCCATTGCTTAATCTTGATCAATCTTTACGTTCTCACAGTGCAAATTTATACCCTAACTGGGTTGATGGAGTATTAAGAGGGCAGTCCGATGATGATTTAGCAAAGCAGGCTATTAAAAATGGATTCAATATCTATGTGACGAGAGATTTGGAAAAAGCTAAAAGGTATTGCCGAACTAGGTACCAAGGCACTGCCAAGAAGTATGGGTTACTAAGTTCTTCCAGTAATACTAAGTACACTGAAGAATCTGTTGGTCCATGGTTTCATGATGATGTGAGTGCTCCAAAATCGTGTTGTCGATTTGAGCGGACCATTGATGAATTTAAGTGCCAAGGTTTAGAGCTTGATATGCCGATTCTTGTTTGGGCTGATGATTTTCTTTTTGATGGGAAAGGATGGCAACTTCACAAATCGAAGCGAAATGTAAGAGATCCCTATCAAATAAAGCTTAATAGTTATCGCGTTTTGATGACTAGGGGTAGAGATGGAGTGATTTTATTCTTCCCTCAAGAGTCGCTATTTGATGAAACTTATGCCTTTTTTGAAAGTGCAGGCGGACAAGAGCTTTAAAGGCACTAATCGTTCAATCAAAACTACAGTTGTTTTTATCAGAGCCTGTTAGGACAGGACAAAGCAAGAAAAATAGTAAGGAAAGAGGCTAGGTATGGACGTTTCAAAGCGATCAATTGAGGATGCAGTAGCTCAGTTGAAGCAAGATAGTTATTACGAAAAAGGACTTTCATCACTTTGTTGAAATTGAGGGCAATTTGTATCCAGCAAAAAGACTCTACAGTGTGGTTTTTGATGTTCACCACAGTAAGTGTCACACCTCTGACGCTGAGAGGTTTTTTGAAAAGCATGGATATAAACTGGTCAACAAAGACCCACTACAAGCTATCCCTAGTATTTGGAAAGTTTCCCATGGCTTCAACGAAATATCTGAAAGCGTATCTCAGTGGCTAGACGAAAATAACTACCTAGCTGTACATAGCGAAACGGCTAAAAGCCAGGGCAGTCGGTTTATCAAGGAAGTCAAAGTTGGTGATATCGTAAGCCTTTCTCGCAGCGGTTATTTAAAGGCCTTGGTTCGAGTCAGTGGAGAGGCTTTGTTCGATGATGAATCTCCTTTAGATAGTGGTTGGGCGTTTCGAAAGTATGAGTTAGTCCGCTCTTTGCCTGAGTTACAAAAGTACTCCGGTCCAAGTAAAGGTTGGGCACCAAACTACAACAGTACTCTTGCAAAGGTATATCAGCAAAAACAAGACTTAAACCTATTCGAAGAGAGCATCCTCCAACCATACTACTCGATGACTTTGGATGAACTGAGAGTTAAGCATGCTAGTGAGAAGGAAAGCCAAATGAGCCAGGAATTTAGTAATCACAAAATCAATTCTCCGCTTAACCAAATTTTGTATGGACCACCAGGGACAGGCAAAACCTACCACACTATTGAAGCGGCGGTTCAAGCTGCAGAACCAGGGTTTTACGCCAACCTTAATATTAGCGAACAAGCTGGTGGCGCATCAGAAGAACAGCGAACAAAGTTGGTGGAAAAATACAAAGAGCTCACAAGAACTGGTCAAATTCGCTTTGTTACTTTTCATCAAAGCTATGGCTATGAAGAGTTTGTTGAAGGGTTAAAAGCAAATTCTGAGGGTGGTGATATCTCTTATGACGTCGAGAAAGGGGTGTTCCGGGAAATCTGCAAGGAAGCAGAAAAACACAGTACTGAAAAAGCAGCATCACAAGGCCACAACTTTGAGGTATGTTGGCAAGCTTTCGCAGCAAAGCTAGCAGAAGTAGACAGTCTTGAAATTAACATGTCACAAACCTCTTTTCATGTTGTTGATTTCAATGAAAAGCGCATTTTCTTTGAGAAAAGTAACGGTAAGAAAGATCACACTCTTAGCATCAATACGCTAAAGCAGATCTTTGAAGGCTCAAGGGAATACTCAACAGGTCTTGGTGTTTACTATAACCCACTGGTTCGTTACTTAAAGGGGCTAGTGGATATCGAGCAACAGCCTGCGATAAAACGCCAAAACTATGTGTTAGTTATCGATGAGATCAATCGAGGTAATATCTCAAAAATTTTTGGTGAACTGATTACTTTGATTGAACCTTCTAAGCGCAAAGGTGCACAGGAGCCGCTAGAAGTCACCTTACCTTATTCTGGTGATACTTTCTCAGTGCCAGATAATCTATACATCATCGGTACAATGAATACTGCAGACCGCTCTCTGGCAATGATGGACACTGCTTTACGTCGTCGCTTTGATTTTAAAGAAATGATGCCAAAACCAAGCTTGTTCCGTGACCACCAGCTTGTTCAAGGTGGGTGTAGCATTAATTTCGAGAGCATGCTCAGCGCCCTGAATTCCCGTATTGAAGTTCTCTATGATCGTGAACACATGCTTGGCCATGCGTTCTTGTTCCCTGCATATGACTTGGTAAAGCAAGGCAAAAACGATGAAGCTTTTGTAGCTCTTCGAGATGCATTTAAGAATAAGATAATCCCTCTTCTTGAAGAGTACTTTTTCGAAGATTGGAATAAGATCCGCCTAGTGTTGGGGGATAGTTTGAAAGGAAATGAGCAGAAGAATCTTCATTTCCTAAGGAAGATAGAGCAATCGTACGCCAGCTTGTTCGGCTCTGAGCATGACTTAGACCTATACGATGATATGAAAGTCACTTATGCCCTTAGACCTTTTGAGAAGGGCTCTGTATGGGATGAACCTGAGGCTTATGTTGGTATGTATTCAAACAACAAAGAGTAGTCACCGTGAAAGCTAAGAACGAGATTATCCTTTTTGAATACGATTGTTTGGTTGGTGAGAGAGAGCTTGGAGGTAAGCGCGTACCTTCAAGCATCCACGTTGTAGCTGACAGAGCTTATCAATATCTCAAGCAGCTTTGTCTAAGTGAAGAGAGTGAGCGCAACCTTTTACAACTGCGTCGCCGCTGTGGGTTAGAGGTTCTTCAAGTTCAAAATTACGCTGGGGTAATTTTTACTCCAGATAGGACTCAAATAGAAGTGTTACCAAAACTTGGTAAGAGCTTTAAGGAGGATGGTGATGGGCGCTTAAACGCGCATGAAAAAGCTCGTCAGTCATTGCTTATCATGTTGAAGAGCTTGAAAGGCTTTGCGCATGTACAGACCTCAAACGCTAATATTGATAAGCAAAAAATGCCACTGCTAGAGGTGTTTATTAGTCAGTTTCTACAGTCTGTAAATGACTTGGTTAAACGGGGGCTTCGTAGTGATTATATTCGAAGGGAGGATAATTTAAGTTATCTGAAAGGGAAGCTCAACATTGGTAAGCAACTAAGGCATAACGCAGTAAATAAGCATCATTTTTACTGTGAGTATGATGAGTTTCAGCTAGACCGCCCTGCAAACCGACTTATTCACGCTGCGCTAAAGAAAGCTAAAAGTCTCAGTCGAAGTGCCAATAACCAAAAGCTTCTGCAAGAACTAGAGTTTGTATTTCACGAGGTACCAGAGAGCTATGATCACAAGCTGGACTTCGCCAAATTAAACCTTAATCGGGGAATGATCTATTACCAAGCCTCATTAGATTGGTGCAAGCTGATCCTTGAGGGGTTCTCGCCACAAACTATGAAAGGTAGTAACCATGCAGCTTCGCTCTTATTTCCTATGGAGAAAGTCTTCGAAGATTATGTAGCAAAGCATTTAAAGTCAAAGCTTACCTCAAGCCACCCTTTGCTAGATGTCATTACTCAAGCTAAAGGTCGGTTCCTTGCGAGTTATGACGGGATGAACAAATTTAGCCTACGTCCTGACTTACTTATTACTGAAGGTAAGCAGAACCGGATGGTATTGGATACGAAGTGGAAACTCTTGGATGTATCTCTCACCAATGCCAACGTCTCGCAGTCTGATGTTTATCAGTTATTTGCTTACGCCAAGAAGTATTTGCCCGGAGAAAGAGGTGACGTTGTGTTGGTGTATCCTTCGCAAGATAACTTCGATCAACCTCTTCCTCATTCTTTTGACCTTGGGGAACAGCATAAACTGTGGGTTGTTCCTTTTGTGATTGGAAGACCAGGAGAAGCAAAGTTTGTTGTTCCTGACGAGTTGGAACTGCTTCGTAGCAAATAGCTATTAGTAATAGGAAGAGGTGAGTAATGAGAAGACGACGTCCACACCCAGAAGATATGTACCAACATTATAAGGAGTTAGCTAATCGGCCATTCAAGCTCCGAGTTCCTTATGTGTCGGTTAGTGATTCCACAGCTTGGCGAGTTTCTATTCTTTTTATTTTACTCCCTCTCATACCGGTTTGGGGGCCAGCCCAACTGTGCTCCTGGTTTCTAAAGAAAAAAAGAATGACCAAGTTAATGCATGAGGAATCATCAAGGATGCGACGTTATAAAGTCGGACGAGTTTATAGTAATTAAAGGAATTACTTGTGTTAGAAAAACAGGCTCCAATAAAAACTGAACTTGAAGAGCTAGAGTCTGCAATTGTAAGAGCCAGCCTAGACATTACAAAGGACAGGCCTTTTAAGTTTGTCCATGGTCCGCAGAATTATTTCTTACCTTCCATGCAAGATGCTTGTGAGTTATTAGGTGTAAAGCACAATGCGACTACTATGCTGGATAGGTTGGAAGAGGCTGGAGTTAAACGTCCGAACATATCCTCAAGTGCCCTTCATGAAATAGGGCGAAATGGTGTTGGGAAGTCAGTATTCAAAAGGTTCATGAGCGTTTTTACGCAGCCAATAGCGGCATCTCTGATGAGCCCAATGCTTCGCTTTCTTTTGGGTAAGGATGAGGAGCTTGAGAGGGCTAGTAGGGTTAGTATTAACGCCCTTCAATGGTTGAGCTTTTCAAAATCTCTAAACGCTCAAGCATCTAATAACTTTCGTTGTCTAAGCTCATTTATTGTCGAGCGGAGTAATAAACAAGTTGAATTGTTGGAACGTGTCAAAGCAGCTTCGGCTGGTGGAAATAGTAACAAAAGCCTCAGTTCACCTTGGGGCTCTTGGGTTACCCCCCTTTATGCAGAACATTCACTGATCAATGAAGAAGTATTGAACTTCATCGGTGACCTAGTAAAAGAAGAGCTAGATACAAGTCAGTTGGACAAGCATCAAACCTCTGTGTTGGTTCGTTGTATGTTCGATATTGAATATGAATTTTATCTCAATTTGCTAGCTTCTTATGAGGTTGACTATGTTGTTTCCCATGGAGAGGAGCCAAAGACTGACAAGAGGTGGTTGATATCGAAAGTACTAAAAAGGTACACGCATAAGGATAATTCTCATACATCGACTCGATGCCTTGTGGAAGTCTTACTTGAGTGGTTTAAGGAACATGACATTGATTTTACTTTCACGGATTTAGCCTCTTGTGTTCCTTACCAAGTCTCGGAAGGTACTACCGATGAAGCAGATGTGTTAATCGCTCAAAAGAATAAGCTATATAAATGGTTAAGAAGCATTGATTTACCGTCCCATAATGCGTTGAATGACTTTCTCCAGGTCATTGCAGCTAAAACAGGAACAACAATCGATTATGGGTTAGGGGATGTATTTTCGAGCGTATTTGCGATTGATAGAGCTCTAATGGTTAAGAGCTCATTAGTGAATAAAGAGTTTGGCGACGAAGTTGATGTGTTTTCTATCTGGAAGCAATGTTTCGGTGCTTACAGTGAATACTACAAGTTCCACTGCGAACGTTATGAAGGAATTGTAGATAACTCTTTGTGATCGTCGTACTCTGATCTTGTGGAGCTATTAAGCTCGCGGAGGTTTTGTTCTGTGAAGTCGATTTGCCTAGAGTAAAGAGACATAAACTTAGATAGAGACTTGTTTTGGTAACTCGTCAGCTTAGAGTTGTCTTTGCATGGTGATAAGAATATACAACCTTTGTTTATGTCTTCAGTGCTAAGCCTTAACTCTCTGTATTTTTCAAAGTAATACTCAGTGTCATTTTCATTGTCGCCGAACAGCTCTTCGTCAGGTACCCCTTTTAACCTCAAAGCCTTTGCCATCGTATTCCTGTTGTAAATTGCAGCTCTATAGGCGACGTATTCTTTTACTTCTTCAGTTGTTGAGAGCACTAAAGGTCTTCCATCAAATGACCCTGAAAGCTTAGTCTGAGGGGCTTGGGCAAGCCCATTTTTTGTAAAAAAACAGCTGAACGTTGATGCTATCGTGGTTACTAGCTTCATTATTGAATGATCAAGGTAACTCTTGCTGGTATTCAAGATAAAAGAAACTTCATCTGAAGCGATGAGCACACCTAAAAAGATCTGCTGCGCGTTGGATGGGGTTTTTCTTCTCATTACGTAGTATGTATCTTGAGCTGCTTTTAACATTACTTTTTGAAATAGCTTGTTTTCGAGATGGTCTTTTAGACATCTCTTACTCAAGCCAATACCATCTAGCCGAATAACCAGGTACGTGTCTTCCGGGACAGAGCTCATCTTTGCTGAGCGTTGTTCGATAGCTTTGAATTTAGCGTGCTTATCACATAAGGTTGTTATTTCAGAAGCAATACACATTTTCTCTTCCTTGTTCTTAATAGGGGAGGAGGAAGTTACCTCGCCCCCCAGAGTTTTATTCACCGTCTTCTAACTGCTCTTGCCAGTCGTCAGGTCTTTCTTCTCCTCCTCGGCTTTGCCAGTACGCATCGTGTTCTGGATCTAGCTGTCGGGAGTAATTATCCCAATCATGTTTTTCCATTGTGTATTTCCGTTTTAATGTTCGGGCTTATGATGACAAATAGAGCTACACGCTGAGAAGAGGGGGAAATTTCCAAAATTACAAAGATTCAGAAAAGAGGGCATTGCTTGATGAAGACTGCATCAAGCAATGGGAATGTGAATGCTCGGAGGTAGACTAAATGACTTTGAATTGTTTGGTGCCGGTAACCGAAAGGTTGTCCTGAGCTGCTTCAGCAATATGTTTGCTCCACCAGCTCATCATAGGTCTGCGCCGTTCTCGAAAGTCTTAATGGTTGTAAGCACTGCGAACTTGGTTTTTATCGACATGAGCTAACGCCATTTCAATTAAATCAGATTCAAAACCTTGCTCATTCAAGGTAGCGCTCGCCAATGATCTTAAGCCATGACTAACGAGTCTATTTGCAAATCCCATTCGTTTCAGCGCCATGTTTGCCGTTTGACTATTACAGTGCTTTTTCGGGTCTCTATCTGAGGGAAATAGGTATTCCCGATGACCAGTAATTGGTTTTAAGTTCCCGAGAATAGAGATGGTTTCGTCGGTGAGTGGAATCCTGTGTTCTCTGTTCTTCTTCATCCTTTCTGGTGGAATTGTCCATACGCTGCTCTAAATCGCTCTCTTCCCACTTTGCTCTCGCAGCTTTAGCTGGGCGTGACATTGTATGAAGTTGCCACTCAATCAATGAACGGGTAACTTTTTTATTGAAGCACTGGCAAGCGTCAGCATTAGTTCAGGTAGCTCTTCAGGTGTTAGTGCTGCCATACGCTGCTTCTTCGGCTTTTTGAATGCTTCTTTAATGCCTGCAAGAGGGTTTGAGAAGACTAGACCACAGTTAACGGCATAAACCATTACTTCATTGATTCGTTGAGCGAGTCTCTTAACGGTTTCAAGGTTTCCTCTAGCTTCAATCGGTCTCAAAGCCATTATTACATCAGGAGCGGTTAAATCTTTTATTGGCGTGTCTTGGAATTTAGGGAAGAGGTATTTTTAAAAGATCGCCAAATATCGACTGCGTAATCATCGGTTATGGAGTCTTTCTTTAGCTCGAACCACTGAGAAGTAACATTGAGAAAAGTATGCCCGGAAATACTTTGCTTCTGACGTCGCTTTTCGTCGCGGTGTTCTTTAGGGCTGATACTTAACTCAATGAGTTCTTGTACTTCCATGGTGAGCTTTCTGGCTTTTGCTAAAGCGATCACAGGATAAGAGCCTAGAGAAAGGTTAGTACGTTTTTCGGTGATAGGGTCTTTGTAGTTTACCAACTAGCGCTTTTATCCATTTGGTGAAATGCTAAGGCGTAAACCATTTACATCAATGAGCAGGTACTCTTTAAGTTTCGGCTTAGCCGCTTTGATTTCTTTGTTGCTTAGATATGATGCCTTTCTTGCCATAATTGGTACACAGAATTGGTTGCTGTGTACACAGTGTATTAATTTGTGTACCTAAAACACAAAGTAACCCTCGGAAGCGTTCAGATGTCTATGGAGTGTAAGTTATTGATTTTACTGAATTGGGGGCAATAAAAAAGACGCCCTAGGACGTCTTTAATATGATAATTGGTGGAGCTGGCGGGAGTTGAACCCGCGTCCGAAAACCTTTCATCATTGGTACTACATGCTTAGTCGATCTTTAAATTCACCATCCACCTGCGAACCGACACGCTAGTAAATGACTATCCTGAATTATAATTCGTCGTTCATCTCTCAGGCGGGAGAATCCGGACTAGCGCGTTTGGGTTTGATCCCTCGTTGGTCCCCGTCTTACGTGCGGAAGCTAGGGCGAGAGAGCTCTGAGCAGGTTATTAAGCTGCTAGTGCGTAGTTTTCGTCGTTTGCGACTATTTTTTTGCGGTTTGTTAACGAGGCCTACCGCACCTCGGCATGCACCTCAGACTTCTGAATTCCCGTCGAATCCTAAATCAGCCCCAGAGGTAATATCGGCATAGTAACAGAAAAGCCTTGGCTGTCCAGTACTATGCGTCTAAGTGGTCAAGTTTAACGCAGTGAACTCTTCATCACGCGTGCTTTTTCACGAGCCCAATCTTTTTCTTTCAGATCGGTACGCTTGTCGTGAAGTTTTTTACCTTTCGCAACACCGATCTTGATCTTCACCCAAGAGCGAGACCAGTACAGCGACAATGCTGCTAGTGTCATACCTTCACGGTTAATGCGGCCAAGAAGGTTGTCGAGTTCACGACGACTCATCAATAGTTTGCGCACACGTGTAGGGTTTGCGACAACGTGAGTTGATGCTTGATTAAGAGGAGTGATGGTCATTCCGCTCACAAAAGCCTCTCCGTCACGCATGAAAACATAGCTTTCGGCGATATTGGCTTTTCCTTGGCGAAGGGCTTTCACTTCCCAGCCTTGAAGCTCTAAGCCAGCTTCAATTTCATCGTCAATGAAGTATTCGTGGCGAGCTTTTTTATTCAGCGCGATAGTGTTGCTACCCGCTTTTTGCTTTGATTTTTTCTTTACCATAATGGGCTCATTATACGGGTTGGATATACGTTAGGAAATCCTTTTATTTGCGCTATCGTGGAATAAAAGTAAAATTGGCACAAGCCTTAAAACATGTACGCGTATCGATAGGAGTGTGTATGAAGCAAATCAGCCGTTCTGCTTTGGTGTCTTTTAGTGCAGAGCAGATGTTCGATCTGGTCAATGATGTTTCGAAGTATCCTGAGTTTCTACCTGGTTGTTCAGGTTCACGAATCATTGAGTCTTCGGGCGAGGGTATGGTGGCTTCTGTCGATGTTGCGAAAGCGGGTATCAGCAAAACGTTCACAACTTCAAATGAACTCATCCCAGGTCAGGCTATTATGATGAACTTGGTGGATGGTCCCTTTAAGACGCTCCGTGGTGGTTGGATCTTCACTGCGTTGGATGAGCAAGCGTGTAAAGTAGAACTGAAGCTTGAGTTTGAGTTTTCGAGCAAAATGATCGAAATGGCTTTCGGCAAAATATTTAATGAGCTAACCAGTAATATGGTGAACGCTTTTACTAAACGTGCGAAACAGGTGTACGAGTGTTATGAGTATTGAGTCGGACATGATTCACGTTGAGGTGGTGTATGCGCTTCCTCAAGAACAACGTGTGTTTAATCTAGTTGTGAACAAACAAGCGACAGTTGAAGAGATCATTCGTCAATCTGGTGTTCTGGAACTGTACCCTGAAGTTGATTTGAAAAAGAATAAAGTCGGCGTATACAGCCGTAATGTTCGTTTAGATGCGACTATCCGTGATAAAGATCGTATCGAGATATATCGACCGTTATTGGCCGATCCAAAAGAAATTCGCCGTAAACGTGCAGAGCAAGCAAAAGCAGCTAAATAACGCTTATGGACAGCTGAAAAACCTCCCAAATGGCTGTCTCTTATACACAAATCCCCAAGCTACAAGCTTGGGGATTTGTGTATAAGAGACAGCCAGCGAGGAGGCTTTGAGAATTCTGTGAAAATAAAGATGGGTTACTGAATCTTCTCGTAAAAGGCATCACTTTTCGGGTAGTCGCCAGTCAGATCGGCTAACGTACCTTGATCATTGAATTGAACAACCAGATCTTTTTGCACAGATTCACCGTGCCCAGGAGTGTGATGGTAAATGTAGTACCAAGTATTTGGATAGCCATTTTCAACCAACATAGGCGAACCAAGAACGTAGCGAACTTGTGCTTTAGTCATCCCAAACTTTAATTTATCAACCGCACTTTGTTCTACATAGTTGCCTTGGTTGATATCAATACGATAAACCAGTTTTTCCAATACCGAACATCCTGTCAGCAAAGTCATTGCTAATGGTACGGCAACTAACCACTTCTTTAATTGCATAATAATTTCTTAGTAACCTTTAAAATACTGCGCTGATAATAAACAAGCTCGACGCAGATGTAAAAAGCTATGCGTCGTATGGTAGAAAATCTGACAACGAATTTTGAGTTGAGTTGCATTTATTCGCTGATATTAGACGATAACTGGCGGAACATGACTCATCAAGCATGTTGTGTGCTTTTTATGATATGGGATTTACGAGAATGTCCGCAATATTTCGCGAGGGCGACCACTGTTGGTCGTGCGTTGCATTATTGCGGGAGGGAAAATGCTTGGAGCGTTTCACCTTCAAACCGATAATATTCTTTTTCAACAAGGTGTGCTGCACCGATGGAGCGGTAAAATTGACCAGCGATAGGGTTGGTGTTTTCTGCTGTCCAATCAAGTCTTTGGCAACCTGAGGTAACCGCTAGGGTTGCTAAATGTTTCATTAGTTGAATACCAACGCCTTTTCCTCTCGCGATTGAAGAAACGAAGAGATCCTTCATGTACATTTGGCCGGAAAGTTTAGGGGCAGGGTACATCACTGTGTAAGACGCAAAACCAATAATAGAGTCGTGCTCATAAGCTGCGATGATTTTGATACTAGAATGCTCAGAGAAGACTTGGTGCTTTAGATAGTGCGTCAATTCATTCTCTGATGCGGCGTCCTCTTTGAAGTAATAGCACTCTAACTCAATAAAAAGAGGGACGAGCTCTAAACAGTTTTCTTTGCTGATGGCTTTGATATCCATTTCTCATCCCTTGTTGAATGGTTAAGCCGCGATGAGTAATTCTTTTGCGTTGGCTAATGTTGAGTCGGTAATTTGGCTTCCGCCCAATAAACGAGCGAGTTCTGCCACACGTTGTTGTTCATCTAGGGCATGTATTTTGGTTTCGGTTTGCCCACTCTTGGTGTGTTTAGCAACAAACATTTGTTGATGACCACAGCCAGCAACTTGCGGTAAGTGGGTTACACACATCACTTGAGTCGATTCGCCTAACTTGCGCAGCATCTTACCGACAACCGCAGCCGTTGGGCCGCTGATACCGACATCCACTTCATCGAAGATCAAGCTTGGCGTATCCACTTTTTGTGCGGTGATAACTTGTATTGCTAGCGAGATACGTGATAGCTCACCACCTGATGCGACTTTAGCGATAGGTTGTAATGGCTGACCTGGGTTGGTTGAGACCAAGAAACACACACTGTCCATACCCAATGGAGATGGGTGGAGGTTTTCATTGTTTACCTCGATGCTGAATACCGCTTTCTCCATGCTCAATTCGTGCATGCTTTGCGTGATAAGTTTGTTCAGCTCTTTTGCGTAACGGCTACGTGACTTGTGCAGCTTCTCTGCTTGAGTTAAGAAGCTTTGGTATTTCTGTTCTACTTCTTGAGCGAGTTCATCCAGACGCTCGTCAGAGCAATCTAATGCTTCGATTTGTGCAAGAAGATCTTGGTGATGTTGGTATAGCTCATCGGGCATAACATGGTGTTTGCGAGCCATCGACATCACTTTAGAAAAACGTTCTTCGACATAAGCTATGCGACCGGGATCGACATCAATGCCATCTAGGTAGCTGCGAAGTTCGTTTTTGGTTTCTTCTAGCTGGATCATTGCCTCTGCCAGCATGTTTGGCAATTCAGCTAACTTCTCATCCAATTCGGCTAACTGGATTAGGGAGTGATTGGCCGATTGCAAAATACCAAGCGCATTGACTTCTTCACCTTCGTAAATAAGTTCGAGGGCTTGCTGACAGGTAGTGGCGAGTTCACCACTATTGGACAGTCGTTTGTGCTCTTGCTCGAGCTCTGCGAATTCTTCTTCACCTAGCGATAACTCATTCAGTTCTTTAATTTGGTATTCAAGCAACTGTTTTTGGGCCTGATTTTGCTGGCTGTTCTCTTTTAGTTGCTTAAGGTTGTTGTCTGCTTGACGCCAATGCTGGTAAGCACTGCGTGTGCTTTTTAGTAGGTTTAAATGTCCAGCATATTGGTCCAGCATGGCCATTTGATGCTCGCTCTTCATCAACTGATGATGCGCGTGCTGTCCATGGATGTTGATCAATAACTGCCCAAGAGATTTGAGTTGTGAAAGAGGGACTGGGCTGCCATTGATAAAGGCTCGAGAACGGCCTTCTTTCGTGATGATGCGACGCAAGATACATTCGCTGCCATCCAGCAGGTCGTTATCTTCTAGCCAACGCGTTGCGTGTAGATTGTTGTCCAGTAAAAAGGCGGCGCTGACTTCTGTTTTCTCTTCGCCTTGTCGTACCATGCCTGCATCGGCACGCCCGCCTAAACAAAGACCTAATGCGTCAATTGCAATAGATTTACCTGCACCTGTTTCACCAGTGATGGTGGTCATGCCCTTTGAAAGCTCGAGCTGTAAAGACTTAACAATCGCAAAATTATTAACACTTAGATGAGCCAGCATTTTTATTTACCTGTATAACTGAACAATACTGTATAAGAAAACAGTATATACTGTTTCTTTATACAGTAAAGGTGGCTGCTGGATTTTTTGTAGGAAGAAGGTATTTTTTGTGATGGTGAAGAGAAAAATAGGCCGAGCAAATGCAACGACCTATTAAAATTGAACAAGTTACGGTCGAGTTGGGTTAATTGTGAGCGGCTCAAACGTTGCCACAGTATTAACCCCTGCTCCAGGATGGTCGACATAGGAAGTGTCTTGCATCAGGGTGTAATACACATCGATAAAATCGTCATCGTTAGTGAGTGCGCCATCCGGAATCGCATCGATAATTTTGTTGGTGATCTGAGGAATAATGGCATAGGCCTGAACTTCGGGATCTGGAATTGCCTTCAGGACTTCTTCTGCAACCTGAACAAGCAGTTTGGCTAACTGTTTGTAATCGGTGCCGTCATCTTGCTCCATTAAGACGATATCCGCCGCCCCCCAACGGTAACGAGACCAGTGAATGATGATTTGGTTGGGTAAGTAGGTGGTGTTGTCGTAATCCAAATAAGGTAGCTCGACGAGATCCAAAGTGGGTTCATCACGCGTAGGGTTTACACCTGTGACAATGGCGTAGATTTCAGCTTTTCCTGAAATCCAAGGCTCTTGGTCATTGGCAAGACGAATCTTCTTCAAAACCGTAGTTTGAATTGGTTGAGGTGTACTTTCTGCGTGGGAGAAAAGAGATTTTTGAGCCTTTGCGATGTCAGTCATATAGGGTTGGACCATGGTTGCTTGCCCAAGCTTGCTCATTTCTGCCTGCATAGCCTGTAGCCCAGCTTTTAGCTCTGCAGAGCTGTTGCTGTCGACAACCAATACAGGCACGTCTGGAAGTTGATAGACATCGAGTTGGTGGACTTGGCCATAAACATCGTAAGCTTCGATGTATTGCCACTGCTCATCATCCCCTGTTGGTTCGAAAGCAAAGAGTGGGTCGACGGTCCCTTCTTGCCACACGCCGAGCATTTCTTCATTTGCAAGTCGAACTTCAAGCAATTGATCGGAGTATTCAGAGATGCCTTTCCACGCTCGAATTTGTGTATCGGCTTGTATGAGTTGTTGGCTAAATGCTGATAAAGGTTTCTGTTCGGCGAACGAGGAAAGGGGGACATTAATGTGTTCGGCAGTGATGTCTTTGCGCAGCATGGGTTCTATGTTGGCATAACTTTCGCTGAGTTGCAGAGCCAGTGTCCGCTTGGTATTCGAGATGTCCTCGGCTTTTGCGTTTGATATATCGGTAACCTTTGCATCCTCAGATTGACAGCCAGCAAGCGCTAACGTACTGAGAACGGACAATATCATTGTTTTTTTCATAATGTGCCCTTTGAGATAATAAGTATGAATTAGAGTTTATATTCTATTCATGCTGAGAATATCATCAGTCGGACACCTTTCAATTTGAGCTCAGAATTTTGTATAGAATTTACCCACAAGATCAGGTTTTATAAAATTAAATTTAACAAGGAATTAATCTGTGTCGCCTTGGGTGGGCGATGAAATTGGAGTTAATGAGAGCATAAAAAAAAGGTTGATGCCTTCACATCAACCTTTCTTGTTAAAACAATTTGCTTGACCAACCGAGCTTGTTTCTTAGCACGTGGTAGTAGCTGTAGTCTTTCGGGTGGATCAGTTTAAGTACATTCGGGCTTTGATAAATATGAACTTCATCGCCTGGAGAAACCGGTAGTGAGACTTGTCCATCACAACTGACTTCTTGCGTACCGCGGTTTTCCGGTGACACGATCAATTTAATGCGTCGTTTTCCATCAACCACCAAAGGACGGCTTGAAAGAGTGTGAGGAAACATCGGTACCAAAGAGATAGCATTCAAGCTTGGTGACAAGATAGGACCACCACCGGAAAGGGAATAAGCGGTTGAACCTGTTGGAGTTGAAACGATTAAACCGTCGGCGCGCAGCGAAAACGCAAAGCTATCATCAATGTAAACTTCAAACTCGATCATATGTGCGACTTGACCAGGGTGAAGCACTGCTTCGTTTAGGGCGGCATTGTGGCTTTTAATTTGGCCATGACGATGCACTTCGGCCTCAAGTAAAAATCGCTCTTCTTCAATATATTCGCCATTCAGAACGGCTTTCAATGCCGTTTTGAAATCATCGGGGTTAAGGTCCGTTAGGAAACCAAGGTTACCTCGGTTCACACCGATCACTGCGACATCAAAGCGAGATAAAATGCGAGCTGCGCCTAACATGTTGCCATCGCCTCCAACGACAATAGCAAGATCGGCGTTTTTACCAAGTTCCACTAGGCTGGCAAATTGATTTTGTGGAATATCGTCTAAAATTGCAGCAAGGCGGTCATCGATAAACACTTGGTAACCTTCAGAGGTTAACCATTGGTAAAGCTCTCTATGAGTTTGAATAGCCTGCTGATCTCGAGGTTTTCCGATAATCGCGATCACGTTACATGGGTTTTTCATAGCATTTCCGCATTAAAGAGGCTTGAATCAGGAATCTTCATCCCCATAATAATGGCAAGTTACCTAAATATGCGAATTTTAATGTGGTTAGAGCCCGCAAAACGTGCGTGAGCTTTGAGGACATTATGTTGATTCTGGAGATATCATGAGCAACGAAGAAAACAAAGTTACTGAAGCCGAGCTTGATCAGATCATCGAAGAGGCTGAGAAAGTAGAGGCAGCAGCTCAAGAAGCAGAAGCGGAACTTGAAGACATTGGTGATGAAAAAGACGCTAAGATTGCTCAACTAGAAGCAGCACTTCTATCAAGTGAAACGAAAGTGAAAGATCAGCAAGATGCCGTTCTACGTTCTAAAGCAGAAGTAGAAAACATGCGTCGTCGTACAGAGCAAGAAATCGATAAAGCGCGTAAATACGCTTTGAACAAGTTTGCTGAAGAGCTTCTTCCTGTTATCGACAACCTAGAGCGTGCCATCCAAGCTGCTGATGCTGAGCATGAAATGGTTAAGCCAATTCTTGAAGGTGTTGAGTTAACGCATAAGACGTTTGTAGACGCAGTATCGAAATTTGGTTTGAAAGAGATCAATCCAGAAGGTGAAGCTTTCAACCCTGAATTCCATCAAGCGATGTCTATTCAAGAAAGCCCTGACCATGAGTCAAATACCGTTATGTTCGTAATGCAAAAAGGTTACGAGCTAAACGGTCGTGTGGTACGTCCTGCAATGGTTATGGTTGCAAAATAATTCAGTAACTTACTGATATATATTTATTTAAATGCCTACTGACTCTCAGTGGGCATTTTTGTTTCAAACATTGTCATTCTCATATTCACTCCTCTGAATATGAGCCAAATTTCGAAATTTGATCCTCTTCAAACTTTTTCCTATTGGGAAATAATTTTCCTATAGGAGATATCCTCTCTTTATCTTGCTTACTTATGGGATGCTGTGTCTATAAGTACCTGTTATGACTTGTATTCAAAATTAAATTCTGAATATCAATCTAGAACTGGTGATTTACTTTTAATGTTAGTTATTAACATTCTTGTAAAGAAAGTCTTTATTTTGTAACCCTGATGTGTATTATTCGCGATGTCTGCCGTAAAAATCAGCAGATGTAACTATAAAAACATAAATAGCAAACACAACATTTCGGAGATTTATGATGGATAAATCGCTTTCTAGTAAGATTTTTATCGGCTTGTTCGCCGGCCTCGTGCTGGGTACAGCTATTCAGTACTTATTTAGCGGTATTGCGATTTTTGATACCTATATTCTAGGTGCAGCAGAAGGTGCGGGCGGTATGTTCGTATCGCTTATTAAGCTTTTGGTTGTACCTCTGGTTTACGTATCAATCGTTTGTGGCATTGTAGAGCTTAAGGACATTCGTTCTTTTGGTCGCTTGGGTGGTAAAACTTTTACTCTTTACATTTTAAATACCGTCGTCGCGATCATTGCTGCCCTTACTGTTGCTATGATTGTTCAGCCAGGTGCAGGGGCAAACTTAGCGGGTACGATTTCTGACTCTGTGGCGCTTAAGTCAACAGAAACACCAGACATCTTCTCTATGGTTGTGAATATTGTTCCAAGCAACCCTGTACAGGCGTTTGCAAATGGCGACATGCTACAAATCATCTTTATGGCAATTCTGACAGGTCTTGCAATCCAAGCGCTTGATTCAAAAGGCGGCCCTGCGGTTCGTACTTTTAAGATGGCGAACGAAATCATGATGAAACTGATTGGTCTCGTAATGAGCCTAGCGCCATACGGTGTATTTGCTCTGATGATTCAACTTGGCGCAACCTTGGATGCGGGTACGCTTGCATCAGTAGCCGGTTACGTTGCTCTTGTGGTTTCAATGCTGGTGCTTTGGATCTTCGTGGTTTACCCACTAGCGGTTCAAATGTTCACGGGTATTTCTGCGCGTGAGTTCTCTCGTAAGACGCGTGAGCAAGTGTTGTTTTCTCTATCGACAGCAAGCTCAAACGCGACGATTCCGGTAACGATGCGCACTCTTACTGACAAAATTGGTGTATCTAAGTCGGTAGCCGGTTTCGGTGTCCCACTAGGTGCAACCATGAACATGGCGGGCGCTTCAATCTACATCGCAATCGCAGCGGTATTTTGTGCGAATGCGTTTGGTCAGCCTATCGCGGTATCTGACCTAGTGACTCTTGGCTTCACGGTTCTGCTACTGTCTATCGGTGCAGGCGGTGTACCTGGCGGTGGCGTTGTGATGGTTGGTGTTATCCTTCACCAATTGGGGTTACCACCAGAAGGTCTAGCAATCGTTGCAGCGGTTGACCGTATTAACGATATGTTCTGTACATCATCTAACGTAGTCGGCGATACAGCAGTAAACACGATTGTTGCTAAGTCTGAAGGTGAGATTGGTAAAGAAGAAATCGTAGATGCTGAGCCAGCACAAGCTAGTGCATAATTCTTAATCGCTCACTTAATCGAATTCAAAGCGAGGTCTTAGGGCCTCGCTTTTTCGTTTTAGAGACGCTTCGCTTCGGGAACGGACTTCGTCCTATGGAACGCTGCGCTCCGAGATTCGAGAATCCCGCATTTCATTTTTTACGCAACTTTTTTCAATTTTTTTTTGCTCTCTCCCTTGAAAAGCTATTTGCAGCCCTTATCTATTGGGCATAAGAGAAGCAAACATAATTATTTTTGTTTGTGAGCAAGGGTTGAAACCCGATTCTACGTCCCCACATAGGGGATATAGCAAAACGAAAATAGAATTTATTCGGAGATAGCCTGATGGGTAAAATCATTGGTATTGACTTAGGTACTACTAACTCATGTGTTGCTGTACTAGACGGCGACAAACCTCGTGTAATTGAAAACGCTGAAGGCGAACGCACAACGGCATCGGTTGTTGCATATACCGATGGTGAAACGCTAGTAGGTCAACCTGCAAAACGTCAAGCGGTTACAAACCCAACTAACACGCTATTTGCAATTAAGCGTCTAATTGGTCGTCGCTTTGAAGATGAAGAAGTTCAGCGTGATATCGAAATCATGCCTTACAAAATCGTTAAGGCTGACAACGGTGACGCTTGGGTAGAAGCGCAAGGCCAAAAAATGGCTGCTCCTCAAGTTTCTGCTGAAATCTTGAAAAAAATGAAGAAAACTGCTGAAGACTTCCTAGGTGAGGAAGTAACTGGCGCAGTTATCACAGTTCCTGCTTACTTTAACGATGCTCAACGTCAAGCAACAAAAGACGCTGGCCGTATCGCAGGTCTAGAAGTTAAACGTATCATCAACGAACCAACAGCGGCTGCTCTAGCATACGGTCTAGACAAGTCAGGCGGCGACCGTACTATCGCGGTATACGACCTTGGTGGTGGTACATTCGATATCTCAATCATCGAAATCGATGAAGTTGAAGGCGAAAAAACGTTCGAAGTTCTAGCAACTAACGGTGACACTCACCTTGGTGGTGAAGACTTTGATACTCGTCTAATCAACTACCTAGTTGACGAGTTCAACAAAGAGCAAGGTATCAACCTTAAGAACGACCCACTAGCAATGCAACGTGTTAAAGAAGCAGCAGAAAAAGCGAAAATTGAGCTTTCTTCCACTTCTCAAACTGACGTAAACCTACCTTACGTTACTGCAGACGCGACTGGTCCTAAGCACATGAACGTTAAAGTGACTCGTGCGAAACTAGAATCTCTAGTTGAAGACCTAGTACAACGTTCTCTTGAGCCACTAAAAGTTGCTCTAGCTGACGCTGACCTATCTGTAAACGACATCACTGACGTAATCCTAGTTGGTGGTCAGACTCGTATGCCTATGGTTCAAGCGAAAGTTGCTGAGTTCTTCGGTAAAGAAGCTCGCCGCGACGTAAACCCTGATGAAGCAGTAGCAGTTGGTGCTGCAGTTCAAGGTGGTGTACTTGCGGGTGAAGTAAAAGACGTACTTCTACTAGACGTAACTCCACTGTCTCTAGGTATTGAGACAATGGGCGGCGTAATGACTAAGCTAGTTGAGAAAAACACAACTATCCCAACTAAAGCGAACCAAGTTTTCTCTACAGCAGAAGACAACCAGAACGCGGTAACAATCCATGTTCTTCAAGGTGAGCGTAAGCAAGCGTCATACAACAAGTCTCTAGGTCAATTCAACCTAGAAGGCATTCAAGCTGCGCCTCGTGGTATGCCACAAATCGAAGTAACTTTCGATCTAGATGCTGACGGTATCCTTCACGTATCTGCGAAAGATAAGTCAACAGGTAAAGAACAGAAGATCACTATCCAAGCTTCTGGCGGCCTAAGCGACGAAGACATCGAGAAAATGGTTCAAGAAGCAGAAGCTAACAAAGAAGCGGACAAAAAGTTCGAAGAGCTAGCGGCTGCACGTAACCAAGCTGACCAAATGATTCACGGTACTCGTAAGCAAGTAGAAGAAGCTGGTGAAGCTCTACCTGCCGATGAGAAAGAGAAGATTGAAGCAGCTATCGCTGAGCTTGAAACTGCTCGTAAGGGTGATGACAAAGAAGCGATCGATGCGAAAGTTCAAGCGCTTATGACTGCAGCTCAAAAGCTAATGGAAATCGCTCAACAACAAGCTCAAGCTCAACAAGCACAAGGTGCTGACGCTGATGCTCAACAGTCTAAAGAAGACGACGTAGTTGATGCTGAGTTCGAAGAAGTTAAAGACGACAAGAAATAAGCTTTCTTAACTAGGCGACTACGGTCGCCTAGAGTCGATAAGACTTTGTGTACGGGCGTTTGGGGTGACTCTTACGCCCGTCTGTTTGTCAACGTTGTCCTTCTAGCTAAGTATTTTGCAATAAGTGCACTTAGCTAGAATGATACAAACACCAAGCGGTGAATCGATGCCGTTTGCAGTAAATAATTGGTGACGAAGAACATGTCAAAACGTGATTTTTACGAAGTATTAGGCGTAAGCCGTGATGCCTCTGAGCGCGATATCAAAAAGGCGTACAAGCGTCTAGCGATGAAATACCACCCAGACCGTAACCAGGGTGATGAGTCTGCTGCGGACAAGTTTAAAGAAGTAAAAGAAGCGTACGAAATTCTAACTGAGCCTCAAAAGAAAGCGGCTTACGACCAGTATGGTCATGCGGCTTTTGAACAAGGCGGTGGCGGCTTCGGCGGCGGCGGTTTTGGTGGCGGTGGCGCTGATTTCGGCGACATCTTCGGTGATGTATTTGGTGATATCTTTGGTGGCGGCCGTCGTGGCGGTGGTCAGCAGCGTGCACAACGTGGTGCGGACCTGCGTTACAACATGGAACTGTCGTTAGAAGAAGCCGTTCGCGGTGTTTCTAAAGAGATCGAAGTGCCTACGCTAGTTCACTGTGATACCTGTGATGGCAGTGGCGCGAAGAAAGGCTCAACGGCTGAA
Source organism: Vibrio hyugaensis (assembly GCF_002906655.1). Lineage (NCBI taxonomy): Bacteria > Pseudomonadati > Pseudomonadota > Gammaproteobacteria > Vibrionales > Vibrionaceae > Vibrio > Vibrio hyugaensis. The sequence continues at coordinate 1,509,882 of NZ_CP025794.1, read as the reverse complement.
ACTTGTGGCACCTGTCATGGCCATGGTCAAGTACAGATGCGTCAAGGCTTCTTTGCAGTTCAACAAACCTGTCCTACCTGTCATGGTAAAGGCAAGATCATCAAAGACCCATGTAATGAATGTCATGGTCAAGGTCGCAAACAGAAAACGAAAACGCTTAACGTTAAGATCCCAGCAGGTGTTGATACTGGCGACCGTATTCGTCTATCTGGCGAAGGCGAAGCAGGAGAAATGGGCGCACCAGCGGGTGACCTATATGTTCAAGTTCACGTAAGAGAGCACCATATCTTCGAACGTGAAGGTAACAATCTGTACTGTGAAGTACCAGTAAGCTTTGCGATGGCGGCACTTGGTGGTGAAGTTGAAGTTCCGACGCTAGATGGTCGTGTGAACCTTAAAGTACCGACAGAAACGCAAACTGGCCGTATGTTCCGTATGCGTGGTAAAGGTGTGAAAGGTGTTCGTGGCGGCGGTGTGGGTGACCTAATCGTTAAGCTAGTGGTTGAGACACCTGTTAACCTAAGCTCTCGCCAAAAAGAACTGCTTAAAGAGTTTGATGAGTCTTGTGGTGGTGATGCTGCGACTAAGCACAAACCAAAATCAGAAGGTTTCTTCAATGGTGTGAAGAAGTTCTTTGATGACTTAACTAGCTAACTGCTGACTAAGTTAAAATTTAATAAGAAGCCCGCATTGATGCGGGCTTTTTCGTATCTGTTTTCTTGTCGCCAGAGAAGGCTGCTTGGATCAGTTCCAGCACTCGCTTGGCGATTCAATGTTGGTTGAAGTGAGTGTTATTTTTTTATCTTGGCCGCTAGGAAAGCAACTGTCCCCGTCTTGCCCACGATCAGATTTCGCGGTTGCCGTAATTGTGTATGCCACTGTTGCTGAACTTGCGACAGCAAAGGAGAAACGGTCTGTGTCCGAATCACAAATCGTACAACTACCTCCAGAGATAATCCCGCTCCAGTCATAGCCACCGTTGTAAGATGTTTCGAGCTCCAATTGAATACGGCTAATATCACTCAACGCGACCGTTCTATGCGATGTGATCGTATGACCTGAATAAGATGGATAAGCGATAGCTGCAATGATCCCAACAATCACGACTGCAATCAGTAATTCGATCAATGTCATCCCTCTTAATCGTCTGTTGTATCCGTTACAACTAGAAATTCGAATCATGACGAGTAGTTCCCTTTTCACTTTTCCGACTATTTTTCTCAGGTGATAGCATCTGTGCAAGATGAATTACGGCCTTCTCGCCGTTTGCATAGGAATTTGGGAAATGCCTCGCGGGTTTACGTTGTTGGAGCTCTTAATCACCATTGCTGTAATGAGCATATTGTTAGCTGTTGCGGCACCATCTTTTCAAAATGTTTTTGAAACCAACAAAATGCAGCGATTAGCAGATGAGTTGCATGGCTTTGTTATTCAGGGGAAATCTGAAGCGGTATTGCGCCGTGAGCGACTTTGGGCGCATATCATCATGTCTGGAAACTCATCGAGCGATGGCGATTGGCGCATTGAATTAACTGACAATGGAACCGAAGGTGCTGGGACCGTATTGTTTTCTTTTTCTGGCGTTCCCTATGACGGGATAGTCGTCACACCTAGTTATTCGTCTGGTCAAATAAGCTTTGATGATGTTCATGGTCGTCCTTCTTCGGGCAATATTCAATTCTATCCGGTTGGAGAATCTGCAAAAGCGCTTAAGCTTATTTCCCACACACTTTCCGCCCGTGTTCGAGTATGCAGTGATAACAACTCAACTGAATACTTTGGCTATTCCACTTGCTCTTAGTAAGGGTTGATATGTTAAAGCAAAAAGGGGCGAGCCTCGTTGAGTTTATGATTGCGTCCTCTTTGGGGCTCATTTCTCTCGCTATTGTTGGTTCGCTGTATATCAGCGGTCAAAAGGCTGCAATGGAGCGCTCTAAGGAACTGATGCTATTGCAAAATACAGCCAGCGTTTTACAGATGTTGAGGAACGACATTCAACGCGCTGGATTCGATGGTATTGATGGTATTGATGGTAACTCCGTGAAGATTTCAGGAGCCAGTAATACCATCTACACCCTTGATGCTCCGGGTATGGGGCTTATTGCTTACGCCTACAATGTCGGGTCTTCCGGAGCGACGGCTTTGTATAAAAACGTTGTATATGAACAACGCGTCGATACGCCAGAATCTCTGTTTGTATGTGAAAAAAAACAAACAACGATCTGGAGTGTGGCTGATGTAATCGCTCTATCTGGAACGGGGTCATGTAACACGCTTTTTGATAAGAAAGCGATTCATGTGAATCAATTTACGTTGGCTGCGGCTACGGTAAAAAATACCGACGCCGAGAGTGCAATGGTAACGGTTACGTTAGGGACAGAGTTAAAAGATGCGACTGATATTCGAACAGAGCAGTCGTTTACAGTGAAGCAAAGGAATTGGCAGTAATGAGAAAACAACAAGGTGCCGCCGCGTTATTGGTCGTCAGTGTGTTGCTTGTTGCAGCGCTGATGATGTCACTAGGAAGCTATAAATCCCTTTTTTATCAAATCAAGCGAGCAAACAACCAAATTGAAGCTCGACAAGAACATTGGTTAGCTGAGGGGGGATTAGAGTGCGCTTACGCATTAAACAAAGCGGATATGTCGAGCGCACCGAATACGCAAGACTACTCTAGTTGTGCGCAAAGCAATGTTAATGCAACTCAATCTTTAGTCGACCCCAAATTCTACGAGCTATCTTCGAGTGTGAACAACCGAACTGAGACCTTCAAAAGTATTGAGGTAGTTGGCAGGCCTACCGGAGCGATACAAGCCCGTTCTGATTTGAAGTTAACGGGGTCTTATCTTTTTACACCTGAATTTGTCGACCCTGACACATGTGTTTCCGTTCGTTTCCAAACGTCTGTTGCTCTAGAAGGAGCATTTGTTACAGTTAGCCCTTCTGGAAAAGCTTGCAATCCAACCCAAATGACAAACACACAGCGCTCAGGGTTATGTGTAGCTGGTGATTCTAATTGTGATGACTCAGGCGGTATATACGATTACAAAGTGAAAGTCATCGGTAACAATCAAAATTATATTGGTGACGAAAAAATGTTTGAGCATGATTTTATTCATGACCCAAACCTTGACCCTTTTGAAGCTTTTTTTGGTTACCCGCGAAGCCAATTAGCAGATATAAAGAATGAGTTCGTCGTCATAGATGGTAGTGTGGCTACTACCTCTGGGACAACGCAATCTTGTGCAGATAAAATCATTGCGGCTTTTGCGATGAGCGATGCTGTTTGGGTTGCTGGTGATTGTGATCTTGAGAGTGGTCTCGGCGTTAGTGCTACAGCAAGCCCAAAACTTCTTGTTGTCGAAAATGGGTTATTGTCAGTTTTCGGCACTGACTCTTTTCCTGGAACTGTGTATCACCTTTTTACCTCACCGGTGGGTGATATGACATCGAGGTGGTCATCTGAAGTGTCTGGTTCTGCCCAAATAGGAGCCCTCTCTACTACGGAAAAAAGTAAGCTAACCTTTTTTTCTGGAGGATCATTTAAACCGGTTGGCGGGTATGTGTTCGACACTCCTGGAGGGTTAAGTGTATTTGGTGCGGCTGTTAACTTGGAATTTGATTCCACATCTGTACCAAATGATCACAAGACAGTTAAATGGAAAAAAGGCTCTTGGCATGATCTCTAAACAAAAAGGTTTTAGCTTAATCGAAGTGCTGATTTCTTTTCTGTTATTGGGAATCGGAGCGCTTGGTCTAACAAAGTTGCAAATCTACATGGAGCGTAAATCAGAATATGCTATCCACAGTATTGAAGCGCTGCGTTTAGCTGAAAACCAGCTCGAATGGTTTAGGACTCGCGGGGCTTCTGATGCGCTTTCTACCATCTCTACCGCTTCCTTTGCTTCGATTGCAACAGGATCTTCTGCTACGGGAGCCTATACCGTGGAATGGGAAGTTCCTGCAGCAACGATCTCCGGATCTCTCAAGACCATCACGATAACTGCTAGTTGGAAAGATAGGATAGGGGAGACGCAATCCCTTGAGTTGAAAACAATGATTTCGCAGTACAGTGAATTCGAAAACTAACGATTTTGTATTTTTCTCGTCATTACCTTTGTCGTTAACATTTGTGCTTTTTATTGCTGTTTTCGGTGGTTAATAGGTGGTTTTAGAACTGTTAATGCGAATGGTGTGCTACTGTTTTTTTTATGTTTAATTGATATGTCGTTTTTGCAAAATATGTCTCCAAATATGGAAAAAAACATAGAACCTTGTGCTTTCTTAATCACTATTTAATAGAATGCTCGGTTGAAAATAGGCCGTTATAATTACTCAAATAGGCCATGGCACCAACATCATTCATATGGAGTTACCATGAGTAACCAAGCTGTAAATAAAGCACCGTCACCGAAGCCGAGCGGGATGGATCGCTTTCTGAACTTTATCGAAAGAGCGGGTAATAAAATTCCTGATCCAGCGATTCTGTTCTTCTGGGCACTAATCATTACTTGGGCTGCGTCTGCACTTTTGTCGAATGTTTCTTTCGACCTTCTAAACCCTCGAACTGGCGAAGCTCTTACTATTACTAACCTTCTTACGGGTGAAGCACTAGCAAGTTTCCTTGCTAACATGGTGACAACGTTCACTGGCTTTGCTCCACTGGGTATCGTACTTGTTGCGATGCTAGGTGTGGGTGTTGCCGATTCGTCTGGCTTCATCACCACTGGTCTTAAGAAGATGCTGAACTTCACGCCAGCAAAACTTCTTACTCCAATGCTAATTCTTGTGGCAATCGTATCGCACACTGCGGCGGATGCGGGCTACGTTCTAGTTATTCCTCTTGGTGGTATCATCTTCCACGCAGCAGGTCGTCACCCTCTAGCGGGTATCGCAGCTGCGTTTGCTGGTGTATCAGGTGGTTTCTCTGCAAACTTCATCCCTTCAGGTATCGATCCTCTACTAGCTGGCTTTACTCAAACAGCGGCACAGGTTCTTGACCCTGAGTACGTGGTTAACCCGCTAGCGAACATCTTCTTTACTGGTCTATCTTCAGTAATCATCGTTGCTATTGGTTGGTACGTAACTGAAAAAATCATCGAACCTCGCCTAGCGAACACGCCTGTTGATGAAGATGCAGAAAAAGCACCAGATCTTGGTTCTTTCACTGAAACTGAATCAAAAGCTTTCCGTTACGCTGGTTGGGCTATGATGGCAGGTATCGCACTTCTTGTTGTGGCACTTATCCCAGAAAACTCTGCACTGCGTTCACCTGAAGGTGAAATCACTGCGTTCTCTGCGCCAATCATGAAGTCTATCGTTCCGTTGATCTTCATCCTGTTTATCATTCCGGGTTACGTTTACGGTCGCGTTTCTGGCACGTTCAAGACAAGTAACGACATCATCAAAGCGATGGCGGATACTATGTCTACGATGGGCGCATACATTGTAATGTCGTTCTTCTGTGCGCAGTTCCTATCTGCGTTCGCGCAATCAAATATCGGTACGATGCTAGCGCTATACGGTGCGGAAGGCCTGAAAGCGATGAACCTACCTGGTGAAGCAACTATCATCGGTATGATTCTTCTAACGGCTTCTGTAAACCTTCTAATCGGTTCTGCATCAGCGAAATGGGCTCTTATCGGTCCTATCCTAGTGCCTATGCTAATGGCTGTGGGTATCTCGCCTGAGCTATCTCAAGCGGCTTACCGTGTAGGTGACTCTGTATCGAACATCATTTCACCTCTGATGGTATTCTTCCCTCTAGTAGTGGTTTACTGTCAACGTTACGTGAAGTCGACAGGTATCGGTACGCTAGCTTCTCTAATGATGCCATTCTCGATTGCGATGCTAATCGGCTGGTCTATCTTCCTAGTTGCTTACTGGATGCTAGGTATTCCTCTAGGTATCCAAGCGCCATACACTTACACAATGTAAATACCGTCATATTTGGCGCTGTAGCGTTGTTAACTGCGCAAGTTCACTGGGTCGCCGGCCGCCCTAATCACATAGAGCCTCTATGCTCATAGGGCTGAACTTGCTCGTTGCCTAGCTATAACACCAACTATGTAGGTATTGGCAATTCGAAAGCGCTGGTCGAGAGACTGGCGCTTTTTTTCGTAAATCTAGAACGGACTTTGTCCTAAAGAATGCTCCGCTGAGAGATTCAATAACGCTTCGCTTTAGAAATCGAGAGGTGTGTGCTGCAAGATTGGTGAAAGAAACGCAGTTCAAAGAGAAGTTGATAGAGCTTGCTCCTAGAAAAACAAAATAAGTCGCATCTCGCATCTCGCATCTCGCATCTCGCATCTCGCATCCCGCTTCCACTTCCTCTCTTTGAAGGTTAAAATCCACTTTCCATAATGACCGATCCCAAAACTGGAGCCTCTTTTGTCAGACTCACAATTCTCCCCTCAAGATGAACTATTTATGCGCCGTGCGATAGAGCTTGCAGAGCAAGCTGAAGCGGAAGGGGAAGTGCCTGTTGGGGCTGTGCTTGTGAAAGATGGTGAAGTGGTCGCTGAAGGTTGGAACCGCTCTATTTGTTCGCACGATGCGACCGCTCATGCTGAGATCCAAACCTTGCGTAAAGCGGGCGAGGCGTTCGAGAACTACCGTTTACTTGATACTACGCTCTATGTGACCTTAGAGCCGTGCCCTATGTGCGCAGGTGCGTTACTACACAGTCGAGTAAAGCGCGTGGTATATGGAGCACCAGATCTTAAAGCTGGCGCTGCAGGGACCGTTCTGAATTTGTTTGAGAGCCAAGCCGCGTATCATTATGCGACAGTAGAAAGCGGTTTGCTGGAAGAGGAATGCAGAGGTCAGTTACAGGCGTTCTTTAAACGTCGACGTAAAGAAATTAAAGCGAAGAAGCAGGCGCAAAAAGCGTTGGACAATGAACAGGGAACAAAAGACGAATAACAGGGAGTTTGATGGTTGTTTTTAGCAAACACCTACCGTGCAGTAGATGTTTGCTTCAAGTTTTCAGTGATTCACTAAGTGAACGAAAACACGATTACGTGCACTGACTTTTCTTTTCATGGTTGTAAGCGTGCGCTTACGGCGGTTAGCAGCCACTGTTTTATTCAAACGTTTTGACTGCACTCTGCGTTTTCTCATTATCAGAACCTCTTGCAGACAACGAACACACTCTCCGACACTCGCATAGCAAAGTATCCGATTCATGATCAATAGATGTCATTCTTATGATGCATACTCATGGATGATGGTGACATCATATCAAGGAGAGGGTGACCAATTGAGCTCACTGTTTCTCTTCCGTTACTCGGTATTTCACGAAAAAACTGGCTAGATAAATGAGCTCGAAAGACGGGATTCTAGTGAGTTTCTGTTGTCGACTCAATAAAAAAATAGCGAGCTGTTAGCTCGCTATTTTCGAAAGGTTTATTCTTCTTTTGGATTCGGCGTTTGCTCTGCATTTTGAGTTGGGCTGGCCTCAGTACTTGGTGTTGTCTCGACCGCTCCCGAAACTTGCTCAGCTAAGGTTTCCACTGCTCCTGACGTTAACAGATCTGGGGAGAGTGGTGGAATGACTTGCAGATCTTCTGTGTCTTCGTCAATCGCAGGCTTTTGGCTGACATGACCAATGATGGATTGATAGTAGCGACGAATGTTCTCAACATAGTTGCGTGCTTCATCACCACGAGCATAACCATAACGTGTTTGGCTGTAGAAGCGCTTCTGGCGCAGCAAGGGTAGACGCTCTTTAACATCTGCCCACGCGTTTGGATCGCCGCCTTGTGCTTTAGTCAGGCGTCGTGCATCCATCATATGACCATAACCCACGTTGTATGATGCTAAGGCAAACCAAATCTTTTCATGTTCATTAATTGAATCTGGAACACGTGCGACAATACGACGTAGGTATTCCACGCCACCGCGTACGGATTGTTCCGGATCAAGACGATCTGTTACACCAACACTTTTAGCGGTAGGGAGCGTGAGCATCATCATGCCACGAACGCCAGTCGGCGACTTCGCTTTTGGTTTCCAATGAGACTCTTGATAAGCCAATGCAGCAATCAAGCGCCAATCAAACTCTTCACTGTATTTTTGGAACAGCGGTGCCCATTTAGGCAAGGTATTGTCCAGTGCGCGTATAAAAGCACGTGTATCGACATAATCGAAAGCTTCGATATGTCCAATGTACTTCTCTTCTAAAGTTGCCAGTTCGCCAGATTGTTTAATGTTGCCGAAGAACTCGATCAACATTGCGTAGAAGCTTTCATCTTCAGAGCGACGAGTAAACCAAGAGACGGGTTGGTCTTCTGTCAATTCAAAGGCTAAAGCAAGATCCGGGTAAAGGCGCTGGGCCAAAGATAGTTCTACTGAATCGGTTACCGTAAAACGTAACTCACCTGTTGAGACATGCTTGAGCAGATCTCGCGTATCCGCATCACCAACAATCTCAAATTGGAAATCTGGGTATTGTTTCTGTAGCGCCGTTAAGGTTGGAACAAACTGAGATTGTTCAACTATCTGAAGGGTTTCTGCCCCAGCATTTGAACCTTCTTCCGCATTACTGTCTTTTTTAGCTTGATAATTGATCAGCTGATTAATGTCGCGAGGACGAAGCTGACCTTTTTTATAAACCACTTGTTGGCTGACGTAATAGTAAGCGGGCCCAGGACGAAAACGTTGTACAGCTTCAGAAGTTTGGTTTAAACCTGTCGCAATAATATCTATGTCGCCTTTCTTTAGTGCCGGGAAGAGATCCGCTTGGCGAAACGCCGGTCGAATCTCCAGCTTCACACCTAACTGCTCAGCAAATTTTCGTGCCAGTTCGTAATCCAAACCTGCCGGACCATCAGGTCCGATGTAGTAGGAGAGTTGGTTGTTTAGCGTGCCAACACGTAGGACACCACGCTCTTGGATTTGCTCGAATTCACTTTTTGGCTCCGATTCAATCTGGCAAGCAGAAAGTAAAAGCACAGACGCGAAAAGTAGGGCGCTGCGCTTGAGTCGGTTGAACTGACTTATTTGCATTAATTCGGTACGTCTCGATAAATTTCTAGTTGCCTTTATATCAAAGCGAGCTGGTTGGGCAAAGTGAATCAGGCAGATAGAGTGCGACATTGTGTGATTTATCGACATTTTAGTCGTAATTCAAATTTGACGAAAAAAATGACGCAAACGGTTGCTTTTGATGTTACATCACAAAAACAATTGCTATATAATGCGCTCGCAACGAAGAGGTGGCATCGGCATAGGTTTGAAAAACCTTCGGGAATAGCTTCGAAGAAAACAGTATAACCCACTGAATTTATTCCAATATCACCTTAATCACTTGCAATAAGAGACCTAAGCACATGAGAATTTTGCGTGGCTCCCCAGCTCTTTCTGAGTTTCGTGTTAATAAACTACTGGAACTTTGTCGTGAACAAGATCTGCCTGTCACTGGCATTTACGCAGAGTTCATGCACTTTGCGGATCTAAAGTCTGACCTTGATGCTCAAGAGTTGGAAAAACTGGAAAAATTGCTGACTTACGGTCCTACGATCGAAGAGCATGAGCCAGAAGGTCTTCTACTTCTTGTTACGCCTCGTCCGGGTACTATTTCGCCTTGGTCTTCTAAATCTACTGATATCGCAATCAACTGTGGTCTAGACAAAGTAAAACGTCTTGAGCGCGGTACTGCATACTACGTAGAGACATTGACTCCTCTTAACGATGCCCAAGTTGCTGATGTAAAAGCACTCATCCATGATCGCATGATGGAAGTGACATTTACTGATTTTGATGCGGCAAACGCATTATTCCAAGCGGCAGAACCTGCTCCTGTAGCAGATGTTGACCTATTAAAAGGCGGTCGTGCAGCGCTTGAAAAAGCAAACGTTACCCTAGGTCTTGCACTTGCAGATGATGAAATTGAATACCTTTACGATGCGTTCGTAAATAAGCTAGAACGCAATCCGACTGACATTGAGCTCATGATGTTTGCGCAGGCGAACTCAGAGCACTGTCGTCACAAGATCTTTAATGCAGACTGGACTATCGATGGCGTGAAGCAAGAGAAGTCTCTGTTCAAAATGATCAAAAACACATTTGAAACGACACCAGAAAACGTACTGTCTGCGTACAAAGATAACGCAGCAGTCATGGTGGGTTCAGATGTAGGTCGTTTCTTCCCGAACCCAGAAACTCGCCAATACGGTTACAGCCAAGAGAAAGCGCACATCCTAATGAAGGTGGAAACGCACAACCACCCAACGGCTATCTCTCCTTGGCCGGGCGCATCGACTGGTTCTGGTGGTGAAATCCGTGACGAAGGCGCGACTGGTATTGGTGGTAAGCCAAAAGCAGGTCTTGTTGGCTTCACTACATCTAACCTACGTATTCCTGGTTTTGAACAGCCATGGGAAACAGATTTCGGTAAACCAGGTCGTATCGTTACCGCTCTAGACATCATGCTAGAAGGTCCACTTGGCGGCGCGGCGTTTAACAACGAATTTGGTCGTCCAAACCTACTGGGTTACTTCCGTACTTACGAAGAGAAAGTAAACTCTCATGCAGGTGAAGAGGTTCGTGGTTACCATAAGCCAATCATGATTGCTGGTGGCATGGGTAACATTCGTGACGAGCACGTTCAGAAGAAAGAGATCCCAGTAGGTGCAAGCCTAATCGTACTTGGTGGTCCGGCGATGAACATCGGCCTTGGCGGCGGTGCTGCTTCTTCAATGGCGTCTGGTCAATCAGCAGAAGACCTAGATTTTGCATCTGTACAGCGTGAAAACCCAGAGATGGAGCGTCGTTGTCAAGAAGTGATCGACCGTTGTTGGCAGCTTGGTGATGCTAACCCAATCGCATTCATCCACGATGTGGGCGCGGGCGGTATCTCTAATGCACTTCCTGAACTTGTCGATGATGGCGAGCGTGGCGGTATCTTCCAACTACGTGACGTACCAAACGACGAACCGGGCATGAGCCCACTTGAGATCTGGTGTAACGAATCTCAAGAGCGTTACGTAATGGCGGTTGCACCAGAGAATATGGAAGTATTCGATGCGATCTGTAAGCGTGAGCGTGCACCATACGCCGTAGTAGGTGTAGCAACGGAAGAGCGTGAACTGAAACTTGAAGATTCGCATTTCGACAACACGCCAATCGACATGCCAATGGATGTGCTTCTTGGCAAGACACCTAAGATGCACCGTGATGCGAAAACACTTAAAGCGAACAACCCAGCGGTTAACCGTGACGGTATCGAGCTAAACGAAGCGGTAGATCGCGTTCTACGTCTTCCAACTGTTGCAGAAAAAACATTCCTAATCACGATCGGTGACCGCACGGTGACTGGTCTTGTAGCGCGTGACCAAATGGTTGGTCCGTGGCAGGTTCCAGTCGCTAACTGCGCAGTAACAGCGGCAAGTTACGACACTTACCACGGTGAAGCGATGTCGATGGGTGAGCGTACACCAGTTGCTCTTCTAGACTTCGGTGCATCGGCTCGTCTAGCGGTTGGTGAGGCAATCACAAACATCGCAGCGACAAACATCGGTGATATCAAACACATTAAACTTTCTGCAAACTGGATGTCTCCAGCAGGTCACCCTGGTGAAGACGCAGGTCTTTACGAAGCAGTGAAAGCAGTTGGTGAAGAGCTATGTCCAGCACTTGGTCTAACTATCCCAGTTGGTAAAGACTCAATGTCGATGAAGACCAAGTGGGAAGAGAACGGCGAGCAGAAAGAAGTAACGTCTCCGTTATCTCTTGTTATTACTGCGTTTGCACGTGTTGAAGATGTTCGTAAGACGATTACTCCTCAGCTTCGTACTGACAAAGGTGCTTCTAGCCTTGTACTTATCGACCTAGGTAATGGTCAAAACCGTCTAGGCGCAACAGCTCTTGCACAGGTTTATAAGCAGCTTGGTGATAAGCCAGCAGACGTAGACAACGCAGCACAACTGAAAGGCTTCTACGAAGGCGTTCAAACCCTAGTCGCGAACGACCAAGTAGTGGCTTACCACGATAAAGGTGATGGCGGTCTATTCGTGACTCTTGCTGAGATGGCATTCGCAGGTCACTGTGGTGTGAAAGCAGATATTGCTGACCTAGGTGAAGACGTACTAGCAGCACTATTTAACGAAGAGCTAGGTGCAGTACTTCAGGTTAAGAACGAAGATTTAGACGCGGTACTTTCAACGCTATCAGCAAACGGTCTTGAAGCATGTTCGCACGTTATCGGCAGCGTTGAAGCATCTGATGAGCTAGTGATTACTTCTGGTGACACGGTAGTTCTAGAGCGTAATCGTACTGAACTACGTACTATCTGGGCGGAGACTACGCATAAGATGCAAGGTCTACGTGATAACCCAGCATGTGCTGACCAAGAGCATGAAGCGAAGAAAGATAACTCAGACCCAGGTCTGAACGTTAAGCTAAGCTTCGACGTAAACGAGGACATCGCTGCACCTTACATCGCGGGTTCTATGGTAAATACAGGCGCGAAGCCTAAGATGGCAATTCTACGTGAGCAAGGCGTTAACTCTCACGTTGAGATGGCAGCAGCATTTGACCGTGCAGGCTTTGAAGCAACAGATATTCACATGAGCGACATCCTAACAGGTCAAGCTGTTCTAGAAGAGTACCAAGGTCTAGTGGCGTGTGGTGGCTTCTCTTACGGTGACGTACTAGGTGCGGGTGAAGGTTGGGCGAAGTCTATCTTGTTCAACGAGCAAGCGCGCAACCAGTTCGAGGGCTTCTTCCAGCGTGAAGATACCTTCTCTCTAGGTGTGTGTAACGGCTGTCAGATGCTATCAAACCTGAAAGAGCTAATCCCAGGTGCAGACCTATGGCCACGCTTCGTTCGTAATGAATCTGAGCGTTTTGAGGCTCGCTTTAGCCTAGTGGAAGTACAGAAGTCTGATTCTGTATTCTTCGACGGCATGGCAGGCTCTCGCATGCCAATCGCAGTGTCTCATGGTGAAGGTCGCGTAGAAGTGCGTGATGCTGACCATCTAGCCGCGATTGAAGCATCAGGTACGGTTGCGGTTCGTTACGTGGACAACCACGGTAACCTAACGCAGCAATATCCGAACAACCCGAACGGTTCGCCAAATGCTATCACGGGTCTAACGACTCAAGATGGCCGCGTAACTATCATGATGCCGCACCCAGAGCGTGTATTCCGCACAGTAGCTAACTCATGGTCTCCAGAAGGTTGGGGCGAGAACGGTGCTTGGATGCGTATGTTCCAAAATGCACGTAAGAACATCGGTTAATCACGACGTCGTTCGTCAACGTTAACGAAATAGATAAGCGCTGGTTGAGAGACCGGCGCTTTCTTTATTTAAGGGAGTCGAGAACGGACTTCGTCCTACAGGACGCTGCGCTTCGAGATGCGAGAAAGAATAGCGGCGTCATTTCCTAGACTGACGAAGGAAAGAGTAGGAAATCTCTTTTTAACAATGAATAGGGATAGATCCCCAACTCACACGTGCCTCGTTCTTGAGGATGACGATTAAAATGCGTTGGATTCAAAAGGTGTTGACAGTATTTGTCCCTCAATAGGCAAAATGAAATCGTCTCCCGTCTCCCGTCTCCCGTCTCCCGTCTCCCGTCTCCCGTCTCCCGTCTCCCGTCTCCCGTCTCCCGTCTCCCGTAAAAAACTTGCAGCGTTTCGGTAACTTTTATGCTCTAATACCGCGCTTACCAAGGGATGGTGTTAAACAGCTCAGCTTAGATGGAGTTATCAAGTTGACCGAATCCCTGATTAATCCCTTAGGAAATGAAAGAAATGGCTAAAAATCCAAAATTTGCTATCCGCGTAACTGAAAAACGTAACGGTTGGAGCGCAGAGATCACTCGTCAGGTGACTTCTCGTAAAGTAGTGGTATCAAAACGTGAAACTGGTTTTGACAGCGAAGAGAAAGCACAAGCTTGGGCTGAGCAGGAACTAGCAGGTTTTGTACAAAACCAAGTAGTTCGTAACGAGCGTAAAGCAGTACAACGTCAAGAGCGTGAAGCAGAGCAACTAGCGGCAAAAGTTCGCAAAGAAGAAGCTCGTCAAGCTCGTGAAGCAGACGTAGACACTGACGAAGAGTAATCGCAGTGTGTTTGGTGGTGATTGACTACCATCGACAATGAATTTGAAAATGCCCCGAGTTTATCTCGGGGCATTTTTATTTGCGGTGCCTATAAACAATCTGAGGAAACTGAGAACTTCATAGAGTTATCCGATGAAGCAGTATTGTACGTTGGATTTTTCTGAAGCTTTTTAGGTGTGTGAATTGGCTGCAAATCAATGTGGTGTAATCCATCTGATAAATTGTTTGCTTCACCGTAGTCATAATCATTGGCTTCGGTCACTTCGGCTTTTGCATAGCGGCAACCAGTCGTTGCTTCATCGTCTTTCCATTTAATCGCATTCGGCTGCGCATCAAGATTCAAACCATCGTGGACTTTTTGAGCATAGTGATCTTCGATTTGATGTTGGTTGCTTTGCTCTTGTAAGTATTCAGCTATTTGCTCGACAGGTTGCGCGAAAGTAATGCTAGGGAGGCTTATACCCGCAATTAGAAAAAGTTTATAAGTATTATTCATAGTGATTCACAAGCAAAAAAGGAATACACCCTAATTGTGAATGAGAATCATTGCAATTGATTTGTGATGTGAATGCTATGTATGAAGTACTGGTCCAATCTCTTGCTAATAAATGACTGGGCATAAAAAAGCCCAGATAGGCAATCTGGGCTTCAGTTCATTTATTCGTAATTATTGTTGCGTTTCTAGCGGGATTTGACCTGTTGTCACTTGGTCGACATCAAACTCAGTCAGCTCTTCAATGTAGCTTTCTACTGTTTGCTCAACCACATCATCGTCTTGCTTGAAGTAGGCAATATGGAAAATAGCATCACCTTCATTAACCAGTGGCAGTGTTTGTTGACCAATCACGATACCGCCTTTTGGTGCCAGCAGCTCTAGTTCGTCATGGCCTAGAGGTGAGCTGATGTAAGCAAGAGTTTCACCTTCTTCCACTTTATCACCCAAGTTCACTACAGTACGTAGGATACCGTTGCCCGATGCGCGAACCCAGCTGGTGGATTTTGCGATAATAGGCTCTGGTAGCTTTTTGCGGCTCGCACGTAGCATGCCGATAGCCTGCATCACACGTTGCACACCTAGTACACCAGCACTGATCGACAATGGATCAAAGCGCAGCGCTTCACCTGCTTCATAAGTCAGTACAGGAATGTCGCACTTCTCTGCTTCACTACGTAGAGAGCCATCACGTAGAGCAGAGTCTACGATCACTGGGGTTGCAAATGCTTTTGCGATGCGCAGTGTTTCTGGGTTGCTCAAGTTAGCGCGGATCTGAGGTAGGTTCGTTCGGTGAATCGCACCCGTGTGAAGATCCAGAATATAGTCACAACGCTTAGCAATGTTGTTGAAGAACCCATGTGCCATACGAGAAGCCAACGCGCCTTTTTCACTGCCTGGGAAGCAACGGTTTAGATCGCGACGGTCTGGCAGGTAGCGAGATTTATGGATGAAGCCAAACACGTTAACGATAGGCACGGCAATCACAGTTCCTTTTAGTTTTGCAGGGTCCAGTTGGTTGATCATCTGACGAACGATTTCTACGCCATTCAGCTCGTCACCATGGATTGCTGCGTTTACCATTAACACCGGACCTTCTTGTTTACCGTGGATAATTTCCACAGGGATAGAAAGAGGAGAGTGTGTGTAAAGCTGCGCCGCTTCAAATTCGGTTTCTAATCGTTGTCCTGGTTGAACTTGGTGTCCTAGTAGCTCAAACACCTTGCTTTTTTTACTTCTGGCCATAAACCATCTCTATCGAATACGTTAGCAACAATGTAACAACTGGTTCAAAATCACACTAATCATTCTTCTTAATGTCACGAACAATAATTTTTATTGAAAAGATTAAAAATTCACCAAGTGTATGGCTTGTGTAAGTACATTTGGGAAATTCTTGTGTTAATTGAGTAGCTGTACGCTGTGTTTTAAATTGTTATATTCATCACAAAAATAAGACTGTGTTAAATTTAATACTAATATTTTTTTCGAGAAAAACTGTCTTTTACCTAAGGTTTTTATCCGCTACTATCCCCGCCGAATTTTTGACCTAATACTATCTAACTAGAGGTTTTGATGAAAAAGGCAATCGCTAAAATTGGCGCACTAACTGCTGTAGCAGTTTCTCTTTCTGGCTGTGTAGGCAGCAACGCTGTAACGGGTTACGTTATGGGCTTCAACTTGAAAGCTGTTGATAACCGTTACGCTCGTGGTGGTCTAAACATGCTAATGGCGCCAGTTTACGGTGTTGCTATTGCGGCTGACTACATCGTGTTCAACTCACTAGAGTTTTGGACTGGTAAAAACCCGCTAAACGGTAAGCCACACATCTTTGACAAGAAGATGGATACTTACATCGACGTAAACCACCAGTTAGATAAATCTCTAACCACTGCACCTGTTGGTCCTCTAACGAACAATCGTGTTATCGAACAAGGTCAAATGCAACAGCTTGACGAGAACACAGTTCAAATGGATATCACTTACAACAACGGTGAGAAAGCGACGCTAATGGGTGTTCGTGAAGGTGACTTTGTGACTTACTACATCGATGGTGAAGTGGTTGCTAAGACTTCTATGGATGAGCTAGCGGCATACGCGCAAACTCGTGCATAGTTTGCGAAGTGCTTTTAATAGCAAACTCGCAATAAAAAAGGGTGCCTCGGCACCCTTTTTCGTATTTGTCGTATCTGGTTAAGATTACGCTTTTTCTGGAATAGCTTCTAGAAGTGCAACCATTTGATCCCAGAACAATTGAACGGTATCAATCTTCACTTTCTCATCTGGAGAGTGAGGGAATTTGATGGTTGGGCCGAAAGAAACCATGTCCATAGTCGGGTAAGGTTCTTTAAATAGACCACACTCAAGACCTGCGTGGATAACCATGATGTTCGGCTTGTGACCGTAGATGCCTTCGTACATATCACGGAAAATTGCCATGATTTCTGAGTCTGCATCTGGTTTCCAACCTGGGTAAGCGCCAGAGAACGCGATTTGCGCGCCAGCTAGCTCTGCTACTGATTGAAGCATGCCTTCAACTTGGCTACGACCTGAATCGATCAGCGAACGAATTAGACAAAGTACGGTGACTTTATTCTCTTCTGTTGTGATAACGCCAACGTTAAGAGACGTTTCAACCACGCCTTCAACTTCATCACTCATGCGCATTACGCCGTTTGGACAAGCATTCAATGCAGCGATGAAACGTTGTTGGTCTGCAACGGCAAACACTTGTGCATCTGTTACAACTTCTTCGTTAAAAGTGACGATATCTGTTTCAATCTTGCCAAGCTCAGTTTTTAGTAACTCAGTGTAGAAGTTGAACAGTTCTGCTAGTTTATCTTGATTTTCTGCTGGTAGAGCAACGGTAATGAAGGCTTCACGAGGGATAGCGTTACGTAGGCTACCACCACGGAACTCTACAAGACGAAGATCTAATTCTTGTGCGTGACCCGCTAGGAAACGACCTACAAGTTTGTTTGCGTTACCGCGACCAGTGTGGATGTCACAACCAGAGTGACCACCTTTCAGACCTTTCAGTGTAAGCTGACGAGTTACAAAGCCTGCAGGGATTGCATCACGCGTGATATCGAAAGTCATTGCACCGTCGATACCGCCCGCACAACCCATGTATACTTCGCCTTCTTGTTCTGAGTCTGTGTTTAGAAGAATGTCACCTTCTAACCAACCCGCTTCAAGACCGAATGCGCCAGTCATGCCAGCTTCTTCATCAATCGTTAGCAGAACTTCAATTGGGCCGTGTTTGATTTCAGTAGAAGCGAGAACTGCAAGACAAGAAGCCATACCAATGCCGTTGTCAGCACCTAGTGTTGTTCCTTTCGCTGTTACCCATTCACCATCGATGTATGGTTGGATAGGATCTTTAGTGAAGTCGTGATCAGTATCTTCGTTCTTTTGCGGCACCATGTCGATGTGCGCTTGAAGAACCACGCCTTTCTTGTTTTCCATACCCGGTGTTGCTGGCTTTTTGATAAATACGTTGCCAGTTGGATCGCGGCGTACGTCAAATCCCTGCTCTGTTGCCCAAGTCACAATGTACTGAGCTAGTGCCTCTTCATGTTTAGAAGGGTGAGGGATTGAACAAATCTTATCGAAAAACTGCCAAAGTGGAGCAGGTGATAAGGTACTGATTTCAGAATGGAATTCAGACACGGAGGACTCCTTTTGATGTGCTTTGCCAAATATAAACCGTAAATTTAATAAGTGTTTAGCAGTAAATGCTAATCCGGTTTCGGCTTTGAATTGTTTTCAGCATACCACCAGAAGGGCGCTACTAGTAGATGTGGATAAAAGGATTTGCCCTTGAACTGTCACAGTTTATGAACACACAGAAATACACGAATGCAACTCAATTAGTATCAATTATAAGATTGGTTATTTTTTAATTTACTAAAGTGTAATTTAATTACAGTTAATTCTTGATGAAGATCAATTTATCAATATTTTGTGATTTCTGTCACTAAAATGCTTGTAATTAAATTTCTTGGTGGTATATTTGTAACCAGCTTCTGAGAGAAGAATGAAATGCTCAAAGGATGAGTCCGTTTGTCGCCTCCAAGGAACCGAGAAATCAACCAAATTAACAGTATTAATTGATTTAGAAGGTGATATTTATGAAAGGTTTACCAAGTGCAATGTTCTGGAACAGCAAATCTGTTTACACCGGTAACTTTGTATACCCAACAAGCTTTGGTTACTAATTGAAGCCAACGCATGTGACTCGAACAAATTTGTTCACCCCTATAAATTGGAATTTTTTTTCAGTGCATAGTGCTGACATGATTCACCGCCACTCAAATTGAGTGGCGTTTTTTTATCTCTCGATCCTGAACGTTGACTGATTTCTCACCGCTAAGCACCTATTCTAGGTTTGCTTCCCCAACTTATTTCATTTGCTAACCAAATTCGTGAGTGTTTTACGCTCAAAACTCCATGTTTCTGTTTGAAAGTTTAATACATTGTTCAGTTTGCACTCGTTGTCTTACTTGAATGCCTTAATTGTTAGTTATTGTTTATTAAGCTTTAAATTTTAATCGCGTTTGAAACGCTAGCGAATCGGTTTCATATCCAAAGAAAAAAATCGCATTAGAGTGAAAATTCTATCTGGAATTTGTTATTTGATAACTTTATAATTCGAGCCAATCGATTACGCAACCGTTTACTTTTTACCCTTTACAGGATTCGATCATGCTCGAAAGGCTATTCAAACTTAGTGAAAATGGCACCAATGTGCGCACTGAGATCATCGCAGGTGTTACTACCTTCTTAACCATGGCTTACATTATCTTCGTAAACCCAGCAATCCTTGCAGATACTGGTATGGATCGTGGTGCTGTGTTCGTTGCGACGTGTCTTGCTGCGGCTATTGGCTGTTTCATCATGGGCTTAGTAGCAAACTACCCAATCGCTCAGGCTCCAGGTATGGGCCTAAACGCGTTCTTTACCTACTCTGTTGTGTTGGGTATGGGTTATACGTGGCAAGTCGCGCTAGCAGCAGTATTTGTGTCGGGTCTACTATTTATTGTGTTGAGTGTGTTCAAGATCCGTGAGTGGATCATTAACTCAATTCCACTTTCTCTTCGTACAGGTATCTCTGCAGGTATCGGTCTGTTCCTTGCGTTCATCGCACTGAAAAATGCCGGCATCGTAGTAGATAACCCAGCAACGCTAGTTTCAATGGGTAACATCACTTCGCTACCATCTGTACTTGCGGCTATCGGCTTCTTTATGACTATCGCGCTGGTTCACCGTGGTGTGAAAGGTGCGGTTATGATCGCCATTTTGGGTGTGACAATTCTTGGTCTTATCTTTGGTGACGTTCAATGGGGCGGCATCATGTCGACACCACCAAGCATCGCACCAACCTTCATGCAGCTAGACTTCTCTGGTCTGTTCGAAGTTGGCATGATCTCGGTCGTATTTGCTTTCCTATTCGTTGACTTGTTCGACACTGCGGGCACGCTAGTTGGCGTTTCACAGAAAGCAGGTCTAACTGACGAAAACGGCAACATTCCACGTCTAAACAAAGCGCTACTTGCTGACTCAACAGCAACATCAGTAGGTGCTCTACTAGGTACATCTAACACGACGTCATACATTGAGAGTGTTTCTGGTGTAGCAGCAGGCGGTCGTACTGGTCTAACGGCTGTGGTTGTTGGCGTATTGTTCCTTCTGGCTCTGTTGTTCTCGCCACTAGCAGGTATGATTCCAGCTTACGCAACATCTGGTGCGCTATTCTATGTAGCGATCCTAATGCTTTCTGGTCTTGTTGGCATCGACTGGCGTGACCTCACAGAAGCTGCGCCAGTTGTGGTTACTTGTTTGGTAATGCCTCTTACTTTCTCGATTGCAGAAGGTATCACGCTAGGTTTCATCGCTTACGCTGCTATTAAACTGTTCAGTGGTAAAGGCCGTGAAGTATCGATGAGTGTGTGGGTGATGTCTGCTATCTTCATTGTGAAATACATGGTCGGTTAATTCCAACGATTGAAAAAAGCCAGTGCGAACTCGATTCACACTGGCTTTTTGTTTGTGGATAATTTTTAAAGTAATTCATCCACTTCTCCATTTTGTATTGTTCACCGAATACGATTTTTCTGCGTAATAGGCAGAGAATTTTGATATCAGCGTTGGTATTAACGATGTGTTTCGGTAGAATAATCGTTTGCGTAGCTTGAAACCCCCATTTCCTCTGGTGTGGAAAGTTTAGCGAGATGAGTCCATTTCAGCGCCATCAGCTAGACAGAGGGGATGCATATTTTGAAATTATTAGGTTATTACAATGAGTAAAAAATTCATTATCACTTGGGATGCGATGCAGTCTTACTGCCGTGAACTGGCTGAGAAACAAATGCCAGCTGAGCAATGGAAAGGTATTTGGGCGGTAAGCCGTGGTGGCCTAGTTCCTGGTGCAATCCTAGCGCGTGAACTGGGTATTCGTCACGTTGATACTATTTGTATCTCTAGCTACGACCACGATCACCAGCGTGATATGACAGTAGTTAAAGCACCAGAAGGTGACGGCGAAGGTTTCCTAATCGTTGAAGACCTAGTAGATAGCGGTGACACAGCACGCAAGTTACGTGAAATGTACCCGAAAGCGAAGCTTATCGCAGTATGTGCTAAGCCTGCAGGTGTTGAGCTACTAGACGATTACGTAGTAGACATCGCTCAAGACACTTGGATCGAGCAACCTTGGGATATGTCTATCCAGTTTGCTGAGCCAGTAAATCGTAAGCAAAAATAAGTTTGCACCA
Organism: Vibrio hyugaensis; assembly: GCF_002906655.1. Lineage (NCBI taxonomy): Bacteria > Pseudomonadati > Pseudomonadota > Gammaproteobacteria > Vibrionales > Vibrionaceae > Vibrio > Vibrio hyugaensis. The sequence goes on along the minus strand of NZ_CP025794.1, from coordinate 1,488,544 downwards.
AGAATATTGAGAAATGCCCCTTTATAGGGGCATTTTTTTTATTATTATTACAGCAATTGCCAATAGCTTAGAGTTCTTCCTATGTCAGAAGACGTCAGTAAAAACCTCTCAGAAACCTTGTTTGTTAAGCACAAGCAGGCGAAAGAAACCTCTGCACTTACTCAATACATGCCTACCAGCCAAACAATTCTTGATGAGCGAGAAGGGCAAGATGATCGTGCGTGGTATCGACACTTAAGACGTTTGCAGTGGACTTGGCAGGGTTTATCTCCAATCGAGATGGAAAGTACACTGTCTAAAATTGCGTCGTCGAAACATTCGCGTACGGAAGATAAGTGGTTAGATACAGTGATGGGTTATCACGGCGGTAACTGGACGTTTGAGTGGATAAAGCTTGGGATGGAACACCAACGCCGTTCAACCGAATTGAAAGGTGAAGATGCGGCGGATGAGTTGTTTTCCGCTTCGCTGTGTTTCAGTATTGCGGGCTACCCACATTTGAAGAACGATAACCTTGCGACTCAAGCTCAAGTGTTGGCCAATAAAGCTTACAACGAAGGCTCTGAGAAAACGCAATACACGATCAAACAGATCGAAGTACCTTATCAAAAGCGCAAGATCATTGCGAATTTACACTTGCCACGTACGGACAAGCAATTGCCCGTTGTGATGGTGAGTGCGGGTTTGGACAGCTTGCAAACAGACATGTGGCGTTTGTTCCGCAATCATTTAGCGCCTAAAGACATCGCAATGTTGACCATCGACATGCCGTCAGTGGGCCATAGCTCCCATTGGCCATTAACGGAAGATTCTAGTTGTTTGCATCAAGCGGTATTGAATGAGCTGTACAAACTGCCTTGGGTCGATCATTACAAAGTGGGGTTGATTGGTTTCCGCTTTGGTGGCAATGCCATGATCCGTCTTTCATTCGTTGAACAAGAGAAGATCAAAGCGTGTGTGGCGCTCGGTGCACCTGTACATGATTTGTTTACCTCCCCGAAGAAGCTGCAGCAGATGCCGAAGATGTACCTAGATCTACTGGCGTCTCGTTTAGGTAAGAACGCCGTGGACATCAATAGCATGGCTGGGCAGATGATGGCGTGGTCGTTGAAAGTACAAGGGTTCTTAAGCAGTCGTAAAACCAAGGTACCTATTTTGGCTTTGAGTTTGGAAGGGGATCCTGTTTCCCCACACAGTGACAACCAGTTGGTAGCGCTGTTTAGTCACTATGGTCAAGCAAAGAAAATCAGTTCCAAAACAATTACAAAAGGTTATGAGCAATCCCTCGATTTGGCCATAAAGTGGTTGGAGGAGGAATTATTAAGATGACAAATCTCCTAATTTAGTTAAGAGTGATATATGTGAGCAAAAAATAAGCTCATGATAATAAAAAATAATAATCATTCTTGGATAGCTAAATATCCTTACTATGGAAACGGAGATTCTTATGTCAGAGACGACTCAAGGGCCGACTCACTTTCGCTTGATGTCTAAGTTAAAGGCGATAGGTCCTTACCTGCGCGAACCACAATCACAAGAAGGCCACTACTATTTTGACTGTCTATCTGTTTGTGTAGACGACAAAAAGTCGCCAGAAAAACGTGAATTTTGGGGATGGTGGATGGACTTGGAGTCCATCGAAGGTGGCTTTACTGCAAAATACCATATTGGTAAATACAACAAAGAAGGGGATTGGACCTCAGAGCCATTACCGAATAAGGTGACTGAAGAGGTTTACCTCACCCAGAGTACCTTTCATCAGAAGCTAGTAGATACGCTGGCTGAGCATTTCAAACTGGAAGTGGAATATCACACAGAATCGTTTGATTTCGCCTAATTTGGCTGTTTTCTTCCTCTATAAGACAAAAAGGTGCGTTTTCGCACCTTTTCTGCTTGTTAAATCCCCATTTGATTGCTAAAACATCCACTCTTTATTTGTTTTTCATTTCAGAAGACATCATGACAACGAATCAACAGAATGCAGTTATTTCACAATCACAAACCGTCGTTGTGAAACTGGGTACAAGTGTGCTGACAGGCGGCACTTTGGCGTTAAACCGTGCTCACATGGTAGAGCTGGCTCGTCAATGTGCTGAACTAAAAAAACAAGGCCATTCAGTCGTAATGGTTTCGTCTGGTGCAATTGCAGCAGGCCGTGAGCATCTTGGATACCCCGCATTGCCCAACGAGATGGCGAGCAAACAATTGCTTGCTGCAGTGGGCCAAAGCCGTCTGATTCAAACATGGGAGTCTCTGTTTGGCATTTATGGCATCAAAATTGGTCAGATGTTGCTAACTCGTGCTGATTTGGATGATCGCGAGCGTTTTCTTAACGCGCGTGACACCATCAATGCTCTGGTTGCAAACGACATTATTCCTATCGTGAACGAAAATGACGCGGTAGCAACGAACGAGATCAAAGTGGGCGATAACGATAATTTGTCTGCTTTGGTGGGGATTTTGTGTGGTGCAGACAAATTACTGCTGCTAACAGACCAAAAAGGTTTGTTTACCGCAGACCCTCGTAAAGATCCAAATGCCGAATTGATCAAAGAAGTGAAAACCATTGATGATACTTTGCGCAAAATTGCGGGTGGTAGCGGCACAACGCTAGGTACTGGCGGCATGGCAACCAAGCTTCAGGCGGCAGACATCGCTCGCCGTGCAGGCATTGAGGTGATCATCGCTGCGGGCAGCGCACCAAATGTTATTTTTGACTCATTGAGCTCAGAGCCACAAGGGACGCGTTTCCTTCCTTGTGAAGAAGCGCTAGAAAACCGCAAGCGCTGGATCCTAGCGGGCCCTGCTGCATCCGGTGATATCATTATTGATGATGGTGCAGTTAACGCGGTTGTCGGTAAGGGCAGTAGTCTACTTGCAAAAGGCGTGATTAAGGTAAGTGGTGATTTTGCTCGTGGTGAAGTGGCTCGCGTGACCAACGCACAAGGCAAGCTGGTGGCACGTGGTATCAGCGCCTACTCAAGCGAAGACCTAGCAAACATTGCCGGTAAACACAGTAAAGATATCATCTCTATTTTGGGTCATGATTACGGCTCAGAAGTGATTCACCGCGATGATCTTGTCGTCATCCAAGAATAGATATTGAGGGAAGCAAAGTGGATTTAACGAATATGGGTAAAGCTGCCAAAGATGCAGCTTTCGAATTGGCGACAGCGTCAACCGCACAAAAAAACCAAGCACTAGCGATCATCGCTGATGAGCTAGAAGCGAATGCGGCAACTATTTTGGCTGCAAACGCAAAAGACATCGAATTAGGTCGCGAAGCGGGTCTAACAGATGCACTACTAGACCGTCTGCTATTAAATGAAGAGCGCCTTACTGGTATCGCTAATGACGTTCGTAACGTGATCAGCCTAAACGATCCTGTAGGCAGCGAAATCGACAGCAAAGTGCTAGAAAATGGCATGTCTCTGTCCCGTCGTCGTGTACCACTGGGTGTGGTTGGTGTGATTTACGAAGCGCGTCCAAACGTAACCATCGATATTGCTGCTCTATGTCTAAAAACAGGTAATGCAAGCATCCTACGTGGTGGTAAAGAGACGTTCTTTTCCAATATGGAATTGGTAAAGGTTATCCAATCGGCTCTAGCGAAAGCGAACTTGCCGGCGGCTTCCGTTCAATATATTGAAAAGCCAGATCGTGAGTTGGTTTCTCAACTCCTTAAGCTAGACGATTACGTTGATATGATCATTCCACGTGGCGGCGCTGGTTTACACAAGATGTGTAAAGAGAACAGTACCATTCCAGTGATCATCGGTGGTTTTGGTATCAGCCATATTTTTGTTGATGAGTCAGCGGATCTAGAAAAATCGTTGAACGTTGTTGAGAATTCAAAAGTTCAACGCCCTTCAGCATGTAACTCGCTAGACACTTTGCTTGTACATGAAGGTGTTGCGGCGCAATTCCTATCAATGATCGTAGAGCGCATGAGCGATAAAGTGACCTTCGTGACAGAGCCAAAGGCAAAAGTACTGATGGCTCAAGCAACACAAATTCGTGATGCAGTGGAAGGTGACTTTGATACTGAATGGCTAAGTTACACGCTGGGTGTAAAAGTGGTTGCCGACATAAAAGAGGCGATTGACCACATGCGTGTTCATAACGCGAGCCACTCAGATGCGATCATGACCAACAGTTTGGTTAACTCTGAATTATTCATTAATTCTGTTGGTTCTGCTGCGGTTTACGTGAATGCCTCAACTCGTTTTACTGACGGTGCTCAGTTTGGTCTTGGGGCAGAAGTGGCGGTATCTACTCAGAAACTGCATGCACGTGGCCCAATGGGTTTGGAAGAGCTCACCAGCTACAAATGGGTTGGTAAAGCAAACTACCTAGCACGCAGTTAACAGAAACCGTTTGATATTGATTGAAAAAGGGGCAGTAGTGCCCCTTTTTGTTTTCTCTAACATAGCAATTCCGCTACACTAGTCTTGCTTTTGGGACGAACCCAATCGCACGCTATTTGGAGGTGATATGCATTGTCCTTTTTGTTCTGAGAACGATACAAAAGTAATTGATTCCCGCTTAGTTGCTGACGGCCATCAAGTGCGTCGTCGTCGCCAGTGCTTAGCTTGTAGCGAACGTTTTACCACGTTTGAAACGGCTGAGTTGGTGATGCCTAAAGTGATTAAGTCTAACGGCAACCGTGAACCGTTTGATGAAGACAAAATGGTCGGTGGCATTCAACGCGCACTAGAAAAACGCCCAGTGAGTGCAGATTCTATCGAATTGGCAATCAGCATGATTAAATCGCAGCTGCGTGCAACAGGTGAACGTGAAGTGCCAAGTGAGATGATTGGTAACCTAGTTATGGGCCAATTGAAAGAGCTGGATAAAGTTGCTTATATCCGTTTTGCATCGGTTTACCGCAGCTTTGAAGATATCCGTGAATTTGGCGAAGAAATTGCTCGTCTAGAAGACTGATTGAGTCATGGAACAACAGAACACTTCTTCAGAATTTACCTCTCAAGATTTCGAAATGATGTCGCGTGCGCTGAAATTGGCGAAGCGCGGCATGTATAGCACAGCGCCTAACCCCAACGTTGGTTGCGTTATTGTCCGTGACGGTGAGATTGTTGGCGAAGGCCATCATCATCGCGCGGGTGAAGCTCATGCCGAAGTTCATGCAATGCGTATGGCTGGGGATAAAACCGAAGGGGCGACCGCTTATGTGACGTTGGAGCCTTGCTCTCACTACGGGCGAACACCGCCGTGTGCTGAGGGACTTATCAAAGCCAAGGTTGCACGTGTGGTCTGCGCAATGGAAGACCCAAACCCGAAAGTTGCAGGGCGTGGTTTTCAAATGCTGCGTGATGCAGGGGTAGAAGTTCACGTTGGCTTGTTGGAAAGCGATGCGATCGAGCTGAACAAAGGTTTTATCAAATTCATGCAAACTGGCATGCCTTATGTTCAGTTGAAAATGGCAGCTAGCCTCGATGGGCAAAGTGCGTTGAGTAACGGACAGAGCCAATGGATTACCTCCCCAAAAGCTCGCCAAGATGTCCAACACTATCGTGCGATGAGCGGTGGTATTCTCTCTACCAGCAAAACAGTGATTGACGACAATGCCTCATTGAACGTTCGCTGGGATGATTTGCCAAAAAGCCTACAATCGCAATACCCTCAGGTTGATGTTCGTCAGCCTCCACGAGTCATACTCGATCGCCAATCTCAGCTTCGTAATGATTTAAAGCTATTCAAGACAGAAGGTGAGCGTATTATTGTCAGTCAAGATGGTGATATCGCCCCTAAACTGAATGAAAACGATCAAGTTGACTTAGCTGCGACATTGAAAGCCGTGGCAAGTGAATGTCACATCAATCACTTGTGGGTCGAAGCTGGAGCGACACTCGCGAGTTCATTAATCGAAGCTAACCTTGTAGATGAACTGATCGTTTATCTCGCGCCTAAGTTGATGGGGAGCGATGGACGAGGCTTGATCGGCGCGCTTGGTTTAACCGAGATGGAACAAGTTATCGATTTAACTATTACCGACGTTCGAATGGTAGGGGTGGATATTCGCATCACCGCAACCGTCAAACGCATTCAACGCTAGAAAGAAGCATTATGTTTACAGGAATTGTAGAAGCAGTTGGCAAACTAACTGCAATCACGCCAAAAGGCGAAGACATCACCGTGACGGTGGAAGTAGGCAAATTGGATATGGCTGACGTTAAGCTAGGCGACAGCATTGCGACTAACGGCGTATGTTTAACGGTCGTCGATTTCGGTAGTAACTATTTCAGTGCTGATTTGTCACTGGAAACGCTGAACAAAACTGGTTTTTCTGCTTATCAAGTGGGCGACAAAGTGAACCTAGAAAAAGCCATGTTGCCGACCACTCGTTTTGGCGGTCATATCGTTTCAGGTCACGTTGATGGCGTTGGTGTGATTGTTGAGCGTAATCAAGTTGGCCGTGCGATTGAGTTCTGGGTTGAGATGCCAGCGGAAATCTGTAAGTACGTGGCAGAAAAAGGCTCTATCACAGTGGATGGCATTAGTCTGACCGTCAACGATCTACGTAAGAATGGATTTAAATTAACGATTGTTCCTCACACCAGTGAAGAGACAACCATCGATCAGTTCCAAGTTGGCCGTAAAGTGAACCTAGAAGTGGACGTGTTAGCTCGCTATATGGAGCGCTTGCTACAAGGCCAAAAAGAAGAGCCGCAAGAATCACGTATTACGATGGACTTCTTGCAGCAAAATGGTTTTGCGTAAGCGAAACCGACCACAATCACAGAACGTTATCAGGTTAATTGACTTAATAAAGGTTAGCTTCAAACTGCTTTGCTGACTAAAGCCAGTAGACGTAACTCAACGAAACGTTCACCGCATTGCTGCTGCAATAATAAATTTTTGAATAACGGGAAACAGAATATGCCTATCAGCACGCCTCAAGAGATTATTGATGATATTCGCGCAGGCAAAATGGTCATCCTAATGGATGATGAAGACCGCGAGAATGAAGGTGATTTGATCATGGCTGCCGAGCACATTACGCCGGAAGCTATCAACTTTATGGCTACGCATGGCCGTGGCTTAATCTGTCTAACCATGACAAAAACTCGTTGTGAGAGCCTTGGCTTGCCGCCAATGGTGCAAGACAACAACGCGCAATACACCACCAACTTTACGGTTTCTATTGAAGCCGCTGAAGGTGTTACCACTGGTATTTCTGCAGCTGACCGTGCTCGCACTGTACAAGCGGCAGTCGCGCCAAGTGCAAAAGCGGCGGACTTAGTGCAACCGGGCCATATCTTCCCTCTAGCAGCACAAGACGGTGGTGTTCTAACTCGCGCTGGTCATACAGAAGCCGGCTGTGATTTGGCTCGTCTTGCAGGTCTAGAGCCAGCATCGGTTATTGTTGAGATCCTAAACGACGATGGCACGATGGCGCGTCGCCCGGACCTTGAAGTGTTTGCTGAAAAACACGATTTAAAGCTAGGTACCATTGCAGACCTTATCGAATACCGCAACAACACGGAAACAACGATTGAACGCGTTGCTGAGTGTGCACTGCCAACGGAATTCGGTGAGTTCACTTTGGTGACTTACAAAGACACGATTGATAACCAAGTACATTACGCGATGTGTAAAGGTGATTTAACTGCGAATGCACCGTTAGTTCGCGTTCACTTACAAGACGTATTTACCGATGTGCTTCGTAGTGATCGTAACGCAGAACGCAGTTGGACGCTGGATAAAGCGATGAAGCGAATCGGTGAAGAAGGGGGTGTTCTGGTTGTGCTTGGTCATGAAGACTCGACCGATCTGCTTATTCATCGTGTAAAAATGTTTGAATCGCAAGACAAAGGCGAGGCGCCTACTCTTGCTAAGAAGCAGGGCACATCACGTCGTGTAGGTGTTGGTTCTCAGATTTTGGCGGATCTTGGCGTGCACGATATGCGTCTGCTTTCTTCAACCAACAAAAAGTACCACGCATTGGGTGGCTTTGGCTTGAATGTTGTTGAATACATCTGCGAATAACAACTGAACGATTCCCCCCCTAGCCAAGTCTCGGCTTATTCTGCTGACGGCTAGGGCTTGGTGACTCGTCTCTAATTTCCATTAGATATTGCTCACAAATTTGTGATAGAATCCGGCGATTCTCACTTGATGAACAATTTTCACTTAAAAATAGAGTTAAAGGAAGGCTTATGAAAGTGATCGAGGGTGGCTTCCCAGCGCCAAATGCAAAAATTGCTATCGTTATTTCTCGTTTTAACAGTTTTATTAACGAAAGCCTACTTTCTGGTGCGATCGATACACTAAAGCGTCACGGACAAGTAAGCGAAGACAACATCACTGTTGTTCGTTGTCCTGGTGCTGTAGAACTGCCTTTAGTTGCTCAACGAGTTGCTAAAACTGGTAAGTACGATGCTATCGTATCTCTAGGTACAGTAATTCGTGGTGGTACACCACACTTTGACTATGTTTGTAGTGAATGTAACAAGGGTCTTGCACAAGTTTCTCTGGAATACAGCCTTCCAGTAGCGTTTGGCGTACTGACTGTTGATACTATCGATCAAGCGATTGAACGCGCAGGAACCAAGGCTGGTAATAAAGGTGCAGAGGCTGCACTAAGCGCACTTGAAATGATTAACGTATTATCTGAAATTGATTCCTAATGGGGGCCAGTGTGAAACCAGCCGCACGTCGTAACGCACGTCAATTCGCTCTACAGGCGATCTACTCATGGCAAATTACTAAAGACAATGTTGCCACGATTGAAGAACAGTTTTTGTCTGGTGACAAATACGATGAAGAAGAACTTCATGCATCTGAGCCAGCACTTGCTGCTCCAGAAACTGACGTAGCTTACTTCCGTGAACTACTAAGCGGTGTTGTACTTAGCCACTCAGAGCTAGATTGCAAAATCCGTCCATACGTGTCTCGTCCAATGCAGGATCTAGACATGATGGAACTTGCTCTTCTTCGCCTTGCTATGTACGAGATGACTCGTCGCGAAGATGTTCCTTACAAAGTGGTAATCAATGAAGCGATTGAACTTGCAAAAGTATTCGCGGCAGAAGACAGCCACAAATTTGTGAATGGTGTGCTAGATAAAGCGGCGCCACACGTACGTAAGAAATAACGATTTCTTTATTAAAAAGGTCAGCACATGCTGACCTTTTTTGTATCAAAAGCTTTTACATCAAAAAGAAAGTGAATTATGTCTGGTGAATTTAATCTTATCGACAAATACTTTGTTGGACGCCAAAGCCAGCGCAAAGACGTCCATCTAGCAGCGGGGGACGACTGTGCGTTAGTGAAAGCACCTGCGAATGTACAAATTGCTATTAGTACCGATACGCTGGTGGCAGGCACGCACTTTCTTTCTGATGCTAACCCTGCGTGGGTGGCGCACAAAGCATTAGCGTCAAACATCAGTGATTTAGCGGCAATGGGTGCAACACCTGCTTGGGTAAGCTTTGCGTTAACTATGCCAGAGCCAGATGAAGCATGGCTTGCCCCTTTTTGTGATGCGTTTTTTGAGTTAGCTGATTACTTTGGTATTCAACTTATTGGGGGCGATACGACCAAAGGGCCGCTTAGCCTAACACTGACCGTACAAGGCTTTGTTCCTGAAGGAAAAGCACTGACTCGCTCTGGCGCGAAAGTTGGGGATTGGGTCTATGTTACGGGCAATCTTGGCGATGCCAAAGCAGGTCTGGATGTCGTTCTTGATAACACATTACGTACTCGAATAGCTGCCCCAGAGTTAGAGAAAGCACATTATCTCAGTACGCCACGCGTGTTGGTAGGGCAAGCATTAGTCGGCTTAGCGTCATCAGCAATTGATATTTCTGATGGCTTAATTTCCGATATCAAACATATTCTTAAGCGTTCTGATGTTGGAGTCAGTTTAGATGTGTCCCAACTGCCGATATCTTCAGAATTGGTTCAATTTTTAGATGATAAGGTAAGCGCACAGCAGTATGCTTTATCCAGTGGCGAAGAGTACGAACTGTGCTTTACTGTGCCTGAGCAGAACAACGGTTCATTGCAAAGTGCGTTGTCGCACGCTGGGTGTAAGTTTACGTGCATTGGCCAAATTCGACCAAAAGGTACCTTCGAGCTGCACGACAACAATCAACCTCTTGATTGGGAACTCAGTGGCTTTGACCACTTTAGATAATCTGAGCTAGGCTCTAGCCTAAGATTGAAACCAACTAGCAGTATAGGTTTAAGGAAATGACCAATCCCCTCTCTCTGATTTCATTAAAGAACCCGTGGCATCTTTTGGCAACGGGTTTTGGTAGCGGCTTATCACCAGTGGTTCCAGGAACTATGGGGACGTTGGCAGCTGTGCCGTTATTCTTGTTACTGGCGCAGTTACCCTTCCCACTGTATGTCGTATTAGTACTCATCTCTTGTGTTATTGGTATTAAGATCTGCCAAGTGACATCAGATGACATGGGGGTTCATGACCATGGCTCAATCGTGTGGGATGAGTTTGCAGGCTTTTGGATCACCATGAGCTTAGTACCAGCACTAAATATCCCAGTCACGGAATGGAAGTGGTTGCTGACTGGTTTTATTTTGTTCCGCTTCTTTGACATGGTAAAACCATGGCCAATTGGCTGGTTGGATAAACGTGTTCACGGTGGTTTGGGTATCATGATTGATGATATCGTGGCCGGTATCATGGCGGGTATCGCACTGTTCTTAGTGGCGAAATACGCAGGTTGGATGTAGTCATACCGCTTTAACAATCGACAGATAAACAAAAGGGATGCCATCATGGCATCCCTTTTTGGTGTTTACTTTTAGCGCTTGTTTGCGTTAACTTACTTCGCGAGATATTCGTTGATCGACTTCTCAATGCCCTTCGCGTCTAAGCCAAGTTCTTCATGAAGTTCGTCTTGTGTGCCTTGAGGAATAAAGCGATCAGGCAAGCCAAGATTTAGCACAGGCTTGATGATCTTATCTTGCATCATAAACTCAATCACACCCGCACCCGCACCGCCAGCAATTGCGTTTTCTTCTAGCGTGACTAATACATCGTGCTCAGACGCTAGCTGGCGAATCAATTCTTCATCAAGTGGTTTCACGAAGCGCATGTCTGCGACGGTTGCATCCAGATTTTCAGCCGCTTCTAGCGCGTTACCTAAGAAGGTGCCGAAGTTTAGAATCGCGACTTTTTCGCCTTTACGAAGCACACGGCCTTTACCAATCTCAAGTGCAGTAAATTCTGGCTCGATTTCTGTGCCCATGCCGCTGCCGCGAGGGTAGCGAACTGCACTTGGTCCAGTGTGTTTATGACCGGTGTACAGCATTTGACGACATTCGTTTTCATCACTTGGTGCCATGATCACCATGTTTGGGATACAACGCATGAAGCTAAGGTCGAACGCGCCTTGGTGAGTTTGACCATCTGCGCCAACCAGACCTGCACGGTCGATAGCGAACATGACAGGTAAATCCATGATCGCCACGTCGTGGATTAACTGATCGTAGCCACGCTGCAAGAAGGTTGAGTAGATAGCGACGATCGGGTGATCGCCGGCAATCGCCATGCCTGTTGCTAGCGTCACAGCATGCTGCTCTGCAATTGCAACATCAAAGTACTGTTCTGGGTACTCTTTCGAGAAACGAACCATGCCAGAGCCTTCACGCATCGCTGGCGTAATCGCCATTAGCTTAGGATCTTGCGCGGCCATATCACATAGGAAGTCACCAAAGATCTTAGAGAAGGTCGGTTTACCGCCACTGCTCTTCGGCAAACTGTTATGTGATGGGTCGAACTTTGGAACTCCATGGTAGCCGATAGGATCTTTTTCTGCTGGTTCATAACCTTTGCCTTTCTTGGTCATGATGTGCAGGAATTGAGGGCCTTTCAGCTCACGCATGTTTTTCAGCGTTTTGACTAACTCGTTAACATCGTGACCATCGATAGGGCCGATGTAGTTAAAACCAAGCTCTTCGAATAATGTACCAGGAACAACCATGCCTTTAAGGTGCTCTTCTGTACGACGAACCAACTCTTTAATTGGAGGAACGCCAGACAGCACTTTCTTCCCACCTTCACGGATAGAGGTGTATAAGCTACCAGAAAGGACTTTAGCAAGGTGGTTGTTCAATGCGCCAACGTTTTCTGAAATCGACATCTCGTTGTCGTTTAGAATCACTAGCATATCAGGATGAACGTCACCAGCATGGTTCATGGCCTCGAATGCCATACCTGCTGTGATTGCACCATCACCAATAACACTTACCACCTTTCGACCTTCATCTTCTTTTTGTGCACTGATCGCCATACCGAGCGCTGCACTGATAGAAGTCGATGAGTGGCCAACAGATAGCGTGTCGTATTCGCTCTCTTCACGCCATGGGAATGGGTGAAGGCCGCCTTTTTGGCGGATGGTTGGCATTTGGTCACGACGGCCAGTAAGAATTTTGTGTGGGTAAGCCTGATGACCCACGTCCCAGATCAATTGGTCCACTGGAGTGTTGTAAACATAATGCAGAGCAACGGTTAGCTCTACTGTGCCTAAGCCAGACGCTAAATGTCCGCTAGACTGACTCACTGAATTTAGCAGATACGTGCGTAATTCATCGCACAAAGTTGGCAATGTTTCTTTCGGAAGAAGACGCAACTCTTCCGGTGTATTTGCTAACGCCAGTGTTGGGTACTTTGAAATATCAAGAGTCATATAAATGCGCGCTTATAGTGTTAGTTCTTGCGCTCGATGACATATCGGGCGAACTCTTCGAGTAACTGAGTATTGTATGGGATTGCCTCCAATGCTTGAAGTGCTTCTTGCAACAGAGTGTGAGCTTTCTCCATTGCTCCCTCTAACCCCAGTAAAGATGGGTAAGTGCTCTTGTTTAGCTCTTGGTCTGAACCTTGAGGCTTACCCAATGTTTCTGTATCACTAATTATATCAAGAATATCGTCTTGAACCTGAAACGCCAGACCGATCGCTTTAGAGTAGCGCTCAAGGTGAGGCATAACCTCTAGGCCCTTATCGCCAGCGGCAAGTGCGCCTAGTTTTACGGCACAGTTAATCAGTGCACCAGTCTTATTGCGATGAATTTCTTCCAATTCTGCGAGAGACACTCGACGATTTTCTGCACCTAAGTCCAATGCTTGACCAACGCACATGCCATTCGCACCAGAACTTTGTGCAAGGGCTTGCACCATCTTTATACGGTGGCTTTCTGCGTTCGGATTCAGTTCGCCTTCCGCAAGGATCGTAAATGCGAGGGTTTGCAGTGCGTCACCGGTCAGAATGGCTGTCGCTTCATCAAATTTGATGTGGCAAGTCGGCTGTCCACGGCGCAGGTCGTCGTCATCCATAGCAGGTAGATCATCATGGATAAGAGAGTAGGCATGGATACACTCAATCGCAGAAGCCGGCGTATCTAGGTCTTCAGGTTCACAACCTAGCATTTGACCAGTGATGTAAACAAGGAAGGGACGAACACGTTTACCGCCGAGGAGTAGGCCGTATTTCATGGCTTGAATCAACGGCTGTTCTTGATGAGGTAATTGCTCAAGCCATTGATTTAACTGTTGGTTATTTCTTTGTTGATAAGACGTCAATGTCTCTTGCATCACATTGCTCACTACTGATTTATTATTCTGACTCAGGGTTGAAGTCACTCAGTGGTGCTTCATCATCTTCGCTTAGAAGAATGCTAACGCGATGTTCGGCGTCGCTCAGTTTCGTTTGACCAGCACGAGCGAGTGCAATGCCACGTTCAAATTTACGTAGAGCATCATCTAGAGCAAGGTCACCGTTCTCTAGTTGATCAACCAAGCTGTCTAGCTCATCGATGGTTGCTTCAAAGGTCATGTTTTCTGGTTTCTTAACCGCCATCTTTTATCTGCCTTAATCAAGCCTCTAATAGAATGCACGCAAGTTACCTTAGCCTAGTAACTTGGTCAAATTTAACCTTATATAATTGTCACAAATTTAGCGTTCAACGGGTCTGATGAGACGAAGACCATTAATAAGTTAAGGTATTAACGATCTTTTTGTGATGTATTAACCAAGATTTTTCTAAAAATTCTGCTCTAGTTGTCGATACAAGTAATAATTCGCCTGACTGGGCAATGTTTGAGTATAGCGTGAGGAGTGCTTTGTGGATTTAGCAACCCTAATAGGTTTGATTGGTGGTTTTGCATTCGTCATTATGGCGATGGTGCTTGGTGGCAGCATTGGCATGTTCGTAGACGTCACCTCAATCCTAATCGTCGTTGGTGGTTCAACGTTTGTAGTATTGATGAAGTTCACCATGGGGCAATTCTTCGGCGCGACCAAAATTGCGGGCAAAGCGTTCATGTTCAAATCGGACGAGCCAGAAGATCTGATTGCTAAGATCGTAGAAATGGCAGACGCAGCACGTAAAGGTGGCTTCCTAGCATTGGAAGAGATGGAGATTAATAATAGCTTCATGCAAAAGGGCATCGACTTACTGGTGGATGGGCATGATGCGGATGTGGTGCGTGCTGCTTTGCAAAAAGACATTGCACTGACCGATGAGCGCCACTCGCAAGGCACGGGCGTTTTTCGAGCATTCGGTGATGTTGCTCCGGCAATGGGTATGATCGGTACCTTGGTTGGTTTGGTTGCCATGCTTTCAAATATGGATGATCCAAAAGCGATCGGTCCTGCGATGGCCGTTGCACTTTTAACCACTCTTTACGGTGCAATTCTTTCTAACATGGTGTTTTTCCCAATTGCGGACAAGCTTTCACTACGCCGCGATCAAGAAACACTCAACCGTCGTTTGATTATGGACGGTGTACTCGCAATTCAAGATGGTCAGAACCCACGTGTTATCGATAGCTATCTGAAGAACTACCTCAACGAGGGCAAACGCGTCCTTGAGATTGACGAGTAATCTGGAGGCCATCTAATGGATGAAGATAACAAATGTGATTGTCCGCCACCCGGCCTCCCCCAATGGATGGGGACGTTCGCTGACTTGATGTCCTTGTTGATGTGTTTCTTCGTATTGTTGCTTTCGTTCTCGGAAATGGACGTACTGAAGTTCAAACAGATCGCTGGCTCTATGAAATTTGCTTTTGGTGTTCAGAACCAACTTGAGGTTAAGGACATACCTAAAGGTACCAGCATTATTGCGCAAGAGTTCAGACCAGGTCGCCCAGAGCCAACACCGATTGATGTCATCATGCAACAAACCATGGACATCACTCAGCAGACGTTGGAGTTTCATGAAGGGGAATCTGACCGAGCTGGTGGCACTAAGCGTGACCAAGGGAAGTTAACTGGTGGTCAATCACCAGAAACGTCAACGCAAAATAACCAATCGGCGGAATCAGACATGCAACAACAGCAGTCTGAGCAAACCTCGCAAGAGATGGATACCTTGATGGAAAGTATCAAGAAAGCGTTGGAGCGTGAGATTGAGCAAGGGGCAATAGAGGTCGAAAACCTTGGCCAACAGATCGTGATTCGAATGCGAGAGAAAGGGGCATTCCCTGAAGGCTCTGCGTTCCTCCAGCCGAAGTTTAGACCGCTGGTGCGTCAGATTGCGGAATTGGTGAAAGATGTACCGGGCATCGTACGAGTTTCTGGCCATACGGATAACCAACCGTTGGATTCTGAGCTGTATCGCTCCAATTGGGACCTGTCGTCGCAACGAGCGGTATCGGTTGCCCAAGAAATGGAGAAAGTACGAGGCTTCTCGCATCAACGCTTACGCGTGCGTGGTATGGCGGATACTGAGCCATTGGCACCAAATGATTCGGATGCGAACCGAGCGCTTAACCGCCGCGTCGAAATCAGCATCATGCAAGGTGAACCACTCTACAGCGAAGAAGTGCCGGTAATTCAATAACCGAGTATTTATTCTTATACTAAAGCGAGCGTCAAGCTCGCTTTTTTTGTCATTCCATTTCGCTTGGGTGTATAATCTTGCGCCTTTAAAAGTGAGCTCAAAAGTTTGAGTGTGACATGCGCGATATTTTTACGTATGAACACCTAGTGCGGAGTATCACTCATTGTTGATTGCGAAACTAACCTGCGAACTAGACTATGAAATTTATTGTAAAGCCCCATCCAGAAATTTTTGTAAAAAGTGAATCTGTGCGTAAGCGCTTCACAAAGATTTTAGAGTGCAACATTCGTAACATCGTTAAGAGCCGTACGGAATCTGTCGCGGTATTCAACCGTCGTGATCACATTGAAGTGACCTCTGAGAGTGACGAGTTTCACGCTGAAGTTTTAGAAGTCCTGACTCATACCCCTGGTATCCACCACGTTCTTGAGGTGAAGCAAACTGAGTTCAAAGACTTGCACGATATTTACGAGCAAGTGTTGGAGTTAAGCGGTTCACTGATCGAAGGTAAGACTTTCGTTGTGCGTGCTAAACGCCGTGGTAAACATGATTTTACTTCTATTGAACTAGAGCGTTACGTAGGTGGCGGTCTTAACCAAGCGGTAGAAAGTGCTCGTGTTAAGCTAAGCAAGCCAGACGTAACGATTAACGTTGAAGTAACCAATGACAAGCTAAACCAAGTGTTGGCTCGTCACAAAGGCCTAGGCGGCTTCCCTCTAGGTACACAAGAAGACGTACTAAGCCTGATCTCTGGTGGTTTCGACTCTGGTGTTTCAAGTTACCTGCACATCAAGCGTGGTTCAAAAGTTCACTACTGTTTCTTTAACCTAGGTGGTCCAGCACACGAAATCGGCGTTAAGCAGGTTTCTCATTACCTATGGAACAAGTACGGTTCTTCTGCAAAAGTTCGCTTCATCTCTGTTGATTTCGAACCAGTAGTTGCTGAAATCCTAGAAAAAGTCGACGACGGCCAAATGGGCGTGATCTTGAAGCGCATGTTCATGCGTGCCGCTGGTATGGTGGCAGAGAAGTTCAAGATCGAAGCATTGGTTACGGGTGAAGCTCTAGGCCAAGTATCAAGCCAAACACTGACTAACCTGCGTCATATCGATAATGTCACTGACACCCTGATTCTTCGTCCGCTTATCAACTGGGATAAAGAAGACATCATCAACCTAGCGCGTGACATCGGTACTGAAGACTTCGCTAAGACGATGCCTGAGTACTGTGGTGTTATCTCTAAGAAGCCAACAGTGAAAGCGGTAAAAGGCAGACTGAACGCGGAAGAAGAGAAGTTTGACTTTGCGATTCTTGAGCAAGTTGTGCAAGAAGCTCGCGTGATGGACATTCGTGATATCGCAAAAGAGTCTGAGCAAGCAGCACCAGAAGTAGAGCAGGTTCAAGCTGTAGAAGAGCACGCTATCGTTTTGGATATTCGTAGCCCTGAAGAGGAAGACGATAACCCATTAGAAATCGATGGTGTGGACGTTAAGCACATCCCATTCTACAAGCTGGGTACTCAGTTCGGAGACTTAGACCAATCTAAGACTTACCTTCTGTATTGTGACCGTGGTGTGATGAGCCGTCTACAGGCATTGTACTTGCAGGAGCAAGGTTTCAACAACGTGAAGGTTTACCGGCCATAGAATCGTTGTAAAACAGAAGATCACAAAAGCGCAAATTGAGAAATCAGTTTGCGCTTTTTTCGTTTTAGCGCGCGCAAAATGGAGTGTATTAAAGTGGTAGTATTGCGTTAAATCACACGTTTCGAAATTTGTATTGATATAACGATAGATAATCCGAAATGAGGATGAAAAGTGACGTTGATGCCAATTTTTTTTAAAAGAAGAAATGTGGATGGTTTAGATAAAAAAACACCGCCTAATTAGGCGGTGCAAGAAATTTGACAGACAGGTCAAAATAAATACAGGAAGTATATGTTTTGTCACAGGGAGTGTGGACAAAACATCATGGTAGAATTCTACCGAACTCGAAATACGAGTTTGCAAACACAACATCGCAACAACGAAGCCAATTGATTCACAAATAGAATCAAGCCGTTCAGGCTCGTGTTGCGGGATGAAATATAGAATTTATCTGGCTGTTCGGCAACGGACATTTTATAATGTTTCAGATTAAAAAAACTAATCCTACTTGAGGTCCCATAATGTCTCGCAGATTGCCTCCGTTAAATTCGCTTCGCGTTTTTGAAGCGGCTGCTCGCCATCTTAGTTTTACCCGTGCTGCTGAAGAGTTGTTTGTTACTCAAGCTGCAGTGAGTCATCAAATTAAAGCGTTAGAAGAGTTCTTATCGCTGAAACTTTTCCGTCGTCGTAATCGTTCGTTATTACTGACGGAAGAAGGGCAAAGTTACTTTTTAGACATTAAAGATATCTTCACTTCCATTGCTGAAGCGACCGATAAGGTATTGGAACGTAGTGAAAAAGGTGCGTTAACCATCAGTTTGCCACCGAGTTTTGCCATCCAATGGCTAGTGCCTCGTTTAGCCGATTTTAACGCGCAAGAACCAGACATTGATGTGCGCATTAAAGCGGTGGATATGGATGAAGGTTCACTGACTGATGATGTTGATGTAGCTATCTATTATGGTCGTGGAAATTGGCCTGGTTTGCGTGCCGATAAACTCTACCAAGAGTTTTTGATCCCACTTTGTTCACCATCGTTACTTTTAGGTAACAAACCATTAGAATCTCTAAGTGACCTTAAATTACACACCTTGTTACACGATACTTCTCGTAAAGATTGGAAGCAGTTTGCTCGCCAACAAAATATCGAAGGTATCAACGTAAACCATGGTCCAATCTTCAGCCACTCAACCATGGTGTTGCAGGCGGCGGCGCATGGGCAAGGTGTTGCACTAGGAAACAACGTACTCGCTAAACCTGAAATGGAAGCGGGACGCTTGATTGCACCATTTGATGAGGTGCTGGTTTCTAAGAATGCCTTCTACGTGGTGTGTCACGAACAACAAGCGGATATGGGACGTATCGCGACGTTCAGGGATTGGATGTTGGCGACCGCACGAAAAGAACAAGAGGAAGTACTAGATGAGCCATTGGATAGCTGAAGGGCCTGAGAACGGACCACTGTTTATTTTTGCTCACGGCGCAGGTGCCGGTATGGAGCATGACTTCATGATTGCCGTAGCCAAAGGATTAGTTGAGCAAGGTATTCGTGTGGTGCGTTTTAATTTCCCTTATATGGTTAAGCGAGCAGAAGATGGTAAAAAACGTCCGCCAGATCGTGCGCCAAAGTTACTGGAAGCATATGAAGAAGTGATCACTCACTTTACCTCACAGCCTATTGTCATTGGTGGTAAATCGATGGGTGGCCGTATGTCGAGCCTGCTTGCAGACAATAACCTAGTAGCAGGCGTTGCGTGTCTGGGCTTTCCGTTCCATCCGCCAGGCAAACCTGAAAAGTACAAAGGTGAGCATCTCGCGACGATCAATAAGCCGACGCTTATTTTACAAGGGGAGCGAGATACCTTTGGCAAGCGAGAAGAATTCGATGGCTTTGCTCTTTCTGACCAAGTAACGGTGAGTTTCTTGCCCGATGGCGACCATGGCTTCAAGCCTCGTAAACGTTCCGGCTTTACGGAAGAAGGCAATATTGCCTTGACGGTAGAGCAATTAACGACATTTATTAAAGAGGTATCCAATGAAAAGTAAGTGGTTACTTTCTTTTACAGGACTTTCTGGTTTAACTTCTGTTGCGCTAGGAGCGTTTGCTGCTCATGGTTTAAAAGCAACGCTCTCGCCTTATTTACTCGGTGTGTTTGAGACCGGTGTTTTGTACCAATTCATCCATACTTTGGCTATCGCGCTTTGTGCCATTTTGCTCGTACTAAATTTGGGACAAAAAGCACAAAAGTATTTTTTCATCGCGGCGATTTGCTTTATCATCGGCATCTTTTGTTTTAGCGGCAGTCTTTACGCGCTGGCGCTGACAGGTATCAAGTGGTTTGGACCAATCACCCCGATGGGAGGATTCTTGTTCATGATCGGTTGGTGTTTGTTCTTTTTTGCTGCGTTTAATATCAAAGAGGTCTCCAAGTGAAACAACTAATGCTCTATTGCCGTTCTGGCTTTGAGAAAGAGTGTGCTGGTGAAATTCAGGACAAAGCAACAAAACTTGAAGTGTATGGCTTCCCTCGTGTGAAGAAAAATTCAGGTTATGTTGTCTTCGAGTGTTACCAAGATGGAGACGCAGATAAGCTAGCGAAAGGTCTAGATTTCAGCGCATTGATTTTTGCTCGCCAAATGTTTGCCGTTGCTGCTGAATTTGAAGCTCTGCCAAGCGAAGACCGTATCAGTCCAATTCTTGCTGAACTGTCTGAAATGGAAGAATTCCCACGTTGTGGTGATCTACGTATTGAAACCCCAGACACCAACGAAGCGAAAGAGCTATTGAAGTTCTGCCGTAAGTTCACGGTACCAATGCGTCAAGCGATGCGTGGTAAAGGTCTGATGTGGAACAAAGACAATGCGAAGAAGCCTGTGTTGCATATTTGCTTTGTGGCTCCTGGTCATTGTTACGTAGGTTACTCTTACCCAGGTAACAACTCTCAGTTCTTCATGGGCATTCCTCGTTTGAAGTTCCCTGCAGATGCGCCAAGCCGTTCTACTTTGAAGCTAGAAGAAGCGTTCCACGTGTTTATTCCTCGCGAAGAGTGGGATGAGCGTTTAGCACCAGGCATGTGGGGCGTAGATCTCGGTGCGTGTCCAGGCGGTTGGACTTACCAATTGGTGAAGCGTTCGATGTTCGTTCACTGTGTCGATAACGGCATGATGGCAGACAGTCTAATGGAAACGGGACAAATTAAGCACCACATGGTGGATGGCTTTAAGTTTGAACCAGACCGCAAGAACGTGACTTGGATTGTATGTGACATGATTGAGAAGCCAGCACGCGTTGCTCACTTGATGGGACAGTGGTTACTGAAAGGTTGGGCAAAAGAAGCCATCTTCAACCTGAAACTGCCAATGAAAGGTCGCTACGACGAAGTACTGCAAGATCTGGAAAACCTAAAAATGTTCCTGATTGAGAACAAGGTGAAGTTCAAGCTGCAAGCTAAGCACCTGTACCACGACCGTGAAGAAATCACGATTCACATTCAGTGCCTATCGAACATTTCTCCGCATTAATCTACGCGTTGATATGCGATAGAGTAGAAGCAAAAAAGCGCCTGCAATAGGCGCTTTTTTAGTGTTTGAAGTCGATTGCTATTCCGCTTTGTTTGGTCCGGTAAAGCGAATGTCTTGTAGGTTGAAACCTAGTTCAATATCGCATTTAAGTGCTGCGACGCGTTTACATAAGCGTGCCGACTCAATATGTTCATCAAACTTCTTACGATATTTCGGTACCAGTTCTTCGCTAGCGTAAGCGGCTTCAATGTCTTCGAATTGAGTTAAGATCTCTTTGGCTGCTTTAGGGCCAACACCCGGAATGCCCGGAACTTGGCTTGAGCTGATTCCTGTCAAACCCCAATAATCCGCAAGCTGAGATGGTTTTACGCCAAACTCTTTTTCGATAAACGGTTCATCTAGCCAACGGTGTTGGAAGTAATCTCGGATCTGAAGAGTCGGGGAGAGCAGTTGGCAGTAGCCTTTGTCGGTAGAGACAATCGTGACCTTTTCGCCGTGGCTCGCCACTTTAGTTGCCAGTGTTGCGACTAAATCATCGGCCTCATCGCCTTCAGACAATAGTGAATCAATGCCTTCTTCCCACCAAGCTTGTTGGATGGCATCCAATCCCTGCATTAGCGGCTCTGGCATAGGCTTACGATTTTGCTTGTAGTTCGGAAGAATTTCAGCGCGCCAGCCTCTATCTTGCTCATGATGATCAAACACCGCGATGATGTGCGTAGGTTGAGCTTCAGAAAGGATGCGAGTTAGCGTTCGTCCTGTCGTCGTGATGGTTCTTGCTATGTCGGTCGGATCGGGTTGTGCAGAGTGCACGCGACGAATCAGGTTTAGGGCATCAATAATAACAAGATGAATAGACATAATGACTTAGCAATAAAAAAGGGGCGTAATGCCCCTAGTGTAACCAAAGCTGAGTTATCTATCGACCACCATTTTCCTGATGGGCAATTCGGTAACATGGTTCATAGGCCGTTCCGCCTGGTAGTTTCATGCGGTGTTGTTCAACAAAGTCTTTCAGTAACTTATCCAGCTTCTTCATTAGCACGGGATCGCCGTTGATGGTAAATGGACCATGACGTTCGATTTCTTGAATGCCTTCTGCTTTTACGTTACCCGCAACAATGCCAGAGAAAGCCTGACGCAAGCTCGCAGCCAGTACCTGTGGTTGTTGGTTCAAGTGCAAATCTAGGCTTGCCATCGCATCGTGAGTTGGCTCAAAAGGCAATTGGAATTCTGGTTCGATCTTCATTGACCAGTTAAAGCTGTAGGCATCGCCTTTTTCTTTGCGGTGTTGACGAACATCTTCCATCGAACGCTTCATAATACGAGCGACTTCGGCCGGATCGTCAATAACGATTTGATAGTGTTTCTGGCCTTCTTCACCCAGCGTATCTGCAATGAAAGCATCGATTGAGCGGAAGTAAGCTTCGCTTTCTTTTGGACCCGTTAGCACGATTGGCATTGGTTGGTCGGCGTTATCTGGGTGCATCATGATGCCCAAGATGTACAGCAACTCTTCTGCCGTACCCGGACCACCAGGGAAGATCACTATGCCGTGCGCCATACGTACAAAGGCTTCGAGACGCTTCTCGATGTCTGGCATGATCACCAGTTCATTCACGATAGGGTTTGGTGGCTCTGCAGCAATGATTGAAGGCTCTGTCAAACCAAGGTAGCGCTGCTCAGTGTAACGCTGTTTGGCGTGACCAATCGCTGCCCCTTTCATTGGTCCTTCCATTGCACCAGGGCCACAGCCTGTACAGATGTTCAGCTCACGAAGTCCAAGCTCGTTACCTACTTCGCGAGTGTATTGGTATTCGGTTGCATTGATTGAGTGGCCACCCCAACACACGACAAGATTTGGCTCGATGCCCGGAGTTAGGGCGCCCGCATTGCGCAGAATGCCAAATACAAGGTTGGTAATGTGCGTAGCATTGGTGAGATTAAGGCGTTGGTTGTCCGCCAAGTGCATGTTCACGTACACGATGTCACGTAGAACAGAGAATAGATGCTCTTGAATACCTTTAATGATTTCGCCATCGACAAATGCATGCTCAGGCGGATTCGCTAATTCAAGCTTGATGCCGCGCTCACGTCTAACCACGTTCACATCGAATGAAAGGTATTTGTCTAATAGCTCTTTTGAGTTATCGGTGTGGCTGCCGGAGTTGAGGACCGCGAGCGTGCAGTTACGATAGAGTTGGTATAACTCACTCGATGCGGTTTTCTTAAGACGTTCAACTTCCAGTTGGGATAGCAAATCCATGCTACCTGCGGGGCTTATATGGGTAATCATAAGGCCTCCTTGCTAATGCATTCTTTTGAGGGAAGAAACCAACTCACCTGTCAGTTTATACGTATCGTTTTACTCAGTGGTTGGCAGACTTTGTTTTATAGCGTTTAAACAGCTTAGCAGACTGATAAGGGAGAAACGTGATAACTCGTTGAAAATTTGAGGCAATATGACAAAACAGCACGTAAAAAGCGTTCGTTTGGTTGTTTTTTGAACGTTTTTTAGTTCCAGTTCACCTGACTGTTACCACGCTGCTTGGCATCTCTTAGCATGTTACCAAGACGATCCAAGACGTACTCAGGGTTGTCTGCTTCTTTGAAGGAAGTGGAAACCGCCGTCAGCGTAATCATGATGTTTTGTTCGCGGAACTTGAATGGCAACTTACTGATATCACGCTGAATGTGCTTCATCAATTCAAGCGTGTATTCTTCCGATTGCTCAGGGATAAGCATGATGAACTCTTCACCGCCAAATCGAGCGACGGTTTCGGTATCGGCGATGCGCTTGCTCATGGTGCGAGCAATAATCTTCAATGCTTTGTCGCCAGCAGTGTAGCCATAGCTGTCGTTAACGGCTTTGAAGTTATCGACATCAAATAGTACAACACGAAGGTTTTGTTGTGAGCGAATCCAACGACGATATTCTAACTCTAAACGATCATTAAAAGCCGCGCGGTTATATACCTTGGTCAATGGGTCTAGCAGCATGCGCTGTGCTTGATCTTCTAAGCGACGACGATAATCTTGCGTTGATTCAAAGACGGCTTCAAGCTGGTTTTTGCTGTAGCTGAGACGTTCTTGAAGGGCTTGCTCGCGCTCCTCGGTCATTTTTAAGCGCTCTGTGAGCGATGCCATTTTTTCAAGTAACGGAGCAACTTCGTCTTTCAACTCATTCAAATCTTGCGCCTGTTCGAGCGAATCTTGGCTGCGTTCCACCAAGGTAGTCATCTCTGAATTCAATTCTTGGCGATGTTCGAAGTAGGTTTGATGCTGATCGACGTTCTGATGAACGGTTTTCAGATTGCTTGAAAGCGAAGTATTGAGTTGCTCTAGGAACTGTTCTGATGATTTACGCTCGTACTTAGTGGCTTCGACGACCAGTTTAAGCGTATTTAACGTCAGCTCAATCAGTGACTCAGCGTTCACACCCAAAAGCAGTTTGGCACGGATATCCAACAATTGATCACCCGATTCGCCTTCAAAGTCGAGCTCGGTAATCGTGTGCTGGAGGTCGCTGGCTAAACATTCCAGTTGTGATTTATCTGGCCCGTTTTCTAGCTCGCCAAGGTTAAGGCGTGAGTTGGATGTGATGATCTTGAGCGCACGCTCATAAATGCTCAGTAGCTTGGTTGCTCGGTCAACTTTTTTACCGGCATGAACTTCAGAAAAGCTCATGAGATTTCGCAGTTCGCGTTTTAGCTGCGCAGGCAAACCTGTGATGCGCTGAAGCGTCTCACCACTGTGTTTGATTTGTTCGTCGAGATAGCCGTTTTGTTTTTCCATCGCCTTAGACTGCTGTTTGAGCATTCTTTCTAGCACTGCTAAACGAGGGATCAGCGCGCTGACATCTTTTTGATGTTCGAGTTCTTGCTGAATTTCGAGCAGGTAGTTGGTTACTTGAGAGTTTGAACCCTGACAAGCAGAAGACAATGATGCCACAACTCGCTTCAGAACTTGCTGCTCACGTTTAAATTTGAGCGAAGTATCACGATGAGTCAGCCTGAGTTGGTCAAGTTGACAACTCAGCTGATGAAGCTGCGACTGAATATCGGATTCCAAGATTCCCATGAAGTGACTACGGTTAAGTCCATGTACTACTGACGATTATTTGATAATAACAAAAAACTTTATAGCGTCATCACTGATTATGCTCAACCGTTGGTTAATTATCCGTTTTTTAATATTTTTTTGATGTCGTCCTCATTCTTGTACGAAGAATGAATCTTTATTAGCCCTTGGTTGATGGCATGTTGGCAAGCGGTTCTTATGTTACCGGTTGCAAAGCTTGCGGCGGGCGCGTTATCAATCGCCTTCAAGAACACCCAATGGCTGTGTTTATCTTTTAAGCTGACCTCACGGGCAATGTGCGTAGCGAGCAATAATAAGTCGAGCAGTTCTTCATCATTAATGGCGGTGTAGGCACGTGGCAAGAATGGGTAGTCACTGATACCCATACGAATCGTGCGATTCACATGGTGTTTGGCCGCAAACTCATCCACCCAACTTTGGAATTTGTTGAATGTGGCTTCCGCAGAAGCATCGCGATCAGCATTGGGTTCGATGTACAGTAAGTTCGCATCTGAGAAGTGGTACAAACGTGTTGGTTTCTGGATACGTTCTGCTAAGAACTCACCAAAAGCCCGCTCTAGTTCCAAGCCAGCTTTGTAGCCGTGTTGTACGTACATACTTCGTAAGAATGGTAAGTCGATCATCACAAAGCGTAAGCGGTCGTTGAGTGGCTCGTGGATCAGTTCGCCCATTTGCCATTGTTCAAACGTATCGCTCGATTTCTTCAACGAACGCGACAGTTTCACGTTCAACATGCGTAAGTTACGTAGACGCGAACGCGAGTGGGTGAAGAGATCATTACGTAGCTTGTCGATTTGTGATGTTTGACGCTGCATGATCACACCACGACGCATGATGAATAAGAACATCACTAGCACAGTAATGAACAGGGCGAATGAAATCTTTTGGAACTTGCGATGTTCCATCTCAACTTGTGCAAGCTTGTCCGCTTGGCCGACATAATGAATGCTTTGTTCGGCAAACTCTTTTTGCTGGCGAAAGGCATCCTCACTGATTTGGTTAAGTTGCTTTTGCTCTAATCGCACAAGACTGGTGTACTTTTTGTAGGCTTGTAACGACAGTTGGTATTCGCCTGCTTGCTCATACCCCAAGCCCAGTAGGCGGTAAGACTGCTGTTTGATAAAGCCTGTATCGTCCGGTGCCTTCTCGATCAGGTCGAGTGCTTTTTTCGCATTATTTATGACATTTTTACTTTCATTTTGGTGGTAAGCCAATCCCGATTGCAGTAATGCCGCTTTCGCTTCTAGTTGTGGTAGGTCTGCGTATGCAAGCAAATCCATAGAGCGGTCAAGGTACTGCTCTGCTAATGCGTAGTTATAAAGCTGGAGATAGGTTGCCGCTAAGCTCAAACGGATCTTGATAATGCGGTTGATATTCTTACTTGAGCTGTCATGGTCCAGTACGTTGAAGTAGTGCACCAAAGCCAGATTAAATTTGCCTTGGTAGAAATAGATGTCACCCATTTGCTCTAGCACATCGGCCAGAATAGGCGAGCTTGGGTAGCTATCGTAAAAGTCTGCGGCTTGAGAGAGGTACTCGATCGCTTTGTCATACACGCGGCGTTCTTGAAACAGGCGCGCCAATAAACGATTTACTTTTGCTAAGCGTGCACCGCTGTCGCTCTCGATTGACTGCCAATAGCCGTACAGCAGTTCAGAAAGGGCGAGGTTGTACTTTTTATCATTGAGATAAAATTCGCCGACGGCGGTGTGGTAATCAATTAAAATCAGGTCCGAGCGGTTATCTTTCAGCATGGTTTTAGCTTGTGCGTATAAACGGTCGGCGTTAACGCTATCACCACTGTTTGCTGCCAGTAACGCGCGTTGCATCACCAAGCGATAATGCACGCTGTCGGTGCGTTGCAATACTGGGTTGGCGTCTTCAATCTGTTTTTCGATTTGATCGAGTTTTTCTTCTGCGGCTGCGTAGTTTTTGTCATACATCCAAATCATTTGGTTGCGCATTAGCTGCACGTCCAGATTCATGTATGGCAATTGGTATTCTTTGGCAAGACGTTCGGCTTCATCAAGGTTATTGATCGCAGAACGAATGTTCCCCATGGTGTAATCGGCTTGGGCAATAATCTTGTGTGCTTCGATGGTACTGCTTGGCGTGCGGATACTGCGATCGGTCTCTTCACGAGACATAGCAG
This sequence comes from Vibrio hyugaensis, assembly GCF_002906655.1. Taxonomy (NCBI): domain Bacteria; kingdom Pseudomonadati; phylum Pseudomonadota; class Gammaproteobacteria; order Vibrionales; family Vibrionaceae; genus Vibrio; species Vibrio hyugaensis. The sequence goes on along the minus strand of NZ_CP025794.1, from coordinate 1,461,286 downwards.
ACGGGCTTCCGTTCTCTTGACGCTCTGTCAGCTCGCGTTGTAATAGGTAGTTTTTGGCCGCTTGTTTGGCTTGTGAAGGCTCAATCTCAGCAAGTTGCTGAGCTTCATTAAGTAAAGCGGAAGATAAAATGGTCGCGTGAAGTGGCTGTGCTAGTAATAAGCAAAGAAAGCCAATCAGCCTAATTAGACGCGAACTGTCCCAAAACATCCTTTTCGTTCCCTCGAACTGTGTCGTAATGTACGTGCTTTTGAATAAGCAATAGTAGAGAAAAACGCCCAGCAATCCAACAGATAGCTGAGCGTTTTTGAGTATTTAAGTCATCGGTGTTTGAGTGCGGAACTCAAACGCTTTTGATTATCTACTTAGATTACTGACGTGCCATGCGGTTGTTGTGTGCTGGCTTGTCTTGTTCCGTCGAGCGGTATGGGTTGATATCCAAACCGCCACGGCGTGTGTAACGAGCAAATACTGTCAGTTTCGTTGGCTGGCAGTACTTCATCAAGTCAGTGAAAATGCGCTCAACACATTGCTCGTGGAACTCGTTGTGTTCACGGAATGACACCAAGTAACGAAGCAGCTTCTCACGATCAAGCTTAGCGCCTTGATAACGAATCTCAACACTGCCCCAGTCTGGCTGGTTGGTGATCAAACAGTTAGATTTTAGTAGATGGCTGTGAAGAATTTCTTCTACTTGCTCATCACCAGCAGCACCTTCAAGCAGTGCAGCGTCAAAATCGTAGCTGGTGATTTCGATATCTTGAGCGTCAATACACTCTCCTTCCATCGTCACGATAGGTTGGTTGGTGTAATGAGTTACTGGGTTTACTTCCACAAGTACTTGCTCACCTGCGCATGCTGACAAATCTTGTTTCAGACGCTCCGTTACTTCTTCCCACGTGGCAAAACGCGTTTGGTTATAACTGTTTAAGTACAGTTTGAACGACTTTGACTCAATCAAGTTTGCGCTGGTTGCTGGGATGTACACTTCGCCAACCGCAACTTGAGGCAAGCCTTTGCTGTTTAGCCAAGATAGCTCGTACAGCGTCCAAATGTCGTGGCCCATAAACGGTAGGCTGTCGCCAAGTTCAAGGTCGTCACGGTTTAAGCTGCGAGGAACAGGTTGCAGCAAGCTCGCGTCGTATTGGTTTGCGTACTCGGTCTTTTTACCCAGAGTCAGGCCAGCAAGCTCTTTAGCGTCAGAATATTTGCTCATACTTTGTGGTCATTTTCGATTAGAATGGCGAGAATTTTACTGAATCCGCTGATTAATTGCCATCCGGCAGATACCGCAACCTGATAAAAACAAACCAGGAGACCTTCATGACCCAAACCGTTCCTCAGGCTCTACAGGACTTTAGCCTGCGCTACCAACAAGCTTGGCAAGACAAACACAACGAACTGCCACGCAGTGAAGAGCTTGCTGATCTTGTTTCTCCATGTGTAGAAGAGAAACGCGATGAGGTCGTTTTGTGGAAATCGGTTCCACGTGAAGAGATGGCAGACTTCACCAACGTTGAGAATGCAATTGAATTGACGTTGCATGAAGACATTAAGCTTTTCTATGGTTCGCAATACAGCGCTGATATGGACGCGACTTGGCAAGGCAATGAACTGACACTGCTGCAAGTTTGGAGTGACGATGACTTTACTCGTCTGCAAGAGAACATTCTTGGTCACCTTGTGACTCAGCGTCGTCTAAAACTAAAGCCGACGGTATTTATTGCAGCGACCGATGCTGAGCTGGATGTGATTTCAATCTGTAACCTAACTGGTAATGTGATTCTTGAACGCCTAGGTTCGGATAAGCGTGATGTGTTAGCCGAGACACTGACTGAGTTTCTAAGCAAACTTGAGGCAGCGGTGTAAGCATGTACGTTGTTGAGTTGCAGTTTGAGTGTTTTGATAACACCACCGTAAGCGCCGTAGATAAAGCGATTAATGGTCTGATGGACGCACTGCGTTACAACGGACAAGTTCTGGGTCGTGAATTTCCTATCGTAATGGGTGATGGTGAGTTTTATGTTCGCGTCGTTTGCCCAGAGCAAGACAGTTTGCATCCTCGTTACCATTCTGATTTCGTCAAAGTATGCATGAACCGCTTGTCGGAAGCGTCGTTATTGGCGCCGAAAATGCGCATGTTGGGTCGTGATTTGAACTCAGAAGAAGCGGCGGAAGAAGAAACACCAAGCTGGCAAGTGCTGTACACAACGTATGTCCATACATGTTCTCCACTGCGCAGCGGTGAGACGCTGTTGCCAATTCCACTTTACCGCAATGGGGCAACACTGAATGGTGACCACAAAGCGGTGGTAAAATGGCAAACCGAATGGCAAGCGTGTGATGAAATCCAAATGGCGGGTGGCTGCCGTGCAGAACATGCAGCATTGCACGAAATTTGCGATGCTGACAGTGTGTTGTTCCGCCGTGGATGGGATTTGCGAGGTCGTATTGAATACCTCACTAAGATCCCGACGTATTATTACCAATACCGAGTTGGTGGTGAGTCACTTGAAGCTGAAAAAGCGCGCAAGTGTCCCAAGTGTGGTGGTGAGTGGTTACTCGATGAACCGCTGCACGACATTTTCTACTTTAAGTGTGACGATTGCCGAATTGTCTCCAACATCTCTTGGGACCACATCAAGTAGTCTATTTTTTTAAAGCTGGCGTCTATGCCAGCTTTTTTCTATCGATATAAATGAATCAAACCTGATCAGTAAAATTATCTATTATTGATTTTGTCAATATATTGATTCAAAAAGCATTTTCACTGACCATTCCTCTCATCCCCTTGATTGTGATCTTTGTTCATATTCAAAGAAAAATGTAACTTGGTTGCATGGTTTATAAGCATTGAAACGTTTGCTTCTCAAAAATTTCAAATAATATCCATATCCTTTTTAAGGTTTTGGGAAGAGGGCCCCTTCCGAAAATATATATATAAAAATAATCTGGAAGGAATTGAGATGACTTTATTTAAACGAAGCCTAGTCTGCATTGCTGTTGTCGGCTTAATGGCTGGTTGTAACGACGATGACACCAAGTACGTAGAAGTACCGTCGGATTACAGCCCTGTAGTCGCAGAAGGTAAAACACTAACCAACACGCCTGATGTGGTTGTGAAAGGTGAAGCCACACAAGTGGATGAAGTAACCATTGCTATCGCCGCAACATCGGATCTTCACGGTCGCTTGTTTGGTTTTGACTACGCGTTGAACGCAGAAGACGATGACGCTGGTATTACTCGTGTAGCCACTTTGCTTGCTGACCAAAAAGCGGCACATCCAAACATGATCCTGATTGATATCGGTGATACGGTTCAAGGCAACTCCGCGCAGCTATTCAACGATGATCCAACTCACCCAGTGGTTGAGAGCATGAACTCTCTTGGCTTTGACGTTTGGGTACCAGGCAACCATGAATTCAACTTTGAGCGTTCGTTTGTCGATCGCAACCTCGATCATTTTAATGGTGCGGTACTGTCTTCAAACATCAAATGGGAAAGTAACGATGTGAACTACATTCGTGCGTTCCAAATGTTTGAAGTGGAAGGTGTGAAAGTGGCGATCGTTGGTCTAACGCCATCGAACGTGCCGAACTGGGAAGCGTCTGCGCCGGATCACTTCAAAGGCTTGAAGTTTGAGAACGAATTGGATGCAACCAAAGAAGCGGTTGACCAACTGGTGTCTGAATACAATCCAGATGTGATTGTTGGTGCGCTTCACCTTGGTCGCCAAGAAGACGGTGGTGTGGGTGTTTACGAAATCGCGTCAGCAATGGCGGATAAATTCGATGTCATCTTAGCGGGTCACGAACACGCGAACTACATCGAGCAAGTGAATGCTGACGGCACTGTTACACCAATCAGCAAATCCACATCAGAAATTGGCGGTGAAAATACGCTGATTGAAGATAAAGCGAAGTCTGGCGAATACAACCAAGACAATCGCGCGCAAAGCGTGAAAATCATTGAACCAGGCAAGTGGGGTGCTTACCTAGCGAAAGCTGAAATTCAATTGAAGAAAGTCGATGGCAAGTGGACGATGGAAGACACCACATTGACCAACATTGGCACGAAGAAAGTGGAAGAAGAGCAAGCGCTGCAAGCGAAATTCCAGTACGTGCACGATATCTCGGTTGAAGACGCCACTCGCGAGCTTGGCCGTGTCACGGGTGACTTCACACCAAGCGCAACGGGTTACCCTGATGAAGCGACTGCGACGGATTACAACTACACGGCAGAGCGTTTGTACTCGACGATTCACCTTGCGAAAGTGGTTGATACGCCATTAATGGACGTGATTAACCAAATCCAAATGCAGACAATCGAAGATGCGGTCGGTGAAGGTAAAGGCGCGGTTGTGTCTGCTGCGTCGCTGTTCTCTGATCAATCTAACCTTATCGATGGAGAAGTGTACACCAAAGGTAAATCGACCAACTTGTACAAGTACGATAACACCTTGCTTGGCGTTGAGATGACAGGTGCGAACCTAAAACGCTTCATTGAGTGGTCATACTCTTACTTCAACCAGTATCAACCGGGTGACATTACGGTGTCGTTTAAGAAAGGCGCGCCAGCTTACCTGTACGATCAATTCGATGGTGACATCGAGTTCACTGTGGATTTAAGTAAACCGTCTCTAGAGTTGGATGAAAACAACACGGTGACGAATGAAGGTAGCCGCGTAAACATCACCAGTATTGGTGGCGAGCAGTTCGATCCAAACGCGACTTACAAAGTGGCGATGAACAGCTACCGTTTTGGTTCGCAAATCCAGAAGTTTGGTTGGGCGAGCAAAGACGACGTGTTCTATGACTCAGTGAATGAACAAGTTTATGCAATTCGCGACATGCTGACTGCGTATGTTGAAGAGAACAAGGGTATCAACGTGGCAGATTTCAGTGGCAGCGTTGGTAACTGGTCATTCACTCAATACCTACCAAGTGGTGATATCACGACACTGCGTGAGGGCGAAGGCAAAGCGCTTTGGGATCAATTGAAGAACATGGAAATCTGTGTCTCGATTGACTTGGAAAACCCGAAATACCCAGCGATTGTTAAGTCTGTGAACATCAATGATTCGTCTAGCTACTTTGTTAACCCTAACAAAGACGCGGCGATCCTTGATGAGAAAGTCGCAGGTTGTAACCCAACTCATTAATCCTGCATGTAGGCGCGGTAATCTTTACCGCGCCTAATTTTACTCACCAGAGGCAAAGCCTGTTTAAGTGAGTGATGTAGAAGAGTGCTTCATGATCAAAAGAATCTATAACCGATGGGGTTTCACCCTACTGATTACCATTATCTCCACGCTTATCTTTCAGTTTTCTTCTTCGTGGAGTGAAGATTTCCGTCCTAAATCTCGTCAGCAACAAGAGTTTGTTGAAGCGACCGTCACACGTTCGATTTCAAACCATGTTGCGCCAGATCCGCTCGTGCCAGATGTAATGACAGGCAAACAAGTCTTCATGGCAAAAATCCTTGAGGGAGAGAGCGAAGGCTTAGAGGTGGAAGTCACCAATCCTCTTAGTCGCCAGCACAACGTGTATGTCAGTGAAGGCGATACCTTCATCATGATGATCCGTGAAACCACAAATGGCACCGTCTATTGGGCGTATAACCACAAACGGTCAGACGCGATTTACCTGATGCTTGCGCTGTTTTGCGCGCTGCTGCTGAGCTTTGGCAAGAAAGAGGGCATCAACTCAATGGTTGCTCTTTATTTCACTGCTGCATTGATCGTTGGCGTGTTGGTGCCGAGTATTTTTGCGGGTTGGAATCCGATGTTGGTCAGCATCTTATTGATGGTGGTGATCATCGTGGTCAGCTTTATTCTCGTCTCTGGCTATAACCGTAAGAGTTTATGTGCCATGGGCGGCACGTTATTGGGCGTGATCGCCGCAGGTGTAATGGCGCAGTGGTTTGGTGAAATGGCGCACTTGTCGGGCATTTACCTCGACAAAGGCGAAGACGTTATTTATCTAACGTCGGTGAAGATGGGCATTCGCTGGTTGATGTTCGTGACGATTGTCGTTGCTGCGCTTGGCGCTGTTATGGACGTTGCGATTTCGATTGCATCGGCGTACGCGGAGCTGCAACAAACTGATCCGAAACTCAAACCAAAGCAGTTGGTTAGAGCATCGATGAACATTGGTCGAGACATCATGGGAACCATGACTAACACCTTGATCTTGGCTTTTGCTGGCGGCTCATTGACGACCATCATGATGGTGTGGGGGCTTAACATGCCAGCGAGCCAATTTATGAATATGCCGCTGGTGGGACTTGCAGTGGTGAATGCGTTAGCGGGCAGTGTGGGCATTGTGCTTACTATCCCTTTTACTGCGTTTTTAGCACCTTATGTGTTTAAACATCCTCAAGTGGATACGCAGCCAGAACAGATGCAAAAGGACGTTGAGAAAAACGAAGTTCAGATGTTCTAGCGGTAAAGCAGTAATCAAAACAGATGCAAAAAGGGCGCTCCGATGAGCGCCCTTTTTAAGTTTCAAGTGTTGTAGAAAGAGTGGATTACCAACCTTTAACTACGCCACCTTTGAAGATGTCTTTCGCTGCTTCGTAAACTTCATCTGTTTGGTATGCCTTAACGAAGTTTTGTACGTTAGCTGCTTGCACGTTGTCTTCACGAGCAACGATTAGGTTTACGTATGGAGACTCTTTGTCTTCTACGAAGATACCGTCACGCTCAGGTGTTAGGTCGATTGAGCTTGCGTAAGTCGTGTTGATGATAGAAACCGCTACGTCATCAAGAGAACGTGGAAGTTGTGCTGCATCTAGCTCCACGATAGTGATGTTTTTCGGGTTACCAACGATGTCACGTACTGTTGCTTGTAGACCAACGCCATCACGCAGTTCGATCAGACCTTGTTGCTCAAGAAGTAGAAGAGAACGACCAAGGTTTGTTGGATCGTTTGGTACCGCGATACGAGCGCCATCTTCGATCTCATCAACCGATTTAACTTGCTTAGAGTAACCCGCAATTGGGTATACGAAAGAGTTACCAGCCGTTACTAGCTTGTAGCCACGGTCAGTTACTTGCTGGTCTAGGTATGGCTTGTGTTGGAACGCGTTTGCGTCGATTGAGCCATCATCTAGCGCAGCGTTTGGTGTAACGTAATCAGTGAACGTCACCAACTCAACATCCAAGTTGTATTTCTCTTTCGCAACTTTTGCTGCTACTTCAGCAACTTGAGCCTCTGCACCCGCCATTACGCCAACTTTTACTTTGTTTGCGTCAACTTCTTTATCACCACAACCTGCTAGAACAAGTGCAGAAGCGGCAGTGGCTACAGTCAAAAGACTCTTAAGGCTAAATTTCATCTTTATCTCCTTATAATTGGTATTTTCAATTCTTATCTGTGGTCTACACGGCGTACGATTGCATCACCGATAGACTGAATAATTTGTACTAGCACAATCAGCATCACGACAGTCACGGCCATGATAACGACATCATAACGGTGGAAGCCATAACGGATGGCTACGTCACCAAGACCGCCGCCGCCTACCGTCCCCGCCATTGCTGAATAGCTTACTAGTGTTACTAGGGTAATGGTCACTGAGTTAACAATAGTCGGCATTGCTTCAGGAAGCAGAACTTTTGTGATGATTTGAGTTGGGGTTGCGCCCATAGACTGAGCTGCTTCCACTAGGCCTGTCGGCACTTCCAGTAAAGCACCCTCGATCAGACGTGCCACAAATGGGATTGCACCAATAGTGAGTGGAACAATCGCTGCCGTTGTACCAATAAACGTACCGACAAGCAGCTTGGTTACTGGAATAATCGCAACCATCAATACTAGGAAAGGCACTGAACGGCCAATGTTGACTATCGCACCAAGAACGCCATTTAGCTTGGTGTTTTCAAGCAAGCCACCTTTTTTAGTGGTGTGCAGAATCACACCAAGAGGGATGCCAACCGCGAAACCAACGATGCCAGCAACTGCCACCATGTAAAAGGTTTCCCACGTTGCGCCCAAAAGTAGGTTGCTGTTTAAGCTCAGCCATTCAGAAATCGTATTAAAGGACATAGCCAAGTACCTCTACTTTCACGTTGTGCTCACGCAGGAATTCAATTGCTGCGTTATCATCTTCTTCGCTACCAAACAGTTCTGCGACCATCATGCCGAACTTCACGCCGCCAGCGTAGTCCAGATCGGAACTTAGGATGCTCACGTCGATGTTGTACTTACGAGCTATTTGCGTCATCAGAGGGGCATCCACGGTTGCACCAGTAAATTCTAGGCGAACCAACGGGTAGCTGTTTTCTACGCGCGTAGTTTGTAAGCGAGCTTGGTAATCTTCTGGAATAGAAAGATCCAAAGTAGAGCGAATGAACTCGTGTGCTAGAGCTGTCTTCGGATGAGCGAAGATTTCACCCACGGTGCCTTTTTCCACAAGTTCACCATCACCAATGATCGCCACTTCGTGACAGATGCTCTTAACCACTTCCATTTCGTGAGTGATAAGCAGAATCGTGATATCCAGTTTGCGGTTGATTTCTTTTAGAAGTTCTAGGATTGACTGCGTCGTTGCAGGGTCGAGTGCGCTGGTCGCTTCGTCACACAACAAAACACTTGGATCAGAAGACAGAGCACGTGCAATCGCCACACGCTGCTTTTGACCGCCACTTAGGTTTGCTGGGTAGCTTTCGTGCTTGTCAGAAAGGCCAACAAGTTTAAGCAACTCAGTCACTTTTGTTGTGATTTGCGATTTGTCTTTGCCTGCTAGCTCAAGAGGGAGTGCGACATTATCAAAAACGGTGCGAGACGATAGCAGGTTAAAGTGTTGGAAGATCATCCCGATGTTGCGGCGGGTTTCTCCCAGTTGTTTCTTGTTGAGTTTGGTCAGGTCTACGCCATCAACAATGATGGAGCCTGATGTTGGGGCTTCCAGCATATTCACGCAACGGATCAGAGTACTTTTACCCGCACCTGATGAGCCGATTACACCAAAGATGGTGCCCTTCGCGATATTTAAGTTAATGTCCTTAAGGGCAAGAATTTCCTTACTGCCTTGGTAGAACACTTTATTGACGTTTTTAATTTCTATCATGTTTCAACCTGCACAGAGATACTGGGAACTTCGCTGTTAAAAACGGCTTTTAACAGGAGTAAATTTTGAACTCTATCTCAATTCTCAGTTGATGCTATGGGTTAAGCAGTAGTAAGTCAATAGATATTTTTACGTCTAGACGTCTAAAATTATGGATATTTTGTTAGGAAATAAAGCAAGAAGATGTTCGGCGGAACGGGATATAAAAGAGGGATATTCAAGATTTACCGATTCTCGGGTGACAAATCAACTGTTTTGTCACTTCCTCATACCAATTAGATAGTGTGAGTGCTTATAAGGTATGTAATAATCTGATGAAACCGAGTAAATAGAGAAATACGTTTTGGCAAAACCTGCTGTTTTTATCGATCGTGACGGCGTGATCAACGTTGACCATGGCTACGTTCATGACGAACATGATTTTGAGTACATTGACGGTGTCTTTGAAGCGACGAAAGCGCTGAAAGATAAAGGCTACCTGTTGGTGCTTGTGACCAATCAATCAGGCATTGCACGTGGTAAATTCAGCGAAGATCGTTTCATTTCTTTGACTCAATGGATGGACTGGAACTTTTCCGACAACGGTGTTGAGTTTGATGGCATCTATTACTGTCCTCACCATCCGGAACACGGTATCGGCGAATACAAACAAGATTGTGATTGTCGTAAGCCAAAACCAGGCATGTTCATCTCTGCTCGTGATTTTTTGAAAATCGACATGGCTAAGTCAGTGATGATTGGTGATAAAGCCGAAGACTTGATGGCGGCTGAAGCGGCTGGTGTTGGCACTAAGATTTTGGTTCGCACTGGTAAACCAGTTACCGAACAAGGCGAAGCGATTGCTACGGTTGTTCTCGACAGCATTGCAGACGTTCCTGCATACCTAAACAAGTAATCTTCATTACTGATTGAGATAAGGGAAGCCGCTGCTTCCCTTTTATTTAAATCCAACTTTTAGTTTGATCACTTATGAGCAAAAAACTCACTATTCTTGATATCGCGAAATTGGCAGGTGTTGGTAAATCGACAATAAGCCGTGTGTTAACCAATGATCCTAAGGTGAAACCGCAAACGCGAGAGAAGGTAGAAAGAATCATTCGTGAATCTGGTTATGTACCTTCTAAGTCTGCACAGTCTATGCGTGGGGGCAGCCAGAAAGTGATCGGGGTGATTATATCTCGTTTGGATTCCCCTTCAGAAAACCGTGCCGTCGGCACTATGCTCAATGCTTTGTATTCAGCAGGGTACGATGTGGTGATCATGGAAAGTCAGTTCGATCGTGCAAAGACCAACGAACATTTAAACGTACTTAAACGCCGTAATGTCGATGGTGTTATCGTGTTTGGTTTTACTGGGTGCGATGAGCAAGCGTTAGCGGAGTGGGGCAATCGCATTGTCGTGATCGCGATGGATACCAAGCTCGTCTCTTCTATTAATTACGATAACCAAGGCGTTATTGAGATGGCGTTGTCACACCTAGAGCAACAATCTCTTTCTCGCATTGCTTATATCGGCGTTGATCCAGAAGACCGTACGACGGGGCTTGCTCGCCTGAAGACTTACCAATCTTGGTGTGAGAAAAAGCGCATCGAACCTTGTTTTCAAACCGGCAAGCTTAGCCATGAAAGTGCTTATCATCTGGTGGATCAAGTCCTTCAATCCGACACGCAAGCCATCGTTTGTGCCAGTGATACCATTGCTCTTGGGGTGATTAAGCGCCTGCAAGAAAGAGGGCGTGAAGATGTCGTGGTTACTGGTGTGGGTGGCAATGAGCTACTTTCCTTCCTTTTTCCAAATGTTTTCAGTGTGGACCCCGGTTACTCTCTCGCAGGTGAAAAGGCCGCTAACATGCTGATTAATCAATTAAATGGTGATGAGTCTGTGGTGCACTTTACCCAGCAACCAGTTCGTTAATAATCCTCCTTTCGATGGTTTGCTCTAAAATTATACTGTGATCGCTCTCAATTAATGGGACTGTTCCCATTTTGTTTTTGAATGCGGAGTGGCAATATAAAAATCATCAAATGGGAATGTTCCCATTATAAGAATAAAATGATGAATTGAATGTATCCAATACAGGGTGGACAAAGTTATGAGTAAGATTGCGCGTCAAGATGTACAGCGTCTTATTGAACTGGTCGGGGGATCGGACAATATTGCCAGTGTAAGCCACTGTTTAACTCGCTTGCGTTTCGTGTTGAATGACACTGACAAAGCCGATATTGAACAATTAGACGCATTACCTATGGTAAAAGGCTGCTTTACTAACGCAGGTCAGTTCCAAGTGGTGATTGGTACTGAAGTTGATGAGGTTTACAAAGTACTGATCGAGCTGACGGGTAAAAGTGAAGCGAGCAAAGACGAATCAAAAAACGCAGCTCGTCAAAACATGAACATTGTTGAGCGTGGTATTTCTCACCTTGCAGAAATCTTTGTGCCATTGTTACCGGCGATCATCACTGGTGGTCTGATTCTTGGCTTCCGTAACGTGATTGGCGACATCAAGATGTTTGATGGTCAAACGCTAACGGAAATCAGCCAGTTTTGGGCAACGGTACACTCTTTCTTATGGCTAATTGGTGAGGCGATTTTCTTCTTCTTACCGGTTGGCGTGTGTTGGTCAACAGTCAAAAAACTCGGCGGTACTCCGATTTTGGGGATTACATTGGGTGTGACACTGGTTTCGCCACAGTTAATGAACGCCTATCTGATTGGTAAGCAAGTGCCAGAAGTGTGGGACTTTGGCTTATTCGCCATCGAGAAAGTGGGGTATCAAGCGCAAGTGATTCCGGCCATGTTAGCGGGTGTCGCCTTGGCATTCATAGAAACCAATTTAAAGCGAATCATTCCTTCATATCTTTACCTCGTTGTGGTGCCGTTTGTCTCTATCATCGTATCTGTGATTCTTGCGCATTCTATTATTGGTCCATTTGGTCGTATGTTGGGTGACGGCGTTGCTTTCGCAGCAAAAGCAGCCATGACGGGTGACTTCGCGATGATTGGTTCAACCATCTTCGGCTTCCTATACGCGCCATTGGTAATTACCGGTATTCACCACACCACCAACGCGGTTGACCTTCAACTGATGCAAGAGCTAGGCGGTACGCCAATCTGGCCATTGATTGCACTATCAAACATTGCTCAAGCTTCAGCGGTAGTCGGCATCATTATCATCAGTAAAAAACACGGCGAGCGTGATATCTCAGTGCCTGCGGCTATCTCTGCTTATCTTGGCGTAACAGAACCTGCAATGTACGGCATCAACTTAAAATACAAGTTCCCAATGCTGAGCGCGATGATCGGCAGTGCGATTGCAGCTGCTATCTGTGGCAGCGCAGGTGTGATGGCGAATGGTATCGGTGTGGGTGGTTTGCCGGGCATCTTATCTATCCAACCACAGTTCTGGGGCGTATTTGCTCTGGCGATGTTGGTAGCAATTGTGGTCCCAGTAGCACTGACGCTTGTGTTGTATAAGCGTGCGCAAATGAAAGGCGAGTTAGAAACCGCTAACGCGTAATCCAAACCGAGGCAGCGATTTGACTGCCTCGTTTATCTCCTCAATTTTTTAAAGATTTTTAAGTTTCCTTTTAATGGTAAGTGAGTGTTAGAAATGGCAATGACCAAGCATGATGAGAGCTGGTGGAAAACCGCAACCATCTACCAAATTTACCCAAAAAGCTTTTGTGACAGTGGAAGTAAAGGCACGGGTGATATTAAAGGGATCATTTCTAAGCTGGATTATCTAAAACACCTTGGTGTGGATGCGATTTGGCTGACGCCGGTTTATCAATCACCAATGATCGACAACGGGTATGACATTTCCGACTACTACGCGATCAACCCTGATTTCGGCACCATGCAAGATTTCGATACCCTGTTGGCAGAGGCTCATCAATTGGGTATTCGAATCATCATGGATATCGTTGTGAATCATACTTCGACGGAACACAAGTGGTTCCAATCAGCGTTGGGTGACAAAAACAGCCCTTACCGTGATTACTACATCTGGAAAGATCCTGTTGATGGGGCAGAGCCAAACAACTGGCAATCTAAGTTTGGTGGTAACGCTTGGGCGTTGGATGAAAAAACGGGTCAGTACTATTTGCACCTTTTTGCTAAAGAGCAAGCGGACTTAAACTGGGAAAATCCAGTGGTGCGTGAAGAAGTGAAAGAAGTCATTAGCTTCTGGGCAGAGAAAGGTGTGGATGGCTTCCGTCTGGATGTCATCAATTTGATTTCCAAGCAGCAAGACTTCCCAAGTGACGATATTGGTGATGGTCGCCGTTTCTACACAGATGGTCCACGTGTGCACGAATACCTTCAAGAGATCAGTGAAGCCGTGTTCCAAAAATATGGCAGCGTGACGGTGGGTGAAATGTCTTCAACCACACTAGATCATTGTCAGCAATACTCAGCCCAAGATGGCAAAGAGCTGTCGATGGTGTTCAATTTCCACCACCTGAAAGTCGACTACCCGAATGGTGATAAGTGGACGAAAGCACCGTTTGATTTCATCCAACTGAAACAGATCTTTAACCATTGGCAAACCGGCTTAAATGGCAAAGGGTGGGGGGCGCTATTTTGGTGTAACCACGACCAACCACGTGTTGTGAGCCGATTAGGTAACGACGAACAATACCGTGTTGAATCTGCCAAGATGCTTGCGGCATCAGTGCACATGATGCAAGGCACACCTTACGTTTATCAAGGCGAAGAGATCGGCATGACCAACCCAGGTTACACCGAAATCAGCCAATATCGCGATGTTGAAAGCACGAACATGTACGACATCATGGTCAATCGCGATGGCGTATCTCACGACGATATGATGGCGATTTTGGCGCAGAAGTCGCGTGACAATTCACGTACGCCAATGCAATGGAACAGCGCGAAACACGCGGGCTTTACTGAAGGGACACCGTGGCTAGAGGTGGCTCAGAACTATTCTGAGATTAATGCGGAAGCTGCGATTGCCGATTTGAACTCAGTGTTCTATTTCTACAAGCGTCTGATTGAACTGCGTAAACAGGTGCCGGTGATCACTGATGGTCGTTACGAGGACCTACTGCCAGAGCACAAACGTATTTTTGCTTACGCACGTCAGAACGACAAGCAAACGCTGCTGTGTATTAACAACTACTACGGCGAAGAAGTGGAGTGTGTGTTACCTGAGCGCTTTGATATGAGTAAAGCCAAGAATCTGCTTGCCAACTATCAGAATGCGACCAGCGCGATTGCTTCTAATCACCAAGTTCTGCGTCCTTACGAAACACGCATCTTGCTGATTGAATCTTAAAGGCAAATAAAAAGTCCCCCTAAGGGTTTCGATCCTAAACAAAAGGCTTTGGAGTGCTCCCCAAAGCCTTTCTATTTCATGTCTTATGAACCGTAGCTCACAGAATAGCGGTGTGGTTTGTGGTTCATTGCAAGCACTAGGTTTAGTGCGAATGCGCCAAGAATCGATAGGCCGATAACCCAAGGTGTGACGAAGAAGAAAGACGCAAATAGGATACAAGCATCAATCGCCATCTGAGATTTTCCTACTGAGATACCGAACTTATCTTGAATGAATAAGCACAATACGTTGAAGCCACCCAAACTTGAGCGATGACGAAATAGGATCAGCATACCCAAGCCCATAAGCAAGCCACCTGCCACTGCGCAGTAAATCTCGTTAATCGACTCGAGTGAAATCAGTAAATACAGATTATCCGCAAAGATAGAAACCAAAGCGCCAGAAATTGCACTATTAATCGCAAAACGACGGCCAAAGCGTTTCCATGCGAGCAAGTAAAATGGACAGTTGGCTAAAAAGTAAAGCACACCAAACGTAAAAGGTGTAAATTGGCTAATAAGCAGAGCCAATCCTGTTGTGCCTCCGGTTAAGAGGTCTGCGGATTGGAGAAAGAAAACGCCTTGAGCTACCAAAAAGGTACCTGTAAGAATTGCCATCCAGTCTTCTTTTCTTGAGTGTTTTTCCATCTAATATGCAGTCGTTAATGATAAATAGGGCGTGCATAGTAGTAAAAAGATGATCTTTTCGGTAGCTAGAGGGTAAAATTTGCGGTAAACCTATGTAATTGTTGTTTTACAGGGTGTAAAGCACAAATTTGACAGTTAGTGAATCTTGGTTAAACGATTGCAACATCGCCATGATAATCCTTACTTGTCATCATGAAAAAACTGCATGAGAAAAATTGTAAATTTCTCTTTATGACCTAGATCAAATTATGTAGAATGCGCGCCATTACGGTGACGAAAACGTTTGCGTTAGGTCATTCGTCGGTTTTTTTGCAACTTTCAGTACTAACCTGAGTCAGGAGATACAGATGCTTAAGCGTGATATGAACATCGCAGATTACGATGCGGAACTGTTCGCAGCTATCCAGGAAGAAACACTTCGCCAGGAAGAACACATTGAACTTATCGCTTCTGAAAACTACACAAGTCCACGTGTAATGGAAGCACAAGGTTCTCAGCTAACGAACAAATACGCTGAAGGCTACCCAGGCAAGCGTTACTACGGCGGTTGTGAGTACGTAGATAAAGCTGAAGCACTAGCAATTGATCGTGCATGCCAACTATTCGGCTGTGAGTACGCGAACGTACAGCCTCACTCAGGTTCTCAAGCAAACAGCGCAGTTTACATGGCGCTTCTAAACCCAGGCGACACAGTTCTAGGTATGAGCCTAGCGCACGGTGGTCACCTAACTCACGGTTCACCAGTAAACTTCTCTGGTAAGCACTACAACGTTATTCCTTACGGTATCGACGAAGCAGGTCAAATCAACTACGACGAGATGGAACAGCTAGCGCTTGAGCACAAGCCTAAGATGATCATCGGTGGTTTCTCTGCTTACTCACAAATCGTTGATTGGAAACGCATGCGTGAAATCGCAGACAAAGTTGACGCTTACCTATTCGTAGACATGGCACACGTTGCTGGTCTAATTGCAGCAGGCGAGTACCCAACACCAGTTCCACACGCTCACGTAGTAACAACGACTACACACAAAACGCTAGCGGGTCCTCGTGGCGGTCTTATCCTTTCTAACGAAGGTGAAGAGCTGTACAAGAAGCTGAACTCAGCAGTATTCCCTGGCGGTCAAGGTGGTCCTCTAATGCACGTTATCGCTGGTAAAGCAGTAGCGTTCAAAGAAGCGATGGAACCTGAATTCAAAGCTTACCAAGCTAACGTGGTGAAAAACGCGAAAGCAATGGTTGGTCAATTCCAAGAGCGTGGCTACAAGATCGTTTCTAACGGTACTGAGAACCACCTATTCCTAGTTGACCTAATCGACAAAGACATCACTGGTAAAGATGCAGATGCAGCACTAGGTGCAGCAAACATCACAGTAAACAAGAACTCTGTTCCAAACGACCCACGCAGCCCATTCGTAACGTCTGGTATCCGTGTTGGTACACCAGCAATTACTCGTCGTGGCTTCACTGAAGATGACGCGAAAGAGCTAGCAAACTGGATGTGTGACGTTCTAGATAACATCGGCAACGAAGAAGTTATCGAAGCGACAAAACAGAAAGTTCTAGAAATCTGTAAGCGTCTACCAGTTTACGCATAGTTCTCTGTGTAAATTCGCTTTCTTTGAAAATAACTCAGGCGAACTCGTTCTATTTCTGCGATTCGGTTGGATTATTTGATTGATGAAAGGTCCTCATTCGAGGGCCTTTTTGTTTTTCTAGCGTATGGAAATATCAGCTTAGAGTGTGTTGAAGCGAGATTCCTGATATCGCCTAGGCTCTTCGGAATGACGTGCTTTTGGTTTTGAGAAGTAGGCTTATTGTCCAAATGACGGTGTTTTATGTTCGACAGATACAAAAAAGGCTGGCACTGAGCCAACCTTTCTCTTCAAAACAAGCGAGCGCTTATTTAATCTCGATACCTTGAGCCTGCATATCGGCATGGTAAGAAGAACGAACGAATGGACCACACGCCGCGTGCGTGAAGCCAAGTTCTAGTGCGATCTCTTTTAGCTCGTCAAACTCTGATGGTGGAACGTAACGCTCTACTGGCAGGTGGTGACGGCTTGGTGCTAGGTACTGACCAAGTGTCAGCATTGTTACACCGTGCGCACGTAGGTCTTTTAGTACTTGGACGATCTCTTCTTTCGTTTCGCCAAGACCCATCATAACACCTGATTTGGTCGGTACATTTGGGTGCTGCTCTTTGAACTTTTGCAGCAATTGTAGTGACCACTTGTAGTTCGCGCCTGGGCGAGCTTTACGGTACAAACGAGGTGCCGTTTCTAGGTTGTGGTTGAAGACATCTGGCGGGTTGTCTTTCATCAGATCAAGTGCTACATCCATACGGCCACGGAAATCAGGTACAAGCGTTTCAATCTTGATGTGCGGGTTCAGCTCGCGGATTTCACGGTTACAGTTTGCAAAGTGCTCTGCACCGCCATCACGCAAATCATCGCGGTCTACTGAAGTGATAACGACGTATTTCAGCTTCATGTCTGCGATGGTTTTAGCCAGTTTCTTCGGCTCTTCAGCTTCTACTGCAAGCGGACGGCCATGGGCAACGTCACAGAATGGACAACGGCGAGTACAGATAGCGCCAAGGATCATGAAAGTAGCCGTACCGTGGTTAAAACATTCCGCTAGGTTAGGGCAAGAGGCTTCTTCACATACTGAGTGAAGGTTGTTCTTGCGCATCGCTGATTTGATGTCTTGAATACGTTGGCTGTCGGCTGGTAGCTTGATCTTCATCCAATCAGGCTTACGTAGCACTTCTTTCTGCTCTGTAGGCATGTTCTTTACGGGAATCAATGCCATTTTGTCAGCGTCGCGGTATTTGACGCCTTTTTCCATCTGGATTGGTTTGCTCATGCTTTGTTACCTTGAGAAGGTGCTTCTGTGCTGAATTCTACTTGCTCGTAATCAAGCAAAGTAACGAGTTCTTGTATTAGTTGTTTTTCCACGACTTCGATATCTTCAGGGCCGCCAACTTGGCTAACCTGAACCATCTCCATTCCTTCATAGCCACAAGGGTTTATACGTAAAAACGGACCTAAGTCCATATTGACGTTCAACGCTAGGCCGTGGAATGAGCATCCTTTGCGAATGCGAAGGCCGAGAGAACATATTTTTTTACTGTCGACATAAACACCTGGGGCATCTGGTCGCGCAGCAGATTCGATATTGTATGCCTTTAGGGTGTTGATCACGAGGTTCTCGATGTGCGTAACGAGATCTCGCACCCCTAATTTTTTACGACGCAGGTTGATCAAGAAGTACGCAACTAATTGACCTGGGCCATGATAAGTCACCTGACCACCACGATCGCTTTGTACAACAGGAATATTACCAGTGTTAATGAGGTGTTCGGCTTTACCCGCTTGACCTTGTGTAAATACTGGGTTGTGTTCTACCAACCAAACTTCATCAGGCGTGTCGTCTGTGCGTTGATCAGTGAACTCATGCATCGCCTTCCATACAGGCTCATAATCTTGGCGTCCAAGTCGTCTTACAACAAGTTGGTGTTGCATGGGGATTCCTGTCACTAATATATAAAGTTTTTGGATTATAAACCGGATGACTTTGATGCTCTACAGTTGAGTAACAGATTTTTAACTGAAAGAGTCAGTGTTTTTCATTATCTACATGATAAATAAAAAGAAAGCAGCCGAAGCTGCTTTCAAAAAAAATTTAATTTATCAAAAAATTATAGAACCATGCGTACGATGTCGATTTCACCCAGTTCTTTGTAAAGGGTTTCAACCTGCTCGATAGAGGTAGCAGTAATATTGATAGACACCGAGTGGTAGTTGCCCTTAGCACTTGGTTTTACTGCTGGGCTGTAGTCACCTGGAGCATGACGCTGGATTACTTCAAGAACGAGTTCTGGAAGTTCAGGTTTTGCATGCCCCATTACCTTGTAAGTAAATGAACAAGGGAACTCAAGCAGGTCTTTCAATTTTGCATCAGAGTTGATGGTTAGCATATCGGTAACTCCAGTTGGTATTCGTTGCGGTGCGAAATAGTACAGTCAAATTAGGGTGAACTCAAGATCATCCCCAAGCATCTTAACGTCGTTTGAGTATAGATAACAAAGCCGCCCTAGTTGGCGGCTTTGCGGACTTGTTTGTTGTTCAGAAGCGACTATTAGAAGAAGCTCTTAAACAACAATACGATGTAGTCCCACATACGGCTAAATAGGCTGCCTTGGTCTACAGTTTCTAATGCCATTAGTGGGTACTCAGCAATATCTTCACCATCAATTTGATAGTATAGCTTACCAACTACATCACCTTTATTAATTGGGGCTTCTAGCTCTTTTTCAAGTACGAAGCTTGCCTTTAGATTCTTTGCTTCACCACGAGGTAGCGTTACGTAAGTATCTTGGTCAAGACCCAGAGCAACCGTATCTTTGTTACCCATCCATACTTTTTCTTCTACAAACGTTTCACCCGCTTTATGTGGCGCAACGGTTTCGAAGAAGCGGAAGCCGTAGCTCAGTAGCTTTTTACTTTCTGATTTACGAGCGTTTGCATCTTTGGTACCCATTACCACTGCAACTAGGCGCATTTGACCTTCAGTTGCCGAACTTACTAGGCTGTAGCCCGCGTTGCTAGTATGGCCAGTCTTGATGCCATCAACGTTCATGCTCTTATCCCACAATAGGCCGTTACGGTTGTACTGTGTGATGCCGTTGTAAGTGAATTTTTTGTCTGAGTAGATACGGTACTCATCAGGAACGTCACGGATCAATGCTTTACCAAGCAGTGCCATGTCGTAAGGTGTTGAGTATAGATTTGGGTTATCTAGGCCGTGCACGTTAGCAAAATGCGTGTTGCTCATGCCAATTGTGTTTGCCCATGCGTTCATTAGGTCTACGAATGCATCTTCAGAGCCTGCAATGTGTTCAGCCATTGCGACACAAGCGTCGTTACCTGATTGAATAATGATACCGCGGTTTAGGTCTTTCACCTTAACTGTGGTGCCAACTTCAATGAACATTTTTGAAGAATCAGGGAAGTTTTTCGCCCATGCGTTCTTACTGATGGTTACATCATCGTCTTCTGAAATATTACCACGCGCTAGCTCTTGGCCAATTACGTAGCTGGTCATCATTTTTGTCAGACTAGCAGGAGACAACTTTGTGTTCATCTCTTTCTCAGCCAGAACTTTACCTGAGTTGTAATCCATCAAAACGTAGCCTTTCGCTGCGATTTGAGGTGCGTCTGGGACAACAACTGGTGAAGCAAAAGCAGATTGAGCGATGGTTGCAGTTAGCGCAACCGAAGAAACGAGAATAGATTTCACAAACTTATTTTTATTCATGGTAATTCAAATTTTTTGGTTAACTGTCGACATCTTAACAGAATCCCTGCTTATGTAAGAAGGGCTCTGCATAGAAATTCATGACACCAAGGTCATTTGTCAGTTTTGTGTTTTTTAATAAATGCGGACGAATAGCCGAGCAACTTTACTTTATCCAGTGTTGCTTGCGTCAGGGAATAGTCAGTAAATGGCCCTAGCAACAAGCGGTGAGTTTCTTTCGTGCTCTCCAAGAAAGTTTCTGTATCCAGCTTTTGACCAAGCTCTTGGCCTAAAGTTCGCGCTCGATCTTCATATTTTGAAGAAGCAACTTGAATCACGTATTTTGGGTGCGCAGCTAACGACTTTTCATCGGTTGGCTTATCAATGGTGATGACTTCAATTTGTACGTTCGCTGTGCCTGTTTTCACGACGTCGAGCTTATGAGCGGCGGCGTAGCTTAAATCAATAATACGGCCGTCATGAAATGGGCCACGGTCGTTAACACGTACAACGGTTGATTTACCATTGTCGGTATTGGTGACTTTAACGTAGCTCGGTAATGGCAGCGTTTTGTGTGCGGCTGTCATTGAGTACATATCGTAAATTTCACCGTTGGACGTTAGGTGACCTTGGAATTTTTTTCCGTACCAAGAGGCACGGCCTTTTTCCGTAAAACCTTTTGCGTCACGAACGATTTTGTAGTCGGAACCTCGTAGATTGTAATCGCTGTTACCACCTAAGCTGTATGGTTCATATTTAGGATGCGCATCCTCAATGTGCTCGACCGATAGAGGTTTATCTGGTGCTACATCGGATTCAAGTTCATAACGGCCTTCTTGTGTTTTTTGGTCGGTAGAAGAACAGCCCGCCAAAATAACAGCAGAAAAAACCAAGGAATATAAAGCGCGTTTTTGCATGGTCTAGGTCGCCTTAGAGAATGCTTTTCGGTGCGTGTGGATCGACATCAAAATGCCAAAACCAGCCATCAGTGTCACCATGGAAGTGCCACCATAACTGATCAACGGTAAAGGTACGCCTACTACGGGTAGGATGCCACTTACCATGCCGATATTTACAAAAATATACACGAAGAAGCTGAGTACAATACTGCCTGCCATCATTCGGCCAAACGCAGTTTGTGCTTGGCTTGCGAGGTAGAGACCTCGTCCAATAATAAAGAGATAGATGGTCAACAGGCAAAGGAAGCCAATCATACCCCATTCTTCAGCAATTACTGCAAAGATAAAGTCAGTGTGGCGTTCAGGAAGAAATTCCAACTGTGATTGAGTGCCTTGCAACCAACCTTTGCCGGAAATACCACCAGAACCAATCGCAATTTTACTTTGGATGATGTGATAACCTGCACCGAGAGGGTCTGATTCAGGGTTGAACAGAGTACGAACGCGTACTTTTTGATACTCGCGCATCAAGAAGAACCACAAAACGGGAATGAAACCACCAAGCGCCAGTGCAGCACCAGCGATGATTTTCCAACTGATACCCGCAAGGAAGATAACAAAGATGCCTGATGCAGCGATCAGAATCGAGGTCCCTAAGTCAGGTTGCTTTGCGATGAGAATAGTTGGCAAGCAAACCATGATCAACGCAACGATGAGGGTTTTGAACGTCGGCGGAAGTGGTTGACGACCGATATAGCGCGCGACCATCAAGGGTACGGCGAGCTTGAGAAGCTCAGAAGGTTGGAATCGAACAAAGCCAAGATTTAGCCAGCGCTGTGCGCCTTTGGAAGCTTCACCAAAGAAGAGCACGCCAAAGAGCAGTATGACACCACCGACAAACATGAGAGGCGCGAGGCTTTCGTAAGTTCTGGGCGAGATCTGTGCTAAGACGATCATCACGACTAATGATAGGGCCATACGCATGGCTTGGCGGTCCATCATCGCCAAGCTCTGGCCACTGGCGCTGTACATGATGACCAAGCCAAAGGCCATTAGTGCAAAGATGCCGAGTAAAAGCGGCAAGTCGATATGGAAGCGTTCAAACAGGGCTCGGTTCTTACCTGTAGAGGGATCCATTTTCATCACTGCGTTACCTCTTGTTTCTCTTTGGCTTGCTCATCGTCTGGTTCGATTTTTTCTGGCCCAACGATCACTCGGTCGAAGATCTTTCTTGCTACTGGCGCGCCATTACTTGAACCACCACCGGCGTTTTCAAGCACGATTGAAACGACAACTTTAGGATCGTCAAATGGCGCAAAACCGGTAAACAGGGCGTGGTCGCGTAGATGTTCTGCGACTTCGTCTGCGTTATATTCTTCGTCTTCACCTAGACCGAAGACCTGAGCAGTACCTGATTTACCACCCGTTTGGTAATCCATATTGTAGAAAGAGCGACGAGCCGTCCCTTTCGCACCATGGTTTACCAAGCGCATGCCTTCTTTGGCCATGTTCCAGTATTTATCCGGCACATTTTGAATTGGCGGGTAGGTGACGTATTCAGAGGTCTTTTGCTCTTCAAAATCACCGCCATTATCAATTGTCGCTTTAAGCAAATGTGGCGCGGCTACGGCGCCTTCGTTGACCAATACCGATGTTGCTTTGGCAATTTGCATTGGTGTTGCTGTCCAGTAACCTTGCCCGATACCAACAGGAATCGTATCGCCTTTGTACCAAGGGGTTTTATGGCGAGCCATTTTCCATTCACGCGTTGGCATGTTTGCTTTGCTTTCTTCGTAAATATCGATGCCGGTATAGTCACCAAAACCAAACATCATCATCCAATTCGAGATACGGTCGATGCCCATGTCATAAGCGACTTGATAGAAGAAAGTATCAACGGATTCTTCTATCGACTTGATGATATCTACGCGGCCATGGCCCCAACGCAGCCAGTCACGGAATGGGCGAGTATCGGAGTTTGGAATGCGCCAATAGCCAGGGTCATTACGCGTGGTTTTTGGTGTTACCACACCCTCTTCCAAAGCTGCAACGGCCATAAATGGCTTGATGGTGGAAGCTGGGGGGTAAATACCTAGCGTAGTTCGGTTTACAAGTGGACGATTTTTATTGTTCAAGAGGGCTCGGTAAGCTTTGCCTGAGATACCATGAACAAACGAGTTTGGATCGTAGCTCGGGCTTGAAACCATCGCGAGCACACCGTTGTCTTTAGGATCCAAAACCACCGCACTACCACGACGCCCATCTAATAATTGGTGAACGTATAGTTGTAAGTTGATGTCGAGGTTTAACACGATGTCTTGGCCCGGAATCGGCGGGACGTACTTTAAGGTACGAATCACTCGACCACGGCTGTTGACTTCAACTTCTTGGTAACCCGCGGTACCGTGCAATAAATCTTCGTAGTATTTTTCAATACCTAGTTTGCCGATATCACGAGTAGCTTGGTAGTTCGCGTCTTTTTCTTCACGAACTAGGCGTTGCATGTCACGATCGTTGATACGTGATACGTAGCCAATAACGTGGGTCAGTACTTCACTAAATGGGTAGTAACGCTTCAATGTTGCGCTGATTTCAACACCCGGAAAGCGGTATTGGTTCACCGAGAAAACAGCAACTTGGTTTTCATCTAGTTGAGTAAGTAGTGGTACGGATTTAAAGCGACGCGTACGTTTACGTTCACGCTGGAAACGTTCAATTTGCTCTGGCGTGATTTCAAGAATGGTTTGTAGCTCTTCGATAGTGCCGTCAATGTCTTTGATTTTTTCTGGAGTAAGCTCCAAGTTGAAGACAGGGCGGTTTTCAGCGAGCAAAATACCGTTGCGGTCGTAAATAAGACCACGGTTTGGTGCGATTGGAACGACTTTAATGCGGTTGTCGTTAGAGCGAGTTTGGTAATCTTGGAACTGGTTAACCTGTATGTTGTACATGTTAGCAACCAGCAACCCCATCAAAATGACGATACCCAAAAAAGCAAAAATAGCGCGACTGGAAAACAGGCGCGCTTCAGCTTGGTAGTCTCGGATTTGACTGCGGCGTTTACGAATCATTAACGCTTGTCTCTACGGCTAAGCAGCGATTATTCGCGGTGATAAGGGTGGTTAGCAGTAATGCTCCACGCTCGGTATAAACTCTCCGCCATGACAATACGCACAAGTGGGTGCGGTAAGGTCAATGCAGACAAAGACCAACTTTGATCAGCGGCGGCTTTACATGCAGGAGAAAGCCCTTCTGGACCACCAATTAAAATAGAAACGTCGCGAGCATCTAATTTCCAAGCTTCTAGCTGTTCTGCCAGTTGTGGGGTATCCCACTTTTTGCCCGGGATATCCAATGTCACGATGCGGTTGCCTTTTGGGACCGCTGCCAACATAGCTTCGCCTTCTTTTTGAAGAATACGTGCGATGTCGGCATTTTTGCCACGTTTCCCTGCTGGGATCTCAACCAACTCAAGTGGCATATCATGAGGGAAGCGACGACGGTATTCTTGGAATCCCTCTTCGACCCATTTTGGCATTTTAGTGCCTACAGCAATCAGTTGAATTTTCAAAAGATTAACCCCAAAGCTTTTCTAGCTGGTACAGGTTACGGTGTTCATCTTGCATGACATGAAGCATGGCATCGCCCATATCGAGAACAACCCATTCACCTTCTTTCTCGCCTTCCATACCTAGTGGTTCTAGACCGGCTTTCTTCACTTCAGATGCGACGTGATCAGCAATAGATGAAACGTGACGTTTAGAGGTGCCAGTACAAATGATCATGTAATCTGTCACGCTAGATTTGTCTTCTACATTCAGAATTACAATCTCTTCTGCTTTCATGTCGTCAGCTTTATCAGCTAAAAAGTCTTTAAGTTCTTCGCGAAGCACTCGGTTTTCCTCGGTTTTCTTTTCAATCTGTGGGTGTTTTGAATCATGTTAATCAAAACTGGTCGCGCACTATATCACGCTTTGAATTCTAAATTGCCAGCTTAATATCAGGTGAACAGGTTTCTAAGCTCAACTGGTGAATCGTTGGCCACACAGATTCTTCATATTGGGTTTTCGCTTTTATCTCGGCGTGAGCCAAAAGAGATAAAAGCGCACAAATGCGGCTTGTTGACAGGCGTGTCAAAGCTGCGTTGTAAAATGGGCGTTTGTTTTGCCATACACGATGCTTTTCAAATACCTGGATCATACCCATTTGGGTTAAGTCTCGGTGCATGTTCAGCAGTTGATTAAACTCTTTCTGTACACTGCGGATCAGAATGATGGTTTCGACGCCTTCCGCTTCTAATTGACGCAGTATACGCTGTGCACGATTGGCTTTACCCGCTAACAGAGCGTCGATCCAGTGGAAGGTCGTAAAGTGGTTATGGCGACTTAAGGCTGCTTCCAATCGCACCACAGTTAACTCACCATCTGGGTAGATTAGAGCAAGTTTCTCTAAGCTTTGTGAGAGCGCAAACAAATTACCTTCATGCCATTGTGCCAACACTTGCAGTGATTGTTGGTCCGCCTTTAGACCGAGGGCTCGGCAGCGAGCTTGCACAAACATGGGTAAGCGTTGTAAATCGGGCGTTAAGCAACTCACCCAATCGCCCTTTGCACTCAGGGCTTTAAACCATTTTGCGTTTTCTTGTGCTTTGGTAAGTTTGCTGCCAATGACGACTAACATGATATCGTCATGCAGCATTTCGCATAGGCTGACTAGCTCTTTACTAATGGCTGCGTTTGCGCCGGCTTCTGGTAACTCTAATTCAATTAACTGACGGCTTGAAAACAAACTCAATGCTTGGAAACAGTCGTAAACTTGGTTCCAATCTAGACTCGCATCCACGGCAAAGCGATGTCTTTCTTCAAAACCGTGCTGGCGCGCGGTGTGCTGAATCGCTTGTCGGCTTTCTTGAATCAATAAGGGTTCATTACCGAAAATTAGATAAACCTGCTTTACGTGTTTTGCTAAATGGTCGGCCAGCTTATCGGCATAAATTCGCATTTTGATTAAGAGTCAGTTTTGTTGTCGTTAGTGTTTGTCGCATCAGGAGTAATATGGCCTTGTTCGTACTCTGCACGAACTCGACCCAGCTGACGCATCATTTGGCTTGCGGCTTGCTGACGCATTTCATCTTCGATAACGTCGCGCTCTACTGACTTAGCTAGGGCGGTGAGTGGGTTATCAAGATAGTTACGGTTTACTGTTGTCGTGAAGGCTTTTGAACCGAACTCAGGAATTGTAACGCGGTATTGCACTACATAGGTCAGCTCTTTTTCTGCAGCACGACTGTTTTGATACAGCGACAGCGTACGTTCGTCAATGGTTGCTTCAATTAGGTGTAGGTTTGGTGTGTTAGCAGAAGGCTGTACCAAGTCCACTTTATTCAGTTCAAGTTGAGCTCGTACATATCGAGTCAAAGGACTGTATTCATCATAGCTAGTGAATGACATGGTGTGCAGTTCTTCCGGAACGGAATACTCGCCACGAAGGTGAAAACCACAGGCAGAAAGAAGCCCCGCTAATACCAATACTACTGGTAGTTTAATCAAAGAGAAAAAGCGCATTGATTGTATTCATCCTAAATTTAAGGGGTTATTTACCTTAAACCACTCATCGTGAATGGTTTGAGGTAAATAAACAGGGTGAGGACTCACCCTGTTAGAAAACTCATGCCGAACGAATCAGTTCGCTCGGCGTTGAGTTCTTGCAAGCTGCATTTCGTTGGTAACGAGCGGCTAGTTTGCAACGATGTTCAATAGTTTACCTGGTACGTAAATCACTTTACGGATAGTTAGGCCATCTAGGAACTTCTTCGCGTTCTCGTCGTTTAGACCAAGCTCACGAACTTGCTCTTCTGAAGCGTCAGCAGCAACGGTTAGCTTCGCACGTAGTTTACCGTTGATCATCACAACGATAGTTTTCTCGTCTTCAACCAGAGCTTTCTCATCAAACGTTGGCCATGCCGCGTTGTCGATGTCTGCCTCACCTAGCGCTGCCCATAGTTCGTATGAGATGTGCGGAGTGATTGGGTAAAGCATTGCAACCACAGCTTTAAGTGCTTCATCAAGGATTGCACGGTCTTGTTCAGATTCTTGAGGCGCTTTCGCAAGCTTGTTCATCAGTTCCATGATCGCTGCGATTGCTGTGTTGAATGTTTGACGACGAGCGATATCGTCAGTCACTTTTGCGATAGTCTTATGAACATCGCGACGCAGAGCTTTTTGGTCACCAGAAAGTGCCGCTGCATCAACTGACTCTGCTGCACCTTTTGAAGCGTGAGCGTGAACCAGTTTCCAAACACGTTTCAGGAAGCGGTTAGCACCTTCTACGCCAGACTCTTGCCATTCAAGGGTCATGTCTGCTGGTGAAGCAAACATCATGAATAGGCGTACCGTGTCAGCGCCGTACTTGTCTACCATCTCTTGTGGGTCGATACCGTTGTTCTTCGACTTAGACATCTTAATCATGCCTGAGTGTGTTACGTCACGGCCTTCATTGTCTTTCGCCGAAGTGATGCGACCTTTACCGTCACGTTCAACAGCAACATCTGTTGGGGCAACCCACTCTTTACCGCCTTTTTCGTTCTCGAAGTAGAACGCGTCAGCCAGTACCATGCCTTGACACAGCAGTTGCTTGAACGGTTCGTCAGACGTTACGTAGCCTGCGTCACGTAGCAGCTTGTGGAAGAAGCGAGAGTACAGTAGGTGCATACAAGCGTGCTCAATACCACCGATGTACTGATCTACTGGTAGCCAGTAGTTTGCTTTTTCTGGATCTAGGATGTCGTCAGCTTGTGGTGAACAGTAACGTGCGTAGTACCAAGAAGACTCCATGAACGTATCGAACGTATCTGTCTCACGTAGAGCAGGTTCGCCGTTGAATGTTGTCTTCGCCCATTCTTTGTCAGCTTTGATTGGGCTTGTTACGCCGTCCATTACCACGTCTTCTGGAAGAATAACTGGTAGTTGGTCAGCGGGTACTGGGTGAACTTCGCCGTCTTCAGTGGTTACCATAGGGATTGGTGCACCCCAGTAACGTTGACGAGATACCCCCCAGTCACGTAGACGGAAGTTAACTGTCTTAGTGCCTTTGCCTTCTGCTTCTAGCTTCGCTGCGATTGCATCGAACGCCGCTTGGAATTCAAGGCCGTCGAATTCACCTGAATCGAACAGTACACCTTTCTCTGTGTATGCCGCTTCAGATACGTCTAGTTCGCTGCCATCAACCGGTTTGATGACAGGAACGATGTCTAGGCCGTATTTCGTTGCAAATTCGTAGTCACGTTGGTCGTGTGCAGGAACCGCCATTACTGCGCCTGTGCCGTAGTCCATCAGTACGAAGTTTGCTACGTAAACTGACACTTCACGACCGTTCAATGGGTGAATAGCAGTAAGGCCAGTAGCCATACCTTTTTTCTCCATTGTCGCAAGCTCAGCTTCTGCTACTTTGGTGTTTTTACATTCTTCGATGAATGACGCTAGCTCTGGGTTGTTCTGAGCTGCGATAGCCGCAAGAGGGTGACCTGCTGCGATACCAACGTAAGTCACACCCATTAGCGTGTCTGGACGCGTGGTGTAAACTTCTAAATCTTGTTGACCGTTAACTTCAAACTTGAGTTCCACGCCTTCAGAACGACCGATCCAGTTACGCTGCATGGTCTTAACCATTTCTGGCCAACCTTCAAGCTTGTCTAGGTCGTCTAGTAGCTCTTGAGCGTATTCAGTGATCTTAATAAACCACTGTGGAATTTCTTTTTGTTCTACCGGAGTATCACAACGCCAGCAACAGCCGTCTTCAACCTGTTCGTTTGCAAGAACAGTTTGATCGTTTGGACACCAGTTAACAGAAGAGGTCTTCTTGTAAACCAGACCTTTCTCGTAAAGCTTAGTGAAGAACTCTTGTTCCCAACGGTAGTATTCTGGCGTACAGGTTGCGAATTCACGATTCCAGTCGTAACCAAAGCCAAGAAGCTTAAGTTGGTTCTTCATGTATTCAATGTTTTCGTAAGTCCAAGGCGCCGGTGCAGTGTTGTTTTTTACTGCCGCGTTTTCCGCAGGTAGACCGAATGCATCCCAACCGATTGGTTGCATTACGTTTTTGCCTTGTAGGCGTTGGAAACGAGATACTACGTCACCGATGGTGTAGTTGCGCACGTGACCCATGTGCAGTCGACCACTTGGGTATGGGAACATGGATAGACAGTAGAATTTTTCTTTGTTTGGGTCTTCACTTACAACAAAGGTATTGTTGTCATCCCAGTGCTTTTGAACTTTTTGTTCAAGGTCTTGTGGATTGTATTGTTCTTGCATCGATGGTATCCGGTTATCTTGGAATTTGTGAGTTCGGTTAGAACAGACTTAAATAGATCGTCATAGAATACCTAAAGCTAGGGATCACAACAATAGCCAATCTGTACCCATGCGCCTCGAAGTGACGCTTGGTAGTGGAAAGATGGAGGTCAGTTATGCCTAAACGTAAAGCAGGTTATGAGGAAATGCTCGAGGATGTGATGGAAACCTTGAAGCACAGTCCGGATGAAGTTAACAAAGTATTCGAAACGTCGGGCAAAGTCGTGGATGCCGCTAACGACATGACCAAAGATGAGCTCTCACTAATTTCAGCTTACGTAAAAGCCGATTTAAAAGAGTTCTCCGACAGCTATGAGGAAGGAAAAAGCGGGCCTTTTTATCTCACCATTGCCGATTCAATCTGGCAAGGTTTACTGGATATTACCGATAAAACTAAAGTTGAGTGGGTTGAGTTGTTCGATGATTTAGAGCATCAAGGCTTGTATGAAGCGGGCGAAGTCATCGGGCTCGGGACATTGGTCTGTGATGAATGTGGTCATAAAACCACTTACAACCATCCAACGGTCATAATTCCATGCATCAAGTGTAATCATACTGGTTTTAGTCGCCAATCTCTCAAGCCATAACATGCAGTCAAAAAATACAACGCAATAAAAAAGAGGCTACCAGAGCCTCTTTTTTTGATGTTATTTGCGTTTTCTTGGTAACCACCAAGCCAATATAAGGCTCAGTGCTGCCCAGATATATAATGGCCAAGTACCAAAGGTGCGATAAGGTGTTTGTCCGTCTGTCGGAACCAACTCTGCGCGCAATACCGCTGTCTCAAACTGAGGGATTTGCTCGATGATCTTACCTTTATGATCAGTAACAGCTGTCAAACCATTATTGGTTGAACGAATTAGCGGTTTTCCAAGCTCCAATGCACGCATGCGTGCGATTTCCATATGTTGTAGTGGACCAATGGAGTGACCGAACCAAGCATCATTTGATAGCGTTAGTATGAAGTCAGTATCGTCTGTGACGTTCTGACGAACTTGTTCGCTAAAGATGATCTCGTAGCACAAAGCCGGGTCCATATGTTTACCATTCGCCACAATGTTTGGTTGTACGAAATCGCCACGGCTGAACGATGACATCGGTAAATTGAAGAAGGGCGCTAATGGACGTAACACCTCTTCAAATGGAACAAATTCACCAAATGGAAGTAAGTGATGCTTGTGATAGCGTTTGTCTAAATCAAAGCTGTAATCGCCGTATGGATTCACACCCAGTGAGAGAATGCTGTTGTAGAACTGGCCGTCTTCTCCTTGGTTAACCACGCCGGTGATGATCGCGCTGTTATTCATTTTCGCCGCAGCATCGATGTTTCTCAAGAACGACGGGACTTCGATTTCAAATGCCGGAATCGCAGCCTCAGGCCAAACGATGATGTCGGCATCCCAGTTTTCACGCGTTAAGTCGGCATACTTCATGATGGTTGGCCAGCGTTGGCTTGGTAGCCATTTTAGATTCTGATCAACATTACCTTGGATTAAGGCGACTTTAGTTGTGTCTTCCGGACGAGGTGTCACCCAGTCGTATTGGCT
The DNA here is from genome assembly GCF_002906655.1 of Vibrio hyugaensis. Classification (NCBI taxonomy): domain Bacteria; kingdom Pseudomonadati; phylum Pseudomonadota; class Gammaproteobacteria; order Vibrionales; family Vibrionaceae; genus Vibrio; species Vibrio hyugaensis. The sequence goes on along the minus strand of NZ_CP025794.1, from coordinate 1,430,141 downwards.
GATGCCAAAACCTGCGCTGAGCAAAACTACGGGGATAATGACCATCAGCCACTGCTTATGCACCCAAGCGTAAGCCAGAGAACCAGCACTCATTAGTATGAATAAGGTCAGGAGCTCAACACCACCAATAGGTGCGAAGCTGGCCAATGGGCCATCAATTTGGCTGTAACCCAGCCACAACCATGGAAAGCCGGTCATAACCCAACCGCGTAGCCAATCAGTGACTAACCACAGAGCAGGAGCGGCTAATAATGCTTTAGTGAGGGTAAGTTGTGGGAAGAACTTATTGCTGAGCCAAGCGAATAGGCCGGTGTAAATCGATAAGTAAGCAATCAGCAAACCCATCAGGAAGAGATTTGCAATGAGCGGCATCCCGCCAAAGCCAGCGATGCTGACATAAACCCAACTAACGCCGGTGGAGAATTGGCCGAGTCCCCACGCATAACCGATCCAAAGTGCACGCTTAGGTGATTGGTTTGCAAGAAGAATAAGAAGGATAGCAGGGCTGAGTATGGCAATAGGCCATAACTGGTAAGGGGCAAATGCTAGGGTAGTGGAAGCGCCAACAAAAGCGGCCACTAAGGGCCGCTTTAGGCGATGAAAGAGTACATTCATCATTATATTTTTCTGATATTCCCGTTGTTAGGGTATCGCGTTACTCTTGAGTGGCTTCAACCAGCGTTTCTTCGTCTGGAATCGTCACTTGGAGTTGAATGACACGACGGTTATCGGCAGCGGTGACTTTGAAGTTATAGCCTTCAATTTCGACCAACTCACCACGAGATGGTAAGTGACCAAAGGCAGTCATTACCATACCACCTACAGTATCCACTTCTTCATCGCTGAAGTCGGTACCGAATGTCTCATTAAACTCTTCAATGGTTGTCAGAGCTCTGACAGCAAAGGTATGCTTGCTTAGCTTACGGATATCGGTTTCTTCTTCGTCATCGAACTCATCTTCAATATCCCCTACGATTTCTTCAAGGATATCTTCGATTGTTACTAGACCAGAAACGCCACCGAATTCGTCGACAACAATCGCCATGTGATAACGTTCTTCACGGAATTCTTTTAGCAGGCGGTCGACACGTTTACTTTCCGGTACAACCACTGCTTGTCGAATTACTTCTTCGATATCAAATGGGTTACTGCCTGAGCCCAAGTATTTGAGTAAGTCCTTCGCTAATAGAATGCCTTCTACATGGTCTTTATCTTCGCTGATCACAGGGTAGCGAGAGTGTTGAGCATCAGTAATTAGAGCGATCAAAGTATCAAGATCGTCTGTGCGCTCAACCGTAACCATTTGCGAACGCGGGATCATGATGTCACGCACGCGCATTTCAGAGATTTCCATAACACCTTCAAGCATGTCGCGGGTGTCGTGGTCAATCAGGTCGTTGATTTCTGAGTCGCGGATAACATCCACAAGCTCTTGGCGGTCTTTTGGTTCGCCTTGAAATAGTTGACCTAGACGTTCAAAGAAGGACTTTCTACTCGGACCTTCTGCCTTTTCTTTCTTGCCTTCATTAGAAGAGGGAGAATTATCTTCGTTCATTGTTTCTCAATTAAGTAACGCTATCAGATGTGTGATAGCTCACATAGAAAAGCGATCACGAGGTCGCACCTAGGTGGTTCGCTTTTCCCTGTCGAGCAACCAAAGTTACTCTTTTTCAGCAATGTACGGGTCTTCGTAACCCATGCCTTGCATGATTTCTGTCTCGAGGGATTCCATCTCTTCAGCTTCATCATCCTCGATATGATCATAACCTAGCAGATGCAAGCTGCCATGTACAACCATATGCGCCCAATGTGCTAGTAGAGGCTTGTTCTGCTCAATTGCCTCTTTTTCAACTACTTGGCGACAGATTATCAAATCGCCTAGGAGATCCATTTCCATACCAGGTGGTACTTCGAATGGGAAAGACAGCACATTAGTCGGCTTATCTTTACCACGGTATTCGTGGTTTAGCTCGTGACTTTCTTGCTCGTCGACAATACGAATCGTCAGTTCCGCTTGAGGCTGAAATAGAGGAATAGTCTTATCTAGCCACAATTGGAAATCTTGCTCAGAAGGTAAACCTTCTTCATTTTCGACTGCCAGTTGCAAATCAAGTTCAATTGCCATGTTTATTCCTTACTCGCCGCGACTTGTGAACTCAGCTCTGCTTTTGCTGCTTCTAGCAATTTAGCATCACGTTCTTCGCGTCGGCGTTTTTCAAACTCTTTGCGCTCTTTTTGGTCTTGCGCTTCCCACTTCTCATAAGCATTAACAATACGAGCAACCACTGGGTGGCGCACGACATCGTCTGCTTGGAAGAAGTTAAAGCTGATGTCATCAACTTCACTCAGTACTTCAATTGCGTGGCGAAGACCTGATTTTGCACCGCGTGGTAAGTCAATCTGGGTAACGTCACCAGTCACAACGGCACGAGAGTTGAAGCCGATACGGGTCAGGAACATCTTCATTTGCTCAACCGTGGTGTTTTGACTCTCATCAAGAATGATGAAAGCGTCGTTCAAAGTACGACCACGCATGTAAGCAAGAGGCGCAACCTCTATCACGTTACGTTCAATCAGCTTTTCTACGCGCTCAAAACCCAGCATTTCAAATAGGGCATCGTAGAGAGGACGTAGGTATGGGTCGACTTTCTGGCTCAAATCACCAGGTAGGAAGCCCAGTTTCTCACCTGCTTCAACCGCAGGGCGAGTTAATAGAATACGACGGATCTCTTGACGCTCTAGTGCGTCAACGGCTGCTGCAACCGCGAGATAGGTTTTACCTGTACCCGCAGGACCGATACCGAAAGTGATATCGTGCGTCACCATGTTCATCAAGTATTGACCTTGATTCGGTGTACGCGGCTTGATCACGCCTTTCTTGGTTTTTACGAAGACTTCTTTGCCGTGCTCGAACGTTGATTCTGTCGTCTGTTCCAGGACGCCTGATTCTTTGATTGCCAGATGGATCTGTTCTGGCTCAATGTCAGGTGTTTCACCACGAACGGGTGCTGTTTCTACGTATAGGGTTTTGAGAATATCCAGCGCAGCTGCCGCGGTATGAGGTTTACCCACGATGGTGAAAAGATCGCTACGGTGGTTGATTTCAACGCCTAAACGACGTTCTAAATGCTTGATGTTGTCATCGAATGGACCGCACAGGCTTGCAAGTCGGCGGTTGTCTGAAGGTTCTAGATTGATTTCTAGCGTTACGATTTTATTGCTCAATGTTGCCTCTCATTTTATGCCACTTAACGAGAGCCTGACAACGACCAGGCTCTCAATGGCTATTTGTACGAGCTTATGGCGTAAAAGTAGCTACACCTAGCTCATCTTCGCGACGTGTTTTCGCCATCATTTGCATTGGTGAAATCACACTACGAAGGTCCATGTCTTTTTCTGTACGTACTAGCTCACCACGTAGTGAGTTAGCAAATACGTCCGTAATCTTCACGTCAACGAACTGACCGATTAGGTCTGCGCTACCTTCAAAGTTTACTACACGGTTGTTTTCTGTACGAGCACGTAGCTCCATTAGGTTCTTTTTAGAAGGACCTTCAACCAGAACGCGTTGCTCAGTGTCTAGCATTAGACGAGAGTAGCGCATTGCTTGTGTGTTTACGGTTTGTTGTAGCTCGTATAGACGCTCTTTCTTCACTTGCTCTGATAGATCACAAGGGTAATCTGCCGCTGGTGTCCCTGGGCGTGGAGAGAAGATAAAGCTGAAGCTCATGTCAAAGTCTACGTCTTTGATTAGCTTCATTGTGTCTTGGAAATCTTTGTCTGTTTCACCAGGGAAACCAACGATAAAGTCTGAACTGATTTGGATATCAGGACGTGCTTTACGTAGCTTACGGATGATCGACTTGTATTCGATGCCAGTGTGAGGACGTTTCATCATAGTCAGCACTCGGTCACTACCACTTTGTACTGGTAGGTGAAGGAAGCTTACTAGCTCAGGTGTGTCTTCGTATACTGCGATGATGTCATCAGTAAACTCTAATGGATGGCTTGTTGTAAAGCGGATACGATCAATACCATCGATAGACGCAACCAAACGAAGTAGTTCTGCGAATGAACAGATCTCACCGTCGTGCATAGGACCACGGTACGCGTTTACGTTCTGGCCCAGTAAGTTCACTTCGCGGACGCCTTGTTCTGCTAGTTGTGCGATTTCGAACAGTACGTCATCCATTGGACGGCTTACTTCTTCACCGCGAGTGTACGGTACTACACAGTAAGTACAGTACTTAGAACAGCCTTCCATGATAGAAACGAACGCTGTCGCACCTTCAGCACGAGGCTCTGGTAGACGGTCGAACTTTTCGATCTCTGGGAATGAAATGTCCATGACTGGTGCTTCATCCGATTGAGATTGCTTAATCATCTCAGGAAGACGGTGAAGGGTTTGTGGACCAAAAATTACGTCAACGTATGGAGCACGTTGACGAATGTGATCGCCTTCTTGAGTTGCTACACAACCACCAACGCCGATAACCACGCCAGGTTTTTTATCTTTTAGTGTTTTCCAACGACCAAGCTGGTGGAAAACTTTCTCTTGCGCCTTTTCACGGATCGAACAGGTGTTAAGTAGAAGTACGTCTGCTTCCTCTGGCTCTTCGGTCAGCTCATAGCCGTTTGCAGCATTAAGCAGGTCGGCCATTTTTGATGAATCGTATTCGTTCATCTGGCAGCCCCAGGTTTTAATTAGCAGTTTCTTACTCATCTCACTTTCGCTCGTTCAGTTGTACTTAAATCGGAGAGCTATTGCTCAAATTATAGCCGCCATCTCGGCGGTAAGCGGCGTATTGTACTGCTTTAAAAAGCACCTGACTAGTGATCTGACGAATTCTCTGCAAACCCTGATGAAATCTAGATTTTTACCCCATACGAAGCAAGGTTTTGTATTAAAGAATTTTGTAAAAATAGCCGTGGAACGTACAATTAAAAAACGCCAAATAATCAATACGATGAAGAGCAAAAAATGAACAAGTATGATATCGCCGTAATCGGTGGCGGCATGGTCGGTGCAGCGATGGCTGTCGGGTTTGCTAAGCAGGGCAGAAGTGTTGTGGTTGTGGAAGGTGCTGAACCTAAGGCTTTTGAAGCTTCTCAAGCCTTGGATATTCGTGTTTCAGCAATCTCACACCAATCAGTAAAGTTACTTGATTCATTAGATGCGTGGTCAGCAATTGAGAGCATGCGAGTGTGTCCTTATCGTCGTTTGGAAACGTGGGAACACCCAGAGTGCCGTACTCGTTTTCACTCTGATGAACTGTCACTAGAGCAGCTAGGCTATATCGTTGAAAACCGACTAATCCAACTTGGTCTTTGGCAAGCTTTCGCACAGTACGACAACTTAACGGTGATGTGCCCAGAGCGATTGAAAGACATCGAATTTGCCGAGGTAAACCGTGTAACGTTAGAAAGTGGTGAGCAGTTTGAGGCTAGTTGGGTGATTGGTGCCGATGGCGCAAACTCGAAAGTCCGTCAATTAGCGGGTATTGGCGTAACCGCGTGGGATTACCGTCAACACTGCATGCTGATCAACGTGAAAACCGAACTTCCTCAACAAGACATCACTTGGCAGCAATTTACTCCGTCAGGTCCACGTTCGTTCTTGCCGCTATGTTCATTAACTGAAGATGGTAAAGAAGTGGGGCAGGGTTCGCTGGTTTGGTATGACTCACCAAAACGTATTAAGCAATTGTGTGCGATGACGAAACCCCAGCTAAAAGAAGAGATCTTACGGCACTTTCCAGCTGAATTGGGCGATATTGAAGTTTTACAGTCTGGCTCATTCCCACTGACTCGTCGTCATGCTCAAAGTTATTCAAACAAGAATTGCGTGTTAGTGGGCGACTCTGCCCATACAATTAACCCACTTGCTGGGCAAGGCGTGAATCTTGGCTTCAAGGATGTTGATGTCCTGCTTTCAGTGACGGATCAGCAAGAGCAACTTAATGATTCATTACTCGCCAAGTATGAGCGCGCTCGTCGACCAGATAACTTGCTAATGCAAACTGGCATGGATGTGTTCTACAAAGGCTTTAGTAATGATTTAGGGCCACTGAAGTTCGCTCGTAATGCGGCATTAAAGTTAGCGGAAAACTCAGGGCCGATTAAAGCTCAAGTATTGAAGTACGCATTGGGTATGTAAGTCTGGATACCCAATGCGTCAGGTAGAAAAGCAATAGATAGAAAAAAAGCGAGCCATGAGCTCGCTTTTTTAATTCGATAAATCAGAGATCTACCGAGTCCAGAATCGGAAAAAAGAAAAAACCCAGCAAATTAATGCTGGGTTTTTCAATCATGGTGCGGTCGGAGAGACTTGAACTCTCACACCTTGCGGCGCCAGAACCTAAATCTGGTGCGTCTACCAATTCCGCCACGACCGCATCGTATTTTTTAGTCACTAAGGTAATTGGTATAACCTTAACAACGTTTTGTAATGGCAGGGCTACCTGGATTCGAACCAGGGAATGGCGGCATCAAAAGCCGCTGCCTTACCGCTTGGCGATAGCCCTACATGTCTTAGTCTTTCAGCTAAGTGCTTCCCAATTAAGGAAAGTATGGTGCGGTCGGAGAGACTTGAACTCTCACACCTTGCGGCGCCAGAACCTAAATCTGGTGCGTCTACCAATTCCGCCACGACCGCATCGTGTTTTTTTAGTTACTAAGGTAATTGGTATAACCTTAACAACGTTTTGTAATGGCAGGGCTACCTGGATTCGAACCAGGGAATGGCGGCATCAAAAGCCGCTGCCTTACCGCTTGGCGATAGCCCTACAGGTCTTAGTCTTTCAGCTAAGTGCTTCCCAATCAAGGAAATTATGGTGCGGTCGGAGAGACTTGAACTCTCACACCTTGCGGCGCCAGAACCTAAATCTGGTGCGTCTACCAATTCCGCCACGACCGCGCTTTAATACTTCTGATCAATAGTCGTAAGTATAAACTATTTATCTGAATAAATGGTGGCTACGACGGGATTCGAACCTGTGACCCCATCATTATGAGTGATGTGCTCTAACCAGCTGAGCTACGTAGCCAACAATATGTTTTAACAACATATGTATTCTTTTAATTAAGATGGTGCGGTCGGAGAGACTTGAACTCTCACACCTTGCGGCGCCAGAACCTAAATCTGGTGCGTCTACCAATTCCGCCACGACCGCATCTTAATTGTTGTTATCGAGAGAATTGGTAAAACCTCAATAACGTCCCTTTAAAGGGAAAATAATGGCAGGTCTACCTGGATTCGAACCAGGGAATGGCGGCATCAAAAGCCGCTGCCTTACCGCTTGGCGATAGACCTACGGGTGATAGTCAAAAGACATATCAAATTAGAAAAGTATGGTGCGGTCGGAGAGACTTGAACTCTCACACCTTGCGGCGCCAGAACCTAAATCTGGTGCGTCTACCAATTCCGCCACGACCGCGACTTTTCTAAATCATCTAGGAAATTGGTAAAACCTAGACAATAAAATAAATGGTGGCTACGACGGGATTCGAACCTGTGACCCCATCATTATGAGTGATGTGCTCTAACCAGCTGAGCTACGTAGCCAACAATATGTTTTAGCAACATATGTATTCTTTTAATTAAGATGGTGCGGTCGGAGAGACTTGAACTCTCACACCTTGCGGCGCCAGAACCTAAATCTGGTGCGTCTACCAATTCCGCCACGACCGCATCTTAATTGTTGTTATCGAGAGAATTGGTAAAACCTCAATAACGTCCCTTTAAAGGGATAATATGGCAGGGCTACCTGGATTCGAACCAGGGAATGGCGGCATCAAAAGCCGCTGCCTTACCGCTTGGCGATAGCCCTACAATGCTCTAATAAAAGAGACTTTAATAATGGTGCGGTCGGAGAGACTTGAACTCTCACACCTTGCGGCGCCAGAACCTAAATCTGGTGCGTCTACCAATTCCGCCACGACCGCATAACTACTGAGTAAACTCAATAATTAAAATAGTGGCAGGTCTACCTGGATTCGAACCAGGGAATGGCGGCATCAAAAGCCGCTGCCTTACCGCTTGGCGATAGACCTGCAGGCAATAAATATATGGTGCGGTCGGAGAGACTTGAACTCTCACACCTTGCGGCGCCAGAACCTAAATCTGGTGCGTCTACCAATTCCGCCACGACCGCATATATTTATTTAAGTTGTTTCAAGATGGTGCGGTCGGAGAGACTTGAACTCTCACACCTTGCGGCGCCAGAACCTAAATCTGGTGCGTCTACCAATTCCGCCACGACCGCATCTTGAAATCTATTAACCATTAGTTAATTGGTAAAAACTAATCGTTATAACTTTTCTTTCATTAAGAAAGAATGGTGGCTACGACGGGATTCGAACCTGTGACCCCATCATTATGAGTGATGTGCTCTAACCAGCTGAGCTACGTAGCCATCTTTTTGAGCGAGACAATATAAACCTTCAAGCTCTAAGTGACAACCCTTTTTCTTAAAGGAATCCCACTTTGGAATAATGGCAGGTCTACCTGGATTCGAACCAGGGAATGGCGGCATCAAAAGCCGCTGCCTTACCGCTTGGCGATAGACCTGCAGGCAGTAGTATTTCTACCACTTAATACATGGTGCGGTCGGAGAGACTTGAACTCTCACACCTTACGGCGCCAGAACCTAAATCTGGTGCGTCTACCAATTCCGCCACGACCGCATCTATTCCTAACAATTCTAATAAAAGAACGTTTAGGAATGGTGGCTACGACGGGATTCGAACCTGTGACCCCATCATTATGAGTGATGTGCTCTAACCAGCTGAGCTACGTAGCCAATACCATGTTTTCCGTTCTCGTCGCTAAGTTGCCTTGTTGTCGGGAACGGCGCGCATTATGCGAAGTTGAGTGAGATCCGTCAACAGTTTTTTTCAATAAATCCCGCAAAATCCATCGTTCGCTTCCTTTTTAAACAAAGAGGCGTGTTTATGATCTAAAACTGGAAATAAATTGGCTTGGAGCGAGGGAGTTTATTTTGTGTTGTTTATGAAAGGTATAAAAAAAGCCAGCATGCTAGCTGGCTTTTTTTGTAAATGAAGTGTTTAAAATTCATTCACTTAGTTATACATTGAAGCGGAAGTGTACAACATCACCATCTTTAACGATGTATTCTTTACCTTCTAGACGCCATTTACCCGCGTCTTTCGCACCGCTTTCACCGTTGAATTGGATGAAATCATCGTAGCCGACAACTTCTGCACGGATGAAGCCTTTTTCAAAGTCAGTGTGGATTTTACCAGCTGCTTTAGGTGCGCTTGCACCAACAGGGATTGTCCATGCACGAACTTCTTTCACGCCGGCGGTGAAGTAAGTGTGTAGGTTAAGCAGTTCGTAACCCGCACGAATTACACGGTTTAGACCAGGTTCTTCGATGCCGAGATCTGCAAGGAACTCTTCACGCTCGTCGTCTTCTAGCTCAGCCATTTCTGATTCGATAGCCGCACATACTGGAACAACTACGTTGTTTTCTTTTTCCGCGTACTCACGTACAGCGTCTAGGTATGCGTTATCTTCAAAACCGTCTTCGTTCACGTTAGCGATGTACATAGTCGGTTTTAGCGTCAGGAAGTTTAGGTAACCTACTGCTGCTAGCTCTTCTTTAGAAAGCTCAACAGTACGTGCCATGCCGCCTTCTGTCAGAACTGGAAGTAGCTTCTCTAGCACAGTCAGTTCGAATTTCGCGTCTTTATCGCCGCCTTTTGCTTTTTTAGCGTTACGCTGAATCGCGCGCTCACAAGCATCAAGGTCAGCCATTGCTAGCTCAAGGTTGATAACTTCAATATCTTCGATTGGAGATACTTTACCAGCAACGTGAACGATGTTGTCGTTTTCAAAACAACGTACAACGTGACCAATCGCGTCAGTTTCACGGATGTTCGCTAGGAATTTGTTACCTAGACCTTCACCGCGTGATGCACCAGCAACGAGACCAGCGATGTCTACGAATTCCATTGTAGTAGGTAGAACTTTCTGTGGGTTAACGATCTTCGCTAGTGCGTCTAGACGTAGATCTGGCACAGGAACCACACCAGTGTTTGGTTCAATGGTACAGAACGGGAAGTTTGCTGCTTCAATACCCGCTTTAGTTAGTGCGTTAAACAGAGTTGATTTACCAACGTTAGGTAGACCAACGATGCCACATTTAAAACCCATGATAGTAACCTTATTCAGCTTTGAACGTGTGGAGGCGATTTTGCGCTTTTGATAGGCCATCCTTTATTAGGATGTCTAGACAACGAACCGACTCGTCGGCTGCGGCGTCTAGTAGCTCTTGCTCTTTCGCTGGAGCTTTGCCTAGTACAAAACCTGCCACTTTATCTTTGTGTCCTGGATGGCCGATGCCGATACGAAGACGATAAAAATCTTTGTTATTGCCCATTTTGCTAATCGTATCACGTAGGCCATTGTGACCTCCGTGACCACCACCTTTCTTAAACTTAGCGACACCTGGAGGTAAGTCTAGCTCGTCATGAGCAACCATGATCTCTTCTGGTTTAATTTGATAAAACTTCGCTAATGCCGCGATCGCTTTACCAGAAAGATTCATAAACGTGGTGGGGATGAGCAAACGGAGATCCTGGCCATTGACCATAATGCGTCCGGTTAGGCCAAAGAACTTTGGTTCGTTCTTCAGGGTAACGTTGTGAACGCGAGCTAATTCTTCTACAACCCAAGCGCCCGCATTGTGGCGAGTTTTGGCGTATTCTGGTCCCGGATTAGCAAGACCAACAAGAAGTTTGATTGGTTGAGTCAAGGTTAGGATCTCTCTGGAATCTCAAAAAGCGCAGTATGATAGCACAGAATTCTCACAGTGGGCGACCAAGGGATTTTCTGCCTATCGATACAAATAAAAAAACACCCCAAAGAGGGGTGCTTTTAAAATCAGTCTAACTGAAATGTTCGTATTAGTTGAACATTGCAGAGATTGACTCTTCGTTGCTGATACGACGAATCGCTTCAGCTAGCATGCGAGATAGGCTTAGTGTGGTCACTTTGCCAGTTGCAGCCATCTCTTTAGATAGAGAGATAGAGTCAGTTACGATAACTTGGTCAAGAACAGAGTTCTTGATGTTGTCTGCAGCGTTACCAGAGAAAACAGCGTGAGTTGCGTAAGCGAATACACGCTTAGCACCGCGCTCTTTTAGCGCTTCAGCTGCTTTACATAGTGTGCCACCTGTATCGATCATGTCATCAACGATCACACAGTCACGACCTTCAACGTCACCGATTAGGTTCATTACTTCAGAAACGTTTGCACGTGGACGACGCTTGTCAACGATAGCGATGTCGATGTCGCCTAGTGCTTTCGCTGTTGCACGAGCACGAACTACGCCACCTAGGTCAGGAGAAACCACTACTGGGTTTTCTAGACCACGAGATTGCATATCTTCTAGCAGTACAGGCGTACCGAAGATGTTATCAACAGGTACATCGAAGAAGCCTTGGATTTGCTCAGCGTGTAGGTCGATAGTCAGAACGCGGTCAACACCAACGTTAGATAGGAAATCAGCAACAACTTTTGCAGTAATTGGCACACGAGAAGAACGTACACGACGATCTTGGCGAGCGTAGCCGAAGTAAGGAATAACTGCAGTGATACGGCCTGCTGAAGCACGGCGCATTGCATCAATCATAACAACCAATTCCATTAGGTTGTCGTTAGTCGGTGCACAAGTGGATTGAATGATAAAAACATCGCTACCACGAACATTCTCGTTGATTTGAACTGCAACTTCGCCATCAGAAAAGCGAGAAACAGATGCATCACCTAGAGAGATGTAAAGACGATCAGCAATACGTTGGGCTAGTTCAGGTGTTGCGTTACCAGCAAATAGCTTCATATCAGGCACGGTGGAAACCTCGGGTTTGCGTCCAGTTTTAAATAGGTCGGTGTTGGGCTGATTGGTATTCAGCCAAAGTCTCTTTTAGTGGCGAGATATTGCGCCCTTGAGCGACAAATGCCGAGACATTATCAGAGAGTTGTGCAAGGATAGCTTTTGCTTCCGCTTTGCTTGAAAATTCAGCAAAAACGCAAGATCCTGTCCCCGTCAATCTTGACGGCGCGTATTGTAGCAGCCATGAAAGTTGCTTATCAACCTCTGGGTAGAGCATTCGTACAATTTTTTCGCAATCGTTTACGCTTGGCGTGTTTAAAAGCGTTTCTAAATCGCGTTTTGGCGTGTTTCGAGTCAAATCCGGATGAGTGAATATGTCGGCGGTTGCAATGGAAACATTTGGACGAACGACCAAATACCATTTCTCATCTGGATGAGCTGGCGAAAGTTTCTCGCCAACACCTTCCGCAAACGCTGCAAAGCCGCGAACAAAAACGGGTACATCAGCACCAAGCGCAAGGCCGATTTCGGCTAATTCATCATCACTTAAGTGGGTTTGCCATAGGTAATTAAGCGCAACTAAGGCCGTTGCTGCATTGGATGAACCACCGCCAATACCACCGCCCATCGGTAAGATCTTATGAAGATCGATATGTGCACCGTATGAGCAATTAGCGTAGCGTTGCAATGCTGTGGCGGCTTTCCAGATCAAGTTGTCTTTTAGAGGAACACCTTCAATTTCAGGTGAAATTGTGATCTCGCCAGAGCCATTCGCTTGGATGCTAAGTTCATCGCCGTGATCGACGAATTGGAATAAGGTTTGTAATTCGTGGTAGCCGTTTTCAGTTCGGCCATTGATATAAAGAAAGAGATTCAATTTCGCTGGTGAAGGCCAGCGGGTTGAAAATTCGATCATTGGGTGATGTTCCATTTTGTGATCACTAAATTAATTTTTACGTCTGCGGTACTTAGCTTGAGTTTGTTCGGTAATGGCAACGCTTGTTCGTGCCAGGCCACATCCCCATACCGTTGGTAGGCAATGTTCCAATCGTTCATACCAATCTGCTTGTCCAGCGCTTGCAAGGTATTGGTCGCTGAGAGTTGGAAGGAGTCTGCATCCGTTGGAAGGCCAAGTAGCCAATCCGGCATGTGATCAACAGGCATCATTAAGCCCGTTAATCGGTAAATCAATTGATTGGCATTACGCGCAGAAAGTACTTGGTCGTCATAGGTTTCTACAGTCGCACCTTGTGGTGTAATCGTGAGTTTTAATGCGGTTTGACCAAGTAGAGTAGTTAAGCGCAATTGGCTTAAGGTGGAAGAGTGTTTCCAGAAAAAATTCAGACTTTGCCTTTGGTCGGGGCCAATGTAGCCAAGCTTGCCCGTGGCTTGAAAGTTATCAATGGTTTCTAGTCGCTGTTCATGTGTTTGCCACTCAACACTGGTGACACTCTCAGGAACAGAACTACAACCTGCAAGTACTATGCTCGATAAGAGCAAGATGAGAAAGGAGCGTAAGGTCATGTTTGATGGCTTATTAATCAGTTTCATCGGTAATCGCTCACAACTATAGCATTGAAAACAGAGACGAAGGAAAACAAATCCTGCTTACCCTTTCAATAAATGCGTGCTTACAGTAAAATTCTGAACCTATTTTATAACCGATCTCAGAGATACCACGTTAGATGTCCTTGCTTGCTATTGGAATCAATCACAATACAGCGTCTGTTGACTTGCGAGAGAAAGTGGCGTTCGGACCCGATAAACTGGGCCCAGCACTTGAGCAACTCAGAGACCATGAAGCCGTTAATGGCAGTGTGATTGTTTCAACCTGTAACCGTACCGAAGTGTACTGCGACGTAAAGCAAGGAGCGCGAAATAAGCTTATCGACTGGTTAGCCCAGTTCCATCAAGTTAATCAAGAAGACTTGATGCCGAGCCTTTATGTCCATGAAGAGCAAGCGGCGATTAAGCACTTGATGCGTGTTTCTTGCGGCCTTGATTCACTGGTACTTGGTGAGCCTCAGATTTTGGGTCAGGTAAAACAAGCGTTTTCCGATTCCCGAGATCATCAGGCGGTGGATACGTCGATTGATAAGTTGTTCCAAAAAACTTTTTCTGTCGCAAAACGTGTTCGAACTGAAACTGATATTGGTGGTAATGCGGTGTCAGTGGCTTACGCTGCTTGTACACTGGCAAAACACATTTTCGAATCACTTTCTGATTCTACGGTGTTGTTGGTGGGCGCGGGCGAAACCATCGAACTGGTGGCGAAGCACTTAGCCTCCAATGGCTGCAAGAAAATGATTGTGGCTAACCGAACCAAAGAGCGTGCATTGTTATTAGCAGAGCAATTTGGTGCAGAGGTGATCAGCCTGAATGAAATTCCTGACCATCTACCAAGAGCGGATATCGTAATTAGCTCAACAGCGAGTCCGTTACCTATCATCGGTAAAGGCATGGTGGAAACGGCATTGAAAAAACGTCGTCACCAGCCAATCTTGCTTGTAGATATCGCCGTGCCACGAGATGTGGAAGCGCAAGTCGGTGAATTGAGCGATGCTTACTTGTATTCGGTGGATGACTTACAATCGATCATCGATAACAACATTGAGCAACGTAAAGTCGAAGCGATTCAAGCGGAAGCGATTGTTAGCGAAGAAAGTGCAGCATTCATGACGTGGATGCGCTCGCTGCAAGCGGTCGACAGTATTCGTGATTATCGTAAATCGGCGAACGAAATTCGTGAAGAATTATTGAGTAAGAGCCTACAATCATTGGCAACGGGCGCAGATCCTGAAAAGGTCCTGCGTGAGCTTAGTAATAAACTCACCAACAAACTGATTCACGCTCCTACTCGTGCATTGCAAAGTGCGGCCGAGCAGGGCGAACCAGCAAAATTAACGGTTATCCGCCAGACCCTTGGTTTGGATGATCTGTAACTCACGCTTTTTATTAAGAAAACGACACTATGAAAGCCTCTATTCTGACTAAGCTAGAAACGCTAGTAGAACGTTACGAAGAAGTACAACATCTTCTTGGTGATCCTGATGTAATTGGTGATCAGGACAAATTCCGTGCTCTATCAAAAGAGTACTCGCAGCTAGAAGAAGTAACTCAGTGCTTCCAAGCGTATCAGCAGGCAAAAGAAGATCTAGAAGCCGCTGAAGAGATGGCGAACGAAGACGACGAAGAAATGCGTGAAATGGCGCAAGAAGAGATCAAAGAAGCAAAAGAGGCGATTGAGCGTCTTACTGACGAGCTTCAAATCTTATTGCTACCAAAAGATCCAAACGACGAGCGTAACTGTTTCTTAGAAATCCGTGCGGGCGCAGGTGGTGACGAAGCGGGTATCTTCGCAGGTAACTTGTTCCGCATGTATTCTAAGTTCGCTGAGAAGAAAGGATGGCGCGTTGAAGTGATGAGCAGCAATGACTCAGAACAAGGCGGCTACAAAGAGATGATCGCGAAAGTGAGCGGCGATGGCGTTTACGGTGTGCTTAAGTTTGAATCAGGTGGTCACCGTGTACAACGTGTACCTGAGACTGAATCTCAAGGTCGTGTTCACACTTCAGCGTGTACCGTGGCAGTGATGCCTGAGATCCCAGAAGCGGACTTACCAGAAATCAAAGCAGCCGATCTGAAGATTGATACATTCCGTGCATCTGGCGCGGGTGGTCAGCACGTAAACACCACGGATTCTGCAATCCGTATTACCCACTTACCGACAGGTACAGTAGTAGAGTGTCAAGACGAGCGTTCACAGCATAAGAACAAAGCGAAAGCGATGGCAGTACTTGCTGCTCGTATCGTTCAAGCGGAAGAAGAGCGTCGTGCTGCAGAAGTCTCTGATACACGTCGTAACCTACTAGGTTCTGGTGACCGTAGTGACCGTATCCGTACTTACAACTACCCGCAAGGTCGTGTATCTGACCACCGCATTAACCTAACCATCTACCGTTTGAACGAAGTGATGGAAGGTGACCTGCAAAGCTTGATTGAACCAGTGGTTCAAGAGCACCAAGCAGACCAACTTGCGGCGCTAGCTGAGAACAACTAATCGATGAGCCAAGTTCAATCGATTGAGCAAGCACTGAAAAGTGCAACGGCAATTCTGACAGAAGGCGGCAAAGAGTCGCCTTCTCTCGATGCGGCTGTCCTCCTTTGTCACGTCCTAGGCAAACCAAGAAGCTACCTGCTCACTTGGCCAGAAAGAGCATTAGAAGCGGAACAACAAGCTCAGTTTGAGATGCTGTTAGAAAGACGCATCGCAGGTGAACCAGTGGCTTACATCATTGGTGAACGTGAGTTCTGGTCTTTGCCGTTAAAAGTCTCCCCTTCTACCTTGATTCCAAGACCAGATACCGAACGTTTGGTTGAAGTCGCACTAGATAAAACCTTTGATCAGACTGGGCCGATTCTTGACCTTGGTACAGGCACAGGAGCGATTGCCTTAGCTTTAGCGTCTGAAATGCCAGCGCGTCAAGTGATGGGCGTGGATTTAAAACAAGAAGCAAAAGAGCTCGCAGAGTACAACGCGGCGCAACTAAACATTAAAAATGTGACGTTTGACCAAGGTAGCTGGTTTGAACCTATTGCCAGCGGAACAAAGTTTGCTTTAATTGTCTCCAATCCACCATATATCGACGAAAAAGACCCACACCTATCTCAAGGTGATGTGCGTTTTGAGCCAAAATCTGCGCTTGTTGCAGACGAGAATGGCTTAGCGGACATTCGATATATCTCCGATCTTGCTCGTCAATATTTGCAAGAGGGTGGATGGCTTGCTTTCGAGCATGGTTACGATCAAGGTGATGCAGTACGCGAAATCCTGACGAACTTTGGTTTCGAGCAAGTGATGACAGAAAAAGATTACGGCGATAACGACCGAGTGACGCTTGGTTGCTTTAAGCCAAAATAATAACGAGCAAGTCAGCAGTAAACTTATAAAAGAGAAGAGAAATGTACGTAGCTCTAAAACACATTCACTTAGTGACGATCGCGCTGAGTGCAACACTATTGTCTATCCGATTTGCGTTGTTGATGATGAATTCTCCGAAACTCAACAATCACTTTCTGAAAATTTTCCCGCATATTGTTGATACCGCGCTACTGCTATCTGGTATCGGTCTGATCATGGTGACCGGCTTTATTCCATTTACGGATGCTGCGCCTTGGTTAACCAACAAGATCACTTGTGTGTTGGCGTACATTGCTCTTGGTTTCTTTGCGATGAAGATGGCGAAGAACAAGTTGCTGAGAATCTTTGCTTTCTTCGGTGCTTTAGGCTGGTTGGTTATGGCCGCGAATATTGCCGTTTCTAAAAATCCAAACCTATTTGGGTAATCTTCATGCTTGAACTTTTTGACGAAGATTTTGACAACATCCCGTTGGTGGAAGGCGCCTTAGAGCTGAATCATTCCATTAACCCAGAAACCAATGTTCATTGGGCAAAACAAGAATTAGAGCGTCTGTACAAAGAAGCAGAAGCGACACTTGTTCATGAAACCGATGAAGAGCAACGCTTTGACTCATTCTTGCGCCTATTCTTCCATGAATGGGGTTTTAAAGGGGATGAGCAAGAGTATTTTATCTCTGACAACAGCTTTATTGATAAGGTGCTAGAGCGCAAGAAAGGCATTCCAGTTAGCCTTGGTGCTATTCTGCTTTATCTTGGCAATCGTCTTGGTTTCCCGATGAAAGGGGTGACATTCCCAACTCAGTTCTTGATTAAGCTGGATTGGATGCACAAAACACCAGATTACATTAATCCGTTTAACGGTGAATACGTTGGCGAGAAAATTCTTCAAGCATGGTTGATTGGTCAAGAAGGTCCACTTGCGACGCTTAAACCTGAACATTTTGAAGAAGCCGATAACCCTACGGTCATTGGCCGTTGGTTAGCTTTGATTAAAAGCGCGATGCTGCGTGAAGAGCGTTACACACTGGCACTGCGTTGTACCAATCTTGCGTTGACGTTCGTACCCGATGACCCGTATGAAATTCGTGACCGCGGCTTTATCTTCCAGCAGTTAGAGTGCCTTCAGGTTGCCGCTTCCGATTTTGAGTACTTTATTGACCAATGTCCAGACGATCCGGCATCAGAGCTACTAAAATCACAAGTTAATGCGATGAACGAAAAGCACGTCACGCTTCACTAATTTTATCAATAGGCCGAAAGGCGTATTGAGGACAGACAAAAGAGAATCAAAATGGAACAGAAAATCGTTAATATTGGCGACATTCAGGTTGCTAACGACAAGCCATTCACACTGTTTGCTGGTATGAACGTTCTTGAGTCTCGTGATCTTGCTATGCAGATCTGTGAGCACTATGTAAAAGTAACCGACAAGCTTGGCATTCCTTACGTATTTAAGGCGTCGTTCGACAAAGCAAACCGCAGCTCTGTTCATTCATACCGTGGCCCTGGTCTAGAAGAAGGTATGAAAATCTTCCAAGAACTGAAAGACACGTTTGGCGTAAAGATCATTACTGATGTTCATACTGAAGCACAAGCTCAACCAGTGGCAGACGTGGTTGACGTTATTCAGCTTCCTGCATTTCTAGCTCGTCAAACTGACCTTGTTGAAGCAATGGCGAAAACAGGCGCAGTGATCAACGTGAAGAAACCTCAGTTCATGAGTCCAGGCCAAGTGGGTAACATTGTTGAGAAGTTCGCAGAATGTGGTAATGAAAACATCATCCTATGTGAGCGTGGCTCTTGTATGGGCTACGACAACCTAGTTGTAGACATGCTTGGTTTTGGTGTAATGAAAAACGCATCGAAAGGCAGCCCAATCATCTTTGACGTAACACACTCACTACAAATGCGTGATCCATCGGGCGCGGCATCTGGTGGTCGTCGCGAGCAGACGGTTGAACTGGCAAAAGCGGGCTTAGCAACAGGCATTGCGGGTCTGTTCATCGAAGCGCACCCGACTCCAGACCAAGCTCGCTGTGATGGACCATCTGCATTGCCTCTAGACAAACTAGAGCCGTTCCTAGCGCAAATGAAATCGCTAGACGATCTAATCAAGAGCTTTGCAGACATCGATATCAAATAATCGATCGTTGTGAATGTTTGAATGAAATGGTCAGCCCGTGTGCTGGCCATTTTTGTATCGACACATTGATTCTGCCTCACTATCCTTTTCTCGCTTCTCGCTTCCTTATCCCACCTTGATTATGTCTATAATCTGTTTAAATTTGCGGCTGTTCAGTTCGCCATAAGTAAAGTACGTCGCAGAAACATGAAATCAATATGTTAGTGTTTTACACTATCTCAAGTTTTTGCGTCTCAATAAGTAAGAGTTGAGTTAGTTCTTCTCATTGAGCGTGCAATGCAGTGGACCCCAGACGATAAAAAGGTAAAACAATGAAGCAACGCCTGATTGTAAAAAACGCTTTAAGCGCCGCTATTCTGGCTACTTTAGCCGGATGTGCAACGCAACCAGCACACGAATGGAATGAAGATACAACGTACAAATTGACCGTACTGCACACCAACGATCATCATGGTCGTTTCTGGCAGAATAAATACGGCGAGTACGGCATGGCTGCGCGTAAAACGCTGATTGATGAACTGCGCGCAGAGATTCAAGCGGAAGGGGGCAGTGTGCTACTCCTATCAGGTGGCGACATCAACACAGGTGTACCTGAGTCTGACTTGCAAGATGCAGAACCTGACTTTAAAGGCATGAGCAAAATTGGTTACGATGCGATGGCGCTAGGTAACCACGAGTTCGACAACCCACTAGAAGTGCTATTCAAACAGCAAGAGTGGGCAAACTTTCCGATGCTGTCTGTCAACATTTACGACAAAGAAACTGGCAAGCGCTTGTTCCAACCTTATGCCATGTTCAACAAGCAAGGCATCAAGATCGCTGTTATTGGTTTAACCACTGAAGACACGGCGAAGCTAGGTAACCCTGAATTTATTGGCGAGGTTGATTTCCGTGACCCGAAAGAAGAAGCGAAGAAGGTCATCGCTGAGTTGAAAGAAACAGAGCGGCCGGACCTTATTTTTGCAGTGACACACATGGGCCATTACGAAAATGGCAACCGTGGTGTGAATGCTCCCGGTGATGTGGCATTGGCTCGCTACCTAAATGAAGGTGACTTGGACATGATTGTGGGTGGTCACTCTCAAGAGCCTGTTTGTATGGAAGGTCCGAACGTCATCAAAAAGAACTTCATGCCAGGTGATGAATGTAAGCCTGATGTGCAAAATGGGACTTACATTGTACAAGCGTATGAATGGGGTAAGTTTGTTGGCCGCGCGGATTACGAATTCCGTAATGGTGAGCTTTCTATGGTGAGCTACGATCTGATTCCAGTCAACTTGAAGAAGAAGATCAAAGTGAATGGCGAATCACAACGTGTGCTGATTCAAGATGAGATAAACCAAGATGAGGCCATGCTTGAGTTTTTACGCCCTTATCAAGAGCAGGGGCAAGACAAGCTCAATGTGAAGATTGCTGAATCGAATGGGAAACTTGAAGGCGACCGTAACGTGGTTCGTTATCAGCAAACCAATCTTGGCCGTTTAATCGCAACCGCGCACATGGAGCGTGCGAAAGCAGACTTTGCTGTCATGAACTCAGGTGGCGTGCGTGACTCCATTGAAGCCGGTGATATTACCTACAAAGACGTACTAACGGTACAACCGTTTGGCAACATGGTCTCTTACGTAGATATGTCGGGTAAAGAAGTCTTAGATTACTTAAATGTAGTCGCAACTAAGCCCGTAGATTCAGGTGCTTATGCTCAGTTTGCGGGCATTTCTATGACTGTGGAAAATGGCAAGGTTTCGAACGTATTCATTGGTGAAAAGCAGTTACGCCTCGATGGCCAATACCGCTTTACCGTACCGAGTTACAATGCGTCAGGCGGTGATGGCTACCCGAAAGTAAATACGCATTCAGGCTACGTCAATACAGGGTTTACAGATGCAGAAGTGTTGAAAGAGTTCTTACAAACGCACAGTCCGATTGACGTAAATGAGTATGCTCCTTCTGGTGATATTGTTTACAAGTAAAAAGCGATTGACTCAAACTCGTGGATACCATTAACTTAAAGCGCTGCTACCGATAACGGAGCAGCGTTTTTTGTTTTATGAGGAGAATCTTGATGACTCCGGCCATTAATCTTGCGAAAAAGAAAAAAGTATCACACACCATTCACCAGTATGAGCACGACCCACGAGCGGACAGCTATGGATTAGAAGCGGCGGAAATATTGGGACAAGATCCAAAGAAAGTATTTAAAACGCTGCTGTTCTGTTTGAACGGCGAGCCTAAAAACCTAGCCGTTGCCATTATTCCTGTCGACCAAAAGCTGAATCTTAAATTGGCAGCGAAAGCGGCGAAGGGCAAAAAAGCCGATATGGCCGACCCAGAGATCGCACAAAAGACCACAGGATATGTTGTTGGTGGGATCAGCCCACTTGGGCAAAAAAAAGCGCTGCCTACCTTTCTACATGAAAGTGCAACAGATCAAGACTCCATCTGCGTGAGTGCGGGTAAGCGTGGTTTAGAAATCGAGTTAGCGCCGAAAGATTTGCTGAGTCTAACTCGTGGTCAATTTGCACCGCTGTGCTTGTAAGTTGAAGACAAACAAAAAGGACGCTCATGAGCGTCCTTTTTTGATCTTACCATTCAGTGAAGCGTTATTTCTTCAGACTCAATGTGCCACCAGAACGTTTTGCTGGTTTGCTTGGCTTAGCTGCATTTGGGTTCATGTAATGCTGCTTAGGTTTACTCGGTGATTGAGGCTTTTCAGTTTTACCATATTCACCTTGAGGCTTAGTACGTTCATTTTGCGGCTTTGCGTTGTAATGCTCTTTTGTTGGGCGTGCTTTTTCATCATCACGTTGACGACGCTGTTGGCCTTTTTTCGAATTCGGTGCATGACGGAATTCATCAGCATTATTACCACGGAAAGTTCGTGTCTTCTGGTTACGACGAGCAGTAGAGTCTTGGTTTTCTTCACGGCTATCAAACAGCTTCGCATCAGTCGCTTTACGGATGTTACGACCTTTTG
The DNA here is from genome assembly GCF_002906655.1 of Vibrio hyugaensis. Classification (NCBI taxonomy): domain Bacteria; kingdom Pseudomonadati; phylum Pseudomonadota; class Gammaproteobacteria; order Vibrionales; family Vibrionaceae; genus Vibrio; species Vibrio hyugaensis. The sequence continues at coordinate 1,408,241 of NZ_CP025794.1, read as the reverse complement.
AATCTGTCTTTGATGCTTCTTCGGTTCCGACAGAGCCTTCACACATTGCTAGGATCTCTGCCATTTCGTCGTCACTTAGGTAACGCCACTTACCATTAGGAATACCATCAAGTGAGATGTTCATAATGCGTACGCGACGCAGTTTGAAAACTTCGTAGCCTAGCGCCTCACACATACGACGGATTTGACGGTTCAAACCTTGTGTTAACACGATACGGAAAGAGAACTTAGTCTCTTTCTCTACTTTACAAGGCAGAGTCACCGTATCAAGGATCTTCACACCGCTCGACATCTGCTTAAGGAATTCGCCGGTGATAGGCTTGTCGACACGCACCACGTATTCTTTTTCGTGGTTGTTGCCTGCACGCAAAATCTTGTTCACGATGTCGCCATCGTTTGTTAGGAAGATCAAACCATCTGAAGGCTTGTCCAGACGACCAATTGGGAAGATACGCTTTTTATGACCGATGAAATCAACAATGTTACCAGGGATATCACGCTCAGTGGTGCAAGTGATACCGGTTGGCTTGTTCAAGGCAATGTAAATTGGCTTTTCTTTTGCCGCAACGGGGTTGCCATCGACGCAAACATCATCACCAGGTAGCACTTTTGTGCCCATCTCTGGTTGTTGACCATTAATGGTGACGCGGCCTTGCTCGATAAGGCGGTCTGCTTCACGGCGCGAGCAGAAGCCCGTTTCGCTGATGTATTTGTTTAAGCGTTTTGTGTTGTCTTGTGACATGTCGTCTCCTAACGTTTCACAACGGCGGTTAATTGAAGTGCCTTACTGCTAAGATAAAGCAGCAAGACGAGATAAGGTCGGGCATTCTAGCACCGGGAGAGCGCTTAGCCTAACCGTTTTTGATGACGTTCTCGCGTCTCAAGCTTCTTCTCAGGGCTCTTTCTTAATAGAACGTACACAGCACCGCTGCCACCGTGAAACCGTTGCGCACTGTGTACACACTGCACTTCGCGGATTTGCTGCAACCAACTGCTGACAAAACTTTTCATTAAGGCTGGTGGATTAGAACGCTCACCACGGCCATGCACTATCACCACGGTACGAATGTCCATCTGAATGCATTGCTTAAGGAATTTTACGACTTCATCACGCGCTTCTTTCAACGTCTTACGGTGTAAATCAAGACGAGCTTGTATCGGGTACTTGCCCAAACGTAGCTTACGATAGACACCGTCTTGTACGCCATCACGTTTGAACTCGATAAAGTCATCTGGTTTCAGCATTTCTGCATGGTCAATCGACAAGTATTCAGGATCGTCTTCAGTTAACCATATTGCTGCCTCGCGTTTAGCAAGGTGTGCATCGGTAACTTGGTGAACCTTTTTGTGTTCGGCGGTGTCATTGCTGATTGGCTTCACATCGCCCATCATCTGTTGGAACAGATCAAAATCGTCATCGTGAGACATAACGGCAATCTCATAAAGAACAGGATAAGTAGAGACAATTATATCAAGGACGTGTGTGAAAAGATCAAATAAAAAACCGGAGCAGGCAGGTTACCAACTCCGGTGCAAAGCGTTTCTAGAGCTAAGCGAGATCTAGTGAGGAGATTTGTCGTTCATGATCTTGTAAATGAAGAAACCGCTGAAAAACAACATCAGTCCAATTGTCCCAAAGATTACTATCATTGACGATAGTCCCACCGCATTACCAAATAGGAGTTCAAGCCAAAAGTCCATGTGTTTCCTCCAAGATAGTTCCGACATGGACCAAACTAATAGGTGGTGCTTTTTTACACACTGATCTGGATCAATTATGTTGCCAAGGTTAATGGCCTGTATTTTATTGTGGGTTCTTAGTCACATTTCACGTGCTAGTGTTCAGTAATTCATCAAACGAATTAAGACATTAGGTTTTTTCGCAAAAAGCACTTGCGTCTCTCTAAAGAATCCGTAATATACGCATCCGTTGACGGGGATAAGTCCTCAGTTAAACATCTCGGTGAATAGCGCAGCTTGGTAGCGCATCTGGTTTGGGACCAGAGGGTCGGGGGTTCGAATCCCTCTTCACCGACCATATTAGAAAAAGCCGTAGCAGAAATGCTACGGCTTTTTTGCATTTGGGGCTGGTAAAGCTTTAATGCTGCGTGAAGAAGAGGGCGGGGGCTGGTGCGCCAGTCCGATGGAAGCCCAGCCGCGTCGAATCCCTCTTCACCGACCTATTTTAGAAAAGCCGCAACGGAAATGTTGCGGCTTTTTACGTTTACGGTTTTTTGAATCGGGAGCGCTTCGCTTTAGAAATTGAGAGGTGTTCGTTAGAGGGCTAATGAAACGCACTCGGCTTTGAAAGCTGTTGATGGAGCTTGTTCTTAGAAAGACAAAACAAAGTCGTTTCCCGTTTCCGCTATTTCACATCACAACTAATATCTTTAATTGGTGTTTCGGATGTGGTGAAACAAACATAAACCGTTTGTGGATTGTTTGGTCCTACCTTGATGTAGCCAGCTTGAAGTTCATCTTCATCAAACGTCACAGAGTGTGATTTCCCTGTTTTGCCATCGAAGTATTCGGCTTCAAAATTCTGATTGATTAGATGTGCGACGCGATTGCGAGTATGGACAGTAGTAAAAGTAATGTTCGCACAGCGCATCATAGGTTTTTGAGTAATTAAGAACTGACCCCGAATACACCACCTTTGGTTTCTGGGGCAATATCGACTGGCTGGAATTCTTCAATCGTGCAAGATGGCTTAGCGTTAGCTAACGAAGGTAAAAGTAGTGCACTGGCTAGGCATAATAATGAGGCTTTGTACTTCATAAAAGCTCTTATCAAATCTAAAGGTTGAACTGATAGTGTCGAATAGATTGCTGGATTTGTTAGCGAGGCGTAAGTGTAGACTCAACAGCGTGGGTGCGGTGTAAGGGGATGTAAGTGCCCCGTCAATCAGGGCACTGATGTTCGTGGTGTAAATATTGTGACCGTTTAGATGTCACAATCTGCTTTGCTAGTATTGCCCAGTGCTTCGACGTTAAAGCCGCGTTTTCTGAGTAAATCGATCAAGTTGTCTTTACCAACTAAGTGCAAACTGCCGACCACAATGGTGTATTGACCTGCTTTCTTTGGCAGTACACTGCCTGAATCTAGCTTTTCAGCCCAATTACGGTTGCGCTCATAAAGGAAAGCCTCATTAAATGCATCGGTAGACTCTGCGCTTTTAGACGCATCTTCTAGAGAGTTGCCATCGCCTGTCTTCCAACTGTCGATCAAGCACTGTACCAAAGCCTCACCGCCGTCATATTCTTCGATAGAAGAGAGCAGTAATTCTTTCCCACCATCTTCTTGTCCAGCGATTAAGTCCAACTGAAATTGTACCGTTTCGAGTGGAATCACTGGCACATTTTGCTTATCAGCAAGCGTCATTAAGTGCATGTCGACACCTTGGTCCGAGGCATAGCCTAACTTGTTCACTAGCAAGAGCTGAATCGTCAATGCCGCCGACCAAGGTGGTGCATTGAGTAGTTGTTCTTCCGGTAATCCAAGATCTTTTGCGATGTCAGCCAAGTGCTGACGTTGTTCTTTATCGAGGATGTCTTTCGCAAGTAGTTTTGTTTTTGGAAACGCAGCCCCTTCGGTATTTCTGATATCCGCTTCGATGATCAAACCGTCACTGTTGTTGAGGAACTGAGTCACGGCTTTCGGTAAAGGGTACATGCTTTTGTCGCCCACATGGACAGAACCAATAATCATGTATTCGGTGTCTCCTTTTTTTACCAACCAGTGTTGTGGCTCTGCTTGTGCGGAGTAGGAGGTGAAAAAAACAATCAAAGATGACATGACAGACAAGAGTCGAAACATATTTTGCTCCTCGAATTCAATATGCACCTTATCTATAACATGGTTCGGCAAAATCGTCATTTCTAAAAATATTGACGAGTTTTGACGGCATGGAAATGAGATCTGATTCACGAAAGCACTTCAATTGAGTTTGTTGTTAATGGATTACTAAATAACCAACAGTGATCAAAATCCTATAAAACCCGTCTAAACCCATCGATATTCGTGACTGAGGTCGCAACAAACACGTCAAAAAAAGTTGTTCGTTTTTGACGTTTTAATTAAGTGATTGAAATATATGTGTTTATATTTTCTTAAGCATTGCTGAATTTGAGCTGGATCACTTCTTAGTTTCATTAATTTTACGCTTAGAAATAACTGCTTGTATGTTGAATACACTGTTAAGCGCCTCGCATTTAGGTGCTCACCATTTTTGATAAATGTCGTTTTGAACCACTGACTTTTTGGGGAAAGTAAGATGTTGAAACATAGTCTGATTGCTGCTTCTGTTATTGCTACATTGGCAGGTTGCTCTTCACTACAGAATTCTGAGCAACAAGTTGTAAACTCATTGGCTGACAACCTTGATATTCAATATGAAGTGTTGACTAACCACGGCGCTAACGAAGGTCTTGCATGTCAGGACATGGGCGCAGAGTGGGCGTCTTGTAACAAAGTCAACATGACACTGGTTAACCAAGGCGAAGCGGTTGACTCTCAAGATTGGGCTATCTACTTCCACAGCATCCGTCTGATTCTGGATGTCGACAACGAACAATTCAAAATCTCTCGTGTAACGGGCGACCTACACAAACTAGAACCAACAGACAAATTTGATGGCTTTGCGGCAGGTGAAGAAGTGGTTCTTCCTCTTGTTGCTGAATACTGGCAGTTATTTGAAACTGACTTCATGCCGGGTGCATTTGTTGCAGCGCCAAACGCTGAGCCTAAGATGATCGCGTCGCTTAATACAGAAGACGTTAATTCTTTCGTTACTGGCCTTGAAGGCAACAACCTAAAACGTACGCCTGATGACAACAACATCATGGCAAGTGCAGTATCTCGTTTTGAAAAGAACGAAGATCTAGCAAAACAAGATGTATCAACTACGTTACTACCAACGCCAATGCATGTGAAAGCAGGCAGAGGCACAGTAGACATCGCAGGTGGTATTGCGCTGCCGAAAGACGCATTTGATGCGGCTCAATACGCAGCAATTCAAGATCGTGCAGAAGTGGTAGGTGTGGATGTTCGTGGTGATGTTCCTGTTAGCATCACGCTAGTTCCTGCAAACTTCACCGGTGAATTAGCAAAATCTGGTGCTTACGATATGAGCATCAACGGCAACGGTATTGTTATTAAAGCGTTCGACCAAGCTGGCGCGTTTTACGCAGTACAATCTATCTTTGGCCTGATAGATAGCCAAAATGCTGATTCTCTACCACAACTGTCTATTCAAGATGCACCTCGCTTTGATTACCGCGGTGTGATGGTGGATGTGGCTCGTAACTTCCACTCTAAAGACGCAATTCTTGCAACGCTTGACCAAATGGCAGCGTACAAGATGAACAAGCTACACCTTCACCTAACGGATGATGAAGGCTGGCGTTTAGAAATCCCGGGTCTGCCTGAGCTGACAGAAGTGGGTGCTAACCGTTGTTTCGATTTGGAAGAGAAAAGCTGTTTACTGCCTCAGCTTGGCTCAGGTGCAACGACAGACAACTTTGGTTCTGGCTTCTTCAGCAAAGCAGACTACGTGGACATCTTGAAGTACGCGAAAGCGCGTAACATCGAAGTGATTCCTGAAATCGATATGCCTGCGCACGCTCGTGCAGCTGTGGTATCAATGGAAGCACGTTACGACCGTCTAATGGAAGAAGGTAAAGAAGCAGAAGCGAACGAGTACCGCCTGATGGATCCTCAAGATACATCGAACGTAACGACGGTTCAGTTCTACAACAAGCAAAGCTTCATCAACCCATGTATGGAATCTTCAACTCGCTTTGTTGATAAAGTGATTTCAGAAGTAGCAGCAATGCACCAAGAAGCGGGCGCACCGTTATCAACATGGCACTTTGGTGGTGACGAAGCGAAGAACATCAAGCTAGGCGCTGGTTTCCAAGATGTGAACGCTGAAGACAAAGTAAGCTGGAAGGGTACGATTGACCTGTCTAAACAAGACAAGCCATTCGCACAATCTCCACAATGTCAGACGCTAATTGCAGACGGGACGGTAAGCGACTTTGCTCATCTACCAAGCCACTTTGCAGAAGAAGTGTCTAAGATTGTGGCTGAGAAGGGCATCCCTAACTTCCAAGCTTGGCAAGATGGTCTTAAGTACAGTGAAGGCGAGAAAGCGTTTGCAACAGAAAATACTCGCGTAAACTTCTGGGACGTTCTTTACTGGGGTGGCACGTCATCAGTGTACGAGTGGTCTAAGAAAGGTTACGACGTGATTGTTTCTAACCCAGACTACGTTTACATGGACATGCCATACGAAGTTGACCCGAAAGAACGTGGTTACTACTGGGCTACACGTGCAACAGATACTCGTAAGATGTTTGGCTTTGCACCAGAGAACATGCCTCAAAACGCAGAAACGTCTGTAGATCGCGATGGTAATGGCTTTACTGGTAAAGGTGAAATCGAAGCGAAACCTTTCTACGGTCTATCAGCACAGCTTTGGTCTGAGACAGTACGTAACGACGAGCAATACGAGTACATGGTATTCCCTCGCGTACTAGCAGCAGCTGAGCGTGCATGGCACCGTGCTGATTGGGAAAACGACTACAAAGTGGGTGTTGAATACTCGCAAAACTCTAACCTAGTAGACAAAGCAGCGCTAAACCACGACTACAACCGCTTTGCGAACGTTCTTGGTCAACGTGAACTGGCTAAGCTAGAGAAATCTGGTATCGATTACCGCCTACCTGTACCAGGTGCGAAAGTAGAAGATGGAAAACTAGCAATGAACGTTCAGTTCCCAGGTGTGAAGCTTCAATACTCTCTAGACGGCAAAAACTGGCTAACTTACGCAGACAATGCTCGTCCAAATGTGAAAGGTGAAGTGTTTATCCGCTCTGTATCTGCTACGGGTGAGAAAACAAGCCGCGTGACTAGCGTGAAGTAATTCTGCTAATCATTCACTAAAATCATTGTTCCTTACTCAAAGCCCTCAACTTATGTTGAGGGCTTTATTTATTTTTCTACGGAAAATAAGCGTGATCAATGTCTGATTATTTTTTACTGATAATTAAGTTCGTAATTTAGAAAGAAAAGAAGAGTGTGATCTCGATGCTTGTTTTGTGCCGAATTTGAGAGCCTAACTAGCTTCAGGTCACACTTTATTTTTTTGACGAATTTTTAGGTTTTATAGCAAGGCTCTGTATTTAATAAACTTTTTTGGATTTCGAAAATGTCGATTTGAATTGGATCACTGTTTTAAACGATTTATTTTTCAATGCGAATTAAATTGCGCAGTATTGCTGTCGCCAGGGAGGCACATCCCAATGTTTGCGATGAAGGGCAAGTGATAGCCGGACATGTCATCGCATAACGTGAATAAATAAAGGCAGTAATTATGAAAAACGTTTTTGCACTAAGTGCACTTTCTCTTGTTTTCGCATCAAGCGCTTTCGCAGGCTCATCTTACGTAACGGGTAACATCCAATTCCACGATGATGGTCGAATCCACGGTTCGGACATGACATCAACGCTAGAAGCAGGCCACACTTTCGATAACCAATTCGGCGGCTTCACGGTTTACACTGAGTTTGACGGCATTCAACTAGGTAAACTAGAAACTGAAAACGGCGGCGCAGGTAACACAACACCAGCAATCACTGTGGGTGGTGAGCAAGCATTTAACATCACTGATCACCTATGGGTTGCAGCAGGTTACCAACACCTATTCTCTGCGGGTGAGAGCATCCAATACCGTCCTTTGGTTAAAATCGGCTACAACTTCGATAATGGTATCTCGCTAAGTAACCGTACTCGTGCACACATTGATGCAACAGACGCAGATGCGAAAACAGACTACCGCATGGATAACCGCATTGGTTACGCGATGAATGAAGACGTGACCTTCAGCTACAACAACGTTTACATGATTGAAGCAGAGACCATGGACCACGAGTTGCGTGCAACATGGACTCGTAAAGGCGTACAGCCATACTTTGAGTTCCGTAGCCAAGCTCACGGTGCAGAAAACTCAGCGGGTGACAGCCTAGTGAACAACGCGTTCGTGTTCGGTGCGTCTTACGGCTTCTAATTAAAAGTTTGTCTTAACTGTCCATTAAGAAAAAGCCCAGCGGTTTGTCTCGCTGGGCTTTGTTTTTATTGGTCGTTACCTTTGTGGTAGCGGTATTCGTAAACCTGACCTTTCTCGTTGTAGGCGTAAACAGCGTAGCTGTCTTTCTTCTCGCCGTACTCCATGCCCGGTGAGCCCATTGGCATACCCGGTACAGTCAGGCCTTTTGCATTTCGAGGTGGGTTTTCCAAAAACGCTTTAATGTCGTCGGCAGGAATATGACCTTCAAATACGTAGCCATCGATCTCCGCGGTGTGGCAAGAGTAAAGCTGTTCGTTCTTGATGCCCAAATCGCGTTTGATCGCATTCATGTCATCATGCAGCTTTTCTTCCACAGTAAAGCCGTTCTCTTCCATGTGTTTTGTCCATTCGCCACAGCAGCCACAGTATGGCGATTTGTGGTTGATGACATCAGCGGCTAATACGTTCGCCGATGTGACAGCAAGCATTGTAAAGGTCAATAGTTTCAACTTCATAATATCCTCGAGAAGAAGTGTCGCTTACTTAATGGTAAACAGTCGTAGTCGATTTGCATTACTGACGACCGTGATTGAAGACAGTGCCATCGCTGCACCAGCAACGACAGGACTGAGCAAAAATCCAAACGCTGGGTAAAGTACGCCTGCGGCGATAGGGATACCCAACGAGTTATAAACAAAGGCGCCGAACAAGTTTTGTTTCATGTTCTTAAGTGTCGCGCGCGAGAGTTCAATCGCATGCACAACGGCCATTGGTGATGTATTGAGAATGGTCATTTGTGAGCTTTCGATTGCCACGTCACTGCCACTTCCCATTGCGACACCAAGATCCGCCAACGCAAGGGCTGGTGCGTCATTGATGCCATCACCGATCATCGCCACTGTGCGGCCTTGAGATTGCAGCAGTTCAATATGTTGTGCTTTCTCGTCGGGCATCACTTGAGCGATGACTTCATCAATGCCGAGCTCTTTACCGATAGCATTGGCTACGTGTTGGTTGTCGCCTGTGAGCATGACAGTTTTTATGCCCTGCGATTTTAATGCAGACACTGCTTGTTTGGCATCAGATTTAATTGGATCAGCGATGGCAATTAAACCAATCAGTTCGTTGTTCAGAGCTACAGCTACTGGTGTCCAAGCGTTGTTTGCACAATCTTCAATTGCTTGCTTCATTGAGCTGGTATCAATCTGCTCGGTTTGCATAAATTGCAATGAGCCAATGAGTAGCGGTTGTGCTTGGTAAGTCGCAGTAATACCACGGCCACGAATGTTCTCGAATGCGCTCAACTCAACACTTTCAGTCTTGTTCTTTCTCGCGTAATCACACACGGCTTTGGCCAACGGGTGCTCCGATTGACGCTCTGCCGCGTATGCCAGAGCCAGCATGTGTTCTTGGCTGGTAGCGTGAGTAAACACTTGCTGCACACTCGGTTTACCTTGAGTCAGCGTGCCAGTTTTATCGAATACGACCGTGTCGATTTTGCTTGCCAACTGCAGTGCGTCAGCGTCTTTGATCAGAATGCCAAGCTCTGCGGCTTTACCGACACCAACGGTGACCGACAATGGCGTTGCTAAGCCCAGTGCACAAGGGCAGGCGATGATCAACACAGTGGTCGTTACTACAAGCATGTAGCTGGCTTTAGGTTCTGGACCTACGGCAAACCAAACCAAAGCAGCTAGGATTGCGATACCGACCACGACCGGAGCAAATACCGATGAAATCTGGTCTGCTAATTTGGCAATGGCAGGCTTACTGCTTTGCGCCGTGCGTACCATGCGAATGATTCGAGCCAGCATGGTGTTCGCGCCGATGTCCTTTGCTTCAATGACTAATCCACCATCGGTATTTAATGTACCGGCAGACACTTGCGCATCGTGCGCTTTTAATACTGGTACGGGTTCACCGGTTAGCATCGACTCATCAATGTACGATTCACCCTGTATCACAACGCCATCTACTGGCACCTTCTCGCCCGGTTTGATGCGCAATTTCATGCCTAGCGTGATTTGCTCAACCACGATCTGTTGATCACCTTGTTCTGTAATCACCGTCGCTTGTTGAGGTTGCAGGTTAATCAGCGCCTGCAATGAGCGTGTTGTGTTTGCTTTGGCTTTTGCCTCGATATAGTGACCAAGAGAAATTAAGCCGATGATCATTGCACTTGCTTCAAAGTACACATGGCGTGAAGCAAGAGGGAACCAGTCTGGGAAAATCACCACAAGCATCGAATAGAACCACGCCGCCCCAGTACCTAACGCGACTAAGGTGTCCATGGTGGCACGTTTGTGAGTGGCTGCTAACCATGCGTTAGTAAAGAAGTGCTTACCCGCTGTTGCTAGCAGTAAGAGACACAGAATACCAATCGCACCCCAAGCCAACTGGTCGTTCGTGTTGCGAATCACCATGTTGCCGCCAAATATCCCCCACAACATCAGTGGCGCACCAACAACTAAGCCAGCTATTGCATCAAGCCTGAAGCGTTTTTGTTGGGCAAGTTGCTGTGCTGCTTGCTTTTCTTGCTGGGTTGCTGCGTCTTGGAGGATCTCTGCTTGGTAACCGGCTTGTTTTACTGAATCAATAATCGCGTGGTGAAGGGCTTCAGAATCTTGAGTAGCAAACACTAATGCACTTTGCTCGGCAAGGTTTACTTGTGCTTTCTCAATGCCTTCTACGTTAGTAAGTGCTTTCTCTACTGAAGAGACGCAACTCGCACACGTCATGCCTTGAATCAGCATTTGCAGCTGAATACTCGCTGGTGGCACCTGCGCATCTTTAATATTGCTTTGCTTGTCTGCCTGTTCAGTCTCTGGTGAGCTTTCTTCCTCTACTTCAATAGAATCAGGGCTGGCGGTGTAGCCGAGAGTCGCCACAAGATCGATCACTTTCTGCTCTGATAGTAGGGTCGTGATATCGAGTTGGGTTGTCGACGCTTGAAATGCAATGACGTCTTGGTTTGCTTCTAATAAAGAAGAGAGTTTCTTCACGCAGCCGCCACAACTTAGTCCAGCTAGGTTGAACTGATATTGATGGCCAGCGTGATAACCCAATGTCTCGATGGATTCAACAATAGAAGAAAGAGGGGATTCAGTTTTCAACTCAACCACTGTTGGGGACAAATTGATGATCTCAACACTGTGATTGGCATGTAAAGCTTTCTCAACTTTTCTAGCACAGCCCATGCAGTTAAGCCCTGACATCGGTACAACGAACTGATACATAATTTGTCCTCAAGAATAGTAATGTTCAGAGGATAAACCTTCCTGCAAGGGGAAGGTCAAGCATTTCGACGTGAAACAATTTCGTCAAAATCCCCCTATTTGCATCGTCAATGTACTGATATTGTTGCGAGTTATCTCAAAGTTTTTTCTCTCTGAATATAAAGTTCCGTTAAAACGCCTAAAAGTGAGGTGAGATTGCTCACGAATTTCGAGCTTTTTATATAAAAAGCAAGTGACTCTGGATGCTTTTGACGTTTTTATATTTTTATTTGTCATTTTAAGTCCTTGTTATTAATTGGTTTATATTGTTTTTGATCTTCTCATTTTGAAGTTGCTCAGATTGCCGTGGGGAAAGTTTTTTACTGCGAAAAAAGTTTGTCATATTTGCTCCGTCCAAACACAGATTCAAGTTCCTGCAATGTCCTAGTTAGCGAATTTGAAAATGGAAAAAACTAAAAATATAGGGGTTAAAAATGTCTTACCTAAAGAAAAGCCTACTTGCTACTGCAATCACAGGCATGATGTTCAGTGGTTCAGCTTTTGCTGATGGTGCAAACAGTGATGCAGCGAAAGAGTACCTAACTAAAGACTCTTTCTCATATGAAGTGTACGGTATTATCGCGATGCAGGCCGCGTACCGCGATTACGATTCTGGTAGCAAAGCAACTGACGATGACTTGGGCGGCATGCAGCTAAACAACGAATCACGTATCGGCTTCCGTGGTAAAAAGCAATTCGCTAACTTTGAACCAACGTTCATTTGGCAAATCGAAGGTGGCTACGTAGACCCAAGCTTTGGTGGTGAAGGCGCAGGTCTTGGTGAGCGTGACACATTCGTAGGTTTTGAAAGCGCTTCTTGGGGTCAAGTTCGTCTAGGTCGCGTTCTTACTCCAATGTACGAGTTGGTTGACTGGCCAGCATCTAACCCAGGTCTAGGCGATGTTTACGACTGGGGTGGTGCAATCGGTGGTGCTAAGTACCAAGACCGTCAATCAAACACTATCCGTTGGGATTCTCCAATGTACGCTGACAAGTTCTCTATCGACGCAGCAGTGGGTGCTGGTGATAAAGCGGGTCTAGGTGAAGGTGACGATTACTGGGGCGGCATCGCGGCTCACTACAAGTTAGGTCCACTACAATTGGATGCAGCTTACGAAGGTAACCGCAACATCGAAGGTGAAAGTCAAACTTGGGAAAACAACACGTACCTACTAGGTGTTCAAGGTTGGTTTGACAACGGTATCTCTTTCTTCGCTCAATACAAATACATGGAAGCTGATGCAAGCAACGGTGTAAGCGAGAAGCAAGATGCAATGTCTGCTGGTCTGATGTACACAACTGGTGATTGGCAGTACAAACTGGGTTACGCAGCAAACTTCGACCTAGAACGTGACGGTAAGACAATCGATAACACAGCGGATGATGTACTATCTGCACAGATCATGTACTTCGTAGACCCATCTGCAGTACTTTACGCTCGTGCTCGTACGCTAGACTTCGGTGACGGTGCGTCTCAACTAGACAAACCAACAGAAGCACGTTGGAAGTCAGCTGACTACGACGAGTTCTCTGTAGGTGTTGAATACTACTTCTAATATAGAAGCAGCTAAAAGGGCGGAAACGCCCTTTTTGTCTTGATACTTATTCATATAAGCCATTGGAATGACCGGCCTGTTAGTTTCAGTGGCTTATCTAAATTGGTATAAGACGAGAAAACCATGATGAAAAAAACAACCACACTATTAGGACTTTGCGCAATCCTTTCTGCGCCTGCATTTGCTGCTCAACTGACTCTGCAAGCGGAATTGGTTCCTCGCGTTCTCAACAGTGAGTTCGTCTACCCTGAGTGGATCTCTGACAACAACAGCATCAAAGTAGAAGACGGTGCAAACCAACTGGCCGTGAATGTGGGCCAAATTGTATTTGAAGATGGTAAGCGTCGTAAGTTTGATTCACAGCCTCTTTTATTAGAGTTTGATGCTCCAAAAGACGCAGAGCTTACGCTCACTTACAATAAGTTCCGTACCATCGAAGAAGCGAAAGCGTTTGAAATGGATCCGAAGGTCGAGCTAAAAGACGCAAATGGTAAAGACATCGAGTTCTCTATGGTTCAGTTGCGTAAAGGTGGTTTGCAAGGCTTCCGTGATTACGAACGTGAAGTGGCGGATTACAACAAGGCAATGAACAAGCAATCGACGAAAGCAAGCATCGCGGCGTCTCCGGCTGTCACTAAGACATTGAAAGAGTCCTTCAGTGATCTAAGCCGTCAAGAGCAACAAGAATTCATGCAGTGGGCGATGCAGAATCTAAAATAGTCAGCATTCATAACTTTCTTTTGCGATAGCTTTCCTGTTGTTCTAAGCGTTTTGCCGCTATAAATAAGAGGGCAGTACCTTAATCGGTGCTGCCCTGTTTGTATTTCTAGCGTTAATCCACACGGAATGATTGTAGAATCGACTTACGATGGTAAAATGTCGCCACTTTTATCCTTGATATTACAACGAGAGCTCTCTCGTTGCTCATTACCCCTAAGGAACTCTGATGACGGTTAAAACTCGTTTTGCTCCTAGCCCAACTGGCTACCTACACGTTGGTGGTGCGCGTACTGCACTTTACTCTTGGCTATACGCTAAAAACCAAGGTGGTGAATTCGTTCTACGTATCGAAGATACTGACCTTGAGCGTAACTCTCAGGAAGCGGTTGATGCGATCCTAGAAGGCATGGAATGGCTAGGTCTTGAGTGGAACGAAGGTCCTTACTTCCAAACTCAACGTTTTGATCGTTACAACGAGATGGTTGATAAGCTTCTAGAAGAAGACAAAGCATACAAATGTTACGCATCGAAAGAGCTGCTAGACGAAGTTCGTGCAGAGCAAGAAGCAAACAAAGAAATGCCTCGTTACGATGCTAACCATCCAAAAATCAAAGCGGCAAACGAAGCAGCAAAAGATGGCGATCCATGTGTTATCCGTTTCCGTAATCCGAAAGAAGGCAGCGTAGTATTTGATGACCAAATCCGCGGCCGTATCGAAATCAGCAACACACAAATGGATGATCTGATCATCCGTCGTACTGACGGTTCTCCAACGTACAACTTCTGTGTTGTGGTTGACGACTGGGACATGGGTATCACTCACGTAGTGCGCGGTGAAGACCACATCAACAACACACCTCGTCAGATTAACATCTACGAAGCACTAGGTGCGCCAGTACCAACATTCGCACACTGTGCAATGATCCTAGGTGATGACGGTGCGAAACTGTCTAAGCGTCACGGCGCTGTATCGGTAATGCAATACCGCGATATGGGTTACCTCCCTGCAGCACTAAACAACTACCTAGTGCGTCTTGGTTGGTCTCATGGTGACCAAGAGATCTTCACTCAAGAAGAGATGATCAACTTGTTCAGCCTAAACGCAGTATCTAAGTCAGCGTCTGCATTCAACACTGATAAACTGCAATGGTTGAACAACCACTACATCAAAAACTCAGATCCAGCGTACGTTGCAGAGCACCTACAATGGCACCTAGATCAACAAAAACTAGACGTAACAAACGGCCCTGCTATCACTGAAGTGATCAAGCTAGTGGGTGAGCGTTGCAACACGCTAGTTGAGCTAGCTGAGCAAATCCGTTACTTCTACGAAGATTTCTCTGAGTTTGAAGCAGGCGCGGCGAAGAAACACCTACGTGGCGTTGCTAAAGAGCCTCTAGAGCTTGCCCTGGCGAAAGCAGAAGCACTAACTGAGTGGACAACAACGAACATCAAAGATGGCGTTATTGCAGCTGTATGTGAAGAGTTAGAAATCGGCATGGGCAAAATCGGTATGCCACTACGCGTCGCAGTAACCGGTGGCGGTCAGTCTCCTTCTGTAGACGCAGTAATGGAACTGATTGGCAAAGAGCGCTGCGTTGCTCGTATCAAGATGGCGCTTGAGTTCATCGCTGAGCGTGAAGCAAACGCATAATTGCTTGAATAATTAGTCGAAAAGCCGCGGTAAATACCGCGGTTTTTTTTGTATCTGGCACCAGGGAAACAGCAAAATTCCTGAAATACCGCCTGAATTACTGAACTTTTTCTCATCATATTGCTCAAAAGTTGATAAGTTTTACTAATCCAAATATAGCCACTGTGAATGCTAATTGAGGGGTTGTATACGAAATATCTCTCTGAAATATAAACACTATCCTTAAAGTTCCTTAAATATCGTCTCATTAATGAGAAGTTAATTTGCTTTACCTCTACTATTTTGAAACCTCACGCAAACGTTTGCTTCATTGCTGTGGCTCGCTTTGTGGTGCGCTAGATCACACTAAATCATGCTTTTCGATGACATTAAATTGACAGTTCTGGGATTTGTCTCGGGATTTCTTAGGGTTATAGTGCTCGCCGTCAGTGAGGCAAGCTTATGCATCATTGAGCAGGAGACATACCCAAGTGACTTTATGCAAATGAGCGGAAGTTATTTCGGTATCAAACTCAAAGGAACTGAATAAAAGAATTGAAATACAACGTCAGTCAGGCGGCGCATTTCGTTAACGAACAAGAGAACTTCTTTTAGAGGAATCAATAATGAAAAAACTAGCAGCGGTAATTTCAGCTTCTTTACTTATGGCTTCAGCAGCGCACGCAGAAGTATACGTGGGCGGTAAGATGGGTAAGTCTTGGATGGAAGACGCTTGTGTAGCTGGTCAAGCTTGTGACAAAGATGGCTCTACTCTAGGTGCTTTTGTTGGTTACGAAATGAATGACTACTTCTCAGTAGAAGCAGGCTTCGACAACCTAGGTGACTTCGACCAAACTTCTTTTGGTGGCCACGTAGAAGCAATCACTCTTGCTCCTAAGTTCAGCCTACCAATCACAGAAGACATCGCACTTTACGGTAAAGTGGGTGGTGCTTACCTAATGATGAACGACGGTAAAGACGATTACTCTTACCTAGGCGCAGCTGGTGTTGAATTCAACGTTAGCGAAAACGTAACAGCACGTGCGGAATACCAAACAATCACTGACATCAGCAACGATTCTGTGAAAGCAATGGGCAACTCTGCAACGCTAGGTGTTGCATTCAAGTTCGGCGGTAACGACGAAGTTGTTGTTGAAGAAGAACCAATCGTTGAAGAAGTGGTTGTTGAAGAAGTTGCTCCAGTAGTAGTAACTAAGACTTTTGAAACTCAAACAATCGGTACTGGTAGCTTCGCGCTAAACAGCACAACGCTTAAACCAGAGAGCGCTGCGAAACTAGACGAGCTAGTAGCATTCCTAAACGAGTACCCACAAGCGAACGTTGACGTAATTGGTTACACAGACACTTCAGGCCCAGCAGCTTACAACCAAAAAGTTTCTGAGAAACGTGCTGAATCTGTAGCAAACGCGCTAGTAGAAAAAGGTATCGATGCTTCACGTATCCACGCTCGTGGTGAAGGTGAAAACAACCCAATCGCTTCAAACGAGACTCGTGAAGGTCGTGAACAAAACCGTCGCGTAGAAGTTGTTGTTCCTGAGTTTGAATACCAAGTTCAGCAATAAGCTCTTATCTGACCGGTAGAAGCGTAAGCACTGAATGCCCCAAAGAGTTTGCTCTTTGGGGCTTTTTTATATCTGTATTAGGTGTATCACAAAATAATCAACACACATGCTATTTACAGTTTTGTATTTTATTACTTTAATTATGTATGAGTTTTGCTTACCCTTTGGTTATTAATAAAATTATTAGTTAGCACTATGTCTAAGAGCAATTTAATAACAAACACTGGACACCGCTTTATTTCGAAAGGCAAGACAGCCTTTAAGATCCATATTCACACACCGGAGGATACGGTATTGCACCGCTCCGTAGGCTTTGTTCGCATTGGTGAAAATAAAGGCCTTAAGAAGGCCATCAGATTGCGTAATGAGCTTGGGCGTGCAATGTGGGGTAAGTTTTGGCGTCGCCTATTGAAAGATCCGTACCTGATGACAAGACTGCCACACAGTGTTGAGCCTAAGATTGTCCATAAACCCAACCCAACGTTGGAAGATCCGGACAATCGAGACACTTGTTATATTGCCAAGTGGCGTGAGTTCAATGAGGAAGGGCAGTACAAGTACAAAACAGTGGTTCGTTCCATCAATAAGTACGGCAAACTTGCCGCCTACATGCAGACGAAAAAAGCCTTGTTGGATGCACACAAAGATAACCTCGAGATCTTAACCTTTATGGGGCGCCTTAACAGCATTGACCTCAAGTGATCAGTATTGCACTTGTTTCATTTAGATTGTGCGAGATGGTTTTCTCCAAACTGCGGGCATAAAAAAGCCTTAGCTTGAATGCGATAAGCTAAGGCTATGAATGGCGCCCCCAGTAGGATTCGAACCTACGACCTGTCCCTTAGGAGGGGACTGCGCTATCCAGCTGTGCCATGGGGGCGTAATCAAATAAGATGCGTTACCTATGATATTCAAAAGAGAGCATATCGCAAAGCTTTATACTCGTTTTTACAGCATCTTGTTCATTACGTCGCCAATTTGCACGCTCGACGCCAGGTTTGGCTGATCGATGGTTAATTCTGCTTCGTGTTCATAGAGTCGAGTTACCGTCAGAGTAATTTCGCTCTGTGAGACCTTATTACGTGGCAATCCATTTTGGTCGATGAATGATGCTGTGTGCCACAATTGCAGCTTGTCACCCTCTTGTACGCCGTGCATGCGGCCAAGATCCATCGTGACTGTGTTACCAAATACCGCGACCACTTCTGGTAGGGTAATTTTACAAGACAGTTCCGATTCCAAATCCAACATAATGTTGCGGCTCACTCGCAGCATCATTTCACCGTAAGTGGACGCCCAGAAACGTGCACTACGAGTGTCAACTTGACTGGTTTTTGCAAACGGCCAACGAGCGACTTCACGGTAATTTTTGTGATACACCTCGTGGCCAGTTTTGCCATCGTAGACTTTCATCTCCAGTGCGAACTGACGGTTGATCACGTCGTCTTTTAACAGCTTGGCATCAATGGTTGCGGTTAAGTCCGTCACTACGCCACCAATGATGTATTGTGCGCCGTTGTCTTGCGCGATCATCTTAGTTCGCTCTGGGTAGTTTGCACTGATTGAATAATCGGTGGTGCCAACAGAAACAAAGCTGCGTGACGTTTGATCCAGTTGACGGTTCACAACATGGCTGAAGTCGTCACCTACGTTGTAGATCTGACCCATTACCGCTTGCTGGGGTGACGCGACATCAATGTTACCCACCAGAACGGTTTTCTTGTATTGATCCACGTGGCAACCCGTTGCCGATGGATAAATGTCCACACGGATGCGCATTTCCATCTTGCCGCTGCGTTTACGCTCTGACTCCACCAAGATGTAACGCACTTCATGGTTAGTGAATTGGTACTCTTTGCGGCTTTCTTCTAATAGCGGCATCAAATTACTGATGCTGCCAATGTCTGCGCCCGAAAAGTTGACGGCTTTGAAGAGGGCGTCTTCCAACGCGTGCAGCCTTGCCGCTTCATCTGAAGAAACGATTGTGGCAACGCCTGTCACTTCATACCAAGATGCTGCCGCTCGAAATGGCGTCATCAATATTAAAGTGATTGATATTAGGCTAAAAAATATTTTTTTCATTGTTTGTAACCGTTCGGGTATAAATATTGCTTTACCAATTTCAGTGAAGTTTGGTGGCTTTTTCTTAGTTAGACAAACAGAAGAAAAGCAAAGACTGTTCCAAGATCACGCTTCTTCGTAAACGAAGTGATGAAAGAGCAGTAACACCTAAGATTATCTGGAGAATCAAACCATGAAAAGATGGCTTGTCGCCGCATCGATGATGACGCTTTTGACATCGTGCGCGTACTCACCAATTTACAATGGTAAAGAACCGTATTCTGGCAGTCAGTTTATGCTGATGGACAGTCCTCGTCATACGATGGACTTTTTCATTGAGAGCATGACGGAAGAGTTAATGGTTTCGAATGTTGCAGTGTCGTCGCGTACACCGATTGCGATTACCTCTTTTGTCGATCTGCAAAGCATGGATGCCACTAACTGGCTGGGCAATTCGGTATCGGAAGGGTTTATCCACCAGTTTCAGCGCCGTGGCTTCAAAGTTGTGGATTTTAAAACAACGGGCAATATCCAAGTTACACAGCAAGGTGACTTTGCTCTAAGCCGTGATTGGCAAGACCTTGCACAAGCACAAGAGATTCAATACGTGCTGACCGGTACGATGTTGCGTCAAGAGGGCGGCGTCCTAGTTAACGCTCGTGTGGTTGGAATGCAAAGCCGTATCGTAGTGGCGACAGCGCAAGGCTTCTTGCCTGCGGATCGTATTGGTCGTGATTTGGATACGCTTAACAGTATTCGCACTCAAGATGGCGTGCTGATTCGCTCTGACCCAACTATTCGTCAGCCATACACAGTGATTCTCCGCCCGTAGGACATTAGCATGAAGAAGTTATTATTTATTATTGCGACATTGGTGCTGGTGGGGTGTCAACCATTGCAGCAGATGCGCCAAGATGAGATTTTAGTGGCGGTAGGTTATGCCAGCGTAAGCGAGCAAACAGGCCGAACCGTTGAAGAAAGACGCGTTCGTGCCATGCGTGCGTCAAAGATTGATGCTTACCGTGAGTTAGCAGAGCAAGTGTATGGTATGCGTGTTAGCGGCCGTGCCGAGCTTGCTGATCAGCGTCTGGGTGTGGAAAGTACCACTGGCGCTGTTGATGGCGTTATCCGCGGTGCAGAAGTCGTGCGCAGTTACTTGGTTGAAGACAGTTACGTGACAGAGCTTCGCCTAGATATCCGTAAAATGGATAAGCTGCGAGATTACGGAGAAGTACAACAAGTTCCTGAGAAGCGTCAGCAGACCTTGTTCTAATTCGACCCAGCTTTACTCAACAGATAATCTTTCTTAAGCGGCTGATTGGCAACAATGAGTCGCTTTTTTGTTGGCGTTTTATTGCGAAGTCGTGTGAGTAGAAAATACCCTCAGTGGGAATGTTCTGGTGAGCGTGGAGCGAATGCCAAAGAGTAGAGGTGAGGAAATCTACGCTTTAATGTTAGTTCCGAGAGTAGAAATCGTATGGGTTTTACCGCCAGCATTGTAAGTCATGCCGATCTTACCGTGGGTATGCTGAAGCATGTTGTTAAGTTTGTTGAAACTCAGTTGAGCACGGTTGAGTGATTCACCGTTCATTTGGTTTACTTGCTGACAATCGAGGACGATGGATTGGATTTGAGCGACTAGCTGACTTAGGTTTTCGTCTTCAGTAAGTTGATTGACGTGCGGGTGAGAGGCGATTCGCTGGTCAGTGGTTCTTAGTTGACCAATGAGTGTCATTTTTTCTTTGGCGAGTTTTTCGATCTCAACAGAGACACGAGCAGTGATGGCTTGTGTTTCTTGACGCAGTACACCAGAAAGTGCTTTCGCATTTTCTAGCTGGAAATTTACAAGATCGACTAATGCTGCCATGAATACTTACCTTGGGCCTAAGTCAGTTAGCTTTTGCCTTGCAATTCGTTTTCAAACTTAATCATATTGTCCGCCAGTTTTTCTGGGTCGACTTTGTATGAACCGTTTGCGATTGCTTCTTTAATTGCCGCCACTTTTGCGCTGTCATAAGCCGGAGAAGCTGCCATATCCTTTTGGAGTTTGCTGACTGCTTTGCCTTGTTGGCTTAGTGATACCGCGTCTTGCTGTGCTGGCGCTTTTTTCGATTCCGTTGTGCTGGTCGCACTAGAATCAGTACGTGCAGGTGCGCGACTGGTTGTCGTCATCATCTGTCCTGAACGTATATTATCTATACCTGCCATATATCAACCTTAAACTCGTATCGTAATACTGGTATCCAGACTATCGACCAAGTACCAAATAACTTTAGTGCTTTTTTGCATTTTTATTGATCGATTTGCCGTACACCAGCCAACCTTAGAAGGTGACGGTGATTTCCGCAATACCTGTCACAATTCCTTCTATTATACGTTGGGACTTATCATTTTTCACTCTTACTTGATCGCCAGAAGACCCATCTTGCAATGCGGTACCTTGCGTGGTGATGGTCATACCTGATTTTACTGCTCTGATCGTCACTTTCTCATTACGGCAAACCACGCACACGTCATTGCGTTCGACCACATCGCCTAGGCGTACATTACGTTTGAGTTTTGAGCCGATCACTTGTTCAATGTTGGTGAAGCCGTCTTTACGAAACCGCTGCAATTCAATCATTGACGTCGTTACGTCAGAAGCGCTGATGATCTCTCCGCGACCTAACTGGCGGGTAGAAACGATCATTGGAACAGAAGCAGAGATCCTCACCGGAACATAGACCTTCCAATGGTCAGCGGGACATTCGACCAAAACGTTGATGTTGCTGCGTGTGCTACTGGTTGAAGATGCAGATGTATCAAGGGGCTCTGGGCAATCGGTGGCTTTGATACGTGGATCAATATTTGCCGCATTGACGGACAAATTCCCTCCCGCTGGCTGCTCTACCGTGCTAAGAATGTGCTGTTCAGCGGCCGTTCTGATTTGCTCAAGTTGGTTTTCTGTTGCTGAATGCACAAAAAAGCTAAACATACTGAGCAAGATGCCGATAGACTTAGCGTACTTTGTAAATAACGCTCTACATATTGTCATAGTCAATGGTGAAGAATTAATATTATGATACGCCATACTGTTTCTCTGGTATTATGCCTGCCAGTGGTAGAGTATCATTTAAAATCAAAAAGTTTGAGATGGAGATGAGCATATGACGGGGATTCTTGATTCGGTGAATCAGCGTACGCAACTCGTCGGCCAAAATCGATTAGAATTACTGACATTTCGGTTGATGGGACGACAGCGTTACGGCATTAACGTATTCAAAGTAAAAGAAGTACTACAGTGCCCTAAGCTGACTTCAATGCCAAATCTACACCCTTTGGTGAAAGGTGTCGCTCATATCCGTGGCCATACTGTGTCAGTAATTGATTTAAGTCTGGCAATCGGTGGCCGCCCGACCACAGATATTGATAAATGTTTTGTCGTTATCGCTGAATTCAACCGCACCATCCAAGCGTTCTTGGTGTCGTCGGTTGAGCGCATTATTAACATGCATTGGGAAGCGATTTTGCCGCCACCAGATGGCGCGGGCAAAGCGCACTACCTAACAGCGGTAACCAACATTGATAACGAATTGGTTGAAATCCTAGACGTAGAAAAGATCTTAGCGGAGATCGCGCCTGTAGATGAAACCATGGACTCAACCATCGGTGAGGAAATTGCCGTGGCTGAGCAAGCAAAGCCAATTGTCCGCCGTATTTTGATTGCGGATGACTCAACGGTTGCACGTAAGCAGGTTGAGCGTGCAATTACTTCGATTGGATTTGAAGTTGTCTCTGTGAAAGATGGTAAAGAAGCGTACAATAAGCTGCTTGAAATGGCACAAGAAGGAAGCATCTACGATCAGATTTCGTTGGTGATCTCCGATATCGAAATGCCAGAAATGGATGGTTATACGCTAACCGCCGAGATTCGCAGAAATGCAGATTTGAAGAACCTTTATGTTATCCTCCACTCCTCATTGAGTGGCGTCTTCAACCAAGCCATGGTTGAGCGCGTGGGTGCAAACACCTTCATTGCGAAATTTAACCCAGATGAATTGGGTAACGCGGTTAAATCTGCATTAACACAATAAAAGAGACATTAATGACTGCTATTACAATCAGTGATCAAGAGTATCGTGACTTTAGCCGTTTTCTAGAATCACAGTGTGGCATCGTATTAGGTGACAGTAAGCAATACCTAGTGCGCAGCCGACTGAGCCCGCTTGTAACTAAGTTCAAGCTTGCTTCGTTGTCTGATTTGCTCCGTGATGTCGTAACTGGCCGCAACCGTGAACTACGAGTTGCTGCTGTGGATGCGATGACGACTAACGAAACATTGTGGTTCCGAGATACTTATCCGTTCACGGTATTAGCTGACAAATTGTTGCCGGAGATGGCGGCGAATAAGCGACCAATCAAAATTTGGTCAGCGGCTAGCTCGTCGGGTCAAGAGCCTTACTCAATGGCAATGACCATCTTGGAAACGCAGCAGCGCAAACCAGGGTTATTGCCAAGCGTATCGATCACGGCGACAGACATTTCTGCAAGCATGCTGGATATGTGCCGAGCTGGTGTTTATGACAACCTAGCATTGGGTCGTGGTCTTTCTCCTGAGCGTCGTCGTACCTTCTTTGAAGATGCAGGCGATGGCCGTATGAAAGTCAAAGATAACGTGAAACGTTTGGTAAACTTCCGTCCACAAAACTTGATGGAAAGTTATGCGCTGATGGGCAAGTTCGACATTATTTTCTGTCGCAACGTATTGATTTATTTCTCGCCAGAGATGAAGTCTAAAGTGCTGAACCAGATGGCAAACAGTTTAAATCCTGGTGGTTACCTACTGTTGGGCGCTTCGGAATCGCTCACTGGTTTGACCGACAAATTTGAAATGGTGCGCTGTAATCCGGGCATCATTTACAAGCTAAAGTAGCAACACGCTAAAATAGCGGACTCTTTGTACAACAATTGAAGCCTGGCCTTGTGTCAGGCTTTTCTTTTTGTTCCTTTCCGTACCACCATCTCCTCACTCTTTTTTGCGTTTCTCCTCGCTAAAGATCTGGCCATTTTTGCCTGCAATGCACCAAAGGGTGTATTCTTTTTAAAGAGTCGAGCTGATTACTCGATTTGATATGACACTCCATCAATCACTTTGGCTTGCTTATTGCAATCCATTACGTCGGTAACAAAAGCGGCAAAACGGCATGTTCTTTTTTTGGCACGCTAATTGCTCTTTAGTTATCAATAACGGTCAGTTCTTAATGTAGAGGCAAGCATGGCTATATCTTTTGACAATGCACTAGGCATCCACCAATACACGGTGGGCGTACGTGAGCGCAACGCGGAGGTGATTTCCACCAACATCGCGCAAGCCAACACGCCTGGTTATAAATCAAGAGGTTTAGATTTTGCTAAGGAATTGCAGGCGGCAAGTTCTGGGGCAAGCATTGGTCTTAGCCGTACAGATGGTCGGCACATTCCTGCCACTACAACGTTGGTCGGGGACAAGCTATATCGTCTTCCTACGCAACCTGATACGGGCGATGGCAATACGGTGGATTTGGATTTAGAGCGTAACTTGTTTATGCAAAACCAAATCAGACATCAAGCATCACTCGACTTTCTAGGCAGCAAATTCAAGAACTTAACCAAAGCAATCAAAGGGGAATAATTTAGATGAGCTTATTTAACGTTTTCAATGTGACAGGTTCCGCAATGAGCGCTGAATCCGTTCGTCTGAATACTACCTCAAGCAACTTGGCGAACGCCGACAGTGTCAGCAGCTCTGCGAAAGACACTTACAAGGCGCGTCATGCTGTGTTTGGTGCTGAGTTAAGTAACGCCATGCGTGGCGGTGATACGGTGCCAGTGAAGGTGATGGGTATTGTAGAAAGCGATAAACCGCTGAGTGCGGAGTACAACCCAGACCATCCTCTTGCAAACGATGAAGGCTACATCTACAAGCCTAACGTAAATGTAATGGAAGAAATGGCAAACATGATCTCGGCTTCTCGTGCATACCAAACCAATGTGCAAGTAGCGGATTCTAGTAAACAAATGCTGCTGCGTACGCTGCAGATGGGTCAATAAGGATAAGGGGGTAGCGTATGGCCGGAATTAACAACGTTGGTCAAAGCGGCTTGTCCTATATCGACCAGCTTAAAAGTCTACAAGAGAGCAACAAGAAGACGGAAGAGAGCACCGGTAAGCAAGACCTGAAACAGGAAGACTTCTTATCTTTGCTCACGAAGCAATTGTCGCAACAGGACCCTTTTAAGCCGGTAAGTAATGACCAGATGATTGCGCAAATGGCGTCATTTGCGACCGTAGATGGTATTGGCAAGATGAACTCTCAGTTCGAGAGCTTAAACTCGTCAATGACATCAAACCAAGCGTTACAAGCTTCCTCTTTGGTAGGTCGTGACGTATTGGTCCCAGGTGCGGCGGGTGTGAAGCAAGACAATGCTGCAATGGCGGCAATGGTTAAGCTTGCACAGCCAATCGACAACCTGTTTGTTCGAGTGGAAAACGAAGCGGGCCAATTGGTGCGTACTTTTGAGGTAGGTGCGAAACCAGCCGGTGACACTCGTGTACTTTGGGACGGTAATGATGAAAACGGTAATCCATTGCCTGCTGGTAAATACAATGTGAAAGCGTCTGGCTTGGTAGAAGGGGAGTCGCAAGAGTTCCCGGTGTCTACTTATGCGAACGTGAACAGTGTATTGCTAGGCAAGGGTGACGGAAACGTATTACTCAATCTGGCTGGTTTTGAATCGCCAGTTCGACTTGCAGAAGTATTGGAAGTCGGCAAAGCGTAATTCGATAACAGGTCAGGTTAGGAGATTTTGGAATGTCATATGTATCTTTAAGCGGTTTGTCCTCCGCTCAACTGGATTTGAACACCACCAGTAACAACATTGCGAACGCCAACACGTACGGCTTTAAAGAGTCTCGTGCGGAATTCAGCGATGTGTACTCGAACTCTTTGTTCACCAATGCAAAAACCACTCCGGGTGGCGGTGCACAAGCGAACCAAGTGGCGCAACAGTTCCACGAGGGTTCAAGCATTTACACCAATAACCCAATGGATTTGCGTGTGTCGGGTACGGGCTTCTTCGCGGTAGCGAAAGATCGCCTTATCCCTCAACAAAATGAAATGACACGTAACGGTGCATTCCATTTGAACAAAGAAAACTACATGGTAACGGCGAACGATGAGTTCCTACTTGGTTACCAAGTAAACCCAGAGTCTGGTGAGGTATCGTCTTACGAGCCACAACCAATCAATATTCCTGCAGAGTTTGGTAAGCCAAAGCAAACAGCGAACATTGAAGTGGGTGTGAACTTACCGGCTAACGGTGATTTGAAAGATCCAACTCAGTTTGATTTCTCAGATCCAGATACATATAACCGTTCAACGTCTTCGACGATTTACGATTCAATGGGTCAGTCTTACAAACTAACCACTTACTACTTGAAAGACCAAACTCAGCCGAACACGTGGCAAACTTACTACACAGTAACGGACAAGGGCGGTGAGAAGCCATTGAACGTTGCTAACGGTGATGCGGCAACACCAACGGGTCACGTTGGTCACACGATGAAGTTCAACAACGATGGTACGCTGGCAAGCTTGAACAACGGTCAGCCAATAACATCGGTAGCGTTGGGCGATCCTGCGACAAACACCAACCCAGTGGATTTAAACGGTGCCGATCCTGCGCAAACACTTAACTTTGGTTTAGGCTCAGCGACTCAGTTTGCTGCGCCATTCGAGCTGACAAAGTTCGATGAAGATGGCGCAACAACGGGCTTCCTAACTAAAGTAGACTTCGATGAAAACGGTAGCGTATTGGGTACTTACTCAAACGGTGAAAACGTAACATTGGGTCGTGTGGCGCTAGTACGTGTTCCTAACGAGCAAGGTCTGGATAAGAAAGGCGGCACTCAGTGGGATTCAACACAGTTCTCTGGTGATAAAATCTGGGGCGAATCAAACAAAGGCTCTTTCGGTACCATCAACAACGGTATGCTGGAACAGTCAAACATTGATATGACTCAGGAGCTGGTGGATCTTATTTCTGCTCAGCGTAACTTCCAAGCAAACTCACGTGCGCTAGAAGTACATAACCAACTGCAACAAAATATCCTACAGATCCGCTAGTACACTAGCCTGATAATCTGTTTGATCAAGCGCTGCGAGCCACGGCCGTTATCGCTTGGTAACATCATGACATTCATCTGATGCCCAATCTGAATAAACCTCAATTCAGGTTGGGCATGCTTTGATCTCTTACTTGCCGCTGTTGCCGCTTTGTGGATCACAATCTTGCCTCTCCTGCGACTTATTCCTTCATTATCCCCTTTTTAAATGTCTCGTTTTATATTCAAGTTTTTGATTAATAACATTAATTTAATATTGGCATAACTCTTGCTTTTTACTCCTTGTACAGAGAATTTTTGGAGTAAATTATGGATCGCGCACTGTTTCTCGCAATGAGCGGCGCCAAGCAAAATATGCAGGCCCTGCAATTGCGTGCCAACAACTTGGCAAACGTGAGTACAACTGGCTTTCGTGCTGACTTAGCACAAGCACGTTCTATGCAAGCTTATGGTGAAGGTCTCCCTACACGCGTATTCAGCATGACAGAACGCCCAGGGCATAACTTTGCCCAAGGCAGTGTGATTACTACGGGGCGCGATCTTGATATTACGGTAGAGGGCAATGGTTGGATTTCCGTTATGGACCAAACCGGTAAAGAAGGTTTGACGCGTAACGGCAACCTAAAAGTTGATCAAAATGGCTTGCTAACTAACGCGAGCGGTCATGTGATTTTGGGCGAAAACGACGCGCCAATCACGTTGCCAATCCCAGTATCCAAAATCGAAATCGGTCGTGACGGCACCATCTCTGTACTGCCTCAAGGTGCGCCGGCTGAAGAATTAGAAGTGGTTGAACGTATCAAGCTTGTGCGCACGGACGATCAAAATTTGTTTAAAGATACCAATGGCTTATTCCGCCATAAAACTCCAAACCAGCCTTACGAAGCAGACGGCTCTATCAGCATCCAAACTGGTGCAATTGAAGGTAGTAACGTGAATGCCGTAGGTGAAATGACCGCTCTGATTGACCTTCAACGTCAGTTTGAAATGCAGGTCAAAATGATGAGCACCGCTGAAGAGATGGACAAATCTTCAGATTCATTGCTTCGTATGAGTTAACAGAGTTAGAGGTTCACAATGCATCCAGCACTATGGGTAAGTAAAACGGGTCTAGACGCCCAACAAACCAATATCGCAACGATTTCGAATAACTTGGCGAACGCCTCAACCGTTGGCTACAAGAAGAGCCGTGCGGTATTCGAAGATTTGTTCTACCAAAACATTAACCAACCAGGTGGTCAGTCTTCTCAAAATACTGAACTTCCAAGTGGTTTGATGCTGGGTGCGGGTTCTAAAGTGGTCGCAACGCAAAAAGTGCACACGCACGGTAACGCGCAAACCACAACCAACGCATTGGATATGATGGTAGAAGGTGATGGCTTTTTCCAAGTGACACTACCAGACGGCAACATCGGTTACACCCGCAACGGTCAGTTCACGCTTGATGGTGAAGGGACATTGGTGACTTCTGGCTCTGGCTACGCAGTTGAACCTGAAATTGTGATTCCTGAAGACGCGATTTCTATCACAGTCGGCACAGACGGTGAAGTATCGGTACGTATCCGTGGTGAGCAAAACAACGTGGTTGTTGGCCAGTTAACCATCACTGATTTCGTTAACCCTGGTGGTCTAGAACCCATTGGTCAAAACCTTTACCTACCAACGGGCGCAAGTGGTGATCCACAAGAAGGTGTTCCCGGTCTTGATGGTTTAGGCGAGATTCGTCAATCCATGCTAGAAGCGTCCAACGTGAACGTGACCGAAGAGTTGGTCAACATGATCGAAGCGCAGCGCGTGTACGAAATGAACTCAAAAGTAATCTCATCCGTCGATAAGATGATGAGCTTCGTTAACCAGCAATTGTAATCGCTCGGATTAGGAATTAAGGGGTCAATGATGAAACGTATTTCTCTACTTGCACTTATCGCCACGATGTCTGGTTGTACGATGCTAGAACCGATCGAAACTGACGAAGTGAGTCAAGCGACAACCGTGGTAGATGCGGTTGAAGGCGATAAGTCGCAAGACGAGAGCAGCGGCATCATTGATACTCTACGCGGCAGAAGCGATCCTGTGGCGGGCGATCCGGCATGGGCACCTATTCACCCTAAACAAAAACCAGAGCACTATGCGGCAGCAACGGGCTCGTTGTTTAGCGCAGAACACATTACTGACCTATACGATGACTCTAAACCTCGCGGAATCGGCGACATCATTACCGTAACACTCGACGAAACGACTCGTGCGACTAAGAGTGCCAATGCCGATCTATCAAAAACCAACGATGCGAAAATGGAACCGCTGTCTGTTGGTGGTCAAGAGTTGCAAGTGGGCGGCAAATACAACTTCTCGTACGATTTGAACAACACGAATACTTTTGCTGGTGACTCATCAGCGAAACAGAGTAACAGCATCAGCGGTTACATCACGGTAGAAGTCATTGAGGTGCTGGCAAACGGCAACCTCGTGATTCGTGGGGAGAAGTGGATGACGCTAAATACGGGTGATGAGTACATTCGCCTAAGCGGCACTATTCGTCCTGATGATATTACTTTTGACAACACTATTGCGTCAAACCGCGTATCAAACGCAAGAATCCAATATTCAGGTACCGGTTTACCACAAGATATGCAAGAGCCGGGCTTCTTGGCACGATTCTTTAATGTAGCCTTATAAGACGCCGCATTGACGGCAATTTGACTGCAAGAGATTAAGTAAGCATGAAAAGAATCCTATTAGCACTGTTGAGCGTTGCGCTGTTTGCAACCACAGCCCAAGCTGCGCGTATTAAAGACGTAGCACAAGTGGCTGGTGTGCGTAGTAACCAACTTGTCGGTTATGGCTTGGTTTCAGGCTTACCAGGTACGGGCGAATCGAACCCGTTTACTGAGCAAAGCTTCGCGGCAATGCTGCAAAACTTCGGCATTCAAATGCCGCCAGGCACTAAGCCGAAAATCAAAAACGTTGCCGCGGTAATGGTGACGGCTGAATTGCCTCCATTTTCAAAGCCGGGACAACAAGTCGACGTCACTGTGTCCTCTATCGGTAGTGCGAAAAGCCTGCGTGGTGGTACGTTATTACAAACGTTCCTAAAAGGTTTGGACGGTGAAGTATACGCAGTCGCGCAAGGCAATTTAGTCGTGAGTGGCTTTAGTGCAGAAGGCGCAGACGGCTCTAAGATTGTGGGTAATAACCCAACGGTCGGTCTTATTTCTAGTGGTGCCATGGTAGAGCGTGAAATCCCAAACCCATTTGGTCGTGGCGATTACATCACCTTTAACCTTCTGGATTCTGACTTTACCACTGCGCAGCGCATGGCAGATGCCGTGAATAACTTCCTTGGTCCCCAAATGGCCAGTGCCGTTGACGCGACTTCTGTTCGTGTTCGAGCACCACGTGATGTAAGCCAACGTGTGGCCTTCTTATCAGCTATCGAGAACCTAGAGTTCGATCCGGCTGATGGCGCGGCGAAAATCATTGTGAACTCTCGTACCGGCACCATTGTTGTCGGGAAACACGTTCGCCTTAAACCTGCGGCAGTGACGCACGGTGGCATGACGGTAGCAATCAAAGAAAACCTCAATGTGAGCCAACCAAATGGCTTCTCTGGTGGTCAAACGGTGGTTGTGCCGGACTCAGATATCGAAGT
This sequence comes from Vibrio hyugaensis, assembly GCF_002906655.1. Lineage (NCBI taxonomy): Bacteria > Pseudomonadati > Pseudomonadota > Gammaproteobacteria > Vibrionales > Vibrionaceae > Vibrio > Vibrio hyugaensis. The sequence continues at coordinate 1,377,554 of NZ_CP025794.1, read as the reverse complement.
GAATGAAGAAAAAGGCAAGATGTTCAAGTTCGAACCGGGCTTAACGCTGGATGATCTTGTTCGCGCAGTCAATGAAGTCGGTGCAGCTCCGTCGGATTTGATGGCGATTCTGCAAGCATTGAAACAAGCTGGTGCCATTGAAGGCCAGTTGATCATCATCTAATCGATTAGGAGAAAAAGCATGGTGAACAATCCTAACGATATTGGCTTTATTCATGACATCAGCTCCCTTGATACGCTTCGTCAAAAAGCGGTGAAAGAAGGCAAAGATGGCGAGCATGAAGCACTGCAAGCAGCGGCTCGTCAGTTTGAATCTATCTTTACTTCGATGATGCTGAAATCGATGCGTGAAGCCAACGAAGGCTTTGAATCGAATTTCATGAATAGCCAAAACGAAAAGTTCTACCGTCAAATGCTGGATGAGCAGATGGCGAGTAACTTGAGTGCATCTGGCTCGATGGGCCTTGCTGACATGATTGTGAAGCAACTAACCGTTGGTCAAGGTGATGATAAGAGTGAAACAGCCATGCGCGATGCGGCAAATAATGCTGTGGAATATCGTCGCGTGGATCCAAAGAAAGCGCGTGAAATCGAGCAACGTTTAATTGAATCTGGCCAGTTGTCGCGTCCGGGTTCTCAGCCATCACGTTTTGATACGCCAGAATCTTTTGTTAACTCGATGAAGCCTTACGCCGACCGAGCAGCAAAAGCCTTGGGTGTGGAGCCTTCATTATTACTTGCTCAAGCCGCGCTAGAAACGGGCTGGGGGCAAAAGGTGGTTCAGAATGCGCGTGGTAGCAGTAACAACCTGTTCAACATCAAAGCTGACCGAAGCTGGCAAGGCGACAAGGTAACAACGCAAACACTGGAATTCCATGATAATACACCAGTGAAAGAGACGGCGGCGTTCCGCTCTTATTCGAACTACCAAGACAGTTTTAACGATTATGTACGATTCTTAAACGAGAACCCTCGCTACGAAATGGCACTTCAGCAAGGCGGTGATTCCGAGTCCTTTATTCGTGGTATTCACAGTGCAGGCTACGCCACCGACCCGAATTACGCAGACAAAGTACTGCAAGTGAAGCAGAAAATTGAAAGCATGTAATTGATATCGTTTTTGAATGCTAAACCTTCATTTGATAAGGCTTGCCATGGTGCAAGCCTTTCTTTTTTCCTAGGTTATTTCCTTTTAATAAACTGGCACACCTTTTGCTAAAAGTTCAGTAGGTGATCGGTTCATTCCGGTTTTATTTCGTTTTTGGGGGCATGTATGGCGTCAGATCTGTTGAATGTAGGTACACAAAGTGTGCTTACTGCTCAGCGACAGTTGAATACAACTGGTCATAACATTTCTAATGCGAATACAGAAGGTTACAGTCGTCAGTCTGTTATCCAAGGCACCAACGATCCTCGCCAATTTGGTGGTTCTACCTATGGCATGGGCGTGCATGTGGAAAATGTTCGCCGCTCTTGGGATCAGTTTGCCGTCAAAGAGCTTAATCTTTCTACGACCAACTACGCTGCCAAGCTTGATGACGAAAAAAATCTCGACTTACTTTCGAGTATGTTGTCGTCGGTCGCGTCAAAGAAGATCCCTGAGAACCTTAATGAATGGTTTGATGCGGTGAAAACCATGGCAGACACCCCAAATGACATGGGCGCACGTAAGGTGGTGTTAGAAAAAGCTAAGCTGCTCAGCGATACCTTAAACGAATTTCACGAAACCGTTCGTCAGCAATCGGATGTGACCAACAAATCGCTCGATATGGGCATTGAACGTGTGAACCAACTTGCTGTTGAGATCCGCGATGTCCACCGTTTGATGATGCGAACTCCTGGTCCTCACAACGACTTGATGGACCAACACGAAAAGCTGATTAAAGAACTTTCTGAGTACACCAAAGTGACGGTCACGCCACGTAAAAACTCAGAAGGTTTCAACGTGCACATTGGCAACGGGCATACCTTGGTCTCAGGTACTGAAGCCAGCCAATTAAAGATGATTGATGGCTCACCTGATGTACATCAACGCCGTCTTGCTATGGTGGAAGGTGGCGGTATTAAAGCCATTAAGTCGGACGACATCGACGGAAAAATCGGTGCGATGCTGAAAATGCGCGACGAACATATTCCTCAAGTGATGGATGAGTTGGGTCGATTAGCGACCGCATTCTCAAGTGAAATTAACCACTTGCAATCACAAGGCTTAGATCACAACGGAAATGTTGGTGACCCGTTGTTTACTGATGTTAACTCAGAGCGCTTGGCGAAATCCCGTGTGGTCGCCGGCCCTCAATCAACCGCAGATATGGCGGTGTACATCAATGACATTAGTGCATTAAAGGGTGGGGAGTATTCACTGCGTTACGACGGTGACAGCTACGCGGTGACCAAACCAAACGGTGAAACCGTCAAACTGAATACTGATGCTGGCAATGCAATATACATTGACGGCATGCGTGTCGAAGTGCGCAATGAGCCAAAAGTGGGTGAGCATGTGCTGCTTCGACCAACCCGTAGTAGTGCAGCACAAATGAAAGTCGAAACCACTGATCCAAAAGCAATTGCCGCACAAAGCTATGAGGCATCGACAACCTTTGCCCAAGGTAACGCAAAATTCGAAATTATCGATGCGGGCGACCTGCGTGAATTTGAAGTGGTGGTCTCACCTACGGGCGATCAATTTGCCGTTACCGATACCAAAGGCAATGTGATTATGCCTCCGCAGCCGTATCCGCCTACAGGGCCTGTTTCAGTGTCTTTGCCTAGTAATCACCCGAGTTACAAAAATGGCGGAGCAACGGTATTCGAGCTTAGCTCTGGTGCGCTGGCGAATGACAAGTTTACCGCTAACCTAGTCCCTTCTGAGGGTGATAACGGTAACTTGCGTAAGATGCAGAACATTCAAACTGACAAAAAGATGAACGGCAATGAATCGACGATTCTGAGTTTGTATTACAACTTGAATACGGACGTGGGGCTTAAGACTTCAACCGCAACGCGTTTGTCAGACGTCGCTCAACTAGAAAGTGAAGCGGCACAAGAGCGTGTGGCGTCGATCTCGGGGGTAAATCTCGATGAAGAAGCGGCAAACATGATGAAGTTCCAACAGGCGTATATGGCCTCTTCTCGTGTGATGCAGGCAGCCAATGACACCTTCAACACCATCTTGCAGTTGCGATAAAGGAGGCCCTAGATGTTAACGAGAATTTCTAGCTTCCATAACTACCAGTCAGTGCAGAATGACCTGCGCCGTCAGGAAAACAAGGTACACCATAATCAGGAGCAACTTGCTTCTGGTAAGCAGTTGACCAAGCCGAGTGATGATCCACTTGCGACGCACTATATTCAGAGCATTGGCCAGCAAGAAGAGCAGCTAAAGCAATATCTTGATGCAATTGTTCTGGTTCGTAATCGACTAGAAAACCAAGAAGTGGTGATTGCCAATGCTGAGCAATTCACTGATGAATCGAAACGCATTTCGATGGAAATGATCAACGGTGCGTTTTCTCCGGAAGACCGCGCAGCAAAGAAGCGTGAGTTGGAAGAAATTGCGAATAACTTCTTGGCGCTTGTGAATACACAAGATGAGTCTGGTAACTATGTGTTTGCGGGAACGAAACCAAAAACACAGCCATTTTTCCGTGATTCTGATGGCAGTGTGGTGTACACCGGCGACGATTACCAGCGCAAGATGAAGATCGCCAGCAATATGGAACTGGGCATTAACTATCCAGGGAATCAACTGTTCTCGGAGATACCCAATCCGTTTGGCGATTTTGAGCCGCAGTATGACTTGAAGGAAGGTTCTGAGCTCTTACTTGGTCAAGCGACCAATGCATCATCAGACAATGCCAACTACAAAGTCACGTTTGTCGACATGAGCAACGGCAAGTTTGGTTACCAGTTGGAAAAAGACGGCAGTATTGTTCAAGTGGATGACTATTCACCGGTCGACGGGATTCAATACGAAGGCGTCAATATTCAGCTTAAAGGGCAGGTGACGGCAGGAGATAGCATTGCGCTTGAACCACGTGAAACCTTTAGCGTTTTTGACGCGTTTCGGGAAACTATGTCTTGGTCAGACAGTTCAGTGTCGGATGCGTCAGCAACGGCAAAGCTTCACCAGATGACAGAAGAATTTCAAGCGGCCTTCGTTCACATGAACAAAGTCAGAACCGACTTGGGTGCTAAGTTGAGTACGCTCGATATTCAAGAGCAAAACCACGAAGATTTTAATTTGTCTCTGGCGAAAGCGAAGAGCAATTTTGAGGATTTGGATTATTCCAAAGCAGTGATTGAGTTCAGTGAGAACTCACGTGCGCTGCAAGCCTCACAACAGGCTTTTGGTAAAACAAAAGACCTGACACTGTTTAACTACATCTAAGACGTTCACAGATTTCAATCTGTTGTGATTGTGCTTTATTTTGATGCCTTATGTGCCAAGCCTTAAGCGCGATAAATAGAGCAGAACAAACATGACTGTCGAGCAGATGCGGCACGATTTTACCGAAAGCGGCAATGCGTAAAGTGGCAATGGTAACGGCAACAGAAAAACAGTGAACCGATAGCAATACATGATGACCTTGCGTGGAATGAAAGCGCAGGAAAATAGAACTAACTTGTTGTTTATTTGTTCGTTTCTAAAAGAGTAAATAATGGTTAATAAGTTGGCACACAAATTGTATTGATGTTGGCAGAACAGACTTACGAGATTCTAAACCCTGCCTTATGGGCAGATTTAGCAAGTAATTTTTACGGTCAGTGCTTATCCAAATGAGAGTAAAGCTGGCCGCTTCGCAAAAGCTTGCGAACTCAAAAGGAGAGCAAAATGGCTGTAACAGTTAGTACTAACGTTTCCGCGATGACCGCGCAGCGTTATTTAAACAAGGCGAGCAACGAGCTAAACACCTCGATGGAACGCCTGTCATCAGGACATAAGATTAACAGTGCAAAAGACGATGCCGCAGGTCTGCAGATCTCTAACCGTCTAACTGCACAGTCTCGTGGTCTTGATGTAGCAATGCGCAACGCAAACGATGGTATCTCGATTGCCCAAACAGCAGAAGGCGCGATGAATGAAGCGACGTCAGTGATGCAACGTATGCGTGACTTGGCGATTCAATCTTCAAACGGCACTAACTCTCCAGCAGAGCGTCAGGCGATCAACGAAGAATCATCAGCATTGACTGACGAGCTTAACCGTATCGCAGAAACAACCTCATTTGGTGGTCGTCGCCTATTGAACGGTTCGTTCGGTGAAGCAGCATTCCAAATCGGTTCAAGCTCTGGTGAAGCAATGATCATGGCGCTAACGAGCATCCGCGCGGATGACCAGCGTATGGGCGGTGTGACTTTCTTCTCTGAGAACGGTAAAGACAAAGACTGGGGTGTCGACCCGGCTAAAGCGGACCTAAAAATCACGCTCCCTGGCATGGGTGAAGACGAAGATGGCAACCCAGATGATCTAGAGATCAATATCAACGCAAAAACAGGCGACGATATTGAAGAGTTGGCAACGTACATCAACGGCCAATCTGATATGATCAATGCATCGGTAAGCGAAGACGGCAAGCTACAAGTGTTTGTTGCTCACCCGAATGTTCAAGGCGATATTTCAATCTCTGGTGGTCTAGCGTCTGATCTTGGTTTGACAGAAGATGCAGTGCGTACTTCAGTGCAAGACATCGACATGACAACTGTACAAGGTTCTCAGAACGCGATTTCTGTACTGGACTCAGCGCTTAAGTACGTGGATTCACAACGTGCTGACCTTGGTGCGAAACAAAACCGTCTGAGCCACAGCATCAACAACTTGGCGAACATCCAAGAGAACGTTGACGCATCGAACAGCCGAATTAAAGATACGGACTTTGCGAAAGAAACCACGCAAATGACCAAAGCTCAAATATTGCAACAAGCAGGTACTTCGATTCTTGCTCAAGCAAAACAGTTGCCAAACTCTGCGATGTCACTATTGCAGTAGTTTACCTTGCCTGTGTTCAATACATTCAGACGTGGATGGGAATGCAGGCTTGTGGCAAGCAACTTTATAATAGAATGTGCGGCTCTCTCATCTCTCACCTGCCAATCATTTTCAATGTAAGGTTGCACCCGGTGTGCCGGTTATGTGTTCATTTCTCTTGATCTCCACATAGGCTCTGGCTACCAACCTAGCCCCAGTTCTCTCAAAGGAAAAGGGGCTTTTTCTTTTCTATCTCCTAAATAAAACCTTCTTCACCTTCATCTTACTCATTGCTTTTTAGTGGCTTTTGATTGTTCTTTGATCAATTTAGAACGCTCGGCTTAAGCTGCAGAAACTTGAGGCCTTTTTTCTACTTTTCTTCATTTTTTCTAGTCAAATCTCGCAAATTCATTTTTTTTGATTTTTTCCTAAAGCTTCTGAAATCCGAGTCGTTAATAGAAGTAACTTTGAGAGAACTACTTGGTTTTCCGAGACGTCGGAAACCGCTACATCGGAAAATCAATTGGAGAAATCACCATGGCAGTGAATGTAAACACAAACGTATCAGCGATGACCGCTCAGCGTTACCTAAACAACGCAAACTCAGCACAACAAACTTCTATGGAGCGTTTGTCTTCGGGTTTCAAAATCAACAGCGCAAAAGACGACGCTGCGGGTCTTCAAATCTCGAACCGCTTGAACGTACAAAGCCGTGGCCTGGATGTGGCTGTTCGTAACGCGAACGACGGTATCTCGATTGCACAAACTGCTGAAGGTGCAATGAACGAGACAACCAACATCCTGCAACGTATGCGTGACCTATCTCTTCAATCTGCGAACGGCTCTAACTCAAAATCTGAGCGTGTTGCGATTCAAGAAGAAGTAACGGCACTGAACGATGAATTAAACCGTATCGCTGAAACGACATCTTTCGGTGGTAACCGCCTACTTAACGGTACTTACGGCACTCAGTCTTTCCAAATCGGTGCGGACAACGGTGAAGCAGTAATGCTTAACCTAAAAGACATGCGCTCAGACAACCAAATGATGGGCGGCGTGAGCTACCAAGCTGACAACGGTAAAGACAAAAACTGGAACGTTGAAGCGGGCAAAAACGACCTGAAAATCAGCCTAACGGACAGCTTTGGTCAAGAGCAAGAAATCAACATCAGCGCGAAAGCGGGTGACGATATCGAAGAGCTAGCGACGTACATCAACGGTCAAACAGACCTAGTGAAAGCGTCAGTAGACCAAGACGGTAAGCTGCAAGTGTTTGCGGGCAACAACAAAGTGGAAGGCGACGTTGAATTCTCTGGCGGCCTATCTGGTGAGCTAGGTCTAAACGACGGTAAGAAAGTAACGGTTGATACCATCGATGTAACATCAGTAGGTGGCGCACAAGAATCTGTGGCTATCATTGATGCAGCATTGAAATACGTAGACAGCCACCGTGCAGAGCTAGGTGCTTTCCAAAACCGTTTCAACCACGCAATCAGCAACTTGGATAACATCAATGAAAACGTGAACGCGTCGAAGAGCCGTATCAAAGATACCGACTTCGCAAAAGAAACGACTCAAATGACCAAGTCACAAATTCTATCGCAAGCGTCAAGCTCAATCCTTGCGCAAGCGAAACAAGCGCCAAACTCAGCGCTAAGCCTACTAGGTTAATCAACCTAATACGACGCGATACAAAAGCCAGGCTCACCCCTGGCTTTTTGCTTATTCAAATCACGCATTAGGTACACCGAATAGGACAGGTGACAAGGAGTTCGTATCGATTAGATGGTCTCTTTAAATACCAATGTCACTGCGATGATGACGCAGCGACACCTCAGTCATGCGGCTGAGCAAAACATAGAGTCACAGCGAAATCTCACTTCAGGCTATCGGATTAACTCAGCCAGTGATGATGCTGCTGGTTTGCAAATTTCCAATACTCTTAATGTCCAAACAAGAGGGCTTGATGTTGCCTTAAGAAATGCGCACGACGCGTATTCGGTGGCACAAACTGCGGAAGGGGCTTTGCATGAGAGTAGTGATATATTGCAACGCTTACGTTCTCTGGGGCTTCAAGCTGCGAACGGCAGTAATGATTCAAGTGATCGACAAAGTATTCAATACGAGGTCGTAGCGCTGCAAGATGAGCTTGATCGTGTCGCGATCACGACGACATTTGCAGATAAGAACCTATTTGATGGATCTTATGGTTCTCAAAGCTTTCATATCGGCGCGAATGCCAACTCAATCTCTTTGACGCTGAAAAATATGCGCAGCCATATCCCCGAGATGGGCGGCCAACATTATATTGGTGATGCCGTTGATAAAGATTGGCGAGTTACGAGTGACAATCAAAGCATCTCATTTGAATATCTTGATAAAGAAGGGCGACACCAGACGGAATCTATCGAATTCAAATTGGGTGACCGCGTTGAACAAGTAGCGACTTATATCAATGCTCAGCAATCGATAGTAAGTGCCTCGGTAACAGAAAACCATGAACTGCAGTTCTTTGCTTCAACCTTGAATGCACCAGAAGGTGTAGAGCTGAAGGGGCGTTTAGCGAATGAGCTTGATGTAAGTTCCGGTGAGCTCGTTGCTATGGATGATATCGATATGTCGACAGTTGGTGGGGCACAGCTTTCGATTGGGGTGATTGATGCCGCTATTAAGTATGTTGATTCACACAGAAGTGAAATCGGTGGCTTTCAAAACCGTATCAGTGGCACCATGGATAACCTGAATACGGTGAACCGTAGTGTGACGGAATCCAAAGGACGGATACGAGATACGGACTTTGCTCGTGAGTCGACGGAGATGGTGCGTTCGAAAGTACTGCAAGATGCAACAACTGCTTTGTTGGCTCAGGCGAAGCAGAAACCAAGCTCGGCACTTGGGTTGCTCAGTTAAACCAGTTTTAGCGATGAAAGTTTTTTGGAAACAAAAGCTTCAGGTAATAAAAAACGCTGCCAATGGCAGCGTTTTTTTCGTGTTAGGCTAAGTAAAAATTACTTAGTTACACGTAGAACTGGAGTTTCACCAACAGTTACAGAACCAGAAAGCTTGTTCAGCTCTTTGATTTCGTCCATGTTAGAGATAACAACTGGAGTTAGCGTTGATTTCGCTTTCTCTTCTAGAAGAGCAAGATCGAATTCAATTACAGTGTCGCCAGCTTTAACAGTTTGACCTTCTTCAGCGATGCGCTTGAAGCCTTCGCCTTTTAGTTCAACAGTATCGATACCGAAGTGAACGAAAAGCTCAACACCGTCGTCAGACTCGATAGAGAATGCGTGGTTTGTTTCGAAGATCTTACCGATAGTACCGTTTACAGGAGCTACCATTTTGTTACCAGCAGGTTTGATAGCAATACCGTCACCAACGATTTTCTCAGCGAAAACAACATCTGGCACATCTTCGATGTTCACGATCTCACCAGAAAGTGGTGCGATGATTTCGATTGCACCTGCGTCAGCGCTGTCGTCAGATACTAGCTTCTTAAGTTTGTCAAACAGACCCATTGTGTCATGCTCCTAACGTTTTATTTAATTCTGTCGAATTATAGTATACCAATCTTACGAGATAGACGACTTTTTTTAACCGCCTATCCCATTGGAATTAGTTGATTATTGAGTTTTCTCTGCAATGAACTTTTCTACAACAGCTTCGATTTCTGCTGCTGTTGGTAGAGAAAGTGCTTCTTCAGCCATTGCTTTCACTTCTGCGAAGTTAGAGTTACGGATAACTTTCTTCACTTTAGGGATAGAGATGCCACTCATAGAGAACTCGTCTAGACCCATACCTAGAAGTAGAAGTGTTGCACGCTCATCACCTGCAAGCTCACCACACATACCAGTCCATTTACCTTCAGCGTGAGAAGCGTCGATAACTTGCTTAATCACAGTAAGTACCGCTGGTGATAGTGGGTTGTAAAGATGAGAAATCATCTCGTTACCACGGTCAACCGCTAGTGTGTACTGAGTTAGGTCGTTTGTACCGATAGAGAAGAAAGATACTTCCTTCGCTAGGTGGTGCGCGATAGCTGCTGCAGCTGGAGTCTCAACCATTACACCGATTTCGATGCTTTCGTCGAATGCATGACCTTCCGCGCGAAGTTCCGCTTTGTACTCTTCGATTGCTTTCTTAAGCTCACGGATTTCTTCAACAGAGATGATCATTGGGAACATGATACGTAGCTTACCGTGTGCAGATGCACGTAGGATACCGCGTAGCTGGTCACGTAGGATTTCACGACGATCCAAGCTGATACGTACTGCACGCCAGCCTAGGAACGGGTTCATCTCTTTTGGTAGATCCATGTATGGAAGATCTTTGTCGCCGCCGATGTCCATAGTACGGATGATCACAGACTCACCGTTCATTGCTTCCGCAACTTCTTTGTAAGCTTGGTATTGCTCTTCTTCAGTAGGAAGTGCATCACGGTCCATGAACAGGAATTCAGTACGGTACAGACCAACGCCTTCACCACCGTTACGGATGATACCGTCACAGTCTTTAACTGTACCGATGTTACCGCAAACTTCTACGCGGTGACCGTCAGTCGTTTCTGCGTGTAGGTCTTTTAGCTTAGCTAGTTCTTCTTTCTCAGCGATGAATGCCGCTTTAACTGCTTTCGCGTCTTCTAGTTCAGCTTCAGATGGGTTGATAACGACTTTGTTGTTCATCGCATCAAGAATCAGCATGTCGCCGTTCTTAACTTGCTTAGTGATGTCGTTAGTACCAACGATAGCTGGAAGTTCTAGTGAACGAGCCATGATTGAAGTGTGAGAAGTACGACCGCCGATGTCACAAGCAAAACCAAGAACGTAGTCTAGGTTGATTTGTGCCGTTTCAGATGGCGTTAGGTCGTAAGCCACTAGGATAACTTCTTCATTGATGTCGCTTAGCGAAACAATGTTGATGCCTAGAGCGTTCTTAACGAAACGAGAACCGATGTCACGGATATCAGTTGCACGTTCTTTCAGGTATTCGTCGTCTAGTGACTCAAGAGCACATGCTTGCTCTTCGATAACTGAATGAATAGCGTGGTCCGCAGACATTTTGTCGTTTTTGATAAGTGCTAGGATTTCTTCTTCTAGCTCTTCGTCTTCAAGAAGCATGATGTGACCTTCAAAGATCGCTTCTTTTTCTTCGCCAAACGTTTCAAGCGCTTTTTGCTTGATAGTTTCTAGTTGAGCAGAAGATTTGTTACGAGCGTCAAAGAAACGTGCAACTTCTGCTTCTACTTGATCATCAGAAATAGTGTTTGTGTTTAGGACAATTTCATCTTCTTGAAGTAGTAGTGCTTTACCGATTGCAATACCAGGAGATGCTAGGATGCCTGAAATCATAGCCTTACCTTAAGTTGGTCAACTTTATAAAACGGGAGAATAATGGGTGCGCTAACGAATAGTATTAGCTTAGTTTTGAGCCTATTTCCAACGAAGCCATTTTGCTTTCACAAAATGGCTTCTGAAATAGGAGACCGAATTAGTGTAGTTGGTCCATTAGAGCAACTAGGTGGTCTACTGCTTGCTGAGCTTGTGGGCCTTCAGCAGAGATAGTTACTAGAGTACCTTTTACTAGGCCTAGTGTTTGCAGCTTGAATAGGCTCTTAGCGCTAGCGCTTTTACCGTTAGAAGTCACAGTGATGTCCGCGTCGAATGCTTTAGCTTCTTTAACGAACTGTGCAGCTGGACGAGTGTGAAGACCGTTTTCTGCTGTGATTTCTACTTGCTTCTCGTACATGTGATATACCCCAATAAATGTATTTTTTTGTTAGTTTGTGACTGAGTTTTAGCTTAACTGCTTTACTTCTTGTGCGCTAGCACGGGAGAGTTCAAAGCGTGTCAGAACTGATACTAGTCAAAAGTTTGGTAATTACGCAACTGTTTGCGTGCACAATTACTTAGAAAACTTTTTGGTTTAGATTCTTTATTTTGAACCTAAAAATAAAACACCCTGATATTACCAAAGGTGGGGCAGGGATCAACAAAAAAGCCCCTGACCGGGGCTTTTTTAAACGAAAAATTGATTTGACCACATATTACTGTTGGTTCTCTTTCTCAGTAAAGATACCGGCAAATAGTGCTGTACTTAGGTAGCGTTCACCGGAGCTTGGAAGTACAGTTACAATTGTTTTTCCTTCAAATTCAGGAAGTTCCGCAAGGCGGTTTGCTGCCACTACTGCTGCACCCGATGAGATGCCAGCCAGAATGCCTTCCTCTTCCATAAGGCGCTGAGCCATCTCAATTGCTTCTTCAGAAGTCACTTGCTCAACACGGTCCAAAAGCTCTAAATCTAGGTTGCCTGGGATGAAACCAGCGCCAATACCTTGGATTTTGTGTGGTGCTGGTTGGATTTCTTCACCTGCTAGTGCTTGTGCGATAACCGGTGATTCTGCTGGCTCAACAGCGACAGAAGTGATTGCTTTGCCTTTTTCGCCTTTAATGTAACGGCTAGTACCAGTGATAGTACCGCCGGTACCAACGCCCGCTACAAATACGTCGATTTCACCATCGGTTGCTTCCCAGATTTCAGGGCCAGTGGTTTTTTCGTGGATCTCTGGGTTAGCAGGGTTGTTGAACTGTTGTAGAAGAAGGTACTTATCAGGGTTGCTTGCGACAATCTCTTCCGCTTTTGCAATCGCACCTTTCATGCCTTTTGCTGCTTCAGTTAGCTCCAGATTTGCACCGAGTGCTTTTAGCAGTTTACGACGCTCAAGACTCATTGACTCTGGCATAGTTAGCGTTAGCTTGTAACCGCGAGCGGCCGCTACGAATGCAAGCGCAACACCTGTGTTACCACTGGTCGGCTCTACTAGCTCAACACCAGGTTTAAGCGTGCCTGCTTTTTCCGCTTCCCAAATCATGTTGGCACCAATACGGCACTTAACGCTGAAGCTTGGGTTACGTGCTTCGATTTTCGCCAAAACTTTACCTTTGCTCACTTTATTCAAGCGAACAAGAGGCGTATTACCAATAGTAAGAGAGTTGTCTTCGTAGATCTTGCTCATAGTGATGTTCCTTCATTACACGATTTGTGAATATGATTAGAAGAATATGCGGTATGAAAAAAAGGGAAAAGGATTAAAAAGTTATATCTTATGAGGTTGGTCGAGAATTGAACAAAATAACAGAGGAGGCTTATTCGGCCTCCTCTGATTGATTCAAAACTGCGCTATTGCTGGTGTTTAAACTCAGCTACCCACATTGCAGTTGCACCACATACAGCAACAGGCATAACAATGAGGTTGAGAATTGGAATGGTGGTAAATACGGAAACCAAAACACCAAACCCATAAGCTTTACCTTGCTTTTGTTTCAATTTGTAACGCATGTCATTGAACGGCACTTTATGGTTATCAAATGGATAGTCGCAGTATTGGATAGCCAACATCCAGGCTGTGAAGAAGAACCATAAGAAAGGTCCAACCGTTTGACCCAGAGCAGGAATCAACAACAACAGGAATAAACCAATCGCTTTTGGCAATACATACAGCAGTTTTCGCCATTCACGAGCCATAACACGAGGTACATCTTTGACCAATGCTGCAAACCCATCGTCATTGACTTTCTGACCAGTCAGCGACTCTTCTACTTTTTCAGCAAGCAATCCGTTGAATGGTGCGGCGATAAAGTTCGCTAAGGTGCTGAAAAAATATGAAAAGGTGGCGAGAATCGTTAGGACGAGAATTGGCCACAAGAGGTAAGTCAACCAAGACAGAAACTCAGGGAGTTGCCCAATCCAGCCTTCAATCCAAGCGTCTAAGTGAGAGAAAAGATAGAAGATAGCACCACCAACTAGCAATATATTCGCCAGCAGAGGGAGAACGACAAAACGTCTGATCTCTGGAGAGAGCGCCAATTGAATTCCGTATAGGAAATAACCAAAACCGGTTCTTTGTTGAATGTTCGACTTCATATCTATTTTATTTCTTGTGAGTGAAAACTCATTGTACCTGTCGATACTTTTCTTTCAATGCCCTAACAAATGAGGTCTTGTAAAGTGGAATCGTGGCAAGAATCACAACAAAAAACGGAACTTCTTGCATTAAGTTGTTCTAAACCTGCATATAGTTTTGGTAAAGTAAACGCATCATTCAGATTTATTGCACTTGGGTTACTGCTCAAGGATGTGCGAGTAGTAAGAACAGGTAGATTGAGAGTAAATAATGCAGGAATTGCGATTCGTACTCATTGTTGTTGGCGCATTAGCCATCGCCGCATTGCTTTTTCATGGCCTATGGACAAGCAAAAAAGAAGGCAAAGCGAAGTTTGGTAACAAACCACTTGGTAAGTTGGATGTTGACCAAGAAGAAAAAGAACCTCAAGAACAAGAGCGAGATTTTGCTCCTGCTCCAGAAGATGATTTTGAGATTATCCGTAAAGATCGCAAGGAGCCAGACTTTGGGATGGAAAGCTCGTTTGACAACAAGTTCGCCTCAGACCCTCTGATTGATGATGTTCTTGATGTAAAAGAGAAAGAGCATAAAGAAGAACCTGAGATCCCTGCTTTTGTTGCAACTAAAGCGGAACAAGAGCCTGAGCCAGAAATTGTTGAGCCTGTTCAAGCGACGTTCGAAGAAGAGATTATCGAGCCAGTGTTCGAAGCACCTGAAGTTGTCGAACCAGAAATCGATGTTGCACCAGTTGTTGTAGAGCAACCTGAAGAGCCAAAACCAGAACCTGAAATGCAAGTCATTGTGTTGAACGTTCACTGCGCTGGCGATGAGCCGTTCATCGGTACTAAGTTGTTCGATAGCATGCAGCAAAATGGATTGATTTACGGTGAGATGAATATCTTCCACCGTCATGTTGATTTGTCTGGTAACGGTAAAGTGCTCTTTAGTGTCGCCAACATGATGCAACCGGGCACACTAGAACATGGTGACCCTGCTGAATTCTCTACCAAAGGTATCTCGTTCTTTATGACATTGCCTTGCTACGGTGAAGCAGATCAAAACTTCAACCTAATGCTGCGTATTGCACAACAAATTGCAGACGATATGGGTGGTAATGTCCTTGATGACCAACGAAACCTAATGACGCCGGACCGATTGGCATCTTATCGTCGTCAAATAGTTGAGTTTACTGCCGCTAGCGCATAATCTTAACACCAAATAAAGAGAGGGCTCCGTTAGGAGCCCTTTTTCATAGAATTCTCAACCTCATTTATTGAATACACACGGGGCTTTAATATGTCTGAACCAGTACTTCAGCGACTAGAAGAACTCAAAGAATCGTTGCATTACCACGCTGTTCGTTACTACGTGGAAGATAACCCTGAGATTCCAGATGCAGAATACGATCGTATGATGCGCGAGCTTATGGATATTGAAGCCGAACACCCAGATCTTGTTACAGTGGATTCTCCAAGCCAGCGTGTAGGTGGTCAGCCGTTATCTGAGTTCAGCCAAGTGACGCACGAAGTTCCAATGCTGTCTTTAGACAATGCTTTCGACGATGGTGAACTGGATAGTTTTCATAAGCGCGCTCAAGATCGTGTTCCTGACCAAACTATCAAGCAGTATTGCTGTGAACCTAAGTTAGATGGATTAGCTGTAAGCTTGCTGTACGAGAACGGTGTACTTGTACAAGCAGCAACGCGTGGTGATGGTGCGACAGGTGAAAATATTACTGAAAACGTACGTACTATCAGCGCGATTCCACTTAAGTTGCAAGGCAAAGACTGGCCTGCTCGTCTTGAAGTTCGTGGTGAAGTATTCATGCCGAAAGCCGGTTTTGACAAACTTAACGAGACTGCTCGCAAAAAAGGCGAGAAAGTGTTTGTGAACCCACGCAATGCAGCTGCGGGAAGCCTGCGTCAATTAGATTCGCGCATTACTGCTTCACGCCCATTGAGCTTCTACGCGTACAGTGTTGGTGTTGTGGAAGGCGCAACGTTAGCATCAAGCCATTACGAGCGCTTCCTTCAAATCAAATCTTGGGGTTTGCCAATATGCCCTGAAACCAAGCGAGTCTATAGCTTGGAAGAAGTGAAAGCCTACTATCAAGATATTCTGACTCGTCGTGAAGCATTAGCTTATGAAATCGACGGTGTTGTAATAAAAGTTGATGACATTGCTATTCAAGAGCGATTGGGCTTTGTTGCTCGAGCACCTCGTTGGGCTATCGCATACAAATTCCCGGCTCAGGAAGAAATTACAACGTTAAACGAAGTCGAGTTCCAAGTGGGTCGTACCGGTGCGATTACTCCAGTAGCGAAGCTTGAGCCTGTCTTCGTTGGTGGTGTAACCGTCAGTAATGCAACCCTACACAATGCAGACGAAATTGAACGTTTAGAGGTAATGGTTGGCGATGAAGTTGTGATTCGTCGTGCTGGTGATGTTATCCCACAAGTCGTTTCGGTGATCAAAGAGCGTCGCCCTGAAACTGCGCGAGAAATTATTTTCCCTGAAGCGTGTCCTGTGTGTGGCTCTCATGTTGAACGTATTGAAGGGGAAGCGGTAACACGTTGTACTGGTGGATTAGTGTGCCAAGCACAACGTAAAGAAGCACTAAAACATTTTGTTTCTCGTAAAGCCCTTGATGTTGACGGTCTTGGCGACAAAGTGATTGAACAGCTCGTTGACCGAGAAATGGTTGAGACACCAGCGGATCTGTTTAAGTTGTCGGCAGGAGTGTTGACAGTCCTAGAGCGCATGGGCCCTAAATCGGCAACCAACGTAGTTAATGCTCTTGAGAAATCAAAATGGACAACATTACCGCGCTTCTTGTACTCGCTAGGTATTCGTGAGGTAGGGGAGGCGACGGCTGCCAACCTAGCACAACACTTCAAGTCACTGGATTTGATCCAGGCAGCAACAGAAGAACAGTTAATTGAAGTTCAAGATATTGGCGTTATTGTTGCCAAACACATCACGACCTTCTTTGGTGAAGAGAAAAACCAGGTTGTTGTACAGGATTTGTTGAATCAAGGTATTAATTGGCCTGAGATTGCCGCTCCGCAAGAAGGTGTTGAGTTACCGTTAGAAGGCAAAGTTGTTGTATTGACGGGTACGCTTTCTCAGTTGGGACGTTCTGAAGCGAAAGAAGCGCTGCAGAATCTAGGTGCAAAAGTGACGGGTAGCGTTTCAAAGAAAACCGATATTCTTTTTGCTGGAGAGAATGCTGGCTCTAAGCTAGCGAAAGCTCAGGAGTTGGGTGTTGAGGTTAAAACCGAACAAGACTTACTCAATCTGATGAAATAACTGTCATCAAAAAAGCTAAAAAACAACTAAAAGCCCCAAATGACAGCCATTTGGGGCTTTTTCTTGCCAATTAAAAAGTGACAAAATTAGCGTCTATTTTCCTATTAAAATCATTTCAGTGATCAAGATCTCTCCTTTAATCTTTCCTCATATCTAGCCTTTACTCTGCGATCAACTTCAAATTGGTGTGGGCGGGTTTTGTTTAAGTATATGATCTATATATCTTTTATCTTAATTTGCGGTTTGGGTGTTAAAAATAAGATCTGGATCAATAAGTTATATGGAACTTTGGCGTTGGTCATATTTTTTTAGAAAAAAAATAAGTTCCATTTGGATGTTTTTAGATGCGAAGTTAGTCTTAGAAGCGTGGATACACGGTGTGTATGCAGGAACTAAAAAGAACCGATTTAGAAATATTGAGGTTTACTCAGGAATTTACTTCTCTCCTTCGGCGGCCAACTTAAGGTGAGATAGAAAAATACAGCTATATCCATTTTTAGGAGTTTTTTCCATGGACAAATTTTTTAAAGTATCTGCCCTTACTGCGGCAATGATGGGTGCGGTAGTTGCTGCCCCAGCAATGGCTGAAGATCCAGTAGGTCCAGAGTATGCAGGCGCAGTTTCAGAGTTTTTCTCTGAGTCTACTATTAGTGGTAACCTTAACTTTTGGATGCGTGCTCGTGACCGCGGTAACGTAGATGCAAATGGTAATGACACTAAAAAGGTAACGAACCTAGACCACGGTTCTATCTTTGCTAACCTAGGCTTTAACTCTGGCTACGTAGGCGGTGTTGCAGGTCTTGATGTTGTTATCTACAGCACATTTGACATGTGGCAAAATGGTGGTGCAGACCACGAAATGAACTTCTGGGGTGTAAACAACCCTTACGATAAAGAAGCAAAAGATAGTGCTTGTTCAAATGTGTGGACAGATTGTACTGACAACGGCGTATCATTCGCGACTGCTGCTGCTAAGTTTAAACTAGGCGACTCTGCTACTGCGAAACTTGGTTACTTCCAACCATCTGTACCTAGCTCTCTAGGTGTAAACTGGTCATTCGCTCCTGGTACTTACCTAGGTGGTGAAGTTGGCGGAAAAATCGGTGGTTTTGACCTAGGTTTGGTTGTTGCAACTGAATACAAAGCACCATGGTTCAAAGAGACTTACGAGTTCAGAACTACCAAGGGTAAAGACGCAGGTACACTTTACTCTCTAGGTGGTCGTTACACTCTAGACAACGGCATCTCTCTAGACGCTGCGTACGGTGGTCTATCTGATGGTGACCGTTGGAACGCTCACTTCAAAGTGAAGGGTACAACTGATGGCGGTCTATACTGGTCTCCTCAACTGTACATCGTTGACGACAGCGAACAGTACGACAGCACTGCATTCCAGCTAGCACTTTTGACAAGCTTCTCTTCTGGTCAGTACTCGTACCGTGCTGAAGCGACGTACACTGGCGCAGATTCAGGTGACCCAGCAAACGTTGGTAACATGTCTTACCGTCTAACTAGTCAATACGGTGGTTCAAATGGTGCTTACGAAATCTGGTGGAACAACCGTTCAGACTTTAACCACGATGAAGAGCTAGCGGTATTTGGTTCTGTGTCTCGTGACTTCTCTGACATCGGTGGTAAAGGCTTTAGCGCTGGTCTAAGTGGTGCTTACGGCTTTGGCTCATCAGCTCAAGGCTACGATGATCTTAGTGAGTACGCGTACAGCTTGTTTGCAAACTATGCAATCCAAGCAGGCGCTCTTAAAGATGCTAACATCAGCTTCTACTACACTAACTACTACAATGACACAAATGCTCCAAACTGGACTGGTTACTCTAACTTGTTCCAAGACGAGGAAGATTTCAAGCTAGCGTTAACAATTCCTTTCGCTGTTAAATAAGCGAACCGAATACGCTAAATAGTGTCTAAAAAGCTGAGCATATGCTCAGCTTTTTTTCTATCTAAGCTAAGGAGATAAAGAATGAAGAAGTTGTTACTCATCCCTTTTGTACTTTTGACTCTTCAGGCATGTACGAGCAGTCCTAGAACACCGGCAGAGTACTGGTATGGGCAAGGTGAACGTTTTGGGTCGAATGGTTACCAATACGATAATGATGTATTAGCGAATCTAAAAGAGAAAAAGCCTTTTGATGAGGTCTCATACAAAAAGGGTTATGAAGCTGGAAAAGCTGAGTATTGCGATCCTTTTAAGGCTTTTGAAAAGGGTATTCAGGGTGTGCGTTACACCGATCAATGTTCTGGTCAAGATCAAGAAGTGATGATCAAAGCGGAGTGGCAAAGAGGTTGGGATGCGTTTATCGGATCAGACTTCTATAAATTTTAGATGGTCTTTTATTTGGTTAACGAAGTTTATCTCTACTTTTTGTGAATATAGATAAACTTCGTTAAAGCCATTGATTGGCATGGTTATTTAAAAGTACCACCGTACATAGTACACAGCTCGCGGGGTAAATGTTTTACGGTTCCGTCGCTAAATGTACAATCAACACCTGCACCAAAAACATGTCCCGCTGAATTTTGAGCTAAAGAAATAGGTGAAGCGAAAATAAAACATGCGATAATTAAAGCAGCAATCCTTTTCATGGTGAATCCTCTCACTCATTAATTTTTTACCAGCTAACGCTGATTAATGATTTGTTATTTAGAATCAAAACTGATGTTCTAATGTTTTATTTTTTAATTGTGCCATCTTGGTGTTGGCACAATACGATAGGCATATAATCACTGGTTCCATCTGGCAGATAGCACTGCACGTTTGGTCCTGTAGCGCTGTTACCATTTGTTCCTGAATACGCAAATACGCTTGATGAGAACAAAATGACAGCGAAAAACGTCATTGTCTTTTTCATAATCCATCCTCTTACTTACCTTAAAAAATATAAGCATTTAACAGTTATGCTTATGCGTTAAGTATGTATAGAGACCTACAAAGATCAAAAATAAATTCAACGACCTTTTATTTTTTTAAATGAATTTAGATTGTTGAATATTAGATATTTACCGGTATGTATTTGATTAATTACTTTCTAATTAAACGTTCGGCAAAAAAAAGAGAGAATATTGATAATATTTATATTACTTAATTATTGTTGTTAATTTAAATAAGTGAATGAAATAAAAGAAGTAGTTAGCAAAGACAGGAAGTAGGGTGCTATGCACCCTATTACTTTGGCAGAGATCAGCGAGAAACAGGCTTCACTTTGAGGATAATACCCTCAACAGAGACAATTTCGACACGTGTACCGGCTGGTAAATCGTGCTCGCATTCTGCTGACCATGTGGTATCTGCCACTCTAAGTCGATTCATCCCAATCGTAAAATCGTCTTCGAGTGTTACGACTTGACCGATCAGCTGCTTTTGTTTTTGATTAAGATCTCTGGCTTGGTCACTCTTACGATCTTTGCTCCATTGTTTACGCCACCACAACCAAGTGGTGACTAGGCTGAATGCTGCAAAGGCTAACCATTGCATCTGCCAGCCTATAGGTAGCACAGATAAAATAGCGCCTACGATTAACGCTGAAATACCAAGCCATAGGAAGTAGCCAGCAGTGCCGAGAAGCTCAACAGCCAATAAAGCAAGACCAAAAGCAATCCAATGCCAAAAGGTGACGCTTTCTAATAAACTAAATAAGTCCATAGACTAGCCTTTGTCTTTGCTTTGTTGGAACATTTCAGCAATACCGGCGACAGATCCCATCAAGCCAGTTGCTTCGATTGGCAGCATAATGATCTTACCATTTTCTGCTTGGCCAATGCTTTTCAGTGCATCAGTGTACCCTTGAGCAATAAAGTAATTCACGGCTTTCACGTCACCTTTTGCAATCGCTTCAGAAACCATGTAAGTCGCTTTTGCTTCAGCTTGAGCAGCGCGTTCACGGGCTTCCGCATGTAAAATGGCAGATTGCTTTTCACCTTCTGCTTTTAGTATCTCAGACTGCTTTTGACCTTCGGCGCGCAAGATTTCTGCTTGTCGAACCCCTTCCGCCTCAAGAATTTCAGCACGCTTATTACGTTCAGCTTTCATTTGAGCATTCATTGCAGCGGTCAGATCGGCTGGTGGTTGAACGTCTTTGATCTCTATACGAGTAACTTTGACACCCCAAGGGTTGGTGGCTTGGTCAACAATAGATAGAAGCTTGGTGTTGATCATGTCACGCTGGCTAAGCATTTCATCAAGCTCCATTGAACCAAGAACGGTACGAATGTTAGTCAAAGTAAGGTTACGAATAGCATGTTCTAAATCGTTTACTTCGTAGGCAGCTTTGGCTGCATCGATGACTTGAACAAAACCCACGGCGTCGATAACCACATTGGCGTTGTCTTTCGAAATGACTTCTTGAGCAGGGATGTCTAAAACGCGTTCCATCATATTGATCTTCTGACCAATTCTATCGATAAACGGAATGATTAAGTTTAAACCAGGTTTCAATGTGTGGGTATAACGTCCAAAGCGTTCAACCGTCCAGTTATTCCCCTGAGGGACGGTTTTGATCGCAGAGGCGAGAATAATGATGGCTAGAGCAACGAATATACCGATGGTGATCAATGAGTCAATTGGCATGTGCTATTCCCTTAAGTGCATAATGTTTAATCCATTCTTACTTATTTGTGCTTATTAAACAATCGTAGAAATGAGAGCTTGAATAGATAACGGACAGAATAAAGGCCGGAATACTCCAGCCTTTATTATTGTTATTTGTTAACTCTAGAGCACTACTTGGTTGGGTATTCAATCCAACTGGTACCATCGAGGGATACGTAGTATTTGCCATCGACTTCAATCACGGTTGAACCGGAATTTTGTGCGACAACACGGGTTTCAGGTAAGTTGCCAGCTAACTTGCTAGGGCTGAATGACTTCTGCTCGTAAATGTTTTGCTCAAGAATGTTAGACACCAATTGTGACAGCGCTAAGTAGCTTGAAGGCGCTTTGACGTGCTCAGTACTACCTTGTCGCTGAATTCCTTCACCAAATACTTTGATACCTACTGGCGTGTGTACGATGGTTGGCGCTGGAATTTCACGCATGCCGGAAATCTGCATTCTATCACCACGCATGCCTGCACCATGTTCTGGAACTAAAGCGACAACAATATTGCGTTTAGATGCTTCGAGTTCTTTGAAGAACGCGTATAGATCGTCAAGTAAGTTCTTGAGTCGCTTTTTGTAACTCACCATCGATGTCGTTGAGTTGGCATTGATGATGCGGTTTCCATCGTGTAATGAAATTGAGTTGTACAAAGCGACCACTTTTTCATCGTCACTACTGATTCTTTGCTGCCACCACTTATCGAGTACTTGTTTGTCACGGAAGATAGCAGAACCGTCAAATGACTTCTGATATGGTTTGAATTCTTCTTGAGAGATTAAGTCCGTTTGCAGGTCGCCGTCTTTTTTGATCAACTCTAAGAAACTGTCGAATACGCCATTGTGATTCATTAACAGGTTCTCTTTAAAGCCCAGATTTTTAAGGTTGTCGAACAGATAGCATTGCTTTGGTGCAGGTTCAAACAGTTGGCTGTGTTGTTGTTGGCCACAACTCGCTCTCAATAGCCTTACAACGGCTGGTCCACTATAGGATGTCGCCGCGCTAAAGTTATCAAACATCACGTCAAACTCTTTGAACAACGGGTGATCGGCCAAACCAGCAATCTCAATGTCATCCCAAGCGACAGAACAGATGCTCAAGAACAGCAAATCAAACGGAGCATCTTGTGCACTATCAGGACTGAAAGATACACTTCGTGACGCTTCTTTCGCAAAGAAGTCTGCCGTCATACTATTGAGCGACTCATCGTTGATTCCTGTGACTTGAGGTTGTGTTGTTTCCGCTACTTCCGTGGTTGCTGGTGGAGCAGGCTGCGCTGTTTCAACGGTTACTGAACTCTCTGGCGTTTTTGGAATGCTGACATAAATCATCGCGATAACGACAAATACAGAAACGCGTAAAAACTTGCTAAGAATGTAATACGCTGCGCACAGGACAAACAACCCAAGCAATGCTTGAACAGAAATGAAGCGTCCCATGAGTTCGACAAGATAGCTAAACTCAAACTGCATCAACTGACCCGCCTGATCCCATAATCGCTCTAACGGAGGTAAGAAAGAGTCATAATGTAGGAGCCATGCAGCGATGATCACTGCGATAACGTGTCGCAGTACATTCAATGCTTTGACTGGCACAGGTAACAGAATAAAGAGTAAGAGCGCAAAGTTTTCTAACGGATGGAAATCGATTATCCCTTGAAGGAAAAGGGCAACTTTGGCAATAAAATAAATGTTCCACCAATCCAATCCAATCATGAATTGAGTTGTTTGTTTAGAATGTGAAGTCATCACTTATGCTTCTTGTTTTTGTTTACAGAAAGATCTTGTTCAAAATACCGAGCGCGTTTTAAGTATCGATTGTAGAGCTGTTTTATTGCTCTTACCGCATCACGCAGAAAATAACCTAGGAACAAACCCACACTTAGGCTTATACCCACGGTAAGCATAAAATCATCAATGTTCATCATTGCTCCTTAATGCTGATGGCTTTCTTTACTGCGAACAAAGCAGGCACTTCGGTCATCGGTTTTTCGTTTACCGCGAAGATTTGTTTTTCAGTGGTCAAGGCTGATACCTCGTCGGAAATACTGACCTCATCTTCTAGAATATGTCTGAGTTCACCCTCAATGTCATAATGTGTCTCGAAGGTACGCGTAGAGTGAAACAAATCTCGAGGCGGAAACTCGAATATATTGTTCAGTGCAACATCAATATCGTTATGACGTATTGCACTGAACAGGACGTAAAGTGCCTTATTACATGCTGTGACCACATCGCCATCTCTTCGGATGTGGCACAAACGAAGGCACTCTTCCGGACTCATCCCAGGCAGCAAATTCAGCTTAATGAGTGCAAAGTTCACATTGGACCGACTCGAACTGGCCATCACATCAGTACAGTATTGGCTAAAGTCTCCGTTATGTAGGTAGCCTTTACTGCCAAATTTAACGTCGTACTTTAGTAAGGCCTCTAAGCTTTGAGGCAACTCACGTGTTAACATTTGTCCTTGTATTGCTTCTACCTGAGTCATGAAGCGCATCTGCGGCACTTGAACTGGTGAGATCAGGTTAACTCCAGCGCGAAGCAAAAACTTTTCATCTGCGTATCGTAAACATTGCTCCGTTTCCCGAATAACAAGCTTTAGTTGGCGACCCCCTTTCGTGCGAAGTTGATAGCAATCCAATGCCAACTGTTGCACTTCGCTCTGGCTTGAGCAGTTGAAAACAATGGTTGATGCTCTTGGGCTGTCTAACATCTCTAATAGCTGCTGGTTATTTTCTGCTAGCTGCATTCCTCTTGGCACTTTTGTGTTGTCACCTAAGGCTTCTTTCGTAATGTAAAGTCGTTCGCTATCGGCTTTATCTTCCATGACGTCGTGTGCTTGTACTTTCTCGTAAGGTGTCGCGAGCAAGCTACCTCTATCATCAAACGATAGGATGTATTCTTCTTCTGATTTCACTCCGTGTCCGTTTGACCAAAAGTCTACGAAGTAGCTGTAGCGCGATTCATCTAATGCACTCATTGTTGCTAAGCCAGCAAGATATTGATTGTTCGTCAACAATTTGGGTTTGAGTACCGATGTCGCTAAATGCCCATAAATACATACATTGATAATGAGCGACTTTTTATGGGCTAATTTGCTTATTGTTGATAGGAATATGCCTACATCTTTGTCGCTGCAATGAGATAAAATCGAATCGGGAATAAACAAAATATAGTTAGAGTTTTTGGTGATATTCATTCTGTGAATATCTTTAGCAAGAACAATAGGGTCTAACTTCTTTTTTTGATTTTTATTACTGATAAAGTAGATCTTATCAAGATAACTATCAGATAAGTCTTTGAATTTTTTTGATGCTTCGCGATTTAGACCGGAGATAAAGGTTTCTTTGTTCGTGAAACTTGTAAGTAAAGTGTTGTGATTTTGGTCGGATGCACTAATTAAAAATTCAATTGTCATGTGTTTGTGAGAAAATAAATTGACGTATACGGATTTATTTCTTTGTTCACTGGTAATTGCGGGTAGACCGTTTATTAATGACATTAAAATGGCTCTTTAATCAGTTGGTTATATTCATTTTTCATTAATTTTCAAATTCCCCTGTATGGTAATCGTTACAGAAAAATCTGACATAATGACAAGAAAATGACGCTAAGATACTAAACGAAATTGATCAAAAATAAAATTAGATATAGCATTCTCTGCCTTGATGTTTATAAGTCTAAAATTATACATTTGCAAACCAATGTAATTAAATATTGCCTATAATTGTGGCTTATATGTCGCAAACAGATAATTACAACTAATCTTCATAATCTTAGTTTCTGAAGCCAAACATCATTTATGAATTTAATAATCATGTGATCAATGATTTAGGTTGTTCACATTTTTTCTCATTTTATAAATATGCGATGCACGGGTTAGGTGCGTCAAATTTTCAGCATCGTATTTGATACAAAATTGAAGTAGGACAGGGGGAGTCTCTACTTTTTTATCAAGTGCGCGGATAACGTGGAAAGATGTCGTGACAGAGCCAGCAAAAGACATTAATTCGATCTACTCTTCATATAACTTAACTCAGCATCAATATGTTGAAACGACTGAAGAAGAGTCGTATTTATATGTGAAAAGTAAGTGGTTGGTTTTCCAATCGAAGCCTACCAAAGGCACTGGAACTGGAATTAAAAACAAACAAGCAGGTCTTGAAACGGAAGCGATATGAAGCGTCTTCTTTTTGTTAGCCTGAGAGGCGGGTGTGGCTCAACCACAGTAACCGCAAACTTGACTCAAGCTTTAGCCAAAATTAATAAGCAGGTTCTTGCTATAGACGTGTCATCTGAGAACCTTTTGCGTCTTCATTTTGGGCTTCCTTATGAAGAGCAAGATGGTTGGGCTGGGCGTGTCTTATCTAATGATACTTGGGTAGAAGCCGGTTATCAGAGCCCTCAAGGCGCTTTGTTACTGCCATTTGGCGAATTGAACGCAGAACAAAAGCATCGGTTCGCTCAATCTTATCAATATCTTGAAGCGCTTGGTCGTTCAACTTTGCAAGTGACAGATGCAGAAAAATGGCAGCTGTTTCATGGTGATATGTCTTATCTCATGACTCCAGAAATGAACGCGTTTGTTGAGTCGATGGACATGGTTTTTGTGGTCATCAACGCTGACGCGATGAACTACGCGGCTCTGCAAACGGCAGTTCGAAACACTCCGGAAATCGGCCATATACTTGAGTCTGGCAAGCTGCGCTACATCCTCAATCAATACCAACCCGAGACCGAGATTGGTCGAGATTTTATGTTGGTATTTAAAAAGGAGCTGCAAGACTTGTTAGTGCCTGTTTTCATGCATCGTGATACGGCGCTGACTGAGTGTGTGGCTAACTTAACGACTGTTCAACACTACTCTCCGACCAGTCAAGCGGCGAAAGACTATCAGTCGTTGGCCTTTTGGTGTGTTTCTACTATTTCTGCTGCAACTTCTCAGGGCTAGTGCATGCGTAGCCTCAACCTTATCTTCCAAAGCTGGATAGTCGATCAATTTCAGTCGCACAAGCAGGCGTATGAGCAAGCTTGGGAATGCAAAACCAATTGGTTGGGCAACATTGTGCTTTCTGTTTGGTTTTCATTGAGCTTTGTTTTCCTAAAACCAGTGGTTGCCGGTGTCCCCTCTTGGAGATTACCGCTGATCTATTTCCCACAAGTTAACTATGCCGCTCCTCGCTTATTCGACCCGATTCGATTTGTTGTCCAGAGCATTTGGCTATTGTGCTTTAAGCAAAGTGTCGCGTCTGCTTGGTCTCATCAAGCCAGTGACGTAGTGACGCATCTTGCTGAGAAAACCCGTAATACCTTCTACTTGCCATTTGAACTGGTAGCGAAAAGCGTTCGTTGGTTAGAAAAGGCCGCAAACGAAGTTAAAGATCCTGAAGTTCGTGAACGCATGAAAGCCAGCAAACCTGCTATGGCCTTGAACTACGCATTGTTGTTTCTCGTAGTGTTGCTGGCGTTGCTCTGTTTTACGGTGCCATTTGGTTATCAGGCGCAGACCGTCTTTGTGCTGCTGTTGTGGGCGCTTGCCATGATGGTGCGACGCATGCCGGGGCGCTTTCCGACCATGTTGCTCATTATTCTTTCGGTGACAGCATCGTGTCGTTATCTCTGGTGGCGTTACTCATCAACTTTAAACTGGGACGATCCTATTGCACTGATCTTAGGGGGTATTTTGCTTTTAGCAGAAACCTATTCTTGGATCGTGTTGATGCTGGGCTACTTCCAGAATATTTGGCCGCTTAACCGCAAGCCAGTTTCAATGCCACAAGATCAGTCTACTTGGCCAACCATCGACTTGATGATTCCTACTTACAACGAAGATCTCGATGTGGTTAAAGCGACGGTATACGCAGCGATGGGGGTAGACTGGCCAAAAGAAAAGCTGAAAATTCACATTCTCGATGATGGTAAACGAGACAGCTTCCGTGACTTCGCAAAGAGTGTGGGGGTTAACTACATTCGCAGGCCAACTAATGAGCACGCCAAAGCCGGTAACATCAACTATGCGTTAAAGCAGACGGATGGTGAGTTTGTGGCGATCTTCGACTGTGACCACATTCCAACTCGAGCATTCTTCCAGCTCACTATGGGTATGTTTCACAAGGATCCGAAGCTGGCGCTAATTCAAACTCCGCACCACTTTTTCTCTCCGGATCCGTTTGAACGTAACTTGTCGAACTTCCGTAATGTGCCTAACGAAGGCAACTTGTTTTATGGGTTGATTCAAGATGGTAACGATTTATGGGATGCGACTTTCTTCTGTGGCTCGTGCGCCATTTTGCGCCGTGAGCCGCTTGAAGAAGTAGGTGGTATTGCAGTTGAAACCGTAACGGAAGACGCACATACGTCACTGCGCATGCACCGATTGGGCTATCGCTCTGCTTACCTTAAGCAGCCGATTTCAGCGGGTTTAGCGACTGAAACCTTATCAGCGCACGTCGGACAGCGTATTCGTTGGGCGAGGGGGATGGCGCAGATCTTCAGGGTCGACAACCCGCTCACCGGTAAAGGGCTGAAGTTGTCGCAGCGGCTTTGTTACGTCAATGCCATGCTGCATTTCTTATCCGGTATACCGCGTATTGTGTTTTTGATTGCACCTCTGGCGTTTTTGTTGCTGCACTCTTACGTCATTTACGCACCAGCATTGGCGATCATCCTGTACGTTTTGCCGCACATGATCCACGCCAGTATGACCAACTCACGCATGCAGGGTGACTATCGTTACTCCTTCTGGGGAGAAGTGTATGAAACCGTGCTTGCTTGGTACATCGCAAGACCAACCACCGTTGCTTTGTTTGCGCCTCATAAAGGGACATTCAATGTAACGGCGAAAGGGGGCTTAGTTGAAAAATCGCATTACGACTGGGTGATCTCTCGACCGTATTTGGTGCTCGTGGCACTGAATATTCTTGGTTTTGCCGTGGGCCTGTATCGAATGGGGTGGGGGCCCCAAGATGAGGTCGGCACTGTCATCGTGAACTTAGTATGGACGATGTACAACTTGCTGATCTTAGGTGCAGCGGTCGCGGTTGCGGTAGAAGCGAAACAGGTACGAAAAGATCACCGCGTGGAGGTGGCAATTCCTGTTGCGGTGAGATTGCACTCTGGGCATTTGATTCAAGCTCAGATGAAAGACTTTTCATTGGGGGGCGTCCGCATCGAAATCGATGGCGTTGACGAACAAACTTGCCAGTACTTACTCGGTCAGTCACTCGAAGTGATTCTGAATCGTGGTGGACAAGAATTCGTGTTCCCGATGACGGTTGCCTATGCTCATAAAGGCATGTTCGGTATGCAACTCAATGAATTGTCGCATCAACAACAAATCCAATACGTCCAATGTACATTTGCACGAGCTGATACATGGGCGAAATGGCAACAAGGCTATCAAGCAGATAAGCCACTATCGAGTATGCAAGCCGTTCTACAAGTCGGCTTTAATGGATACAAGCGCTTGCTACAACACTGCCCGAAATTTGTCGTGGTCAGTGTGGATGCACTTTTATTTTGTATCGAATTTATTTGGTCACTTCGACCTCGCTATGTCCCAATCAGGACCACAAGTCATGCTAAATAATAAAAAACTAACAGCGTTGACGACGGCAATCACTCTGATGTGTATGTCGGGCAGTCTCGCGGCACAAGAAGTAAAACAGCAATTGTCGGAACCCCAAGCTCAGCAACAAGACGCGGAAAATGCCACCGTCTTCAAGCGAGTCGTTCCATTTAGTCAATTGGGCTACAGCGGCTCAATTGCGATTCAAGGCAGTGAAGCGAACGCTTATGTTGGCTTTGGCTCTCGCCTTGATGAGGTGGTTTCAAAAGCCACGTTGTATTTTGATATTACGCCTTCGCCAGCGTTACTTGCCTTGGTATCGCACGTCAAAGTGTACTTGAATAACGAGTTGATGGGCGTGGCGTCTATCGTTGATGGCCAGCAGGGCAAAAAGCTCAGTCTTTCTATGCCACTGGATACGCGTTACTTCAGTAACTACAACCAAATTCGTTTTGAGCTGATTGGTAATACTCAAAAAGACTGTGCCAACCCGAATGATTCCAGTATTTGGGCCGAGATCAGCCAAAGCAGCCGCATCGAAATGTTCGTGCAAAAAACGCAGCTAGAAAGCGATTTGAGCTTACTGCCAGCGCCTTTCTTTGATGTTCGTGACTTTAGCCAACTTAATCTGCCTGTCGTGATGGGCGATAAATATGACTTAGACGAAGTGAAAGCCGCTGGTGTTTTGAGTTCCTACTTTGGCTCTTTAGCGGCTTGGCGCGGTGCGCAGTTCCCTCTGAGTTTCGACACTTTGCCAGAGCGCAACGCCGTGGTGTTTATCACCAACGACAACAAACCTGAATTCCTAAAAGATTTCCCAGATACGGATGGCCCGCGTGTACAGGTGATTACCCACCCAACCGACCCATACGTGAAGTTATTGCTGGTGATTGGTCGTGATAGTGCTGACCTAAACACCGCGGTACGTGGCTTGGCATTGGGTAACCAGATTCTTACCGGACCAATTGCCAAGATCAACGAGGTGAAGCAAATCAAACCTCGCGTGCCTTACGATGCGCCAAACTGGGTGAGCACAGATCGCCCAGTTGCGTTGTCTGAACTGGTTGAACAAAAGAGCATGCTGCAAGTGGAGGGTCGCACACCACCACCTATCAGCGTGAGCTTACGTTTGCCGCCAGATCTGTTTACTTGGCAGAGCCGCGGTATTCCAATGGATCTGAACTACCGTTACTCACCGCCGACGGAGGACCATTCTGGTTCCCGCCTAACGCTGAGCATTAACGACCAGTTCATTGAAGCCTTTAACCTGACCACGGCTGGCCAAGGTGGCGACTCTAACCGCGTCCGTGTGCCATTGTTGGATGACAGCATTCTGAGCAGTGACGACCGTGTACGTATTCCTGCATTCAAAGTGGGCAGCAAAAACCAGATCGATTTTGAATTTGGCTTTGCCTCTGTCACTGATGGCTTGTGTCAGGTGACTCAACCAAGCAAGCAATATGCCGTGGTTGATGGCGACTCTACGATCGACTTTAGCGGCTTCCCGCATTACATCGAAATGCCAAACATGCGAGCGTTTGCAACATCTGGCTTCCCGTACACACGGATGGCGGATCTGTCTGAAACCGCTGTTGTGGTGCCAAAAAACGCACCAAAAGAAGCACTACAAACCTTCTTGAATGTGATGGGTTCTTTGGGGGGCGATTCTGGCTACCCAGGCATCCAAGTATTGTTGACCGATAAGTGGGATGCTCAAGCGCTAAAAGATAAAGATATTTTGAGCATTGGTGTGGTGCGTTCGTTAGAAGAAGCGGCGAACGACCCAAACCAAGTAAATCTGGTGGTTGAAGCGGGCGAGCGCCAAATTCGTCTACCGAGCAAGAATGAACAACAGCTTGGTATGAACTGGATGAACCCAAGCGATGCTAACCAAGTGCCAGCTGATTATGTTTCAGTAGAAGCAGGCGGCTCCTTTGCTGCGATTTATGGTATGGAATCACCTTACACAAATAATCGCAGCTTAGTGTCTATCATGGCTGCTCATCCTGCCGATTTTGCTACGGTTGATGAAGCTCTCGCAGATTCGGGCAAAGTGGAGCATATGTTTGGTTCTGTGGTGACATTAAGAAACGATGAAGTCGCGAGCTATAACGTTGGTTCTCACTACTTTGTGGGTGAGCTGCCAGTGTGGCAATTAGTGTGGTTCCACTTCTCAAATCACCCAATTATCGTGGCATGCTTTGCTGCGTTATTGATGGTGATCGTGACTATTGTGCTTTGGCGTGTTCTGCGTCAGGTTGCTGCAAAACGTCTAGAGAAAACTGAGGAGGAAGAGGAATGAAAAAGCTGATTGCACTTATCATGCTACTGACTTCTCCTCAGCTGTTGGCAAACACGTGTGACTGGCCACAATGGGGCACATTTAAGTCGGTTTATATCGAAGAAGGTCGAGTCGTGGATGGCAGCGATGAACGCATGATCACCACATCGGAAGGCCAGTCCTATGCGTTGTTCTTTGCTTTGGTTGCCAATGATCAAAAAGCGTTTGCCGAAGTATTAAACTGGACTCAAGTGCATTTAGCTGGTGGTGACCTTACGGCAAGATTGCCAGCTTGGTTATGGGGCAGAAAAGCGAACGGCAGTTTTGGTGTGTTAGATACCAATGCAGCATCGGATTCCGATCTTTGGATTGCTTACGCTTTGGTGGAAGCGGGTCGATTGTGGGATAACTATTACTACCAATCGCTTGGTCATCTGCTTGCTAGTCGTATTCTACGAGAAGAGACTGTGACCATTGACGGTGTGGGCACCGTGTTACTGCCTGCACCAACAGGATTTGAGTTTGGTGAGCGCTACCGTGTGAATCCGAGCTATGTGCCGTTACAGCTGATTGCACGAATGGAAGCTCTGTATCCGCAATATTCATGGGATGGCATGTATAAAGCAAGCGCGCAAATGCTAACGCAAACCATGCCAAAAGGTTTCAGCCCTGATTGGGCAACGCTCAGCCAAGGCCAGTACAGTGCCGATTCGGTGACTGGGCCAATTGGCAGCTACAACGCCATTCGTACCTACTTATGGGCGGGTATGCTTGATGACCAAGTCGTAGAAAAAGCTCAGCTGATTCAGCAAATGCAGCCTTTTGTCGCAGCGACTAAAGCGCTCGGCGCACCACCACGAGAAGTGAATACAGAAACGGGTGAATACACTCAAGTTGGCAGTGCAGGATTTTCTGCCGCTGCTTTGCCTTTGTTGGCGGCGTCTGGTGAGTCTGAGCTGCGCAAAGCACAAGCAAGCCGAGCGCAGCAAGAGCTTTTCTCGGACAGAAACGACCACTACTACGACAATGTTTTGAGCTTGTTTGGCCTAGGCTGGCATCAGGCGCGCTATCGCTTTGGCAAACAAGGTGAACTGTTGCCTGCATGGAGCGAGCAATGCCAATAGCAAGACGTGCTTCGTGGTTGATCTCGCTGGCCATGATGGCGAGCGGGATTGCTCCTGTTTACGCACAAAGCTTTAGTTCAAAGCCGCTTAGCAAAGCGCAGTTAGCCGCAGTGTACCAACCAGTTGAAACGGTTCAGTTCTCGACATCTCTTGCTCGGGTAAACTCGGTGGAGTGGCTGGTTGAACAACTGAAACTGGCGGATGCAATAGGACGCGACGACATTGTTGAAAGTACGTTAGAGCGTTTGTTTGCGATTGAGGAAGGCAACCCGATTGGCTTGTATTACCAAGCCAATATGTACTTAAAGCGTAAACAGCCTGAGTTGGCTAAACAGACCTTTCAGCGTTTAACTAAACAATCGCCAAATTCTGCACAAGCCAAAGACTTGGCTGCCATCATGTCTCTTCAAGGAGATAAGAAAGGCGATTACCAACGAGCTAAGCTGCTTGCTAAATCTGGCCGTTACGAAGAAGCTATCCAAGCGTATAAAGTCATTTTTCCAAACGGTATGCCTTCTGCCGCATTGCAGTTAGAGTTTCTTCAGCTGCAAAGCAATCTTGATGGAAGTTGGCAGGCGGTAAAGCAAGGCTTAGAGCGCTTAAATGCAGACTACCCGGGTGTGCCTCAGTTTCAACTTGCATTGGCGAATCATATCCGCAAAGAGAATCCGGCTGACCCATGGATTTTGGATACCTACAAAAAGCTCGCTTTAGCGCCAGTGATTGGCAGCAGTGCGGCGACATCTTGGCTGCGTGCCCTCGATCAACTGCCAATCTCAGAACAAGTGGTTCAACAATACGCGATTCTAGCGAGTTACTATCCATCAGATCTTGAGATTCAACGCGCCAACCAAGGTGCGAAGAAACGTTGGGAAACCGAGCAAGATCTGCGTAAAGACCCAACCTATCTTGCCAAATTGAAAGGTCTCAAACTGCTGGATGAAGAGAAGACTGAGCAAGCTGAGAAGCAGTTGCGCTATGCGATGACGACGCGTCCGAACGACCCAGAAATATTGGGTGGTATGGGCAAGGTCTATCTGCGTAAAGGTCAGCAACAAAAGGCGCTTGAGTATTTTGAATGTGCACAGCAGCTAGATAAAGACCCAGATAGTGCTTCGAAATGGGCCACTTTAATTGAAACCTCGCAATATTGGGCTTATTTGGACCAAGGTGATGCGCTAGCTGAGAAAGGGCAGTTTAAACAAGCTGAAAGCCTTTACCGTAAAGCCATTCAGTCTGATAAAACACAGCCTTATGCTTTTACCTCTTTAGGGGCGCTTTACTTAGCACAAAAGAACTATGCCGCGGCAGATAAAGCTTATATCCAAGCACTAAAACTTGAAACGCTAAACGGATCTGCGTTACGTGGACGACTCGATGTTCGTATTGAGCAGCAGGATTGGGCTGGCGCGGCTTCACTTGCACAGCGTTTTTCTCCAGCACAAAAACAGGTGGTGTCTGAGAAAATCAATGGCATTCAATCTGAGATCATTCTGGCGAGATTGCGCATTGCGATAGCGAAAGATGACCAAGCAGGTATGCAATCTGCAGTGGAAGATTTGATTGAGCTAAAACCAACATCGCCGTGGTTGAGGCTAGATATTGCTGATGTTGTTCGCTCTATGGGGGATGAACGTCGTGCTGACAAGCTGATGTCTGAATGGGCGACGAACAGCACGGATCCGGAAATGAAGTTCGCGTATGCCTTGTACCTCGCTCAAGATTTTAAAGTAGATGCGGCGATTTCTGAGTTAGAAAGTGTGCCGAAACGCGAAGTTACCCCTGCCATGGAGCGTAACCTCACACGCTTAAAACTCAATGCTGATTTACAAGATTTATCCGCGCGTTATCAGGCCTCACCAAAGGCTGTCACTACCATGTTAACCTCGCTTGAGTCTCAATATGCTGGGCAAGTTCAACCTCTAGCAAGGCTTGTGAGTGCTTGGGTAGAGATTGAAAAGGTCGATGAAGCGCAGCGTATTTATCAAAGTATTCGCCCCTCAAGCAAATGGAATACCGACGAAAAACTCGCTTACGGCAGTATGATGGTGAGCTTGAATCAGTTTGACGATTTCGACCAATGGTACGAAGGCTTGGCGTTGAGTAAAGACCAGCAAGCAGTCAGTGCCTCTGAAGCGCTGCAATTTGATGAACTCAAAACACGTCGTACTTTAGCGCAAGCGGATTTGTTCCTCGCGAATCAACAACCAGAGCAGGCAATGGCTTTGTATGAACGTATCTCATCAAAACCTGAGCCATTCAAAACGCAAGCTCAGGTGGGGTTGTTACAAGTCAGTGCACAGAGTGGGGATGAGGCAACCTATCACGACTTACATCTGATCTTGAATAAGAAACGCGACACGCTGAATGCTGCTCAGTTGATGACGGTTGCTTCGGTATTCAATCAACTTGGTTACCGCAATGATGCGAACACCTTGAACCGCTTGCTCGATGATAAACAGGACGCTGACGCTCTGGCGTATCGAAACAGCATGTCAATTGCGATGGACAATCAGCAATGGACGTTAGCGGAAGAGCGCGGGCGTCAGGCACTCAATAGTGATCGAATTGAAAAAAGCGCAAAACCAGATGAAGCAAGTCTAGAGACGCTTACTTTGCGTGAGTTGTATGACACAGCGGATGACTACTGGCTAACGCGAAATGTTAAGTCGGACATCGATACGCTCCATGACCGCAGTGATGGTCATGTGCTTATTGGTTGGGATTACAGTGCGCGTGATGGGCGTAACTCATCCAACCAAGTGCCAATCGAAGCGCGCATTCCGATTGAATCACTCGATGGGCATCTGCTGCTTAGAGCGGATTACGTGTCTATTGATTCAGGCGAGCTAGATTACTACGAGAAGACAAACGGCTCTGACAGCACCTCATTCCAAGATGATGCGTCAGGTATGGCGCTGGGTGTGGGCTGGCAAGCCAAAGATTGGCAAGTGGATATCGGCACTACACCGATTGGTTTTGACCATACTACTTGGGTAGGCGGGGTCAGTGTGGATGGTGAGCTCGGGGACTTCGGATGGACAGCAGAAGCGTCTCGCCGACCTGAAACCAGCAGCACACTTTCTTACGCTGGAATGACAGTACCGAGTGGAACCAGTGATCCTCAAGGCAAAAAATGGGGTGGTGTAGTTCGAACTGGCGTTAAGATCAATTCGAGCTGGGATATAGGTGGCCCTTACGGCTTTTGGAGCAGCCTGCAATACCATGCACTGACGGGTGAAAACGTTGAAGACAATACTCGCCTTGGTGTGCTTGGTGGGGCTTACTACAAACTGATCGCAACGGACGATCAGCGCCTGAGCATTGGCACCAACTTGATGTACCTCGACTATGACAAAAACTTGGGCGAATACACTCTTGGGCATGGTGGGTACTACAGTCCGCAAAGTTATTTCTCTGTGTCACTGCCAGTGAACTATTACGGTCGCTACGACAGCACATGGTCGTATCAATTGAGTGCTTCCATTTCTAACTCATGGACAGAAGAAGATGCGCCTTATTTGTCTTCTGGTGATAGTTCTGAGCGCGGTGGCGGCTTTGGTGCATCGCTGCAAGCAGCCGTTGAGAAACGAGTGAGTAAACGTTGGTATATCGGTGCGCTGGTGGATCTACAGCGTTCAGAGTTTTATACGCCAAACCATTTCATGCTGTACGGAAAATACACCTTCAATGACCGCTGGCAGCCGATTGAATACCCACCTGCGGTACCTACGCTGTACAGTGATTTTTAGTACCAGTCTCTCTCGCGACGAGTATTTTAGGAATGGTAGAAACAACAAAGGCCGGAGTTTTCCGGCCTTTTCTATTTGATCTGTCCTGCTTTAAATCGATTCGCTTAGTACAAAATCGAGTAAAGTTGACGGCGGTACTTACTTGCCAGAGCGTTGCCTTGGCCAAGCGCGCTCAAGATGTCCATAAAGACTTTCTTCACTTCACCATCTTGTGCGCCTAGGTTGGTCTTAAGAATGTTCCAAAGTAGCTCTAACGCTTCTTCATCGCGGCCCACTTGGTTGTACTGAACGGCAAGTTCACACGCCAATTCAATGTTATCAGGGTTTGCTGCTAGCTCTTGTTCAAGACGCTGAAGCTCTGGGCTTTCTGCTGCTTGAAGATGCAGGTCTAACTTCGCGATCAAACCTTTGTAGTAGTTGTCTTGGTATTCCAGTGGAATCGCACTTAACAGCGTTTGTGCCAATTCAAACTGTTTGGTTTCTAGCAAGCAATCTGCCATCGCCAGTTTCACGTCGCCGCGGTTTTGAAGCTCTTCCGATAGCGTTTGAAGAATCGCTAATGCTTGAGCGTGCTCACCTTGTTGGAGCAATTCACTTGCTTGCTTCAACTGCATCTCATCTTGGCTTGGTAGATGCTTTTGCAGCATTGCTGTAATCGCATCAATAGGCTGAGGGCCACCCATACCATCGACAGCTTGACCATTCATGAATAATGCGATGGTCGGTAGCACTTGCACGCCAAATTGAGAAGCAAGGGCAGGTTGCTGTTCACAGTTCAATAGAGCAAGGGTAAATGCGCCGTTGTATTGCTGAGTCAGCATTTGTAATTCAGGAATCACTTGTGCGCTTTCTGGTTGAGCGCTCGCCCAAAAGTGGATCAATACAGGCGTGTTCATTGACCCTTCAAGCGTTTCACGGAAATTTTGTTCTGTTAACTCAACGATAAATGGGGATTGCATCAGAGTATCCTTGCTTTTTGTTTCTTGTCGTTGATTGTAGATATGGAGTTGATATTTGGGAAATTCAAGCGGTAGAAAGGAAAAACGCTGCCGAAGCAGCGTATTCCTGATAGCAAGCGAAAGTGCTATTAAATTTGGCTTGTCCAGCACGGTTTAGGGAGTCTTGTTAGACGTTATAGTGGTGTGCTGAGTGTGGTATCAAAATAGGATGAACATGGTCAACACTACACCCACACTAAGCCAGTTAAGCTGATTTAATGTCATTATTGTCTCGCGAAAATACAAAACAGAAAGGGTGGCGATACCAAATCTAAAGTGAGTATCCACATCGGGTTCAGGCTCGATGGATGAAGATACTAACCTAGAAATTGATTCGAACATTGAGGCTTTCTTAACCTACATGCTCATAATGACATCACATTGTTACGGTAAAATTACATCGTGATAAAAAATTTTTATGCTGCTCGTCGCAAAATTTTATCAAGAAGAGGAGTTGGCAATAGGCGCTTTAAAACGGCAAAGACTTTGGTTGGCGTCGTGATTCGGTAGCGAATTTTTGGTTTATCACTAGTGAGTGCGTGAAGAACGGGCTCAATACAAGATTCAGCAGGAAGCACAAACTTATTGTTCGACTTGTCGTTATCCAAACGCTGCTTTTGTCCTTCGTAAGCTGCTCTGTGGGCGCTGTTTTCTACATCAATCCATTGCTCAAACGCCTTTAAGGCATTCTGTCTAAACTGGGTCTCTATCGGGCCTGGTTCGATCAATGCTACCTTGATGTTGGTGTCCATCAATTCTAAACGTAGGGTGTCTGTCCAGCCTTCGAGTGCGAACTTAGAGGCGTTATAGGCGCCACGATACTTCATGGCGGCAAAGCCGAGTACAGAGCTGTTTTGGATGATGCGCCCTTCACCTTGTTTGCGCATGTGCGGCAATACTTCTCTTACCAGTTGGTGCCAGCCAAAAAAATTGGTTTGAAACTGCGCTTGAAGTGCTTCTGTCGGTAGATCTTCTAATGCGCCAGGTTGTCCGTAAGCGCCATTATTAAACACGGCATAGAGTGTCCCTTCGGCCAGTTCCAGAGCTGTTGAAACTCCAGCAGAAATACTTTGAGGATCATTAAGATCTAACTGAATGCAGGTTAAGCCTTCACTGGTTAAGCGTTGAACGTCTTGCTCGTTGCGACACGAGGCAATAACGTGAAAGCCCTCTTTTTGTAAAGCATGGGCACACACGTAACCGATGCCTGTAGAGCATCCGGTGATTAAAACTGACTTTTTCATAGTAAGGGGCTCACAAAAGGAGGTAGTGAGCCTTATGATTCAACAACTTCTGTCTTGAAGCAAGTTCTTGAGTGCGGGTTCAACTCTTGAGTAGCTGAACTTGAAACCAAGCTCGGTAAGTTTCTTAGGCTTAGCGCGAATGCTATCGAACAGTAAGCACGATGACTCTCCCATCGCCATGTTCATCACCCATTTAGGTGTGAACAGGATATGCGGCCGCTTGAGGGTTTTCGCCAGTGTGCCGCTAAAGATTCGGTTGCTGACAGGGTGGGGTGCACACAAGTTGAACTCACCATGAGCATGTGGGGTTTCAAGTAGGTACATGATAGCGCGAACCATATCCAGAATATGAATCCAAGGCATGTACTGTTTACCGCTTCCCATCGGCCCACCTACGCCTAATTTGTAGGGCATCAGCATTTTTGCCAATGCACCTCCATTTTGACCGAGGACAACACCAGTACGAATTAAACACACTCGTGTTTGGTCAGATTCTGCACGCTTGGCAATTTGCTCCCAACGAGCGCACACAGAGTGAGCGAAAGCGTCGCTGTTCACGTGTAAGCACTCATCAAACGGGTGGTCTTGTTGATCGCCGTAATAGCCAACCGCAGAGCCGCTAATAAATACCGCTGGTGGCTCGGTACTGGCGTGAATCAATTCAACGATCCGTTCGGTCACTTTCCACCGACTGTTGCAAATGACCTCTTTCTGCTCTTTGCTCCAGCGTTTATCTGCAATCGGCTCGCCTGCAAGGTTAATCACCGCATCGACGTCATTGAGATCTTCAATCGAATCAAAAGAGTCTAGGTATTCAATATTACCGACGTCAGCATGCTGTAGGCGTTGTTTCGCTTGTTCTGGATTGCGAGTAAGCAGCATGACTTGATGCGTGGTAAGCAGTTTAAGTAACTCAGAGCCAATAAAGCCCGTACCACCGGTCAGTAATATCTTCATGTTATCCCTTTGATTGTAAAACTATTCAGACATTATAGTCGTTAACCGCCTAGCATGATCATTTCAATGATTTGCAATGTCGATTTTATCGTTAGCTCTTAAAAAGTTAGAAGCGTTTTGTTGTGAAGCGATGTAAAGCTCACAATTCGAACAAATGTAACAAAATGTTATCAATCATCGAGTGCCGCTCACACTTAGTCACGAGAAACTGTGTCATGCTGATTTTAAAGGAAGATGACACTAGGGTAGGAGGTGTGTATGGAAGCATTTGTTGCTCTGTTTCGAGCCTTACTCAGCAGTGCTCGTGACCTATTGCCTATCATTATTGTTATCACCTTCTTCCAGATCGTTGTGCTCCAAGAGCCACTTCCGAACCTTGTTTCAATCTTATTTGGTCTTCTTCTGGTTATTCTCGGCCTGACCTTCTTTATCTTTGGTCTGGAGCTTGGGTTATTCCCGATTGGTGAAAACATGGCGCAAGCTTTTGCTAACAAAGGCAGCGTGTTTTGGCTACTAATATTCGCATTCTGTTTAGGTTTTGGGACGACCATTGCTGAGCCCGCTTTAACGGCGGTTGCAGAAGAAGCCTCGGAGGTCGCTGCTGAAGGCGGCATGATCGCCAATACCGAACAGTCGATGGAAGAATATGCGGATGGGTTGCGTTTAACTGTCGCATTGTCGGTTGGCGTGGCGATTGTTTTGGGTGTGCTGCGAATTCTAAAGGGCTGGCCGATTCAGTACATGATCATCGGAGGCTACATCGGCGTTGTGATACTGACGGGATTTGCACCTGAGTCGATCATTGGTGTCGCTTACGACTCTGGCGGTGTGACAACTTCTACCATCACAGTGCCTTTGGTGACCGCTCTTGGGGTTGGGCTCGCGTCGGCGATCAAAGGACGCAATCCCATGATAGATGGCTTTGGTTTGATCGCTTTTGCCTCTTTGCTACCAATGATGTTTGTGATGGTGTATGGGATGGTGGTGGCATGATTTCCTTTGCGCATTTCATCGATACTTTTATCTCAACCATCACTGATGTGGCTCCTATCGCGACAATTATCTTTGGCTTTCAGTTGGCAGTGCTGCGTCGTCCAGTTTCAAACTTACCCAAAGTAATACTTGGCTTTGGTTACGTTATTTTAGGGTTATCGTTATTTTTGCTTGGTTTGGAAATGGCGCTGTTTCCACTTGGTGAAACCATGGCGACTCAATTGACTGCACCCGCTTTCTTGCTGGAGTTTAAAGTCTCAATCGGCCAAGCCTTGAGTTGGGTTGATTATTACTGGGTGTACATCTTCGCTTTCTTTATCGGTTTTAGTACCACCATAGCGGAGCCTTCTCTTATCGCGGTCGCCATTAAAGCCAATCAAGTGTCTGGTGGCAGCATCAGTGTGAACGGGTTACGTGTTGCTGTTGCTTTAGGTGTCGCGGTTGGCATTGCGTTGGGCAGTTACCGAATCGTAGTGGGCGATCCGATTCATTATTACATCATTGCAGGTTACATCGTGGTGGTGATTCAAACCTTTTACGCGCCAAAGCTAATAGTTCCTTTGGCGTACGATTCGGGCGGCGTGACGACGTCTACGGTCACAGTGCCTTTGGTTACGGCACTTGGATTGGGGCTGGCATCGACAGTTCCGGGGCGAAACCCCATGATTGATGGCTTTGGCTTAATTGCTTTTGCTAGCCTATTCCCAATGATTTCCGTAATGGGTTACGCCCAGATCACCCAGTGGTTAAACAAAGAGACTGCGGAGGAAAAAGAGAATGCGCTTTAAACTAATACTGGCCTTTGTAGAGGATAGCAAGACCGACAAAGTGCTGGATGCGGCTCGTGATGCAGGGGCAACGGGTGCTACGGTGATTAACAACGCACGAGGGCAAGGTTTAAACCAAAAACGCACCTTCTTTGGGTTGACTTTAGAAGTGCAAAAAGACGTGTTGTTGTTTGTTGTTGAAGAGCATTTATCCAGACACATACTAGAGACAATCAGTGAGGTCGGGGAGTTCGACCAAGAGTCAGGCCAAGGCATTGCCGTACAAATTGATGTCGAGGATGCAGTTGGCGTCGCGCACCAAGTGGAGAAACTGACCAAAGTGGTAGAGGACGAATTATGAGTAATCATGAGTTAATTCGAGTCAGAGATGTAATGGCAGCAACCTATATCATTGTGGATGGGTTAATCACGGTTCATGAAGGAATTACGTTGGCGAGAAGGAATGAAGTCAAAGCGCTGGTGGTAAACAAGCGTGATAGCGATGATGAATACGGCATTGTTTTAATGAACGATATTGCTAAAAAAGTACTGGCAAAAAACCGTTCTCCACAACGCACCAATATTTATGAGATCATGACCAAGCCTGCTTTAACGGTTGACCCAAATATGAACGTCAAATATTGCGCGCGTCTGTTCGAGAGGTTTGGTATTAGCCGTGCGCCAGTGATCGAAAACGGCGAAGTCATCGGCATGGTGAGTTACAACAACATAGTGATTAATGGCATGGCGAAAGAAGAGATTTAATCGCACTTGTCTTGATAGCTCAAGCACAGTTTGATTTACGGGGTTTCTCAGGTCAGCGACAATTAGCAAACCAATGAACAATTGCTTATTTGTGCCATTGCATATCCGTAAGCTGAGGCTTATTCTTTGAGAATTAAAGAAATAATTGAGGATGTCATGTCATGCCGCTAGTAGCTTGCCCTGTGTGTGAGAAACAAATATCAAAACGAGCTCATACCTGTCCAGGGTGTGGAGAGCCAGACCCATTAAACCACTTAGCCAAATCTAAGTTTCTATCGATGATATTTTGGGCTGTAGTCCTTGTGGGCGCTGGCTATTTTGCTTGGTTCTATTTGGTGCCAATGCTGGTTGAAATGCTTCGTAACCACTAGTTTTGTCCTTTGGTTGAGCTTCTATAAGAATGACGTAGAATACCCTCATACATTTTGAGGAGACGATGTCGTGAAACTATTTTTTGCCTCAGACTTGCACGGCTCTTTGCCGGCAACAGAAGAAACGATTGAACTGTATCTGGCCTCTGGTGCTGACCATCTCATCTTATTGGGTGATACGTTAAACCACGGGCCAAGAAATCCAATCCCAGAAGGTTACAACCCGCCACAAGTCGCAGAGTTACTTAACCAATACAGTGAGCAGATCATCTCTGTTCGTGGTAATTGTGACAGTGAAGTTGACCAAATGCTGTTGAACTTCCCAATGATGACGGAATACGCATGGCTGCTATTGGAGTCGGGTAAGCGTATGTTCCTCACTCATGGTCATTTATACAACAGCACAAAACGCCCGCCATTGCGTGAGGGCGACATCATTGCTCATGGGCATACTCATGTTCCAGTGGCAGAGATGCAAGAAGGTGCGATCATTTTTAATCCGGGATCAATGACGTTTCCAAGAAATGGCTTGTCACGTAGCTATGGTTTGATGGAAGGCAACACACTGACGGTACAAACTCCAGAAGGTGAAGTGCTAGCTCAGACCACGATTTAATGATCGAATAAATCGTTAATTGGATAAAGAAGCAAGGGAGCCAGTGGCTCCCTATTTTGTATCTGAATGACCTAAATCGCGTTCTGGATCGATAATGTCTCTTACGCGTTGTTTTAGCACTTTGGCTTCAGGGAAGCCTCCATCTTTCTTACGTTCCCAAATTTGGGTACCGTTGCAAAAAATCTCAAAGCGACCACCTGTATCAGGATGCAAGCTGATGGTTTCAATCTCTTCACTGAACGTATGCAGCAACTCTTGCGATAGCCAAGTAGAGCGCAACATCCAATTGCACTGACGACAGTAGTAAATATCTATGATGGCTTTATCCATCTCTAATTTCCTTTCTTTAAACACTAAAGCAACAGCTTGATGCCGACTGCAAAGGTGAGGATTTCAAACGCTATTTTGATAACGCGATTGCTGTACCGAGTGGCCGCCCATGCCCCTAAACTGCCACCTAAAAATGAACTCAATAGCAGCACAGGCAGCCAAGCCCAATGAATTGGAGCGCCTGCTTGCACGACAGCAACTCCACCGATACCGTTCCAGAATAAACCGACACAAATCATGGTGTAAGCAACGGCTTGTTTGTAGTCGTAACCAAACCAGCGTACGAGGAACAAAGTCACAAGTAGCCCCGAACCGGCAGTCAAAGAGCCATTGACGATGCCTATCAGCATTAACCCTA
The DNA here is from genome assembly GCF_002906655.1 of Vibrio hyugaensis. Taxonomy (NCBI): domain Bacteria; kingdom Pseudomonadati; phylum Pseudomonadota; class Gammaproteobacteria; order Vibrionales; family Vibrionaceae; genus Vibrio; species Vibrio hyugaensis. The sequence goes on along the minus strand of NZ_CP025794.1, from coordinate 1,333,643 downwards.
ATCCGCCAATGATCCAGCCTGATGTGTCTCGGTGTGTTGCAAGTTCGATTTGGCCTAATTCTTTTTTAAAACGGGAGTAGATACCGAGAGCAAGGATCATGGCACCAAGCATTTTCTCTGCAACGCCATCAGGGATTTGCACAATAAGGTTTGCGCCAATCACGACGCCAATACTGCCAACCAAGATAAGGTAAAGCGCGATTTTTGGTTTTATCGTGCCTGCTTTGAGATACGTACTTGCAGCGCCTAGACCAAGCGCGACCGACGCAACTTTATGTGTTCCCAGTGCAGCAGAGAAAGGTAAGCCAAGAAAAATCAATAAGGGAAACTGCAACAACCCCGCACCACCACCAGAGAGTGAAGCAAGGGTATTTGCGATAAAGGAACCAAAGAAGAGAGTGAGGGTATCTAGCCAATCCATGTGCAAAATAAAAGGGGGCATCTTGCCCCCTTCTCATCGAATCAAAATCAGTTTCTAAACAGTACCGTAGAACCGTGGTTCAGGCTAGTCAGTAGCAACGTTTTTTCGTTTACGACGTCAATGCGACGGCTCTGCTCTGCATCTAACTTAAAGATTTGAGTTATGAGGCGAAGTTGCGACTCGGAGAAATCTTTAGATTGAGAAGCCGAGATGTCTTTGAACTCAGCAGGTGATACGAGCAAGTAATTGTCGCTCACTTCCCATCGACCTTTTTCTGAAATGTTGATGGTTGACTCCGCCGTTGAGTCTTGCGCAAACAGTCGAATATTGGCTACACGAATGTAGTCACCGTTTGGTAAGTACTTCACGTTCGACTCTACATTGACTTTGCGTAGTGGTCCGACAGTGTCGTCTGGCAAGTTATCAGTGATCAGTGTGACCATGGTGGATTGCCATTCGTTTGCTGTCAGTACTTGTTCTACTTTTAGGTCACTGCCCCAGTACAGCCAGCCACTAAAAAGGATCGAGACGGCTAAAACCGCAGATGCTATTTTAATCTTCATGTCAGCCTCCTTCTAGTTGCAGATGTCTGTTGGGTCATTACGACCAGCGAAGATTCGTAGCGTCACATTCTCGTATGAATGGTCGCTATCATGGATATAGTTAAGTATCAGTTGATTATTCTGACCGCCAGTTGCGATAACTTCGACTGGTGAAGATTCTTCCGCGTGATGCTCCACATAACGTTTGATGCACTGCTCAATTGATGGCAACCAATCGTTCAATTGTGGGTGATTAATCGGTGTCATAACAGGGACGTTATGGTATTCACCAACCTGACGGAATTGAGACTCTGCAGGGTTAGTCAGTAGCAATACACAAACAGGCAATAGTAAAGCAACAACAATCAGCACACGTGCGATCCAGTTATTTGCTTTAGGTGCAGGTTCAGTTTTTGGTGTTTCTAATGACGCTTCAAGTTCAACAGGTGCTTCTGCAATTGTCTCTGTCGATGATTCTGTGAATTGCTCGAGATCTACAACGGGAGCTTCGTTCTCGCTCTCTTGTTCATCAAGTTCAGGCAGAGAATCAGAAGACAATGGGCTTAAACGTTCGACCGAACAGATCAGTTGATAACCGCGTTTAGGAACGGTTTTTACGAATTCTGGCGATTTAGTTGAATCCTTCAACATTTTTCGCAGGGTCGAAATTGCTTGAGTTAAGCTTGAGTCATCCACCTCGAAGCCTTGTTCGCGCCAAACAAACTCGTGCAACTCGTTACGTGTTAATACTTCGTTAGGTCTCTCTACCAACAACAGGAGTATGCGGCTTTCGTTGCTTCCTAATCGAACAACTTCGTTGCCACTTTGTTGGTCAGCGAGCGAATTACTATTTGGGTCAAAGACAAATCTTTGAGCAAGCAGAAATTTGGTGCCGATGTTAGTCATTTAGTTCTTCTTAGATGGATGATTCTGAAATAATGGTGATTTGCGTCACAAAAAAGGGCGTGCGCAAAAGGGCGTGTGCTCGTTTTAGATGCTTTTAGACAAGTAGGATAATTAAAATTTTCTAAAAAAACACCGTTTTTAGCAATATTGACCTTGAATTTACATTTGTCAGCCACATGTTAAATGACATCGTAGTAAAGCTGCTTTTATAAGGTAGCGGTTAGGGCTTTGTCATTAAAGTCTTTTTAGTTTAGATGTTATGGAGCAAACATGAGCGACACAGTATCCCCAAACAAAGAAACTCGTGGCTTTCAATCAGAAGTAAAACAGTTACTTCATCTGATGATCCATTCTCTTTATTCAAACAAAGAGATTTTCCTGCGCGAGTTGATCTCAAATGCATCTGATGCATCAGATAAATTACGCTTCCAAGCGCTGTCTAACCCAGATTTATATGAGGGTAACGCTGACCTCGGTGTGAAGCTTGCGTTTGACGAAAAGGCTAACACACTTACGATCTCTGATAACGGCATCGGCATGACGCGTGACGACGTGATTGAGCACTTAGGTACTATCGCGAAATCTGGCACGGCAGAATTCTTTTCCAAGCTGTCTGATGATCAAAGTAAAGACTCACAACTGATCGGTCAGTTTGGTGTTGGCTTTTATTCCGCGTTCATCGTTTCTGATGCGGTGACTGTGCGCACTCGTGCTGCGGGTACTGCTGCTGACGAAGCGGTTCAATGGCAATCTGCGGGTGAAGGTGAGTACACCATTGAAACCATTACGAAAGACTCTCGTGGTACCGATATTGTTCTTCATATGCGTGAAGAAGGTAAAGAATTCCTAAATGAATGGCGTCTGCGTGATGTCATCAGTAAATACTCTGATCACATTGGTATTCCAGTTGCAATTCAAACCACTGTTCGTGATGACGAAGGTAATGAAACGGGTGAGAAGAAGTGGGAGCAAATCAACAAAGCTCAGGCACTTTGGACCCGTAGCAAATCGGATATCTCTGAAGAAGAGTATCAAGAGTTTTACAAACACGTTTCTAACGATTTCGCCGATCCGCTTACGTGGAGTCATAACCGTGTAGAAGGTAAGAACGATTATACCAGTCTGCTTTACATTCCAGCAAAAGCGCCATGGGATATGATGAACCGCGACCACAAGTCGGGTCTAAAGTTGTACGTGCAGCGTGTATTCATCATGGATGATGCTGAGCAGTTTATGCCATCTTACTTGCGTTTCATCCGTGGTTTGATTGACTCAAATGATCTTCCATTAAACGTTTCTCGTGAAATTCTGCAAGACAACAAGGTCACTCAATCTCTACGTAACGCTTGTACTAAGCGCGTGCTAACCATGCTTGAGCGTATGGCGAAAAATGATGATGAAAAATACCAATCATTCTGGAAAGAGTTTGGTCTCGTGATGAAAGAAGGCGTTGCGGAAGACATGGCAAACAAAGAAAAAGTTGCCGGTCTACTGCGTTTTGCCTCAACTGAGCAAGATTCAGCAGAACAAACGGTGGGTTTAGCTTCTTATATCGAGCGTATGAAAGAAGGCCAAGACAAGATCTACTACCTAACCGCAGACAGCTACGCAGCCGCGAAAAACAGCCCACACCTGGAGCAGTTCAAAGCGAAAGGGATTGAAGTTGTCTTGATGTTTGACCGCATCGATGAGTGGCTGATGAACTATCTAACCGAATTTGATGGTAAGCAATTCCAATCGATTACCAAAGCGGGTCTCGATCTGAGCAAGTTTGAAGACGAAGCAGAAAAAGAAAAACAGAAAGAAACCGAAGAAGAGTTTAAGTCGGTAGTTGAGCGAACTCAGTCTTACCTTGGTGATCGTGTGAAGGAAGTTCGTACGACTTTCAAACTTGCCACTACGCCTGCAGTTGTCGTGACTGACGATTTCGAAATGGGCACACAGATGGCGAAGCTTCTTGAAGCGGCCGGTCAAGCGGTACCAGAGGTGAAGTACATCTTCGAAATCAACCCAGAGCACGCGCTTGTTAAGCGTATGGCAGATGAAGCCGATGAAGAAGCATTTGGTCGCTGGGTGGAAGTGTTGTTGGGCCAAGCGATGCTGGCTGAACGAGGTTCGATGGAAGACCCTACGCAATTTGTTGGTGCCATCAACAAGCTTTTGACTAAGGTTTAATAGCCTAATATCAGCAAAAAGCTCGCAATATGCGGGCTTTTTGTTTGTAAACGCATAGATTCACACTTTATGTGTTGAGTTAGTAATCAATAAGGCAGGAAAGCAGGCATTGCTAACATTCTTTAGTCTTAATCTGCTCATTGCTTAGTGAACCTGTGTTAGAATCTCGAACTTGAATGTGAGTAATAAGGCGTGTATTTTGGCTCGCCTAAACGTTATACCGAAACTTATCGTTGCGACTGCCTCGACGGGTTGCGGCCCAAGAAGCCAGCTATTGTGAGCTTCGGTATAAATCTTAAATATTAAAGAGGATAAATCATGCGCATCATTCTTCTAGGTGCTCCAGGTGCTGGTAAAGGCACACAAGCAAACTTCATCATGGATAAATACGGTATTCCACAAATCTCTACTGGTGATATGCTTCGTGCTGCTATCAAAGCAGGTACAGAGCTTGGCAAACAAGCTAAAGCTGTTATCGACGCTGGTCAGCTAGTTTCTGATGAAATCATCCTTGGCCTTATCAAAGAGCGTATTGCTCAAGACGATTGCGCGAAAGGTTTCCTACTAGATGGTTTCCCTCGTACTATCCCTCAAGCTGATGGTCTAAAAGCAATGGGTGTTGATGTCGATTACGTAATCGAATTCGACGTAGCTGACAGCGTAATCGTTGAGCGTATGGCTGGTCGTCGTGCACACCTTCCATCAGGTCGTACTTACCACGTTGTTTACAACCCACCAAAAGTGGAAGGTAAAGATGACGTAACTGGCGAAGATCTTGTTGTTCGTGATGACGACAAAGAAGAAACAGTACGCGCACGTCTAGGTGTTTACCATGAGCAAACTGCACCACTTATCGAGTACTACGGTAAAGAAGCAGAAGCGGGTAACACTAAGTACCTTAAGTTTGACGGTACTAAGCAAGTTGCAGAAGTAAGTGCAGATATTGAGAAAGCACTAGCATAATTTGCTAGCGGCAAAATTTAATATTTTGATATATTTAAAAGCGACCTTAGGGTCGCTTTTTTTATTCAGCTTGTGAGCACGGTGAACCAATTTCTTATACTCATCGTACAAACAACGCCGTTTACCATGAATAGGATGTTATGAAAAACAATAATAAACAAGGCGTGTTACTGGTTAACCTTGGCACTCCCGATGAGCCGACCGCACCAGCAGTAAAGCGTTTTCTCAGTCAGTTCCTTCATGATCACCGTGTTGTCGATATGACTCGTTGGCTGTGGTGTCCAATACTTCACGGTATTATTTTGCCAGTACGCGCGCCGAAAGTTGCGAAACTCTACCAATCTGTATGGATGGAAGAAGGCTCGCCTTTGATGGTGTACTCCAAGCGACAAGCAGAGAAGCTCGCAGTCGCGTTAGACATGCCTGTGGAATTGGGAATGACTTATGGTACCCCAAGCCTTCTAAGTGGTTTTGAAGCCCTGCAAGCGCAAGGTGTCGAAGAAGTGATCGTGTTGCCGCTATATCCGCAGTATTCGGGGACGACGACAGCTGCAGTCTCTGATGGAATGACGAAAGCGTTCAAAAAAATGCCAGTGATGCCAGAATTTAGCTTTATTCGTGATTATCACAACCACCCTAAGTACATCGCAGCATTGGCGCAATCAGTACGTGAACATTGGGAAGAGCATGGGAAAGGGGATTACTTGCTGTGTTCTTACCATGGTATTCCAAAGCGTTATGCCGACAATGGTGATATCTACCCTAAACATTGTGAAGAAACGACGCGATTACTCGGTGAAGCGTTAGGGTTAACTGATGACCAGTTCGGTATGACGTACCAGTCTCGATTTGGCCGTGAAGAGTGGTTACAACCTTACACCGACAAAACGTTAGAAGTATTGCCAAGCCAAGGTAAGAAGAAGTTAAGCATTCTAACGCCTGCGTTCTCGTCAGATTGTTTGGAAACGTTGGAAGAGATTTCAGAAGAGTGCCGTGAGATTTACCTTGAAGCAGGCGGGGAGAGCTTTAGCTACATCCCTTGTTTGAACGATAATGATATGCACATTGATATGATGGTCGATTTGGTGCGTTCTAAGCTTTAATCTTTCAAGTCTCCGAACTTCTGTTTTGTTTACTGAGAACAAAAAGGGTCGCGATTGCGACCCTTTGTTTTATTTGTACTTTATATTAAGCAACTTGAGTTTGTTGCTCTTCAATTTGTTCTGCTGTGCTGTGTGTATTTTCTGCACCGTGCATCCAACGAACTAGCGTGTTAGAGAACAACAGTAGAATTACACCAGAGATAGTCGCTGTTACTGCAATACCACTGAAGATTGCTAGTGCACCTAGCTCACCAACGTGAGAACCAACATAACCTGCAACGTAGTTTGCGATCGCGTTACAGCCAAACCATGCACCCATCATAAGTGATGCAAGACGTAGCGGAGCTAGCTTAGTTACTAGAGATAGACCAATAGGAGATAGGCACAGTTCACCCAACGTATGGAAGAAGAACGCACCTACTAGCCATAGCATTGATGTTTTAACCGCAGTATCACCACCTTGCTCCATAACGGCACCAACCATACATAGGAAGCCTAGTGCTAGGAAGAACATTGCGAAGGCAAACTTCATTGGCGAGTTAGGCTCACGTTTACCCAATTTCACCCATAAAACGGCTAATACAGGTGCAAGAGTAATAATGAAGAATGGGTTCAGTGATTGGAACCACGCAGCAGGAACTTCAAAGCCACCGATCATACGATCTGTGTATTGTTGCGTGTAGATGTTCATTAGACCGCCAGCTTGCTCGAAGCCCGCCCAGAAAACGATAGTAAACAAGCTCATCACAAGGATAACTTTGATTCGGTCTACTTCTTCTTTGGTTAGAGGCTCTTTCTTCGCAGATTTTTTAATCGCTAGGTCACGTTTTGCTGCTGGTACACGGCCAATATCACCTAACCAAGATTGAGCCATAGTCATTTGCATCACAAGGCTGACAATCATACCAACACCAGCGGCAACGAAACCGGCTTTCCAACCAAATTCATTGGTTACTGAGCCAGATACCACGCCTGCAAGTAGTGCACCTAGGTTAATACCCATGTAGAAGATAGTGAATGCGCCGTCACGACGGTTATCACCTTCGTTGTAAAGGTCACCAACCATTGTTGAGATGTTTGGCTTAAATAGACCGTTACCACAAATAAGCAGAGCAAGACCTAGGTAGAAAGTGTGTAGAGAGCCAAGACCTAGCGCATCAGCTGGCATTGCTAGCGTAAATTGGCCGATAGCCATTAATGCACCGCCAATGAGGATCGAACGGCGTTGGCCTAGATAGTTATCCGCAAGGTAGCCACCAATAAGCGGGGTGATGTAGACAAGTCCAGTATAGATGCCGTAAAGGTCTAGGGCATCTTTAGTCGACCAGCCAAGGCCACCGTTCATGGTTGTGTCAGTAAGATAAAGTACTAGAATGGCGCGCATTGCGTAGTAAGAAAAGCGTTCCCATAGTTCTGTACCGAACAATAAGAACAAGCCACGTGGGTGACCAAAGTATTGATGTTGGTTTGACATAAGCTCTTCTAATAGTAGTTATTACATTTTTTAACGAAATCTACGTATACATGGCAATTTTATGTCTGACAAACAATAAAATTTTATGTGACGATTCATTTACCTTATGAAACGACTGCTTAGTGTTGAAATGGCGGGGTTTTTGTCGGTGATTTGGTCGTGTTACAAACTTACTTTTCATTTTTGCCTATAGACTTATTTTCTTAAGCTGATGAAAAGGTGTAAGTTGTATGTGCAATATAAAGTGGCTTATTAATAGGTTACTTGAATATCCATGACTCATCTTGGGCTTAATGCTAGGATGAGAGAAAAATATAATTGGCTAGTAAAAAAATGAAACGTTGGTATTTACTTTATTGTAAACGTGGAGAACAAGTTAGGGCAAAACAGCACCTAGAAAATCAGGGTGTAGAATGTTTTTACCCAACTGTTGAGGTCGAAAAGATCTTACGGGGTAAGCGACAGAAAGTCGAAGAACCGTTGTTCCCGTGTTATGTATTTGCTCGATTTGATTATGAAAAAGGCCCTAATTTCACCTCAGTACGTTCTACACGTGGTGTTGTGGATTTTGTGCGCTTTGGTGCGCAGCCTAAAGAAATCCAAGGTGATCTGGTTTTTGAGCTTAAACAGCTGGAAACCTGCACAGACGATCATTCTGATTCTGAATGTATGCCACAGCCTGGTGATGAGGTTCGAGTTAAAAGCGGGCAGTTTGCGGGTATAGATGCCATCTTCCAAGAGCAAGATGGTGAGAAGCGCTCAATCATGTTAGTGCAGATGATCACTAAGCGAGTGCCGGTAAGCATAGACAATAATGATCTCGATTTAAAATAACCAACAGTCATTCTGGTATAAAAAAAGAGGTGCTTTTGCACCTCTTTTTGATCTTTGTGCCTAAAGACTGAAAGGCAGCTGGTGGAGCCAGCCCTACCTTAGAATCAATATGCGTCGTTATGAACGGCTTGCACAGCGCGTCCTGATGGGTCTACACAGTTTTGGAAAGACTCATCCCATTCAATCGCTTTCGCTGAAGAACACGCTACTGAAGGGCCTCCAGGAACACATTCAGCTGCAGAAGGTAGCGGGAACAGCTCTTCAAAGATCTCGCGGTACACATAACCTTCTTTTGTGGTTGGTGTGTTGTAAGGGAAACGGAACTGCGCTGTTTCCATTTGCTGGTCAGTCACTTTCTGCTCAGCCACTTCTTTTAGAGTATCGATCCAGCTGTAGCCTACACCATCAGAAAACTGTTCTTTTTGACGCCATGCAATCGACTCCGGTAGGTAGTGCTCGAAACACTCACGTAGAATGTGTTTTTCCATTTTACCGTTGCCACACATCTTGTCTGCTGGGTTCAGGCGCATTGCAACGTCAATAAATTCTTTATCTAGGAATGGAACACGGCCTTCGACACCCCATGCCGCCAGCGATTTGTTTGCACGTGCACAGTCGAACATATTCAGCGCAAGCAGTTTACGTACCGTTTCTTCGTGAAACTCTTGTGCGTTTGGTGCTTTGTGGAAGTACAAGTAACCACCAAAGATTTCATCTGCCCCTTCACCGGATAGCACCATCTTGATGCCCATGGCTTTGATCTTACGACCCATAAGGAACATTGGCGTTGAAGCGCGAATCGTTGTTACGTCATACGTCTCAATGTGGTAAATCACGTCACGAATGGCATCCAAACCTTCTTGGATGGTGTACGTCATTTCGTGGTGAACAGTACCAATTTGGTCAGCAACTTCACGAGCGGCTTTCAGATCAGGCGCGCCTTCTAGGCCGACCGCGAAAGAGTGCAGTTGTGGCCACCAAGCTTCCGATTTTCCGTCGTCCTCGATACGCATCGCAGCAAAGCGTTTTGCTACCGCAGACGTAATAGAAGAATCTAGGCCTCCAGAAAGAAGCACACCATAAGGCACGTCTGTCATTAACTGACGTTTCACTGCTGCCTCTAGTGCTTCTGTTAGTTCTTCTTTGCTTGTGCTGTTACCTTGTACGGCTGCGTATTCATTCCAGTCACGAGTGTAGTAACGTTGTGGTTCAGTATCCGCACTGCTGTAGTGACAACCAGGAGGGAATTCACTTACGGTCTTACAAACTGGCACAAGTGCTTTCATTTCTGATGCGACATAGTAGTTGCCGTGCTCGTCATAACCTTGGTACAGCGGGATGATACCAATATGGTCACGACCAACTAGGTATACATCTTTTTCCTCATCGTATAGTACGAATGCGAAAATACCGTTTAGTTCTTCTAGAAGATCAGCCCCCATGTCTTGGTATAGCGCTAGGATGACTTCGCAATCTGAATCGGTTTGGAATTCGTATTTGCCTTCGTAGCGAGCACGAATTTCTTTGTGGTTGTAGATTTCACCGTTTACGGCAAGGATGAGTTTTTTGTCTGGGCTGTACAGTGGTTGAGCACCACTATTTAGACCAACGATCGCTAGACGCTCATGCGCAAGAATTGCGCGTTCTGATGAGTAGATACCAGACCAGTCTGGACCGCGATGACGAAGCTTTTTCGACATCTCAAGTGCGATAGGGCGTAATGCTGCTGCATCACTCTTAATGTCTAAAATGCCAAATACTGAACACATACAACATCCTTTTTAAACTAAACAATTTTTAATCGGTATGGCTTCAATTTGCCATTCTGAGTAAAAAAAGCAACGTTTTATGATTAAAAAAATGATAAAAAGGCTTGTCTATTAGATGGTGTTTAAAATAAGTCTTGTTTTGATGAATGAGATTAAGGTTTGGTATAAAAAACACACAAAAAAGCCCTCTTATTGTTAGAGGGCTCAATAAAAATATTGTTTTTGATGCTTATTTCATCGGGGTGAACTGAGGTTGAAGTTGCTCGCAAACATGACGCGCAAAACCGCTACCGGCTTCACTATAAATGTTCAGCGCCGCATCAACACCACTTTCTAGTAATCCTTCTAGCTGATCGGGATATTCAGCAATTGCTGCAATTTGGCCTTTATATTTGCGGCTTTGTAGTTGCTCCAATGCGGTTTGGTTACCTTGGTGATGTGGCATCGCCAGTAAGACCAACTTTACATTGGCAGTGTCTAAAATACGTTCCCAGAAATCGGGGTCGGTCGCGTCGCCAGAAATTACATTGCGTCCTTCAGAACGGTGTTTATGCGCTGCTTCTTCACGGACTTCTACACCAAGAGAAATCTTGCCATAGCGAGAACGCAACTCATCGTACGCACCAGTGCCAATTCGGCCCATACCTAAAATCAGGACTTGAGCATGACCAGGGTTGATAAGTTTGTCGCGTTGATTGAGCTTTTCTGCTGCTGTTTCTTGTAGCCATTTCCCAGAATGTTGGTAGATCTGGTGACCCAAGCGGTTCAATGGTGCTGAGATAATGAAAGAAATGGAGACGGCAACTGCAATCGCAGCAAGCATATCACTTGGCATCCAACCCATTTTGTAGGCCAATCCACCGACGATCAAACCAAATTCGCTGTAGTTGAATAATGATAGTGATGTCAGCAGTGAGGTGCGTACGCGGAATTTGAAATAGTTGATGGTCAGGAAGTAAAGCAGACCTTTAATTGGCAGTAGTAGAATAAACAGCAGTGCCAAACCAATACCTGTGAAGCTCAGAGATGCCGACAAACCAATATTCAAGAAGAAGCAGACTAAGAATAGCTCTTTCATATTAAAGAGAGATTTAGACAGTTCAGATGCTTTGCGGTGTCCTGCCAATAGCATGCCGAGGATGAGAGCACCGAGGTCAGGCTTCATACCTACAAGCTCAAATAGGCCCGCGCCAACGACTAACGCAAAGAAGATACCGAAGAGAACCAGCATCTCGCCATGGCCTACCCTGTCTAAGAGTTTATAGAACAATGGACGAAGAAGGGGCAATGCAAACAAACCTATCGCATACCACTCCGGAATTTTACCTGTTGAAGCGGTAAGGAAAACCACGGCAAAAATATCCTGCATAACCAGAATACCAATAGCTAGGGTCCCGTAGGTCGCGTTCATCTCACCTTTTTCTTGTAGTGTCTTAACGGCAAATACAGTACTGGAAAATGACAAAGCAAAAGCGAGAAGTAGAATTTGCGTGCTATCCATGCTTGTCAATGAGGATAAGCCGAGCAGTTTTAATCCAATAAGAACAAGCGCAAAGAAAAGAGTTGAAAGAACGTTGTGCGCCGTGGCTCCTCCCCAAATTTCTTTAGAGAGTAGGGTTTTGACATCTAGCTTTAAGCCAATTGTAAAGAGAAGAAGCGTAACACCAAGATCTGCAAGGGTAACAATGACGTCGTTACTTTGGTAACCAAACGCGTGCAAGCCAAAGCCAGCAAGCAGAAAGCCAACCAATGGAGGGAGGTGGCATTTGAGCGCAATAAAACCGGCGATGAAGGCCGTTGTAATTAGAATAATTTCCATACTGTTGAGCTATATTCCTGATATACAAAAACGGGCTGTGAAATCACAGCCCGAGATTGTAACTCAATTGGTTGTATAAACTTAGTCTTCTAGTAACTTTTGTAACAAAACTCCGTTCAACATGGCGCGCTTAATCATCGCAAATGCGCCCATTGTTGGGTGTTTATCAATATGAGAAGCAACAATCGGAAGTTCGTTATGGAAGGTCTTCAACGATTGGTTTTCTACGTTTCGCTGAATCGCTGGGAAAACAATTTCTTCAGCGGCAGTAATGTCACCAGCAATGACAATTTTTTGTGGGTTGAATAAGTTGATGGTAATTGCAATCGCTTTACCAAGTTGATTACCCACACGAACCAGACTTTGTTTCGCCAGTTCATCACCATTCATTGCGTGGTTACAAACATCTTCAATCGTGATGTGTTCAAGCTGAGTTAAACTAGATTCGTAACCTTGTGCAATCAGTTTTTTCACACGTTGAATGATTGCTGGATTTGCCGCTACGGTCTCTAAGCAACCAAAGTTACCGCATTGGCATTGCTCACCGAGTGGGTCAATTTGGATGTGGCCAATTTCACCAACGTTGCGGTTAAAGCCTAAGAAAACTTGACCATTTACGATGATGCCCGCACCAGTACCGCGGTGAACACTTACCAGAATTGAGTCTTGGCAATCTTGGCTTGCACCAAAGTAGTGTTCAGCCAGAGCCATACCACGTACGTCGTTACCAACGAAACACGCAGTATTGAACTTCTCACGGATGATTTCGCCAAGCGCTAAGTTATCGATATCTGTGTTTGGCATGTATTCAACAACACCTGTAGTTGGGTTTACCAAGCCAGGTAGGGTGATGCCGATAGCAATAAGTTGGTCGATTTTGTCTTGGCAGCGATTTACGAAGTCTTTCAACAGATCAATCAAACCAGCGATCAAGTCAGCCTGATTGGTGTAGTGAAGTTCGTGTTGGTCTTCTGCCAACGCCGTGCCACCTAGATCGTACAAACTAAATTGCACGTAGTCTCGGCCTAATCGCACAGCGATAGAGTGGAAGGGTTTTACCTCAGTGGTCAACGATATCGCTCGGCGACCACCAGTAGATGCTTGTTGCGCGACCTCTTTAATTAAGCCGCGCTCTAAAAGTTGGCGGGTTATTTTGGTAACACTCGCTGGGGCGAGCTGACTAACATCCGCGACTTGAATACGGGAAATTGGACCTTGTTGGTCAATCAGCCTGTATACCGCAGCGCTGTTAAGCTGTTTTACTAAATCTACATTACCAATCTGTCCGCCATTCATGCTTAATTTTGCTCGTATTGTCCGTTAACAACCGTCGCTTTTACATTGAAGTCACGATCGAAAATAGTCAGGTTTGCAACCATTCCTTTTCGAACTCGGCCAAGACGTTCCTCAACACCGATTGCGGTTGCTGGGTACAGTGTAGCCATTCGTAGAGCTTCGTCTAAAGCGATGCCTGCGTGCTCAACTGTATTCTGAACTGCTTCTATCATAGTCAGAGCTGAGCCGCCTAATGTGCCATTTTCATCAACACATTTACCATCTCGGTAATATACTTTCTTACCAACAAAAATAAAGTGATCCATGTTAGCACCTGCTGGAGCTGTGGCATCCGTCACCAAAACAAGCTTCTCACCTTTGATTTTATGAGCAATTCGGATGTTTGCGTAGTCTACGTGAAAACCGTCAGCAATGATGCCGGCGTAAACTTCCGGAGTGTCATAAATCGCACCAACAACACCAGGTTCACGGCCAACCATTGGCGTCATTGCGTTGAATAGGTGAGTAGCAAAGGTGATACCTGCTTCAAAACCTTCACGCGCTTCTGCGTAAGTCGCATTTGTGTGGCCGATTGATACGACGATACCTGCCGCTTTAAGACGTGCAATGTGTTCAGGATCATTTTGCTCTGGTGCTAGTGTTACTTTTGCTACGAGATCTGCATTCGCACAAATAAGGTCAATCATGCCGTCGTCAGAAGGGCGGATGAAGTCCACGCTGTGGATGCCTTTCTTCGCAACGTTAAGGTAAGGACCTTCAAGGTGAAGACCTAACGATTGGTTTTGGTATTTGTTGTGGTATTCACGAGCCGCAGCAATCGAAGCACGCATGTCTTCGTCTGAAGACGTGATAAGAGTTGGTAGGAAGCTAGTACAACCCGACTTTAGGTTGGCTTCGTGCATGATTTGCATGGTTTCAGGTGTGATTTCGTCGTTTAGCATCACACCGCCACAGCCGTTTAGCTGAAGGTCAATAAAACCAGGGCTTAGATTTGCACCGTCCAGATCTTTGATCTCAATACCTTCTGGTAATTGAGTTACTGGCACAACTGATTGAATCTGGTCATTGTCGATGATGACCGCATGATCGGTAAGAACATCACTACCGGTATAGATTTTACAGTTACTTAGCGCGTACATAGTCAGCTAGTCCTTATAGATGAGAATTCATTTTCTGTCCCGTTATCTAACTGGTGACTGCATGAGTCATGCTGGTACTTAGTTTGTATCACTGAATTAGATAACGAGTCACATACAGCAAGTCGCGTTTTATCGATGTCATTATCAGAGTAACTAACTGAAAAATAATAAATGAATTAGTTTTTATGATTGTTTTCCAGAGCGAAGTTACTGCGAATCATCTGTAGAGATACCAAAATAACACTGATTCTGTCTTGCATAAAGTGCGAGAATCTTATCTCTAAAACGCCATTTTTTCGTATAATAAAATAAGTTTTATGATCTCGCTAGCAAAAACCTTCCCAAAGGGCTGTTTCTGGTGATTATGATCACAAACAATGAGCTTTTAATTTGCGGAGCAAAATTAATATCATAAACTGGTAGCGACTAAATTGAACGACTGAAATAAGTCATTCGACAAAACATAAAATCCTATAGGGGGAACTTAAGGTGAATATTCTTGGATACGCGCAGAAGTTAGGTAAAGCTCTTATGCTTCCTATCGCAACGCTTCCAGTTGCAGCGCTTTTACTACGTTTGGGTCAACCTGACCTTTTAGACATTGCGTTTATGGCATCAGCTGGTAATGCAATCTTTAGTCAACTACCACTACTATTCGGTCTAGGTATCGCGATCGGTCTTTCTAAAGACGGTCAAGGTGCTGCTGGTCTAGCAGGTGCAGTTGCTTACTTCGTGCTAACTGCTACTGCAGCGACAATTGATGCAAGTGTTAACATGTCATTCTTCGGCGGTATCATTGCAGGTATCATCGCTGGTCACTCTTACAACGCTTTCCATGCTACTCGTCTTCCTGAGTGGTTGGCATTCTTCTCTGGCAAACGTCTAGTACCAATCATGGCGGGTCTATTCTCGCTTGTAGCTGGTGCTCTTGCTGGTGTTGTATGGCCAACAATTCAAGGCGGTCTTGACGCGCTAGCGCACGCAGTTTCTACTTCTGGTGCTATCGGTCAGTTCGTTTACGGCACGCTTAACCGCGCACTTATCCCTGTAGGTCTACACCACGTACTAAACTCGTACTTCTGGTTCGGTATGGGTACGTGTCAAGAAGTTCTAGTATCTGGCGCAACTGCTGCTGGTCAAGCACTTCCTGCTCTACAACAGCTTTGTGTTGACCCAGCTCTAGCTAAGACTCTTGTTGCTGGTCAGACTCACACATTCGAATTCGCTAACTCTGTAACTCCAGAAATCACAGCAACAGTTAAAGAAGTAACTGAAACGCTTAAATCTGGTGACCTACACCGCTTCTTCGGCGGCGATAAGAGCGCTGGTGTATTCATGAACGGCTTCTTCCCTGTAATGATGTTCGGTCTACCAGGTGCGGCACTAGCTATGTACCTAGCAGCACCAGTTGAGAAACGCAGCCAAGTTGGTGGCGCACTATTCTCAGTAGCGTTCTGTTCATTCCTAACAGGTATTACAGAGCCTCTAGAGTTCATGTTTGTGTTCCTTGCTCCTGCTCTATACGCAATGCACGCCGTGTTTACTGGTCTATCTCTAGTACTTGCAAACATGCTTGGCACGCTACATGGCTTTGGTTTCTCTGCGGGTCTAATCGACTTCGTACTGAACTACGGTCTAGCTACTAAGCCTCTAGTGCTTCTTGCTCTAGGTCTAAGCTTCGGTGCTCTATACTTCTTCACATTCAGCTTCGCAATCCGCGCATTCAACCTGAAATCGCCAGGTCGTGAAGATGACGATGAAGATGCATCTGCTGCTCCAGCTGGTGATGCACCAAAAGGTGACCTAGCTCGTCAATACCTGAAAGCACTAGGTGGTCACGACAACCTAACTTCAATTGACGCATGTATCACTCGTCTACGCCTTACTCTTAAAGACCGCTCAGTGGCTGACGAAGCTGTTCTTAAGAAACTTGGTGCGAAGGGTGTGGTTAAGCTAGGTGAAAACAACCTACAAGTTATCCTTGGTCCTCTTGCAGAAATCGTTGCTGGTGAAATGAAAGCAATCGGTGCAGGTGAAGACCTATCAGATGTAAAACTTCCTTAGTAACATCTTAAAGACTCTCTATAAAAGACCTCCTTCGGGAGGTCTTTTTTTGTTTCAAGCGTTTCAATATGCTTTGGTTTCCACCTAAGTAGAGAAATATTGCCTTTTTAACGACGGTTCTTGTTGTCTAATCGCTAAGAATTGTGGATCATTAGGAACAATGCACTCTGCAAATCCAACCTTGGTTGTGGAGTTCTGTTTTCTCTGACAATACTAATATTTTTGAGGTGCTATAGATGAGTGAAGCTGATGCTCGTCCATCAAACTTTATTCGCCAGATTATTGATAAAGATCTAGCGGATGGTAAACACACTAGCGTGCATACTCGATTCCCGCCGGAGCCGAACGGTTACCTGCATATCGGTCATGCTAAGTCTATCTGTTTGAACTTCGGTATTGCTCAGGACTACCAGGGTCAATGTAACTTGCGTTTTGACGATACAAACCCTGAAAAAGAAGACATCGAATACGTTGAGTCTATCAAGAAAGATGTAAACTGGTTGGGCTTCGAGTGGGATGGTGAAGTATGTTACTCATCAAACTACTTCGACAAGCTTTACGAATATGCAATTGAATTGATTAATAAAGGCTTAGCGTATGTTGATGAGCTAAGTCCTGAGCAGATTCGTGAATACCGCGGTACGCTAACGGCTCCGGGTAAACCAAGCCCATACCGTGATCGCCCAATCGAAGAAAACCTAGCGCTATTTGAAAAAATGCGTGCAGGTGAGTTCGAAGAAGGTAAAGCGTGTCTTCGCGCTAAGATCGACATGGGTTCTTCATTCATGGTAATGCGTGATCCAGTTATCTACCGTGTACGTTTCGCGACTCACCACCAGACTGGTGATAAGTGGTGCATTTACCCAATGTACGACTTCACACACTGTATCTCTGATGCATTAGAAGGCATTACGCACTCTATCTGTACTCTTGAGTTCATGGATAACCGCCGTCTGTACGACTGGGTTCTAGACAACATCACGATTGATTGCCGTCCACACCAGTACGAATTCAGTCGCCTAAACCTTGAATACACAGTGATGTCTAAGCGTAAGCTAAACCAACTAGTGACTGAGAAATTGGTTGATGGTTGGGATGACCCACGCATGCCAACCGTATCTGGTCTGCGTCGCCGTGGTTTCACTTCTGCATCTATTCGTGAGTTCTGTAAGCGTATCGGTGTAACGAAACAAGAGAACATGATTGAGTTCGGTTCACTAGAATCTTGTATTCGTGATGATCTAAACGAAAACGCACCACGTGCGATGGCCGTTCTAGATCCAGTTAAGATCGTTATCGAGAACTTTGAAGAAGGTGCGGTAGAAACTCTGACGGTTGCTAACCATCCAAACAAACCTGAAATGGGCGAGCGTGAAGTGCCATTCACTCGTGAAGTTTGGATTGAGCGCGAAGATTTCCGTGAAGAAGCAAACAAGAAGTACAAGCGCCTTGTTCTAGGTAAAGAAGTACGTCTACGTGGCGCATACGTGATCAAGGCTGAACGCATCGAGAAAGACGCGGAAGGCAACATCACGACAATCTTCTGTACTTACGATGCTGAAACGCTAGGTAAGAACCCGGCAGATGGCCGTAAAGTGAAAGGCGTAATCCACTGGGTATCAGCAGACAAAGCATTGCCTGCAGAAATCCGCATGTACGATCGTTTGTTCACAGTACCAAATCCAGCGGCTGCGGATGACTTTGCTGCGACAATCAACCCAGAATCACTAGTGGTTCTAAACGGTTTTGTTGAGCCAAGCCTAGCAACGGCAGAAGCGGAAACAGGTTATCAGTTTGAGCGTATGGGTTACTTCTGTGCAGATTCAAAAGATTCTTCAGCAGATAACCTAGTATTCAACCGTACGGTTGGTCTACGTGATACTTGGGCGAAAATCGAGAACCAATAATCTCAATACCTCGCTAACAAAAATGCCAGCAAATTGCTGGCATTTTTTATGTCCTATGGTAGACGAGAGGGCTTTGATGTCGTTACCGTGCCTGCTTTTGAGTCGTACCATATGACAAAGCTTGAGTTTTCGGGAGTTCGTTCGTAACCTTTTTTTGTATACGTGTAATAGCAAACGGATTGGTGGGAGTCATTGTCTCTGATACGGCGCGTTATAAAATCAAACCTATCGTTCGCATTCCGATTATTCGATAGCGAGTATTCATCACCTAATAGAGCTTGCCATACGGCAATACATCCTGCGTTCCCTTGGCCAATATTGTATGGGTTACCAATATTCCCACTGGCGTTGCCTTTGTTTGTTCCTAAAGGGTAGCCAAATTCATTGACATCGAGTTCTCCGCCACCATAGCCATCTATATTTTGCTGTGCTGCTGCTGTCCCCCGTTAACTAACCACTGGCTTTGGGTGAACTTAACTGCCGTTTCAAATTGGTCTGCGATGGCTTCCATCTTGGCTTGGTAGGCATCGTCTTGAAGGTTTAAGAATCGCGGTGCGACTACAACAGCCAGTATCCCAAGAATAACAATTGCAATAATCAGTTCGAGTAAGGTAAAGCCACAAGAATTCCTTTTCTTCATCGCTTGTCTCCATAAAAAAACGCCAGCCGAAGCTGACGTTTAGAGTCTTTATTAATAAAAAGCGTTACTTTTTATTTTGCAGGCTTGTGCGCGTCAGGATTCGTCTTACAAGAACCATCGCTACATTTACCGTATAGGTACAAGCTGTGGTTAGTAAGCGTAACATTGTACTTAGCTGCGATTTCTTTTTGACGTTCTTCAATCACGTCATCTGAAAACTCAATTACTTCACCACAGTCTAAACATACTAAGTGATCGTGGTGATGTTGAGTTGACAGTTCAAATACTGATTTACCGCCTTCGAAATGGTGGCGAGTAACAATACCAGCATCATCAAATTGGTTTAATACACGATAAACGGTTGCTAGACCAATCTCTTCACCTAGATCGATTAGCTTTTTGTACAAATCTTCAGCACTGATGTGCTGGCAGTCTGGCTGCTGAAGTACTTCTAGAATTTTTAGCCTTGGAAGGGTTACTTTTAAGCCCGCATCCTTCAGCGCCTGATTATTATCTGACATATACTTTCCCGTTGGATCATCTGCAGCGATTTAACAGAATTCAATATTCCTACCATTATAGGCGAAGCGTACTGAACATTAAACCACGAACTTCAAAGGGTTAATAGATTCTTTTTGTAAATTAGAAACAGGTCGATTATATTACAGATCAGACCAGTTACATTTTTATAACATTGCATCGCAAAGGCTATGGATAGGTATGAATAAGCGACTTGCCAAGATTTATAAACCAGGGATTGTTAAGTTTGCGCTTAATATTTGGCCGCCATTTTGGGGCTCAGGTATCAAAATCTTACATATTTCTGAAGACTTTCGAACGGTTAACGTTCGTTTGAAGCTCCGTTGGTGGAATAAAAACGCAAATCGTACCCAGTATGGCGGTAGTATCTTCTCGCTTACGGACCCAATTTATTCTCTGATGTTGATGGGCATTTTACGGGAAGAGTATTTTGTGTGGGATAAAGAGGCGAGTATCAACTTCATCAAACCGGGACAGAGTGATTTATTTGCCGAGTTTGAAGTAACAGAAGGAATGCTAGCTGACATTTACCAAATGACTCGTAACGGTGAAAAGTGCTTTCCAGAGTTTATTACCTATGTGAAAGACAAAGAAGGTAACGTTGTATCGGAAGTGCAACGGAAGTTGTATGTGAGGAAGAAACCTCAATATCGAGAAGAAGAGGTCGCAACGGAAGCTTCTTGATAGACAGATACAAAAAGACCTCCAAGGTGGAGGTCTTTTTCAATAGGTGCTGTATTAGCCTTCAAGCTCAGCTAGGCACATCTCTTCATAGATTTGCTTAACCCAGTTTTCGACACGTTCATCAGTCAATTCTGGTTGACGATCTTCGTCGATACATAGGCCAACAAACTGGCTATCGTCGCCTTCAACAAGTGCTTTAGACGCTTCAAACTCGTAACTTTCAGTTGAAGTGTGGCCAAGGATAGTACCGCCTTTTGCTTCAACGATGTCACGAACTGTACCCATCGCATCACAGAAGTACTCTGCGTAATCTTCTTGGTCACCACAACCAAAGATAGCGACTAGCTTTGTTGAGAAGTCTACTTGCTCAAGCTCAGGGAAGAAATCATCCCAATCACATTGCGCTTCACCGTAGTACCACGTAGGGATACCTAGAAGAAGAAGATCAAAGTTATCAATGTCTTCTTTGCTGCTTTTTGCGATGTCTTGAACGTGAACTAGTTGTTTACCTAGTTGCTTTTGAATCATCTTTGCAACGGCTTCAGTATTACCTGTGTCGCTACCGAAGAAGATACCTACACTTGCCATAGAGTCTATACCTTTACATTGTTTGTTACTGGCGATGGGGAGAAGAGCTTAACCAAGCCCTGTGCCTTCCCAACTGAGCTGAATCAGGCCTTTCGCGATGAAACCAGCGCAGCCAAGGAAAAGGACTAACCACACAATACGACGACCAAAAACAGGTACGTTACCTTGTTTTAGCACATCTTTTATTGCCATCCCGATGAAAAAGAAGATAGCAGCAAAAAGCAGATCGAGCCCAATCGACTCGAGCATGTCCATATAGTCGTATAGCATTGTCGTCCTTCATGCCAAAAATTCTTGGGCGCACTATACCACTGTTAAACAGTAAAGTTAATGCACAACAAGAAGGGTTATTTCAATAATCTGGCGTTGTTTTTCGAATTTGTTAACTCGAAATATATTTCCTGAGCACACGCATTACTTCAGCGGGTTTCTCTGCATGTAACCAGTGTCCGGTATTGGCGATAATGTGTGCTTTTGCGTTGTTAAACTGACGCTTAACAGCAGGCTGATGCTCAGGCATTAGATAGTCTGAATCACCACCTTTAACAAACAGAGTTGGAATATCTGTGGTAGCAATTTCTTGCCAGCCAATAATCTGATCATAATTGTTGAATAAGCTTGCGACATTAAAGCGCCAATCCATTTTGTCACCGTTCCTATACAGCGACTTCGACAAAAATTGTCTTACGCCGTCCATTTCAATGTGTTGAGCAAGAATATCCATGGTTTGTTGGCGATTACTTGGTTGTTCTTTGACTACCGCTTGTAGACCACGAAATACATTGTCGTGACGATTTGTGTTGTAGGCAACTGGTGCCATGTCTAAAACGATCAGCTGTTTTATTAATTCAGGAGCGACATCTGCTAGTTTCATTGCAACCTTACCACCCATAGAGTGGCCGATTACTAACGCAGGCTCGATGTCGATATTGCGAAGTAAATCAGCAACATCTTGCGCCATGACTTCATAGTTGTGTGTATCTGAATGGAAAGAGAGACCGTGATTTCGTAGATCAATGCTGATCACGGAATGATCTTGGACGAGATCGCGAGCCAGTAAACCTAGATTACTGAAACTGCCAAACAATCCATGAATCAAAACAACCGTTTGGCCTTGGCCTTCCTGCTTATAGTTGAGTAATGCTGACATTTTATCTTATTCGTGATGGGTTTAACGTGGAGTATCCGCGAGGATCTCGTTATAATCCCCCAGAGTTTAAACATTGAGAATGTGAAAAGCGAATGAAAACAATTGAGGTTGATGAGGATCTATACCGTTACATTGCGGGTCAAACCAAGCATATCGGTGAAAGTGCCTCGGATATTTTACGACGCCTTTTGAACCTTGATGGTCAGTTGCAGGAAGCCGTCGTGGCACCTGTAATCGAGCAGCCACAAGGGATTATAGTAAGTAAAGATGCTGGTAAAACAGAATCAGTGGATACCGTAAAAGAGATGCGTTCTCTACTGATTTCTGATGAGTTTGCTGGCCTTAAGAAAGCGATTGATCGCTTCATGTTGGTTCTATCAACCTTACACACGTTAAATCCAGAGAGCTTCTCTCAAGCAACGAAAGTAAAAGGGCGCAAGCGCGTTTACTTTGCTGATAATGAAGATACTCTGCTAGCAAACGGCAATACCACCAAGCCTAAAGCAATTCCTGGTACGCCATTTTGGGTAATCACTAATAACAACACCAGTCGCAAGCGACAGATGGTTGAGCAGGTGATGACTCATATGGAATTCCAGCCTGACTTGATAGAGAAAGTAACAGGTTCAATCTAAGAAACCTGATAGAAGCCTCATAATGTGTAGCGTATAGCGGATATTATGAGGCTTTTTTGATTTTATTTGTATTTAAAGAAAGGATGTCAAACATGGCTATGCACCCTCGTGCTGGGCAAAAAGCGCAGCAGGAAGATCTTCATAATATCCCAGCACTCGTTGCTAACTACTTCTTACTTCAACCTGATGCATCAAATGCAGAGCATAACGTTCAATTTGGTACTTCTGGTCACCGCGGTACCGCGGACAAGCACACCTTTAACGAAAACCACATTTTAGCTATCGCTCAAGCGGTCGCAGAAGTTCGTGCTGAGCAAGGTACAACAGGTCCACTGTTTGTGGGCAAAGACACGCACGCGCTATCTGAACCAGCGTTTTCAAGTGTGATTGAAGTATTGATTGCAAACGGTGTGACAGTGATTGTCCAGCAAGACAACGGCTACACGCCAACGCCTGGTATTTCACACGCGATTCTGACTTACAACATCAAGCATGATGACAAAGCAGATGGCATCGTGATTACCCCATCTCATAACCCACCTCAAGACGGCGGTATCAAGTACAACCCGACGCACGGTGGTCCAGCTGAAACAGAGCTAACTCAGGCTATCGAAGATCGTGCAAACGCACTGATTGCTGAAGATCTACAAGGCGTTAAACGCCTACCGTTAGCTGAAGCAAAAGCATCTGAGCTGTTTGTAGAGATGGATTTGGTGAAACCATACATCGACGACTTAGTGAACGTTATCGATATGGAAGCAATCCAAAAAGCAAACCTGAAGATTGGTGTAGATCCATTGGGTGGCAGCGGCATCGATTACTGGCGTCAAATTGGTCAGGCATACAACCTAGACCTAACGCTAGTAAGTGAAGCGATTGATCCTTCTTTCCAATTCATGTCGCTAGATAAAGACGGCGTTGTACGTATGGACTGTTCTTCTCCTTACGCAATGGCGGGTCTATTGGCGCTGAAAGATGAATACGATCTAGCATTTGGTAACGATCCTGACTACGACCGTCACGGTATCGTTACGCCAAAAGGTTTGATGAATCCGAACCACTTCTTAGCGGTTTGTATCGACTACCTATACCGTCACCGTGACGCGTGGGGTAAAGATGTCGCTGTTGGTAAAACGCTAGTTTCAAGCGCCCTGATTGACCGTGTTGTTGCGGATCTAGGTCGTGAGCTATGTGAAGTGCCTGTTGGCTTCAAATGGTTTGTGGACGGTCTGTATACTGGTAAGTTTGGCTTCGGTGGCGAAGAAAGTGCTGGTGCGTCTTTCCTTCGCAAAGATGGTACGCCTTGGTCAACAGACAAAGATGGCATCTTGCTATGTCTTCTAGCGGCAGAGATCACTGCGGTAACGGGTAAGAACCCTCAAGATTACTATGAAGAGCTTGCGGCGAAGCACGGTGAGTCTAAGTACAACCGTATTCAAGCTGTAGCAAATGGCCCACAAAAAGACGTACTGAAGAAGTTGTCACCAGAAATGGTCGCGGCAGAAACACTAGCAGGTGACGTAATTACGGCTCGTCTAACGCACGCTCCTGGTAACGGTGCTGCAATTGGTGGTCTTAAAGTAACGACAGCTAATGGTTGGTTCGCTGCTCGTCCATCAGGCACTGAAGACATCTACAAGATTTACTGTGAAAGCTTTAAAGGTGAAGAGCACCTAAAACAAATCGAAGCCGAAGCACAAGAAATCGTTAATCAAGTATTTGCAGCCGCTGGTTTGTAATTCAAACGATTAAGGTTCGAAAGGGTCGACATTGCGTCGGCCCTTTTTGTTTGTGAAGAGGGAACGCTGCGCTTCGAGAGTCGGGAGCGCTTCGCTCTAGGAATCGAGAGGTGCTCGTTGAGAGTATAGTGAAAAGGTATTTTGATTAAGAAGGTGTTGACGGGACTTGTTCCTAGAAAAGCAAAATAAAATCGTTTCCCGTTTTAGTTCGGCCACGTATCAGGTACAACAAACCAAAATTGACCACTCTTTGTTTGAGCGTGAATAAACCTATCTGATGGTTTATCGATGGGTTCCAAGAACTCCTCATTGCCAACTGCCCACAGTGGTTTGGAAAGAGCGTATAAAGGTTCTTTAATCCCTTCCCATTGGCTTTGATAACACCAATAGCCGGATATTTGGCTTTGGTTTAGCTCGTAACCTAAACAGGTTGTAGGGGTTGGTTCGGCCGAGAAAGGATTTACATAGAGGCGACCTTGCATCAGCAAGTGTTCGCTCGGTATGGCGTCTAACGGTAACTGCTGGTGGAACTCTTCTCTCTGGCTCATTTTTAGTTGGTGAGTGAGCATGCGATCGAGCTTTTTGTGCAGTTGGTCGTGTGCATTCGGTCCATACCAAATACCTTCATGCAGTAAGTAGAATTTAATGGCGACTTCCCAATGCTCGTGTTGGTTTGTTTCCTGATTTTCGAGGATCAAATCGACGGCGCCAATTGTGCGTCCAGTAGTGTCATTAAGTTGGATTTCTTCAGCAACCAGTTCATATCGAGGTGAGCAAGTCAGTAGCTTGGTGCAAAGGTGTTGGTAAAGGAAGCCAAGTCGTGGATTGCCATCGTAATCTTCATTGTCCGATAGAGGTGGTGTCAGAATGTCTTCGACGGTGACAAAGGGCGTTTGAAGTTTAAAAAGTGGTGGGGTGCTAGCAATCCATTGATAGAAACGTTGTAGAGAATTCATCCAATATCCTTGTTGTCACAGGCAGAGCCTTTCTATTGTATCGAAATTTATTCTGGTTGGGGATGCCACAACTAGCATCCTGATCGCGGTTCGATATACACTTCGTTTAAGCCACAAGTATTGGAAGTAACAATGAATAATTTACAGCTGGAAAAGATCCTTAACGAGAAACTGTCGCCACAACTCATTAAAGACTACGCACCGAATGGCATGCAAGTCGAAGGCAAATCAGAAATCGAACGCATTGTAACTGGCGTAACAGCTTCACAAGCATTGATCGATAAGGCTATCGAGTTAGACGCCGAGGCATTGCTTGTTCACCATGGGTATTTTTGGAAAGGTGAACCAGAACCAATTCGCGGAATGAAAGGGAAGCGTATCCGTAGCTTGATTAAAAATGACATCAACCTTTATGGATACCACTTACCGTTAGATATTCATCCTGAGTTGGGTAATAACGCAGAGTTGGCGCGCTTATTAGACATCGAAGTAGAAGGTGGCTTAGAAGGGCATCCTCAATCTGTTGCTCTGTTTGGTCGTTTGAAACAAGCAATGACTGGCGCTGACTTCGCAAACAAAATCAATCACGTATTAAACCGTGAACCTTTGCATATCGCGCCTGACAATGCAGAAAAAATGATTGAGACAGTTGGTTGGTGTACCGGCGGTGGTCAAGACTTCATTGAGCTTGCGGCTCAGCATGGATTAGATGCATTTATTTCGGGCGAGATCTCAGAACGTACGACTTACACGGCTCGTGAATTGGATATCCATTACTTCTCTGCAGGTCATCACGCAACTGAACGTTACGGCATTAAAGCGTTGGGTGAATGGTTAGCGCAAGAGCACGGTTTAGACGTTACGTTTATTGATATTGATAACCCAGTATAGAAGGGACGGGCTTTGTCCTTTGAGATGCGAAAGTGTTACGCAATTATCTCTCGCATCTCGAAGCGAAGCGTTCTATGGAGCGTCGCTCGTTCTCGTCTCTTCAAAAAAGAAAGGGTTGACGCTTTCACGTCAACCCCAACACTTATCCTATTCTCGATTCTAACGCCTACTCACGCTCGTGCAGTGGAGAGAACTCACGCTGAGTTTCACCAGTGTATAGCTGACGAGGACGACCGATACGGTTTAGTGGATCGCTGTGCATTTCGTTCCAATGAGCAATCCAACCGATAGTACGAGAAATCGCGAAGATTACCGTAAACATCGATACAGGAATACCGATCGCTTTTAGGATGATGCCTGAGTAGAAGTCTACGTTCGGGTATAGCTTCTTAGACACGAAGTATTCGTCAGAAAGTGCAATACGCTCAAGTTCCATTGCAACGTCTAGCAGTGGATCCTTGATGTTTAGCTCTTTTAGCACTTCGTGACATGTTTCACGCATTACCGTTGCACGTGGATCGTAGTTTTTGTAAACGCGGTGACCGAAGCCCATTAGACGGAATGGATCATCTTTGTCTTTTGCACGCTCTACGTACTCTGGGATGTTATCTACGCTGCCGATCTCTTCAAGCATCTTCAGACATGCTTCGTTCGCACCACCGTGCGCAGGACCCCATAGAGAAGCAATACCTGCGGCAATACATGCGAACGGGTTCGCACCAGAAGAACCGGACAAACGAACCGTTGATGTCGATGCGTTTTGTTCGTGATCCGCGTGAAGCGTAAAGATTTTATCCATCGCACGAGCAACAACAGGGTTTACTTCGTATTCTTCACATGGGTTTGCGTACATCATGTGTAGGAAGTTTTCTGCGTAGCTTAAGTCGTTACGAGGATAGATAAATGGCTGACCGATAGAGTACTTGTAACACATCGCCGCCAATGTTGGCATTTTAGACAGTAGACGGTACGCCGCGATCTCACGGTGCTCGTCGTTGTTGATATCGAGTGAATCGTGGTAGAAGGCCGCTAGTGCACCAACCACACCACACATTACTGCCATTGGGTGTGCATCACGTCGGAAGCCATGGAAGAAGCTTGCGATTTGTTCATGCACCATCGTATGGCGAGTAACCGTTGTTTTGAATTGCTCGTATTGCTCACGGGTAGGGGCTTCACCATAAAGCAGGATGTAACATACTTCCAAGTAATCTGCGTTATTGGCTAATTGATCAATCGGGTAGCCGCGGTGCAAAAGAATACCTTTGCCGCCGTCGATGTACGTGATTGATGATTCACAAGATGCAGTGGCAAGAAAACCTGGGTCAAAAGTAAAGTAACCATTGGCTCCCAGTTTACGAACATCAATCACAGGTGTACCTAGCGTACCGTCCATAATTGGCAGTTCGATCGGCGCATGACCTTCAACGTGAAGGGTAGCTTTCTTATCCGCCATAACAATCTCCTTTGTTTATTATTTAATCCGTCCAGGATGTTTATGTGCCATTTTTGTACTGTTGTTAAAGCTTAAAGTCAATTTTTCTCCATTTTTGTGTGCACTTGTTATGATTTTTCTCATGAAAATCGTTAAAAATCTGTTCTATGTAGCATAATTTGTTACATCAATTGTATTAGAATGTTGCTGGCCGTATATTGGCACAGAAAATTTTAGTTAAATCCTTATAAATTCGGGGCTGGAAACAAAAGTGAGGTTTGTTTACTGACTCCGTTTGTTAACAAAGTGTTTACAATTATCTCCGAGCATATTGCGAGTATTTGTTAATCAAATGTTAACTTTTGTACGTTTGGAAGCTGAAATTGGTTATAACAATAAATGCTCAATGGAGCTGAGTGAGCAAGCCCGTGAAAGAAAGAAAGTCAAGACCTGTTAATTTAGATTTACAGACCATCCGCTTTCCCATCACAGCAATCGCGTCCATCCTACATCGTGTGTCGGGTGTGATTACGTTTGTTGCGGTGGGCATATTGCTTTGGTTACTGTCCATTTCTCTGTCATCCCCGATGGGTTTTATGGAAGCCGCTGATATCGTCGATAGCTTCTTCGTGAAATTCATTCTGTGGGGAATTCTAACTGCACTTGCCTACCACATCGCTGGTGGCGTCCGTCACCTGTTGATGGACCTAGGCCACTTCGAAGAACTCGATTCAGGCGCGATGAGCGCTAAAGTCGCATTTGGTGCTACTGCAGTATTATCACTATTGGCGGGGATCTTGGTATGGTAAAACACGTCTCTTCATTTGGTCGTAATGGTGTCCACGATTTCTTATTGATTCGTGCATCAGCAATCATTATGACGCTATACACGATTTATCTGATTAGCTTCTGCGCTTTCTCAGATATCTCTTACGCATCTTGGACCCAATTCTTTGGTGGTACGTTCACCAAAGTTTTCACCATGTTGGCCTTAGTCTCAATTCTAATTCACGCGTGGGTTGGTTTGTGGCAGGTGTTAACGGATTACATTAAGCCCGCGATACTTCGTGGTGCATTGCAACTTGGTGTTATTGCCGTTTTATTCGGCTATGTCTTCTCTGGTCTATTTATTCTGTGGGGTGCGTAAGTGTCTATTCCAGTTCGTGAGTTTGATGCCGTAGTAATCGGCGCTGGTGGTGCGGGTATGCGCGCTGCACTACAAATTTCGGAGCAAGGCCTGTCATGTGCGTTGCTATCTAAAGTTTTCCCAACACGTTCACACACTGTTTCTGCTCAAGGTGGTATTACGGTTGCGCTAGGTAATGCGCACGAAGATCATTGGGAACAGCACATGTACGATACGGTTAAAGGTTCTGACTATATCGGTGACCAAGACGCAATCGAATACATGTGTAAGAACGGTCCTGAATCTGTTATCGAGCTAGAGAAAATGGGTCTTCCTTTCTCTCGTTTTGATAACGGCACTATTTATCAGCGCCCGTTTGGTGGCCAGTCAAAGAACTTTGGTGGTGAGCAAGCTGCGCGTACAGCGGCAGCGGCTGACCGTACTGGTCACGCACTCCTGCACACGCTATACCAACAAAACATCAAGCACAAAACAACGGTATTCTCTGAGTGGTATGCTCTTGATATCGTTAAAAATGAAGATGGTGTTGTTCTAGGCTGTACGGCGCTATGCATGGAAACAGGTGAAGTGTGCTACTTCAAATCGAAAGCAACCATCTTAGCAACGGGTGGTGCAGGTCGTATTTACGCATCAACGACTAACGCGCACATCAATACTGGTGACGGTGTTGGTATGGCACTTCGTGCTGGTGTCCCAATGCAAGATATGGAAATGTGGCAGTTCCACCCAACGGGTATCGCTGGCGCAGGTGTTCTTGTAACCGAAGGTTGTCGTGGTGAGGGTGGTTACCTTCTAAACAAGGACGGCGAACGCTTCATGGAGCGTTACGCACCAAACGCGAAAGACCTTGCTGGTCGTGACGTGGTTGCACGTTCAATGATGATTGAAATCCGTGAAGGTCGTGGCTGTGATGGCCCTTGGGGTCCACATATTAAATTGAAACTTGATCACCTAGGTAAAGATACACTGGAGTCTCGTTTACCGGGCGTTTGTGAGTTGTCTCGTACATTTGCGCACGTTGATCCGGTCAAAGAGCCAATCCCAGTAATTCCTACGTGTCACTATATGATGGGTGGTATTCCTACTCAGGTATCAGGCCAAGCGATTAAGCAAGATGAAAACGGCGCGGATGTTGAAGTTCAAGGCCTATTCGCTTGTGGTGAAATTGCATCAGTATCAGTACACGGTGCAAACCGTCTTGGTGGTAACTCACTACTAGACTTGGTGGTATTTGGTCGTGCAACAGGTCTGCACCTAGGTGAAACACTGCTTAAACAAGCTGATGCGAAACCTGCAACTGAAGCAGACATTGAACGTTCACTAGAGCGTTACAACCGTTGGGAAAATAGCACTGACGGTGAAGATCCAGCGCAAATTCGTAAAGACCTACAACAATGTATGCAAAACAACTTCTCGGTATTCCGTGAAGGTGATGCAATGGCTAAAGGTCTTGAAGAGCTTAAAGTTATCCGTGAGCGTCTGAAGAACGCACACCTTGCTGACAAATCGACAGAGTTCAACACTCAACGTATTGAGTGTCTAGAACTAGAGAACTTGATGGAAACAGCATACGCAACAGCTGTAGCAGCAAACTACCGCACAGAAAGCCGTGGTGCACATGCTCGCTTTGACTTCCCAGACCGTGATGATGAGCAGTGGCTATGCCATTCAATCTACAACCCGGAAACGGAAGCAATGGCTAAACGTGGTGTAAACATGGAACCAATCCATCGTGAAGCATTTCCGCCAAAAGCACGTACGTACTAAGGAAAGGAGGGTAATATTATGAAACTGAATTTCTCTTTGTACCGCTACAACCCGGATGTCGACCAAAAGCCGTACATGAAAGACTACACGCTTGAGGTCGAAGAAGGATCAGACATGATGCTTCTGGATGCCTTGATCCTTCTGAAGGAGCAAGACCCTAGCATTGCATTCCGTCGTTCATGTCGTGAAGGTGTGTGTGGTTCTGATGGTCTTAACATGAATGGTAAAAATGGATTAGCGTGTATTACACCGTTATCTGCTTTGAAAGGCGATAAGCTCGTCATTCGACCATTACCTGGTCTGCCTGTTGTACGTGATCTTATCGTTGACATGACTCAGTTCTACGATAACTATGCGAAAGTTAAGCCTTTCTTAATTGACGATGGTGCTCTTCCTCCGTCTCGTGAAAACTTACAATCGCCTGATGAGCGTGCGCATCTAGATGGCTTGTACGAATGTATTATGTGTGCATGTTGTACGACATCTTGTCCGTCTTTCTGGTGGAATCCTGATAAATTTATCGGCCCTGCTGGCCTTTTAGCGGCCTATCGTTGGTTAATTGATAGCCGAGATACAGCGACTGATGAACGTTTGTCCGATCTTGATGATGCATTTAGCGTTTTTCGTTGCCATGGCATCATGAATTGTGTAAGTGTTTGTCCTAAGGGGCTAAATCCAACGAAAGCCATCGGTCATATCAAGTCGATGTTGGTCAATCGTTCGATTTAATTAACAACAAAAAATTGCCGACCTAAATGGGTCGGCTCTTAATAGCTCGGCGCAGACCGCAGCAAACGTGAAAACTACTGGTTAAGGGAAAATATGCACAACGGCGTGATGAAGGCATGGCTCGAGTCTTCACACTTGGCTGGCGCCAATGCAACGTATGTAGAAGACCTCTACGAACTGTATCTAAGTGACCCCGATCTGGTAAGTGAGGAGTGGAAACGTGTATTCGATGAGTTGCCAAAGAACTCAGAAGAAGTGGCTGATCAGCCACACTCGCGTGTCCGCGACTACTTCCGACGACTCGCTCAAGAAACAAAGCATTACAGTGTCCAAGTTAGTGATCCAGATGTCGACGCTAAGCAAGTAAAAGTTCTCCAGCTTATCAACGCATACCGTTTCCGCGGTCATGAAGCTGCAGAGCTCGATCCTCTAGGTCTATGGCAACGTCCACCTGTGGCGGAGCTAGACCCTGCATTCCACAATCTCACCGAAGATGACTTCGCAGAAACTTTTAACGTAGGTTCTTTCGCCGTCGGCCAAGAAACCATGCAGTTAAAAGATATCTACTCAGCACTTAAGAAAACCTACTGTGGTTCGATTGGTGCAGAATACATGCACATGACAGACACAGAACAAAAACGTTGGATTCAACAGCGTTTAGAGTCTGTCGTTGGTCAGCCATCTTTTGATAAAGACGAAAAGCGTACATTTCTTGAGGAGCTAACGGCTGCTGAAGGTCTAGAGCGTTACTTGGGCGCAAAATTCCCAGGGGCGAAACGCTTCTCGTTAGAAGGTGGCGATGCACTGATTCCGATGACGAAAGAACTGATTCGACATGCTGGTACAAGCGGTATGCGTGAAGTTGTGATCGGTATGGCTCACCGCGGACGTTTAAACATGTTGGTTAACGTTCTAGGTAAGAAGCCACAAGATTTGTTCGATGAGTTTGCGGGCAAGCACGATGATACATGGGGTACTGGCGATGTTAAGTACCACCAAGGTTTCTCTGCTGACTTTGCGACGCCAGGTGGTGATGTTCACCTTGCGTTAGCCTTTAACCCATCTCACCTTGAGATTGTAAATCCAGTAGTTATTGGCTCTGTACGAGCTCGTCAAGATCGCTTAGGTGATTTTGAGGGCAGTCGCGTACTTCCTATTACTATTCATGGCGACTCTGCGATCGCAGGACAGGGTGTGGTTGCCGAGACGTTCAACATGTCTCTTGCTCGTGGCTTCTGTGTTGGTGGTACGGTGCGTATTGTTGTAAACAACCAAGTTGGTTTTACAACATCAAACCCTCGCGATACACGCTCTACCATGTACTGTACAGATATCGCTAAGATGGTACAGGCTCCGATTTTCCACGTTAATGCTGATGATCCAGAAGCGGTAGCATTCGTTACCCGTATTGCACTGGATTACCGTAATGAGTTCAAACGTGATGTTGTAATTGACTTGGTTTGTTACCGTCGTCATGGCCACAACGAAGCCGATGAGCCAAACGCAACTCAGCCATTGATGTACCAAAAAATCAAGAAGCACCCAACGCCTCGTAAGCTTTATGCAGATGTACTGATCGATAAAAACGAATCAGACATTGAAGTCGCGACGCAATTGGTCAATGAATACCGCGACGCGCTAGATAAAGGCGAAGTTGTGGTGAAAGAATGGCGTCCAATGGCGTTGCATTCGGTTGACTGGTCTCCATACCTTGGTCACGACTGGGATGTGGATTGGGATAACAAATTTGATGAGACTCGCCTTAAAGAGCTTGGTCAGCGCCTAATTCAATACCCTGATAGTCATAAACTGCAAAGCCGCGTAAACAAGCTTTATAACGATCGTTCTGCAATGATCAGTGGTGAAAAAGCAATTGACTGGGGCATGGCTGAGACACTGGCATACGCTACGATCGTTGATGACGGCAAGCGTATTCGTATCTCGGGACAGGATTCTGGCCGTGGTACGTTCTTCCACCGTCACTCTGTTTTGCATAACCAAAATGATGCAAGTACATACATTCCGCTAGCAAATATTCATGACAAACAAGGTCCATTCCAAGTGTTTGACTCTGTGTTGTCAGAAGAAGCGGTATTAGCGTTTGAGTACGGTTATGCAACAGCAGAACCAAGTGGTTTGACTATTTGGGAAGCTCAATTCGGTGACTTTGCAAACGGCGCACAAGTCGTGATTGACCAGTTCATCTCATCAGGTGAACAAAAATGGGCACGTCTATGTGGTCTAACGATGTTGCTACCTCACGGTTATGAAGGTCAAGGTCCTGAGCACTCATCTGCGCGTCTTGAGCGTTATCTACAATTATGTGCTGAACAGAATATGCAGGTTGTAGTGCCATCTACGCCAGCACAGGTTTATCACATGATTCGTCGCCAAGTGGTGCGCCCTATGCGTCGCCCACTGATTGTTATGTCACCTAAGTCGCTACTGCGTCATCCACTTTGTACTTCAACGTTGGAAGAATTGTCTGATGGCACATTCCAACCAGCGATTCCTGAGATTGATAATCTGGAACCGAGCAAAGTGAAACGTGTTGTGTTCTGTTCAGGTAAGGTTTACTTCGACCTTCTAGAACAACGTCGCAACAACGAACAAGATGATGTTGCTATTGTACGTGTTGAGCAACTGTACCCATTCCCTCTGGATGAAGTACAAGCTGCCATCGAACAATACACGAATGTTGAAGATTTTGTCTGGTGTCAGGAAGAGCCTCAAAACCAGGGTGCTTGGTACTGCAGTCAACACAACTTCCGTGCTGCAATTCCAGCAGGTGCAGATCTTAAATACGCAGGTCGCCCAGCTTCTGCTTCGCCAGCAGTAGGCTACATGTCGGTGCACTTGAAACAACAAAAAGCGTTGGTTGAAGACGCTCTGAACGTGAACTCAAAAACTTCGAATTAAGAACTAGAAGTTAAAGGAAGAAACAGATATGACAATTGAAATTCTGGTTCCAGATTTACCTGAATCAGTTGCTGACGCAACCGTAGCGACATGGCACAAACAACCAGGCGACGCGGTAGAGCGTGATGAAGTTCTGGTTGATATCGAAACCGATAAAGTGGTGCTTGAAGTTCCAGCTCCGGAAGCTGGCGTTTTAGAAGCCATTATTGAAGTAGAAGGTGCGACGGTACTTTCTAAACAACTGCTTGCAAAGCTTAAGCCAGGCGCGGTAGCGGGTGAGCCGACAACAGACTCAACAGAAGACAAAGAAGCGTCTCCTGATAAGCGCCACAAAGCAACGCTGACAGAAGAGAGCAACGATGCGCTAAGCCCAGCGGTTCGTCGTCTTCTTGCTGAGCACGGCCTTGAAGCTAGCCAAGTGAAAGGCTCTGGTGTTGGCGGTCGTATTACTCGCGAAGACATTGAAGCGCACCTTGCAAATGCAAAAGCGGCACCGAAAGCGGAAGCTCCGGCGGCCGTTGAAGCGCCTGCAGCGGCTCGCAGCCAAAAACGTGTTCCAATGACGCGTCTACGTAAGACAGTGGCAAACCGTCTTCTAGAAGCGAAGAACAACACGGCAATGCTAACCACGTTTAACGAAGTGAACATGAAGCCAATCATGGACCTTCGTAAGCAATACAAAGACCAGTTCGAAGAACGCCACGGTACTCGTCTTGGTTTCATGTCTTTCTACGTGAAAGCAGTAACAGAAGCACTAAAACGTTACCCAGAAGTGAACGCATCTATCGATGGTGATGATATCGTTTACCACAACTACTTCGACATCAGCATGGCAGTTTCTACGCCACGTGGTCTAGTGACGCCAGTTCTAAAAGACTGTGACACACTAGGTTTCGCTGACATCGAAAAAGGCATCAAAGAGTTAGCTATCAAAGGCCGTGACGGCAAGCTAACGGTTGATGAGTTGATGGGCGGTAACTTCACTATCACCAATGGCGGTGTATTTGGTTCATTGATGTCTACGCCAATCATTAACCCGCCACAATCGGCAATCTTGGGTATGCACAAAATCCAAGAGCGTCCAATGGCGGTTGATGGCAAAGTAGAAATCTTGCCGATGATGTACCTAGCACTATCTTACGACCACCGTTTGATTGATGGCCGTGAGTCAGTGGGCTTCCTGGTAACCATTAAAGAGCTACTAGAAGATCCAGCGCGTCTGTTATTAGACGTTTAATATCGCTAAAACGTCGAGTTATCCTTGATGGCTCGACGTCTACAGCATCCAAGGCTAGACTGGCTCAGCGTCTGGCCTTCATTTGAACTGCCCCCGATATAAAATTATAAGCAGTTGATTTGAGAAGACCCTACAGACGTACCGCATGAAGCGGCGTTATGGAAATAATAAATCCCCTAAGGGATAAACAAACGGAATATCAAAATGAATTTGCACGAATACCAAGCCAAACAGCTGTTTGCAGAATTCGGTTTGCCTGTACCAGAAGGCTACGCATGTGATACGCCACAAGGAGCTTTCGAAGCGGCGGGTCGCATCACTACTGAAAAGAAAGTCGTTAAATGTCAGGTTCACGCTGGTGGTCGCGGTAAAGCGGGCGGCGTAGAACTACACGAAACAAAAGACGGCGTAAAAGAATTCGCACAAAAATGGCTAGGTAAGAACTTGGTTACTTACCAAACAGACGCAAATGGTCAGCCTGTTACTAAAATCCTTGTAGAAGAAGCATCTAACATTGCGAACGAACTTTACCTTGGTGCGGTTGTAGACCGCGCAACTCGTAAGATCGTTTTTATGGCTTCGACTGAAGGTGGTGTAGAAATCGAAAAAGTTGCGGAAGAAACGCCGGAGCTAATCCATAAAGCGGCAATCGATCCACTTGTAGGCCCTCAAGCTTACCAAGGGCGCGAGCTAGCGTTCAAACTTGGCCTTGAAGGCGATCAAATCAAACAATTCGTTAAGATCTTTATGGGTCTTGGCGCGATGTTCTCTCAGTACGACCTAGCGCTACTAGAAATCAACCCGCTTGTCATTACAGGTGAAGGTAACCTTCTTTGCCTTGACGGTAAAATCAACATTGACTCAAACGCAATGTACCGTCAGCCAAAGCTTCGTGAAATGCACGATCCTTCACAAGAAGACGAGCGTGAAGCACACGCAGCTCAGTGGGAACTGAACTACGTAGCTCTTGATGGCAACGTTGGCTGTATGGTTAACGGTGCAGGCCTTGCAATGGGTACGATGGATATCGTAAACCTACACGGCGGCAAGCCAGCAAACTTCCTTGATGTAGGTGGCGGCGCGACAAAAGAGCGTGTAGCTGAAGCATTCAAGATCATCCTTTCTGATGACAATGTTAGTGCAGTACTAGTAAACATCTTCGGTGGTATCGTTCGCTGTGACATGATCGCTGAAGGTATTATCGGTGCGGTTAAAGAAGTAGGCGTAACAGTTCCTGTAGTTGTTCGTCTAGAAGGTACAAACGCAGACCTAGGTCGCGAAGTACTTGCGAATTCTGACGTTGATATCATTGCAGCTGAATCTCTAACAGATGCTGCTCAGAAAGTTGTTGCTGCTGCGGAGGCTAAATAATGTCTGTATTAATTAACAAAGACACTAAAGTAATCTGTCAGGGTTTCACTGGCGGTCAAGGTACATTCCACTCAGAGCAAGCTATCGCATACGGTACGCAAATGGTTGGTGGTGTATCTCCTGGTAAAGGTGGTCAAACTCACCTTGGTCTTCCAGTATTCAACACAGTACGTGAAGCTGTAGAAGTAACTGGCGCGACAGCAACCGTTATCTACGTACCAGCACCTTTCTGTAAAGATGCAATCCTAGAAGCGATTGACGCAGGTATCGAGCTGATCGTAACGATCACTGAAGGTATCCCAACAACAGATATGATCGATGTTAAAGTGAAGCTAGAAGAAACTGGTGTTCGCATGATCGGTCCTAACTGTCCAGGTCTTATCACTCCAGACGAGTGTAAGATTGGTATCATGCCTGGTCACATCCACAAGAAAGGTAAAGTAGGTATCGTATCTCGCAGCGGTACTCTTACTTACGAAGCAGTTAAACAAACAACAGATGAAGGCTTCGGTCAGTCTACGTGTGTTGGTATCGGTGGTGACCCAATCCCAGGTTCAAACTTTATTGATATCCTAAAACTGTTCCAAGAAGACCCGGAAACTGAAGCAATCGTAATGATTGGTGAAATCGGTGGTACTGCGGAAGAAGAAGCTGCGGCGTTCATCAAAGAGAACGTAACTAAGCCAGTGGTTTCTTACATTGCAGGTGTTACTGCTCCTCCAGGTAAACGTATGGGTCACGCAGGTGCGATCATCTCTGGTGGTAAAGGTACTGCCGAAGACAAATTCGCAGCTCTAGAAGCGGCAGGCGTTAAGACTGTTAAATCTCTAGCAGAGATTGGCAAAGGTCTACGTGAAGTGACTGGTTGGTAAGAAGCCAAACCAATGCAAAAGCATTAAAAAGCCTGCGATTTCGCCTGTCTCTTATACACAAATCCCCAAGCTTGTAGCTTGGGGATTTTTTTTGAACTCTTTCAAGTGTGTGTGATCTGATCACTTAGTAATCCTTACTGAAACACTAAGATGACACACTCAGACGCTAAACTTTGGGCACAAGAACAATTTGGACAAGCACAACTTAAAGACCTTCGAAGAACACAACGCCTCATCAGTTTAGCGACTTCCATTGCTAATCAACCAGGAGTCTCCGTGGCTAAACTTCCTTTTTCTCCCGCCGATATGGAAGGTGCATATCGCTTTATCCGCAATGAAAACATCGATGCAAAAGACATCGCTGAAGCAGGTTTTCAATCAACTGTATCTCGAGCTAACGAGCATGAGGAATTACTCGCGCTTGAAGATACAACAACGCTCAGTTTTCCGCATCGAAGTATAAAAGAAGAACTCGGGCATACTAATCAAGGCGATAGAACTCGAGCTCTCCACGTACATTCGACGTTACTTTTTGCACCACAAAGCCAAACCATTGTCGGTCTGATAGAGCAGCAGCGATGGAGCCGAGATATTACCAAGCGTGGGCAAAAGCACCAACACGCGACTCGTCCTTATAAGGAGAAAGAGAGTTACAAATGGGAGCAAGCTTCTCGCCGTGTCGTTGAGCGCCTAGGGGATAAAATGTTAGATGTTATCTCGGTCTGTGACCGAGAAGCTGACCTATTCGAATACTTAACTTATAAGCGTCAACATCAGCAGCGCTTTGTCGTTCGCTCAATGCAAAGTCGCTGCCTAGAAGCTCATCATCAAAAGCTTTACGACTATGCGCAAGCGTTACCAAGCGTCGAGACAAAAGAGCTTACCATCCCCCAAAAAGGAGGGAGAAAAGCGAGAGATGTAAAGCTTGATGTTAAATATGGTCAGGTGACATTAAAGGCTCCGGCAAACAAAAAAGAGCACGCAGGCATACCTGTTTATTATGTTGGTTGCCTTGAGCAAGGGACATCAAAAGACAAGTTAGCATGGCACCTCTTGACGTCGGAGCCAATAAACAACGTTGAAGACGCTATGAGAATTATCAGTTATTACGAGCGCCGATGGCTGATTGAAGATTTCCATAAAGTCTGGAAAAGTGAAGGGACAGATGTGGAGTCACTCAGGCTACAAAGTAAAGATAACTTAGAGAGATTAAGTGTCATCTATGCCTTTGTTGCTACGCGTTTATTGGCGTTACGCTTCATTAAAGAAGTTGATGAGCTAACGAAAGAAAGTTGTGAAAAGGTATTGGGCCAAAAAGCTTGGAAGCTACTGTGGTTGAAACTAGAAAGTAAGACGTTACCTAAAGAAGTGCCCGATATGGGCTGGGCGTACAAAAATCTCGCTAAATTAGGCGGTTGGAAAGATACCAAGAGGACGGGTAGAGCTTCAATAAAGGTGCTTTGGGAAGGGTGGTTTAAACTACAAACCATCCTTGAAGGCTACGAACTCGCAATGTCTCTTGATCACTAGACTTGTGATCAAGAGACAGGCGATTTCGCAGGCTTTTCTTTTTGTCTTACGCTTTGCGCCTAATCAGTTGGCTAAGCATAAATAGGGATGTCGCGCTAATCACAACAGAAGGACCTGCGGGTGTATCGAAATGCCAAGACAGACTGAGTCCCATTAATACAGCAACAGAGCCAATGATTGAGGCGAAAAAGGCCATTTGTTCCGGCGATGAAGAGACTTTACGTGCGGTTGCTGCAGGGATGATCAATAGGGAAGTCATAATCAGTGCACCAACAAACTTCATACCTACTGCGATAACAATACCGACCATCAGCATTAATACTAAGCGCACTAAATCTGTATTTACGCCTTCGACAGCAGCTAACTCTTCACTTACGGTGCTCGATAACAATGGACGCCAGAAAAAGTACAAACATGCACTTACAGCCACAACACCAGCGTAAATGAACATTAAGTCTTGTGGAGAAACGGCGAGTAAATCACCAAATAGGTAGCTCATCAAGTCAATGCGAACATTATCCAAGAAGCTCACAGAAACTAAGCCGATGGAAAGGGCGCTATGAGCTAAAATACCAAGTAGGGTATCGGTGGCAACGAGTTGCTGTTTTTGTAGCGTTACGAGCAACACCGCAAGGGCTAAACAGCACACTAAAAGAGCCAGATACAAATTTACATTAAGCAGAAAGCCAAGGGCGAGTCCCATTAGGGAAGCATGCGCTAACGTATCACCAAAGTAAGCCATTTTCCGCCACACGACGAAAGAGCCTAATGGTCCTGCAATAATGGCAATACCAATGCCAGCAAGAATAGAAGGCAGTAAAAACTCAATCATGGTGGTGATGTCCGTGGTTATGTTGTGAGCAAGATGTCGCATCGCCTGTTACAGGAGAGCCAGCAAGATCGTGATGATGGTGTTCATGATCATGATGATAAAAAGCAAGCGATTCACGAGTCGCGTTACCAAATAGAGCGATGTACGACGGATGCTGAGTAATCGTCGCTGGTGAGCCAGAGCAACAAACATGATGGTGCAAACATATGACATCATCTGTTTTCGCCATTACCAGATGCAGGTCGTGCG
Organism: Vibrio hyugaensis; assembly: GCF_002906655.1. Taxonomy (NCBI): domain Bacteria; kingdom Pseudomonadati; phylum Pseudomonadota; class Gammaproteobacteria; order Vibrionales; family Vibrionaceae; genus Vibrio; species Vibrio hyugaensis. Next base: position 1,293,320 of record NZ_CP025794.1, on the reverse strand, counting down.
ATACCATGAATACACCACAATCGAAGCGATGACGAATGCTTTCGATTAAATCGTATAAGTCAATCTGACCTTGAATATCAACGCCTTGAGCTGGTTCATCAAGCACTAAGAGTTCTGGTCGCTGGAGTAGAGCACGAGCGAGCAATACCCGCTGGTTCTCACCACCAGACAAGCGATGCATATTGCTATTTAGTAAGTGTTCCGCTCCAACTAATCTCAAAGCATCTAGGCATTCTTGTTTGCTGTATTTCCCAGCAAGATTAAGGAATCGAACGACATTGAGAGGCAGAGAGTCGTTGAGTTTCAGTTTCTGAGGAACATATCCAATCTTCAGCTTTCGTTTGTTCGTAAGTTTGCCACTTGTCGGTTTTTGTAACCCTAAAATGACTCGAACTAAAGTGGATTTTCCCGCTCCGTTGGGACCGATAAGAGTAGTGATTTTACCCTTTTCTAATTCCATGCTGATGTTATCAAGAACCCTACGACCATCGAATTCGACGCACAGCTGTTCAAGACGGACTAATGAAGACATGAATGAAACTCATTTGCAAACTGATAATGTTATAATGTAACATTATCTCACTTTCAACGCCATATCCCAAGTAAAACTATGAAAAGAGCACTAATTCTTGCTGCTTCAGCAATACTAACTTTACCTGCACACGCAGTGACCGTGTTAACCAGCATCAAACCTATTCAAATGATCACAACTGAGCTAACGGAAGGTGTAACAACACCGGATGTGTTACTTCATAATAATGCCTCTCCTCATGATTATGCTTTGCGTCCTTCGGATGTCAAAAAAGCGGCTGCGGCTGATCTTGTTATTTGGTATGGGCATGATTTAGAACCCTTCCTTGAAAAAGTGGTAGCAGACAAAGACAACACGCTTACCGTAAGTAAAATTCCAGACCTTAAATTGCGTGAATTTGGTAGCGAGCATGCTCACGACCATGATGGGCACGATCACGGTACCCATGATCCTCATTTTTGGCTTGGTATTGAAACCGTTCAACAAGTCGCTAACGCGATCGCCCATAAACTCGCTGAAATCGATCCTGCTAATGCCAGCACTTATGCAGCAAACCTGAAAAAATTTGATGAACATCTGAAAACGACAGACGCAGAAATTAAGCAAGAGCTTACGCTAGTTAAAGACAAGGGGTACTTCGTTTTCCATGATGCCTATGGTTACTTTGAAGAGCGTTATGGGCTAAACCAAATGGGCCACTTTACTGTCTCTCCTGACCGCAAGCCTGGCGCAAAAACATTAATTCATATCCGTAAAACACTAGGGACGGGCGATGTAGCATGTGTCTTTTCTGAGCCACAGTTTACTCCTGCAGTGATCGAAAGTGTTATGCGTGGTAATGACGTGAACACTGGCGTACTTGATCCGCTAGGCAGTGAAATTGATGTACAGTCAGGCAGTTACTTTACATTCCTGAAACAAATGTCGAATAGCTTTAGTCAATGTTTGAGTGAAAAGTAACAAATGTGTTGTTACTCCTTACACTGAATTCGTTTTTAACGTGATCCAACAGTAAGAATTGCAACCTTTGGCGCAGTGAGTCTTTCCTATTAAAGGATTTGAAGTATTATTATCAATAATTAGCGGCTCGAAATAACCATATTGACACTTAGCTATGGAAGGCATGAGTGTATAAGAGCACGCACGTATTGATACATGTAAGGATTTCAACTTGCTGCGCCCATTAGCCCTATTTTTTTGGGGTTTTATCTTCTCATTTCAAGCGTTTGCTTCAAGTGAAGCGAATGCGATCTTCTACCCTTTGCCAAATCAGGTTAAGGGCACTTTTATTGCGGCGAAAAAATTGTTTCCTGGTGAACAGGGCGGGCTATGGATCCATGATGTTCACGGCAGAGTATTGTTCTATGACGGTCAAACGACGCTTCCCAAATCAGGCAGTTTCCTGCCAGCGAGAGAAGAACAATTAGCCTATCACAAAGGATCGTTTTGGACCTTTGTTGAAAATGAAGTTTATCAAACCTACCCAAATCGAGATCGTCGGCTAGTCTTTAGCCTCAATCCAGGCGCTCAAATACGTAAAATTGGTTCTTCGGGTCAATATATTTGGGTCAGTGATGGTGCGCATTTCTATACGTATAACATCGACACCAGCGAGCTGAATTCCTTCTCATTGCTCCAGCTTTATCAGCACAGCAACAATAGTTATGTATACATCAACGACGCCATATTTGTTGAAACAAAATGGGCCTTGGCGACGACATCAGGTGTCTATCTTTCTGAAGGCAATTCGTTTAATCACGTCGTTTCCTCAGGTAAGCACTACATAGAAAAAGTCTATTATTCGCATACTCGAAGGGAAATACTCATCGGAACGTTGAAAGGTGCGCTGATTTTCAATATTTACGAGCCTAACAAACCCGTGATCAGAATCGGAGCCTCCCATGTTTTGACGTTTGCAGAGACGAACCAAGAGTATTGGGTTGGTACGGAACAAGGGTTATATCTGTACTCTTTTTTGACTGGTGCTGTGACTCAGGTGACGCCTGCGAGCTTCTTGGAGATCGAATTAGCGAGTACCAAAATTTACTCTTTGTTGAACGATAATATGGGAGGAATGTGGATCGCGACGAATCAAGGGATTCGCTATTACTCACTATTCAGCAAAAAGTTTGAACGTATTACTTTCAGCAGTTATGACTCACAAACACTTTCTGGCCGTATTCGGCAGACATTAACCGGCCCAGATGGCGTGTTATGGTTTGTCGATGACCATAACTTATATCGTTCTGGCTCTAAAGGTGTCATGAAAGTGATGAATTTAGCATCACAAATCAATGAGTTTGCTTTCCAAGGCGACAGATTATGGCTGGCGACGTCTTCAGGATTAGAGATCTACAATTTAAACGATTTAGAACGTGTTAGTTATCCCTATTTAAGGGTTATGGCTGGTCGACCTATCGATCATATCGTTTCTGATGGTTCAACAAGACTGTGGGCTTCAAGTGGGTATCAATTATTTAATATTGATGTTTCTAGTCAAGAAGTTAGGAACTTTGGTAGTGATTGGTTAGTCAGCCAATACCTACCTGCTAAGATCACCCGTCTCTACGACAAAGAAGAACTGCTATTGATTGGTACTGACCACGGCGTGTACGAGTACGATGGAGAACGAATCCGATTCAACCGTTTCTCAGAAAAATACGGTGAATCCTTAGACATGATTACAGCAATCGACGGTTCTCAGTGGTTTGCCTCTGCATACGGCGTGTTTAAAACGATACCAGGTAGTGATTCAAAGCAAGTCATGGAAATGAGTGTTTCCAACTCTCGACCTGCATGCATGATCAGTGACTCTGAAGGCGTCTGGCTCGCATCGTCTGTTGGCCTGAGTTATTACCATTTGTCTGGTCAGTTAATGAAACATTATTCCTCTTCATCCGGCTTGATAAATAATGAGTTCTTGCCTGGTGTATGTAATACGATCAGGCGTGCTGAGGATAGTGACCGCCAACTTATCTTTGGTTCGCAATATGGGTTGGTCAAGGCTGATGCTTCTAAGCTTCTGGTGTCTAACACGCCAGAATCCAAGCTTATTGTTAGCCAAGTCATGTTAGAAAATGATGTGGTTCAAGTCGGAAGCGCCGATCTTTTGGAGATGAAGCTACCGTATGGGTCTTCTTTAAGTTTCCTTTTTGGTGTCATGCCTAAACCTGACAATCAGAATTTGTATTATCGCTTGAACGAAAATGAGAAGTGGCAAACTTTAGAAGGTGGGCAACTGACTCTAGAGCACCTCAACTCAGGAGAGTATCACTTACAAGTGAGTAATGACTCACAATTAGCCTCTGGAATGATAGGGCTTGATTCGAAATTTACTGTCTTGGAGCCGTGGTATTTATCTAAACTCGCGATCACGGGTTTTACCATGGTTATTATTGTCATTCTTGCTTTGATTATTTACTGGCGTTCTCGCTATGTATTACAGGCCAACCGTGACCTCGCTGCTCAAGTTACATTAAAAACAAACCAATTACGCCATCAAAGTCGTGTGTTACTCACCAGTAATCAGCAGTTGAGAAAGCAAATACAGGTAAGAAACTTATTAGTCGACCATGTTGCCCAATCGATTAAGACAAGCGTCGATTCCATTGCCAATAGGTTGCCTATAGATCTGGATTCAGCAACCCAAGACCATCTTTCGAAAACCTACTGGCAACTTAACGAATTAAAGAGTTCGCCAGAAGATAGCAGCGGTGGCAGCCAAAATTACAACCTAAGCCAAATAACGCAGTCTGTCGTTGACGTATGGCGAGAGGATTTCTCGAAAGCTGGCATTGTTGTCGAGTTGGAAGATGCCAATAAATCCAGCCGAATCGCGCTTGAGAGTTTTAATCTCGATGTTATCTTCAATAGCATCTTTGCTAATGCGATAAAGCGTTCATTCCGAGGTCAGTCAGTTAAGCTGGTCTTAGAGGAGGGGAATGATATTGTTTCGCTCAGCTTTATCGATTACGGAACTCAACTGCCTAGTAAAGTTTCGACGATGCGTCCTTCTAATACTACAAATGTAGACTTAAGTATGGACAATCTGCCTCAACTGGTATCGGTAAGTGGTGGACATTTATCAATGTTTGCCTCCGATGCTCAGAATAAAATCGAAATCACTTGGCCATGTGCGCAAGAGCTGAGTCATGTTGAGGAATCATTACCGGAATTTACCCAATCAGAACCAATATCGGAGAAAGTGTCACCGGAGCAAGAGTGGCTGATGAAAGTTTATCAATTAGTTGCAGAAAATTATCATGATGCGGAATTCGGTACCGCCTCTGCGGCGAAGTTGCTGTTTATGTCTGAACGTAGCTTACAGCGTCGTTTCAAATCCGCGTCATCGAGAACTTTCAAAGATTATCTTACAGAGGTGCGCTTAGAAACAGCATGTGAGCAACTATTAGCGGGTGAAAAAATCAGTGAGGTTGCATTTAATTGCGGTTTTAATGACCCTTCCTACTTCAGTCAAAAGTTTAAGCACCACTTCGGTTTACCTCCGTCTAAGTTTGCTATGACGCAAGAGAATCAAGTTAGCTAGATTCATTGGCTTTTGATGCTCTGCTATTTAATTGTTAAGCCCAGCTCGTTTTGATGCTGGGCTTTTTATTACGCCAAGCATCGAATCGACTTGGTTTGAAGCGGCTTGTTAGAGGCATGCTTTGAGAGACGAGCTATGACTATTTATCGCATGAGTTTTTGGTTGTGTATGGCTGAGCGTGCTCGAGGTAGTGCAATTAAGTTAGGGAAACTAACAGTGAACAATGGAGTGTTGATGTATTGAGTATTAAGGGGAGTAAAGCGTTAAGTGGATAAAGAAAGAGAAGAAAAAAAATATCGTGGTATAGCCGGGGGGACTATACCACGGGTGTCAATGACACCTTCGCTTGCTGCCGGAGTGACATGTTGCCATGTCACCTCTGGAATTCTTTTGAGTGGCTATTGCCTCTCGATGGATTAACTATACGAGACCTTACTTATTTTTCTTATAAAAATAACGACAGGTTAATGTGAGAAAAGCGACAAAATGCCACATTGAGCCTAAGTCTTTGTTTTTGTTTGTTGTTTTATTTGGTGAGCATTGGTTTGTTGCGATTGTGTTAATTGTCGTATTGCTGAAAATATTCAATTTTGACGAAAATGACGAGAGATTGATTAACGGAGTTGACGTTGTATTTCGTCAAAAGCATTAATGAAATCTTTGATTTCACACAATGAATGCAAGGGAATGGCGGAGTATCATCTGCTTCCTGTATACTATTAATAATAATATTTCTCATTAGCACTACCCTTAAGGGCCATTATGAAGTTATCAGAGATTAAACCCGGCGAAACGGTGACTATTCGTTTATTGGAAGGTCTTACATCGGATGTCAGAAAAAAGCTTATGGTGATGGGTTTGCTTCCCAATACTGAAGTGAAAGTCATTCGACGAGCTCCAATGGGTGACCCACTGCAAGTAGAAGTGCGTGGTGTTTCTGTGGCATTACGAGAAGCTATTGCTCAAAGCATCGAAGTGGAGCGCGTATAATGCAATACCAAATTCTTACAGTCGGTAACCCAAACAGCGGTAAAACGACGCTTTTTAATGGTCTTACTGGTGCAAAGCAGCAAGTAGGTAACTGGGCTGGTGTCACCGTCGAGAAGAAAACCGGTCAGTTCAAACATGCTGGCGACGACTTTGCTTTAACTGACCTGCCGGGCATTTACTCTTTAGACAGTGGTAATGACAGCAACAGTATTGATGAATCCATTGCCTCTCGTGCGGTTCTAACTCACCCTGCTGACTTAATCATTAACGTTGTTGACGCAACCAGTCTTGAACGTAGCTTATATATGACGCTACAACTGCGCGAACTTGGTCGCCCGATGATTGTTGTGTTGAACAAGATGGATGCGCTTAAGCGTGAGCGCCAAATCATCAATGTTGCAGAACTTGAGAAAACATTGGGTTGTCCTGTGGTAAGCCTATCTGCGACAAACAAAGCGCAAGTTGCCGAGTTTAAAGAAAAGCTGCACAAGTCTGTTGTACAAGGTGTCGCGCTAAACAGTCTATCTTTAAATTACGGTGAAAAGATGGAAACGGCGATCGACCACATTTCTTCTCTTTTCAATGATCAAACCGTTTCTCATCGTGCGCTAGCGATTCGCGCGTTAGAAAAAGATGCGCTTGTACTTAATAGCATGTCAGACGCTGATCGCCACTCGGTTGAAAATACCGTTGTTGAGCTAGACCTAGACGTCGATCTTCACGTAGCCGACACCAAGTACACGCATCTTCATGAAGAGTGTAAGAAGATCCGTCGTAGCGAAGGCAAATTAAGCCGCAGTGTCACAGAAAAACTAGACCAGTTTATTCTTAACAAGTGGGTGGGTATTCCATTCTTCTTTGTTGTGATGTACCTGATGTTTATGTTCTCTATCAACATTGGTAGTGCATTCATCGACTTCTTCGATATTGGTGTTGGTGCGATATTAGTTGATGGCGGTCACCATTTGTTAGATGGTCATTTACCGGTATGGCTAGTAACGGTTCTTGCTGATGGTATCGGCGGCGGTATCCAGACGGTTGCAACCTTCATTCCCGTTATCGCGTGTTTGTACCTGTTCCTAGCTGTGCTGGAAAGCTCAGGTTACATGGCTCGTGCAGCATTTGTCCTTGATAAAGTGATGCAGAAGATTGGCTTACCGGGTAAAGCATTCGTTCCGCTCGTGCTAGGTTTTGGTTGTAACGTACCGTCAATCATGGCGACTCGTACACTAGACCAAGAACGTGAACGTAAACTGGCTGCATCAATGGCGCCATTTATGTCATGTGGTGCGCGTTTACCTGTCTACGCTTTGTTTGCAGCAGCTTTCTTCCCTGGTTCTGGTCAAAACATTGTATTTGCACTTTACCTTTTAGGTATCGTTGCAGCGATCTTTACCGGTCTGTTCCTTAAGCACACGCTTTACCCAGGTAGCAGTGATAGCCTAGTGATGGAAATGCCAGACTATGAGCTTCCTACGCTACAAAACGTCGTGATCAAAACTTGGCAAAAACTGAAGCGCTTTGTTCTAGGTGCCGGTAAAACCATCGTAATCGTTGTTGCTATCTTAAGCTTCTTTAACTCACTAGGTACTGACGGTAGCTTTGGTAATGAAGACAGCGAAAACTCAGTGCTTTCTAAAGCTGCACAGGTTGTAACACCAGTATTTGCTCCTATCGGCGTTCAAGAAGATAACTGGCCAGCAACTGTTGGTATTATTACAGGTATTTTTGCGAAAGAAGCTGTTGTGGGCACGCTGAACAGCCTATACACCACACCAAGCGATGGTGAAGACGCTGAATTCGACTTAATGGGTAGCCTGGAAGAGGCGGTAATGAGTATTCCTGAGAATCTTGCGGGCTTAAGTTACTCAGATCCACTTGGTATCGAAGTGGGTGATTTAACGGATTCAAATGCAGTAGCAGAGGATCAAGAAGTAGATGCTTCAATCTTTGGCAACATCAAGGCTCAATTTGCTTCTGGCAATGCAGCGTTTGCTTACCTAATCTTTATCTTACTGTACACACCATGTGTTGCAGCAATGGGTGCTTACGTACGTGAGTTTGGCCATAAGTTCGCTCGATTTATTGCAGTATGGACAATGGGACTGGCTTACCTATGTGCGACGTTCTACAACCAACTGACACATTTCGCAGATAGCCCAGTGACCAGTGGTATTTGGATTGCGATAATTGTAGCAATCTTCTTTGGTACATACCGTGTGTTCAAACGAGTTGGTCAGAAGCAACAAGGTGCGTTAGAGGCGCAAGTAGCATGATTTTAAAAGAGCTTTATCAATACATTGCAGACAAAGGAATCGTCTCTCAATCAGATCTGGCTAAGCAGTTTGGGATGAGTGAAGATGGCGCCGACGCGATGTTAAGCGTGTGGATCAAGAAGGGAAAAATTAACCGTCTAGTCGACACCAATAAAGCTCATGATGTGACTCGAGTACGTTACTCAGTAACTAAGCAAGATGGTTTATCACTGACAGTGACCATGTAGCAATCAAAATTATCATGTAAAGACGACAAAGCCGCATCAGTAACGATGCGGCTTTTCTTTTGCTGGTTATTGTATTGTGAATACAACGGAATCAATGCTCTTCAGAGTGTTTAGTCGCACCTGACCCTAGGAACTTCAACCCTAGACTTAAAACTAAAATCGAAATAGGTAAGGTCAAGATCGTCCAATTTAAGCTGTCGAAGTTAATCAGTACGAGCTCCAAGAACTTCACAAACAAAATCACAATGATGACTTCAGCCAAGATATTTTTCAGGTGGCCGATGTTTGGGGTTCTGATCCAATGTAAAACCGACTGTTCTTGTGTTTTCGCTTTAGCTTTGTTGGAAATAAATAGTGTGTAGATGCCGTGAGCAAAGATGAACAAAACTAGCGCAACAAGAAATGTATCCAGTGACTTGATCAAATAAGCGATCGCGATATCTGCTTTATCTAAATGTGCGAGTGCTTCCGGAGGTGTTTGATTAAGAATGAAGACTGCAAACGCCGAATAGGTTTTCGCTGCGCCCATAACAAAAAGCAAGAACGAAGCAGCCATAGAACAGATGATGGCGATCCAGCTGACGTATCGGAATGTGTTGAAGACTTGTTTCATGATGACCCTCTCTAATTGAGCTGGCAGTCTAAACAAGTTTGATTTAAGTGATAATCCCAGAAAAATGAGAAAGATTGTTACAAATATGCATTAATCTTCCTCTACTTATCTCGTGTGTATTCAAAGGTGGATGATTTTTACTCGCGGTGCTTATGCCTTTTGGAAAATAGAGCTCAGTGACAGCACGTTCTTAATGCGCCCAAGTAGCTCGTTTTGCTCTTCTTCTGTACGGAATTTACCTTTGGTGTTACCCCAAACCGGTCCAGGCCATGCGACGTCATCTTTGAAGCGAGCGATATGGTGAATGTGCAGCTGTGGCACCATATTACCTAGCGCACCAAGGTTTAACTTGTCTGGACGGAATGTGGCTTCCAGTGCTTGGCTTACCGCTTGAGACTCTAGCAAAAATTGTTGCTGTTCTTGCATTGGCAAGTGGTGAAGCTCTTTTAGGTTTGCACGTTTAGGTACCAAGATAACCCATGGCACGGCATTGTCTTTATGCAGAAGCGCCACGCACAGTGGGAAGTGACCGATAACAGTGGTGTCTTTTGCCAGTTGAGGGTGCAGTTCAAAACTCATTATATTATCCGATTTGAATTGAATGACATCAGTATACGCCAGATAAAACAAAAGGTTGACGCTTTCACGCCAACCTTTCTAAATCATCTCGATTCTCGATTCGCTTACATGCGCTCTAGAGTATCGATACCTAGTAGAGACAGACCCTGCTTGATAGTCTTCGCTGTTAGCGCTGCTAGTTTCAGACGGCTTTGTTTCACTGCTTCGTCTTCTGCAACTAGGATAGGGCACGCTTCGTAGAAGCTAGAGAACTGGCCTGCTAGTTCGAATAGGTAGCTACACATGATGTGTGGTTGACCTTCGCGAGCAACAGATTGAACCGCTTCTTCGAACTGCATAAGTTTTGCAATAAGCGCTTTTTCTTTCTCGTCAGTGATTTTGATTTCACCTTGTAGATCATCCATAGAAACGCCAGCTTTAGCGAATACAGATGCTACACGAGTGTAAGCGTATTGCATGTACGGTGCAGTGTTACCTTCGAACGCTAGCATGTTGTCCCAATCGAACACGTAGTCCGTTGTACGGTGCTTAGAAAGGTCTGCGTATTTAACCGCTGCCATTGCAACAGTATTTGCGATCGCTTTCTTCTCGTCTTCAGCTAGCTCAGGGTTCTTAGATTCGATCAGCTGTGCTGCACGAACTTCTGCTTCATCAAGAAGATCTGCTAGACGAACAGTACCACCCGCACGAGTCTTAAATGGCTTACCGTCTTTACCTAGCATCATGCCGAATGCATGGTGTTCAAGAGAAACAGATTCTGGAATGTAACCCGCTTTACGAACGATAGTCCAAGCTTGCATTAGGTGTTGGTGCTGACGAGAGTCGATGAAGTAAAGTACGCGATCCGCGCCTAGTTCCTCGTAACGGTATTTCGCACATGCGATGTCCGTTGTTGTGTATAGGAAGCCGCCGTCGCGTTTCTGAACGATAACGCCCATCGCTTCGCCGTCTTTGTTCTTGAATTCTTCAAGGAACACAACTTGCGCGCCGTCATCTTCAACAGCAAGACCTTGTGCTTTAAGGTCTGCTACGATCTTAGGTAGCATGTCGTTGTACATGCTCTCGCCCATTACGTCATCACGAGATAGAGATACGTTTAGACGATCGTAGTTGCGTTGGTTTTGGATCATGGTAACGTCAACTAGCTTCTTCCACATTTCTGCGCAGAACTCGTCACCGCTTTGCAGTTTTACAACGTAACCACGAGCTTTTACTGCAAACTCTTCGTCTTCATCGTACAGCTTTTTCGATTCACGGTAGAAACCTTCAAGATCCGCCAGTTCCATAGAAACTTCGCCAGACTCTTGTTGTACACGCTCAAGGTTTGCGATAAGCATGCCGAACTGAGTACCCCAGTCACCGATGTGGTTCGCACGGATCACTTTGTGACCTAGGAACTCAAGAGTACGTACTACTGCATCACCGATGATGGTTGAACGTAGGTGACCAACGTGCATTTCTTTAGCAACGTTTGGTGCAGAGTAGTCAGCAACGATAGTTTGAGCTTCGTCTGCTGCAACGCCAAGACGTGTGTCAGCCAGTGCCGCTTCCGCTTGTTTTGCTAGGAACTCTTCGCTTAGGAAAATGTTGATGAAACCAGGACCTGCGATTTCTGTCTTGCTCGCAATACCGTCTAGGTCTAGAACATCCAGTACTTTCTGTGCAAATTCTCGTGGGTTAGTGCCCAGTTTTTTAGCAACGCCCATTACGCCGTTTGCTTGGTAGTCACCAAATTGCGGCTTTGCTGATTGGCGTACGGCTGCAGGGCTGCCTGCAGGTGCGCCAGCGGCTTCTAGAGCCTGAGATACTTTGTCATTAATAAGTGCTTGGATATTCACACGCGTTTCCTTCAATTCAAGGACGAAGAACTCGGCGAATTACGTGCCGAGTTCTGTTGGAGTTCACAAAAATGGCGCTAATGATAACAACTTTATTGCTTTTCATACAGAGAGGAATTGGGGAAATTTATACTTTTTCGATTGAATGGAAATGTGAATGTACTTAGGTTTACTATTGCGCTCAGAGTAATGACAACCATCGCCTTGAAAGAGAAGAACAATGACCACGCAACTTGTTGAAAAACGCTTAACGCCAGAACTGATGATTGAAGATCTCGGTGTTTTTATGGCAAAAATTGAAGAATTCGCATTCATGCTCAAATTAGATCTGAGCTTTGCTCAAGCAGATCATATTGCATTGCGTATTAATGAAGTAGAAACAGCAAAAGCAGCGCATGAAGCATGGAGCCAATACGGTAAGGTTATCTCGCAAGCGGAAATCAATGGTCGCCCAATTATCGTCATTGAATTTGATAAAGCATTGGAAAACCGAGGCTGGAAGATTGAATGTCTGGAACTGCCATACCCAGCAGAAGGTAAAATTTACCCAACTGAAAGCTGGGAACATGTGGAGTTTGTGATTCCGTCTCATGCTGAAACCGCCGATGAGTTTTTAGCGGATTTGAAACACACTTATCCTGCGTTTGGTGCGCGTTTTGATGAGTTAGGAGAGCTGGGCGTGAAGATAAAATTGTCGAGCCCGAAAGGGGAGGGCGAACGCTTGAACAACCCAACCGTGGCGTTTAAGTATCAAGGTATTTGTATCAAGCTGCACCCACATTCACTCAAGCGTATTGTGGAGTCAGAGCAGGCTGAATAAGTTAGCTTTTAACGATTAGAAAGAAGAAAGGGTTGCCCAATGAGCAACCCTTTCTTTTATTCAAATTCGATAAACTTAAAGAATAACCGTCTTATTGCCGTAAACAAAAACGTGATCATTGATCACTTTATTCAAAGCCTTGCTCAATACGTTCTTCTCGACATCGCGACCCGCTTGCGCCATATCTTGTGCGCTGAACGTGTGATCCACTGGAATAACGTCCTGCTTGATGATTGGGCCTTCATCCAAGTCATTCGTCACGAAGTGCGCTGTTGCACCGATGATCTTCACGCCGCGGTCGTAAGCTTGTTGGTACGGTTTTGCGCCGATAAACGCGGGTAAGAAACTGTGGTGGATATTGATGATCTTGTGACGGTATTTCTCTACGAAAGTTGGAGTGAGAACACGCATGTATTTCGCTAGCACAAGATAATCGGCATCGTATTGATCAATCACTTCAAGCATCTTCTGCTCGTGCTCTTCACGGCTAAGATCTTCGTGTGTCACATGGTGATAAGGGATATCAAAACGTTCGGTCAGCGTTTGCAGTTTGTCGTAGTTACCAACAACCGCAGCAATTTCAACATCTAAGCTGCCGTCGTAAGTCTTCATCAGAATATCACCCAAACAGTGCGCTTCTTTCGTCACTAGGATAACGATGCGTTTGCGGCGAGAGCTGATCAACGTGCGCTTTGCACCTTGCGGCAGTGCTTGATCTAAATCAGCGAGAAGCGTTTGATCGTTGAAGTATCCCTCCAACTCAGTTCTCATGAAAAAGTGCCCACTGGTGTTATCAACAAACTCGTTATTATGAACGATATTCAGCTGATGCTTATAACAGATATTGGTGATTTTTGAGATTAGACCCGGTGCGTCGCTGCAATGAGTCAACAGTGTTTTCTTTTCCATAAATCAGATACTTCCATGCATTATTTTTCTAGCGTACGAATAAAGTACTCACTTTAGAAGCGTGAATCGTACGGCAATCTGACTTCATAAATAATCTATTCTTGGCGTGGTTTCAACAAATTATCTGCATGATGCTAAAACCTAGTGCTTTTGTTGGCTGATGTTTACGCTCAACTCCTGATATACTCTCGACAATTTTTCCAACCAGATGTCAGGCATGATCGCAAAAACATTCTCCTCTGAGGGCGCGTTAGGTAAAGCCATTCCGGGCTTCCAAGCTCGCCAGCCACAAATTGATATGGCAGAAGCTGTCAGCAATGCGATCAAAGACCAAACTCAGTTAGTGGTTGAAGCGGGAACGGGGACCGGCAAAACCTTCGCTTACCTTGTGCCTGCGTTATTGAGTGGCAAGAAAGTCATCATCAGTACCGGGTCGAAGAACCTACAAGAACAGCTGTATCACCGTGATTTGCCTTTGATGGTGAATTCGCTGGGCTTCTATGGTCAAGTGGCACTTTTAAAAGGTCGCTCTAACTACCTTTGTTTGGATCGTTTAAGTCGTCAAATGGTCGAAAGCCATACGAATCAAGCTGACCCAACACTGCTTACCCAATTGGTTAAGGTTCGTAGTTGGTCGTCTGAAACGAAAACGGGTGACTTGGGTGATTGCGATGATCTGCCAGAAGACAGCATGATTATTCCGACGATTACGTCAACGAATGATAACTGTCTGGGTAAAGATTGTCCGAGCTACACCGATTGTTTCGTCTTGAAAGCACGTAAACGTGCGATGGATTCAGACATTGTTGTAGTCAACCACCACTTATTCCTTGCGGACCTTGCGATCAAAGAAACTGGCTTTGGTGAATTGATCCCAGAAGCTGACGTGTTCATCTTCGACGAAGCTCACCAGCTTCCTGATATTGCCAGCGAATACTTCGGACAATCGATCTCTAGCCGTCAGATCCAAGAGCTCGCCAAAGACATTGAGATTGCCTACCGTACAGAAGCAAAAGACATGCGCCAACTGCAAAAAGTGGGCGATAAGCTGATGCAAAGTGCGATGGACATGCGCATCGTGCTGGGTGAGCCGGGCTTTCGTGGGAACTGGCGTGAAGCGATGCAATCTGAATCCATTAAACGTGAATTGGTGCGTTTAACTGATAGCTTAGATCTGGCGATTGATGTGTTGAAACTGGCACTGGGTCGAAGCCAGTTGCTGGATACTGCGTTTGAACGTGCCAATCTAATAAAAGGTCGAATCGACCGTGTTTGCGATGTCGACATCACAGGCTATTCCTATTGGTTTGATACATCTCCGCGTCATTTTGCTCTGCACATTACGCCGCTATCGGTAGCGGATAAATTCCACGAGCAAATCGAAATCAAACAAGGCGCGTGGATTTTTACCTCAGCAACCCTAGCGGTTTCGGGTGACTTTAAACACTTTACCGACCGTCTTGGATTAAAGCCGAAGCAGCAGTTTTCGTTGCCATCTCCGTTTGATTACGAGAAGCAAGCACGCTTATGTGTGCCTCGTTATCTACCAGAACCAAACAGCCCAGGCTTAGCCGACAAACTGGTGCGAATGCTTGCGCCTGTGATTGAAGAAAACGACGGGCGTTGTTTCTTTCTGTGTACTTCGCACAGCATGATGCGTGAGCTTGGTGAACGCTTTCGTGAAGTGCTGGATCTGCCTGTGCTAATGCAAGGCGAAATGAGCAAACAAAAGACCCTTGCCGAGTTTATGGAGCTAGGTAATGCATTGCTGGTGGCGACTGGTGCATTCTGGGAAGGGATCGATGTTAGAGGTGATGCGCTGAGCTGTGTTATCATCGACAAATTACCGTTTACTGCCCCTGATGACCCGCTGCTCAAAGCCCGAATCGAAGATTGTCGATTACGTGGCGGTGAGCCGTTTGCAGAAGTGCAAATCCCAGATGCGGTTATCACGTTAAAGCAAGGCGTAGGACGTTTGATTCGAGACCAGAAAGACCATGGTGCCTTAATCATTTGCGACAACCGTTTGGTGACGCGTGATTACGGTGGCATCTTCCTCGGCAGTTTACCGCCAATCCCAAGAACACGGGATTTGGAACGAATCAAAACATTCCTAAAAACAGAACAACCCGCCGCAGACTAATGCGCTGTGGCATCAATAAATTAAAGAAGAATTGTAGAGAGTTACATGAGCGCAAAAATTCTTGCTATCGATACGGCAACTGAGAACTGTTCAGTTGCGCTACTGGTTAATGACCGAGTGATTTCACGCAGTGAAGTGGCTCCTCGTGACCACACTAAGAAAGTACTGCCTATGGTAGACGAAGTACTGAAAGAAGCGGGTCTGACTCTACAAGATTTAGACGCATTGGCGTTTGGTCGTGGTCCGGGTAGCTTTACTGGCGTTCGTATCGGTATTGGTATCGCACAAGGTTTGGCGTTCGGTGCTGACTTACCAATGATTGGCGTTTCAACGCTGGCTGCGATGGCGCAAGCAAGCTACCGTCTACACGGCGCAACGGATGTAGCTGTTGCGATTGATGCACGTATGAGTGAAGTTTACTGGGCACGTTACACTCGCCAAGAAAACGGTGAATGGGCCGGTGTGGATGCAGAATGCGTTATTCCACCTGCACGTCTAGCTGAAGAAGCGCAAGCAGACGACAAAACGTGGACCAAGGCGGGCACAGGTTGGGAAGCTTACCAAGAAGAGCTTGGCAAACTGCCATTCAACTTAACAAGCGGTGATGTTCTCTATCCAGATTCACAAGACATCGTGATTCTTGCTGAGCAGGAACTTAAGAAAGGCAATACAGTCCCAGTAGAAGAATCGAGCCCAGTCTATCTGCGTGATAATGTGACGTGGAAGAAACTTCCGGGTCGCGAATAATTCATCACTATTAGGGTCTGTTGACCTTTCGAGCTGATTTTTGCAGCGAATTGTTGGATATTTATACAAGGCAGAGACTTAGCTGTGTAGCTAGCCTACATGAGAAGTCGATAACGCAGTAGAAATGGCCAACAAACGCTGCCCGAAGGGTTCGGCTAAAATCGTTTTATGCTTTGTTAAGGAGTATTTGCTTAGAATGACTAGGCGTCACACTCCTTGCCTCACCTAAAACGATTTTATCTCGAACAAAATTTAACCGCGAAAGATCAACAGACCCTAGAATACACGGGGCGTTTGCCCTGTATTTTTATGGAGCGTTATGGCGTCTATCAATGGTTTACCTCCCGCGTTAATACCGGGTGCAAATCACACCAATAAAGTTGGTAAAAAAGGGCAGGTAAAGAAAGCTCAAGATAAGCAGCCCGTTGGTCAACCTTCTAAGGTGGCAAACGCCGTCGCGCATTCCATTAAGCAAGTGGATGAGTCTCAGATTCATCGTGCTCAAGTGCAATACGATTTGCCTGAGGGTCATGCTCGCAAAGCAATGGAACAGTATATGGATGTCATGAATCGAGCGAAAAAAGAGGAACTTGCTCAGTTACTTGGTGTCGATATCTATGTGTAAAACAACGAATTTATAGTGGGGGTTTATGAAACTTTCTGGACGTATTTTTCTGGTTATTATCGCGGCATTCGGGCTTTCTGCCTGTAGCTCTCTTCCTGAAGAGCTGAATGCAAGCACCGAGCAGGTTTTGACGGATTACAAAGCCTTTGCTGAAGACCAAGGACAGGCTGCTAACGATGTCCGTCTTGGTGGTGTTATCGCGAAAGTGGATAACTTGAAAGACCAAACGCGCCTGGAGATCGTAAACCTACCAATCAGCAAATCAGGCAAGCCCGACATTGACCAAGAACCAACGGGTCGCTTCGCGGTGTATTTTGATGGTTACTTAGAGCCAGTTGCTTTTAGTAAAGGTCGAATCATTACCGTTGTTGGTAAAGGTTCGGGCGAAGAAGAAGGCAAAATTGGTGAGCACCAATACATATTCCCTTCGATAAAAGGCGATGGCTACCGCTTATGGAAGATTGAAGAGCGAGTACGTATGTACGACACGCCAACCTATTACTACCCTTGTTACTCCATTAACTGCCGCATGTGGCGAAATGATTTCCCTCAAGACGGCAAGGTTATCAAGAAGGTTAAATAATCTGTGATGAATGAGCGCCGTTTCGAACTCCCAAATGGGAGCATGGCAGCCTTAGAGATCGGAAACGAAAAAACGACTGCTTGTTCAGTCGTTTTTCTTCATGGGTGGATGGATAACGCGGGAAGCTTCAAAAGTTTGATGAATGCTATCCATCAGCGAAACCCTGACCTTCATTTATTAGCGATTGACCTATTTGGTCATGGCTTATCCAGTCATAAATCCTCGGACAATTACTACCCCTTCCACGACTACATTGCTGATTTACACCAACTATTGGATGAATTATCGCCAAACAGACTGATGTTAGTAGGGCATTCACTAGGCGCCTTAATCGCAAGTTGCTATAGTGCTGCCTTTCCTGAACAGGTCGAAGCGTTAGTGCAAATTGAAGGAGCGGGTCCACTCGCTGAACAACCCTCCAATAGTGTGAAACGACTGCGAGATGGTGTCCTTAGCCGACAACGTCAACGCAATAAACCGGAGCGATCTATCGCTTCTTTCGATCTGGCGTTAAAGCTACGCATACAAGCGAATCACCTGACCGCCGAGCAGTTGATGCCAATCGTAGAGCGCGGAACTGAATGTCGCGAGAACCAGTGGTTTTGGCGACACGATGCCAAATTAAAGTGCGATTCTCTTTATCGTATGGCACAGGATCACGCGAACTCGATCACCAGCCAAATACGCTGTCCGCACCTGATCATATTGGGTGACAAAGGATTTCAGCATTTACAGTCTAACCAAGTCGATTGGGGCGAAAATCCACCGAATGTGGTTTCTGTCGCGGGTGGGCACCATTGCCATTTAGAGCAAACACTCGAGGTCGCAAAGCGAATTCTTGGTGTAGTTAACAAAATTTAAACAAGTGTTTGAGAGTTACGTGCTCAAGCACGTTTGCTGTGCTGTAATAGTGTTCAAAATAAAAAGGACGCTATTTTTTAGCCAGTTATAAACGAGGAGTAACATCGTGGATAAACCATGGCTTTCACGTTATCCAAGTGACGTACCTGAAACCATTAATCCAGAGCAATATGAGTCTTTGGTAGAAATGTTCGAACAGTCTGTTCAAAAGTACGCAGACCAACCGGCATTCATGAACATGGGTTCGGTCATGACCTTCCGCAAATTGGAAGAGCGTAGCCGCGCATTCGCCGCATACCTACAAAACGAACTTAAGCTGAAGAAGGGCGACCGTGTCGCGCTTATGATGCCAAACCTGCTGCAATACCCTGTCGCGCTATTTGGTGTTTTGCGTGCTGGCTGTATCGCTGTGAACGTGAACCCACTTTATACTCCACGTGAGCTTGAACATCAGCTAAACGATGCCGGTGCAACGGCGATCGTTATCGTTTCTAACTTCGCGAACACACTTGAGCAGGTTGTAGAAAATACACCAGTGAAACACGTGGTCTTGACCAGTCTTGGCCAAATGCTACCACGCGCGAAAGGTACGCTTGTCGACTTCGTCGTTAAGTACGTGAAAGGCATGGTGCCTAAGTACGACTTACCTGGCGCAATCTCAATGCGTAAAGCACTGCACAAAGGTCGTCGCCTTCAGTACGTGAAGCCATTCATGTCTGGTGATGATATCGCATTCCTGCAGTATACCGGTGGTACAACGGGCGTAGCGAAAGGCGCAATCCTGACGCACCGCAACATGATTGCTAACGTTATGCAGGCGAAAGGTGCATACGGTCCAGTACTGTCTCCAGGTCGCGAGCTTGTTGTTACGGCACTGCCGCTTTACCACGTATTCGCGCTGACAGTGAACTGTTTGCTGTTCGTTGAAATGGGCGGCAACAACTTGCTTATCACTAACCCGCGTGATATTCCGGGCTTTGTGAAAGAGCTGCAAAAATACCAGTTCACTGCAATTACTGGTGTTAACACCCTGTTTAACGCGCTAGTGAACAACGAAGATTTCCATGAGTTAGATTTCAGCAACCTTCGCCTAGCAGTAGGTGGTGGTATGGCGGTGCAACGTGCCGTAGCTGAAAAATGGCAAAAGACCACCGGCTGTTATCTACTAGAAGGTTACGGTCTAACAGAATGTTCTCCATTGGTGGCCGCTTACCCGCACGACCTAGTGGAATACAACGGTTCTATTGGTCTGCCTGTACCATCAACTGAAGTACGTATTGTTGATGAAGAAGGTAATGCACTTGCAAACACTGAGACAGGTGAGCTTCAAGTTCGCGGTCCTCAAGTGATGCAAGGTTACTGGCAGCGCCCGGAAGCGACCAAAGAAGTGATCAACGAAGACGGTTGGCTATCGACGGGTGACATCGTTAAGTTTGATGATGAAGGCTTCTTGCACATTGTGGATCGTAAGAAAGACATGATTCTTGTATCAGGCTTCAACGTTTATCCGAATGAAATTGAAGACGTAGTTGCACTGCACGGCAAAGTACTGGAAGTAGCGGCTATCGGTCAGCCTCACGAAGTATCTGGGGAGTTGGTGAAGATCTACGTAGTGAAACGCGATCCGAGCCTAACCAAAGACGAAGTGATTGCTCATTGTCGCCAACACCTAACGGGCTACAAAGTGCCGAAGTTGGTTGAGTTCCGCGAAGACTTACCTAAGACCAACGTAGGTAAGATCCTTCGTCGCGTACTGCGTGAAGAGAATGACGCAGAGCTCGCCAAGAAGAGCGCATAAGCGGATTTCTTTGTGCAACAATCATTTATTGCCAAATAGTGTTAGAATGCCAGCGTTTTGCTGGCATTTTTTTATAGCGAGAAGCATGTGAACTATCAGATCATTACGAAAAACAAAGACCTAGAAGAAGTCTGCGCTCTAGCAAGAGAAGCCGGAGTAGTTATGCTGGATACCGAATTCGTCCGAATCAGAACTTACTATCCGCAACTAGGTTTGATTCAGCTTTTCGATGGCAAACAACTTTCCCTTATCGACCCGACGGAACTGACTGACATGACGTCATTCGTCGAGTTACTAAAAGACACTTCCGTATTGAAAGTGTTGCACGCGTGTGGTGAAGATTTAGAAGTCTTCCAAAATGCCTTTGGCTGCACACCATTCCCAATGGTTGACACTCAACTTATGGCGGCATTCCTAGGTCACGGTCTGTCGACGGGCTTTGCAACGCTGGTGGAAGAATACCTAGGCGTTGAGCTCGACAAGAGCGAGTCTCGTACGGACTGGATGGCACGTCCATTGACTCAAAAGCAGCTTGATTACGCCGCAGCTGACGTTCATTACCTAATGCCTCTTTACGAGAAGCTACTCGATAAAGTCAATGAAGCCGGCTGGTGGGAAGCGGTTCAGCAAGAGAGTGACCTGCTGGTATCAAAGCGTATTCGCAACGTGAACGAAGAAAACGCGTACCTAGACATTAAAGGCGCATGGCAGTTAAGACCGGCTGAACTTGCGATCCTTAAGCCGTTAGCAACTTGGCGTTATAAAGAAGCAATTAAGCGCGACCTCGCATTAAATTTCATCTTCAAAGAAGGTGACTTACTGACGGTTGCTCGTCTTGGTTTGACTG
Organism: Vibrio hyugaensis; assembly: GCF_002906655.1. Classification (NCBI taxonomy): domain Bacteria; kingdom Pseudomonadati; phylum Pseudomonadota; class Gammaproteobacteria; order Vibrionales; family Vibrionaceae; genus Vibrio; species Vibrio hyugaensis. Next base: position 1,272,386 of record NZ_CP025794.1, on the reverse strand, counting down.
GCTTTAAGAAGATGGAAGCAGAAGGCATCGACATCCGCGCGATTAACCGCCACGGTGCGAGGATTGCGGGTATCGTGAAGCAAGCGAAACTGACACCAGCTGATGAATATCCAGCTAAAATCGAGCGCTTAATGGATTACCCGGGTTACAAGCAAATCTTCAAGAACATGAAAGATGTAGTGAAGGTAGCATCGCAGAAGTCAGGTTTGGCGACCGAGTTCTTGGCTTCTAAAAAGCAGATCAATCAAATCATTAGTTGGGTATGGAAGAAAGATCGCGATCCAGCGCGCCTACCAGATGTCATGCAAGGCTGGCGCCTTGAACTTCTTGGAAAGAACATGGATAAGCTTCTGAAATAGGAGCAAATAAAAAAGGTTGGCATTATCGCCAACCTTTTTTGTAACACGCATTTGTATTTTGTTTTGAGTCCCCATTTTAGCAGGGCTAAACCACTGGGTCATTCCAGCGAACCTAAGTGAGACTAGGAATCTACTGACAGCCCGCTTTGAAGCCAAAACCTTCTTTCACCAACCCGAGTGCTCTGGTAATAGATTCTGAATCACGCTCGTACCTCGCTGTCCAGAATGACGAAGAGGAGGACTCTCAAGTAAAGTCGAAAAGTAATTACTTCTCGTCTTCTGGCAGCTTCACGTTTAGCTCAAGAACTGAAATATCATCGTCCTTGTGTTCAAACGTCAAATCCACCATGTTTGGATCAATCGCAACGTACTTGCTAATTACCTTCAAGATGTCCTCTTTCAATTGAGGTAGGTAAGAAGGTGCAGGATCGTTCTGGCTACGACGCTCAGCAACGATGATCTGCAAACGCTCTTTGGCTAGATTCGCAGAAGTTTTCTTTTGTGGGCGGAAAAATTCTAGTAGTGACATGTCTAGCCTCCGAATAGTCGTTTAAAGAGTCCTTTCTTCTCCTCAGTAAGGAAACGAAATTCAACCTGGTTGCCCAGTAGGCGGTCTACCGTATCAGAGTAAGCCATGCCTGCGTCTGTGTTCTCGTCAAAGATCACTGGCACACCTTTGTTTGATGCATTCAATACCGCTTGGCTCTCTGGAATCACACCCAATAGAGAAATGTGTAGGATCTCTTCCACGTCTTCAACGCTTAGCATCTCACCCTGTGTTACGCGAGAAGGGTTGTAACGTGTCAACAGTAGATGCTGCTTAACTGGCTCAAGACCTTGCTCTGCGCGTAGCGACTTCGAATCCAAAATACCTAGGATACGGTCAGAGTCACGTACCGAAGATACTTCCGGGTTCGTCGTTACAATCGCTTCATCTGCGTAGTACAGCGCCATCAGAGCACCTTGCTCGATACCTGCTGGTGAGTCACAGATGATGAAGTCGAAGCCCATCTCATCCAACTCAGTGAACACACGTTGTACGCCATCTTTCGTTAGCGCGTCTTTATCACGTGTTTGAGAAGCTGGAAGAATGAATAGGTTATCTGTGCGCTTGTCTTTGATCATCGCTTGGTTAAGCGTTGCTTCGCCGTTGATGACGTTAACAAAGTCATACACCACGCGGCGTTCACAGCCCATGATAAGATCGAGGTTACGCAAGCCGATATCAAAATCGATCACCGCAGTCTTTTTACCCTTTAGAGCCAGACCCGAGGCGATGGCTGCGCTTGAAGTGGTTTTACCAACGCCACCTTTGCCAGACGTTACTACAATAATGCGTGCCATTTTATTTCCTTTTTAGACTAAATCGTGAGTGTTTCTAGATGTAATGATTCTTCGGCTTTACTGATCATTACTTTCTTTTGCCAATACTCACTCTCAATTTGATCGCTCAACCAGTAATCTCCTGCAATGGAAACCAGTTCAGCTTGTAAATCGTGACAAATAATTCGTGCTTCTTGTTGACCACTCGCCCCGGCAATAGCACGTCCGCGTAGGGTGCCATGAATGTGAATAGAGCCATCAGCAATCACTTCGGCACCAGCACTTACGTGTGCCAGTACAACCAAGTCACCGTCTTTCGCATAGATTTGCTGGCCAGAACGAACAGGCGTACGCACGATCTTCGTTGGCGCCATTTTGGCTGGTGCTTGAGTTGGAGATTTGCTCGCAGACATGATGGCGAAGCCCGCTTCTGAGGCAAGGTTTTGAACGCGTTTATCTTTACAGCCAGTCACACCAACCGGAATAAACCCTGCGTCAGCGATGCCTTGTTTAAGTGCGAGGAAATCAATATCACCTTCTACTTTTGCTATATTGATAACCAGAGGTGCGGATGCGAAGAAAGAAGGCGCTTGAGAAACCTTTTCTTGCAAAAATTCGACAGTCGTAGCGATCTCATTGTCAGAAAGGTGTAAAACTGACAATGTAAAACTGCTACCTTTAAGGTCAGGTGAATGGGTCATCGTGGACTTCTTGCCTTTATTGAAAGAGCGTTGCCTTAAACTAGGTCTGTCATGTTATATTTCATCCTTTAGCGCAGCAAGTTCTCAAGCGGGCAAATAAGTGAATTAATCTCAAATTTGCAATCAAGTTTGCGAGAATTTTACGTTTTCAACAAAATCCGCACTCAAAGCGGGTAAATCAGCACAAAAGGCTCGTCATGCTTTGTTCTATTTATAAAAGTTCCAAAAAAGAAGGCACTTATCTCTATATTCCGAAAAAGGATGATTTCTCACAGGTTCCTGACATGCTTATGCAAATGTTCGGTAAGCCTATGCCGGTGATGACAATCAAACTTGATGGCCGTACTTTGGCACAAGTTGATGTCGAGAAAGTGAAAGCTTCATTAATTAATGACGGTTTCTTCCTACAGGTTCCGCCTCCGCCGGAAAACCTACTCGATAAATACAAAGAACAAAAAGCCCAGCAGAAAGGCGAATAAACTCGCAACTTTTCATCTGGGAACTCTGCCTCGCTCATAAAGGAGGGCGATATGAAAAAATTACTGGCAGCCATGCTCAGCGTTGGTATGTGTACTTCAGCCTTTGCAAGCAGCGACGGCTTTGATGAATACCTAAATAAATTGCGTGCAGAAGCGCGTGATAAAGGTATTTCTGAGCAGGTGATCAGTGCCGCTTTTTCTGATGTGGAATACAAACCACGTGCAGTAAAAGCAGACCGTAACCAGCCAGAGAAGAAACTGACGTTAGACGAATACATTCCGCGTGCGGTACCTGAGTGGAAGGTAAAGCAAGCGAAGCAACTGTATAAAGAACACTACGCTGAACTAAAACGCATTGGCGATGAGTTTGGTGTGCAGCCGCGCTTTATTGTTGCGCTGTGGGGCGTGGAAAGTAACTTCGGTAAGTTCACGGGTAACTTCCGTGTGATCGACGCGTTGTCGACCATGGCATTTGAAGGTCGTCGTGAAGAGTTCTTCCGTAAAGAAACCATGGCGGCGCTACAAATTCTAGATGAAGGTCATATCGAGCTAGAGAACTTCAAAGGTTCTTGGGCTGGCGCGATGGGTCAATGTCAGTTTATGCCAAGCTCATTCCTGCGCTTTGCCGCAGATGGTAACGGCGACGGTAAGAAGGACATCTGGCAATCGGAAGCAGACGTGTTTGCTTCTACTGCGAACTACCTAAGCAAATCTGGCTGGGATGATAAGTTCACTTGGGGTCGTCAGGTTAAAGTGCCACACGGTATTGACCACAACCTGCAAGGTCGCGAAGCAGAAAAAGGTAAGTACCTTCAAGAGTGGAGCAAGCTTGGTATCACCAAATACGATGGCAGCCCACTTCCTAAGCTGGACGAAGACATTAAAGCTTGGCTGATTATGCCAGACGATGAGAACGGCCGTACTTACTTGGTGTACAACAACTACAATGTGCTGATGAAGTGGAACCGCTCTTACTACTTCGCACTGGCGGTGAGTCATTTAGCTGACCGCATCACATTCTAGGTTGAATGTATAAACGAATAAAAAGGGGCTCTTCGGAGCCCTTTGTTTTCTCTATTTTAAACGAGGTTTGCGTGTTATCTGAACGTGCTGCACAAATGGTGATCTTCTCGGCGTTGATCAAACATAAGAATTTTACCGCCGCGGCAAAGAGCCTAGGCGTGTCTGTTTCTCACGTCAGTAAACAGCTTAGCCAATTAGAAGCTTCATTAGGCATCAAGCTTGTGCAACGTACCACGCGCAGCTTCACGCCAACCGAAGCGGGGCAAACCTTCTACCACCACTGTGAGCAACTGGTGCAAGCCGTTAGCAGCGCGACATTAGAGATGGAAAGCCAGCGTGATGAAGTCGCCGGTTTAGTTCGCCTTGGTTTGTCGCAGTCTTTTGGCACACTCCACATCATTCCTGCCATCCAAGAACTTCGCGAGCAGTACCCACAACTGCAAGTTGAAGTGCATTTGTTCGATTACAAAGTCGATATGCTCGAAGAAGGCTTGGATCTTTGGATCACCAATAATGAACATTTGCCAGAAGGCTACATTGCTCAGCGCTTAGCAGATTGTCAATTCGTGGTTGCAGCATCGCCGGATTACTTACTCAAGTACGATACGCCAACCGAACCGAATGACTTGTCGCAACACAACTGTCTTATCTACCGCAGTTGGGAGCGTGACTACACCAGTTGGGCGTTCACCAATCGCGAGCAAGAGCTCAACGTGAAAGTCTCTGGCAACTACTCAGTCGATTTGGCAGAAGCGGTACGTGATGCTGCGATCGCAGGGTGGGGGATTGCTTACTTAGCCACTTACTTGCTGGGGGATGAATTCCGCTCAGGCAAATTGATTCAGCTTCTACCAGATTGGAGAGCCAGCCAATCTATGCCGTTTTATGCAGTGTACCCAAGTCGTCAGCATATGCCGAAAAAGATCTCTGCAGTGATCGATTTCATCAAACAGAAGATCGGATCGCCTTGCCATTGGGATCAGCGATTAGCTCCTTATATCTCGATTCCTAAGTAGCGAATACATAAGGTGATTTGAATCACAAAATTTTTCCAAATTCAGAAACATCTTTTCCATTTGGAAATAATGATTTTAGGCAAACGTTTATCTTTATTTAATTCAATGGGTTATTTGGCTGGTTAAATTGCAACCAGCTGACTTATTCAGCCTGTTAACATCTCCAACTTGCAGCATTTATTATGCTCTATACAATCCGACGCCTTTCCTGTTCCCCCTTTGTCGGATTCATTTTATGAACTCAATTCTTGGTATCGTAGCCATCCTATTCGTAGCATGGCTGCTTTCGACTAACCGTAAGAACATTCGTCTACGAACGGTGTCTTTGGCTTTTGCTCTGCAAGTTATCTTCGCGCTATTGGTACTGTATGTACCAGCGGGTAAAGAAGCTCTTAACGCAGTAACTGGCGCGGTTTCTAATCTGATCAACTACGGTCAAGAAGGCATCGCGTTCCTATTTGGCAACCTAGCAACAGGTGGCTTTACCTTCGCGATCAACGTACTTGGCATCATTATCTTTTTCTCAGCACTGATTTCAGGTTTGTACCACATCGGTCTGATGCCTAAAGTGATCAACCTAATCGGTGGTGGTCTACAGCGCTTGTTAGGTACTGGCCGAGCAGAATCACTATCTGCTACAGCGAACATCTTTGTGGGCATGATTGAAGCACCACTAGTCGTTAAGCCATATCTTAAGCACATGACAGACTCTCAGTTCTTCGCAGTAATGACTGGTGGTTTGGCATCGGTTGCTGGTGGCACGTTAGTAGGTTACGCATCACTGGGTGTGGATCTGAACTTCCTAATCGCAGCGGCATTCATGTCTGCGCCAGCGGGTCTTCTAATGGCAAAAATTATGATGCCAGAGACAGACACCACAACTCAGGATATGGATCTAGACCAAGTAGAAATTCCACGTGCAACTAACGTGGTTGAAGCAATGGCAGACGGCGCAATGTCTGGTCTACGTATCGCAGTAGCGGTAGGTGCAACCCTATTGGCGTTCGTAAGTGTCATCGCGATGCTAAACGGCATTCTAGGCTGGTTTGGCGGTCTGTTTGGCATGGAACTGAGCTTCGAGCTAGTACTTGGTTACCTATTCGCACCAATCGCATGGTTGTTGGGTATCCCTTGGAAGGAAGCAATCGTGGCAGGCTCTCTGATCGGTAACAAGATTGTTGTGAATGAGTTCGTGGCCTTCATCCAACTGATGGAAGTGAAGTCTCAGCTAAGCGCACACTCACAAGCTATCGTAACCTTCGCACTGTGTGGTTTCGCAAACATTTCAACCATGGCAATGCTGATTGGTGGTCTAGGCTCACTCGTACCAGAGAAGCGTTCATTCATCTCGAAATACGGCTTCCGCGCAATCGCAGCAGGTGTAATGGCGAACTTGATGAGTGCATCAATCGCTGGTGTGATTTTGAGTTTGTAACAGAACCCCTCCCTAACCCTCCCCTTAGAAAGGGGAGGGGACTTGACCTGAGTGCGCTGAGTGTGGAGCGCCAATCGACAGTTAATATAATGTCTGTGGCGATTGCATTAGTTGAATCGCTCTCTTTCTGGTCCTCTCCATTTTTAAGAGGGAGTTAGAGGTGGTTGCTGCTCCGAACTAAATCCGGTTGCTGCATTTGAATAAGTTGGCGAACGAATAGCGATCTCAGTCAGGTCCTCCCCATTTTTAAGGGGGAGTTAGAGGGGGTTGTTGCTCCGAACTAAATTGAATTATCCTTTCCAAAACAGACTCGGTTTGCTTCATCGCTTCTTCGTTGGTAAATCGCAGAACCTTAATCCCCAGTGCTTCCATGAATGCATCCCTCATTGCATCTTTCTCTTTCCCCTCAGCAGAGAAATGGCTATCACCATCAATCTCAATAACCAAGCTCAATTCCGCACAATAGAAGTCAACGATGTAGCGACCAATACCGTGTTGCCTACGAAACTTTACACCGAGTTGTTTTCGTCTAATTCTTTGCCAAAGTACTTCTTCAGGTTTTGGCATATTCGAGCGTAGCTGGCTTCTGATTTTCTTTTGATACTTCAAGTTAAACGTTCGTTGTTGCACTTGTGCTTCCTTTGCGTTCTCAACCCCTCCCTAACCCTCCCCTTAGAAAGGGGAGGGGACTAGAGCGGAGTGCGCTTAGTGTGAAGCGATAATCGAGAATTCATATAATGTTTGCTTTGATTGCATCTGTTAGAGCGATCCAGTTCTCCTCATTTTCAGGGAGGAGTTAGAAGGTGGGCTGCTCCGAACTAAATCCGGTAGCTGTATTTGAATAAGTTAGCGAACGAATAGCGATCTCAGTCCAGTCCTTCCCATTTTCAAGGGGGAGCTAGAGGGGGTTATTACTCCGAACTAAATCCGGTAGTTGCATTTGAATAAGTTAGTGAACGAATAACGATCTCAGTCGCTCCTCCCCATTTTCAAGGGGGAGTTAGAAGGGGTGCTGCTCCGAACTAAATCCGGTTGCTGCATTTGAATAAGTTAGCGAACGAATAGCGATCTCAGTCCGTTCCTCTCCATTTTCAAGGGGGAGCTAGGGGCCTGCTCCTAACTAAATCCGGTTGCTGCATTTGAATAAGTTAGCGAACGAATAGCGATCTCAGTCAGGTCCTCCCCATTTTTAAGGGGGAGTTAGAGGGGGTTGCTGCTCTGAACTAAATCCGGTTGCTGCATTTGAATAATCCAGTGAACCAAAAGCAAGCTCTGTCTAGCCCTCCCCATTTTCAAGGAGGAGTTAGAGGGGGTTATTACTCAAAACAAAAAGGGCTCCTTTCGGAGCCCTTTCAGTATCGGTAATTTTTTATTTCTTCGTATGGAACTGCTCGCAAGCGAGCATCGTGTTCTCAATTAGGCTGGCTACCGTCATAGGGCCTACGCCGCCCGGTACAGGAGTAATGAAGCTCGCGTTTTCACGTGCTTTATCGTATTCCACGTCACCCACTAATTTGCCAGATTCAAGGCGGTTGATGCCTACATCGACCACAACAGCCCCTTTCTTTATCCACTCGCCAGGAATGAAGTTTGGCTTACCAACCGCAACCACAACAAGGTCTGCTTGGCGAACGTGGCCTTCTAGATCTCTCGTAAAGCGGTGACAAGTTGTCGTTGTACAGCCTGCAAGTAGCAGCTCAAGTGTCATAGGACGACCAACGATGTTTGATGCGCCAACCACAACCGCGTGCTTGCCACGTAGTTCGATGTTGTAACGGTCAAGAAGAGTAATGATGCCTTTTGGCGTGCAAGAGCGAAGCTTAGGAATACGCTGCGCTAGACGACCCACGTTATAAGGGTGGAAGCCATCCACGTCTTTCTCTGGGTGAATACGCTCAAGAACATGCGTTGCATCGATGCCAGCAGGAAGTGGCAACTGAACAAGAATACCGTCGATTTCTGCATCATTGTTCAACTCGTCAATGAGAGATAGCAACTCTTCTTCCGACGTAGTCGCAGGAAGGTCAAAAGACTTAGAGACAAAGCCAACTTCTTCGCACGCACGGCGTTTGCTGCCAACGTAAACTTGAGAAGCTGGGTCTTCACCAACTAGAACAACTGCAAGACCTGGTGCACGTAGGCCCGCTCCAACGCGAGCTTTCACTCTTGCTGCAACTTCGGATCGAACAGTTTGGGAAATGAGAGTTCCATCTATATTTTGAGCAGTCATGACTTTCCTTTTAAATTGAGAAGGGAAATTATTTGCGGCGCATTGTCGCAGAAAATCTATTTAACATCCATCCGCAAACGTTTGCTTTGTGGTGTTTTTGAACATTTCTCGTTTCAATGCCCTTTTTTTAGGCATTCAGATCAGAATGTTATGAAAACACGTTGATTTAAGCGCTTGAACTCGTATAATCCTGTCCCTGTAGCGCGCCCTTAGCTCAGCTGGATAGAGCACGTCCCTTCTAAGGATGTGGTCATAGGTTCGAATCCTATAGGGCGTGCCATTTATTCAAAAGCCCCGATAACTCCTCGAGTTATCGGGGCTTTGTCGTTTTAGCCAATTTAATAAAAAAGCGCTAGTCTCTACTAGCGCTTTTTTAACGGGTTATGACCCGTCCTAAATAAGGTTGACACTTCCCAATCAGGAAATTGGAGAGTGTTATGAAATCAGTAACTAGACGAACTCAATGTGACTATTCCCTCGCTTTTAAATTGGATGTTGTTGACCAAGTTGAAAGAGGTGAACTGACTTATAAACAGGCTCAAGAGAAATACGGCATACAAGGTTGTTCTACAGTATTAGTGTGGCTCCGAAAACACGGTCGACTCAATTGGTCTAGGGGCACTCCTCGATTTTTGAAAAAAGGGTTGCCTATGTCTGAACTCAATTCACCTCCTACACCAGAGCAACGTATCAAAGAGCTGGAAAAGCTGCTCGAAGATACCAAGCTAAGAGCCGACTTCTTTGAAGAAGTGGTCAAAGTTATGGAACGAGACCACGGTGTTCGAGTCGTAAAAAAGCACAAAGGTGCGTCGTCCAAGAGCAAAACATAGCTCTGCTTAACGTGACTAAATTTTGCCAAATCGTAAATATCACTAGGCAAGCCTATTACAAGCAATGCCTTACTGATGCTCGTAAGTTGCGACGCGATGAAGTACTTCTGAGTTTTGTTCGTGAGACTCGTATTAAACAAGCCCGCATAGGAACTAGGAAGCTGAAGTATCTGATGGAACAAGCAGGAATGACTGTAGGCAGGGACTATCTTTTTACACTGCTTAAACATCATCGCCTGCTTGTGAAAACCAAGCGTGCTTACCACCGAACAACAGATAGCCATCATAGGTTTTACTGCCACCCAAATAGAATAAAGGATGGTTTTAAGCCAGAGAGGCCTGAAGAGTTGTGGGTCGCTGATATTACCTATCTTCCTACTTATGAAGGGAATAGTTATGTCAGCCTGATTACCGATGCCTACTCTAGGAAAATCGTCGGTTACAGTGTGGATGACAACATGCAAACGAGTGTTGTAAAACAAGCTTTTATAGGAGCGTTAAAAAAACGTCGAAGTAAAGGAAGCTTAATCCATCATTCAGATAGAGGTTCCCAGTACTGCTCAAAGGAATACCAAGACTTACATGCTAAGCACAAGGTAGTGTGTTCAATGACGGATGGGTATGACTGTTACCAGAATGCATTGGCAGAGAGAGTAAACGGCATTTTGAAAATGGAATACCTCTTGCGAAAGCCCAAAGATATTGTTCAGGCGAGAAAAATGGTCGCTGAGTCAGTAGAAATCTATAATCAGATGAGGCCTCATACAGCGCTAAAATACAAAACGCCCGATGAAGTGCATCGAGCGTTTTAACGTAAAAAGTGTCAACCCATATCAGGACGGGTCATTAAATCTTCTTAAAAATGATCGAAGTGTTGATGCCACCGAACGCGAAGTTGTTACTCATTAAGTATTCCACTTCCAGTTCACGGCCTTGACCGGATAAGTAATCGAGATCACCACATTGTGGATCGAGATTATCTAAGTTGAGGGTCGGGCTAAACCAACCTGTATGCATCATCTCAAGACTTAACCAGGCTTCGATAGCACCGCAAGCGCCTAGAGTATGGCCAAAGTAGCTCTTTAAAGAACTGATTGGCACTTTACCGAGTGCATTTTCAGTCGCGTTACTTTCTGCGATATCTCCTCGGTCGGTTGCCGTTCCGTGAGCGGAAACATAATCGATTTTATCCGCAGGAATGCCCGCATTCTGTAACGCCATTTCCATACAGATCTGCATGGTTTCCATTTGAGGTTGCGTCACGTGTGCCGCATCGCAGTTACTTGCAAAGCCGATAATCTCTGCATAGATTGTCGCACCACGTGCAACGGCGTGTTCGTATTCTTCTAAAACCAACGTACCCGCACCTTCACCGATCACTAGGCCGTCGCGGTCAGTGTCATAAGGCCTCGGTGTGCTTTTCGGCTCTTCATTTTTTAGACTGGTCGCAAAAAGGGTGTCGAAGACAGCCGATTCTGTCGGACAAAGCTCTTCAGCGCCACCTGCAACCATAACGGTTTGGTAGCCGTGTTTGATAGCTTCGTAGGCGTAACCAATCGCTTGACTGCCAGAAGTACAGGCGCTGCTGGTCGGAATCACTCGACCACGTAAGCCGAAGAACAGCCCAACGTTAACTGCAGTCGTGTGCGGCATCATTTGTACGTAGGTGGTTGCAGTGATGGCTTTGGTGGTTTTCTCGTTAAGCATGACACCAAAGGCACCAATCGCATCGGTACTGCCTGTTGAAGAGCCGTAAGCAATGCCAGTTTGACCGTTTGTCAGCACTTCGTTGCCAATTAAGCCTGCTTGGTTTAATGCGTTTTCGGTGGCTACGGTAGCAAGTTTAGAAACACGACCCATGCCGCGAACTTGTTTGCGCTTGTAGTGCTTAGGCAGTTCAAAATCCATGACTGGGGCTGCCAGTTTGGTGTTCAAACCATCATATTGCTCGTAAGAGGGCATGTATTGAGTGGCGTTTTGACAATCGCGTAGTTTAGGTTCTACTGCAGACCAATCGTTACCAAAAGCAGTAACGCCGGACATACCTGTTACAACGACTCGACGACTCATACTAAGCCTCCGTTTACTGAAATGACTTGGCGAGTCACGTAGCCCGCGATGTCTGACATTAAGTAACTCACAAGGCCAGCGACCTCCTCTGGTTCACCCATGCGGCGCAGAGGGATTTGTGGCATCGCGTGCTCTTTTACGTGCTCGTCAACCATGCCAGTATCGATAAGACCGGGCGCCACGCAGTTTACGGTGATCTTGCGTTTTGCTAGCTCAAGAGCCAATGACTTAGTTGCACCAATCACGCCTGCTTTTGCTGCGCTGTAGTTGGTTTGGCCGCGGTTGCCCATCAAGCCAGATACCGAAGCCAGCGTTACAATGCGGCCGCCTTTGCGTTTTTGTACCATTGGCATCACACAAGGGTGCAGCACATTGTAGAAGCTATCTAGGTTAGTATGAATTACACCGTCCCACTCTTCTTCTGTCATTGCAGGGAAGGCGGTGTCGCGAGTAATCCCTGCATTGTTAACTACGCCGTAGTATGCGCCATGCTCGGCAATGTCCGCTTCTAGCTTGTTGCGGCATTCTTCACGGTTACTGATATCAAACTGAATTAGGCGGCCGTTGCCACCATGTTGTTGTATGGTACCTAAAGTATCTTGTGCGCCTTGTTGATCGCCCATGTAATGCACGACGATATCAAAACCGTCTTTCGCAAGTTGAACGGCGATGGCTTTACCGATGCCTTTACTAGCACCTGTTACGAGGACTTGTCGGGTCATTGTTGACTCCTGATTTTCATTTCTTTTAATTTTTCTTCTGATGGGACGTAAACGTTCAGTTGGCAGGTCGCAATGGTCTTTTCTTGCCACTCAATTCGAGCCGAAAATACTGCCATGCCATTGTCTTCCATCATTTTTTCTGCGTATACGTCGAGTATTTGCCCCTGCATAAACGCATCGCAATCTGCCACGTAGCGTCGGCTGCCAAGCAAAAAACCGATGGGCGGTTCTTCACCTTGAGTAAGCGCGTGATAGCCGGACCAAGCGGCGACAGATTGAGCCATGAACTCGATACCGACGTAAGCAGGCACCGAAAGGCTTTCTTGGTTGAAGAATGGATTGTGGTCACCGATATCAACTTGGCAATGAATGGTGTCTTGTTGAACGTCTAAAGCACGATCAACCAGAATCATCGGTTTATCGTGCGGAAGCAGTTGTTCAATTGGGGGAAGTTTAGTCATGAGCGTAACCAAAAATGAGACTAACGTTATTACCACCAAAAGCAAAAGAGTTGCTTAAAATGGCCTTACCATTCAGTTTCGTTGCTGTTTCTACCAACGAAACCTCGATGTCTTCGGCTTTATTTTCACAAGACTGAATCGGAAGGTCGAGGTCGTAATTTAAAATATGCCACGCAATGGCCGCTTCTGTGGCGCTGGCAGCACCCAACGTGTGACCTGTTAAGGGTTTGGTTGAGCTGACAGGGACTGCATCGCCAAAGCAACGATGGATGGCTTTGCTTTCCATCGAATCATTCAGTGGTGTTGCTGTGCCATGGGCGTTGATGTAACCAATGTCACTTGGTGATAAGCCCGCGTTTTCGAGTGCCTTCATCATCGCTTGTTCTGCGCCAACACCTTCAGGGTGAGGGGCGGAGATATGATGCGCGTCAGAGCTGTCACCTGTGCCAAGTAAGGCCACTTTGGTTGGAGAAGAACTTAGCAACATGATAGAAGCCGATTCACCAATATTGATGCCATTACGGTTAGTACTAAAAGGTGAGCAGTGCTGCTCTGAAAGAGCTTCTAATCCGTTGAAGCCGTTAAGTGTTAGGCGACAAATCGTATCGACACCACCGACAATTACCGCATCTACAAGCCCGGTTCGAATCAGGCGTTGAGCAGTAATAAATACGCGGCCACTCGAAGAGCAAGCTGTGGAAACTGCATAACAAGGTCCGGTTAAACCAAAATAGGCGGCGACAAAGTCACTGCAATTGCCAAGTTCTTGCTTGCGATAGTGGTAGCTTGCAGGGAAGTCTCCTTCGGAGAGTTTTTCTGCAAATGCCACCTCGCCATCGGTGATGCCTGACGTGCTGCTACCGATAACAACGGCAACACGTTCTGCGCCATACTGTCCTATGGCATCGCGCACAGGCCCTTCAATCTGGCGAAGTGCAGATAGTGCCAGACGGTTGTTGCGAGTATCAAATGGGACTAACTCAGGCGGCATCTCAGGTAACGACTCTGCCACTTGGCCAATCACTGTTTGGCGGCCAGAGTTCAGAATATCCGCATCAATGACCATGTTAGATGGTTGGATTCCAGCTAGGCACCGATGAATAACGTCTTCATCTTTGCCCAATGCGGAATGAAAACCACAGGCCTGAATATACAAAGGTTGAGGAGAGCGAGTTGGCATATAGATTTACTAAGGTCGTTCTAATTTAATTGATATTGCAGTGTTTGAATGGAGATTGAAAACCCATGTTTGAGGTGGTGAAAATCAATCTGACCTTTTAACTTGTCAGCGTTTGCATAGTGTATCTCTATGATCTTTTCACCGTTGCTATCAAATACGGTTCGGGAATATCCATCATCAATCATTCGCCACCTTACCTTATTTAGCGGCGCTTCCCAAGCGGAACTCGGCCACAGCGTGATCATTAGATTGAATAGTACCTGCTCTGGCTCCGGTAAGGTGCCTTGTAGCCCGTTTAAAATTTCAGTATTGATTTGTGTGCCATCGTATTGCAGTGACAAGACGCGAGTTCCCCATGAGGAAAAACCAGCCAAGACCACATCAGCGTCGCTGACTTGCAGTTGTACGGGTAATTGCTCTTGCTTCTCTTTGCCATCAATCGACCAAGTCGCGGTGATCAATTGGCTTGCTGTGAGCTGGTAGCCTAGTGCGCTCGGGGCTGGAAGAGAGACTTGGGTGCCTTTGGTTATTTCCACCGTTGGCGTTGACTGCTGAGGAACTAAGCTACACGCACTGAGCAGAATGCTTAGCGTGAGGCCAACAGCAACTCGGAGCATCGTGGTTATCTTCATTGTGATTTATCTTCCGTCATGATGGCGATAGGAGAGAGCAGCCACGCGATAAAAATACCGCTTAATACCGTGATACCAAAGCTATGGATGGCATGCGTTTGGCTCAACGAGAGTAGACCAAAAGATAAGACCGTGGTAATGGCTGACAACGTAATCGCAAGCAAGGTGCTGAGACTGCGAGCCTTCTCGGCAAAGAACAATGTGTAGTCGATACCAATGCCAAGAATCAAAATCAGGCCAAGTAAGTTAAACAGATTGAGCGTTGAACCCGCGGCCGCGGCGGATGCCAGACCACCGGCACAAGCAATGGCAGACGGTAACAAGATTCGCCAAGCGTGTTTAAAGCCGTAGCGTTTGACTAATACCGCAAAAATTAAGGCTGTCGCTGCCAGCAATAGCTCCATGATTTTGATTCGGTATTCGCCAAACAGGGTAGAAATTTCTTCTGCTTTGTTTAGGTAAGTGACGTCAGCTTGTGATTGAGCGAACGCTTGCACCAGCCCGAGGTTCTTAACTTCATTCAGTGTAATCACGGCGGCTGATCTACCTTCAATCTCACCTAAATGCAGAAAGCGAATCGGTTCTGATACCGGGTTACTGAGGTACTGTGATAGCGTGATTGGTGCAAATTCAGCTTGTAACTCTGGCACTTTAGTCAGTTGTAATCCTGCGGCTAATGCTGGCCCCTGAGTTTGGTACAAGTGGCTGATTAAGTTGAAATCTTGTTGTTGGCACTGATTCGAACCTAAGTATTGAGCCAAACTCTGATGGCCTTTGATAAGGCGCTCTTTTTGCCAGTTAACTAAAATCAGCTCAAGGCTTTCCAAGCGCTGCATTAAGGCTTCATCTGAGTCAGCAGTAACGACCAACATTTGTTGTGATGCCTGCATGCCGCTCACTTGTGTTATCAAGGCTTCTTGTTGCTTTAACGTCGCTGGCATGGCTTGCAGTTGGCGAATATCATCATCGTATTTGAGTTGAGCAAGATAGTATCCGCTGATGGCTAAACACAACACAGGCAAACCGAATTTGAAAGCAGGGCGCTGCCATAAGTTTAACCAAACTGAGAGCAAGCGTTTACCCGGTAAAATTGCGGCCGATTGAGAGGGCTTTGTCGCCAATATCGGATACCAAGCCACGACGGTCGCATAGGCGGCAATCAAACCAATCGATGAGAACAGAGCCAACTGCTGCAGCCCGGGAAAAGGCGCGACCAGCATACCTAAATAGCCAATCAAACTGGTGACAAGCCCAAGTGTGATTGCAACAAAGATGTGTTTCAGCCCCAAGCGGCTGTCCCATTGATTACCAGTGGCTAATCGTTCTGTTAGATAATGGAAAGCGTAGTCAATGGAAACCCCAATCAGACTCGCGCCAAAAACCAAGCTAAACAGGTGAACTCTGCCAAAAATCCATGTCGTGATACCTAGTGCGACGGCAAGTCCAACCGAGATAGACAATAGTGCTAAAGCCAATGGCGTTACACTACGGAAGACGACAAGAAACAGCACCACAATTCCTAGCAGAGAGAATACGCCGATGGTACTGATTTCTGACTTCGCGCTCTGGGTTCCAAAATCGGCATAAAACAGCACACCAGTATGTGCCGTTTGTACGCCATATTTGTTAGCAATGGTGTGTTCCAATTGGTCAATTTCAGGCACCGCCAATTGGGTTGATAATGCGTAAGGTGAGCCACCCAATGTCGCCGTGATCAACAAATAAGATTGGCCTTTCTTCTCGGTAAACAAATACCCATTTTCTAAATAAAACGCTGAGGTTTGTTGAGTTACCTGACCTAAATAATCACGGAAGAGTAAGAACGGGTCGGTTTGTAACTCTTGTCCTGTCACACCAGAAAAGGGATTGTAGAGAGATTGAATCACATGCTGAACTTGCGCTTGAGGATTTGTTGTTAATCGTACGCGTTGTTCAGGAGTGAGTTGCTGAAAGCGATGCTTGAAATAGTAACTTGCCCATGCTTTTTGCTTGTCTGGTGAGATTTTGCCGACAATTTCAGTAAAGTGCTGAGTTTGTTGTAAGCCTTGCTCAAATGCTGCCGCAGCCTGAAAAAGTTTGGCTTTATCTGGCGCCGACAAAACAAAAATAACCTTATCACTCATGCTGCTAGAAACCGCGTCGAAGGCTTGCTCAGCAATTGGGTTTTGCTGATTTTCTGGCAATAGCTTAAGAATGTTAGTTTCAATTGGTGAGTGCTCGCTACCAAGCCATTGCGTCAGCAACAGCGAACTTGCAAGCACTACAATCCCCAACCAAACCAAAGCCAGTGAGTGCGAACCTAGCCGGAATTTAGAAGTCAAATTGAGCCTTTTCAGCATCCGTCATTTCCAGTGGTAGTGAAGTCTGTTGAGTGAACTCGATTTCTGTTTTGTCACCACGCAGTTCTTCTAGCATTAATTGGTCGATATGTTGTTCACCAGAAAGGGTAATCACTTTAAATACCGCATTGAGGGGCGCTTGTTTAGGCGTTAGAGCCAGTTGCCATTTACCGTTTTCTTGAGCAGAGAAATTAAGCGTAAATTGCGCTTTTAGCGCTGCTGTATCGCCATGGAATACCGAAAGAAACACATGGCTGAAGTAAAACGCCATTGGGTTTTCTTGGGCCGTAATGATCTTTGAAACTTGATCCCCAAACGTTTGACGCAACTTGTTTTGAGTAAGCACTAAGTTCACAGCAAATGGCACTTGTTGTTGCCACAATAAGCCATGCGATTTACTGAGCGTAAATTTACCGGTTGATGTTAGCGGTTGATTGAACATTTCAAGGTGGCGGCTTTGTTTAAAGTCACCACGTACTATCTCGTTCTGAGATAACTGCTGTTGAAGGGATTCTAAATCAGTCACTTGAGCCCAAGCAGAAACAGAGAACAGCATCAATAAAGAGCATAACCATTTGCGCATTAAGCAAGGCTCCCATGCTTGTGCCATTGTTCAATTTTGTCCATGAATACGGCAGGTGAAGCAAAGCACATCTCTTGTTTCTCAATCGATACCGCGACTTGGGTCGTGTGCGCTTTACACATACGTTGGTCAGTGTTGGCATCGTAGATCACGTAGTCGACGCGCAAGCGGTTCTCCCACTCTGTCAGCTTTGCGGTAATACGAATTTCATGATTGAACGGAATCGCTTTTACGTACTTCACGCGCGTATCAATGATTGGCCACATGTAGCCAGACTCATTCATATCGCGGTAGCTGTATTCAATCTTTTCCATTAGGACACGACGTGCTTCTTCAAAATAGCGAAAGAAGTTTCCGTGATAAATCACACCCATTGGATCTGCATCTTGAAATGAGGTGATCATCGTCACCTCAGCTTCCAAAGGGTAAAGGACTTGTTCTTGCATTACGCCTCCGCGTACAACGACCATTGACGTTGCTGAATTTTAGCAATGAAGTTACGCAGATCATGCTCTAAAGGACGATCTTCGACAACAAACTCAAACTCTTCCAGTACCGCATCGCGAATCATCTTCAAGTTACTGCTCATGTGGTGCTCATCAAGCTCGTTATGGCGACGACGAATTTCTACCGCTTGCACACTTGCCAGCAATGACGCGGCTGCAACTTGTTCGGTTAGTTCCAGTACACGCATACAATCGCGTGCAGCAATGGTGCCCATGCTGACTTTGTCTTGGTTGTGGCACTCTGTTGAACGAGAGAACACGCTTGCAGGCATGGTGTGTTTCAGCGCCTCTGCTGTCCATGCGGAGATGCCGATTTGTACTGCTTTGAAACCGTGGTTGATTGGTTTACGTTCGCCCTCTGCACCGGTCAGGTTAAACGGAAGGCCGTTGTTGAACTTGTAATCCATCAGCTGTGCCATTTGACGATCCAACAAATCAGCAAGGTTAGCAATGTTCGCTTTTAAGGTATCCATGGCCATTGCGATGTGGCCGCCATAGAAGTGACCGCCATGCAGTACACGTTCGTTGTCACCATCAATGATTGGGTTGTCGTTAGCACTGTTGAGTTCGTTTTCGATCAACTGACGTAACCAAGGCAGAGAATCTTGCACCATACCAATCACATGCGGAGCACAACGCAGAGAGTAACGGTCTTGAAGACGGTCGCTATTGCGTGGTGGGCGCTCGGCTTTAAGGTCTTTACGTAGCCAAGCGGCAACTTGTTGTTGGCCTGGGTGTGGCTTCACGGCGAACAAGGCTTCATCAAAGTGGAAATCATTCCCTTGCATGCCCACCGATACCATTGCCGTTATCTTGGTACACAACTGCGCAAGATATTCTGCGCGTTTATAAGCGATACAAGCCAGCGCCGTCATGACCGATGTGCCATTCATTAGCGCCAACCCTTCTTTTGGCTTAAGCGTAATTGGGTTAATACCTAATTCGGCAAACACTTCTTGGGTTGGACGTACTTCACCTTTGTAAAGCACATCGCGTTCACCAATCAATGCTGCAGCAAGGTAAGAAAGCGGTGTTAGGTCACCGCTTGCGCCTACGGAGCCTTCTTGCGGAATACGTGGAGCAACATCATGGTTGATTAGGTTTACGATCTGGTTAAGTAGATCGTGAGAAACACCCGATACACCTTGCGATAATGAACACAGACGCGTCGCAAGAACGGCTCTTGCTTGTTCGTGGGAAAGGATTTCACCTAAGCCACAACCATGAAAGCGAGTTAAGTGCAGCGGTAACTCATCAACCAATGCTGGTGGAATCGCGACGGTACACGAGTCACCGTAACCTGTGGTCACGCCGTAAATGACGCCTTCTTCTTTCAGCAATTTCTCTAGAAAAGCGACGCCACGATCGATCTTAGACGTAAATTCTGGTGACGCATTCATGCTTGCGTTTGCGCCTTGTGCAATCGCAACCACATCTTCGATAGAAAGAGCTTGTGCGCCGAAGGTAATGTTTTGATTAGTGTTCGTTGTCATGTCGCTGATTACTTAAAGTCCAGAAGTTGAAAAAGTTATACCACTGCAACGGTGCTTGCAGAGTATGGTGCTCCAATCGTTGCGCGTATTGCTGTACCACATTATCTAACGCTGCTTGGCGCGTTTTGCGTGGTAGGACGATTTGGTCACTAAAATGTTCGAAGTACACATTGAAGTGCGGGGTGATGGCATTGTCGTCTCGTAGGCCAAACAGCAAATAAACCGGCGCTTTCAGTACCGAGGCCAACATAAATGGGCCTTGAGGGAAGGGGGCGGATTTACCTAAAAAGTCTGCCCAAACCACGCGGCTTTCAACGCTGGTTGAAGTGCGATCTCCCACAATCACAACCCATTCACCTTGCTCAATTTTTTGTTGTAGCAAAATGGCGGTGTCTGGCCCCATTGAGCTGACTTGAATCACGTTGAGTTCTGAGCTCGGGTTTACGGCTTTCATGACCGCATTGAACTGCTCAGCGTGTTCGGTGAACACCAAAGCATTAATTTTGACATGAGAATGGCGACGACCAAGTGCGCGGCACAGTTCTATGTTGCCTAGGTGTGAGCCCAGAATGACCACACCTTGTTGTTTCTCTGCCATTGCTTCGAAGTGGTGCTGACCGTGAATGGTGAGATTACTCACGTCAAAGTCACCTTGCCACGCGGCCAGCTTATCCAGCATGGTGCGGCCAAATGACAAAAGATGATGATAGCTATCGAGTGGCTGTGGTAACACTAAACTTTGCTGTTTCGCGTAAGTCTGTAATTGGTTGAGATAAAGCTCAGATGCTTGACGTGAAGACTTACCAGTAAGGTGGTAATAGCGCATCACTAACTTCAGGATGAAGTCGAACGCTTTGCGGCCAAACAGACGGTAGATCGCCAGAAGCGTCTTGATGCCTAAAACGGTGCCTTGCTCTTTGCGTTTCGACCAATGCGCATCGCTTTGATTGTGCTTTTGTTCGATGTCTTTAGATTGACGTTTTCGAGCTAACAAAGATGGAATGCGTGGCAACATGCCAAAGAACAAGCGAGTATGCATCCAACTGATTTTGACGTTGTCCCACAACGCGTCAAAGTGAGAAATACCGCCTTCAGGGTAAATCACCCGAGTCGGAACAAAGTCGATATCAGTGCCATCCCAATACATGCGAACAAGGATCTCGATATCGAAGTCCATTCGTTTACCAATCTTATTCTTCTTGAGGACGTTGGCCGTAGCTTCGAGAGGATAAGCACGAAAGCCGCACATGCTGTCTTTAATCGACAGAGACAAGGTTTCAATCCATACCCAGATATGGGTCGCGTATCGGCCATATAGACGCGATTTTGGTACGCTGTCGTCGTAAATCGGTTGACCTGAAATCAAGTTATCTGGCTTATCTTGTGACGCTTGAAGCAGATTAGGTAGAGCATCAAGATCATGTTGACCGTCGGCGTCGATTTGAATCGCATGACTAAAGCCATCCGCGTAGGCTTGTTGAATACCAGCCATTACCGCTCCGCCTTTCCCTTGGTTTTCGGTCAGACGAATTAAGGTGATTTTCTCTTCGTTTGCTAACGCATCCAGTGTTTGTTTTGTCGCCTCTTCACTGCCGTCATCCACGACCAAAATGGGCATGGAAAATGACGCGAGAGAATCTACAACGGCTGCGATGGTGCTACCATGGTTATAGCAAGGGATCAGAAAGCACGGTTGATAGGAGTTTGCGCCGCTCACACTAGCTACCCAATTTCATTTTGCCAGATGAGTGAACAATCGTCTGTTCAGCGGGTTGAGAAGTATATTTGAACGCCAGCTTTTCACGTTCAGAATCCCAAGACAGCGATAAGCTAACCTGCATATCTGGCAGGATAGGTTCTTGGAATTTGATCACTTCCATCCCTTTAAATACTGCAGGCGTATTGAGGTATTCGACGGCATAAAACAGCGCCCAATCGATTTGAGTTACGCCCGGCAGTAGGGGGAAATGCGTAAAGTGCCCTTGGAAATCCATGATGTCAGCGTCGACAAGCATCTCAATGGTTGCTGTCTGATCTAACACGTCTATGTTCTTGAGCGTTGGTTTTCTTTTGTCCATGTTCGATGCTTAATTATTCTTGGAATAGTTTTTCTATTTCAGCGACTTGTCGCTTACCTTGGCTGTTAAGTGGCACTTCATCCAGCACTCGGAATTTGCGTGGTATCGCAATCGGCTCTAACCAGTTACGTAGCGCTTTTCTCAGTGCCAGCCAAAACTTGCCTTTGCCCAGCTCACTTAACGTCTTCTGGCCTTGCTCGTTCAATACTATGACAGCAAAAAGCGACAATCGTCCTGCTTGCTCCATAGGAATAACAGCACTTTCCTTAATCCAAGGCAGTTGTTCTAAACGTTTTTCTACTTCAACCAAAGACACACGTTTTTCTTCGACCTTAACGATTCGGTCTGTGCGGCCGCGTAATTCGAAAGAAATACTATCATGGAAATAGCATTCATCTGCGGTTTGATACCAAGCGTTTTCATCGATGTGCGGTGAGCGAAGCTTTAAACAATTTTCATGGTTTAATGCCGCTTCAACTCCAGGGAACAGCGTCCAAGGTTGTGTAGCAGTAAGTTGTTGACGATAAGCAATACCGCCCGTTTCTGTACTACCAAATACTTCGACTGGATAGTCACCAAAAATCTCAGCACTGTGTTGTGCGGCGTCATTCGGTAATGGGCCACCAGAGGAGAAAACGCAGCGCAATGCCGTCGGTTTATGTTCCTCGGTGAGACGCTTGAGCAGAGCAGGGCTGCTAATTAAAGCGGTATTGCTGGTGGCATGATTCACAATTTGCTCTGGAAACTCCAGATTGTGGGTAGCGAAAGCGCGACCAGCACAAAGTGGCCAAAGCGCGCGGAAAAGTAAGCCATAAATATGCTGATGAGAGACCGTACTTTCAATCTGACAGCCAGCGATTTTCTCTCCCCATAAGGATTGAAGAATCGCAATTTCGACATCCAGTTGTTTAAGTGTTTTCGCGATGGCTTTGGGTTTACCGCTAGAACCGGACGTAAACAAAGTGATGCTCAGAGCGCTGGCGTTAAGCGAGTGCCACTCCATCGAGCGGTCATCCGCTTCTTCCGTCACACAACGTGTGGTCAAGCTGTCTGGTACCGAAACGTCAGCATCATGAAGGACGAGGTCGTAATGTTCATCAAGTTCTTTTAATGCTTCTGGTTGGTAGTTCCCTGGCAAAACGATGGCTTTATTGGCATGGCAACAAGCAAGAAAACTGATGGCAAACAGGTAGCTATTGGCAAAGCAAAGAGCAATACGCTGTGATGGATTGGCGTCGAGTTGTCTTTTAAGAGCGGAAACACTGCGCTGAAATTCATCCCATGTTTTTTCTTGAGCGGACTCGAAGGCGACGACCGATGGTTCAGGACGTTGAGCGCGCATTAACATGGCAATAGAAGAGAAGTCAGAAGAACGGGTGTTCATACGATCTAGTGTTCCTTTCGTACAAATTGGCGCACTATCCATTCACCGGCAAATAAACTGCCTGCAAGTAGGTAGCTGATCAGGCCGTTGTATAACGTCCAAATCTCGATGGATTCAAAGCAGGTATACAGTGCAGTTGCCGCATTCATAATAAAAAATGCGCACCACACCAGAGTGACTTTACGTGTGTAGAGTACGCCGCTTTCAGGCAAATCTGGTTCTTGAAGCCGAGCCAATCGCTCAATGATGGTTTGAGGCTGTCTTAAGCTGAGGGCGAACACCCCAAGCATGCAAAGGTTCACCACGACAGGATAGAACTTCAGCCACCCGTGTTGCTTAAATACAACCCCAAGGGTGACCAGAACGATACCAACAATGCCAGTGGTGAAAGCAAGAAACTTAAATTCTTTCAGCGGGGTCTTGTTTGCAACCAATAATCGCAAGAGCAACGCTGCAATTAACAAGCCCCCAACGAGGTTTAAGCCAAATCGATCAATGCCGAAGTAAACAGCAAAAGGGTAGGCAAACAGGACAATTGCAGACAGACCAGTCAGCAATTGGCGCATTAACTTTCCTTAAGAAGTTCAGCGACAGCCGTTACCACGTCATCCACCGTACGAACGGTGCTGAATTCAGCTGGCTTGATTTTCTTACCAGTGACATTTTGCAGATGAACCACAAGGTCTACCGCGTCAATGCTGTCTAGGTCGAGATCGGTGTAAAGGTGTGCTTCTGGCTGGATATCCGCAGCGTCGATTTCAAACAGTTCTACCAGTGCATCTTTAACTTGTTCAAATACTTGATCTTTATTTACATCTGTCATGAATATACCTAAAAACTATTCATTATCTTGGGAAGAAGTTTGAGAAGAAATGTACTTCGCAAGGTTAGCTACTGAAGCAAAGTGCTCACGTGTATTTGAATCGTCAGCGTCAATGACAATGTTATATTGCTTTTTAATCGCTAAGCCAAGCTCAAGTGCATCAATAGAATCCAAGCCTAGACCATCACCAAACAGCGGCGCTTCGGTTTCAATATCGTCGACGGTTAAATCTTCTAGGTTCAATGCGTCAATAATAAGTTGCTTGATATTGTTGTGTAATTGTTCCACTGGGACCTGCTTATAATTCTGGAAAAATAGTATCAGCTAAATGCTGCTGTAAGCGACGAGCCGCTATTGTTGGGGACGTAGTTTGCTTTATAAAAGGCTCAATCTCAACTTTATCCTTCACTTCCACTTTGAAAAAGGGTTTTGTCGCCGGAACTTGATACCACTTTTTCTCTTTTGTTAAGAAGCTAGGCGTCACCGTAATATGTACAACTCTTAAATCTCGCTGCGTTCTTACTGCTATTTGTGCAGCACCACGCTGTAATTTTGATTTTACCCCAGGAGTGGTTCTTGTGCCTTCCGGAAAAATGAGCAATACATTGCCATTATCAAAACGTTCTTCACACATTGTTAATAAATCATCAGGAGCTTCATTAGGAATATAACCCGCAGCTTTCACAATGTGTTTCATAAATGGGTTGGCCCAAATCGCTGACTTTACTAAACAATCGCAACGCTTTAATTGAGATGCGATAAGAACGTAATCAATTAAACTTGGGTGGTTGGCAACAATAAGGCAATTTTGATCTTGTTGAATAATATCTGCGCCGATGATCTTATAATCGATTGCGCCAGTAAATTTCATCAATTTACAGAAGGTATTAAAAGCAAACTGTATCGCACCTTGGACTTTATATTCCTTGGCGGTTTGATCGGAGGTGGTTAAACCAATGAGTGGAATGACGATAAAACTGAGTACTAGACCGCCAAGCCCAAATACGGAAAAACAAAAGCCAGTAGCAAAGACACGCCAATATTGATTCAAAACCCTCATCGACGATGCCATTCCCACGCTTGCTGTGGCGAATGAATCAACCAGCTTGGATCTTCACAAAGATAGTGTTTTAAGAAAGCTAATCCTTGTGGGAGCGGGCAAGGTTGGGACGTGTGTCCGCTTTTTTCTGTTGCGACTTGCTCTATCTTAAAATCGTCACCAGCAGACAACACCATACCGACGGCATAACCTTGATACTGCTGGGTCTCAAACTCCGAGTAAGCATCAGGCAAGGGTTCATCAAAGTCGATAAACAGTACTTTTTTGTCTGGGTTTTCTGCGAGAAACAACCACGCTTCAATCAATGCGCTTTGAAAAGTGTTCTCTGATGCCGCAATCGACGTCAATGGGATAGGTTGCTTAGTCGCAATGGTTGCCAAGCCCGCTGCGGTATTGTGCACCGACTGAGAAAACGCCATTGGGGAAGCTTCTTCGCCTTGGATAATGTCTTCAATCAACGCTGCGCTGCGATGTAACTCACCATGGCGACTCGCAAAAACCAAGTAATCCACATCGTACTGTTTGAGTAAACCAATCGCGGTTTGTACCGCAAGTTTGCTTAATGCGCTCATACGTCGGCGCATCATTGGTGGGATATCTGCGACGTGTAATTTGCCCTCTTCAGGCCATATACAGTCCGATGCCCACTGCTCCCATTCTTCTGGTTGATTTAAACCCAATGAATTGGCGGATAATGCATCGATATTAAACGAAATTTTGATCTTCGAGTTTGGCATATTTGTTTAAATTGTTTATTTTACAGCTCGATAGAATCTGGGTTTCACCAGAGTCACAATAAAAGGAAACGACCATGTCTCGCTTAAAGCTGCTTATCTCTGTGTTATTAACAGTGCTTCTTGTCGGTTGTGGAAGAGTACAACCTGTAATGAATGTGGAGGATACTCCAGTTGCTTATGATCTTCAAAATAAACAAGTAAAAGCTGCGATTGTGCAATCGGCAACTAATCGTGGTTGGACGATAGAAGAAGTGAGCCCAGGTGTATTAATTGCCAAAATTCACGTTCGTAGCCATTTTGCTGAAGTAAAAATTCCATATAACAACAAATATTATTCAATTATTTATCTCAACTCAGTAAATCTAAAAGCGAGTGATGGCAAAATTCACCGTAATTACAATCGTTGGGTTAACAACCTGAATGTTGATATTCAGAGAGCCATCGCACTTTTAGGTGCTGAGTCTCAACAATAATTTTATTAATAGTAGTTAGGTTTTTTCGTGTTAAATCAAAATATTGATCCATTCAACGCTTTTGAAGCAAAAACAGAAGCTCAAAAATTATCTTTCGCCCCTATTGTTTTCCAGACCGCGAGAACACTTCGAGATCTTGGGATTTTAGCTGCGTTGGATAGTGCGGGCTCAAAAGGCATGAATGCCGTAGAGATCGCAGAGAAAACAGGCGTATCTGAATATGGCGTCAAAGTGCTGTTAGACATGGCCATTAGCGCGCATATCGTGCTGTGGGAAAAACCTAACTACTCATTGGCAAACCTTGGCTTCTATTTGCTTTATGATGGCATGACGCAAGCCAACATGGATTTCACAGCGGACGTTTGTTATGCCGCAATGATGCACCTAACCGATGCGATCAAAGAGGGCAAACCGTCAGGCTTAAAAGAACTGGGTGATTGGGAAACCATTTACCAAGGGCTATCGACCTTACCAGAGCAAGCGAAGCAGAGCTGGTTCAAGTTTGATCATTTCTACTCAGACCGTTCCTTCCCATTGCTACTAAAAGAAGTGTTTGCCAACAAACCAAGCCACATTGTCGATATCGGTGGTAACACAGGTAAGTGGGCGATGCAGTGTTGTAACCACAATCAAGACGTTCAAGTGACGATTGTCGATTTACCACAGCAGCTTGAAGTGGCGATGTCGAACGCAGCGGATAACCAGCTAAGTGATCGCATCAAACCATTCCCTGCTAACATGCTGGACAAAGCTCAAACCTTGCCTGAGCATGCCGACATTTGGTGGATGAGCCAGTTCCTCGATTGTTTCTCTCCAATCGAAATTCTCAATATTTTAAAGAAAGTCAAAGCGCAACTACGACAAGGCGATACCGTATACATTCTCGAATTGTTCTGGGACGCGCAAAAATACGCCGGTGCCTCTTACAGTTTGAATGCCACGTCGCTGTACTTTACTTGCCTTGCAAATGGTAACAGCCGCTTCTATCGCAGTGATGACTTCCTTGAGATTGTTGAAGCTGCAGGCTTAACCGTGGCAGAAAGAACAGACAACATTGGCCTTGGTCACACATTATTAAAACTACAAGCAAACTAGAAAACAGAATGAAAACAGAGCAAAAGCAAGTCGTCGTTATTGGTGCGGGCCCGTCAGGTTCTACCGTATCAGCATTGCTCAACGCACGAGATATCGATGTTGTTGTGATTGAAAAAGCCACCTTTCCACGTTTCTCTATCGGTGAAAGCCTGCTTCCAGCGTGCATGGAAGTTGTAGAGCAAGCGGGTATGTTAGAGGCTGTCAACCAAACTGGTTTCCAATATAAAGACGGGGCTGCATTTCGCCGCAACGGCGTTTACACCCAATTTGATTTTACCGATAAGTTCACCTCAGGGCCGGGTACAACCTACCAAGTCCAGCGTGGTCACTTCGATAAAGTACTGGCAGACAGTGCCGCGCAGCAAGGGGTTGAAATTCGTTACCAGCACGAACTGAAAAGCATCGAATTTGAAGGCTCAAAGTCGGTTCTTTCTGTTATCGATGAAAACGAATTAGCGTATCAAATTGAAGCCGATTACGTATTAGACGCCAGCGGCTTTGGGCGTGTGCTTCCAAGATTGTTAGAGCTGGAAGAGCCGTCTTGCTTGCCACCAAGAAAGGCGATCTTTACCCACATTGAAGACAATATCACTGCCGAGAACATTGAATACGATCGCAACAAGATCCTGATTTCTGTGCATCCAGATAACCATGATGTTTGGTATTGGTTGATCCCATTCTCCAACGGCACCTGTTCATTTGGTGTGGTCGGTGAGCCAGCGTTTTTTGAAAACTATCCAGAAGACAAAATCGCAGCCATTAAACAGCTAGCAAGCGAAGAACCTGGTTTGGCAGAGTTGCTTAATCAAGCCAACTACCCGAACCCAGCCGGTGAGCTCGGTGGATACTCTGCCAATGTAAAACACCTTGCAACATCGCACTATGCCTTGCTTGGCAATGCCGGTGAGTTCCTTGACCCAGTGTTCTCATCTGGCGTGACCATCGCGATGAAGTCAGCTCAATTTGCAGCAGACTGTATTGAGCGCCAGCTCAACGGTGAAGCCGTGGATTGGCAAGCAGATTACGCCGACCGCCTGATGGTTGGAGTGAACACCTTCCGCACCTATGTAGAAGGTTGGTACAACGGTAAGCTACAAGATGTCATCTTCTACCAAGAACCGAATCCACGCATCAAACAAATGATTAGCGCGATCCTCGCCGGTTACGCATGGGACGAAGCAAACCCATACGTCAAACAAAGCGAGCAACGCTTATCTACATTAGCGGAACTGGTAAGAAGCGAAGAGCGTTAAGGCTCAGAGCCGAAACTGAGTGATAGTAATTTAATACCAAAGCCCTGCTTGTGAAAGTGGGGCTTTTTTGTTTTTTAGTTCTGCAGAGCTAACTAATGACGCTATGTTTTTCCAGGTGATGAAATCAATCTAATGATGAAGACGTGTTTTTCTTGGGGACGGTATTTCTTCAGTCTAAAAAGCTAACTGATAATTGCCCCAAAACGTGTTGTAGGCCATAGTACGAACATAGATTTACAGTTAACTTAGACCTACAAAAAGTAATGATGATAAAAAGATAAAACCGGACTCAATTGTTCGTAAATCAGTCGGAATAGAAAGGACTGTATCAGTTGGTTTTATGACCAAAATGTTGGCACCTACAGGAGTATAACAACTGTGCAGAGTGCAGTTTGGGTGCGAGGCGAACCATCTAATTTACGATCTACCTCGAGTAGGAACAGAATCAATGAATAAGAAAAAATGTCTGTACACGAGCTCAGTCATTCAGTCGGTAGCTAATAACTATGAAAGATTTATTATTCAAAGTGCTGATATCGATCATCAAGGCTTGTATTTGCATAACGACAAAATTTATGCGCTAGTGCCTAATCTTTCTACTCCCCTAAAAGAAGAGTTAATTGAACGCTATGAAAAGGTGCGTGTCGCGGGCATACCTAGGCCAGAGTTTTGTCGGGATGTTGATAAAAGTGCTGAACGCATTCCGTTGAGTGACACATGGAAAAAAATATGTCTGCATGGGCACCCGTTCACAGGCCCAGAAGCAGCAAATGAGCTAAATATTCATTTGCCAGAAAAATATCATCCATTCCACTTTGATTTTAAATTGGCTACTAACATCTTTGAACTTAAGCTGCGCTTTGAACCAAATGAAGATGAAACCAACGAGCTAAAGATCCTATTGGCAAGTTTGGGATATGATGACTATGAGTTAGTCGTGACGGTTGATAAAGTGATACCCGAGTATCCATCAGAAGATGAAACTGTCAGAAAAATATTGGGTTATGATCCAAACAGTTTGCTTTTAAAAGCAAAGTCTTTTTTACCTAAATCTTACCCAAAAGTTGTTTTGGATAAATACCAGGAGGACCAAGATTTTTGGGTAGACAACAGAACCAAGGTATTTTCGGACCTTGAATTTTCTCAATCAGAATTTATCCCTACGTCAATTCTCAAGTCAACTAGCTGTTTTGTCGATGCCAGTGTTTTTTCAAGGCAAAACATTCGAGAATATCTGGCACTGTATAAGACGGTGATTATTGCGCTGCCGTTCAATGATAACCTGAAACTTTCGGTAGATTTTTATAAAATGTTCTCAATCAATCGCTTCGAATTAGAGGAGTTGGTAAGAAGGCAGCGGTTAAAATTTACTATCACACAAAATATAAAGCGCTATTCCATTGAGTTAATAACTACGATTCTGGATGTTGATCCCAGTGCTATTGTGTTTCCTAGAGCTTTAGCATCTTCTACTATTATCGGAATGCGAAATCGTTCAGGCATATTGGGGCATACGCTGACCACTGAACAGCAGTTCCATTTTCTTCGTGTCCTTAAACAGGAAGGATCTGAAGCTGCGCTCAGGCTAGCAAATTCCGTAAGCAGTTCTTGGCAAGGAATGGAGTATGTTGTGAACAAACTTGGCCCCACGGGAATTTCATATGTTGGAATGGGACAATTTATGTCAAACATGTATGCTCCTGAGGAAACGAGTATGCTGGGTTGGCTAACAGCAAATTACGAATATTCTTTAGGTCTTGGCGCACATTACGTTCCTTACGATGACCCAAACCATCCAGAATGGCTTAAGGCATGTGAATACATCGGTGGTTGTTATGCCGGATTTCAGAGAAAAAATCCTATTCTTAAAGAAGCAGAGATAGGGATGCTTCTAAATAAAGTTTATAGCATAAATAATGACATGGATGTTTTGGAGCTGGATAGAGTTTTTTCAGGAAGGGAAATACCATTTGCTACAGATATATTGGAAAGTTTTTCTAACCTGACCGAAGAAGAGTTATCGCTTAAGCTAATGGAACTAAGAACGGAAATCGGAAAGCTAGAGGCAAACCAAAAGAGATTATCTAAATGGGATCTAACTGGATTCCTTGGAGGTACTGCGGCTCTAGCTTTTAATCAACCATTTGTGAGTATTTTAGTATGGGGGATGATGATCGCACCTCGTTTATTGAGTCATACCCATCCGCATCTAGAGGTTTTTAATAGATTATCAGCTATCAATAATCGAACATCTAGAGATGTTGTTTTGATTAAACGGTCGCGTGACCAAGCATCTAGCGTGGTTTCATGATTGAGTTAGTGTCGTGCATGAGGTAATTGGGCTAACAGGTTTGCAAGATACGCAATACTTCAAGTAATTTACGTGCTGCTAATTTAGCGAAATGCATGACACGTTTCTGTCCAAAAATACAGTAGTGATGTCTGTGCTAAATTTGTAAAAAGTTCAATCGCGATAAGCGAGAAAGGCGTCATTGTGACGCCTTCTGTTTACTCACTGAAGCAAAGTAAAACTAATATTAAGCATCATCTTGAGCATATTTGATGATTCTCTCGACGGTGATTTCAGGGACATCTTCAAATAATTCTTGCAGTATAAATACCTCTAAGAAGTAGTCATACCCCTCCGGTGAGCTTCCATCCTCTGGCTCTGTGCAAAGTAAAATGCTAGATTCAGGGCTCCATGCACTATCAATGTAAATCGTTAAATCAGGATCTAAATGCCTATTGTCTAGTACTATTTGTGATAAATTCATTGGAACAGAGGTTTTCTCATATTTAGTCAGTAGTACCTAACTGATAATCATACTCTGGGTCATAGAAGCATTTATCAATCAACTTCTCTATGTCTAAAGCTTGCGCGTCACTAATATCAAAGCCGCCAGCTCCACTTGTTAGGAACTGAATATCATCTTCTTTTAACCCTAATACTTGAGCAATGACATCAAGGTGTTCTTTTTCAATAGCTAACGCTGAAACGAGTAATTCAGTCTGTTTGTCGAATTTTTCAATAACAATTTTCATTACTTTTTGAAGCAAGGAAGCCCCTGGCTAGCACGCCAATCTTTCACTATTCTTACTATCCCTTCAGGAGTATCTTCACCAGGGTTCTCTGGGTAGTAAATTAAGTCCGTTCCATCAGGGTGCCCGGTTATTTCCTCAAAAATATCGAGCAGCTCGTCAAGAACGTCATCTGAATCTGATGCATTCTCTTTAAAAATATCTTCCACAAAGCGCAAGAACTCGGCTTCGTTATAGTCCGTTATGCATTTTTTACTCACTTCATACCTCTATGAATATCAATATGATTTTTGGGTGTGGTCACTTTTAAGTTATCTAAGTCGTAAACCTTGCCGCCATTCTGCACTTCATCTACATGATGTAGCTCAAAAGATTTTCTCTTTCCTACTTTATCTCGACTTCTTGCTTTCGGTGCTTTCCCTAACCCGATTCGAATTTGGTTTTGTGCATTAAATTGTCCCTTTAAACCGCTGTCTTGAGATACCTCTAACCAGAATGCTTTTCGGAACGCATCAAAGCTACTGAACTCTCTTCCTCTTAGCTTATCAGCGATTTGGGAGGGTATTGGAGCACCTAAGTCTTTACCCGCATCTGCTAACCAAATTCCAAAGATGTCTTCGCCTTTGCCTGTAACAACACCAGGCTTATCTCTCGGGCTTTCTTTATAAACCACATAAAGCGGTGCAATACCTGAGCTTTCAGGGAGCACTAAGATCGCATCACGCCAGTCTTTCTCTTCTGGCGCAGGCGTGACGGTGACGTTCGCATCGCTATCCGAGTGGATTGGCGTGACCAGTATATCGTCTTTTTCAAACCCATCACTATGATCTGGCGTGCTTTGCCAACTTGCTTCGCCGTTTTCTTCTGGCGTCCAATAGATGGTTGGTCCGTTCTTTTCAATCGCAACGGACAGCTGGCCATTATTTCCCTGTTTTACGTATTTGATGGGGATGCGCGTGTCGTCTACATGATAACCCTGCACGTGTGGATAAAACTCCCCATCTTTTGGCTCTGTTATGTGGACACGAATTCGGCTTTGCGCCGTAGTCACTTGGCGTAAATCTTGGTCTGTGTATTGGGTGTTATCACCAAATAAGCTTTGTTGCATTGCAAATAGAGCGCCAATGCCTTCTACTTGCCAGCGGTAGCCCTCGACGATTTTGTCTTTCAATGTGCCGGCCAGTTTATCTAACTGCATCGCCGCGGTTTGGGTTTGTTGCGTTTGTTCTGGTGAACCGGCGACAGCTGCGGAACTGCCTATGGCCATCTGTGCTTGTGTCGCCTGAATGGCTGGAATTACCGCGGGAACGGCTGCGTTCGCTTGTGAAAAAAACGACCATGAGCCAAAGTTACTGATGGACTCTTGCTGATCGCCAATTTCAATACATCCTTTTGGTCTGGTGCAGGATTTAGCGAACACGAGCGAACTCATGACGTCTTTTAAGTTAAGGATGGCCACATCGCCTTCTACGCAATCGGCGGCGTTGATGGCTCGATATTTGGTCAACCCAAGCAATGGATCGCTGTGCTGGTAATGACTGTTGCGGATGTTGTTGTAGGTTTGCGGGCGCAGTGGCGGAAAGGTGTTCTTTTTGTCCGGTATTTGTTGCTGCTGTGTCTCAGCAACAACAATTTCATCACCGATCGCGAGTGACAGAGGATCGGCCTCAAACACTGGGTTAAGCGAGAGCAAGGCTTTAGCTCCCATACCATACAGTTCAGCTATGCTCTGCCAGGTTTCTCCCGCAACTACGATGTGCGTTGCTGCGGTTTGTTCTGCTTCCGCTTCATCGTTGTTATCTTCTGAGCGTTCTTCTTCCGGCTGTTTGACCACATCAAACAGTGTGGGGATATCCAACTTTATCCCGTTTTCACTCAGCCAATCTTCGCTGAGGTTATCTAGCTCTTCACGCGTGATTTGGCGCTCAAGATAAATGATGTATTGATTC
This sequence comes from Vibrio hyugaensis, assembly GCF_002906655.1. Classification (NCBI taxonomy): domain Bacteria; kingdom Pseudomonadati; phylum Pseudomonadota; class Gammaproteobacteria; order Vibrionales; family Vibrionaceae; genus Vibrio; species Vibrio hyugaensis. Next base: position 1,239,113 of record NZ_CP025794.1, on the reverse strand, counting down.
TCGATGATTTTGTCGGCTAATTTCCAATACACCAAAATGGCGCTTTGATCTTTGGTAAAGCCGCGCTCGTCATTTAGCGTGTCTTGTGTAGATTGCGTAGCGTAAAACGCCCATTTTTTTTCCCCAAGAATTTTGTATTCTTGGACAAGTTCGCCATCATTAAAGTGGTAGTAATAGCCTTCTGTAGGCAACCCTAAGCGTTCACCCAAACGCACGGCAGGGACGACAGGTATGAACCCTTCATCAACCTTATGGCTACCAGCTTTTTGTAAGGTGACGGCTTCCAATGGCGTCAGTCCTAGATTGTCATCAGCAATATGGATATTTAGGCGTTTTGGCTCATCGAATGCACATAACGCCGTGTAGCGGGTACCTTGCTCGGTATTGGCTTGTTCCCAGCGGGTCACCGCGTTCTCATTTTCAGTTTTCGCTATAGCAAAGTCACTGTGCACCATTTTCCTTACGGTGGTATCTGAGCAGCCAACTTCAAAGCTGTACTCAAATTCCTTGGTGATTTCCTCTTCACTTTCGGCTGCGATTGGCTGCGGCGTATAAACCCGCTCTAGCGCCGAGGTATCCCCAATACAAGAGCTGTACCCTCCCGTTGTTCTGGTGATTTTCGTTTTTGCTAACAAATTATCAGCGGCATCATCAGAGAATGCTGGGATAACCTCAGAGTTTAGCCTCCAAGTTTTAGAACCAACTGGATCGTTGTAGCTGAGTAACGCGGGAGTTTGAGGCGTATCACTCACGAGTACGAGCTTGCCTTCGTAGAGATGTTGCTTTAGCTGTTCAAAAGTAAGATGAGAAGGGGTGACAGAGGCAACATCAGCTTCCACAAGGTTATGGAGATCGCCTTCTATCAAACCGAATTCATGAGACATCACTTCCGAAAGCGGAAGAATTTTGTATGACACACTGATACCTAAAGTGAAAACCAATCATCACTCTAATCAGCAGAAAGTATGCCATTTTATTTTCAATAAAAATCAATCAATTGGAATGATGGCAAGGACTTGAAAACCAATTTTTTGTTTATCTTGCCAAGAAGTTGGATATAAAACTAAGAAATTGTAGATTCCCGAATAGGTATGATTGCATCGCAAGCAAATCGCTTTACTCTCGGTGCTCGTTTGGTCCACTTTTTAGCGAGTGAACTTTGAAGCAACGTCTCCTACAACTTTTGCACTACCTTCTAGTCTTTGCAATCAATAGCACTTACTATGTGTTCAGTTCAATTGCAGTCTTACCTTTATGTCCTCTACCTTCAATTTCTATAACCAAAATGCGAGCTCATTAGTGGAGCAATACAACTCGACGACATTTGAGAATGTTCACGCGAGCTGGCAGGCTTTTTGGCCTCATGCAGGCGATCGGATATTGGATGTGGGAGCGGGGTCTGGGCGAGATGCGAAATGGATGTCGGAGCAAGGCTGTGAGGTGATTGCTCTTGAGCCTGCGGAATCTTTACTAAAGCTTGGTAAAGTTGCGACGGGTGATTTGGTTACTTGGCTTGATGATACCTTGCCTGTTCTTGAGAAAACCACCAACTTGGGGCTTCGCTTTGATCTGATATTGGTGAGTGCGGTTTGGATGCATCTTGCGACTTCTCATCGTGAGCGTGCTTTTCGTAAGCTCTCTAATCTGCTTGCGCCTAATGGCCGATTGGTCATTAGTCTTCGCCATGGAGAGTTCACTGATGGGCGCAAAGCTTACCCTGTCTCTGTTCAAGAGTTAGAACAACTGGCAAAGAACAGTGCGCTTATGGTAAGGCATGTCTCGGACAGTGACGACCAACTCAAGCGTGATGATGTTCATTGGCAGACTGTGGTTATTTCAAAGCAAGAGAAGGATTAGTAGTGTCTCTCCAACATTATGCTGATAAATTCAGTAATTTGAACGTGAATAGTTCAAACGGAAAAAAGAGTCCTCACAAAGTGTGTATGCTTCTTGCCGTTATGGATTTGATGCAGGCTGGACATATCGTTTCAAACAAGATTGAACTTAATTCTGTTCTTAAAGAGCGATTCACACATCACTTCGAAAACTTAGCAATAGGGAATGATCGAAACACACCTGAGAACCCTTTTTTCTTTTTGAGAAGTGAGGGGTTCTGGCATCACTCTTATAATGAAGGCTATTCCATAGAAAATACAAAAAGGTACTCATCAAAGGCCATTTCATACGCTTACGTTGATGATGAGCTATTCGAATATATGAATAGCTACATAGTCTCGAATGAATTGAAAGAAGCACTTGTTTCCAACTTATCAGACTTATCTTCATTGTTTTATCAATGGTTACTTGATTTGGGTAAATCAGAGAAAACGGCAAAGAACTACTTAGGAGCAGTCCGTGGTTCAATTTCTAACTGGTTGATGGATGCCGGAAAAATAGAAGCATCTATCACAGAAATAAAGTCTTATTCAGACTTTAAGAGTTATAAGAAACAAGCGGTGCAGTTACCAGAGTTTCAAGTGCGCGATATAAAAGGCAAGGGTATGTATAGTGCAGCATTGTCTCACTACGACACCTTTCTTGCTGACTTAGCCCAAATTGATGTGAATGCAGATATCCGACACATAATGAATGACAAGCAACTAAGCACAACTGAAAAGACAATTTTGGTAAACACCAGAATGGGACAAGGTCATTTTAGAAACAAGCTCATTGATATGTGGGGAGGTTGCACTGTTACCGGGTTTAAGAATACCCAATTACTGTTAGCGTCGCATATTAAACCGTGGCGAGATTCCAACAACGAAGAACGATTAGATAAGTTCAACGGATTATTGCTACTTCCTAATCTGGATAAAGCATTCGATCTCGGTTTCATATCATTTGATGATAAAGGAAAAGTTTTAATATCACGTTACCTAGAAAAACCAGAAGCTCTTGGTCTACACGAAGACATGTTTTTTCACGTCCACAATAGCCATAAATATTACCTTGGCCATCATAGAGGGGTGCTGTTTAAGGGGCGCTAGACTAGGAATAAACACTACCCATTTCAGATTGAACTCATAAACAAATTTCTCATTGTTTTCAACGTATAGAAAAACGCTGAGTATACTTTTCAAACAACATTATTTATAAACTTTCCATTTCTTATAAAGCTTGCAGATCTACCTCACATTTTTGTGCCTCATAACTGATACTGATATTAAAAGAGTGAGAAATGGATTACAGTTTGGGACATGTTTTCCAAATGTGGTTGTATCGTGAAAACGGTTTCTAAGCGATTGTATCAGCTATTAAAAATCGAAAAGCTTAAGCACAAAAAAGATAAGGTTTTTTCCTTTCAAAACAGGTTGATAGATAAGAATTCGAAAAACCTGAACATTTTTTCACCTTCATCTTTATCCCTTAAAAAAAGTGATGTTTCTTCAGCGTCTTTTTCGGTTCCAACTACCGGTGCCCTTGCTTGGGGAAATCGCGTCTCGGTAGAGTTCAAAATCAAGGTTAACGACATTTCTAAAGAGCTCAATATCGATCCTAATCATTTGATGGCTTGCATGGCATTTGAAACAGCAGAGACATTTAGCCCAAGTATTAAAAATGGATCGGGAAGCGGTGCAACAGGGTTAATTCAATTTATGCCTTCAACCGCAGAAGCTCTAGGAACAAGTACAAAGAAGTTGGCTAAAATGAGTGCTCTGGAGCAGCTTGACTATGTCAAAGCGTACTTTATGCCATACCGAAATGACATGGCGTGTCTTGAGGATGTGTATATGGCGATCCTTTATCCTGCTGCAATCGGCCAACCGCCAACACATGTGCTTTTCAAGAAAGGCTCGATCGCTTATCGCCAAAACGCAGGGATTGACCGCAAGAACTCAGGCAAAATCACATTAGCTGATGTGTCCTATAAAGTGAGGCGCAAGTTAGAGAAGGGCATGCACCCCAAATTTTACGGTTAAACTTTCCGATATTTTGGCAGAGAATCATAAGGTTGCTCCGCCATCCACTCTCAAATCATGCATGGTGATATGGCCCGATTTACCACTGAGTAAAAATTCAATCGCATTGGTGATGTCCTTGGTTTCGGCAATTTTGTTTAACGGGATGCCAATTCGATGCGACGCTAAGTTGCCTTGAACCGTTTCTCGCTCGCCATAAGATTCATTCCACATTTGCTCTTGCATTGGTGTTCTGGTCGAGCCGGGGCTAACAATGTTGCAGCGAATGCCATGCTCTGCCAGTTCTAATCCCAAACATTGCATCCACATGTGCAGGCCAGCTTTAGATGTGCAGTAGGCGGACATCTTCACGCGTGGTGTGTCTGCGGCATTTGATCCGACTGCGACAATCGCGCCTTTTCTGCTGTTTTCGACCAACATTTTTGCAAGCTGTTGGGTGAGTAGCATGGTGCCTTTTAAGTTGATATCTAGGGTTTTATTGAGCGCTTCAAACGGCAGTTCGAGAATAGAGGCGAGGTGTAATGTGCCAGCACAAGTGATGATGAGCTCTGGGATGAGGTTGTCCTGCTGGAGGTTCTGGCAGGCATTGAGGATCGCATGTGGATCGGATAGATCAAACGGAAGTAATGTGGTGCATTGTTGCTGGTTGGTCGATAAGCTTTGTTGTAGTTCATCCAATGTTGCTTGAGTCACATCGCAAGCAATAACATGCGCCCCTTGGTCTAATAAGCTTTTAGTACATGCTAGGCCAATCCCTTGTCCGGCACCTGTGATCAAGCACAGTTTGCCGTAGAATTCTGAGCGGTTTTCACGCATCACCTTCTCCCTTTCGCGATACAAATATGAAATCTAAGTTGGATAGATGATAATGATTTTTGTTATCGTTGTCATGATGTTAACAAGGAGGTATAGAATTCAATGAAGACATTAGGCTGGAAAATCAAGCCCTTGGTACTGGTTTTAGGGTTGGTTGGGGTCTCAGGGTGTGAGTATTTACCGCACTTTGCAGAGGTCGATTTGCCGGAGCAAAAAATTGAACAAGTGGTTGAGCAAGCTAAGCCCGCTGATGCTGCAATTCTGAAGGCATTCGAGCAACACCATTTTGTTGGGATTGGCGATTACCATTGGAATGACGCTTTTTTACGATACGCAACGGAACTGGTTTCGACCGATACCTTCTCTGACCAAGTCACCCATATTGTGGTCGAATTTGGTAATGCGAAATATCAACCTGTATTGGATAAATATCTGGTAGGCGGTGAGGTCAGCGAATCACAGTTGAATGAGGTGCTACGTGGTTCGATTTACTTTATGGCTTGGATGCCAGATGCGTATATCAACTTCTTCAAGGTGATCAGAGCGCGGAATTTGTTGTTACCTGAAGGCAAAAAAATTCAGGTGCATCTCGCGGAAGCGCCCTTTGAATGGGATGGTGTCGCGGATGCAAAAGTTTGGAAACAAGCGGCGACGAGTAAAACGGATTACTTTTACCAAATTGCTCAAGAGCGAATTGAGAACAATGAAAAAGCACTGTTGATTTTCGGGGCTTTCCATCTGGTCAATGCGCCGAAAGACTATGTAGCGAAAACGCAAGCCAGCGCTTGGCCGCTTGCGACTCGATTAGAGCAAGCGTTTCCTGATAGTACGTATTTGATTTGGCCGATGACAGAGCCCGAAGTCGTGCAAACTTTCCACAATGTAAAATCGCCAGCGCTACTTGAAGTGACGAATAGTCCTATTGAGCCACTTCGATTCATCGATTTATTACCTAAAGCGCGCTATAAACTGGCGGCAATGGACAAGATGGATGCCCCAGTCGGGGAGCTGTTTGATGCGTTTCTGTACCTTGGTGAGAATGCGCGTTCGACCGTATTTCCACGCGAAGTGATGGCAGATCGTGAATGGGTGAATGAGATGCAAAGGCGTGTCGATTTGATCGGAGGCAAGATGCAAGATCGCTTCAACGAGATACGAGCGCTGAGTGATGAGAAGTATGGGTTTTCTGAGAATGGATAATATTGCTAATAGGCATTTCTAAGTAAGAATTATCACAACAATCAATGGCTGACAGCATAAGGCGTCAGCCATTTTTTATGCGTCATTTTGAGGCTATTTTACTGATAAGACTAAAGAATTATTTGCGTTTTCCCATATTAATACTACGGGATTAATTTATAAAATTATAAATAATACGAATGATAATTATTATCAAAAGTGTTTGAATAAATGATTTTGTGTGTGTAGTCTCACCTCTTAAATGAGAAGGAATCTCATTTGGAACGCCATGTTTAATACAGTTTGAGAGATGATTATGCTTCGTAACTCAACGGGAAGCAGCACTATGCTCACAGAGTTTCTTAATGCCCATACGGATGATGCTTCGTTCTTCTTTAGCTCTCCTACAGTGACGTTATTGACTCAAGGGATTGCTGCCGAATTTTCCCAACAAGTCAGGTTCTCAGAATTAGATACTCACATCAGCCAATTATTGGAATCGGCGAAGGAAGAGGGCAATGAAAACCCTATCGCTGTAGGTGTGATCCCATTTTCTGAACACAACCCAGTACATTTTATTGTCCCTGAACGTCTGATTACTACATCACCAATCCGACCGGATAAAGTGTCGGATGTGGATGGGTTAACGGATTGCCATCCATCTTCCATTCAACCCATTCCCGATCCTAGTGATTACATGCGTAGCGTCGAGCAAGCCGTAAAGAGTTGCTGTCGAGAGGATGTGGAACTCGACAAAGTCGTCTTATCTCGCACCATGCAAGTCGAGACGGAAGAGGATATTGACCGTGCTCGTTTCCTCAAAACGTTACTCAAACAGAATCCCGGTGGCTACACTTTTTCGACTCGCATTGGAGGAAGCCATTCCGATGCATATTTAATGGGCTCTAGCCCTGAGCTTCTTGTTTCGCGCAAAGGCCCTCATGTTTGCTCCAACCCGCTAGCAGGCTCCCGTCGTCGCAGTGACAACGAATCAATGAACCAACAACAAGGTGAGTTGATGATGGAAAGCAGCAAGGATCTTCACGAGCATGCGGTGGTTGTGGATGCCGTCGAGAAAGCGCTCCAACCTTGGTGCCACAATTTGTATGTCCCGATGGTGCCATCGGTGATTGAAACCAAAGCGATGTTACACCTTTCGACTCGTATCGAGGGCATGGTTTCAGATGCCAATACCAGCGTATTAAAACTCGCGAGTGCATTGCATCCGACACCTGCGGTATGCGGTTACCCTACAGCCCAGGCTTATGATTTTATCAGCAATGTAGAGCCCTTTGACCGTGGTTACTTTACCGGATTGGTTGGCTGGGTGGATGCCCGCGGCAATGGAGAATGGGTTGTCGTGATCCGTTGTGCTGAGGTCGAGAAAAAACGTCTTCGCGTTTACGCGGGTGCTGGCATTGTTGCTGGCTCAGAGCCACAAAGTGAACTTGAAGAAACCGGCAACAAGATGCGAACCGTGCTTAACGCATTGGGCATTGAAATCCGTGAGAACATGGAGGTGGTTCAATGAACCGCCCGTGCATGAAGGCATCAGGATTTACCCCATGGCCGCAAGAGATGGCTCAAAAGTATCGCGATGCAGGGTTTTGGACGCAGCAAACCATCCCAGAGATGCTTGAGGCGAGCGCGCAGCGTTATTCAGAATGCGTGGCTTTGGCTGCTGGCGAACAGCAATGGACTTACCAAACGTTAGTCGAACAAGTTGACAAACTTGCTGCCGGGTTCCAGCACAAGCTCAATCTAAAATCAGGTGATAAAGCAGTTTTGCATTTGCCCAACGTTGGTGAGTTTTATTTGAGTTTCTTTGCCTTGCTTAAAATTGGGGTTCAACCGGTTTTAGCGTTACCTGCGCATCGCTATTCGGAGATTCGATACTTTTGTCATTTTACTGAAGCGAAAGTATTGATTACCGCACCTCAATTGGGCGTCAAAACCGCTGAGATAGCTCAACAAGTGGCCGCAGATTTACCGAGTTTAAAAACACTAGTGTGGGCTGGTGAAGAGAGCTTAATGCCTACCGGTGCCCAAGCGCTAAACACACTGTTTTTGGAAGAGGTTGGTGCTCAATCTGATGTCGCCGAAGACTTTGCTTTTTTCCAACTTTCTGGTGGGACAACGGGTACGCCAAAGCTCATCCCAAGAACCCACAGCGATTACCTTTACAGCGTTAGTGCGAGTAATGACGTTTGTCAGTTCTCTGCTCGCACTCGTTACTTATGCATTTTACCTGCTGCGCATAATTTCCCATTAAGTTCGCCTGGTGCGTTGGGCTGCTTTATGGCTGGTGGCATGGTCGTGCTAGCGCCAGATGCCAGCCCTCAAACGGCTTTTTCTTTGATTGAAAAACACCAAATCACTGTCGCGGCTTTGGTCCCTCCATTGGCGTTGTTATGGCTAGATGAAGCAGCAAGAACCCAGCAAAACATTGCGTCACTCCAGGTACTGCAAGTCGGTGGCGCACGTTTTAGTGAAGAGGCGGCAAAACGAGTGAAGCCAGAGCTTGGTTGTACTTTGCAACAAGTGTTTGGCATGGCTGAAGGGCTGGTAAATTACACCCGTTTGGATGATCCCGAGTCAGAAATTGTCACTACGCAAGGCCGTCCTATGTCACCTGCAGATGAGTTTTTGGTACTAGACGAAGCAGGTAATCCGGTTCCGAAAGGGACTGCGGGGATTTTGTTCGTGCGTGGTCCTTACACCATTCAGGGGTATTACCATGCACCGGAACACAATCAGCGTTCTTTTACCGAGCTTGGTTATTACCGTACTGGGGATATCGTCGTTATGACTGAAGCAGGAAATTTGCAAGTTGTGGGGCGGGATAAGGATCAAATCAATCGTGGTGGTGAAAAAATTGCGGCCGAAGAGGTGGAGAATCACCTTCTTGCTCATGATTCCGTTCACGATGCGGCGGTGATTGCGATCCCGGATGAATACCTTGGTGAGCGCAGTTGCGCGGCATTGGTGTGTAGAGCGAAAAATCCCAAGGCTATTGAAATCAAGCGATTCTTGCGAGGTCGAGGATTGGCGGATTTCAAAATTCCAGATCGCGTGATCTTTGTTGATGTTCTACCCAAAACGCCAGTAGGAAAGATCAACAAAAACAAACTTCTAGAACTGATTTAATCGAACCACCACACCACGATATCAACGGTGTCGTGTGTATAAATAAAATTTTGGAGATTAGCCCCATGGCCATTCCATCTATCTCTGGTTATTCACTATCTAAGCCAATGCCAGAAAACCGCGTAAATTGGTCTGTAGAGCCAAAGCGCGCTGTATTATTGATTCACGATATGCAGCAGTATTTTCTCAATTTCTATGATGTCGATAGTGAGATGATCCAAACGCTCACTCATCATATTAAGCAAATTAAACAGGCGTGTATCGATGCGGGTATCCCCGTGGTTTACACCGCTCAACCGGGTGACCAACGCCAAGAAGACCGTGCCTTACTAACGGACTTTTGGGGACCAGGTCTGAAAGCGGATGATGACATTACGCGTATTTTCCCTGCGCTTGCGCCTTCTGAACAAGACATTGTTTACACCAAGTGGCGTTACAGTGCGTTTCAGCGTACTCCGCTTAAATCCATGATGGATGAAACTGGTCGTGACCAGCTGATCATCGTAGGTATTTATGCCCACATTGGCTGTTTGCAAACCGCTGCCGAAGCGTTCATGACCGATATTAAAGCTTTTATGGTTTCTGATGCTGTCGCAGATTTCTCAGCGAACGATCATGAAATGGCACTCAATTATGTCGCAGGTCGCTGTGGCTATGTATTGGATAAGCAGCAATTGCTATCTCAAATCAGCAGTGCAGATGAATTTGTCGGTGATGACTTTTCCATTCCTCAATCTCAGCAACATTTAACTCAGCAGTTAGCGGCATTGCTAGAAGTGCCAGTCGATGAAATGACGCCGGAAGATAGCCTGCTGGATTTCGGTTTAGATTCGGTTCGTATGATGTCACTGGTCGGTGACTGGCAGCAAGCTGGTTTAGACGTGAGTTTTATGGAACTTGCCGCCAAGCCCAGTTTGCAAGATTGGTGGCAACTGATTGAAAAGAAGCTGACTTAACAGCCTACGAGGAAGAGTAACAAAGGAATGGACATGTACGATTTACCTTATACAGCGGAGCAATTGCTGCCGCTTACGGATGCCCAAGCAGGGATTTGGTTTGCTCAGTTGCGCGATCCGGACAACCCAATTTACAAGACTGGCGAATACTTAGTGATTGATGGCAAGGTGGGTGAATCTTGTTTTGTTGAAGCGGTAAAAACCGCCATTGATGAAGTTGACTCGTTACACGCGAAGTTTGTCACCACCACCGAAGGTCCTCGCATGGTGATTGATAGACAAAACTGGCAGGTAGAGCGAATCGACTTCTCGCAACATGATGTGCCACTCGAGTCTGCAGTCGATTGGATGAAGAAAGAGTTGAAGCAGCCCGTTGATTTGGAGCAAGGCCCACTGTTTATTATGGCGCTGCTTAAGCTTGCAGAAGATAAGTTTGTTTGGTTCCTGTCACTTCACCACATTGCTATTGACGGCTACAGCATGTCGTTGATCGCTTCGCGTATTGCTCATATCTATGGCCAACTTACGAAGGGAGAGCAGTTTGACGAGATCCAATTGGTGGATCAACACGCGTTGCTTAAAGAAGACAACGACTATAAAGCGTCGGAAAAATACCAAAAAGACCGTACCTTCTACTTACAACGTTATGCCGACCACTCTGATACGGTTAACTTAGCGGGTAAACCGACAGTGACATCGGATCACTTCTTACGCTTGAAAGGGGCGATGCCAGTAGAAGACTTCCAGCATATGGAATCGTTGGCGAAGCAATGCCGAACGCACTGGTACAGTGTGCTGATCGCTTCCATTGCTGCGTATGTTCATCGTATGACGCGTTCCAACGAGGTGGTGCTTGGTGTGCCGCTGATGGGGCGCTTAGGGTCAGTGGCAATTCAAACGCCAGCGATGCGAGTGAATATCTTGCCTGTGCGCGTGAGTTTTACTCAAGGTACGGACATCAAAACGCTAGTTAAGCAGGTAAACCAAGAGTTCTCATCTGTTCGTCGTCACCAAGGGTACCGCTATGAAGAGCTGCACCGCGAGTTGAATCTAGTTAAAGACAACCGCAATCTATTTGGCCCTTTGGTGAATATCATGCCGTTTGAGTATGAGCATAAATTTGGCGAGTTGGCTTCGAAAGCGCATAACTTGTCGGCGGGGCCAGTGGATGATATTTCCTTCTATTGTTACGAGCTTGACGGTCAACTTCACATAGATATGGATGCCAATCCAGAGCTGTATTCTGACCAAGACATTAAAGAGCACCAGCAGCGCTTGTTCCACTTTATGAGCGACTTTTTTGCAAGCGCACAAGCTAAAGATGCTTCTCAATGTCCTGTCAGCGATGTCCGTATTTTGCTCTCGGGTGAGCGAGAAAAAGTCATCGAAACATGGAATGATACTGACCACGAGGTGCCAGAAACGACCCTAGCTGCCTTGCTGGCAAGGCAACGTATTCTGACGCCTCATGCTCCCGCCCTCATTTTTGAAGGACAAAAGCTCAGTTATGAGCAGTTAGCGAAAAAAGTGTACTCCTTGACTAACTGGTTAACCGCGCAAGGGGTTGAGCTGGGAGATCGTATTGCAGTTTGCGTCCCAAGAAGTGAAGAACTGATTGTTGTACAACAGGCGATTCTTGCTGCTGGTGCGGTTTACGTACCGATCGATCCAGATTACCCAGAAGGCCGAATCCACTACATGTTGGAATCTTCTGCACCGAAGTTTGTATTCTCGACGACCGAGCTACAAAGCAAATTGCCACAAGGTGTGGAGGTGAAGTTGGTTGATGACGCGACGTTGCCAACCATTTATAAAGTGGTCGAAGCATTACCACCACAAGTGCATCCGGAGCCTCACTCTCCGGCTTACATGATTTATACCTCTGGTTCTACGGGCAAACCCAAGGGGGTAGTGGTCACCCATGATGCAATCGTCAACCGATTGCTGTGGATGCACGACCAATATCCAATTGATGCCAAAGACCGGGTATTACAAAAAACGCCCGCAGGTTTTGATGTCTCTGTTTGGGAGTTTTTCTGGCCAATGATCGTCGGTTCATGCTTGGTGGTCGCAAAACCGGAAGGGCATAAAGATCCTATTTATCTGCAAGATCTTATCCATCGAGAGAAAATCACGACCTTGCACTTTGTGCCTTCAATGTTGCAAATCTTCGTCCAACAAGCCGATGCCAATTTGTGCCAGAGTTTACGCCAAGTTTTTTGTAGTGGTGAAGCGCTACCGATGGAATTGGTGAATCATTATTACCAAGACTTTAGTGCGCCATTGCACAACTTGTACGGTCCGACAGAAGCGGCTGTTGATGTGACTTATTGGCCAAGTGAGGCGAATGCTCAAGGTAATTCGACACCAATAGGCCGCCCTGTGTGGAACACCCAAATTTACATTTTGGATGATGCATTAAATCCAGTACCGCCGGGTGTCGTCGGTCATCTTTATATTGCGGGTCGACAATTGGCGTTGGGTTATCACGGCCAGCCGGAACTGACCGCAGAGCGTTTCATTGAAAGCCCATTCGGACCAAAAGGCAGCCGAATGTACTTATCTGGTGATTTGGCTCGTTGGCGAAAAGACGGGGCGATTGAATACTGCGGCCGTAGTGATTTTCAGGTCAAGATTCGAGGTTTCCGTATCGAGCTTGAAGAAATTGAAAACGCCTTAGCGAATCACCCAAGTGTCGCGCAAGTCGCGGTATTGGCGCAGGAATATGCCGATGGCGACAAACGTCTCGTTGCGTATGTTACGGCAGAAGATCCAGAACAGGGTGTTGATAGCAACTTGCTGCAACGATTCCTTGCCGAACCACTGCCAGAGTACATGGTGCCGAGCTACTTTGTGACGTTGGATACTTTCCCGTTAACGCCAAACGGTAAGCTAGATCGCAACGCGTTGCCGAAGCCAGATTTGTCTGGTCAGGTCGGTACAAAAGGGCCAAGCAACCTTGTTGAAGAACGTTTGTGTAAGCTGTTCTGCCAACTGCTTGATTTACCTGCGGTAGGCGTTGACGACAACTTCTTTGAACTAGGCGGCCACTCTTTGCTTGCCGCACAGTTGATTGCCCATGTGAAAGAAATCATGGGGATTGAACTGTCATTGGCAGCCGTATTTGAATCGCCGACTGTCTCTGGGATTGCCGCCAAGTTGAATGGCAGTGAAAGTGATGATGCCCTGAACATGTTGTTACCACTGCGTAAACGTGAAGGGAAAGCGGCCATTTTCTGTGTACACCCTGCGGGTGGCTTAAGTTGGTGCTACGCGGCTTTAACGCCGATCATTCCATCCAATGTTCCACTCTATGGCGTGCAAGCTCGTAATCTGGGTGACCCTTCTGCACCATTGCCAAAGAGCATGAAAGAAATGGCAGAAGACTACGTTGCCGCGATTCGTGAAGAGCAACCTTTTGGTCCTTACCATCTTCTGGGCTGGTCAATTGGTGGCATGATTGTTCACCTAATGGCGGGCATCTTACAAGAACAAGGCCAAGAAGTAGGTTTGGTTACGCTGTTAGATTCTTACCCTGCAGAGCAGTGGCAAACCATCCATCCACCGGGAGAAGAGCAAGCGCTCGGCGCACTGATTCGTATGGCCGGCGTTGAGTTTGATGAAGCCGCGCATTCCAGTATTACGAAGCCAGAAGTGATCGATATCTTGCAGGATGCGGGCTCGTCTATGGCGCACTTAAGTACTGAAACCATCACGGCGATGATCGACGTCGTAATCAACAACAACCAACGTGTCCGTGATGCCATTGACTATCAATATCAAGGCGATGTGCTGTTCTTTAATGCTGAGAAGCCACCAGAAGAGGCCTTTTTGGATCGCAATGGATGGTTCAAGTACATGGACGGTGACTTGAAAGTGATTGATGTGGCCTGTATTCACCGTGACATGATGCGCCCAGATATGCTGCGTGAAATCGGTACGCATATGGTGAAAGAGTTGAGAGAGAATTTCGATGTTTGATTCGACAGCTCAATCTAAGCCAAGTGCGATGTTGGAGGGGATGATTTCCCCTCTGACTTTCTTCAAAAATAAGTTGGAATCAGGCGCTATTTTGGCGCTTGGCGAGGCACATTGGTATGCAGATTTATTTGAGCAAATGACCGAGGTGTTGCTCGATCCTCAATTGGATGGGGCATTCACGCATTTGTTCATCGAGTTTGGTAACGCTAAGCATCAAGCGCTGCTTAACAACTTCTTATTGGGAGAGGCGGTCACCGACACTGAATTGGCTGCCGTATGGTTAGATTCAATCGCCTTTCCTGCATGGATGCATCCGTGTTACGGCCAATTTTTTCATCGATTACGAGCAGCGAATGCTGAGCGCAACGTGCCGATCAAAGTCGTGCTGACGGAGCCGTCGTTCAATTGGCAAGCCATTCAACATCCTTCTGAACTGAGTAAGTTGAATGCTCAACGTGACCAAGCCTTAGTGGACGGCGTTGAAAAGCTGCAACAGAAACAGGCACAGAGTGTGGTGGTGCTTGTTGGAGCAAGACACATTCTTAAGCGTTCCCCAACCTTAGGGTTCATGTCCAAACATAAAACTTTTGGTGACCTAGCGAAACAGAAGTTTGGCGAACAATATGTATCAGTTTGGCCACACATTTTACCAAGTGAATGGGGCAGCACTGAGCGGGGTATTTATACAACGACGCAGCCTCATCTTAAAAAGAAATCGTTTCTCGACATTATTCCGAAAAAGCCACCGGTGAACCCTTACGCGTTTACTTCCCTTGAGCAGCTGGTGGATGCCTATTGGTATTTAGGTCTACAAACGCGTCAGTTAGATGCCAAGGGTGTCACAGTACCCCCAATGTGGAAAGCGCTTTTAGAACAACGGTTGCCGCTGGTTAATGCTCGACAACAAATGGTGATCAAAAAGGTTATTGAACAAAAATAATGACACATTCATGAGGAAAAAAAGCACAACGAGAAAACGTATTGCTCGGTAAAGCAATAGTGGCCATGAAAAGAGAGATTCGGCAGGTTAGCCTGCAATAAAGTTCGATTCTCTCCAATCAGTTCGAAGTGAAATTGACCGGCGTTTTCAGCGTCCGGCTGCAGGGTGATTTGTGCATCTAGAAAGTCGAAATACACCTGAACAAACGGGTAGAGACATTTAAACAGGCTCTCTTTAATGCTGAATATCAGTGCATCGGGGAGGGTGTTGGACGTCTCCATTAATGCCTTTTCGCTCTGGGTGTAGATGCTAGAAAAAAGGTGCGAGGCGAGAGAGGTATTGTTTTCCACATCAATACCCAAACTCGGTACTTCACTTTTTAACGCACACGCTGCGAGGCATAGGCTGTCGGTGTGACTGATGCTGCCGCTGATGAGGCTCGGGAATAAGGGCTCTCTAGCTTTGCCTGAAA
Organism: Vibrio hyugaensis; assembly: GCF_002906655.1. Classification (NCBI taxonomy): domain Bacteria; kingdom Pseudomonadati; phylum Pseudomonadota; class Gammaproteobacteria; order Vibrionales; family Vibrionaceae; genus Vibrio; species Vibrio hyugaensis. The sequence continues at coordinate 1,223,702 of NZ_CP025794.1, read as the reverse complement.
GAATGGGTACCTGAGCTAATTCAGAATCGTTTGATACCAATCGCTTTATGGCTTCTCGAGCGGATTGACGTCCGGCTCGGAATTCTCGCTGACGCTTTTTAACGGCTTTATGAATTTGTTGCTCTTCCTCGAGAAGGCCCACTTTATCGTACATATCGGGTGTGGCTTTTACGATGTGAACCGTTGGACTGGCACTTTCTAAGTGAAGACAGAGAGGGGCAAGAATGTTAACTAGCTTGTCGTTTTTCAATAGTGTCACTTTTCAACCTGTTGCAGTTCAAAAATACAATACAGCTCAAATGTAAATGCTAATGCGAGTAATAACAATTGTCATTTATACATTCGTTTATTAGAGTTTGCGAGCTCAATTTATTTATAAAATAGATATAAGGATATGCAGTGAAAAGTTTAGTTAAAAAGCCCACATTTATGCCTTCTATGCTCGCAGGAGCACTTTTGACGGCGCTAAGTGGTTATGCTGTTGCTGATGATCAAGATGAAGTGTTGGAAATGGAACGTATGGTTGTTACTGCAACCCTTACCCAACACTCAGAATTGACCGCACCAGCTTCTGTTTCGGTTATCACCGCAGAAGACATCTCAAAGATGCCAGTGAAAGATATCTCAGAAGCGATTCGTAGTGCGACGGGTGTGAGTGTTTTGAGCAGCACCGCTTATGGTCGTAATACTATCCGTATTCGTGGTTTGGATTCCAAGCACACGCTAATCTTGATCAATGGTCGTCGAATTAACTCACAAGATGCGCTTATTCGAGGTAATGACTTTGACCTATCGAGTATCCCTTTAACGGCGATTCAGCGTATTGAAGTAGTTCGTGGTCCGGTTTCTTCTCTCTATGGTTCTGAAGCTATGGGCGGCGTGGTAAACGTTATCTTGAAGTCACCAACCGAAGAGTTCTCAGGCTCTGTTGGGCTACAGTACGAAAATATTCTTGAAGGAGATGGTGGTGATGACATTAAAGGTCATGCTTACGCCAGCGGTGAACTGACGCAAAACGTAGAAGGCAGCATCATTGTTGAAAGTTCTGCGCGTGACCCGTGGCGCACGGACACGAATCCAGATTTCGATGCGCTAGAGCAGAAAGATACCACTAATGTTTTTGGTGAGCTTGCTTGGCAATTGACCGAAGAGCAACGCCTGATTGCAGATGTCATCTACACCAAAGATGAGCGTGAAGCCGATTGGGTTCACCCGCGTTCAGGTGAGCAAAAAAATACTCAAGATTCTACACGTTGGAATTACGGTTTAACCCATGAAGGTGCATGGGATACGGTCGATTCACAAGTACGTCTCTACGGTGAGAGCATGCAGCTTGATGATGCAAGTACGGCTTACACTAACGGCGCTGCGGATGTCGACTTACAAAATAATACTCTCGATTTCAAACTTTCTGGTTTGTGGCGTGATTCGCATGAGTGGGTATTCGGTGGTGAATACCGTACTTCTGAGCTGAAAAACAACCGTGATGTTCCATCTGGCGATATCGATAACTATCAAGGTGCGGTATTTGTTCAAGGTGAATTTGATCTCGACAAACTGGCGCTAACATTGGGTGGCCGTCAAGATTTTCATGAGGTCTATGGCAGTCACTTTAGCCCGCGTGCTTATGCCGTTTACAGCATCACCGATGAGTTTGTCTTGAAAGGCGGTGCTGGTGGTGGCTTCCGAGCTCCTGGCATGATGGAAAGCAGCGACCAAGTTCGCGTAATCAGTTGTGGTAACCGTTGTTGGTTAACGGGTAATGATGATCTTAAACCGGAAGAGTCAGAAAGCTACGAAGCAGGTCTTGCGTACGAATCAACATCAATGGGTGTAGGTCTGATGTACTACTACACTGACTTGAAGAACAAGATCGAACGTGACTTAACTAAGGTTGTTGGTATGGATGGCCCTATGCCAATCTTCACTTACCAAAACATTGGTAAAGCGGAGATCAAAGGTATTGAGCTTGAAGGTTGGTATGACATTACAGACAGCATCAACCTGAAAGGTAACTACACTTACACGGACGCTAAAGACAAGAGTACAGGTGATACGCTCATGCAAACACCTGAGCACCTAGCGAACCTAGACGTCAACTGGGAAGTGTTTGATTCATTTACAACGTTTGCTCGTGTGAATTACATCGGTGAACAAGTGATCACGAACCTAAGCCGTAAAAACAAAACGGTGGATGGTTATACGCTAGTCGGTCTTGGTGTGGGTTACGATTTCCAGCAATTGAACCTCAAAGCGGGCTTGAACAACATCTTTGATGTCGAGCTGGACGATGAAGACGATTATTACGGTTACTCAGAAAAAGGCCGTAGTGCGTATGTTAGCGCAACGTACTTATTCTAATCGAAACTAAGATCGTGAATCTCATTTAGTAAAACAGCCTCTATCGAGAGGCTGTTTTTTGTTTGAGTCAAACACTCGTAAACTCGTAATTAGTCTTATTGCTCAGCTTCGAGTTCTCTCACCATTTCCGTTACTTTAACTTGTGTGATCCGATTGCTCTTAACCTGCAACACGTCAAATTGCCACTGTTGATATTCAACCGTTTCTCCTTGAGCAGGCACGCGCCCAATTAACCAAGTCAGAAAACCATTTAAGGTTTGGAAACCCTCGCTTTCTTCTCCCTCAATGCTGCTGAGCTCAAGTTTGTATTTCAGCTCATTCATTGGAATCAACGCGTCCATTACCCAACTGCCGTCTTTCTGCTTTTTCGCCCAGATTTGTTGCGGTGCCATACCTAACTCACCGGCGATAGATTTTAGCAAATCGTAGTGCGTCACTAGGCCCTGCACGTCGCCATATTCGTCAACGATAAAGACCATTTCGGTGCTAGTTTGTTGCATGTAGTTGAGCAGCGGTAACCCTTTCATGGACTCAGGAACAAAACGTGAACGTTTGAGTAATTTTGCTAACCGCGATATTGATAGCTCGTCATACTCATCGAGCAACGCTTTAGAAGAAATGGTCCCAATGATGTTATCCAAGCCGCCTTTACATACCGGCCAAACGGAATGCTGAGTTTGACGTAAATTCTTCAGTATCGCATCGAGTGGTAAATCCAGATCGAGATAGTGAATGTCACAGCGTGGCGTCATTAAAGAGAGCGCCAAGCGGTCATTCAAGTGCAGAAGATTACGGATCATCAGTTGTTCTTGAGGCTCGATTGCACCACATTCAGAACCTTCACTGACCACAGCAAATATATCTTCTTCTGTTACGACTTCACCGGTGTTGTTTTGGCGTAGTAATTTCAGTAAAGACTCTGTCGATAGCGTCAGTAACATGACAAACGGAGTCGTTAACTTGGCCAACCAATGAATAGGGTAGGCCACAAGAACAGCAATACTCTCTGCGTTGTTTTGAGCGAAGCGTTTCGGAACCAACTCACCCACTACGATTGCGAAGTAGGTGATCACGACGACGACAATGGCGGTGGCAAGGATGGTGGCGACCTCTCGTTCTACGCCTTGTGCGACAAGCCAATGCTCAAAGGGAACTGAAAGGGTGGCTTCACCAAAAATACCGCTGAGGATACCAATCACGGTGATGCCGATTTGGATTGTGGAGAGGAATTGCGTTGGGTTATTTTTTAATTGCAGAGCGAGGCGGGCAGAAGCGCTATGTTGGGCAAACTTTTTCAGTCGGCCGCTTTTGGCTGTGACTAACGCTATCTCAGACATGGCAAAAACACCATTAAGCGCGATTAATCCAACCAGTAATAAAATATCCATGAAGTTTTCCAGTGATGCACACTCTTGCAGCATAACGAGGTTCAAGGGGAAGAAATGTGAGGTGGTCAATAAATCATCACGCTGTAACAATCAGATGCCTTATTAAAAGGATAGAATTTGCTTATCGTCTCCGGCTTGTTCAGGTATGAATGATTCTGTTACTTAGTTCGGATTCTGATACACTACGCGCCCATTTCCTCTGTTGAGACTTTTCTATGCCATTTTCTAAGCTTGGTTTAAGCGCACCTATCACTGATGCAGTGAAGGCGCTGGGTTATGAAAAACCGACTTCTATCCAACAAAAAGCCATTCCGATTGTTTTGCGTGGCAGCAATTTGATTGCCGCAGCACAAACTGGTACCGGTAAGACTGCTGGCTTTGTACTACCAATCTTAGAAAAACTCAGCAAAGGGGAAACTCAGCGTAAGAAGCGCGCTCGTGCGATCATTTTGACCCCGACACGTGAGTTGGCACTTCAAGTGCACCAGAGCATCGAGGTATACGGAAAAAACTTATCGCTTCGTTCTATGGCGATGTTTGGTGGTGTGGATTATGCACCGCAGAAACAAGCGCTGATTGAAGGCGTGGATATTGTCGTAAGCACGCCAGGCCGTTTGATTGACCTTTACGGCCAACGTGCCATTCACTTTGATGAAGTGGAAATGCTGGTTCTGGATGAAGCCGATAAGATGTTGGATATGGGCTTTATCGATTCGATTGATAAGATCGTCGATTGCATGCCAGAAGATATTCAAAGCTTGTTGTTCTCAGCGACGCTATCAAACCCAGTTCGTGACTTGGCGAAAAACGCCATCGTTGACCCTGAAGAGATCACCATTGCGAAGCACAGCGCATCTAAGTCGAACATCAAGCAGTGGATCACTACCGTCGATAAAGACATGAAGTCGTCACTACTGAGCCATATGCTGACGGAAAACGATTGGTCGCAAGTGTTGGTGTTTATCGAGACAAAACACGGCGCGGCGAAGTTGGTTTCTCAACTAGAGAAGCGTGGTATCGTGGCAGAGGCGTTCCACAGTGGTCGTAACCAACGCGTTCGCCAAGAGTTGATTGAGCAGTTTAAAGCGGGTGAAATCCAGTACTTAGTGGCAACGGGAGTTGCGGCTCGTGGTATTGATATCGACAACCTACCTGTTGTTATTAACTACGACTTGCCATTCCCAGCGGATGAATACGTTCACCGTATTGGTCGTACGGGCCGCGCTGGTGCACAAGGTGAAGCGATTTCACTGGTATCAAAAGATGACTTCAAAAACCTATGCATGATTGAAAGCCGTCTAGGTCACTTGCTTGAACGTGTGGAAATCGAAGGATTTGCACCAAGAAAACCAGTGCCAATTTCCATTTTGAACTACGTACCGAAGAACAAGCGTAAACCACAGGACAATGACCGTCCTCGTCGAGACAATACTGACAAGCGCGATTCTGAATAATCCACACCATCGTTCTTGTACGAATACATGAAATATAAAAGAAGCCGCATTTCGATGCGGCTTCTTTGTTTTTGATTTCAATACATTATTTTTCATTTTTAGTCAGTGTGTTCTTGAGAATGCGGACCAAGTTGGTGTGAGGCGGTGCGAAGAGGCGGTTTTAAGTCGACGATGAATATGACTGCTCCATTAAGTGTGAACTTGGTGGCTATTCTTTTGATTTAACTGCCAATAATTAGGAAAAGTCGTTGGTAGTGTCTACGCTTTAAAAAGTTATCGCGCGAGTGTCTCAGTTAATCTTTTGTCAATTTTTTGTCGTCTAGTTTGCAGATGATAAGGAATAGGCGCAGACTCTCGCGCTTGCTATTCAACGCATAAATGAGGCACAAATGAAAACTGGTGATAAGCAATTTGCTGTAATTGGCTTAGGTCGTTTTGGCTTAGCCGTGTGTAAAGAACTGCAAGATTCTGGCTCACAAGTTTTGGCGGTTGACGTTAATGAAGACCGAGTAAAAGAAGCGGCAGGCTTTGTTAGCCAAGCCATTGTTGCAAACTGTACTCAAGAAGATACGGTCGCTGAATTAAAACTCGATGACTATGACATGGTCATGATCGCGATTGGTGCCGACGTAAATGCCAGCATCCTAGCCACTCTAATTGCTAAAGAGGCGGGGGTAAAATCGGTTTGGGTTAAAGCGAACGACCGCTTCCAAGCTCGCGTACTGCAAAAAATTGGTGCAGACCACATCATCATGCCAGAGCGTGATATGGGTATTCGTGTTGCACGTAAGATGCTCGACAAACGCGTACTGGAATTCCACCCATTGGGCAGTGGTTTAGCGATGACCGAGTTTGTGATTGGCTCTCGTTGGATGGGCAAGACTCTTGGCGATCTTGCATTGTGTAAAGTGGAAGGCGTTCAAGTACTCGGCTTTAAACGTGGCCCGGAAATCACCAAAGCTCCTGAGCTCACCACAACACTAGAAATCGGCGACCTCATTATTGTTGTTGGTCCTCAAGATAAATTAGCAAGCAAGCTGAAATCATTATGAGCCAATTTCACCAGAGAGGCGTTTTTTACGTCCCAGATGGCAAACGAGATAAAGCGAAAGGTGGCGAGCCGCGCATTATATTGCTGAGCTTTCTCGGTGTGTTATTGCCTTCTGCTGTTTTGCTTACTTTACCTGTGTTCTCTGTTACGGGTTTATCGCTGACCGATGCGTTGTTTACCGCAACCTCGGCCATCAGTGTTACTGGCTTGGGGGTGGTTGATACGGGGCAGCACTTCACATTGGCAGGCAAAATTTTGCTGATGTTTTTGATGCAAGTCGGTGGGCTAGGGCAAATGACGCTCTCTGCCGTTTTGTTGTACATGTTTGGTGTACGGTTGAGCCTCCGTCAACAAGCGCTAGCCAAAGACGCTTTAGGTCAAGATCGTCAAGTTAACTTACGTAAGCTGGTGAAGAAAATTGTTATCTTCGCCCTTATCGCTGAGATGATTGGCTTTATCTTCCTTTCTTTCCGTTGGGTTCCTGAGATGGGGTGGCAGACGGGTATGTTCTATGCGCTGTTCCATTCTATCTCTGCATTCAACAACGCGGGGTTTGCGTTGTTCTCAGACAGTATGATGAGCTTTGTCAACGACCCTGTAGTGATCTTTACGCTAGCAGGTTTGTTCATCTTCGGTGGCTTGGGTTTTACCGTGATTGGTGATCTATGGCTGCATTGGCGTCGTGGTTTTCATTTTTTGCACCTGCACACCAAAATCATGCTGATTGCGACGCCGGCATTGCTTGCGGTGGGAACAATCATGTTCTGGTTATTGGAAAGACACAACCCGAATACGATGGAGTCTTTACCTATGGCAGGGCAGTGGCTTGCGGCCTTCTTCCAATCAGCCAGTGCGCGAACCGCAGGCTTTAACAGTGTCGATTTGGCACACTTTACCCAACCCGCTTTGTTGGTAATGATTGTGCTGATGTTGATTGGTGCAGGCTCAACTTCGACGGGGGGCGGTATTAAGGTGTCTACCTTTGCTGTCGCTTTTATGGCGACATGGGCGTTCCTGCGTCAGAAAAAGCACGTGGTGATTTTCAAACGTACGGTGAACTGGCAGACGGTGACTAAGTCACTGGCGATCATTGTTGTGAGTGGTGCAATTTTAACGACGGCGATGTTCTTACTAATGCTGACCGAGAAGGCGAGCTTCGATAAGGTGATGTTCGAGACCATCTCTGCATTTGCTACCGTTGGTTTAACCGCTGGTTTGACTGCTGATCTTTCAGAACCCGGCAAATACATCATGATTGTGGTGATGATCATCGGACGTATTGGGCCTTTGACGCTTGCGTATATGTTAGCGCGTCCTGAGCCTACTCTGATCAAGTACCCTGAAGACAATGTTCTAACGGGCTAATACTATGTAATACGTTGCTCGTTAGCCTTCATTCTGAATATCCTTTAAGCCACTCAATCGAGTGGTTTTTTTTATTTAACCAAAGCGAATATCAATATTGTGAACTGTTTGTTATGTGATCAGGTTCATTTTAATTTTTGTGTGCCTGAACATTTTGAGGGGTAATCTATGGCAAGGTTTTTATAAAAATTAAGGATGTTTTTTATGCCAGAGAATCCGTTTTCTGTTGCGGCTATTTGCCAAGAAGCAGTAGTAATGGTCAGAGCAAATCTGCTCGCGATAGTTGTCGCTTGTATTCCTTTGATCGTGGTTCACACGATCTTTATTACCCAATACCAAGAAGCCCTAGTTCAAGGATCGCAAGAGCCTGACTTTTCTAACTTTGGTGCTGGTTTCTTTATTACGACTTTCCTTTTGTACCCGCTAGTTGCGGCAATGGCGGCGGTTCGCATCCACCGTATTTATCTTGCTCATGAATACATGCGTTCTGTTCTCGATGTGATGCGCTTATCCATGCGAGAGTTACGGTTTATTAGCTGGTGGATTTTGTTCGGTTTATCAATGGGCTTGATCATCGCGTTACCAATATTTCTCGTGACGTTTTTTATCGTCTTTGACGGCGGAGAGATCAGTGAGTTCACAATGAACCTTGTTACCTTGCTGCTGAGTGTTCCGGGATACTGGGTTCTTTCCCGTTGGTCCTTAGTGTTACCTGCAACGGCGTTAGATCGTGAACCGAGAAGCCTTGGTAATGCATGGCGACAAAGTCGCCCTTTCAACAAGCAGATTTTTATTTTGATGGGGCTAATTCCTTTGGTTGTGGGATCGGTTAGTCAATTTGTGTTCGCTGAGTTCACCCATCTTTTCGCATTGGTCGTATCTGGCGTTATTTTCGGTATTTTTGGAGCCTTCCAAATCGCACTTCTATCTTTGAGTTATCGAACGATTCTGGATATCGAACGCGCTCAGTTTAAGGGTGTTCCAGACTCTCAGAGCGATGCTTACGAGTTTCGAGGCTAAGCCATCATGGCAGCCCCGTTAACGATGCAGTAAAGCGGGGCCGCTTATTTTTACTCCTTTCTCCAAAGTGGTTTCTTTGATCTGCTCTTTCTGAAATACCCATGAATAATTCGTGGCTGAAAGCTATGGCATACAGGGCGTATACTTTCTAACAGGAAGCCGTATTTGAGGAACCATCATGCCTATCTTAGAAGGTGTCAATTTCACCCATCGATTTAGTGAACTACCATCTGCGTTTTTCACCTATGTTACTCCGCAGCTTTTAGACAATACGCGTTGGGTGGTGTGGAATGGCGAGTTTGCTCAACAGTTTGGTTTACCAGTGAAAGAGAGTGACGAGCTTTTGAAGGTATTTTCTGGGCAAACGGATTTTGTGCCTTTCGCGCCTTTAGCAATGAAGTACGCAGGTCATCAGTTTGGGGTTTATAACCCAGACTTGGGGGACGGTCGCGGCTTGTTGTTCGCTGAAATGCAGCACAATGATGGCACTTGGTTTGATATTCACCTCAAAGGAGCAGGGCTTACCCCGTACTCGCGAATGGGGGATGGTCGAGCGGTATTACGTTCTACTATTCGTGAATATCTGTGCAGTGAAGCGATGGCTGGGTTAGGCATTCCGACCACCAGAGCACTGGGTATGATGGACAGCGATACCCCCGTTTATCGCGAGAAGATGGAATATGGTGCGTTGTTGATTCGCGTAGCAGAAACGCACATCCGTTTTGGTCACTTCGAGCACTTCTTTTATACCAATCAACTTGCTGAGCAAAAGCTGCTCGCTGACAAAGTGATTGAATGGCATTTCCCTGCATGCTCCCAAACGGAGAAGCCATACGCAGCTATGTTCGAGTCTATTGTGGAGAAAACCGCAGAGATGATTGCCTACTGGCAGGCTTACGGTTTTGCGCATGGCGTGATGAATACCGATAACATGTCGATACTCGGACAAACTTTCGACTATGGCCCGTTTGGCTTCCTCGACGATTATGATCCAAATTACATTTGTAACCATTCAGACTACCAAGGTCGTTATGCGTTTGAGCAGCAGCCACGCATCGCGCTGTGGAACTTATCTGCCTTAGCACATGCATTATCGCCGTTGGTGGTGCGAGAAGATCTTGAAGCGGCGCTTGGTAAATTTGAAGTTCGCCTGAGCCAGAAATTCAGTGCACTGATGCGAGCCAAACTCGGTCTCCATACTAAGGTGGACGAAGATGGACGTTTGTTCGAAGCTATGTTTGAGCTGTTGAACCAAAACAAAGCTGACTACACTCGCTTCTTCCGTGAGTTGTCTAATCTCGATGTTAAGTCGCCTCAAGCTGTGATCGATTTGTTCCTTGATCGCGAAGCCGCTAATGCATGGGTGGATTTGTATCTTGCTCGCTGCGAATTAGAGGTTGATGAACGAGGTGAGTGTGTTAACGCAGCCACACGATGTGGACGCATGCGTCAAGTGAATCCGAAATACATCTTACGTAACTACCTTGCGCAGCTTGCCATTGATAAGGCAGAGGAGGGAGATTTCAGTGAAGTAAATCGTCTCGCTGAGTTGCTAAAGCACCCATTTGATGAACAGCCCGAGTTTGATGATTATGCTAAGTTACCTCCTGAGTGGGGTAAGACGATGGAAATCAGCTGCTCTTCCTAAAATGTGTCATTTCCCACCCATAGAGCCTGTTCTCGTGGGTGGATTTAACCCCTTATCTTCACCATTGATTATTCTTTATTATTTAAATTACTGAATAATAGGGACTAATTAACTTGGCCTGCAACTTGCCCCTTGTTGAACATCCGTACCCATCACCCTCTACCCATTTAGGTACTCATGGAAAGGATGGGATGTGATTCAACAAGGAGAATAATAATGTTTAAACCTCTAACCCTTCTGTCTGTCTCTGCTCTTGCTGTCACTAGTTTTAACGCTGCCGCAAATTGTGACCCTGGTGAAACCGTCATCAAGTTCAGCCACGTAACTAACACTGATAAACACCCGAAAGGCATTGCAGCTTCGCTGCTAGAAAAGCGCGTGAACGAAGAGATGAACGGTAAAGTCTGTATGCAGGTTTTCCCTAACTCGACACTGTACGATGATAACAAGGTGCTTGAAGCGCTCCTTAATGGTGATGTTCAGCTCGCTGCCCCTTCTCTTTCAAAGTTTGAGAAATTCACCAAAAAGTACCGCATCTTTGACCTTCCTTTTCTATTCGAAGACGTGGCGGCTGTTGACCGTTTCCAAAACTCAGAATCTGGCGAGAAGCTAAAGAACGCAATGAAGCGTCGTGGCTTACAAGGTCTCGCTTTCTGGCACAACGGTATGAAGCAGATGTCTGCCAACAAGCCATTAATGCTGCCAAGCGATGCCGAGGGGCTGAAGTTCCGCGTGCAAGCATCAGACGTTTTGGTCGCTCAGTTCGAGCAACTTGGTGCGAACCCGCAAAAAATGTCATTTAAAGAAGTGTACGGCGGTCTTCAAACCAAAGTTATAGATGGTCAAGAAAATACGTGGTCGAACATTTACGGTAAGAAGTTCTTCGAAGTACAAGATGGCATCACTGAAACCAACCACGGCATTCTGGATTACCTTGTTGTAACGTCAAACGACTTCTGGAAAAAACTCCCAGATGATCAACGCGAGCAGCTCAATACCATCATTCAAGAGGTAACAACTCAGCGCAATGCAGAATCGACACAAGTTAACCTTGCGAATAAGAACAACATCATTGAAGCGGGTGGGGTAGTTCGAACTCTAACGCCTGAGCAACGCCAAGAATGGGTGACTGCACTTCAACCTGTGTGGAAAAAGTTTGAGAAAGACATCGGTACCGATCTCATTGATGCCGCAATAGCGTCTAACCAACAATAAATATTACACGAGCACTACGATTGGCCCTCATGTACTCAGCGTTCTGGGGAAGAGGGCCCTTTTCTCCCAATAATGATGTGATGTAATTATGGAACAGACTTTTTTTGCCAAGGCAGGGCGAATCACTGACGCCTTAGAAGAAACGCTGATTGCATTTTTTCTCGGTGCAATGACGTTGCTGACGTTTGCCAATGTGATTTTTCGCTATGTCTTTAACGATAATATACTTTGGGCGCTGGAGCTGACCGTATTCATGTTCGCGTGGATGGTGTTGGTTGGTGCGTCTTATGGCGTCAAGAAACATTTTCACATTGGTGTCGATGTCATCATCAATATGGTTTCTGAGCCTAAACGTAAAATACTCGCGTTGCTTGCCGCTGTTTGCTGCCTAGCGTTTTCGGTTCTACTACTGATTGGTTCTTGGAATTACTGGTACCCATTTGCGACGGAGCGTGCATGGTATGAGACCGATGACATTCCAATGCCAGAGATGTTTCAATTCTTGGCCGATTGGCTTAATGAAGGTGAACGCTACGAAAAGCTACCAAGATTTATTCCTTACTTTGCGCTGCCACTTGGTATGGCGCTGCTGACGTTCCGTTTTGTACAAATTACATGGCAAATTGCGACAGGTAAACTCGACCGTCTAATTGCAGGTCATGAAGCGGAAGAAGAGTTAGAAGCGTTAAAAGAAGAGCTGAGTGAAGCGGCGGATGCCATTCCAAATAGTTCCTCTTCATCAGATCGCAAGGAGCAATAAACCATGGATATTCTGTTTTTATTCTTGATGGTGATTGGCTTCATGCTGATTGGTGTGCCAATTGCTGTCTCGCTGGGCCTTTCTAGTATTCTGTTCTTATTGATGCACTCGGATGCGTCTTTGGCCTCTGTTGCTCAAACTCTGTTTAATGCGTTTGCTGGTCACTACACCCTTTTAGCGATTCCCTTCTTTATTTTAGCCTCAAGCTTTATGTCTACCGGTGGTGTAGCCAAACGTATTATCCGCTTCGCGATCGCCATTGTCGGCTGGTTCCGTGGTGGCTTAGCGATGGCGTCGGTTGTGGCGTGTATGATGTTTGCCGCGCTTTCGGGGTCATCTCCAGCAACGGTAGTCGCGATTGGTAGCATCGTTATCGCCGGTATGATCAAAAACGGCTACTCGAAGGAGTTTGCGGCGGGTGTTATCTGTAATGCGGGGACATTGGGCATTTTGATTCCACCTTCAATTGTGATGGTTGTGTATGCCGCTGCGACGGATGTATCGGTGGGGCGTATGTTCCTCGGCGGTGTGATACCGGGCTTGCTTGCGGGTGTGATGTTGATGATTGCTATCTACATCGCCGCGAGGATTAAGAACCTGCCAAAACAACCTTTTGTCGGTTGGAAAGAAACCTTCGATGCCGCTAAAGACGCCAGTTGGGGATTGTTGTTGGTGGTGATCATTCTTGGTGGTATTTACGGTGGTATCTTCACACCAACAGAAGCTGCGGCGGTGGCAGCAGTTTATTCGTTTTTGATTGCCAACTTTATCTATAAAGACATGGGACCATTTGCGGATAAACATAATACCAAACCAGCGTTGGTAAAGATCTTCCAAACGTTTGTCCATAAAGACACCAAGCACACGCTCTATGAAGCCGGCAAACTGACCATCATGCTGTTGTTCATCATTGCCAATGCTTTGATTCTTAAACATGTACTGACGGAAGAACGCATCCCGCAAATGATCACTGAATCTATGCTGTCTGCGGGGCTCGGCCCAATCACCTTCTTAATTGTGGTCAACGTGTTGCTGCTGATTGGCGGTCAGTTTATGGAGCCTTCAGGGTTGTTGATTATCGTCGCACCTTTGGTTTTTCCAATTGCAATCGCACTAGGTATCGACCCTATTCACCTTGGTATTATGATGGTGGTGAATATGGAGATAGGCATGATAACGCCACCTGTGGGGCTTAATTTGTTTGTAACTGCCGGGGTAGCGAAAATGTCGATGATGAACGTGGTGAAAGCGGCTTTGCCTTGGGTGGCGGTGATGTTCTTATTCCTCATTATCGTAACGTATGTACCTTGGGTTTCGACTTGGCTACCAACCACGCTGATGGGACCAGAAATCATCACTAAGTAATGGTTTTTAGCCACAAAAGCAAAAGAGGTGTGACTGTTCACACCTCTTCGTTTATGGATTTATAGGTTGGCCTTCTCGGATCGGGTTTGATCCTCCGCTCGTAGCCAAGCCACTTCTTTTTGTTTTTGCGCCTATCTTCGCCAGAACGCCTTTCTTCTTGATAATGCCCGTCGACCATTACTGTATCAGTGATCACCGGTATTTTAATTTTTTCTGTCATATCCGTATGAGCCATCTTTTCGTTGTTATAAAAAGTATGATTCAAGTTGGATATAACAACAAACCGCAAACTGCGTTTTATTTATATAGATCTTTATCTATCTGATAGCGTTGCATTTTGTCATACAGGGTTTTTCGAGGCACATTCAATTGTTTCATGGTTTGCTTAATACTGCCGCGGCTTTCTAGTAAAACACTCTCTATTGCTGCTTTCTCAAATTCTGCCACTTGTTCTGCAAGGCTTGATGCCGTTGTTGGATGAGAGGGTGTCTCTCCAAGTTGTATCAGTTTACCCAGTAAGACAAAGCGTTCGGCTGCGTTGCGCAGTTCACGAACATTACCGGGCCAATCATGGGCCATTAATTGAGCGAGATCTTGTGACGAAAGGCTAGGTGAGGTTTTACCATAACGTGATGCAGCGACTAACAGAAAGTGGTGGAACAGCGCAGGAATGTCCTCTTTTCGTTCGCGCATGGGTGGTAAGTCGAGCGTGACTACATTGAGACGATAATACAGATCTTGTCTAAAGTAGCCTTCTTCAGCGGCTTGCTTTAAGTCGACTTTGGTTGCGGCAATGACTCTGATGTCCAATGGCAGTAATTCATTTGATCCTACTCGTTCAATCACTCTTTCTTGAAGAACACGTAGTAATCGAATTTGTGCCTGAATCGGCATAGATTCGATTTCATCTAAAAACAGAGTGCCGCCCTGAGCGAATTCAAATTTGCCGATACGACGGGTTTCTGCGCCGGTAAATGCGCCTTTTTCGTGACCGTACAACTCGCTTTCAATTAGGTTTTCCGGTACTGCGCCGCAATTTACTGCGACAAAGTTTTGATTGCGGCGAGCACTTTGCTCATGCAGCGAACGAGCAATCAGTTCTTTGCCTGTTCCTGTTTCGCCAAATAGTAAAATATCGGCGTTCGTATCCGCGATGTGACTGATGGTTTCGCGCAGCATTTGAATGCTAGGAGTTTCGCCGATAATTCTTGGCCCAAGGGTTTTGCTGGCTTTGAGTGACTGTCGCAGTTTTTCATTTTCGTTGGTGAGCTTTCGCTTCTCAATAGCCCGCTTAACGGTTTCTACTAGATGCTCTGGCGCAAAAGGTTTCTCGATAAAATCGTAAGCGCCCTGATGGAGAGCTTGTACTGCCATGGATATATCGCCATGTCCGGTGATCATGATGACGGGGAGGTTTGCATCGCGCTGAGTGAGTGTGGTCAGCAAATCCATTCCGGAAATGCCCGGCAAACAGATATCAGTGACAACGACGCCAGCTTCTTCGCCTTGCTGCATCGCAATTAAAGCCGATTCTGCATCGGAGAAAAACTTGGCGTCAATATCGGCAAGTTCGAAGGTTTGTTCTATCGCCAGTCTGAGATCGGCTTCGTCATCAATAAAAAATACCTGACACATGGTCTCATCCTTCTATGGTTTGGCGTGTGGTGAAACAATAGGTAAACAGAGTGAGAATCGAGCCCCACCTTGTTCTCTATTCTGAGCACTCAATTTACCGTTCATCCCGGCTAAGATTTGTTGGGAGATTGAAAGCCCTAACCCCAAACCGTTTTGTTTGGTGGTCAAAAACGGTTCGCACAATTCTGAAAGTGTGGATGCACCCAAACCTGAGCCGTTGTCATCGACATGAACCCAGACAGTTTTCGTTGTCTCATCACGTTCCACAGACAACGCCACTCGTTTCTGCTCTTGGGCTTTCATTGCTTCAATCGCGTTGGTTAGCAGATTAACTAATACTTGCTCAAGCTGGATAGTATTGACGTAGACGTCGATATCATGCTCTGGAACATTCGTTTCTAATGTCACTCGCGCCGATTTGAACGCGGGCTTCATCAACTCTTTTGCCGACGCAACGACGGGTAATAGGCGGGTTTGAAGTAGTTCACTCGCACTGGTTTTCTTGGCAAAAGAACGCAATTGTTGGCTGATGTTTGCCATTCGGTCGGTGAGTGCGGAAATGCGGGTGAGGTTATCTTCAACTCGTTCCCATTTTTCTTTTTGAAGAAATAGCTTCCCGTTCTCAGCAAAACTGCGAATGGCGGCGAGCGGGTTATTAAGCTCATGACTGATGCTTGCTGACATTTGCCCAAGTACCGCCAGTTTTGCGGCTTGTATCAACTCATCTTGCGTCAAGCGTAAGGTCTGTTCGGTTTCGGTACGCTGGGCAACTTCGGCTTGCAGCTCAGCGGTACGCGCCATGACTTGATATTCAAGTTTCTGATTGGCTTCTTGCTGAATTCGATCAAGTTGACGATGACGCTGCTGGCGGTGATAAACCAGTTGGCCTAGAAGGAATAAAACGGTAAAAGCTAGAGTCAAAACGAGCAAATAGCCCATGGTGAACCAAACCACCGTTTGCTTAGGCGAGAGTACCCGGATCGTCAGTTTGAGTTCGTCAAGGGGCAGGGAAGAGATCACCAAGGTTCCTTTATTGTAAGGGTAGCCCTGCTTTACCTCAGAATGTTTCGGCAGCATGTCACCGACAAAACCAAGTGACTCAATATGAGTGTCTAAATACTGTCGGCTTGCCCAAACTTCGGCTTCTTTTATTTCATCAAGTGATTGTAGGCTTTTGAACAACCAGTCGTTACGGCTGCTCATAAACACTATGCCATTTGGGTCACTGGCGACGAAAACACTTTTAGGCTGCTGCCAATTGTCTTCTATCTTGTTCAAATCCATTTTGACCACCACGACACCAATTACGCCACCGGCATAGACGATGGGGTAGGAATAGTAATAGCCGCGTTTACCCGAAGTGGAGCCGAGGGCGTAATATTCACTTCTCTCACCGACAATGGCTTGCTTGAAATAAGGGCGAAAAGCGAAGTTGCGCCCCACAAATGAACGCTCTTTGCGCCAATTACTGGCGGCGATCGTCGTCCCCCATTGGTCGATCAAATAGGTGTCTGCCGCTTCAATCACGTGATTAACCGATTCTAGATAGCGGTTGGTGATTTCGAGCTGCGCACTGTTATTCGGGGTTAGTAGTGCTTGTACCAAAGGTTCATCTTTAGATAGTAAATGGGGAATGTGCGCGTATTTGTCTAATTTGTTTTGGATATGACTGGAAAAACGTTCCAGCTGAGACTGGTGTTTTTCGAGCAAAGATCGGTAGCTGTGACTCCAAACCCAATGCCCACCGATGAAAGCGCAAAGTAAATAGAAGGCAAAAAAAATCAGTAGAATACGGTTTTTCTGCGACATCATTACGCTCCTTACCCCTTCCTTTGGTGACGTAAGAAAATGTTAATAGTTTGTAGTGATGAATAGGGATTTAGTTTTCAACTCTGTGGAGTAAAACAAGAGCAAGATCTCTTTTTAGGCTTTTCAATAAAAAAAGCAGTCGATTCTCTTGAAAAAGTCGCTATTGTCCCCATTCTAGATATGCTGGCTAAGGCGAAGCGATGCTAAAAGGGCATTTTTCGCAAAAATTGAGCCCGTATTTGAGAATTTAGCGCAGACAATGTCCACATAGTGGCTATTGGCTCGACAGGATTGCGACAGATCGCTAGAATGTCGCGTCTAAAAATTCTGTCCTGAGGCTAATAGGAGATACCTTTTGCGTTTGCGGAGGATATCACTGATTAGTCTGGTGTTGGTTTCCAGCATCGATACTCGGTTTTAACTTAGGTGTTCGGACAGAACACTACACAAGGATGAAGCGTGAACTCACAGAGTCTCGCTCATAAGCTCGGGAAGACCGAGCCACTTTAGAGGTTTATATATAATGCAAGTTACTGTTGAAACGCTAGAGGGCCTAGAGCGCCGTCTAAACATTACTGTTCCAGCTGCAAACATCGAAGACGCTGTAACAGCTGAACTACGCAACATCGCTAAAAACCGTCGTTTCGATGGTTTCCGTAAAGGTAAAGTGCCTCTAAAAATGGTTGCTAAGATGTACGGCAAAGCAGTACGTCAAGACGTTCTTGGTGAAGTTATGCAACGCCACTTCATCGAAGCGATCGTAAAAGAGAAAATCAACCCAGCAGGCGCTCCAACTTTCGCACCAGTTGAAAACAACGAAGGCGCTGACCTAGTTTTCGCTGCAACTTTCGAAGTTTACCCAGAAGTTGAGCTAAAAGGCCTAGACAGCATCACAGTTGAAAAACCAACAACTGAAGTTAACGATGCAGACGTAGAAGAGATGATCGAAACTCTACGTAAGCAACAAGCTACTTGGGCTGAAGTAGAAGAAGCTGCTGAAGCTGGTAAGCGTGTAAGCATCGACTTCGTTGGTTCTATTGATGGTGAAGAGTTCGAAGGCGGTAAAGCTGAGAACTTCCCACTAGAGATGGGCGCAGGTCGCATGATCCCAGGTTTCGAAGACGGTATCGAAGGTAAAACTAAAGGTATGGAATTCGAGATCGACGTAAACTTCCCAGAAGATTACCACGCTGAAAACCTAAAAGGTAAAGCTGCTAAGTTCGCAATCAAAGTGAACAAAGTTGAAGCTCGCGAACTACCAGAACTAAACGACGAATTCGTTTCTAAGTTCGGTGTTGCTGAAGGTGGCGTTGACGCACTTAAAGCTGAAGTTCGTAAGAACATGGAGCGCGAACTTAAGCAAGCTATTAAGAACCGCATCAAAGAGCAAGCTATCGACGGCCTAGTTGAGCAAAACGAAATCGACGTACCAGCTGCACTTATCGACCAAGAAATCCAAGTTCTACGTCAACAAGCTGCACAACGCTTCGGTGGTAACCCAGAAGCAGCTGCACAGCTTCCACGTGAACTGTTCGAAGAGCAAGCTAAGCGTCGCGTAGTTGTTGGTCTTCTTCTAGGTGAAGTAATCAAGTCTGAAGAGCTAAAAGCTGACGACGAGAAAGTGAAGTCTCTTATCGAAGAGATGGCAACAGCTTACGAAGATCCAACAGAAGTTATTGCTTACTACGAGCAAAACGAGCAAATGATGAACAACATGCGTAACGTTGCTCTAGAAGAGCAAGCAATCGACGCGATCATCGCTAAAGCACAGGTTACTGAGAAAGAAGTAAGCTTCAACGAGCTACTTAACCAACAACAACCTGCTGCTTAATAAGCAATATCTTGCGTAGAAGGTTGACTTAACGTCGACTATTCTGCTAACAATGGTCCGTATGATAGTCATCATCCGGGCCATTTATTTTAGGGACATAAGAATATGAGCTACCAAGAAAAAAATGCAATGTCGCCAATTATTGACGCGCTAGTGCCAATGGTGGTTGAACAAACTTCCCGCGGCGAACGCTCTTACGACATTTACTCACGTTTGCTTAAAGAGCGCGTGATCTTTTTAACCGGTCAAGTGGAAGACCACATGGCAAACCTTGTCGTGGCTCAGCTACTTTTCCTAGAATCTGAAAATCCAGATAAAGATATTTTCCTATACATCAACTCTCCAGGCGGCAGCGTGACTGCGGGTATGTCTATTTACGACACTATGCAGTTCATCAAGCCAAATGTGAGCACAGTATGTATGGGTCAAGCTTGCTCAATGGGTGCGTTCCTGCTTGCAGGTGGTGCGCCAGGTAAGCGTTACGTTCTGCCTAATTCACGTGTGATGATCCACCAACCACTTGGTGGTTTCCAAGGTCAAGCTTCTGATATCCAAATCCATGCTCAGGAAATCCTGACTATCAAGCAGAAGCTAAACAACCTATTGGCAGAGCATACTGGCCAGCCTCTTGAAGTGATTGAACGTGATACTGATCGTGATAACTTCATGTCGGCAGATCAGGCAGTAGAATACGGTATTGTGGATGCAGTGTTGAGCCACCGCGGCGAGTAATTTAGCCAGCGCATTTTGGCTAAATTTGATATACACTCAATTCATAAAGAGTAAAGGCTAAGAGGTTAGCGAATGACAGATAAAAGCAAAGAAAGCGGCAGCGGCAAATTGCTGTACTGCTCTTTCTGTGGCAAAAGTCAGCACGAAGTTCGCAAGCTAATCGCAGGTCCGTCAGTTTACATTTGCGACGAGTGTGTCGACTTATGTAACGATATCATTCGCGAAGAAATTAAGGATGTTCTCCCTAAGAAAGAATCTGAGGCGTTACCAACGCCAAAACAGATCCGTGAACACCTTGATGACTATGTGATCGGACAAGATTACGCGAAAAAAGTGCTCGCAGTTGCGGTATATAACCACTACAAGCGTTTACGCAATGGTGATACAACGAGCGAAGGTGTGGAACTTGGTAAGAGTAACATCCTTCTAATTGGTCCAACGGGTAGTGGTAAAACACTGCTTGCTGAGACGCTAGCTCGATTCTTGGATGTGCCATTTACAATGGCTGACGCTACCACACTAACCGAAGCTGGTTACGTAGGTGAAGACGTTGAAAACATCATCCAGAAGCTTCTGCAAAAATGTGATTACGATGTAGCTAAGGCTGAACGCGGCATTGTATACATTGACGAAATTGACAAGATTTCTCGTAAAGCTGAAAACCCATCAATTACGCGTGACGTATCTGGTGAAGGTGTTCAGCAGGCGCTACTAAAACTTATTGAAGGTACGGTTGCATCGGTTCCACCACAAGGTGGTCGTAAGCATCCACAGCAAGAATTCCTACAAGTGGACACATCTAAGATCCTGTTCATCTGTGGCGGTGCATTTGCTGGCCTAGATAAAGTGATTGAGCAACGTGTAGCAACAGGTACTGGTATCGGCTTTGGCGCAGAAGTGCGCTCTAAGAACGAAACCAAAACCGTCGGTGAACTATTTACTCAGGTAGAGCCTGAAGATCTAGTGAAATACGGTTTGATTCCTGAGTTTATTGGTCGTCTACCAGTAACAACAACGTTAACTGAGTTAGATGAAGAAGCGTTAATTCAGATCCTATGTGAGCCGAAGAACGCACTAACCAAGCAATACGCAGCATTGTTCGAGCTAGAAGACGCTGAGCTTGAGTTCCGTGAAGACGCACTACGTGCTATCGCTAAGAAAGCAATGGAGCGTAAGACAGGTGCTCGTGGTCTACGTTCAATTCTAGAAAGCGTTCTGCTGGAAACCATGTATGAACTGCCATCCGCGACGGACGTAAGTAAAGTCGTGATTGATGAATCAGTCATTAATGGTGAATCAGAACCACTGCTTATTTACAGCAACGCCGACAGCCAGGCAGCTGGAGCAGAATAAATTCAGCCATGAATAAAAAGGAGGTAAGTAATTACCTCCTTTTTTTATTTCTCTTATTGAATCCAAATAATTAGACCCCATATACTTCGTTAAGTAATACGTTAAACGTGAAAGCGGAAGAGAGAATTATATGAACTTGGAACGTTCCGAGCGTATCGAGATCCCGGTATTACCTCTACGTGACGTAGTGGTCTACCCACACATGGTTATTCCATTGTTTGTTGGTCGTGAGAAATCGATTAGTTGTCTAGAAACGGCAATGGAAACAAACAAACAAGTTCTGCTTGTGGCACAAAAGCAAGCTGATACTGACGAGCCGACGGTTGATGACCTATTTGAAGTAGGTACGGTTGCAACCATTCTCCAGCTTCTTAAGCTACCTGACGGCACAGTTAAAGTGTTGGTTGAAGGTCAACAGCGCGCGAAAATTAACCACTTTAAAGAAAGCGAGTTCTTCCTAGCAGAGGCAGAGTTTGTGGTTACGCCTGAGCTTGAAGAGCGTGAGCAAGAAGTGATTGTTCGCAGTGCGATCAACCAATTCGAAGGCTTTATTAAGCTAAACAAAAAGATCCCACCAGAGGTGCTTACCTCACTAAATGGTATTGATGAAGCAGCTCGTCTTGCAGACACCATTGCTGCGCACATGCCTCTAAAGCTGGTGGACAAACAGCAAGTACTTGAAATCGTTGATGTGACTGAGCGTCTTGAATTCCTTATGGGTCAGATGGAATCAGAAATCGATCTTCTTCAAGTCGAAAAACGCATCCGTGGTCGCGTTAAAAAGCAGATGGAAAAATCTCAGCGTGAGTACTACCTGAATGAGCAAATGAAAGCGATTCAGAAAGAACTTGGCGAGATGGAAGATGCTCCTGACGAGTTCGAGACCCTGAAGCAAAAGATCGATGAATCGAAAATGCCTCAGGAAGCGCGTGAAAAGACAGAACAAGAGCTGCAAAAGCTTAAGATGATGTCTCCAATGTCAGCAGAAGCGACAGTGGTGCGTAGCTACATCGATTGGATGGTGAGTGTGCCATGGGCGAAGCGTTCAAAAGTTAAGAAGAACCTTGCGAAAGCAGAAGAGATTCTGAACGAAGACCACTACGGCCTAGAGCGCGTTAAAGAACGTATTCTTGAGTACTTGGCGGTACAAAACCGTATCAACAAACTGAAAGGTCCAATCCTTTGTCTTGTTGGTCCTCCTGGTGTTGGTAAAACATCGCTAGGTCGCTCTATTGCAGCGGCAACGGGTCGTAAGTACACGCGTATGGCACTAGGTGGTGTACGTGATGAAGCTGAAATCCGTGGTCACCGTCGTACATACATTGGCTCGCTACCAGGCAAGCTTATTCAGAAGATGTCGAAAGTAGGCGTGAAAAACCCACTGTTCCTTCTGGATGAAATCGACAAGATGTCTTCAGACATGCGTGGCGATCCATCTTCAGCACTGCTGGAAGTTCTAGACCCAGAACAAAACAACGCGTTTAACGACCATTACCTAGAGGTAGATTACGATCTATCTGACGTTATGTTCGTTGCAACGTCTAACTCGATGGATATTCCTGGTCCTCTACTAGACCGTATGGAAGTGATTCGTCTGTCTGGTTACACTGAAGACGAGAAACTAAACATCGCAAAACGTCACCTTGTTGATAAGCAAGTTCAACGTAATGGCTTGAAACCAAGCGAAATTGTTATCGAAGACTCAGCGATCATTGGCATCATTCGTTACTACACGCGTGAAGCGGGTGTGCGTAGCCTAGAGCGTGAGATTTCTAAGATCTGTCGTAAAGCAGTGAAGAACATCCTGCTTGATAGCAGCTTGAAATCAGTTACCGTGACAATGGAAAACCTAAAAGAGTATCTAGGTGTTCAGCGTCATGACTTCGGTAAAGCGGACGATAGCAACCGTATCGGTCAAGTAACGGGTCTAGCTTGGACACAAGTTGGCGGCGATCTACTGACCATCGAAACTGAATCAATGCCGGGTAAAGGTAAGCTGACGCAAACGGGTTCACTTGGCGACGTAATGAAAGAGTCGATCCAAGCTGCGATGACCGTTGTGCGTTCACGTGCCGAGAAACTGGGTATTAACTCTGACTTCTACGAAAAACGTGATATCCACGTTCACGTACCTGAAGGTGCAACACCAAAAGATGGCCCAAGTGCGGGTATCGCAATGTGTACTGCACTTGTTTCTAGCTTGACGGGTAATCCTGTAAAAGCAGAAGTGGGTATGACGGGTGAAATTACGCTTCGCGGTGAAGTTTTACCTATCGGTGGCCTAAAAGAGAAGTTACTTGCGGCACACCGCGGTGGCATCAAAACGGTACTGATTCCGAAGGACAATGAGCGTGATTTGGAAGAGATTCCAGAAAATGTTATCGCTGATCTGAAGGTTATCCCTGTACAGTGGATCGACGAAGTTCTTAAAGTTGCACTAGAGCAAGACCCGACAGGCGTTGAGTTTCCGTCTCAAAAATAGTGATGTGCAGCAAAAATAAGTAAAACTTTACGCTGATAGGCTCAAAAAGGCTTGTCAGCGTTTTTTTTGGAAGCTAAGTTAAGTTCGATAGCTTCCAGCCCTTGAAGGATAAGGGGTGGGGCATATTTTTTAATTATGGAACGAAACGTCATCACAAAAATAATCACAGATGACACAAAGGGGAAATCACAGTGAATAAAACTCAACTAGTAGAACAAATCGCAGAAAACGCA